>CALUOQ010000006.1 GCA_944322325.1 uncultured Alloprevotella sp.
GTTTCCTTGATTCCCATGCCGGCCGCATAACATCTTAAAATGTTTTTGATTCGTTTATCCATTTGTATAGATTTTATCATTATCCCCGTTACACCAGGACTCGGGCACTCAAATCTACACAAAAAAATCTATAACAATAGGTGAGCTAAGTGGTCAATACTATTTTGGCCAGAAGGGTCAATCATATTGTGGCCAAAGGGGACAATCCTGCTTGGCCAAAAGGGTCAAAGTCGCGTGGCTTTTCCACCTTATGCCAATTTGTTCCATCCGAAGCCAAACTCTCTGACTGTCAGCGAGAATACTCAAATTTGCTTTATTCTGCGTTTTATCCTATTATTTTGTCACAGAACCCGTTTCTGCGTATATCTCAAGCCATTTTTGGCGCATCCGTATTTTTCGTATTTCTTCTTTCATGCTACGAAGGTACAGATAAAAATTAGCCTATAAAAGGAAAAAGTGTAGCGTATCTATTGATACTTTACAAATTATCGTATCAATATATTGGCGGACTATCAGTAATTGGTTATTTGTCAATATCTATTTCTGATAAGGAAATACCGGGGAAAAGCACCCTGACAAAAAACGCTTGGGCACGAAAAAGGCTGCGCGCCGCGGTAAGTCCGCCTAGCGCGCAGCCTGCTATTACGGGATATGACTTATCGAAGAAGCCTTGCCCTATTTGGGTCCGCCGACGGTGTCGTCGGGAAACAGGGAGCTCCACCAAGCGCCATCACCTTTGAGCCACTTGTCCATCCAAGCGAAGATGGCGTCCTGCCATTCGAGGCGCTTTTTGTGATTAGTGATAACGTGGTTCTCGCCGTCGACCTGCACGAGCGACACGGGTCGTCCCAAAATGCGCAGCGCCGTGAAAAGTTGCAGGCTCTCGGTGGGCGGTACGTTGGTATCCACCGTGCCGTGAATGAGCAGCAAGGGCGTATGAATCTTGTCGGCGTGGAACAGGGGTGACTGCTCGACATAGAGGTCCGGACGGTTCCAGGGGAAGCTGCCGTACTGCGCGCCTTCGCCGTAACTGTAGCCCCAGTACCCCCCACCCCAGTAGCTGGCGATGTTGCTGATGCCGGCGTGCGAAACGGCGGCGGCAAAGAGGTCCGTCTGAGTCTGCAAGTACTGCGTCATGAAGCCGCCGTATGAAGCCCCCATACAGCCCACACGCTCGGGGTCGACAAAGACGTGCGTGGCGAGGAACTGCTTTGTGCCCTCGATGATGTCGTCGGCCGTGCGCTTGCCCCAGGCGTTGACGTGGCGAGCGGCAAATTCCTGGCCGTAGCCGATGGTGCCGCTGGGCTCGACCACGTAAACCACATAACCGTGGGAGGCGAACACTTGGAAGGGATACTGGAACTCGAGTACGCGCGACGTCGGCGTGCAGCCGCCGTAGTAGTAAACAAGCAGCGGGTACTTCTTGCTCTCGTCGAAGTCGGGCGGCAGGTAGTAGAAACCATGAATCGTGTCGCCGGCCGTCGAACGGAAATCCCAGTCGTGGCAAGCACCGATGCGGACGCCCTCGGTCAGGCGGTCGAAGTCGACCTCACCGATGCGCTCGGTCTTAGGCTTCTGGCGGTCCAGCTCACAACGATAGAGGTCGCGGGCACGCGTGGCCGTCTGACCGAAGAACACGGCCGTCCGCCCGTCGTGGCTGACGCTATATCCCTGCACGTAGCTGACGGGAAGCTCGTAGCGCAGCGGCTGGGCGCCGTCCTTGAGGGAGAGCTTGTAGAGCGTCTGGTCGCAGCCGTCGGTCGCCGTAAAGCAGAGGTCGCCCGTGCCGGGGAGCACGCGGTAGCCTTCCACCGAGGGGGCGAAGCGGGGCAGCAGCGGGCGCACCGTGCGCGCAGCGAGATCGTAGAGATACAGGCGGTTGTCGAACACGCTGGGCGTCTGGCCCTCGGCCACTTCACTACCCACGCCGTCGAAAGCGGAGGGCGAAGCCTTCACGACCAGACTGCGGCCGTCGGTCGTATAGACCGCACCGCCGAGATAAGCGGTGTCGGCAAGCACCGTATCGACAGCCAGTGTGCGGGCGTCGATTTCGACCATCGTCGTGCGGTCGAACGGACGGCGGGACAGGTCGCGGCGCGAGTAGCTGACGAGCAGGCGACGGCTGTCGGGCGAGATGTCGTTGAGCCAGGCGCTCGTGCTGCCGAAGGTCAGGCGCTGCATCAGTCCGCTGGCCAGGTCGTAGCGATAGAGCGCGCTGCGGTTGCGCCAGCCGGGCATACGGTCGTCAGGCTGCTGGACCTGCTTGAGCGACCCACTGGCACCGGGACCGTCCTGACCGACGGAGAAAATCAGGAAGCTCTCGTCCGGCGCCATCGTGAAGCCACCCGAAGGCAGCCCCGTAGCGACGACCGTTTCAAGACCGGTGGCGGGGTCGTGCGTGACAAGCTGACGGCCGGCGGCTACCTGGCGCGTAAAGTAAACGACGTCGCGACGGGGCATCCAACGCCAGTCCACGTACTCGTCGCGCTGCATGAGGTAGCGGCCCGTAGCGGTCTCGGTCAGCGTGGTCCGCCACAGGTTGGAACCGTCGCGACGCGTCTCGTAATAGCTGGTGATGAGGTATTTGCCCGACGGCGACAGGCTCACACTGCGGTAGCGCGGACCGTACATCATGTCCTCCATCGAGTAGAAGTGCGGCGCGTCGGCACTGACTGACAGTCCTTTAAGATCGTCACCCTCAATCTGGACGCGGAACGTGTCGGCGGACGTCTTGGGCGACAGGGCGACGATACGCACTTCGCGGATGCCCGGTGCGAGCTTCAGTTCGCCCTTGATTTCGTCCTCACCGAGATAGGCCTTGTACTTCTTCAGTCCGTCGGCCTTCAGCTTAGCTCTGACGAAGCGCGAGTTCTGGAGGGGGAACGAGAACACACGCAGCGTACCCCCCTCGGAGCCCGACAACGCGTCACCGCGCTTCACGGTCGTACTGGCCTTGTCGGGCTCAAAACGTGAAGGCTTATTCATGTTCATGAACTCGTCGACGTCGAACGCCTTACGCTTCATGTCGAGCGAATCGGTGCGGTAGGGTTCACCGAGCTCGAACGTGCGGAGCAGCTGGGCTTGCTCCACGGCGATGGTGTCGGCCCTGAGGCCTACGGCACACAACGCCAGAGTACAGAGAATCACTCTTTTCATGGTGTACTGGGGTTAAAATGATGAATAAATGAGTAATCAATAGGGGTTGTCTCGGCGAGCAATGCACGATAGACTGGGCTGGCCGAGAGAAGGGCGCCGTGGCCGACAACAATCAGTTGCAACCGCGCCCGCGTGAGGGCGACGTTGAGCTTGCGGTCGACGGTCGCACCGTCTATCGTCTCCGTCGAGGAGAGCAGTTGCAGCTGATAGGGATAGCGGACGGTGGTGCCAAAAAGGATGTGGTCGCGCTGGCTGCCCTGAAAGCACTCCACTGTGTCGACAGTGATGTGCTCACAGCCCGGGAGGTGGCGGGCAGCCAAGCTACGGCGCACGGCGGTAATCTGACCGCGGAAGGGAACAATCACACCGACCTGGGCGGCTGGATCGAACGGCAGGCCGCTGCGTGCATACAGGCGATAAAGCGTTTCAACCAAAGCCGCTATCACTTCGGCCTCGGCGGGATTGACTTTGTTGTTTTCGGCAGGCAATCCAGGCACGACGTCGACAAAGCCCAGACGCGCCGATGCCACGGCGCGCATCAGGGCGTCATCCGACGGGGCAAACGGCAAGGGCCCGTCCTGGTGGGGCAAGGGCACCGGACGTAGCCGGTCGCCATAGAACAAGTGCGAGGCGACACGACTAATGTCGCCGTGCATACGCCCTTGGCGGTCCAGCATGGCCCAGCAGCGGTCGTCGCCCGCTGCCTGCGCCTGACGAAGCAACCGCTCGAAGAGGGAGCGCGACAAATCGGTCAGTCCGATACGGCGAAGCCACTCGTCGCGCACCACGGTTGACGCCGGGGACTGCATGACAACAGCGGGCAACTGCCGATGGTCGCCTATCATCACGAATTTGCGTATCGCAGGCTCTCCATCCGGGGCACAACAAAGCAGACCGAGTAACTGCGGCTCGAGTATCTGGGCCGCCTCGTCGACGATGGCCGCGGTGAATCTCTTCAAGCGGAAGAGTTCGGCGTGTGCGGTCAGTGTAGCAACCGTACCGACGACAACCGGCACAGCCGCAAGCCGGTCGCGCAATGCGACGAGCCGTTCATCGCCGGCCGCCCAGTTAGGAAGCAACCGACTGCGGTAAGGCTCGGCACAGGTCTGCTCGGCGCCGATGCGCACATAGTCTACGCCGGACGTTACGGCCGAAAGCATGTGGCAGATTTCATCCACCGCCCGGTTGGTGTAGGCCGTCAGCAACAGACACGCATCGGGGGCTTCGGCACGCTCAAGCAGGAACTCCTCCACCATGGCGCGGAGGGCCACATTGGTTTTCCCGGTACCAGGCGGTCCGACCAGCAGGAAAAAGTCCTCGGCTTGCTTGGCCGCAAGGACGATGGCGTCGATGGTCGCATTTAGGTAACGGCCACAGAGACGAACGTCGCGATTCGTGCGCGGACGACGTTGCCCAAGCAGCAGTTGCCGGCGCTCGTCGGGTGCAGTAAGAAACTGATACAAACCGCGATAGCACTGCGTAAAGGTGGTGTCGGAGCTGTCGCGCTCCATGGCATAACGGCTATCGGGGGGCAACACGGCTCGGTTGCGTTGCGCATAAGCCAAGCGAACTACAAGCCGATCGGCCGTCAGACGCTCGACATAGGCACGAAACAGCTGACGGTTCGTCACGTTGTCGCCGGGCGTATTGCGTTCGTAGAGCTGCACCATCTCGCCTTCGTTGAAGTTAGGCAAAACGTCGGGGCCACCTTCCGGAAGGGCGAAAGTCAGTCGCTCAATAGCTCCGTTGCCGGACAATTCACACAGACGAAGCCCCTCCAGCGCATCCCCGGCCGACAATTTCGCCGCCATGCCCTCGCGCCACACACGAGCAAATCCACGGGTCGAATCGGGACGGTTGTCGCCCGTCTTGCTCAGGAACTGCTCCCGCTCAAGAAAGGCCAAGAATGCTTGGAAATAACGTCCTGACAAACAAGGTTTACCCTTGACTACGCTCGCGCTTTGCTGAAAAACCGTGCAAATACGTTCGAGCGACGGACGGAGGTAATTGTCGAACAGTCGGCCGGTCATGTCGTTTTCGTTCAGTGTCTCCACTGTCAACTGAGACAACATCTGTGCGAACCCACCCTGTCGCAGCCGGCGTTCCATGTAGACGATGGCATTACGCAACGCCATGGCGCGGGCTACCTCGTCGCCCGACGAACGCTCATCGTAGAGCAACGGATAACGCGAATAGAGCAAAAACGTGCGAACCTGGGAATAAGGAAGTCCGAAATTATAATGGAGGATGGCTTTGTACAGTGCCATCTGCAACGTGTGCTCCGGTCGTGGACGCGGGGGGTGGCCGAAGTCGTCGGCACGGCCGCTTTTCAGCTCCACTACATTGCGATGGTCAAGGCTCATCACGTCGAGCCGGCCGCGCAGCCCCATGGCTTCGCAGATGAAGGAGGGTTCCAGCACCAACGATTCGCGCGACAAACCTACCTCGGGACGCTCAAAACGGTGGTCAACCGCATCGCGGATGTGCTGATAGTGGTCATAGGCATCGCGAACATAGCCCTCTCCTACTTTATCCGCAAGGGCCACATACTCCAACAAGGATTCGCCAAAGTGCTTCTTCACTGCCCGCTTGAACCCCTCGGCAAAATCGTCCGACGGAGCGCCGTTCACGCAATCATCCATGAAGCTGTTGGCCGCATTTCCCAAGAGAATGGGCAAAGTGACATCGTGCGGCGTAAATTTCGAGAGCAGATAATTGAACGGATGGCTGCCATAGGGCTTCACACAGGCCGCAAGCGCACTGACATCCAGCAGAAAATCGGGGTCGAGCACAATCATAGTGGGATGCAATTCCTGTCCCTGACAAGTGTAGTCCAGCACATTGATTTGCGTACTTGGCTCGGCCTGATGAAGAATAGCGTCGTCCGGCTGACAGATAACCCGATATGTCATCGCCTGCGCAGCGTCCGTCGCTATGGTCAGCAGTGAGTCATCCTCGACCTGTACAACCGTCAGCCGAAGGCAGGTCGAACGCGGCACAACCCCTGCCGCGCCGGGAACGGGCGCAGCGATGCGCATGTCCAAGTCGGCCGGAAGCGACTCATCGTATAAATCGGCCACCCAGTGACAAAGCACGGCCCAATCCTGCCGATAATCTTCCTCACAGCCAACCGCCTCGCCTGCAAGGACCCGCCGCACGTGGCGCCGGACATGGTCCACCGGACGAATGTCCAACGAATGCGCTCGACAAAGGGCATACAGTCGGGAAAACAATCCGGAGAACTCCGTCGGGAAATCCTCGGTCTCGGCGATGCACACCCGGCGTAACAGTTCGTTCAGGCTCAGATAGCGTGACTTCAAACTGAGACTGCGGTCCGACAGCGACCGCAATTCGTCGAACAATAAGGCGGCTTTACGGTTGCTCATCTATATTGAAGGCTTCGTCGTCCGGTTGCAGGATTTCCACTTTCCGCACAAAACGGTTTTTCTTCCGCGACCGGATCGGCGAGGAATACAGTGACGACGAGGAAGAGGCGACACCGCGTCCCGGCGTGCCGCCATAGGAACGCCAGAGGTCCATGATGGAAGCCACGTAGTTATACGTCTCGTCACCAATCATGTAACCATATTTCACCACGGGGTCACGATAATACTTGGGCAAGCTCAGGCCACGGACGAAGAAGCTCACATCCAACCAAGAAGTAGGATTTTTACCGTATTTGCGGCAGAGCGCCATGGCGTCGCGGATGTGAAAATAGCCACCGTTGTAGGCAGCCAAAACGAACTTGATGCGCTCAGCCCCATCGCGCACTTCGCGAAAGCTCTCGGAGAGCTCACGGATATACCGCGCAGCGGCGGCTATGTTTTCCGCAGGCTGATGCACAAGGTTGGGACTGAGCCCGAGGTGTTGCGCCGTGGTGGGCATGATTTGCATCAGCCCCTGCGCGCCGGCCCACGACACGGCGTCGGGGTCGAAGCCAGACTCTTGGTAGCACTGAGCGGCTATGAGCTTCCAATCCCACCCCGTCACACGCGCAGCGGCCTTGAAATGTTGATCGTAGGGGGATATGATTCCCTGGGAGCGAGACAGGTAGCGCGCCCGTACCTTGCGGCGGACCTGACTGCGCTCTTTCTGCTGCGTACGTTCCTCGGCAGTCAGTTTTTTACCGAGCCCCGGCGTGTACCAACTTCTCAAGGCTTTGGCCAACAAGGGAGTATCATGACGAACGGCCCACGAAGTGCTGTCGGACGCATTGACTGGCCCACAAGAAACTAAATCTGCTTTTCCAATGTCCGTAAAAGTAAGCGGATAGGCGACGATGTCAACATCGCCCCGCTCGAGAGTCTGCATCAATTCCAGCGTATCACGGCACAACTCGACACGCAGACGGGCACCGATATGCTGGGCGAAATGCGTGGCCAGGAGGTACTGATAACCCAATATCTGACCGTGGTAATCGTAGTAAGTATCCGGTCCGCTAACCGTAGCGACAATCAATTCTCCTGTCTCCTGTATCTGGTCGAGGTCATAAGTTGAAGTCTCGGGTTCAGGCACCGCAACGAAAGCCGCATTGTCATGCGATTCTGCCTCTTTGCGACAAGCCGAGCACAATAACACTAAGAGAACAAAAAGAAGATGATTTCTCAATTATTCGTACTTTTGCAGGCAAAGTTACAACTATTCTACAAATTCTTTAAGTCATGGTAAAGCATATTGTACTCTTTCAACTCAAAGTCGAGTTGCCCGCAGAAACACGCAGTAAGGTCGCCACGGATTTTAAGGTCGGTATTGAAAAACTGCCTGCCGTCATTCCCTTTATCCGCCAGATTGAGGTGGGTTTCAATATCAACAGCGACGAGACGTGGGATATATGTCTGAACGCGACGTTTGACACGCTCGACGATGTACGTGCCTACGCCGTTCACCCAAGCCACACGGCGGTGGCCGGCGCCTTAAAACCCTACCTCTCCGGACGCAGTTGTGTCGACTACACAGTCTGATGAAAAAAGAAAAATCCCGGCCAATCCTATGACTAAGGTTGGTCGGGATTAGAACTGGATTTCTTTTCTCAAACTTACTCGCCGTCGAAATACTGTCCATCGAAAATGGGTGAGTCGACAGCAGGGGCTGGCGCTTCAACCTCAGGAGCCGACGGAAGATTATCGCCCAAGAAACGATAAGTGAAATTATTTCCTCGGGATGAGGGGAATTGGCTGCGAAGGTCGACGTCCTGCCGATTCTTCAGGTGGTCGACGATGCGCTCGTAGCAATGCTGCGCACTCTCGGCCTTTACGTAAGCCGAGAAACGAGTATCCTGATACTGAAATTTGGATGTGCCAGGGATGGGAATAACGCGCTTGAACACAATCGTGCCCATATACCAACCGGACCGCTGTTGCGTAAGCAAGCTTTGCTTGGTCTCCTTCCGTATAACCGGTTCTGAAACTTCCGCCGCAGCCTGTGCTTTTTTGTTCATTTTGAAGTCTGCCAGCGTCGCAGCCGTCGTCTTTATCAAAATAAAGTAAACACGCGGGCGCACCTTGTAGCGCTTGGGATATGGCATATCACTTGCGGCGTAGTCCTGAAGATCTGCGACTAATTCTGGCGTAATGTGAATATCGGGAATGGTTGTCAAGAAATCTACAACTTCGTTCACACTGTGAGTTAAGGCCTCCTGGTCAAAGTAACGAACGTACAAATTCATAAAAGCGATACGAGCTTTTTCGGATATAGTAATTCTGAAAAACAATCACACAATGGAGCGGGCGACTTCTCCGAAACGTCTTCTTAAACTGAAAAGTCAAAAAAGAACAGAGCGGAAAACGAGACTCGAACTCGCGACCCCAACCTTGGCAAGGTTGTGCTCTACCAACTGAGCTATTTCCGCAAGCAAGTGAAGAGGAGGAGACTCGAACTCCCACGACACAATTGTCACTACCCCCTCAAAGTAGCGCGTCTACCAATTCCGCCACCTCTCCGTCTGCTTAGTTAAGATGAAACGCTGTGCCCAGAACAGGACTCGAACCTGCACGTCATTGCTAACACTAGTACCTGAAACTAGCGCGTCTACCATTCCGCCACCTGGGCAGTAGATTCACCTTATTAGTCCAATATGTGAGCGGAAAACGAGACTCGAACTCGCGACCCCAACCTTGGCAAGGTTGTGCTCTACCAACTGAGCTATTTCCGCGGTAAAGCGTTTTCTCTCAAACGCGGTGCAAAGATAGCGCTTTTTTAATTCGCGGCAAATTTTTGGAGCAAAAAATCGCACCTTTCGCTACACTTTTTCTTTCAAGTACAATAACGGGAACAATTAAACTACTGTTTCGCAATTACTTATGTTTTTTCAAAGAAATGCGCGTTCTTATAGGAAAAACGTCTACAGCGAAACGTTCGACTGAAGTTCCACAAATGAGAGCCAAAGCAAAGGGTGTGTCATCTCCAAGTGAAACGACACACCCTTTACTTATATTATCAATAAATGACGACTATTCCCACTCGATAGTTGCGGGCGGTTTTGACGAAATATCGTAGCAAACGCGGTTCACTCCTTTGACATGGTTAATAATGTCGTTACTTACCTTGGCGAGAAATTCGTAGGGAAGATGGGCCCAGTCAGCGGTCATTGCGTCAGTGCTAGTCACAGCACGCAGGGCCACGGCCCGCTCGTATGTGCGCTCATCGCCCATCACGCCGACACTCTTGATTGGAAGCAGAATGACGCCGGCCTGCCAAACCTGGTCGTACAATCCCCAATCGCGCAAGCCGCGAATGAAAATATCGTCGGCATCTTGCAGAATACGCACTTTCTCGGGCGTAATATCGCCAAGGATGCGTACCGCCAAACCTGGGCCGGGGAAAGGATGACGAGTAATGAGATGTTCGGGCATACCCAATTCGCGTCCTACCCGACGAACTTCGTCCTTGAAGAGCCAGCGAAGCGGTTCGCATAGTTTGAGATTCATCTTTTCAGGAAGGCCACCGACGTTATGGTGACTCTTAATCACTTTTCCAGTGATGTTCAGACTTTCGATGCGATCAGGATAGATGGTCCCTTGAGCCAGCCATTTTGCGTCAGTTATCTTTTGAGCTTCCGCGTCGAACACATCGATAAAACCTTTACCGATAATTTTTCGCTTTTGTTCTGGATCGGACACACCGGCTAATTCCTGGAAAAATTTCTCGCTGGCGTCAACTCCGATAACGTTAAGCCCGAGACACTGATAGTCATGGAGTACACAGCTGAACTCGTTCTTGCGCAACATACCGTGGTCCACAAAAATACAAGTCAGGTTCTTACCGATGGCTCGGTTGAGCAAAACGGCAGCAACGGAGGAGTCTACACCGCCGCTCAGTCCGAGAATAACTCGGTCATCACCAAGCTGTTCTTTCAACTCGGCCACGGTTGTTTCGACAAACGATGCCGAACTCCAGTCCTGACGACTCCCGCAGATATCTACTACGAAATTCTTCAGAAGCAATGTGCCTTGAACCGTATGGAACACTTCGGGATGGAACTGCACGCCCCACAAAGGTTCTCCATCAGCCTGATAGGCTGCGTACTTCACCTTATCGGTCGATGCAATGACGTGGAAATTCTCAGGAATAGCGGTAATGGTGTCGCCATGGCTCATCCACACTTGTGAATGAGGGTCGAATCCTTTGAAAAGAGGGTTCTCATGGTCAAATTCAGCTAAATTGGCACGACCATATTCACGGCTGCCGGCCGGTTCGACGCGCCCCCCGTATGTCTGTGCCATATATTGGGCACCGTAACAGATGCCCAATATAGGATAGCGGCCGCGAATACGGCTCAGGTCAACTTTGAAGGCCTCTGGGTCGTACACGCTGTACGGCGAACCGCTCAGGATGACACCAATGACCGACGGGTCGTCATGCGGGAACTTGTTGTAAGGCAGAATCTCGCAGAACGTGTCGAGCTCGCGTACGCGCCGACCTATGAGCTGGGTGGTCTGCGAACCGAAGTCGAGGATGATGATTTTCTGTTGCATGTATGATTGAATTACATATACGTATGAAAACGCAAAGATACGATTAATTTTCTTTTTGACCGGTGATAAACTGCTCGGCAGCCTCCAATGAATCCTGTTTTCCTACATCCAGAAGTCGAAGTCCGGAAACGGGTAAGGCCCGAATCGCGATGCGGTCACACACGGCCAGGTAGAAATCAATAATTGAAAACCGCGATGGCCATGTGTCCATGAGGGGAAACATCTCGGGAGCTACAACCTGTATGCCCGAATAGGCCCATTTTCGGCAACGCGCCGGGTCGAGCCTTTTATACGGCGACCGGACCTCGCCTGTTTGCAGATTCGTCCAGCCGACAAGGCGCTGCTCGTCATCAAACAGCAGGTAACGCTGCGTGGCACGCTGACTGACCAGCAGGACAGTCTCGCCAATATAACCATCAGCCATCTTGCGCAAATCAGCATTGCTCAAAATGTCCACATTGTGCGTCAGGACAGGACTATCGGTCCCCATCAGCGAAAGCGCTTTACGCAAGCCGCCCCCCGTGTCCAGCAATTCTTCGCGCTCGTTGGAAAGGAACACACGCAGGCCGAAATCGTGCGTAGCAAGATAGTTCTCGATTTGGTCGGCAAAGTGGTGGACATTGACCACGACCTCTTCAAAGCCTGCATCGCGCAGCTTATTTAACTGATGCGCCAGCAAGGGAATTCCCCTCACCGGAACCAGCGCTTTGGGCATATGGTCGGTCAGTGGCTTCAAGCGTGTCCCCAATCCTGCCGCAAATATCATGGCTTTCATCGCAAGACGGTCGGGTTGTTCTGCGGCCATGTGGATTCGTCGGTTCCGAAATCGGAAGGGCGGTCAGTCATTTGAAATTCCAGCGTACCGCCACGTTGTATGTCTGCGAAATCTATATACGTTTTGTCATAAGGCTTCCCATTCAAACGTACACTCTTCACATAAATATGACGCTCGTCATTTCCGCGAACAATGACGCGGAACGTGCGCCCGTTACCCACATTGAGCGTAGCTTCCTCAACCACGGGACTGCCTATGACGAAGCACCCTCCCATCGGGTCGACCGGATAGAACCCCATTGCAGACAGAACGTACCACGCGGACATTTGTCCGGCGTCCTCATTACCGCACAGACCGTCAGGAGCATCAGCGTAAAACTCGCGGAGAATGCGACGAACCCACTCGGCGGTACGCCATTGTTTACCTATATAGTTATAAAGATAGACGACGTGATGGCTCGGCTCATTTCCATGGGCGTATTGACCAACAAGGCCAGAGATGTCGGGATTGGCATTAGGTCCCAAATCGGACGAAGCGAGAAACAGGCTGTCAAGGCGGGTTTCAAACGTTTCACGACCGCCTACTAATCGAATAAGTCCTGCAACATCGTGCGGAACCAACCACAAATACTGCCAAGGGGTACCTTCGGTAAAATCCTCAGTCTGATAACCGGGATTGAATTCACCCGGACGGAAACTGCCATCCAGCCTCCTGCCACGGAAAAAACCGGTAGTGGCGTCGTACAACTTTGCATAACAACGGCTCAAACTATCATAGCGGCCAGCATCAGCCGTCTGTCCCAACAAACGCGCCACACGGGCAGCCCCCGCGTAGGCTACGTAATTCTCAAGACTAATGGAAACACTTTCTCTCACTTTATCACATGGGACGTATCCTATACTGTTCAGATATTTCAAGCCGCGGAATGACTGACCCAATGACTGCTTGATGGCGGCGTAGGCCGTAGGAATGTCGTCAACAAACCCTTTCATACAGAGATCTGCCAACACCGGGACGGCAGGACTGCCAACCATACATCCCGTTTCGCTACTCATCAGAGGCCATATCGGCAGAAAGCCCTGTTCTTTGCTGGCGTTTACAAGCGAAGACGCAAAATCGTGCTGGCGCTCAGGACAAATGAGTGAAAAAAGCGGATGTGTACCTCGATAAGTATCCCACAACGAGAAAGTTGTATAATTTTGGAAATCTGCTCCTTGTTTGACTTCGCCATCCATGCCACGATAATCCCCGTTGCAGTCGTTGTAAAGCGTCGGATGGATCATGGTATGATAAAGCGAAGTATAAAAAATTCGCCGCTCACGCTCCGTAGACAATGTGGCTTTAATACGGTTCAATGCGTCATCCCAGGCCTGAAGTGCAGCTTGCCGGGTTTGTGTAAAATCAGAACCAGGCAGTTCAGTCGTAAGATTAGCCATGGCATTCTCGACGCTAACCGCAGAAAGCGCAACTTTCACACCGACAACCGTATCGTTAGACGTGTCAAAATAAGCCAATCCATAGCTGCGAGGGGACTGAATTGCATCACCCGCCACAACACTGTCGCGCGCAGACACTTGCCAGCGCTTCATCGGTCGCGTGAAGCGAATGACGAAATACAGTTGGCGACGCGGGGCCCACCCTCGCGAAAAACGATGACCGACAACCGTAGAGTCATTCAGGCGTCGCAGTTCACAATCGGTAGACTTGTTCCAGCCAATGCCGTTCTCAAGGTCAATAACCACACGCGCATCAGCCCCTTCGGGATACACGTATTGCTGAAAAGCCACCCGTTGCGTCGCAGTCATACGGGCCCATACGCCGTAGCGTTCCAAGAATACAGCATAGTAACCCGGTTCACAATACTCACGGTCATGACTGTACGTGGAATAAAATCCAGTTTGCATGTCCGTTGTATCTCCCTTTTGCATCCGCACGTCACCCACCACAGGCATTAACGACACATCTCCCAGATCCGCACAACCCGTGCCGCTCAGGTGAAGTTGTCCGAAACCGCGTATCGTATTGTCACTTTGATGGTAACCAGAGCACCAGTCCCAACCGTCTGTCATCTGCGTAGGCCCGGTAGTTACGAATCCAAAGGGAACACATGCACCTACAAAAACGTGGCCGTGCCCACCAGAGCCGATAAAGGGATCAACATAATCGGTCAAACGCTGTTTGGCCGACAGGGTTGACGTCGCACATAACAGTGCACATAAAGTTCTTAATACTAATCGTCGCATCGCTTACTATTCTTTTATGCGCTGAATGGTTGTTTCTATAATCTTCAGCGTCGAGTCGTCTGTATCAAATACTGAATACCATCCTTGCATCTCATGAGGAGGGTCGCACATATACGGTGCGCCAGGATGCCAAGTGGCACTGTCAGCTTCGGCTTCGCCACCCCACCCCCAGAAGTTACACCCGACAAATACGCCGTTGCGGGCCTTACTCTCTGTCAGCTGATCGAAAACAAATTGATAGTACGCATCGCGGCTGTCCGTACGGACTTCGCGATGACGACTATTAAAATCACGCGGATAGCCGAACTCCTCAAGCACAAGCGGTTTGTCAGCCTTTTCTGCCATACGCACGTGCATGTCTATGTATTCCTTTGTCCGCAAATAAGCGTTAGGCAAATCCTCGAAGAGTCGATCTTCAGCTACCCACTGCCAGTTGCGCGGCCAAATATGGATAGTGTAATAATCCACATTAAGGTCGTTGTGAATACGTTCGCACAAGTCTGCATCGCTTTCGCAGCCATAAAACCCTTCACTACCGGTAGAAACCAAATGATTCGGATCGATACTTTTGATTAAGGCAGCAGTCCGGGCAATCCATCGGGCAAAATTTTCTTTAGCTGCTTTGCTGAACGGACGTGGCTCATTGCAGACTTGCCACGCCATTATTGTCGGGTCGTCTTTATAGGCTTTACCTGTAAGTGTATTCGTACGTCCGACGATGGCGCGTACAAAATCATAAAACAACTGCTGGGCTTTTTCGTCTGAAGCAAAGGCGGCGGCATAGCGCACGTAATTGTTGTATCCCTCACCCAGCGAATTGGGCGATTGCCCGTGGCCGGTCTGGTTCAGATAGAAGCCATAGCCCCCGCTCCAGTCCCACGAGTTGGTCAGATAGAAGACCCCGACCATATCTCGCTTGGCCATCTCGACCAGCAGGTAGTCCAGACCACGCAACAGCGTATCGTTCAAAACACCCGGCCTCTCCTGTAAATAAGGTCTCACGGTATTGGCGCTGTCGCTGCCCGTGTCTGCACCTACTAGAATACGTAAATTGTCAATCCCCATGGCTTGCAAGCGATCCAGTTCACGACCAAGACGTTCCCGGTCGCCACCTTGTCCCTCTGAAGCCAGAATGGGAGCATACCACAAGTTTGTGCCCACATAATAATAAGGAGAACCGTCACGCATCAGGTGACCATTTGAAACCCGAATAAACGATTGTGCTTCCGCCGGGATGCCCCAGCATGTCAGACACAGCATTAGAAAAGCACATGTCCTTCCGAACCATTGCGAAACGCACCAATGGATAGATGTCAAGGCCGAATTAGTAGGATGAAGATTAGCCATTCTGTTTTTCATCGCCGATAGATTAAAATAGTTTTAACTTGTTTTGGCGAGCCTCACTGAGCGTAACCATTTGCGGATTACGCTGCATGTAATTCTCGCAGAGTATTTTATTCTCTTTCGTAAGTTGCGCCATGAAATCCGCCGCGCTGCCAGGATGCATCAGCCGGGCAGCCACCGGAACAACCTGCGACGCATCTTTCGTCCATACAACGGGACCATCATAAACCGGCACCAGTTTCAACGCGGTATGTAGCCGACTGGTCGTAGCGCCACCGATAAGAACGGGAATACGTATGCCCGCATTACGTAAGGCAACGACCGTATGCTCCATTTCATCCAGACTAGGCGTAATCAGTCCACTCAGACCAATCAAATCTGCCTTTTCTCGCTGGACGGCCTCGACAATCGTTTCGGCCGGGCACATCACGCCGAGGTCCACTACTTCGTAACCATTACAAGCAAGCACCACGCCCACGATGTTCTTTCCGATGTCGTGAACGTCCCCCTTAACTGTCGCCAATAATACTTTTCCGGCAGTTTGTCCCGCAACTTTTTCTTTCTCTATAAAAGGTTGCAGGAAAGTCACGGCGTGCTTCATGGTCCGCGCGGTCTTGACCACTTGCGGAAGAAACATCTTTCCCGCTCCAAATAACTCCCCGACACGATTCATGGCGTCCATGAGCGGACCTTCGATAAGGTCAACTGCATGTGGATAGCGTTCGAGCGCTTCCGTCAGGTCATGGTCCAAATAGTCAGTGACACCTTTCATCAGCGAGTAGGAAAGCCGCTCTTCAACGGATTGAATCCGCCAATTGTCTGTGGCTTCGGCATTCGATTGACTGGACCGCGCCTCTTCATCTTTCACCTGCTCCGCCAGACCAATGAGCCGCTCTGCTGCATCAGGACGACGACACAGAATGGCGTCCTCAATAATTTGCAACCTGTCAGCAGGTATATCGGAATAAAGTACGGACGTAGCTGGATTGACAATGCCCATGTCCATGCCAGCCGCGATGGCATGATAAAGAAATACGGCGTGCATGGCTTCCCTTATGTAATTATTGCCACGGAATGCGAACGAAAGATTGCTCACCCCTCCACTCACGTGTGCTCCAGGCAAATGCTGACGTATCCAAGCCGTGGCTCGGATAAAGTCTAAGGCATAACTATCGTGTTCGGCCATTCCCGTACAGATAGCAAGTACGTTCGGGTCGAAAATAAGGTCGGTCGGCGGTAAACCGGCTTTCTCCGTCAATAAACGATAGGCGCGATCACATATCTCGATGCGACGCTCGTATGTATCAGCCTGCCCTCTTTCGTCAAAAGCCATCACCACCACAGCAGCACCGAATCGCTTCAATTCCGCAGCGTGCTCAAGAAAAACAGTTTCGCCCTCTTTCAGCGATATGGAGTTGACAATACATTTTCCCTGGACCGAGCGCAAAGCCGCTTGGACCACACTCCACTTCGAGGAGTCAATCATGAAAGGAACGCGGGCTACGTCAGGTTCGGCAGCCAGCAACCGCAGGAAATGAACCATTTCACGTTCCGTGTCGAGCAGGCCGTCGTCCATATTGATGTCAAGCACTTGCGCTCCATCCTCGACCTGACGGCGAGCGATACCCACTGCATCCTCATATCGCTGTTCCTTTATCAGGCGGAGAAAGCGACGTGAACCGGCCACGTTACAGCGTTCACCGATATTGATGAAATTATTTTCCGGGCGCACTTCCAGTCGCTCAAGCCCGGAAAGCCACAAATGAGAACTTCGGGAAACCGGTTGACGAGGTGGCAAATAGTGGCCGTCAGCATCATGTACCAACTTCTCAAACTCCGCGATATACCGGTCCGTCGTGCCACAACATCCGCCGATGATATTCACCAACCTCTCGTCGACATAGGTTTTCATCTCGCGGGCCATTTCTACCGGACCTTGGTCATACTGTCCCAGCGCGTTAGGCAAACCTGCATTAGGATAAGCCGAGACATAGAACGGAGCCTCAGCCGCAAGTCGCTCAATGAGCGGCTTCATATCGGCAGCACCGAATGAGCAATTCAGTCCGATAGAAAATAGTGGAGCGTGCATTACGGAAGTCAACAGCGCCTCGATGGTCTGCCCGGAAAGAGTGCGCCCACCGCGGTCCGCCACAGTAGCCGAAAGCATCAGCGGGACCGTACGCCCCGTGCGCTGCATGGATTGCACAGCGGCATCGATTGCTGCCTTTGCATTCAGTGTGTCGAAAAAGGTTTCCAGCAGTAACGCGTCGACTCCGCCTTCTAACAAAGCCTCAATCTGCTCAGCATAGGCCTCGGCCAACTCATCGTAAGTCAAGGAACGGTATGCCGGATCATTCACATCCGGGCTCATCGAACACATCTTGTTGGTCGGGCCTACCGAACCTGCTACAAAACGTGGTTTTTCCGGGGTAGAATAAGCCTCGGCCACGCGGCGTGCCAATCGGGCAGCCTCGCGGTTCAGTTCCGCGCAGATACCCTCACAATGATAATCAGCCTGCGAAATTCGCTGTGCGCTGAACGTATTGGTCTCTATGATGTCGGCCCCAGCTTCAAGGTATTTGCGATGTACGTCAACTACGAGATCTGGCCGCGTAAGCGTAAGCAAGTCGTTGTCCCCTTTCAATTGTCCGGGAATGTCGCCAAAACGTTTCCCGCGATAATCCTGTTCAGTAAGGCCGAAGCGCTGGAACATGGTTCCCATAGCTCCGTCGAGAATGAGGATACGTTGGCGTATGATGTCCGATAACTTCTGCATCGTATCACAAAGATTTAATAACGCTTCATGGCACGGTCCATTTCCCTGCGGTCGTCTTTCTCACGCAAGGATTGCCGTTTGTCATATTCTTTTTTACCGCGGCAAAGTCCCAGCTGCATTTTCACCCGGCCATTCTCGTCAAAAAACAATTTCAACGGCACAAGTGTAAAACCGGGAGCTTTTGTTTCTTCCTGCAATTGGCGAATTTCTTTTTTCTGAAGCAGCAATTTGCGTTCGCGGCGCGTATTATGATTATTGTATGAACCGAAATCGTATTCTGCCACATACATGTTTTTTACCCAGACTTCACCATTGTATATGTAGCAAAACGTGTCGACAAGACTGGCCTTGCCTGCGCGGATGCTCTTTACTTCCGTACCTGTAAGCACAAGCCCTGCCGTGTAACGGTCCAAGACCTCGTAATCGAACTCGGCCCGTTTGTTCTTGATTTGTACCCTGGCTGTTTTCGTTGTTTTTACCATAAAAATATGTAGGGTAATGCGTTTCCTATTTAATTGCCGGATAATTCCACATTCATTTATTCTACGAGGCGCAAGAAATGCGCTTCGTTTTCCTGAATATAGTGCGCGATCATTTCAGTGTAAGTTTCCTCGTGAGCGACAAACAAGTCGTCGAGCGCATCATACTGTGGAAATTTCTCATATAAGGCCATGAACTCGTCTTCACTATCACCTGCTACAGCACTTTCCTGACGCAAGGCAGCACCATGACGTTTGTAAATCCGAGCCGCTTTGTTGATGAGCCTGCCCAGTTCGTCCACGCCCCACAAGCGCATCGCATACGCAAACGGATTACGGAAAAACAAGTCGGCATAGCCGTTACAGATTAATTGAACAAAGCCTCCTTCCATCAATTCATTGCGTAAAGTGGCATAAGCCCACAGCGTAATTTGCTCACCACTGAGGCACTGCAAGGCCTCAGCGGACCACTCACCTCCCACAGCCTCTGCCTGAAGCTGCGCGACGCGTTCTACGATGGAAGCAGCCCCGTTTGCCTGAATTTCTGACCATTCGCTACGACGAAGCGCAGGCATGGTTCCTTGCTCTATCATATCTCAAACAAATTATAGAACATTTGTGTTGGGCAAAAATACGAAAAATTGCAGGAAAACACCGATACACACGGGAATTAATGCGAACATCAGACAAATTAGCCCGCGAAAATATATGAAAAAAGGATGAGTCAATCGAATCTTCGTCAACTCATCCTTCTTCGTACTGCGGAAAGTGAGGGATTCAAACCCCCGGTACGGTAAAACCGTACAGCGGATTTCGAGTCCGCCCCGATCGATCACTCCGGCAACTTTCCTTAAATCGGCTGCAAAGATAGGATTTTCTGCTGAACCAACAAAATTTCCTGCTGCTTTTTCGCTATTTCTTTTTATAACGCTTGTTGAGACCTGCCACAACGTCCTCGGTAATGTCCATTGCGGGGTCTGCGTACAGGATATTGTCGCCCGCTTTGCTCAGAATGATGCTGTATCCTTTGCTCTTGTTGTATTCGCGCAGAAAGCTCTGGATGCTGTCGCGCATCTCTTTGTTATATTTCTGCTGCTCTTGATCGAACTGCACGGCCAGCTCTTCTTGCAAAGCCTGGAGTTCCTGCTGTTGTTTCTGTAAATTGGCCTGCGCCTTTTGGGCTTCTTCCTGCGTATAAGTTCCTTGTTGCATTTTCTGCTGGAACTCCATGAGCGCGTTTTCCAGTTTCTGCCCCTTACTGTTGAGCCTTGCCTTGAAACTTTCGCTTCGTTTGGTCAGCAACAGCGTATATTCCTTGCAGAATTCATACTGACTCATGAGGCTGTCCACTTCGACATAGGCTATTTTCGTGGGCTGAACCGTATTGCTGTCTGCTTTCGGCAGGCCGGTTTCTTTGACTTTGGCGGCTGGGCCTTTCTCGTTATTGTTGCACGCGTTCGTTACGGCCAGCATGGTTGCGGCGCAGCACGCCAATGATAGGGTCTTTATCTTATTCATAAATGAGTAGTTTCGCGATGTGGGAGTGAAGATGATTTTTCAGAAACAGCAAAGCGTCGTGGGCGCCGCAGCTCCTTATCCAAGGCCTGTGCGCAATGTATGCCCTTGTCGTTGAGCGCCTTGTTGCCGTCCACGTGCGTATGCACAAAGTCACGGTTAAAGAACAACCGCACGGACAACAACACGACACCTATTGCAATTATTAACAAAGTGGATAGAAGTACGTGTAACATTCTTTCCTAATTTTGCGATGCAAAGATACAGCATCCCGGCTACGTATCTCTGCTTGCGCCCCCTATTTTAACAATTAATTCCACTTTATTAAGAAACTGCAAAACTACATCACATGGAACTCAATCAGTTACAACCCAAAGAAGTTTTTGACTGCTTTGCACAGGTCAACCAAGTACCGCGTCCCTCGAAGCGCGAAGAGAAGATGATTGCTTTTCTCGTGGATTTTGGGAAAAAGCTTCAACTGCCAACCAAGGTGGACGAAACAGGCAATGTACTCATCAGCAAACCGGCCACGCCGGGTTATGAAAATCGCAAGACGGTCGTCCTGCAAAGCCACATGGACATGGTTTGCGAGAAAAACGCCGCCATGACGTTCGACTTCGACGTCGATGCCATCCAGTCGTACGTCGACGGCGAGTGGCTGAAGGCAAAGGGCACGACACTGGGCGCCGATGACGGCATTGGCGTAGCCATGCAGATGGCTGTTCTTCTGTCCAGCGAAATAGCCCACGGACCGCTGGAATGCCTCTTCACCCGTGACGAGGAAACGGGGCTTACAGGCGCGGCCGGTCTGAAATCTGGTTTCATGTCGGGCGATTATCTGATTAACCTCGACTCGGAAGACGAGGGTCAGATTTTCGTCAGCTGCGCCGGCGGTGCGCGGACTACGGCCGAATTCGCTTACGACGAGATCCCTGTACCGGAAGGATATTTTACTTTCAAGGTTGAAATAAAAGGTCTTACGGGCGGGCACTCCGGCGACGACATCAACAAGAAGCGGGCCAACGCCAACAAGTTGCTCGTACGTTTCCTCCTTTCGGCTTTCACGAAGTATGACCTATATCTGGTTGACATCCAAAGCGGTGGTCTGCATAACGCTATCCCCCGTGAGGGTTACGCCATCTGCGCTGTGCCCATGACCAATAAAGAAGGCATTCGCGTGGACCTGAATCTGTTGGCCGCCGAGGTCGAAGAGGAATACAGCCGCACCGAGCCTTCCGTGCAGTTCCTGCTCGAAAGCGCTGCTCCTGCCACGACGGCGGTCGACAAGGACACCACACGCCGCCTGCTCCTGAGCCTGCAAGCCCTGCACAACGGCATCTTTGCCATGAGCCAGGACTTGGATTGGTTGGTGGAGACCTCCTCCAATTTGGCCAGCATACGTCGGGAAGCAGGAGCTATTGTGGTGACAACCAGCCAGCGTAGCAGCATTGGCAGTGCCCGCGAAAACATGAGCACCACTGTGCGCGCCACGTTCGAACTGGCCGGAGCGAAAGCCACGACCAACGAGGGCTATCCCGGATGGAAGATGAACCCAAACAGCGAGATACTGAAAATTGCGACGGAAAGTTACAAACGCTTATTCGGCAAAGAACCCAAAATTCTGGCCATCCATGCCGGTCTTGAGTGCGGTTTGTTCAGCGAAAAGTATCCGCACCTTGACATGATTAGCGTCGGCCCTACGCTCCGCGGTGTTCACTCACCCGACGAGCGGCTCTACATCCCTTCCGTGCAACTGGTGTGGGATCATCTGCTCGACATACTGAAACATATTCCTGCTGCCGAATGAAGCCTTTGCGTACGGCGTTCCGTCTATGGCTGTGCACGTTACTCCTCACCCTGACAGCGGGTTGCTGGCAGGATGAGGAGTTCAGCACTGCCCCCACCGACCTGCTGCGCTTTTCGACCGATTCCGTCAACTTCGACACCGTCATTAGCGGCCAGCCCACCAATACCCGCACGTTCATGGTCTACAACCCCAATGCACGGTCGCTCCGCATCAGCCGCGCCTTTCTGGGGCGTGGTACGGAATCGGTATTCCGCGTGAACATCGACGGAACGTTTCTGGAAAACGGTGAAGCCAGTAATTTTGAACTCTATGCCGAAGACAGTTTGCGTGTTTTTCTCGAAATGACAGCCCCGGTAAGCGACAGCGACGAAGCGGTTGCTGTTGAGGACGAGCTTACGTTTGTCCTCGAAAGCGGGCAGACCCAATCTGTTACGCTTACGGCATACGGACAGGACGTCGTCGTACTCAAAGGCTGGACAGTGACGGCCGATACGACCTTGACCGCACGCAGGCCCTATCAGGTTTACGACAGCCTCGTCGTAGCACCAGACGTCACATTGAACCTACCGGCAGGCGCCCGCCTTTACTTTCATCCCGACGCCCGGCTCATCGTACACGGAACGCTCCGGGCCGAGGGTGCCTTGGGCAATGAAGTCATGATGCGTGGCGACCGCATGGGCAACATGTTCTCCAACCAACCCTACGACCTCATTCCCGGACAATGGGGCGGCATCGTCCTGACGTCCGGAAGCTACGGCAATATATTCAACTACTGCGACATACACAGCGGCAGTTTCGGTCTGCGCTGCGATTCGGCGGACGTGAGCCGCGAGAAAGTGCGTATCGAAAATTCGGTCCTGCACAATGTGAGCGGTGACGTGCTTACCGCTCGTGCATGTAGCCTGTTTGTCGGCAACAGCCAGCTGACCAATGCCGGTGGCAACTGCGTCACACTCTATGGTGGCAGCAGCCGTTTTGTCCATTGTACCATTGCCAACTTCTATGCCTTTACCGGCGGACGCGGTGTCGCTCTCTCCTACACCAACGCCGACGGTTCCATCCCCTACCCGCTCCATCAGGCCGAATTCCTCAACTGTCTGATAACGGGTTACGGTGAGGACGAAATTATGGGCGCCCAATCCGCCGATCACGCCGACCTGCCTTTCAATTATTTGTTCCGTAATTGCCTGCTCGACACGCCCGAATTTGTCGACGAACAGGTACAGAACTGTCTGTGGGATAACGACGAGGCCGCCGTCTGGCGCGAGGGGAATTTCTCGCCGGCCTTCGACCTCGACCGACTGCTCTTCCGTTTTTCGCTTGACTCCCTTTCGTCGGCCGTAGGCAATGCCGACCCCACCGTCACCCAGACTTATTATCCCTACGACCGGCTGGGACGCAGCCGCCTCGACGACGGCCGTTCCGACATAGGGTGTTACGAGCTATTGGAAGTTGGCGCTGAATAATGAAAAAGAATCCGACGTCTTCTGACGATGCCTCGCGAGCAGTTCCCACTGCCTGCTTTTATATTGTCAACTGTCCATTATCAATTGTCAACTAAAAAAACATGCCCAGCAATACATCTCCTTCCAGACCCACTCACCGCAAGCGCACCGACGAGGTCGCCGGCCATCTCCAGCCCCAAGCGCCCGAAATCGAGAAAGCCGTCCTCGGCGCCCTGATGGTCGAAAAGGACGCCTACGCCAAAGTCTGCGAAATCCTGCGGCCCGAGAGTTTCTACGAGTACCGCCATCAGGTTATCTTCGAAGCCATCCAGCGCCTCAGTATCGAGAACAAACCCGTCGACATCCTTACCGTGACCGAACAGTTGCGCGCTGACGGTCACCTCGACGACGCCGGCGGTCCTTTCTACATCACGCAGCTCAGCGGACTCGTCGCCTCGGCCGCTCACATCGAGTACCACGCCAGTATCATCGCGCAGAAACATCTGGCCCGCGAACTCATCGCCTACACCGGCCAGATTCAAGAAAAAGCCTTCGACGACATGCAGGACGTCGACGAACTCATGCAGGAAGCCGAAGGCAAGCTCTTCGAAATCTCGCAGAAGAACCTGAAAAACGATTACACCCAAATCGACCCCGTCATCAACGAGGCTTACGACATGCTCCAAAAGGCGGCCGCTCGCAGCGACGGACTCAGCGGCATTG
The DNA here is from genome assembly GCA_944322325.1 of uncultured Alloprevotella sp. Taxonomy (GTDB): domain Bacteria; phylum Bacteroidota; class Bacteroidia; order Bacteroidales; family Bacteroidaceae; genus Alloprevotella. The sequence continues at coordinate 24,237 of CALUOQ010000006.1, forward strand.
CCAGCGAGTTCACCGAGCTCGACAGCATCACGAGCGGCTGGCAGAACTCCGACCTCGTCATCCTCGCCGCCCGTCCCGCCATGGGTAAGACGGCGTTTGCCCTGAGTATGGCCAAAAACATCGCCGTCGACCAGAAAATTCCGGTGGCCTTCTTCTCGCTCGAAATGTCCAACGTGCAGCTCGTCAACCGTCTTATCATCAACGTGTGCGAGATACCCGGCGAGAAAATCAAGAGCGGCCAGCTGGCTCCCTACGAGTGGGGTCAGCTCGACTACAAAATCAAGGAACTCATCGGAGCCCCTCTTTATGTCGACGACACCCCTTCGCTGTCCGTGTTCGAGCTTCGTTCCAAAGCCCGCCGCCTCGTTCGCGACCACGGTGTCCGCCTCATCATGATCGACTACCTACAGCTGATGAACGCCTCCGGTATGCGTTTCGGCAGCCGGCAGGAAGAGGTTTCCACCATCAGCCGCTCGCTCAAGGGACTGGCCAAGGAGCTCAACATCCCCATCCTTGCGCTCAGCCAGCTCAACCGCGGGGTCGAGGGGCGCGACGGCATCGAGGGCAAGCGCCCCCAGCTGAGCGACCTGCGCGAATCCGGCGCCATCGAACAGGACGCCGACATGGTCCTCTTCATCCACCGTCCCGAGTACTACCACATTTATGAGGACGAAAAGGGCCGCGACCTGCGCGGTATGGCTGAAATCATCATTGCCAAGCACCGTAACGGCGCCGTGGGCGACGTGCTCCTCTCCTTCAAGGGCCAGTACGCCCGTTTCCAGAATCCCGACGACGACAGCCTCGGTGCCCTTGCTCCCGGCGACCCCATCATGGGCTCGCGCATGAACAGCCAGGATTTCCCCGACGCCGGCACCCTGCCGCCACCCGGCGAGTCGCCCTTCGCGCCGCTGCCTGCCGATGGAGCTCCGCCTTTCTGATACCGATGCGTTTGCCATACCGGGCCGCCCCACTGACGGGCGGCCTTTTTTGTGCCTTGCCCGAATCTGTCGCCTTACTGGCATAAAAGGTATCCCGGGCTTACAGAAAACTTTACGAAACGAACAGCAATACTTGCGCACTCGTATGCACGTGCAGCCTTCCGAACCGTCCGGCCAACGGGCCCTGATACAGGTGGAGTACTACGTCAGGAAAAACAAGTACTACGATAGAAATTCCTAAGACTACGATAGGATTTTCTAGGACTACGATAGAAAATCCTGGGACTACACTTGTTTTTCGCGCCCCGACGCCCCACTTTCCGACAAGCGGGAGAACTTCACTTCGGAGCCACCACAGGCTTTTTAGCGTAGTTTCACGCGATTTCAACACGGTAGCAGTCGGGCGGTCGGCGGATTTTGCCTAACTTTGCAGCGATGAGCCGAATTATAGCCATAGACTACGGGCGCAAGCGGACGGGCATCGCCGTGACAGACCCCGCCCAAATCATTGCCAACGGGCTGACCACCGTGGCCACCTCCGAACTCTTACCCTTTTTGACCGACTACCTCAAGCGCGAAGCCGTGGAGCGTATTGTCGTGGGGCTGCCCGTACAGACCGACGGCACAGCCTCCGAAAACCAGCAGCGCGTCAGGGCATTCGTGCGGCGCTTCAGCCAAGCCCATCCCGACGTGCCGGTGGACTACTGCGACGAGCGGTTCACCTCAGTGCTGGCCCACCGCGCCATGATCGACGGCGGGCTGCGCCGGTCGGAACGGCAGAACAAGGCGCTCGTCGACGAAATCAGCGCGACCATCATTCTGCAATCGTACATGGAAGCGCGCCGAACCCAGACCAAAACCACACCATTATGATACTCCCTATTTACACCTACGGGCAGCCCGTGCTGCGCAAGGCAGCCGAGGACGTAACGCCCGACTACCCCGATCTGAAAGAACTCATCGCCAATATGTTCGAGACGCTCACCGCCTCAGACGGCGTAGGCCTCGCCGCGCCCCAGGTGGGCCTCTCCCTGCGTTTGGCCGTCATTGACCTCGACGTCATCTCCGACGACGCGCCCCAGTACAAGGGCTTCCGCCGCGCTTACCTCAACCCGACCATCGTCGAGGCCGACACCAGCGACACCGAGGTCATGGAGGAAGGCTGCCTCAGCCTGCCCGGCATCCACGAACCGGTGCGCCGGCCCAAACGCATCCACGTGACGTATCTCGACGAGCAGTTCGAGCCCCACGACGAGTGGGTGGACGATTTTCTGGCCCGCGTGATGCAACACGAGTTCGACCACCTCGAAGGCCACGTATTCACCGACCGCCTCTCGCCCCTGCGCCGCCAGATGGTCAAGGGCAAGCTCCAGTCGCTGCTCAGGGGCCAGGTGCGTTGCAGTTATAAGGTCAAGGTTCCACGCAAATAACCGCAGCGCTGGCCATGCGTAGGGTGCTGTTTTGGCTCGCCTGGCTGCCGCTGGCGGCCTTTGCCCAAATCAACACGGACCATATGATACGCATGGGCCGCAACGCGTTGTTCTACGACGAGTACGTCCTCTCGATTCGCTACTTCAACCAGGCCATCGAGGCGAAGCCCTACCTGTCCGAACCCTACTACTACCGCGCCGTCGCAAAGTTCTACCTGGAGGACTATTGGGGCGCCGAGGCCGACTGTAGCGCCTCGATAGCGCGCAACCCGTTCATTGACGAGGTCTATCAGTTACGCGGACTCTGCCGCATCAAGACCGAGCGTTACGCCGAGGCAGTGGAGGACTACACCCACGCTCTCGAGGACAATCCGGACGACGTGTCAATGTGGTACAACCGCGTGCTGTGTCGCATCGAGCTGAAAGATTACGACCAGGCCGACGCCGACCTCGACGAAATGATTCGCCGCTGGCCCAAACAGTCCAAGAATTACGGTCTGAAAGCCCAAGTGGCCTTCGAGCGCAAGGACTCGGTGGCCGGCGAGCAGTGGATAGACCGTCTGCTGGCGCTCGACCCACGCGACGCGTCGGGATGGGGTGTGAAGGGCGTGCTGGCCCTACAGCGCGAGGCTTACCTTGAGGCCGATTCGTGCCTGACGGAAGCCCTCACGCTCGACCCAACGAACGTGGCCAACTACCTGAACCGTGCCCTGGCCCGCTACAGCCTGAACCGCTTCAGCGGCGTGCTGGCCGACTACGACAAGGCCATCGAGCTGGCACCCAACAGTTTTGTGGCGCACTACAACCGCGGTTTGCTCCGCGCTCAGGTGGGCGACGACAACCGTGCCATCAGTGACTTCGACTTCGTTATCGAGCGCGAGCCCGACAACATTCTGGCCATCTACAACCGCGCACTGCTCTGCGAAAAGACCGGTGATTTCCGCGGCGCCATTCGTGACTACTCGCGCATACTCGAAGACTATCCAAACTTCGCCTATGGGCTCTCGGCGCGCGCCCGCTGCCGCAAGGCCGTCGGCGACCGGCGCGGAGCCGAAGCCGACGAGCGCCGCCTGCTCGTCATGCAGCTCGACGGCAGCGACCCCACCCGCCGCAAGCGCCCCGTGAAAAAAGTGCGTAAGCGCAGCGAGCACAACCTGGAAGATTACAGCAGCCTTGTAGTCGAGGACAACGACACCCTGCGCGTGTACGACGACGAATACCGCGGCCGCATCCAGAACAAGCGCGTCGACGATGACTACCTGCCTCCCTTTGCCATGACGCTCAACTTCCGCCCCGACGACGTCAAGGCCCTCGGCGCTTACCTCCCCGTGGTGGACCGCCTCAACAGCCGCCGGCTCATCGGCGAACGGCTGGCCCTCATCACGACGGAGACTACCGTGGACGAACCGCGGATGCAGACCTACTTTTCCGAGCTCGAGAAACTGACCAAGCAGGTCGAGGCCTCATCGGCACCGCCGGCCGACCTGCTGATGGTTCGTTCTGTCATCTATTATTCCGTGCGCGACTTTACGGATGCATTGGCCGACGTCGACCGCGTACTGACCACAGACTCCACCCGCATCGACGCCCTGTTGCAACGGGCCAGCATCCGTTTCCGCGAGCTCGAAGCTGCTGCCGGACCGGCCGAAGCACAGCCCGACTTCACCCCCGTACTGGCTGACCTCGACGCCGCACTCCGCCTATCGCCCGCCAGCGCCCTGCTCTACTACAACCGGGCATGCGTTTGGGCCCGTACGAAGAACTACCAGCTCGCACTGTCCGACCTCAACCGCGCCTTGCAGCTCGACACCTCCTTCGCGGAAGCCTACTACAACCGTGGCTTGATTTTCTGGCACATGGGCAACAAGGACAAGGCTTACAGTGATTGGAGCAAGGCCGGCGAACTGGGCTTGTTCCCGGCCTACTCACTTCTGAAGCAGTATCGCGAATAAGCCCCTGCCGCATAAGTAAAAGGAAAGAAAACAAACAAAGGACCCACGCTCCGCGGGCCGTCCGTACAAGCTAAATGAGCAATCGTACGAACGGCCCGCTGTCGTTGTCCGCAATTTTAGGAGAAATTCCCGGAGAGTCCCCCGGTCTGTCCCGCCCCGTTGTAGGACGGAACAGCCTCAGCGTGTGGTCGTCGTGTCGTTGCGGAGCGCCTTGCGGGCGGGACGAAGAAAACGGAAAAGGTCGGAGAAGCGTGTGAAGTCGCGTTTCAGAATCAGACCTATGCCCTGCGTCGTCAGGGTCGACTTGGTGAAATAACGGTCGTTGGTCTCGCTGTACGCCTTAAGGCTCACGCTGCCTGCGGGAGTGAGGAGCCACTGTATGTCGAAGTCCCCGACAAAACCGGTCGAATAGGTCGAGCGGTCGCGATAACCGAAATTACCATTGATAAGCAGGCGGTTGTTAAGCAAACGGCCGCTGAGCAAGCCTTCGACTTCCATGTCGCTCCACCCCACGCTGCCCGTACTCAGGTTGGTGCCGAACGACCAGTTGGACGACCCGATGGCATTCGAAATGATATTGTTGAGCTGCCCGGTCAGTGTGTTCGACAGGAAGGACTTCATCGCTACGGACGACTGACTCTGCGAGGAGGCTGTCGCCGTATTGCCATAATCATATGTGTAGAAGCGCCCGACGCTCAGGAGGTAGATGATCTGCATATTCATGTCCTCCTCGGTGCTGATAATGTTGCGCACCATTTGCTTCTCGTCCTCGTTGACGGTCGGGAGGTCGAGATCGAAACTCACCTGAGGCGCACCGACTTTGCCGTCGACGTTGAGCAGACAGTTGACACGCACGGTGTTGTTGGTGAAGTTATTCCCGATATTCAGGTCGCTGAGTGAAGCCGAATTGACGGTATAGACGGCTTGCAGGTCGAGGTCGCTGTTCGAAGGGTCGCCGTTGAACGTGATGGAACTGCCGGACTGTAAGGTAAACTCCTTGCGGATGATGTCTTGCAGGCTGAGGTTGTAGGTACCCTCGGCGACGTTGTACGAACCATAGAGCTTAAATCCGTCCTTATTGTAGAACGAGGCCCGGATGACGCCGTTGCCGCGTACGTCGATGGCGTCGCCGCTCTGCTCATCCATAAGGACACGCATCGTAGCCTCGGGCGTCATGTCGACCAGGAAGTTGAGCAGAATGTTCGTGCCGCCGACCGTGGGAGGGACGGCTGCCGCGGGCAGGCTGTCGGCAGCCGCGGGAAGTCGGTTTCGGTCGCGGAAGGTAATGAACTGCTCTGCACTGGTTTCCTCGGGGCGATCCATGATGTAGGTAAACGTCGTTCCGCGGTCGGGATGCAGGTTGAAATCGGCCTGAAACTCCCCTGGGCGCCCCTCCATGTGCATGGTGCCGCTGGCATAGGCCGTGGCGAAGAAAGGCATGTCGAGTTCCTTGGGACGGTCGTAGGCCAGCAAATGGTCAGCCGTGATGTCGAAATCGTACGTAAGGTTGCGCAAGTGCGTATGGTTAAGCCGGCCGTTGGCGCGTCCGCTGTGGCCGTCGCGGTCGGTGATGTGCACCGCGCGGAGGTCGAACTCTCCCGAACGGATAAAGACGGAATCGCTCGAAAAAGTGTAGTCGACATTTGTAGGCTCGACGCGGCACGTCATACGTACGGCCTGCTGCCCTTCGAGGTCGAGCTCCTTGAACGGACCGTAAAGACGCAGATGCCCGCTGGCCCGTCCGCGGAGGTCGTCGAAGATGCCACTGACGTAGCGGTTAATAAAGCCCAAATTGGTGTCGACGGTACGGAAACGCAGGTCAAGCCCCTTGCGGGCGATGGATATGAAGCCGTTAATGTAAGTAAGGTTACGCGGACTTTCGGTCATGGTGGCGTTGAGCTCCACCTGCTTCTCCTCGTTGTTCCACAACCCTTGCACATATAACCCGCCCATCTCGGCTTCGTTGAACAGGAAGTTGTCGATACGCAGCTCGGCCCCCACGTGAGGGTCGCTCAGGGAATTCGACAGACTGACGCGTCCGGTAGCTTCGCCGGCAAACTCGACGGCATGAAAGTTAATGAGCCCCATGATATAAGCAATGTCGACGCGGTTCAGGTCGGCCACGAGAGAGTCCTGCGTGCCCGGCTGGAGCAGTCCGTTCAGCGCGAGCGACTGGTCACGGTGGCTCAGGCGGAAGTTCTCAATTGACAGACTGCGGCTACTCCAGTTCAGGCGGCTGCGGTCGACGTTCCAAAGCGAATCGTTGATGAACACGTGGCTGGGAAGCAAGTGGATGTCTATTTCCCGGTCCTCGCCCGCAAAACGACTGAAATCGGAATGCACGTGGAGATCGCCGCGGTATTTCCCCGCACGGTCGTCGCGCCACGAGATGTCGGTCCGTAACTGGTTTTCGCCGGCCAGCATTTCAACAGCCGCGCACAGCTTCAGATTTTTCAGGGATTTGGTGCCCTGAATGAGCGTGTGGAGTTTGTCGTCCTGAGTGTGCGTATAAATTTTGACGGCCTCCATTCTGGTGCCGGCATAGTCGAAACCGTCGGTCTGCGCGGTAAGCGAGAGCCGGCCGTCGTCCCCGATTTGCCCCTGCGCCTCAAACGGTCCTTCAAGTACGAAAGGAATGTCGAGCACACGGTGAAGGATGTCGGTATTCTCCACGCGCAACCGGAACGAGGCCGGGCGCATTTTTACCGTAGCAAGTCCTTGAGCCGCGGCAACCTGTGGCAGATAGGCGGCAAGCACAGAACCAAAGCCTGCCGCGTTGGCCATGGGCGACAGGTCGCCCGTATATTGCCCCCGCGCAAAATCGCTGTCGAGAGTCAGACCATAATGTCCCTTTCGCTGTCCGGCTTCCAATGCAAAATGGCGAAGCGTAAACGTGTCCGCCGCCGACACCATACGGAAGTCCTCCAAATTTATCTTTCCCGAGACACTTTTCCAATCGCGTCCCCCAAGGGCGGCAGTCAGTCTGCCCGAGAAACGCCCGTCGCCAAAGCGGTCCGTCCACCCCAGCGTTCCGGGAGCGCAGTCTGCCAGATTGAGGTCGACTTGCAGCGTCTCCACAGGTCGTGGCAAGGCGAACGAAGTTTTGGCCTGTAGGGTCAGATTGGGATCGGCCACCGAAAGGTCCGCCATGACGCGCCGTTTTTCCCAGCACCCGTCGAAGTGAATATCCCGATAGTCGTATTCGTTCATTTCGACGTGGTGCACCGTGCCGCGGGCCTGTAACGCCTGTCGAGGTTGGCCCGCCACTTCGATGTCGAACGAAGCTTGTCCGAGTAAGGAAGGCTTCAAGGCGATTTTCCCGAGGTCGACGGCATTACTGCTAAGCCGCGCCTGAATGGCCTTGTCACGATACGAGCCTTGCGCCGCGACGGCTCCGGCGGCACAGTTGAGGTTTCCTTGAAAATCAACACCCCGTTTGTGGCTGTACGAAACCTGTCCCGAAAGGTCGACGTCGCCCACGGCCTGTAACGGTTGGGGTACCGTACGTTGGGTAAGGTCAGTATAAAGACGTTGTACGGCCGACGCATCGACTTTCAAACTGTGAAGGATAGCTGCGATTTGTCTTTGTCCGGTGCGGGTCAGCGTGGCTTCGGCCCGAAGCTCCAAGTCACCATCGCGGCTCCGCAGACCGACAAACGGAAACTGCCAACAATCGGGCGAAAGGTTAAACTGTGTCGTCACGTCGAGCGTCAGGGATGTGCGGGCCAGCGCGGAGGGCAGCAGACTGGACAGGTCGGACAAAGCCACATAACTGTTGGCCAATTCGCCCTCTACACGAAGCGAGGGGAGAAAGTCGCGCGTGTCGTAACGCAAAGTGAGCTCCTTTTGTTCCACGTGACTCTCGGGAAGGTCGAGAGTGAATCCTTCAATATCACATCGGCGCCGGTTGGCCGCCAGGCGTAGCGTCAGTTTATCGACAGCCAGCCCGCTGCGTTCGCGCAGCCTGAGGTTGCGCACGCGCAGGTTCAGGGAGTCCGGCGTAAGCGTCTTCAGACTCACGTTGGCGTCGATATCGCTCAGGTCAAGGTGATTGACGTCGAAACGTCCGTCCGTCCACGGTTCGTAACGTTTGTCCCAACTGACGTGACTGCGCCGCACGATAAGCGAATTGACGCGCAAATCGAGCTTCGAGGAGCTTTTCTTCTTCCCGGAACTGAAAGCATCAATAAGAAACTGGATATTGGTAGGCCCGCCCGCCTGGTCCTGATGAAGCCTCACGTCGAGGTCGAGCAGGGCTATAGTGTGGAGTGAAATTTTTCCCTCGAACAGCGGAGCTAACGCTATTTTGGCGGAAATGAGACGTCCCGACAGCAAAGACCGCCCGTACGGATCGGTCAGGCTGACGTCGCGCAGCGTCACACGGTTGAACAGTCCGACCTCGATGTCGCCGATGGCAACTTTGGCCCCGACGTGTTCGCTCAGCGTGCGGGCCACGGTCCGCGTGAGCAGGTCGCGGCTGGCGGGCAGGTTCACGGCGGCATACAACAAAGCGTAGGTGCCAATAACGAAACCTACTATGCCGCGCATTATTTTCCTTAGGGTCTTGATAACTCGGATTTTCCCGCAAAGTTACAACTTTCCCACGCGTGCTGCCCGTTCGCCTGACAGTTTTTCCAGAAGCAATCGGCCACACTCTCCGTATGACCACCGAATCAACTGGATGCCCCATCGGAACGAGCGGAGACCGGGGATTGCATTCCATACCGACTATCAAAAAAGCAGGGGCGCATCCGCATCGTGCGGATACGCCCCAAAAGCTTGCGCGACAAACAGTTGCGCTTATGAGTTCATCGAAAGGAGGAACTCCTCGTTGTTTCTCGTTCCCTCCATGCGGCGTTGCAATTCCGTCATGGCCTCGATCGGATTCATGTCGGCGATGTACTTCCGAAGCACCCACATGCGGTTCAGCGTCTGGGCGTCCTGCAAAAGGTCGTCGCGGCGGGTGGACGAAGCCACGATGTTCACGGCCGGGAAGATACGCTTGTTGCTCAGCGTACGGTCGAGCTGGAGCTCCATGTTGCCGGTTCCCTTGAACTCCTCGAAGATGACTTCGTCCATTCGGGAGCCCGTGTCGATGAGCGCGGTGGCTATGATGGTGAGCGAACCGCCTCCCTCAATGTTGCGGGCGGCACCGAAGAAACGCTTCGGCTTCTGGAGCGCATTGGCGTCGACACCACCCGAAAGCACTTTGCCCGAAGCGGGAGAAACGGTGTTGTAGGCGCGGGCCAGGCGGGTGATAGAATCAAGGAAGATGACGACATCGTGGCCGCACTCAACCATGCGCTTGGCTTTCTCAAGGACGATGCTGGCTATCTTGACGTGGCGCGCAGCGGGCTCGTCAAACGTCGAGGCTATGACTTCGGCGTTGACGGTCCGGGCCATGTCGGTAACTTCTTCCGGGCGCTCGTCGATGAGCAACATCATGAGATAAGTTTCGGGATGGTTCTTTGCAATGGCGTTGGCAATCTCTTTCATCAGCAGCGTCTTACCCGTCTTGGGCTGAGCTACGATGAGGGCACGCTGTCCCTTGCCTATCGGCGTGAACAGGTCGACAATGCGCACCGACATAGAGTCACCGCGACCCGAACACAAGTTGAATTTTTCGTCAGGGAAGAGCGGCGTCAAATGCTCAAAGGGGACGCGGTCGCGTATGTCGGCGGGCGACAAGCCGTTGATAGACTTCACGTCAACGAGGGGGAAGTATTTTTCGCCTTCTTTCGGCACGCGCACGGCGCCCTCCACTATATCGCCCGATTTCAGGCCGTACAGGCGGATCTGGTTCTGCGACACGTAAATGTCATCGGGCGAGGAAAGATAATTGAAGTCGGCCGAACGCAGGAAACCGAAGCCGTCGGGCATGATTTCCAAGACGCCGTTGCCCGTGAGGATGTTGTCGAAATTGAATGCGGAGCGAAGCGTATTTGTAGGCAGACTGCCCATACTGCGCTCGTAACTTCCCATGGAAGAGACATTCTGCTTGGCACGCTCGAACTTGCTGACAAACTCGCTGTTCACATCCTCGTAAACACTGTTTTCTATGACAGGTATATCTTCGATAGGGATAAAATCGACGTCGTCGTCCAGCGCCGCAAGCACACCGGACATGTTATTTTCTCCGTCCTCAGCTGCGGGCTCGGGTTCCTCGGTGTTTTCCTCGTTCGGCAGCTCCGGATTTTCGGTTTCGCCGGAAACCGCAGGTTCTTCGCTCTGCTCTTCGGCTGGTTCCTCCGCTATGGGGGACGGTTCGACTTCCTGAACATTCTCCTCGTCGGCAAACGGTAGTGACGCCTGGCTTTCAGGAATGGCGGTCTTCTCCTGTTTGCGCTTAACGGTAGCAGGTTTGTTGTTTTCGGTGCTGACGGTTTCTTCTTCGTTGCTTTCCTTCACAGCCTCGGGCTTGGCCGGCTCTTGTGCGGCCGCGGTGCGGCCACGGCGCTTCGGTTCGCTTTTCTCAAAACTCTCCGTTTTGGTTTTCGACGCCGAATAAACGTGGTCGACATCCTTTTTCACGATGCGCGTACGCCGCTTGGGTGTTTTCTGCTCAGCCGCATTCTGCTCGGCCTGTCCGTCAAGGATAGCGTAAATCAGCGTTTCCTTGTCCGTCGAGCCGGCATTGTCGACGTGGAGCTCTTCCGCGATTCGGTGCAGCTCAAGTTCGTCTTTGCTGCTTAATTGCTCTTTCGTATAAAGTGGCATATGGATTGGGTTTGTTCTTACGCGAGCACGACAAGACTTACGTCCGTGCCTGACATCGCAAAGAATTTAAGAAATATCGTTGAGGATGGGTTTCACACGCCGAGGGGGCTGCGACGCGGATAAATGTTTCGATGTGCAAAAGTACAACTTTTTCCATGAAAAGCCAGTCTTCCGATGTTTTTTTTGGCCAAGACCACACACAATCGCCGCAGAGGAAAGACAAACCGCACCGACCCGAAAAACAAGTACTACGATAGAAATTCCTAGGACTACGATAGGAAAAACGAAGACTACGACAGGAAATCTTTCGACTACGACTATTTCTCACAGAGGGGGCATCGTTATTCCACATCGCCGTTTTACGTTTCGGGAAGTCGACGAATGCCGTTCCGTTCGAGGTCTTTCGCGTGCCGTCCCCGGATTTTGACGTGGAAAGATGGAGTGGGTTTTCAATTTTTGTCGTAAGTTTGCAGACGGTTTCCGCCTACACTTTATGAGAAAGAAGTTCATTTGCATCCTTTGGATATGCTTCGCCTTGACTTTGTTGGCGACAGCCAGCTTTTTCACGGCCATAGCCAAGGGTCTCATAGGCTATGTACCTCCTTTGGAAGACCTCGAAAATCCTATCAGCCGTTTCGCCTCGCAAATCGTATCGGCCGACGGAAAGCTCTTAGGAACCTGGTCCCGAAGCGAGAACCGCATATTCGTCGACTACGACGACATTTCGCCGCGCCTTGTCGAAGCTCTTATCGCCACAGAGGACGTACGTTTCATGCGCCACTCGGGTATCGACGCGCGCGCCGTGGCGCGCGCCGTAGTCAAACGTGGCATTCTGGGCAACACCTCGGCGGGAGGCGGCAGCACCATTACCCAGCAGCTGGCCAAGCAATTGTACTCCGCCACGGCATCCTCCACGGCTGAGCGTCTGCTCCAGAAACCCATTGAGTGGGTCATCGCCGTCGAACTGGAGCGCCGTTACACAAAGGAGGAGATTCTGACGCTTTACCTCAACTACTTCGATTTCCTGCACAGTGCCGTCGGCATCAAGACCGCAGCTTCCACGTATTTCGGGAAACTGCCAATCAACCTGACCACCTGCGAGGCGGCCACGCTCGTCGGCATGTGCAAGAATCCCTCGTACTACAACCCGGTCCGTTTCCCCGAACGCTGTCGCGACCGGCGCAACGTGGTGCTCTCGCAGATGGGTAAGGCGGGCTACCTGAGCGATGCCGAAGTGGCCACGCTGAGCCAGGAACCCCTGACCCTGAATTTCCACCGCGCGGACCATAAGGAAGGAAGCGCTACCTACCTGCGCGAATATCTTCGCCGCGTGCTCATGGCCCGCAAGCCCGACCCGAATGACTATTACGCCTGGCAAAAACAACAGTACTACGAAGACTCGGTAGCGTGGGAGCGCGACCCGCTTTATGGCTGGTGCAACAAAAACTACAAACGCGACGGATACAATTATAATATCTACACCGACGGACTGAAGATATACACCACCATCGATTCGCGAATGCAACGGTACGCCGAAGAGTCGGTGCGCGCTCACGTGGCCCTTTATTTGCAGCCTCTGTTTGAGCGACAGAAAAAAGGTTCGAAGACCTATCCCTACTCTTCCGCCCTGACCAAAAGCCAAGTGGACGCCATCCTGCAAAAGGCCGTACGCCTGAGCGACCGCTATCGGGCCTTGAAAGCCTCCGGCGCCAGCGACAGCGAAATCGAGCGCTCCTTTGCCGAACCTGTCCCCATGACAGTATATTCCTACCACGGCGATGTCGACACGGTCATGACGCCCATGGATTCCATCCGTTACTACAAGGCTTTCCTGCGCTCCGCCTTTTTGTCGATGGACCCCACAAACGGTCACGTGAAAGCTTACGTGGGCGGCTTGGACTACGCCCATTTCCAGTACGACATGTGTACGATGGGCCGCAGGCAGGTCGGCTCGACCGTCAAGCCGTTCCTCTACGCCCTTGCCATGCAGGACGGGCGGACGCCGTGCGACGAAATACTCAACGTGCAGCGCACTTATTACGTGGCCGGCCGCCCCTGGACGCCGCGCAACACCAGTCAGTCGCGCTATGGCGAATCTGTGACACTCAAGTGGGGACTTTCGCGGTCGAACAACTGGATTTCAGCAGCGCTGATGCACGATGTCGACCCCACTGGTCAGCGTTTCGCGGCCCTGCTGCACGAGTTCGGCGTAATGAACCGCGAGATACATCCCTCGATGGCACTTTGCCTCGGTTCGTGCGACATTTCGGTCAGCGAAATGGCCAGCGCATACACGGTTTTCGTTAACAAAGGAATACGCACCGCTCCCCTTTTCGTAACGCGGATAGAGGACAATCAAGGGAACGTTATCGCAGAGTTTCAGCCCCGCATGAACGAAGTCATCAGCGAGGAGAGCTCGTACAAGATGATAGACATGTTGCGCGCCGTCGTCGACCAGGGTACGGCCGGCCGTCTGCGGTTCAAGTACCACTTCACCGCCCCCATCGGCGGAAAAACCGGCACGACGAACAACAACTCCGACGGCTGGTTCGTAGGCTTTACGCCGCGTTTGGTGAGCGCCTGCTGGGTCGGCGGCGAGGACCGCGACATCCACCTCAACCAAATGACCTACGCCCAAGGCGCCTCGTCGGCCCTGCCCATCTGGGCTTACTACATGCGCAAAGTGTTCCGGGACGAAGCGCTCGGCTACACCGAAGACGAGCAGTTCAATTTGCCCGAAGACTTCGACCCGTGCGGAAACCGTCTGCCGACAGACTCCGTGGAAACCGTTGTGGACGAAACGCCTCCACCTCCGCCCACTACGGGAGTCGACGTGATTTTCGATTGACCCTACCAGAGTACTACAAGCACATCAGTGAAGATAAAATGAAATACATTGCTATCATACCGGCCCGCTACGCCTCGACGCGTTTCCCGGGCAAGCCGCTGGCCCAACTCGCCGGACGCCCCATCGTAGAGAGGGTCTACGAGCGTGTCCAGACCGTGTTCGACGACACATACGTCGCCACGGACGACCCGCGCATTGCGGACTGTGTAACAAGTTTCGGCGGGAAAGCCGTAATGACCGGTTCACACCACAGAAGCGGTACCGACCGCTGCGCGGAAGCGCTGGAACGCGTTGGCGGACACGCGGACGTAGTGGTCAACGTACAGGGCGACGAACCTTTCATCGACGTCACGCAACTGACCGCCATTAAAGAATGTTTTGAAACAGATGAACAGACTCAGATTGCCACGCTCGTAAAACCGTTCGACCCCACGACCGACAGTTGGGCGACGCTGAGCAATCCTAACAGCCCCAAGGTCGTCATAGACAACCACTCGAATGCGCTCTACTTCAGTCGTTCCGTCATCCCCTACTTCCGCGGTGAAGCACCCGAGCAATGGCTCAACAAACACACTTACTACAAGCATATCGGGCTCTACGCCTATCGTGCCGACGTGCTACGTGCCATCACCCGGCTCTCCCCCTCGCCCCTCGAAGTGGCCGAATCGCTCGAACAGTTGCGCTGGCTCTCCGCCGGATATACGATCAAAGTCCGGCAGACCAACGTCGAAACCGTAGGCATCGATACCCCCGATGACCTCTTGCGCGCTGAACAGTACTTGAAATCCCACGCTTGAACTTACTTCTCACTACGCCCATCTACAGAATGACAAACATGACCCATCGACACATAATCCTTGCACTTAGCCTGCTGCTGTGCATGAGTACGACCGCATTGGCGCAGAAAATGAAAATCGGCAGCTACACGTTCAAAGACGGTGCCGTGTACAGCGGCGAACTACTTAACAACAAGCCCAACGGCAAGGGACGCACACTCTTCAAGAACGGCGACACCTATGAGGGCGAATACGTCAAGGGAAAGCGACAAGGCTATGGCATCTACACCTTTACGGACGGCGAAAAGTATGAAGGACAATGGTTTCAGGACCAGCAGCACGGCAAAGGTACTTTCTATTTTCGCAACAACAACCGCTACGAAGGACTCTGGTTTCGCGATTATCAGGAAGGCCACGGCACGATGTACTACTACAACGGCGATGTCTACGAAGGCGACTGGAAAAACGACATGCGCGACGGACAAGGCACCTACCGCTACGCCAACGGTGCCTATTATAAAGGCCAATGGAAGGACGACCAGAAAAGCGGAAAGGGTGTCTTCGACTGGAACGACGGCTCGCGCTACGAAGGCATGTGGGCCCACAACCAACGCAACGGACAAGGCACTTTCACTTATTCTGACGGCGATGCCTATGTCGGGAACTGGAAGGACGACGTGCAAAACGGCAAAGGAATATACAAGTTCCGCAACGGCGATGTCTACGAAGGCGACTACCAGGACGGCGAGCGCACGGGAAGCGGCATCTTCACCTTTGCCAACGGGAACACCTACGTCGGGCAATTCCTGAACGGCGAGCAACACGGCGAGGGTACCTTCACGTGGAAAAACAGCGCCGTGTACAGCGGACAATGGGAGAACAACAACCGTAACGGACGCGGCACGTATAAATGGAAAAACGGTGACGTGTACGTAGGGGACTGGAAGGACAACCAGATGGACGGCGAAGGAGTCCTCAGACTGGCTTCCGGCGAAAAATTCAAGGGCTCGTTCCTGCAAGGCAAAAAACACGGAAAGTGCATCGAAGAATATAGCGACGGCACGCGTTTCGAGGGATACTACAAAAACGGTGAAAAGGATGGCCCATTCGTCGAGCGCGACGCCAACGGAAACGTCACCCGAAGGGGAACCTACGAGAACGGACGCGTAGTCCCGCAATAATTACGCATATACTCACCTTTCAATACCATTCGACTATGGCAAACGCGACAAAAAGGGCGCCCCGCCCCAAATTCCTGAAGCTGGTCAAGAACGACCCTTGGCTGCAACCTTTCAACGAAGCCATCGAAGGACGACACAACCACGCCCTCGCAAAAATCGGCGAACTCACGAACGGCACCGGCCGGCTCGCAGACTTCGCCGACGGCTATCTTTATTTCGGTCTTCACCGTACAGGCCGCAACTGGGTCTTCCGCGAATGGGCCCCTAACGCCACAGCCATATATCTCATCGGCGACTTCAACCAATGGCAGGAAACGGAGGCCTATAAGCTACACCGTATTGAGGGAACCGGCAACTGGGAAATCAAGCTCCCACTCAAGGCGCTCAAACACTTGGACCTCTACAAAATGAAGGTCTACTGGGACGGCGGTTGCGGCGAACGCATACCTGCCTGGTGCCAGCGTGTGGTTCAGGACGACGAGACTAAAATTTTCAGTGCCCAAGTGTGGAATCCCACCCACCCCTACGTGTTCCAGAAGAAGTCGTTCCGCCCCAAACGCACCCCGTTGCTTATCTACGAATGCCACGTCGGCATGGCCCAGGACGCCGAAAAGGTCGGGACCTACAACGAATTCCGCGAGAACATCCTGCCGCGCGTCGTCAAGGACGGATACAATTGCCTCCAAATCATGGCCATTCAGGAACACCCCTACTATGGCAGTTTCGGCTACCACGTGTCGAGTTTCTTTGCGCCTTCCAGCCGCTTCGGCACCCCCGACGAACTGAAGCAACTCATCGACGAGGCCCACAAAATGGGACTTGCCGTCATCATGGACCTCGTCCAAAGCCACGCAGTCAAAAACGAGGTCGAAGGACTCGGCAACTTGGCTGGCGACCCTTGCCAGTTCTTCTATCAGGGCGCGCGGCGCGAACATCCGGCGTGGGACAGCCTGTGCTTCGATTACGGGAAAAACGAAGTCATCCACTTCCTGCTTTCCAACTGCAAGTACTGGCTTGAAGAGTTCCATTTCGACGGTTTCCGCTTCGACGGCGTCACGTCCATGCTGTACTACAGCCACGGCCTCGGAGAGGCTTTCGGCGGTTACGGCGACTACTTCAACGGCCACCAGGACGACAACGCGATTTGCTACCTCACTATGGCGAATCAACTCATCCACGAAGTCAATCCCCACGCCATAACGATAGCAGAGGAAGTCTCCGGTATGCCCGGACTGGCCGCCCCGTTCAAGGACGGCGGCTACGGCTTCGACTATCGCATGGCAATGAACATCCCCGATTACTGGATTAAAATCATCAAGGAACGCCGCGACGAGGACTGGAAACCCAGCAGCCTGTTCTGGGAAGTCACCAACCGTCGCGCCGACGAACACAACATTTCCTACTGCGAAAGCCATGACCAGGCACTCGTCGGCGACAAGACCATCATCTTCCGCCTCATCGATGCCGACATGTACTGGCACTTCCGCAAGGGCGACGAGAACGGAACCGTGCATCGGGGTATCGCGCTTCACAAGATGATTCGCCTCCTTACGGCCTCTACCATCAACGGCGGCTACCTCAACTTCATGGGCAACGAGTTCGGCCATCCCGAATGGATTGACTTCCCGCGCGAAGGCAACGGCTGGAGCTACAAATATGCACGCCGCCAGTGGAACTTGGTCGACAACCACGAACTCTGCTACCACTACTTGGGTGATTTCGACCGCGAGATGCTGACCTGCCTGAAGCAAATCAAGTCGATGCCCAAGTGCCCGGTCGTTGAAATCTGGCACAACGACGACGACCAGATACTGGCCTACAGCCGCTCGGACACTGTGTTTGTATTCAATTTCAGCCCCACGCGCAGTTACACCGACTATGGTTTCATGGTTCCCGAGGGTGAATATGATGTCATTCTCAACACCGACGCAAAGGCCTTCGGTGGCAACGGACTGGCCGACGACAGTGTGCCTCACCTGACCAACTTCGACCCGCTGCTCAAGCGCGACGGGAAAGGCTGGCTCAAGCTTTATATCCCCGCACGCTCCGCCGTAGTACTCAAGAAAAAGCCTTCGCAAGACAATCCCGCATGAAAAACGTATTCCGCCGGAACACGTCGCGTCAGGAAGTGACCACGCGAAAAGCAGACCTGCTGATGAGCCTGCTTTTCGCGCTGTTTGCGTTCTTGTACCTTTACTTCATGCAGAGCGACTACTTGGCTGTGATACTGACGACTATCACGGACGGAGTGCTTGGATATGCCCCGTTTTCATGCGCCTTGATCATCACGCTGCTCCTTGTGTTGGTTTGTACTGTGACAGCGCGGTTGCTTCGTCCGCTTCCTGATGGGGCGTCCGCCCTTGTCGTCTTTCCATCGGCCTTGCTGCTTATCCTGCTGACCGCAGTCCCGTACCGGACAAGTACGTGGGTCGGCATCGGAGCGGCAACCCTCGCATGGGGCATCTGCCTGGCTGTCGCCAAGCACAAAGTTCCACGATGTACGCCCCCGTCGTGGATACAGATTTACAGCAAGAACCTCCTTGGTTTATGCGCCATCTGCGTTTGCACCGGACTCATCGGCAACACGAACGATGCCCGCCACTTCGAACTGAGGGTGGCCCGTCTTCTGGTCGAGGAACAAACCGAACGTGCCTTAACCATCGGCGAAAAATCCTTAGCCACTTCGCCCCGCCTGACAGCGCTGCGCGCCCTGGCCCTTGACCGCGAAGGAAAACTGGCAGACAGACTTTTCCGCTATCCGCAAGTTTATGGCTGCCGAGGCCTGCTCCTGCTCCCTGCCGACGCGTCCGCTCTCGGTTTCCCCGTGCACGAGTTTTACCGCCGCCTGTCCGCCCACGATTATCTGGGAGGCGACGCCAGGAAATACTTCGACGGTCCCGTTCGTCAAGCGGCCCTGCAAGGTAACCTTTCCGCCCGCAATTATCGTCTCTGTGCTCTCCTGCTCGAAAAGGACCTCGACCGATTTGCCCACGAACTCAGGCTCTACTACCCCGCCACAGATAGTCTCTCGGCGGCTCTTCCTACGGCATATAGTGAAGCGCTTACCCTTTACAGACAGACGCGGACCAAGCCGCTCTACCTTTACGAAGACCCAGTTGTAACAACAAATTACAAGGACTTCGAGGCACTCCGCCAGCAAGCAGGCACTCAAACCGAACGGCGCAACCTTACGTACAAGGACTACGGACACACATACTGGTGGTACTACTTCTATGGGGAAATCACTTCCCCGGCGGATAATGAGTAAAGAAACCGTATTCCCGCCGGCACGCCCGTTGCCAACGGTGCGTGGCCCAAAACAAACGTAGCCCCGCGACAAAGACATCGCGGGGCTTCATCTTGTTATGTGTATGTTCGCTTGAAACTGAGGGCTACATGTGATGTACAGCGTTGCTTCCGGTTACACCCTGCACGGCGACGACCGTCGCATCCGGCGATGCGCAACGACTTTCCAGCCGGGATTCTTTTTGCCCCGTACCCGAAGAAAGAAGTTATACAGGTATGAAAAACAACTTGGGTAACTTTTGTAGAAACGTGCGGCGAGCCGCATTTTGTTCGTCCGACGTCAGTTGCTTGAGAACCTATAGTCGGCGGGAGCCACGCCGGTGAGCTTCTTAAAAATGAAACTGAACTGCTGTGTACTGGCAAAGCCCAGACGTCGGGCCACGACGGCGGGCGACGCACTGGGGGTCAGCAACATACGCTTGGCGGCCGCCAGGCGTTTATGGAGCAGGTATTCAGCGAACGACTTGCCCGTTTCGAACTTCAGCAAATCCTTGAAATAAGCCGGAGAGAGGCCGAGCCGGTCGGCACAGTAGTCCACCGTAAGGCCATGTCCGTCACTGAGCAGACCGGCCTCGATGCCGTGGTCGACGAGGCGGCCGAGTTTGCCCATAAGGTCTCTGTTCTTGTTTTCGCGCGTAATGAGTTGACGTTCATAGTAACGCGTGCAATAGTCCAGAAGCAGTTCAATGAGCCGCGAAACGAGCGTACGACTGTGCGCATCGATGGGATGGTGCAGTTCCTCATTGATATCGTCGAAGTATTTTACTACAGTCCGACGTTCGCGCTGCGACAAATGGAGAGCTTCCTCCTTGCGGTAAAAAAAGAAAGTGTAGTCGTTGATGTGCCTGTTAAGAGCCGTGCGAAACAACAAATCGGGATGGTAAGCCAGCAGCAGGCCTTTGGGCGGCAAAGCGCCAGCGGCGTCCAAGCGGAACACCTCGCCCGGCGTGAGAAAAACCATCGTGGCCGTCGCAAAGTCGTAGTAACGACGGCCGCAACAACAGCACCCGTCTGCACACTCATCGATGAGCAAAACGGCATAGAACTCGAACTTGACGCCGGCCTGCCGAAGGTCGGCTCCGTCGAGGTTGATAACGCTTGCCTGGGGGTGGAGCGTCTCCGCACCCAGACATTTGTTGCACTCGTTGACGGTCTTCAAGTCCAGGATTCCTTCCTTGTTCTTTTTGCGGGAGACCTTTGATGTAGATGACTTAGGCATTTGCTGATGCTGTGGCCACGTATGGCGGCAGGTTCATTGCTGCAAAGTTAACGAATACTAACACTCGCTCGATTACCTTTTTTACGGATTGTGCAACCCCGCTCACGGTAATGTTTGCAACCGGACTGCAAACGGTTCTCCCTACCTTTGCGGGCAGAAACCGTAAAAATAAAGTTGACTATGGAGAGGAAAGGAAATGCGACCGATGCGATGGCCTGCACGGCCTGCCACCACCATCACCACAGTGCCCACCACGGCGGCATGAGCGTATGGGTGGCCCCTGCTGTATCACTGCTGTTGCTGGCGGTGGGCATGGTGGCCGCGCACACCGGAGCGGAATGGTTTACTGACGGATACGTGCGGAAAATTTGGTTTGCCGTCGCCTTTCTTCCCGTCGGTCTGCCCGTTGCCCGCGAGGCATGGGAAACCATGCGCTCAGGCGATTACTTCAACGAATTTACGCTGATGGTGGTGAGTGCTGTCGGAGCGTTCGCCATCGGCGAATACCCCGAGGCCGTCGCCGTCATGCTTTTCTACACCATCGGCGAGACATTGCAACACGGCGCCGTCGACCGCGCCACACGCCATATCGGACAACTGCTCGACACGCGGCCCGAACGGGCCCGCGTGCTCCGCGAAGGGGGATATGCCGAAGTGGCTGCGGCAGACGTCATCCCGGGCGAGACCATCGAGGTGAAGCCGGGCGGTCGTATCCCGCTGGACGGGCGGCTCGAAGAAGCCGAGGCACAGATGGACACTTCGGCTCTGACGGGCGAAAGCCTGCCGCGCACGTTGCGGCGGGGCGAAGAAGCCTTGGCTGGGATGATAGCGACGGACCGCACGGTGCACCTGCGCGTCAGCCGGCCCTTCGACCAGAGTGCCCTAGCCCGCATTCTCGATCTGGTGCACGACGCCTCCGGGCGCAAGGCACCGACCGAATTGTTCATCCGCCGCTTCTCTCGCATCTACACGCCGGCGGTCATCGTATTGGCCGCACTTGTCGTATCCGTTCCGGCCGTAGTGTCGCTCGCCGTCCCGGCATTCGCCTACTCGTTCTCCGAATGGCTGTACCGCGGCCTTGTTTTTCTCGTGGTATCGTGCCCGTGTGCCTTGGTGGTGAGCGTGCCGCTCGGATACTTCTCGGGCATCGGCGCAGCGTCGCGCCTGGGCATTCTTTTCAAAGGCGGCAACTATCTGGACGCCATGGCACGAGTGAACAGCGTAATGTTCGACAAGACAGGTACACTGACCACGGGACGCTTCGACGTGGTCGAGGTCCGACCAGCCGACAGCGACCTCGTGGGCCTGCTCCGTCTGGCAGCGGCAGCCGAGCAAGGCAGCACGCACCCCGTGGCGCGGGCCATTGTCCGCTACGCCGAAAGCCGAGGCGTCGAACTGCCACACGTAGAAAATATACAAGAAACGTCAGGCCACGGCGTCGAGGCTGCGATTGACGGTCACAGCGTGCTTGTCGGCAGTGCGGCTTTTCTGAAAAGCCGAGGTATGCAAGTGCCGACCGACACTATCATAACTGGGGCGGCGACGATGGTGGTCTGCGCCGTCGATGGTCTTTACGCCGGTGCATTTTGGCTGGCTGACCTGCTTAAAGAAGACGCCGCGGAAGCCATCAAGCAATTGCATGACTTGGGAGTAAAAGACATAGGCCTGCTTTCGGGCGACCGTCAAGAGGTGGTCAACGCTTATGCCGGCCGATTGGGGCTGACAGAAGCTCATGGTGACCTGCTGCCCGAAGACAAGGCGCGCATCGTAGAGAATAAAGCTCAAACACCCGGGCAGTATGTGGCATTTGTGGGCGACGGCATGAATGACGCCCCCGTGCTGGCACTGAGCAACGTCGGGATAGCGATGGGCGGACTAGGCTCGGACGCTGCCATCGAAAGCGCAGACGTCGTTATCGAAACGGACCAACCTTCGCGGGTGGCCACGGCCATCCGCATCGGACGGGCCACACGAACCATCGTCCACCAGAATATCGTCGGGGCTATATCCATCAAGATCGTCGTGCTCGCAGCCGGTGCGCTGGGTTTCGCGTCGCTTTGGGCCGCCGTGTTTGCCGACGTCGGCGTGGCCCTGTTGGCCGTGCTCAACTCCGTCCGCATCTTTTGGAAGCGTTTCGACTGAAACCACACAGACACCAATACAACGAAAGAGGCCCATTCCCTCAGCGGAACGGGCCTCCTTTGTGTGTAATCGTAGACTAAGCCGGACGCTTAGAAGAGTTTGTTGGGGTAAACGCCGTCTTCTACCAGCTTCTTGAACTTCTCGACAACGGCAGGACGGTCCTCCGGGTAAGTAACGCCGAACCACTTGCTCTCAGTGTCGAGCACTTGGCAGGTAGCCGTGCCGTCCGTGATGAGCTTGTCGACCATAAGCGGAATGAAGAACTCGCTCTTCAGGTTGCTCATATTCTTCGGATCGCTCAGGAACGTCTTGAAGTACTCCTTGCTGTACGCGAAATAATCGGGCGTGAATCCCCAGAAGTTCATGGACACCGGCGTCGTGTCGGCCACGGCGACCCACTGGTCGTTCTCGTCGAGGTACTTCACCGTGCCGTCGATGCGCTGAATCTTGGTGCGCTCTACGACGGACGTCAGGTAGCCCTTCTCGTTGGTTTCGCAGATGCCGCGCGACACCGTGCCGCTCTCGGACAGTGTATTGCCGACACGGAAGCCCACCATGGCGTACGTATTCTTCGAACCCTCGGGCAGCTCGCTCAGGAACTTGCCCATGACGCGGAAGGCATCACGATCGTAGAAGTCGTCGCAGTTAATGACGGCAAAGGGTTCCTTGATGACGTCTTCGCCCATCATCAGCGCATGGTTCGTACCCCAAGGCTTGGTTCGGCCTTCCGGACAAGTGAAGCCCTCGGGCAGCGCGTCGAGCGACTGGAATACGAGTTCGCACGGGATATGCCCCTCGTACTTGCTCAGCACCTTGTCGCGGAAATCCTGCTCGAAGTCTTTGCGAATGACAAACACCAGCTTGCCGAAACCGGCGTGGATGGCGTCGTAGATAGAGTAGTCCATGATGGTTTCGCCGTTGGGGCCCAGTCCATCGAGCTGCTTCAAACCTCCGTAGCGGCTACCCATGCCGGCAGCAAGGAGGAACAATGTAGGTTTCATAACTGAATGTGTTTTTATGAAATGAGTAATCAGTTTTTCTCAGACAGCGACTGCGCGATGAGTCCTTCCAGTTCCTCGCACAGCTCGGGGTTGTCGGTCAGCATCTTCTTGACGGCGTCGCGGCCCTGGCCCAGCTTGGTGTCGCTGTAGCTGTACCACGAGCCGCTCTTCTTGATGATGCCCTGCTCCACGCCGAGGTCCACGATTTCGCCGACGTGCGAAATGCCCTCACCGAAAGTGATTTCGAACTCAGCCTTACGGAACGGAGGCGCCACCTTGTTCTTGACAACCTTGACGCGCACTTGGTTGCCGATGGGCGTATCGCCGTCCTTAAGGGTCTGTATCTTACGGATGTCAAGACGCACGCTGGCGTAAAATTTCAGCGCATTACCACCGGTTGTCGTCTCGGGGTTTCCGAACATGACGCCGATTTTCTCGCGCAGCTGGTTGATGAAGATACACGTAGTATTGGTCTTGCTGATGGTCGAAGTGAGCTTGCGCAACGCCTGGCTCATCAGGCGGGCCTGAAGACCGACTTTGTTTTCGCCCATGTCGCCTTCGAGTTCGGCCTTGGGTGTCAGGGCGGCCACAGAGTCTACGACAATGATGTCGATGGCCGCCGAACGGATAAGCTGGTCGGCAATTTCGAGTGCCTGTTCGCCGTTGTCGGGCTGCGAAATGAGCAGGTTCTGCACATCGACGCCCAGCTTGGCGGCATAAAAGCGGTCGAACGCATGTTCGGCGTCGATGAAAGCGGCGATACCGCCGGCACGCTGTGTCTCGGCAATGGCGTGGATGGCGAGTGTCGTTTTTCCGGAACTTTCGGGACCGAAGATTTCGATGATTCGCCCTTTGGGATAGCCGCCTACGCCAAGCGCAGCATTCAGTGCGATGCTGCCGGTCGGGATGACCTCGACATTCTCGATGTGGTCGTCGCCGAGTTTCATGATGGAGCCGCGGCCGAAATCTTTTTCAATCTTGGCCATGGCGGCTTGCAGCGCCTTAAGCTTTTCGTTATTGGGTTCTGTTGGCATAAAGTGAGTTTACTGTTTATTTAGAGGCAAGCCACGAAAGCAATTGCTCGCCGTGCGTTTTTGTTTTGATTTCCTTCGGTGCGACGATACGCTCCACGATTCCGTTTTCATCAACGAGAAACGTCGTGCGCAGTGTGCCCATATACGTGCGGCCGTACATTTTCTTTTCGGCCCATACGCCGAACGCTTCGACGAGAGTCTTGTCCGTATCGGCAATTAGAGGGAAAGGCAGTTCGTACTTCTCGCGGAAACGGGTGTGCGACACCGCGCTGTCTACACTGACGCCTACGACCTCGTAACCCGCCTGCCGCAGCGAAGCGTAGTTGTCGCGCAGGCTGCAAGCCTCGGCCGTACAGCCCGAGGTGTTGTCCTTGGGATAAAAGTAAAGGACCAGCTTGCGCCCGGCAAAGTCTTCCCGCCGAAGGACGCGGCCTTCGCTGTCCGTACCGAGGACTTCAGGTATCTTGTCTCCTACCTGCATATGCGGATATGTTTGTCGGGATTATTTTTCAAACTCAATGTCGCCGTCGTGTACTTCGTGCCAAGGCAGCCCCTGCTTGTTCAGTTCGTCCATGAAGGGATCCGGGTCGAACTCCTCGACGTTCCACACCCCCGGGCGCTTCCACTGCCCAAGCATGAACAGGCGAGCACCGATGGTAGCGGGCACACCGGTGGTGTAGCTGACGCCCTGCATTCCCGTTTCCTCGTAGGCGGCGCGATGCGAGCAGTTGTTGTATACATAGTAGGTGTGTTCCTTGCCGTCCTTGAGGCCACGGATGCGGCAACCGATACTCGTCTCGCCCTCGTAGTTGGCGCCGAGGTCCTGCGGGTTGGGCAACACGGCCTTGAGGAACTGCAAGGGGACAATTTCCATACCATTATAATTAATAGGCTTGATACTGGCCATGCCAATGTTCTGAATGACGCGCAGGTGAGTGAGGTACTCCTGTCCGAAAGTCATCCAGAAACGGGCGCGCTTAATGGTCGGATAATTCTTCACAAGGCTCTCCAGCTCCTCGTGGTGCAACAGGTAACTCTCGCGCGGTCCCACGTTGGGGTAAGTCAGGGGGCGATGGATGGCCAAGGGCTCGGTCTCGATCCACTTGCCGTCCTCCCAGTAAAGACCCTTCTGCGTGATTTCGCGGATGTTAATCTCCGGGTTGAAGTTCGTTGCGAATGCTTTATGGTGGTCGCCGGCGTTACAATCGACGATGTCGAGGTACTGAATCTCGTCGAAGTAGTGCTTGGCGGCATAAGCGGTGTAAATACTGGTGACCCCCGGGTCGAAGCCGCAACCAAGGATGGCCGTCAGTCCGGCCTGCTCGAAGCGCTCCTTGTAAGCCCACTGCCAGCTGTATTCGAAGTGAGCCTCGTCCTTGGGTTCGTAGTTGGCCGTATCCAGGTAGTTGACGCCTGTCTTCAGGCAGGCCTCCATGATGGTCAAGTCCTGATAGGGCAAAGCCAGATTCATCACGATGTCAGGCCGGAAGCTCTCGAACAGCCGCACGAGCTGGTCCACGTCGTCGGCGTCGACTTGGGCGGTCTGGATGGCCGGATTGCCGATGGCTTTCACTATGGCGTCGCATTTCGACTTCGTGCGACTGGCTATCATGACGTCGGTGAATACATCAGCGTTCTTGGCCACTTTGTGGGCCGCTACGGTAGCCACGCCTCCGGCACCGATAATCAATACTTTTCCCATTTTCTGTGTTCTTTATGTTAAAGGTGATTAGCTTTGCCAGCAAAGTTACGGATTATCGACGTAATGAACGAAAGAAACAAGGAAAACTCTCGCAATCGGCGGCCTGTGCCACAAGGGCGGCCGATGCAGCCCGCCGCATACATTCCAGCAAAAAAAGCACCCGAAAGAGTATTTATGGGTACTTTTTCGAGCGTCTAATTCTTAACTTGCTGGCTTTCAGCATCGGTTGCGGAGAGAGAGGGATTCGAACCCCCGGTGCCTCGCAGCACGGCAGTTTTCAAGACTGCTGTAATCGACCACTCTACCATCTCTCCTTAATCCTTAAGTATCTACTCCAGCCGCTCACTAACGGCCTGTTAAGCGGATGCAAATATAAGACTTTCTGCGGAAATGAGCAAGCGAGAGGAGGTATTTTCATGATTCGTGATATAGAAAGACTTATCTTGGTAACTTGTTTTTACTGTATCCTGCGCTCGCCATGTCTACATAAGCAAAGCGCCTGCCTCCATATAGGAGACAGGCGCTCTTTATCTACTAAAAACTCGTCTATTACCAGTACGTGACAAGATTCGTATCATCACACTGGGCATTGAACTTACCCGTATCGTACCAGTCTTTAGCATCTTCGCCCTTGCTTTCTATCCACTTGCTGAACTCTTTATACGTTGCAGCAAAGTTTTCGCCCTCATAGATGTGCTTCACAAGGACCGGAGCCTTTACACCCCATACGCAACCATTGGGAGCGATATAATACTCATCCGTGAAATTCTTACCCCAAGTAGCATTATTCTTAAGATTATTATAGCTACTTTCAAAAGAAGTCAACGGAGCAAAGCCACCTACGTGAATCTCACGTCCGGGAAGCGTAATAAAGAAGTTCTGATTCGCACTCTTGGCGCCATTAATAAAGGTCTTCACCATCGCAGCCGAAAGAGCTGCGTTATTGTCGTAGACTGCTGCACGATTACCGCTGAAATGAACCTTAACCGTAAAGAGCGGACCCGTACGGTTCACGCGGTCTTCGCCCGTAGCCAGCCAATACACCTTCGTATAGCGCTCAACGTTATAGAGGACTCCATCCATTTTAGCGCTGTCATTAAGCACATACTGAGACTGGCGCCACTCGTCAGAGTTCAGATACTGCAAGCCGTCGATCTTAATAACCGGACAGCCACCATCAGTTTCTACTTTAGCAGAAAGGCTTCCTTCGGGTACTTCATACTGACGTCCCTGGCCTCCGGCGAGATAAATCTCAACACCTTCACCGCTCTGAAGGTCCGCCATATTGCTGAAATAGGTGGCGTCGATGCCTTCCAACTTGAGTCCGACTTCAGTAGGAGACGTATGTCCGACTGCACGAACGTGCATCGTAACCGTTATACCTTCCTTATATGCGTTGGCAGCAAAATACTTGGCATTACCGGTCTTATCGTAGTCGATGATCAACGACTGGATGTTGTAATCAACAACTACATCATTGTAGTCAAAACGGCCATAATTCTTGCTGATAAACTCGCTATTATAGTCCGTATGATACGGCCAATTAGCGTCGAACATCACGACACCGGAAGTATTGTAAGTCGTGCCTTGATACGTCAGGTTGCCCTCAGCATCATCGGTATAGAATTGCTCGACATTGTCAATGCCCTCCAAATCTATTTCTCCGCCGTCGATATTTCCTTCATCGCCGCCTCCGACATCAATACCCGGGTTCTGAATTTCAACAATCTTCTCGTTTTCCCACTCGTCGCAGACCATATAATGAATCGTCAACATCCAATCACCGTTACCGGATTGCGTCCAATGCTCATGGAACGTCGGGGTCTCGCCTCCTACTTCATAACGAACGCGGAAAGGAACAGACTCCCAAGTTTTACCTTCAGAGTCGGTGTAATTACTCAGTGTGCCCTCCAAAGAGACGAGCGACTTGTCAAGCGCGGCCGTAACCGTTTCCTCCGCGCCGTCAGTCGTAGTATAGGTCAACGTAACGTCCTCAACGTAAGCCGGAATCGTCACGTCGATGTCATTGCTACCCTTCGTAGCCACATAGTCACTTACGATAACGGTTTCGCCCTCACCTTCCGTATTGTAGGACAAGGACACGAGGGTATTGACCGGAGATTTCACAGATATGCGTGCTTTCTTCCAGTTATCCATCGGCACGGTAAGGTCAGAAGACGGAATTTCGGTCGAGGTGGAACCGCCGCCGTTGTCAGACCCGCCGCCTACCGCGGTGAGGTCGTCAGAGGAGCAAGACGCCAATGCGAGCGACGCTCCTGCCAAAAGACATAAATAAACTTTTTTCATTGCTCTTAGTTTTTAGTTTGACTTAAATTTATTTGCTATATGTGGTAGTTTTTGTTTGGTTCGTTTCGAAAGGGACTGAAGAATGCGACGAATCGCATAACGCTGACAGAACAGATGTTCCCCACGAGCGCACGGACTCCGCATTGCGGTAGGCCCGGTGCACACTCGGGGTTCGTGGGATTCCCGTGGCGGCGAATGCGTACACCACCGCACGCCCCTGGGCTAAATGCACATGGGCGTGGTCCGCTCGAATAGGTGTCAACGCATTATGAACCATAGTATTCCAATTGTTATTGCGCCTTAACGAGTGCAAATATATGGGTTTCAGGAATAAACTCACACACCTTTCGTGTGATTTTTTTGCGACTTTAACTTTTTTTGTGTACTAAAACGGCTTTGTTGCCCAGCTGAAATTGCACTTCAGGCAGTGTCCGTAGTTATTGCACGCACTTCGCACCACTTGGCAGTATCCTACCTGCCGCCGCGCGCGGAGATTGCCACACAGGGTATAGACTCCGTAAAAACTGAGACTACGATAGAAAATTCTGGGACTACGATAGAAAAAACGGGAACTACGATAGAAAATTCTGTCGTAGTCCCCGTAATCTTCGGCGCGATGCGGGGCAAGACAGGCTGGGTCAGGGCTGACCGTCCGTGCCCTCCTGGCGCTTGGCTTCGTCCCAGATGGCGTCCATCTCGGCGAGGGTCATGTCGCGAAGGTCGCGGCCCTGCTTGAGGGTGTGGGCTTCGAGGTAGTTGAAGCGGCGGATGAACTTGCGGTTGGTGCGCTCAAGGGCCGTGTCGGGATTGATGTGGTAAAGGCGGGCAGCGTTGACAAGGCTGAAGAGGACGTCGCCGAACTCAGCCTCGGCGCGGTCGTGGTCCATGCGGGCAACTTCGGCCTCGAACTCGCGGAGCTCCTCGCGTACCTTGTCCCAGACTTGTTCGGGACGCTCCCAGTCGAAACCGACGTGGCTGGCCTTGTCCTGCACGCGGTAGGCCTTAATGAGCGACGGGAGAGCGTCGGGCACGCCGCTGAGAACGGTGCGGTTGCCGCCCTTTTCGCGCTGCTTGAGCTGTTCCCAGTTGTCGGAGACCTGGTCGGCGGTGTCGGCGTGGGCTTCACCGAAGACGTGGGGATGGCGGAATACGAGTTTGTCGGAAAGCTGCGTGCAGACGTCGGCAATGTCGAACGCGTCGTGCTCCGAACCGATTTTGGCGTAAAAAAGAACGTGGAGGAGGACGTCGCCGAGTTCCTTGCAGATGTTGCGGTCGTCCTCGCGGAGCAGGGCGTCGCAGAGTTCGTAGACTTCCTCGATGGTGTTGGGACGGAGGCTTTGGTTGGTCTGCTTACGGTCCCAAGGGCACTCGACGCGGAGCCGGTCGAGAATGTCGAGCAGGCGGCTGAAGGCGTCGAGCTGTTGTTGACGGGTGTGGGTCATTGGCTTAAATTTGTGGTTCATTACTCAAGCGGACTTAGGAAAGCGCCCTGCCCCACCCGGCACCGACGGGAACACCTATAATAATATAGGCCCGCGCAGCCCGGACGGACAGCCGCTACCCCTTTCCGCCCGGGCGCAAAGTTACGTAAGTTTAGGGAACGAACGGGCACGGACGACCAACTATCGGCGACAAGCCTCGGCGAACACCGGCGGTACAGCACACCGCCCCACGGCCGCCCCTGCGCGAACACCCCGCCGGCCCGGCGGCAACAGCCGCTGCTCTCCTCCGCCGCACGAACGACGCAGCCCGTCCCGACCTTATGAACGAAACGGCCAGAACGGCCCCTGCCCTTCTAAGACCGGGATGATTCAGCGCGCAGGCGGCTCGAAACGAATCGTCACGGCATCGCCGCTGTGATTGGCACCGACCACGTATTGAAGTCGCCCGTTGTAGAAGTCAATGGCGCGCTCGTGGGTGTGTCCGGCGAAGCAGCCGATGATTTGGGGACACTCGCGCACCAGCTCGCAAAAGGCCTGCGTCGTGGCTGTGTGTCCCTCCTTGGGCCAAGGCTGGCGCCGCTCGATCTCGTAATAGCAGTCGTGGGCCTCGTCCCACTGGGGATGGCCACAGTTATAGTCGATGTTCTGTCCCGGGAAATAGACGGGCACGTGCATGAAAAGGACCGTGGGCAGTCCCCGGGCGATCTCACGGCGCAGGAAGTCGAGCTGTGCGGGCGTGACTTCGAGCGTGGAGTTGTCGATAAAGACGAGGTTCACCCCATGGCGGACTTCGGCGCGCGCCAAGGGGTCGCCCCCCTGGTACAAGGGAGCCAGGGCCGTGGACTCCCACCGGCTGCGCTGCTCGGCGGAGGTTCCGGCTTCGCCCTCGTAGTGCCAGTCGTGATTGCCGGCAATGTAGACCCAGTCGAGCCCGGAGTGCGTCATGATGGCCAGCAGGGAGTCCACCGACGCCAAGGAGGGGAAATTGAGCATGTCGCCGCCCAGCACGACCAGTTCGACCGAATCCTTGCGGGCCTGCGCGAGCGCCTTGAGCAGCTGGCGCTCGCGCCCGTTGCTGACGCCATAGTTTTCGGGGCGGACGGCCGCGCCTCCCATCCGCTCGCTGTACTTACGATAGGGCTCGCCCCGGCTGTCCTCAACCGTGAAGTGCGTGTCGGACAGGAAAAGCACCCGAAACGGCTCGGCGACGCCGGCCGCCTGAAACGTCACGCGCCCCTCGCGCACGACGGCATAAGTCGTCCGCACGTCGCCCTGCGCGTCGGCCGGGGCGGGGTACCACGCGGCCAAGAGCACAAAGCCAGACAAAATAATCCGTTTTAATCTCTTCATTTGTCGCTTCTGTTTTCTTCAACGGGGCAAAGATACGGAAGTCCTGCGCTTCGTCGCACTTTTTTCAGCCTACATTGCGCCAGCGGCAGGGAGGAAAAAGTTTCCGCGAGCCTGAAACTTTCCGCAAGCAGGGCGGAAAAACGCAACGCGAGGGCCGATTTCCGATTTTCGCCGCAGGAAAAATGCGAAAAAGTCAGACGAAATGTAAAAAGGCCCGCCCCAACGCAAAGTTATAGGCAGGCAGAGGGTGGCAGTAGCGGGGTTTTGCTTACCTTTGCGAGCGGAAAAATCCGAACACGCCCCGCCCCGGCCGCGTGCCCGCCTATGGATGTACGTCACGTTCTGCTCAGCCTCCTGACTCTATTGGCCGCCTCATTCACGGAGACGGCCTACGCGCAAACCACCGTTCCCAAACGAAACCGCGTGGAGGCGCAAGCCATCGACTCTCTGCGCGAACTGGCGCGCCGGTCGCGCTCGTCGCGCGCGGGAGGTGACTCCATCGTCAGCCCGACGTACAGCTCCCTGTTCTTTTACCCGACTTTCTACATGCACCCCGTGAACCGCGCCATCCTGCTACGGCCGTCGGCCGACACATGCCGGAGCCACGAGGCGAAAGTAACGGACCGCGCCAGCCAGGCGTGGAACTGGGTGTACACCCATGCTCCCCACCTCATCCGGGAAGCCGACGCTGCCGCCGACACCACACAGGCAACCTCATCCACGGCCGCGGCCGACTCTGTAGCAGAAGTAAAGCCGGAACTCAACCTGGCCGCCATCGTGACGGACAGCCTGCTCGAAGCGGATGCGCCCCCTCTGACAGTGGCGGGAGGCGTGGAAGACCTGAAAGTGGTGCCGCACAGGCCCAACTTCTGGACACTCAAGGCGAGCGAGGTTTCGCTACAATTCCTGCAATGCTACATTTCGAGCAA
Organism: uncultured Alloprevotella sp.; assembly: GCA_944322325.1. Taxonomy (GTDB): domain Bacteria; phylum Bacteroidota; class Bacteroidia; order Bacteroidales; family Bacteroidaceae; genus Alloprevotella. The sequence continues at coordinate 56,511 of CALUOQ010000006.1, forward strand.
CTGGCACAAGGGCGGCGAGAGCAACAACTCCCTACAGGCATCGGCCATACTGGAAGCGAACTACAACAACAAGCAGAAAATCACGTTCGACAACAAGCTGGAAATGAAACTCGGTTTCCAGAACACACGCGGCGACGACCTGCACAAGTACAAGACGAACTCGGACATGATCCGCATGACGAACAAACTGGGTCTGCGGGCCACGAGCCGGTGGTACTACACAGCGCAACTACAAAGCTGGACCCAATTTTACCCGGGCTACAAGAGCAATGACGAAAAGGTCTACTCGGACTTCATGTCGCCCTTTGAAACGGTGTTCTCCATCGGTATGGAATACAAGCTGAGCGTGAAGAACTTCAACCTGACGGCCAACATCTCACCGCTGGCTTTCGACTACAAATATGTAGACCGCCTTGGCCTCTCGACGTCATTCGGACTCAGGGAGAACAAACACGAGAAATTCGAGTATGGCGCGGCGAACATGACCATCAACTATACGTGGAACATGTTCAAGAACGTGTCGTGGACAGGGCGTATCTATTACTACACGAACTACGAAAAAGTACAGGTGGAGTGGGAAAATACCATCAACCTGACCATCAACCGCTTCCTGACGACGCAGCTGTTCCTGTATCCGCGGTTCGACGACGGCGCAACCCGACAGGAGGGCAAAAGCTACTTCCAGTTCTACCAACAACTCTCGCTGGGCTTCAAGGCCTCATTCTGACGCCGCCGCTTCCCTCACCCAAACGTAACACCCGACATGACACACGCAAACCGCACATTGCCCACCCCCGCCCCACACAACACGAAGGCGAAAACATGCGCTTTCGCCCTACTTTTGCTCCTCGCCGGCCTGCTGCCCGCCAAGGCGCAAAACGCGGCTTACCAGGCCTACATCAATACCTATAAGGACCTGGCTGTCGAGCAGATGAACAAGTACGGCGTTCCGGCAAGCATCACCCTGGCACAGGGACTGCTGGAGAGCGGGGCAGGACGGAGCGAGCTGGTGCGCAAGTCGAACAACCACTTCGGCATCAAGTGCGGCGGCACATGGACCGGCCCTTACGTGCTGAAAGACGACGACGCGCGCAATGAGCGCTTCAGGGCCTACAAATCGGCCCGTGAGTCATACGAGGACCACTCGCTGTTCCTGAGAAACCGATCGCGCTATGCGTTCCTGTTCCGCTACTCGCCGACAGACTACAAGGCATGGGCCCACGGCCTGAAAAAGGCGGGCTACGCCACCAACCCGCGCTACGCGCACCAGCTGATAAGCCTTATTCAGCGCTACGACCTGGACCGCTTTGACAAGCTCCGGGGCAAAGCCACGCGTCCCGCCGCCGTTGCGCACGGACAGATAGCCGTTCCGGGCATCGACCTGACCCCGTCGGTACACCTCACCGTCAGGATGAACAATGACAATTATTACGTAATCGCCCGACCGGGCGACACGTACGAGAGCATCGGCGAACAGATGGGCGTATCCACCCGCAAGCTGCGCAAGTACAACGAAGTGCCGCGCGACTACGAACTACAGGCCGGCGACATTGTCTATTTCGAGAAAAAGCAGAAGAAAGCCGACAAGGCATACAAGGGCAAGTATCACCGCGTAGCCGCCGGCGAGTCGATGTACGTCATCGCCCAGAAATACGGCATCCGACTGAAAACGCTCTACGACAACAACGACCTGCCCAAGGACTACAGCCCACAGGCCGGCCAACTGCTTAAAGTGCGCTAACTGACCGAATTATAATTTTATAACGCGGGGAAAGGTACCTACCTTGAATATAAGCCGTATCTTCGCACTAAGAATTACGAACTTAAATCCCAGAGACAGTGAAAAGGCTATTGATTCTCCTGACGTGCATAGCTTGTACCCAGCTTCACTGCCGGGCACAAGACGACATGTACTTCGTCCCCTCCAAGGCGACGGAGACCGCAAAGACGACACCTGTCACCCAAACGCGCACCACCACAACGACCATCACAACCACCACGACATCGACCCCGTGGTGCGACGTGGACGAATACAACCGCCGCGGGCAATACGCTCCCACCGACGCAGACACGACGTGGAGCGAGGACGCCAATCCGGACGAAGCCCTCTATGACGACTACAGCTGCACGGCACGCATCATCCGCTTCCACTCCCCGACGGTGGGCGTCCTCGTAAGCAGCCCTTACTATTGGGACTTCTACTACGACTTGGCCTGGTACGACCCGTGGCTTTATCCTTCATACGGATGGCGAGCCTGGTGGTCATGGGGCTATCCTTGGTATTGGAGTGCTTACTCGCCCTGGTGGGACTGGGGTTGGGGATGGGGCTGGCACCGCCCGTATCCTCCCTTGTGGCACGGCGGATGGAACCCGCGCCCCATTGCGGGTAACAAGGTGGGACAGTACCGCCCCGGCCCGACGGGAGGCGGAGTGCGTTACGGCACTGGATACCGCCGCTCGAACGTGGGCACAGGCAACCGTTACGGCATAGACCGGAATACAGGCAATGCAACCCGCCGTCCCTACTACCGGCAAAATTCCAGGAACGGGCAAAACAATCAAGGCGCCCGCCGATTTACCGTACCACGTGAAAACTCGAACTCCAACCAGCGGCAAAACGTATCGCCCAACCGTTCGTTCAGCGCGCCCAGCCGCTCGTTCAGCGCACCGTCGCGTTCGTTCACGCCCAGTCGTAGCGGCGGCGGACGCAGCTTCGGCGGCAGACGCTAAAATACACTTGAAAACTAACCCTACAACCGCGTAAGAAATGAAACCCAAATATATCGCCGCAGGCTGCACGCTGATGGGCCTGCTCGTTGCCCCCGCCCTGTCGGCACAGGATATATATCGCGTCACGGACATGGCGAACGAAGATCTGAACGGCACCGCACGCTTCGTCGGCATGGGCGGCGCACTGAGTGCCCTCGGTGCCGACATGTCCGTCATGAGCACCAACCCGGCCGGCATCGGCCTTTTCCGCAGCAGCGACGTGTCCGTCACGGCCGGACTGCGCAGACAAATCGAAGGAAACGCTTTTGCCGGACGCGACGTGGTGAACCTCTCGTTCGACCAAGCCGGCTTTGTGTATTCCATCCGGACAGGTGGAAAAAACGTGCGCTTCTTCAACATGGGATTCAACTACCACAAGCGCAAGAACTTCAACGACCTCTTCGGCGGCGGCGTCAATCTGGCATCCCTGAACGGCATCTCACAGTCGTGGCAGATGGCGGACCTCGCGTACACCAGCCGTCCGCTCGACCTGAGCATAGGTGAAGACAACACCATGAGCCCCGACTTCGACCTGACCACCCCGCTGACAGGCTTGGGCGCCATGACGCAAATGATCATCCCCGAATACGACGAGGAGGGCAACCTCACAGGACACATCCCCTGCAATGCGACTTCGAACCAGTCGAACGTGGCGCGATGGGGCGGTGTCGAGGAATACGACTTCAACTTCTCGGGAAACATCAAGGACCGCTTTTACGTCGGCATGACGTTGAGCGCTTACCACGTGGACTGGCACAACGTGACGGGATACAGCGAAGTCATCAGCGACGGCACTCAGTCGGGCGACTATCAGCTCTCGTCTGAAGAAAGCCTTACGGGCAACGGATTCGACCTGAAGTTCGGCTTCATCATGCGCCCCGTCGAGGAATCGGCCTTCCGCATCGGTCTTTCCTTCACGACACCCACGTTTTTCGACCTGACCCACAACGCATACGCCAACATGACATCGCCGTTCTCCGACAGCGAGGGATACAGCCTGAATCAGGACGTCGAGGTCTACCCGCACGACTACCGCATTCGCACGCCGTGGAAGCTCAACGTCAGTCTGGGACACACCATCGGATCGAGCATCGCCCTCGGTGCCGAGTATGAATTCGCGGACTATTCTTCGGCCAAAATCAGTTATCCCGACTACGGATACAATGACTATTGGGATTACTCCTGGTCGTCGGGCAGCGATGACCAAGCCCTGAACGCCGAAACGAAATACTTCCTCAAGAAAGTGCATACATTCCGCGTGGGTGCCGAAGCGAAAGTCTACCCCGGCCTTTTCCTTCGCGCAGGCTACAACTACGTGTCGAGCCCGATGCGCAACGACGCTTATAACAATCTGTTCACGGAAAGCCCCTCCTATTATTACAGCGTCAGCACGGATTACCTGAACCTGAAAGAAACGAACCGCGTCACGGCCGGCATAGGCTACCGCGGCAAACACTTTTACGCCGACATGGCTTACCAGTACGAAGCCCGCAAGGGTGACTACTACGCTTTCCATGTGCCTTATACGGGCAGCGAGGAAAACGCCCTTACGGCCGTCCCCGTCAAACTGAACAAACACCAGTTACTGCTGACATTAGGCTACAAATTCTGACCACACATATATAATATATAAGAACAACCAACCATGCACACACTTCTGAAGACCTCCGTCCTAGCCGCGACTACCGGCGTTCTGATGCTCTCCTGCTCGTCTGCAAAGGAAATGACCGCCGAATCGCTTAACGGTGAATGGAACGTCATACAAATCGAAGCACAGAAAATCACCCCCGCAGAAAATACGCCCGTCGTCGGATGGAATTTTGCCGAAAACCGCCTTTACGGGTCCACAGGATGCAACCGCATCATGGGCCAAGTAACGTTCGATGACCTCATCGACGGCAAAGCCGATTTCACCAAAGTAGCGACAACCATGATGGCCTGCCCCGACAACAAGTTCGAGCGCCCGTTCCTGAATGCACTGAACAAGGTGAAAAAAGCCGCACAGGCCAAAAACAAAGTAAAGTTACTCGATGCTGACGGTCAGACCGTCCTCGTACTTGCACCGCGCGACGGGAAATAACCATCCGGCCGAGTGAGCAAAACAACGCAGAAACTATCCTTTTTCTCTTAATTAATATAACAATCTTCAAGTTTTCCGGATTTTCGAAAGGAGAAAACGCTCCATACGAAAACTTTTCTCTACTTTTGAGTGTCCAAAATAACAACACTGAAAATGGAATCTAAACTTGTGAAGCCTGCCGACGGAAAATTAGGCGTTTTGTGCGTGGGCTTGGGAGCTGTGAGCACAACGTTCATCGTAGGTACATTGATGTGCCGCAAGGGAATGGGACTTCCCGGCGGTTCAATTACGCAAATGGCCAAAATCCGCGTCGGACGCGGCCAAGAAAAACAATACAAGAAAATAGGTGAAATCGTTCCGCTCGCCGACCTGAAAGATTTGGAAATCGGCGCATGGGATATTTTCACGGACACCGCATACGAAAGTGCTCTGCACGCCGAAGTGCTCAAACCGCACGACATCGAACCGGTAAAGGACGAACTTCAGAAAATCGTCCCCATGACGGCAGCCTTTGACCCCACCTACGTTTCCCGCCTGCACGGCAGCCATGTCAAGACGGCCGGAAGCCGCTGGGAACTGGCCGAACAGTTGCGCGAAGACATCCGCCGCTTCAAGGCTGAGCACAACTGCTCGCGCATTGTCGTTATCTGGGCTGCCTCTACCGAAAAATACATTCCCTACGACGAAACCGTACACAAGTCACTCGCCGACCTTGAAGCCGCAATGAAAGCCGACGACCGCGAGCACATTTCGCCGTCCATGTGCTACGCCTATGCGGCCATTGCCGAGGGTGCACCTTTCGTCATGGGAGCCCCCAACCTTTGCATCGACATCCCTGCCATGTGGGAGTTCGCTGATAAGCAGAACGTCCCCCTCGCCGGAAAGGACTTCAAGACGGGCCAGACCCTGATGAAGACAGTCCTTGCCCCGATGCTCCGCACGCGTTGCTTAGGTCTGGCCGGCTGGTTCTCCACCAACATTCTGGGCAATCGCGACGGCGAAGTGCTCGACGCTCCCGAGAACTTCAAGACCAAGGAAGTCAGCAAGCTGTCCGTCATCGACACCATTCTCGACAAGGACGAGCAGCCCGACCTCTATTCCGACATCTTCCATAAAGTCCGCATCAACTATTATCCGCCCCGCGGCGACAACAAGGAAGGCTGGGACAACCTCGACATCTTCGGATGGATGGGCCGTGAATACGGTATGCAGATCAAGATTGACTTCCTCTGCCGCGACTCCATCCTGGCCGCCCCGCTGATGCTCGATCTCGTGCTTTGCGCAGACTTGGCAGCCCGAGCCGGCCGCAAGGGTATACAGACATGGATGTCGTTCTACCTCAAGAGCCCCATGCACGACTACACCCGCGGCATTGCCCCCGTACACGATTTGTTCCAGCAATACGTCATGTTCAAGAACGCCATTCGCGAGATGGGCGGATACGAAGCCGACGAAGAAATCGACTGATAACGCAACGCTGCAAATAAACGCTGCTCTATCGAACGAGCCGGTTATCAAGACATGAACCTGCACCATGAAAAGCTTCACAGTGAGACCCACGGTCTGCTGTGAGGCTTTTTATAACGACAAATACCCACTTGTGAAACGATTCCTACTATTACTCACACTTCTCGTCACCACCTGTCTACAGCTCGTTGCGCAAAACGTCAGCGGACGGGTCACCGACTCACGCACCGGGCGTCCCATCCCATTTGCCAACGTACATTATGAAGGAAGTGTGGGCGTACAGACCGACACCGCCGGACGCTACACCATTCCCCGCCGGGCCGCCACGCTGTGCATCTCCTACGTAGGATACAAACCCAAGCGCATCCCCATCCGCAACGCCACCATCGTAAACGTTGAACTTGAATACGACACCAAGGAAATGGGCGAGGCCGTCGTGCGTAGCCGTAAGCAGAAATACAGCCGCAAGAACAACCCCGCCGTCGAACTCATGCGTAAAGTCATCGCCGCCAAGAAGCGGAGCGACCTTGCGCAGCACGAATACTACAGCTACAACAAATACCAGAAACTCACCTTCTCCCTCAACGAAGTGACGGAGAAGGTCTTCGAGGAGGGCAGTTTCAAGCGGATGCCTTTCCTCAAGGAACATGTCGAGCGCGACTCTGCCACCGGGAAATGGATTCTCCCCGTCTCCGTCGACGAGACGGTCACCCGCCAAATCTACCGCAAAGACCCCAAGACTGAAAAGGAAATCATCCTCGGCAAGCAGGCCAACGGCGTCAACGAACTCTTCAACACGGGCGACATTATGTCCACCATGCTCCAAGACTGTTTCACCGACGTCAACATCTACGAGGACAACGTACGCCTCCTTCAGTACCCCTTCGTCAGCCCCATCTCTTCCCGCTCCGCCATTGCCTTCTACCGCTACTTCATCGAGGACACCCTCTACGTCGACACCGAGAAGTGCATCCGCGTCAGCTTCACGCCCAACAATTCGCAGGACTTCGGCTTCTCGGGCAACCTCTTCATCGTCGCCGACTCCACCTACCGCGTCAAGCGCGCTGAGATGGGCATTCCCTATCGTTCCGATGTCAACTGGGTCGAGCGCATGACCATCTCCCAGACGTTCGCCCCCCTTCCCTCCGGCGAGCAGGTCCTCGTTTCCGACGACATGACCGTACAGCTGAAAATCGTCAACTTCCTCCAGAAGTTCCAAGTCAGCCGTACCACACAGTACTCCAACTTCAGTTTCGCCGAAATCCCCGACCGCGAGTTCAAATTCAAGGGCAGCCAGCGCACTGAGGCCGACGCCATGATGCGCGACGAAGCCTTCTGGGACGAGCACCGCTCCGAGCAGCTCACCAAGTCCGAAAGCTCCATGGAACTCTTCGTCAAGCGGCTCGAGAGCGTCAAGGGGTTCAAGCCCATCCTTTTCATTGCCAAGGCCTTCATTGAGAACTTCGTCGAGACCACCGCCGACCCCGACCGCCCCAGCAAGGTGGACATCGGGCCTATCAACACCATGATTTCCCAGAACTTCGTGGATGGCCTTCGCCTCCGTGCCAGCGCCCAGACCACGGCCAACCTCAACCCCCATCTCTTTCTGCGCGGCTACGTGGCCTACGGTTTCAAGGACGAGCGATGGAAAGGACTCGGCGAGGTCACCTACTCGTTCAACAAGAAAGCCTACCTGCCGCGCGAGTTCCCCGTGAGCAACCTGACCTTTACTTATGCACGCGATGTCATGTCGCCGAGCGACAAGTTCATGCCCACGGACAAGGACAACGTATTCACGTCGTTCAAGTGGACCAAGGTCGACCACATGATGTATTACGAGAGTTTCCGCCTCCTCTACGACCAGGAGTGGAACAACGGGCTGCGCCTCGGCCTCCAGTTCCGTCATGAGAAGGACGAACCCACCGCCGCCCTCGCGTATCAACCGCTCGACCGCGGCGACGCCCCCTCGGCCGACCCCGCCGACCATCTCCACCACATCCGCACCACCGAAGCCCGCGTCAGCCTCGAGTTCCAGCCCGGCGCCACCTGGATCAACACCAAGCAGCGCCGCATCAAGGCCAACCACGACACGCCCGTGTTCTCGCTCTCGCACACCGTGGGCTTCAAGGGCGTACTCGGCGGCGACTACGACTACAACTTCACTGAGGCCAGCGTCTACAAGCGCTTCTGGCTTGCCTCGTGGGGAAAAATCGACGCGACCGTCAAGGGCGGCGTACAGTGGAACCGCGTACCCTACCCGCTGCTCATCATGCCCGCCGCCAACCTCTCCTACATCGTCGAGGACAACACTTTCAGCCTCATCGACAACATGGAGTTCCTCAACGACCGCTACGTCTCGGCCATGGTGTCTTGGGACCTGAACGGGAAAATCCTCAACCGCATTCCGCTCATCAAGCGGCTCAAGTGGCGCGAGTATCTCGCCTGCAACGTGCTTTGGGGTACCCTCACCCGCAAGAACAATCCTTGGCTCAACCCCGGCGACGGCCGACTCTTCCACTTTCCCGGCCGCTTTGCCGCCGACGGCAGCTACGAGTACCTCTCTACCGTCATGGACCGCAAGACGCCCTACGTCGAAGTCGTCGCCGGCATCCACAACATCTTCAAGGTGTTCCACATCGAGTACGTGCGGCGCCTCACCTACATCGACGACCCCGACATCCAGAAGTGGGGCATCCGCTTCATGTTCCGCGTGACGTTCTGACCCTCCCTCCGCGACAAACGACCGACATGGAAAAGTTCGACTTACACATACTGGGCTGCGGCAGCGCCCTGCCCACCACCCACCACCATCCTTCCGCGCAAGTCGTCGACCTGCGCGACAAGCTCTTCATGATTGACTGCGGCGAAGGCGCGCAACTCCAGATGCGCCGTTCGCGGCTCAAGTTCTCCCGTCTCAACCACATCTTCATTTCCCATATCCACGGCGACCACTGCTTCGGGCTCATCGGCGTCATTTCGACATTCGCTCTCCTTGGCCGCACCGCCGACCTCCACGTCTACGGACCCGCGACGCTCGAGCCGGTACTCCGCCTCCAGCTTTCCACCTTCTGCCCGGGCCTTGAGTTCAACGTCGACTTCCATCCCACCACGCCCGAGTATGCCCTCATCTACGAGGACCGATCCGTGCAGGTCTACACCCTCCCCCTGCGCCACCGCGTCCCCTGTACGGGTTTCCTCTTCTGCGAGCGCCCCATCCTGCCGCACATCCGGCGCGACATGATTGACTTCTATCACATTCCTCTCTACGCCATCCGCACCATCAAGGAGGGCGCAGACTGGGAACTCCCCGACGGCACCGTCATCCCCAACGAGCGCCTCGTCCGTCCCGCCGACCCGCCCCGCCGCTACGCCTACTGTTCCGACACGGCCTACCTCCCCTCCCTCGTGCGCTACGTCGAGGGCGTCGACCTCCTTTTCCACGAAGCTACCTTCGGCGCCGACAATCAGGCCCGCGCCGCCGAAACCCTCCACTCCACCGCCGAACAGGCTGCCACCCTGGCCCGCGACGCCGGTGTCCGCCGCCTCGTCATCGGCCACTACTCCGCCCGCTACGAGGACGAACACGTGCTCCTCAACGAGGCCCAGGCCATTTTTCCCCAAACCGTGCTGGCGCAGGAAGGCCTCCGCCTGCAAGTCTGAGGCCGTTTATAATCGAAACAAACCACCACGACGAAATACGTGCGGAAGCACTTACTCTTCGGGCGCTCTCCGACGTGCGCACCTTCGAAAGTCCCCTCATTTTCCCCTCGGCCCACAAAGCCATAGTACGCCGTCACTCTGTCGGCTGACTCGCTGTGGCCGCATTTTAGGTCTATCCCGCGGGGGGCATCGGCCGTGGTCTGAAAGCATAGCACCCAGGCCAAGACATGTAGGGGCCAGTCCACCTTCACATGCACAGTGTCCGCATATGCGGACCGAAGCACTCACGAAAACAAGTGTAGTCCCAGAAATTCCTGGGACTACGACAGGAATTTCTGGGACTACGATAGAATTTTCCAGGACTACACTCGCTTGCGCGCTACGGGCGGAAGCAAATGATGTCGGGCACGCGGCGCTCGCCCGCGTGGTCGAAGCGACGGTTGTCGCTGGGGTGGTTCACCACCTCGCCGTCCATCCAAAGCGTGGTGGAGCCTCCGCCGTCGAGGTTCAGCGCGTCACGCCCGCCCAGGACGCGTATCAGGTGGGCCAGCTGCGGAATGGTCATGCCGGCGGCCCGGCCCGGCGCGCGCCCGTCGGCCGTGACGAACCAAACGGTGCTGTCCGCCGCGACGGCCACGGCGCTACGCGGATGGGCCGTATGGACAAAGGACGAGTCACACGACGCCCACGAACACGTCCGTCCCTCACGCAACAACAATGGCCCCGAAGCCAATATGTCGTCGCTGCTACGATAAGCCTTCTCCGTCTGCCGGTCCCATGGCACGATGTCCATGTGTCCCCGGCGGATGCGCACGGCTCCGTTGACGCGCAGCCGGAACTCGCCGGCGGTGGTGGTGTCCTTCACCACGCCGCCAAGCTGCAGGAAGCAGACCGAGTTGCCGCGCCGCACGTCGAAATACGAACCGTTGACCGCAGTGACGGCACCGGCTGCCTGCGCGATGGTGCTGACGGGGGCCAAGGTATCGCTCAGGACTATGGCGGCACGCAACCGCGCCTCAGAACTTACGGCCACAAGACTGACGTACTGCGGACCGCCGTACAGACTGGAAAATGCAGCGCATCGGCGCACTATCCCATCACGGGGCGACGATACGTCCCACCGGGCCGAGACGAGGGTCAGCGAGTCCGCCGGTGTCTGCGCGCTCATCCCGGCAAAAGCCAGGAAGAGCAGGACGAAGAAATACAAACGTTTTGTTCTCATTGCTGTGGGTGATTACTCTTTTTTTGTCTTTGTACGGGCAGCGTTGCCTACTTCACGACGCGCACTTTCCCGCCGACGATGTAAAGGCCCGGCGGCAGGTCGGCCACGTCGGCGTTCACGCGACGCCCGTCGAGCGTATATACCGCCTCAGGAGCAGCGGGCAACGAAGTCGGACGGCTGATGCCCGTTGAAGAGTCGCTCACGGTTATCACCAACACATCGTCGAAATAGATGTACTCTTTCTCTGCCTCACTCCAATAGGCTACGCGAAATCTGAGTTCGGCCTCCCGGATTTCGTAAGCATCCATCAAACCTTTCAAGTCTACCCCTAAGGAGACGTCCTCGTGTTCACCACTCTTGATTTGTAAGTAGTCCTGAGTGTCAAAAGAGTCGTAGCCCACAAGCTCTAACTCGCAAGAAACGAAACCGTCGTAGAAGCCGCCCGTATTGCCGAAGCTGAACGTGACAATGCACGAGTCGCCATACGCAAAGTGGTCCTTGGTAGACGTGATACCCTCGAGCACGACCTGCGCGGGGCGCAGGGAGAACGTATCGACGACCAAGTCACCATAGCCCTCACTGGGGACATAGACTTCATACACATCCGTCTCGGGGGAGTCGCCCAGAGTGAACTGGGCATTTATCAATCCCGTTCCGCCCGCTTCGAGGGGAAGATATATCGAATAGAGCTGCTCGCCCGTCGCCCGGCTGCGCACGCAGACGTTATCGGCGAAATAGTCGCCCTCGTTCCGCAGAGTGATGTTCACTTTCACGGAAGCACCTTCACAAACCTGCCCGCTCACGTGCTCTACGCTGTCCATGCGCAGGACGCAGGACGCAGGCGTCGGATAGGCCAGGCGCACGCTGTCACCCGCCAGGGTCATCACAAGATACGACGGTTCACGCGCTCCTTTGGCCGGATGTATCTCCCGGCGCTGCCCCGCAGGGTCGTAAAAAGCGGCTCGTAAGTAGTAGGTGCCATCGGCAAGGCTGTCGGGCAAAACAAAATTCTCCCAGAAATAACACCTATAATAATACGAAAACGAGAAAGGTTCATGAACCAAGGGGCCAATCGTACGGCCTGCGGAATCGAGAAGCTCAATCCGGAGTTCGCCCTCAAGGGGAGCGTCGTATATGACACATTCAGGGAGCCGAAGCCGCAGCGTGTCGTCACGGGAAAAAGCCGACGGTCCGTCATTCAACAGACCACTGTAATACAAGGAGGCATCGTTGGGGGCCTCTGTCGTGCCACACTCGGGTTGCACGCCTACCAGGATGACCTGCTCGCAATCGAAGCGCAACATAGGATCGCCATAGGGGTCCAACATGTCGAAGTCGTACCAGCCATCATACGAGCCGCCCCAGCCCCAATTGAAGTGGAACAGGCCGTCGGCGTCGTAACCGTCACACACGAACTGGTGGCCGCTGTCGTTCACCGTGTACGCGCCGTAGATCACCGGACGGCCGGCGGCCAACTCGCCACGCAGCGTGGCGGCCCACTCGGACGTCGTGCAGGCCTCGCGCAGCAGGGCCCGGCATCCTTTGTCAAAGCCCAGCCCGTCGACCATGTGCGTCCGGTACGGAAAAGTACCTGAGCTCTGCGCACAATAGTCCATCTCGCAAACCAAACCACAGACATACATCAGTCGCGCCACGGCCTGCCGGGACGTCTCGCTCTCCTGCCCGGTGTAGACAGGCTCCATCACGTCGTAGTCGAGGGGATAGTCGGCCAAATCCTCCGTGATGGAAAGGCCGTGCGTCTGGGTCGTATAGCTGACCGTGCCGTCCACACGCTCCGGGTAACGCCAATAGTACAACACCTGCGCCACCGCCGTGGCTACACACCCAGATAGTGACTGTCCGCCGCACACTGTATCCTCCGGACACAGCAGGTTATAAGGGGCGGACTGACTCCATTGTGTCTTCAGCAAGGGTTCGACCTGCTCGGGCAGGGTGTCGCGCCGGCTGAGCAGACGCGCTGACAGGTCGGGCGACGCCACGACGGCCTCGACGGCTTCGGCGGCCGCGTCCATCCACCAGCGCACGGCGGGCGGCAGGGTGGCCTCGTCGTAACCGCCGCGCTCGGTCCGCGCCAACACCGGGCGCAGACGATCGTCGCCGGAGACGACCACCATGCCGCCGTTGCCGGACAGGTTGAACACATAGTAGAGCGGCTGCTGTGCCGTGCGGGCCGACCGGCTGTCGGACAGCCGCGTGTGGACCAGCGTCAGTGACGAAACGGACGCACCACGCGTCATGCGCAGGGTGCTTTCAGCGATGGTGCGAGCCTGCTCCGGATCGACCGGGGCGGCCATCGCCGTCACCATACCGGCAAACCAGATGGTGAAAAGGAGTAAATACTTTTTCATTCAGTTATTTTGTTTATATTTTCAGATATGACGTGCAAAGTTGAACAATTCCCCAACCTTGCGCGACTGCGCTACGCCGAAACCACGCATTGAGTCACAAAAAAAACTGCTCCGACACACTTTTTCAAGGCGGTCGGGGCAGACTATGCGATACGAAGCGGAAGGCTTCTCAGCGGACTTGGGCAATACAAGCGGGGGTCAGCGCTGGTCGATGGGCACGTACGGACACTCCTCGCTGACGCTCCGGTAGGCCGGACGTATGATGCGCTTACCCTCAAAGTTGAGTTCCTCGTTGCGATGGGCGCACCAGCCCACAATACGGGCCATGGCGAAAAGCGGAGTGTAGATTTCGCGCGGCAGACCGATGAGTTCGTACACGAAGCCGGAGTAGAAATCAACGTTGGCGCAGAGCGTCTTTTTCCGACCCTTGACTTCGTAAACCGTCTCGATGGCGCAGCGCTCCAGACGTTCCATGAATTCAAACTCGCGGTCGCGCCGCTTTTCGCGGGCAAGGTCGCGGGCCAGTTCCTTGAGCAGGACGGCACGCGGGTCAGAGAGGGTGTAAACGGCGTGGCCGATGCCGTAAATCAAACCTCGCTTGTCGTAAACTTCACCGGCCAGCATGCGGCGCAAGTAGGTGCGGATCTCGTCCTCGTTCTCCCAATCGGCAATAATGTCCTTAAGGTGGTGCACCATGTCGTCGCACTTGATGTTGGCACCTCCGTGAAGCGGTCCCTTGAGCGACCCGATGCCGGCGGCTATCGAAGAGTAGGTGTCCGTACCCGTTGACGAAGTGACGCGCACGGTAAAGGTTGAGTTGTTACCGCCGCCGTGCTCGGCATGCAGGATAAGCAGCAGGTCGAGCGTACGGGCCTCAAGTTCGGTGTAATTGCGCTTGAGCATGTAGAGGAAGTTCTCGGCGATGGAGAGGTTCTCCTGCGAGTGGCGGATGTGCAGCGAACGGCCCAACGTCTTGTGGCGCAACATATTGTAAGCGTAGGCAATGATGGTGGGAAACTTGGAGATCAGTTCCACGCTCTGGCGCATCAGGTTGTCGCGCGACGTGTCGTCGGGCGTGTGGTCAAAGGTATAAAGTTCGAGCACGCTGCGCGCCAGGATGTTCATGATGTTCGTGCCTTCGAGCTCTATGATGTTGAGAATGGTCTTAGGGTCGAGCGGCATGTTGTCCGTGATGAGCGAACGGAAGGACTGCAACTCCTCACGGTCGGGTAACCGGCCGGACAACAGGAGAAAGGCTATCTCCTCAAAACCAAAGCGCTTCTCGGCCAAAATGGCGTGGACGAGGTCGGCAATCTCGTAGCCGCGGTAATAGAGCTTGCCCTCGATGGGCGTCAGGCTACCGTCGGCATTGCGTTCGTATCCCACGACGTTACCGACGTTGGTCAGGCCGACAAGCACGCCGGTGCCGTCCTCGTTACGTAAGCCGCGCTTCACGTCGAGTTGCTTGAAAAGATTGCGGTCGAACTTGATGCAATTCTTCATGTCGTCCGACAGCTTGTAGATGATATATTCCTTTTTCTCCATCATAGACTTTTACTTTTTAATCCGTTCGACAAGTTCTGCGGCGAAGTCGCTCGTTGTGAGTGCCACACCGCCGGGCATGAAGCGCGCCAGGTCGGCCGTGGCGCGCCCGGCGGCAAAGGATTGTTCGAGGGCTGCCGTAATGCGGGCGGCAGCCTCCTTCCAGCCCAGGAACTCGAGCATCATGACGGCCGAAAGTATCAGCGAGCAGGGGTTTACGACATTCTTCCCGGCTATGGCGGGCGCCGTACCGTGCGTTGCCTCAAAAATGGCGCTGCCTGTGACGTAATTGATGTTGGCGCCGGGCGCAATGCCGATGCCGCCAACCATGGCTGCCAACATATCGGAAATGTAATCGCCATTAAGGTTAAGCGTAGCGATAACGGAGTAATCCTCGGGCATCAGCAGGGCGTTTTGCAGAAATGCGTCGGCAATGCAGTCCTTCACGACGAGGCGACCCGAGGCGATGGCTTCGCCGAACTCGCGCTCGGCGAGTTCGTAGCCCCACTTCTTGAATCCGCCTTCCGTGAACTTCATGATATTTCCCTTGTGCACCAGTGTGACCGACGGCAAGCCGTGGTCCAAGGCGTACTGGCAGGCCGCACGCACCAGACGCTCCGTCCCTTCGCGCGACACCGGCTTCACGCCGAACGAGGAGGTTTCGGGGAAACGCACCTTGGCTACGCCCATCTCGTCGTGCAGGAACTGATAAAATTTCTTCGCCTCGGGTGTTCCGCTTTCCCACTCGATGCCGGCATAAATGTCCTCGGTGTTTTCACGGAAAATGCACATGTCGACCTTCGAAGGGTCCTTGACAGGCGAGACAATGCCCTGGAACCAACGGACGGGGCGCTGGCAAACGTAGAGGTCGAGCGTCTGACGCAGGGCGACGTTGAGCGAACGGATTCCACCGCCCACGGGAGTCGTCAGAGGGCCCTTGATGCCAACCAGATACTCCTTGAATGCGGCCATCGTGGCCTCAGGCAACCACGAACCGGTTTCCTGAAAAGCCCGCTCACCGGCCAGCACTTCCATCCATTCGATACGACGGCCGCCGCCGTAAGCCGCGCTCACGGCCGCATCGACGACATGCTGCATGGCCGGAGTGATTTCGCGCCCCACACCGTCGCCGGCTATGAACGGCAGGGTGACGACGTCGGGCACCTGAAGCGCCCCGACAGGTGTCTTTATTATTTTACTCATGACTAAGGGAATTTAAGGCAGAGCCGGCCTTGAACCAGGCAATCTGCTGCTTGTTATACGTATGTTGGGCGAGGAACGTTTCGGCCGTACCATCGGCGTGGTGCAGGGTCAGCGTCAGGTGGCTGCCGGGCGCCAGTCGGGTCACGCCGCCGACGCTGACACGGTCGTCCTCGCGCACACGGTCGTAGTCGGCCTTGTCGACAAACGTCAGGGCCAGCACACCTTGTTTCTTTAAGTTGGTTTCGTGAATACGGGCAAAGCTCTTGGCCAGAATCACCTTAACGCCAAGAAAACGCGGCTCCATGGCTGCGTGTTCGCGGCTCGACCCTTCGCCGTAATTTTCCTCCGCCACGACGACACTGCCCAGTCCGTGCGCCTTGTAATCAGCGGCTACGGCCGACACGGCGTCGTACTCACCGGTCAGCTCGTTGCGCACGCTGTTCGTCTGTCCGTTGAAGGCGTTCGTAGCGCCCATCAGCAAGTTGCGGGAGATGTTCTGCAAATGTCCGCGGTAGCGCAGCCACGGTCCGGCCATAGAGATGTGGTCCGTCGTACACTTCCCTTGCGTCTTGATAAGCAGCGGCAGACGGTCGAAGTCCTGCCCGTCCCATGCGGGAAAAGGATGCAGCACCTGTAGACGCTCACTGTCGGGTGCGATGCACACCGCCTCATGCGTCGTTCCGGGCGCTACGTAGCCCTCATCGCCCGTCTGAAAACCCGCACGGGGCAATTCGTCGCCCTGCGGCTCCTGCAATTTCACGGCCTCGCCGTCGCGGTTGGTCAGGGTGTCGGTCAGCGGATTGAAACGCAAGTCACCAGCAATCGTCAAAGCCACGGCAATCTCGGGCGAAGCGATGAAAGCGTGCGTATTGGGGTTGCCGTCGGCACGCTTGGCGAAGTTGCGGTTAAACGAAGTGACGATGGAATTACGGTGTGTCGGGTCGTCGGTCACACGGCGCCACTGCCCGATACAGGGACCGCAGGCGTTCGTCATGATGGTGGCACCGAAAGCCTTCAGCGTGTCGATCAGGCCATCGCGCTCGGCCGTAGCACGAATGCGCTCCGACCCGGGATTGACAATCAGCGGCGAAGCCACCGGTATGTGCTGCTCCAGTGCCTGCCGGGCCACCGACGCGGCGCGGCTCAGGTCCTGGTAGGACGAGTTGGTGCACGACCCGATTAACCCGACCTCCATCCGTGTCGGATAACCCTGCGACTCGACGCGCGCCGCCAGTTCGGAGATAGGACAAGCGGCATCGGGCGTAAACGGCCCGTTGACATAGGGTTCCAGCGTGGTGAGATCAATCGTAATCAGCTGGTCGTAGTAAGCCTTTGGATTATCATAGACTTCGGGGTCGGCCTTGAGGTCGCCTGCTACGCTGTCGGCCATCGCGGCCACGTCGGTACGGTCCGTCGCTTCGAGGTAGACCTTCATCCGCTCGTCGTACGGGAAAACGGAGGTCGTAGCGCCCACCTCGGCGCCCATATTGCAGATGGAGGCCTTGCCGGTGCAGGAAATCGTAGAAACGCCGTCACCGAAGTATTCGATAATGGCATTTGTCCCGCCCTTGACGGTCAGCAGGCCGGCGAGCTTCAGGATGACGTCTTTCGGCGATGTCCAACCGCTCATGCGGCCGGTCAGCTTTACACCGATCAGGCGGGGAACCTTCAGCTCCCACTCCATGCCGGCCATGACGTCGACCGCGTCGGCTCCGCCTACACCGATAGCCAACATGCCCAGTCCGCCGGCATTGGGGGTGTGCGAGTCTGTGCCCACCATCATTCCCCCGGGAAACGCGTAGTTCTCCAGTACGACCTGGTGGATGATTCCGGAGCCCGGACGCCAGAATCCGATGCCGTAACGCGACGCCACAGTGCGCAGGAAGTCATATACTTCCGCGTTGTCCCGGCAGGCAACGGGCAGGTCGTCCTCGCGGCCCTGGTAGGCCTGAATCAGATGATCGCAGTGCACCGTCGAAGGTACGGCAACCCGTTCGCGCCCGGCGTTCATAAACTGTAGGAGGGCCATCTGTGCCGTCGCGTCCTGCATGGCCACACGATCGGGACGGAAGTCGGCGTAATCCTCCCCGCGCACGTAGCGGGGCACGGCTCCGTCGGCATACAAGTGGGCATAAAGTATCTTTTCGGCCAGCGTCAAGGGGCGACCGAGGCTCTCGCGGGCCTGCCCCACCCTGGCGGCATAGTTCGCATAAAAACGCTGCAAGTGTTCGAAATCGTGAATCATGGGCTGATATTCTTTCTTGGTTCTTTTCCTTCGACCGGCCGGCGGTCCCTACAAACTTGCTGCCGCGACGAATCGTGTTTCGACGCGGTAGCCATCAGGGACACCGGAGCGCGGCCGACAAGTTCGACGACAAAGTTAAACAAAATCGGGGAATAAACAAATAGTTATGCGAAGGAAGTCATCGGATAACTCTGTTTTTAATCAACTATTCACCTTTTATTCACTATAACTGCACACCATACACCTCCCGACGCAATGTTTCCACCATGGAAGCGGTCACGCGACCGCGCGACTCCGACTGTGTGGTCATCAGACGCAGGACAAGCTCTTCGTCGCCCTCGCGGTAAGGCGGTTGACGGTAATCGTAATCGCTCACGCAAAACCCGTGTTTCTCGTAGAAGCGAATGCGCCGCACGGCCTGCTCGGTCACGGGTGGTTCCACTTCGAGCAATATCGGCAAGTCGGTCGCACTTTTCACGTGCTCTATGACTGCCCCGCCATATCCTTTACCACGGCAGGCGTCCGATATGGCAAAATGTTCGACATAGCGAAAAGCGGAAAAATCCCAGTACGTGATAAATCCCGCAAAACCGGCCTCGTCGTACGCCGCCAGCACGTGAAAACGCGGTTCGCCGCACATCAGCCGCACAAGGTCGGACACGTCGCGCCGTTCCTCAGCCGGAAAAGCCGAGAGGTAAAGGTCAAGCATACGCGGGTTGTCCGCAGTCTCAACGGTCAGGGTTGAAAATGTCAACATGGTTACTCCTTATATTATATGTAGCGCGTCAGACTTCCTCAACGCGCAGAAAATCGATTTTTTCGAGCCGGGCGCGCAAACCTGCCACAAGCGAGCGCCGAAGCCGCAGCACCATACGGCAATCCATGCCGCTATAACCCTGCTCCAGCACGGCCGGCGCCATGTCCTTCACGACACGCATCACTTCGTTCAGCCCCGTGTAGGGAACGGTCACTACGAGGGTGTCGTCCACCGTGCGTTCCACGTGTTCGGCCGCTTCGAGCGCCTCGCGCGCCGCGGTCTTGTACGCCACGGTCAGTCCGCCCGTCCCGAGCTTGATGCCGCCGAAATAGCGCACGACGACGACCAACACGTCCGTAAGTCCCAATGAATTGATTTGTCCCAGTATGGGTTTTCCCGCCGTCCCCGACGGTTCACCGTTATCGTTACTCCGGAACAGCGTACGCTCCGGCCCGAGCATGTAGGCATAACACACGTGGCGGGCGTCATAGTACTCGCGCTGATAGCGGGCCAGCGCCTCCTTCACCTCCGCCTCGCTCGTCACGGGGAGGGCAAAAGCCAGAAATTTGCTTCGCTTCTCGGTATAAACGGCCGACGACGGGGCCGCAAGGGTCGTATAGGTATCGTCCATGGCGACTGCAAAGATAAGAAAAAGCCGCCGCCTGCGCACTACCGCACCAGCGTTTGACGCTCATGCGGGAGCAATAAAAAAATTCCGGACTGCCTTTCGGCAATCCGGAACAACCATTCAGCTTTCGTACGCCCTCAGGGGCTCGAACCCTGGACCCATTGATTAAGAGTCAATTGCTCTACCAACTGAGCTAAGGACGCTTGCTTTATCGCTGATTTGCGAGTGCAAAGGTAGGGCTTTCTTCGGAACCAGCAAAACTTTTCCCGACTTTTTCTTCAAAGTCTTGCGATTTTCGCGAATTTTCCCGTTTTTTGCAGGTGCCGTCCCGCGAAAAACAAGTACTACGATAGGAATTCCTGTCGCTGCGACAGAATTTTCTATCGCTGCGACAGGAAAAACGAACGCTGCGCTTCTACCGTTTTTCCTGGATGGAGGAGGAATTTCGACAGCAATCCCATAAAAAAGCGACCGCTTCGATCGGGAAGCGGTCGCTTGTAAATGATGTTTTCGTCGCGACAGGCGGTTTAGAGAATGCCCTGGGCCATCATGGCGCGGGCCACTTTCATGAAACCGGCGACATTGGCACCCTTGACGTAGTTCACATAACCGTCGTCCTGGCGGCCGAATTTCACGCACTGCTCGTGGATGTTCTGCATGATAGTGCGCAGACGGTTGTCCACTTCCTCTGCCGTCCAGCTCAGCTTTTGCGCGTTCTGCGTCATTTCAAGACCCGAAACCGACACACCGCCGGCATTGGCGGCCTTACCCGGAGCATAGAGAATCTTGGCCTCGAGGAACGCATCGATTGCCTCAGGCGTTGAGGGCATATTGGCGCCTTCGCTGACGGCAATGCAGCCATTGGCGAGGAGCGTCTTGGCATCGTCGCCGGTCAGTTCGTTTTGCGTGGCGCTCGGCATGGCGATATCGCACTTCTCGCCCCAAGGACGCGCACCGGCGACGTACTTCACGCCGTACTTCTCGGCATACTCGCGAATGCGGCCGCGGTACAGATTCTTCAGCTCCATGATGTAATCGAGCTTCTCGCGGTCGATGCCGTCGGGGTCGTAGATGTAACCGTCGGAGTCGGACATGGTCACAACCTTGGCGCCAAGCTCGATGAGCTTCTCCACCGTGTACTGCGCCACATTGCCCGAACCCGATACCGTTACGACTTTGCCTTTCAGCTCTATGCCGCGCGTCTTGAGCATTTCGAGCAGGAAATATACGTTACCGTAACCGGTTGCTTCGGGGCGGATGAGCGAACCACCGAACTCCAGTCCTTTTCCGGTCAGCGTACCCGTGTTTTCGCGGGCCAGCTTCTTGTACATTCCGTACATATAGCCGACCTCGCGGCCGCCGACACCGATGTCACCGGCGGGCACGTCTGTATCCGGACCGATGTGACGCCAGAGCTCGGTCATAAACGCCTGACAGAAGCGCATTATCTCAGCGTTCGACTTGCCGCGCGGGCTGAAGTCCGAACCGCCTTTTCCGCCACCCATAGGCAGCGTGGTGAGCGAGTTCTTGAACGTTTGTTCGAAGGCAAGGAACTTCAGAATGGACTGATTCACCGATGCATGGAAACGGATGCCGCCCTTGTACGGACCGATGGCGTTGTTGTGTTGAATGCGGTAGCCCATGTTGGTCTGGACCTTACCCTTGTCGTCCACCCAAGTGACGCGAAACGAAAAAATACGGTCGGGGATGCACAGACGTTCGATTAAATTTACTTTCTCGAACTCGGGGTGTTCGTTGTAAACGTCTTCGATAGTTTCCAGTACCTCCTGCACCGCCTGATGGTACTCGGGCTCGCCCGGGAAGCGGCGCTTCAGCGAATCTAAGACTTCTGCTGCTTTCATAAACGTTATCAATTAAAAGTTCTTATCTGTTTCAATTTCGACGGCAAAGGTAATACAAATCCGAGAAACTACGGAATTTTGAACCATAAAAACGAAGAAAACTTTCAAAACGACAGTTGAGGCCTGCATCCGGCTTCCCGTTTATCGCGAAAAAGCGGACGAATGCACACCTGCTGACCCACCATCCGCAACCTCAGTCTACGGATACGCAAGAGGGCACGAGAACCGTGCCCTCAACTATGCCTTTCGCGCAGGACGCTGCGCAAGAATGCCTCCGGACCAAATTGGGAACACGGTCCGCTGCGCGCCGCCTAACGGTCGCTTCCTCCCAACTCACTGGCGCGGATGCCCAAGGCGTTCATGAGCGAATATCCCAAAAGTTCCTCCGTGTAACCGCGTGCGGGATGCGGCGTCATCGTCAGCAGGGTGACTTCCTTCCCTTCCGAGGCACCGGCCAGACTGCGGCGCACCCTCTCGCCGTATGCTTCCTCGTCGGGTACGAGGATGAGGCGCTTCACTCCCGAAGCGCCGAGCAGCGCCTCGAGCGACTGCACGTAGAAATCGGCCGGCGAAACAATATCCTCGACGGCAAACGAGGCCAGCGCAAATTCGCCCAGGTTGTCCCGGAAGGCCTGGCCGTTGAGGTCGCGTTCAAAATGAGCCGGCATGAAGTTCTCAAGCGCCAGCCGCTCTTTCGCATGGAGGAATATAGCCTGAATCTCTCCTTTTCCCTCATCCGCGGGGCGCACTCCGCCGTCCAAGGCCAGGCAGTCCAGCCAGCGGGGCAAGTCGGCCGCCGGAATACGTCGCTCCAACATCCGCTCGAAGTTGACGATGAGATCAAAGGCGACGCGGTCGGCATAATCGGCGTCGACCAGGATGACCGTTTCGCTCCACTCGTTATTTCCGTTCATAGGATATGAATTTATTTCCAAAGACTTAATCCGACTTTGCTCCACAATCGTTTCATGGAGGCGTACGGCACGATGGCCAACGGCTGGCCGGCTGCGTACGGGGCTATCTCGTAGGCGTCGTACTGCACGCACAGACCGTCCTCGAGCAGTCCGGGATTTCCTTTCGGCAGGGGGAACGACGTGCGGCTGTAGGAATCTGTTATCTGAAGGCGCTCACTCAAGGCCGCGAAGCCGACCACGCCAAAATAATCCTCCAGCCCGTCCACGACCAAAGTGCTGAATTTCGTCTGCTGGCGGGGTTCGATGAGGTCGCGCCAGCTGACAAGATGACCGTCGCTCTTGCGGAACGTCGCATATTCACGATACTGCACCCCATGGGCGCCACCGCTGTACGCATAAGTTTCGGCCCGGAACGTGACGAAGCGCTTCGTTTCGTAAACGCGCGTCAGGGTCATGTCGAAAGCGTAGTTGAAACGGTGGTCAAGGGTGTCGCGCCGCGTCTCGCGGACCAGCTGCGTGATTTCGTCGCGCCCGCGGTCCATATATGCCTTGCGAAAATAAGTGCTCACCTCGTCGCCCGAAATCAGCGGTCCGTCGGGCTCGATGCCCGTCTGTCCGGTCAGCAACGCCAGCCACCAGGCCCGAACCGGATCGGCCAGTTTTTCTTCGGCCGCCGGAAGCTGCACATTCAGCGTAAACTCCAGTAAATGTTTCTTCTTGACCAGTTTCTGTTCGTGCGCGCTGACGGAGTCTATCGCAATGGGGCTCCAGCTGACCGATGCGGCCGGAACACTTTCGGCCACAGAATTTTCGTTTCCCGCCACGTACGGATTCACCGCCGGGCTGGCCAGGCACCACAGGCAGGCACCTGCGCTTATCCAAAACTTCAGTTTTCTCATCTTTTTACCTATATAATAATGTCTGTCAGCAAACGGCCAAGTACTGTCGCCTTAGCACGGTTTCCGCGGGCAAAGATACGATTAATAATGACAACGGGCAATTGGCCGCTGACTATTGTCAGCACTTTGCCAACCCTCCCGACCTCTCGCCGGACTTTCAGCCGGAATACCTCAGTCTTAAAATTGAGTCCCCACGCACCGGCCCGCTTCACGGCAACTGCCTTCAAAAGGCAAGGCGCCGCCTTCTCCCGAAGACCGCGCCCGCTTTTACTAACACCTATTTGAAAATTTGCGATGAAGTGGCTTGCTGTTTTGCGCAAGTCCACCCTCACTTCCGCAAAGGTACGACTTTTTTGGGAATAAGGCATCGGAAAGCAAAAAAATTATTTCCTTCCTCACGCTTGTTCCAGTGGAGCGGCCGGCTAATGCCCTTTTTCGTCGAGCAAGCGCTGTAGGCGCAACATCTCGTCACGGAATTGGGCAGCCTGCACGAAGTCGAGTTTCTTCGCGGCGTCCTGCATGAGCCGGCGCGTCCGTTCGATGGATTTTTCGAGCTGCGCGGGCGTCATGTAGCTGAGCACGGGGTCGGCGGCCATCGTCGCCGCGGCCGTTTCTTCGACCGGCGCGTAGGCCTTGGGCGCAGCGGACGGGGTTTTGGACGCCGCGGCCTTGGCGGTTTCGACCAGGACGCCCCGTCCCAGCTCCTTGCGGATTTGTTGGGGCGTAATGCCGTGCGCCTCGTTGTAGTGCAGCTGCTTTTCGCGCCGCCGGTTGGTCTCGTCAATAGTCTGCCGCATGGAGTCCGTGACGCGGTCGGCGTACATGATGACGCGCCCGTTGACGTTACGGGCGGCGCGTCCGGCCGTCTGCGTAAGCGAGCGGTGAGAGCGCAGGAAGCCCTCCTTGTCCGCGTCGAGGATGGCGACGAGCGAGACCTCGGGCAGGTCGAGTCCCTCGCGCAGCAGGTTGACCCCGACGAGGACGTCGTACGTCCCGGCGCGCAGGTCCTCCATGATGCGGACGCGGTCTATCGTGTCGACGTCGCTGTGGATATACGCAGTCGCCACGCCCTTGTCGAGCAGGTAGGCGGTCAGTTCCTCCGCCATCCGCTTGGTCAGCGTCGTGACCAGCGTGCGCTCACCCCGCTCGATGCGCTGGCGGATTTCCTCCATAAGGTCGTCGATTTGGTGCAGGCTGGGGCGCACCTCGATGACCGGGTCGAGCAGTCCGGTGGGGCGGATGACCTGCTCGACCACTATACCTCCGCTTTGCTGGAGCTCGTAGTCGGCGGGCGTGGCGCTGACATAGATGACCTGCCGGGCCATCTGCTGAAACTCCTCGAACTTCAGCGGACGGTTGTCGAGGGCCGCGGGCAGGCGGAAGCCGTACTGGACGAGCGCCTCCTTGCGCGAGCGGTCGCCACCGTACATGGCCGCGATTTGCGGCACGCTGACGTGGCTCTCGTCGATGACCATCAGGAAATCGTCGGGGAAGAAATCGAGCAGGCAGTAAGGCCGCTCGCCCGCCTGCCGGCCGTCGAAGTATCGGGAGTAGTTCTCGATGCCACTACAGTGCCCCAGCTCGCGAATCATCTCCATGTCGTACGTCACACGTTCGTGCAAGCGGTTCGCCTCTAGCTCCTTGCCCATCTCGCGGAAGCAGGCCTCCTGCCGTGCAAGGTCGTCCTCAATCTGATAGATGGCCTGGAGCTGCGTGTCCTTGGAGGTGAGAAAAAGGTTGGCGGGATAGATTTTATACTCGTCGAACGAGGCGATACGCGCGCCGCTCAGGGCGTCGACTTCCTCTATGGTGTCGACCTCATCGTCCCAGAACGAAACGCGCAGAATGTCGTCCGCATAAGCCAGATAGACGTCCACCGTGTCGCCCTTTACCCTGAACTCGCCGGACTTAGGCGCCACGTCGTTGCGCACGTAGAGGCTGTCCACCAGGCGGCGGAGCAGCGCGTTGCGGTCCAGGGTCGTGCCGCACTTCAGGCTGATGACGTTTTCGTAGAAAGCGCCCGGGTTGCCCATACCGTAGATGCACGACACGGACGATACGACAATCACGTCGCGCCGCCCCGACAGGAGGGCCGACGTGGCGGCCAGGCGGAGTTTGTCTATCTCTTCGTTGATGGCCAGGTCCTTCTCGATGTACGTGTCGGTGGAGGCAATGTAGGCCTCGGGCTGGTAGTAGTCGTAGTAGGAAACATAGTACTCCACCGCGTTGTCGGGAAAAAAATGCTTGAACTCGCCGTAAAGCTGGGCCGCCAGCGTCTTGTTGTGGCTCAGCACGAGGGTCGGCTTGTTCACGTTGGCCACGACGTTGGCGATAGTGAACGTCTTGCCCGACCCCGTGACGCCGAGCAGCGTCTGGGCGGGCTCGCCCGCCAGCACGCCGTCCGTGAGTTGGCGGATGGCCTCGGGCTGATCGCCCGTAGGGGCGTATTCGGAAGTCAGCTTGAACGTATTCATGGGAGCAAAATTACACATCTTTGACCATACGCCACGCCCGGCCGGCCGGCTAATTGCCGATTCCGTCCCGGTATGCGTTAAAAAGGCGTGCGTCGCTTGGCGCTTTTTGCGGAGTTCGCTACTTTTGTATCGGCAAGCCCGGAAATCCTGTCGGCGACCTGGGAAATCCTATCGCTACGATAGAAATTCCTATCGCTGCGACAGAAATTTCTATCGTAGTACTTGTAAAACCCTGTCGCAGTACTCGAAAACGGGAAGCCCCTCCTGCCCGCCCCGACCCTACACGACAAACCGACAAATGCTATCCTGAACCTGATGAAACGCTTGCTTATCACGGCCCTCCTGGCGCTCGGGCTCGCCGCCGGCACCCGGGCCGAAATCATCCAGCCCGGCGACCGTCCCAACCGCACCCAGCAGCTCATGCAGCAGCGCGGCTACGGCATGTTCATCCACTTCGGCGTCAACACCTTCGACGAGAAGGAATGGTCCGACGGCACCATTCCCGCCAGCCGGTACAACCCGACGCATCTCGACTGCGACCAGTGGGTGCGCGTGGCCCGCGATGCCGGCTTCCGCTACGTCCTGCTCGTCACGAAGCACCACGACGGTTTCTGCCTTTGGGACAGCAAACTGACGGACTACGACGTGGCTTCGTCGCCCGTCAGGACCGACGTCGTGGGCGCCGTGGCTGCCGCCTGCCGCAAGTACGGCCTCGGCCTGGCTTTCTACTATTCGCTCTGGGACCGCCACGAGCCCCGCTACCGCGACAAGGACTTCGGCAAGTACATTGATTATATGTGCGGCCAGCTGACCGAGCTGCTCACGCAGTACGGCGACGTCTGCGAAGTCTGGCTCGACGGCGGCTGGGACCGCAAGCCTGCCGACTGGCAGCTCGACCGCGTCTACCGGCTCATCAAGAAGCACCAGCCCTACTGCGCCGTGAGTGTGAACCACACCATCGAGACACAGCCGGGCAGCCGCAAGTTCGCCCACCCCGACGACATGACCGAGGACAACAAGTTCTACTTCCAGTACTTCCCTTGCGATTTTCGCCTGTGGGACCCTAAAATCGCCCATCCCGACGACAAGAAGCAGTATCTCCACGAGGGAAAATCCTACTACCTGCCCTTCGAGCACACCCTCTGCATCAGCAAGCGCTGGAGCTGGTTCGCGAAAAAGCAGATGGAGCCTGCGCGCGACCTCGACGAGCTCGAGGAACTCTTCTACCGCTGCACGGCCGGCGGCAACACCCTCGTGGTCAACCTGCCGCCCGACCAGACAGGCCGCATCCGCGAGCACGAAGCCAACACCGTCATCGCGCTGCGCCAACGCCTGGGTTTGGAATACGGCAAACCCCTCCCGACGGGCGGAACAACCCTTTCGAAGGGCGCGGATGTAACGGCAAGCTCTACATTCTCGCCGGAGCACGACGCGGCCAAAGCCGTGGACGGCGGCATGGAAACGCGCTGGGCTTCGCGCGACACGCTGCCCACGCTCACCGTCGACCTCGGCGCGCCCAAGACTTTCAACAGAATTGCCATCTTCGAGTATATGGACACCCGCGACGGCGGCAACGGATTCACCAACTACCGCACAAACCGCATCCAGCAGTACACCGTCGACGTGCAGCAGGATGGCGAATGGCGCACGGTGTACTACGGCGACGCGCCGATGGGCGACTGCAAGTCCATCCGCCTCCCGCAGTCTGTCACGGCACGGCAAGTCCGCCTCCGCGTGCTCGAAGCCACCGCTCCCCCGTCGGTCTACGAGTTTAACGTTATTGACGGCGCCACGGCCGACCCGCTGCTGCCGCACCCCTCCACCCTCCCGTCCGACGACCAGCGAGCCCAGATAGCCCGGAAGTACGGCATGTTCATTCACTTCGGCATCAACACGTTCCACAACGAGGAGTGGACCGACGGGAGCAAGCCTGCATCCAGCTACGCCCCCGAGCGCATCGACGCCGAGCAGTGGGTGAAAGCGGCCAAGGCCGCCGGCATGAAGTACGTCATCCTTACGGCCAAGCACCACGACGGCTTCTGTCTGTGGGACAGTCGCTATACCGACTACGACGTTGCCAGTTCGCCCAACCCCGCCAATGTCGTCGAGGAGGTCGCCAAGGCGTGCCGGAAGCACGGCGTCGGACTGGGCCTCTACTACTCGTTGTGGGACCGGAAGGTCAACGCTAACGTCGAGGACGTCGCCGCCGACTCCGCGTACAACGACTACATGCTCCATCAGCTCGACGAGCTGATGGACATCACCCGCCCGTACGGCCCGCTCGTCGAGTTCTGGTTCGATGGCGGATGGGTGAAACCCAACGACCGATGGCCTGTCGAAGACATCTACCGCACCATCAAGCGGCGCGAGCCCCACTGTCAGGTGGGCGTTAATTGGACCATCGGCCACCCCGACAATGACGACAAGCACCCCGTACTGCCCGCCGACCAACGAGCCGGATACCCCATCCGCTACTTCCCGAGCGACTTCCGCCTGGGCGACCCCTACCTCCCCGCCGACAATGACCCCAAGGTCTTCGTCCACGACGGCCGCACCTACTACATGCCGTGGGAATCCACCGTGTGTCTCAGCAAACGCTGGTTCTATCACACCGATGACCACGAATACAAATCCGTGGAGGAACTGGCGAAACTCTACCGGCAGGCCACGAAGAACGACAACATCCTTATCCTCAACTGTCCGCCGGGGCGCGACGGCCGCCTGCGGAAAGCGGACATCAAACTGCTGAAGTCACTACGCCAAGCGCTGAACTTGTAAGTCCGCACGAACACGCAAGTTTACGCCCAACCGGGGTCGCCGTTCCGGGCGAAAGGCTTATCTTTGTGCCGGCAGTACGTCAACACGCTGCACTTAATTCCGACTTATGAAACGACCTCTCCTACCCTGCCTCGCGCTGGGCCTGCTCCTCGCCGCGGTGCCCTCCGCAGCCGAAGCCCAAGTGCTGGAACAAGTAGTCAACTTTTCCGGCGACCTCGAGACTGAAATGATTTTTCCCCTCAGCCACGACGGCCGTTTGTGGGACCTGAAAGGAAAAGTGAAGAAAGTGACCATCGACGCCGGCGACGGCCAGACGACGACCTTGGAGTTCGACGAGAACGGGCGCCTGCTCCGCAACGGCGAGCAGACCTACCGCTACGACGCCGACGGGCTCCTCGTCGAGTGTTTGCAGGACCAGCCGGACGCCTTCGGCACCGTCACGAGGCGGCATCGCTACGCCTACGACTACGACGAGAACGGGCGCCTCACCCGGCGCCGCTATACGGCCTACGAACAGACCGACGGCGACTGGAAGCCCTACGGCGAAACCGACGTCCACACCTACACCTACACGCCGGGCGGCGATCTGGCCACCGTGAAGTGCCCCACCCTCGCGACAGCCGACTACGCCTACACCGGGGGCTACCTGACCAAGGCCGGCAGCAAGCGCTACAAGTGGGACACCGCCGCCGGGCAGCTTCAGGCCTACGCCGGACTGGAGGACGGCATCGACGGCGTGCAGCTCGTCACCGGCGCAGTGGCCTACAACGACCGCGGATTCATCGCCCGCCGCGTAAAGACACTACAGGCCGTCGACCCCGCCACCCATCGCCCCGCGGGCGAAAAGTTCACCGTCACGACGGACTACCGCTACGCCGTCGACGAACAGGGCAACTGGACCCAGGTGAACTACTCGCTCGAAGGCGTCGACTACAGCATACGCCGCGCCATCGAGTACTACCCCTGACGCGGCTTACGCAGGCACAGCTACGCAAAAGACTCCGGGAACGGCCATCGGCGTTGTTCCCGGAGTCTTTTGCGTAGCTACATGCCCCCGAATCTCAGAGATACTGATGGAAAAGGGCGACCGCCTCGATGCCGCGACGGAAGATGTCGAGACGGAAGTTCTCGTTGGGCGAATGGATGGCGTCGCTCTCAAGACCGAAGCCCATGAGCACAGTCTTCACGCCCAGTTCGCGCTCGAAGTCGCTGATGATAAGTATGCTGCCGCCGCGCCGCACGCCGAGGGGCTTGCGCCCGAACGCCTCGGCAAAGGCCCGCTCGGCAGCGCGGTAGGCCGGCAAGGTCAGGGGGCAGACATAGCCCTCGCCACCATGCAGGGGCGTGACCTCGACCTGCACGCTGGGCGGCGCGACGCGGCGGAGGTAGTCGGCAAAAAGGCGCGATATTTTCTCGTGGTCCTGATGAGGCACGAGCCGGCACGACACCTTGGCCCACGCCCGCGACGGGATGACCGTCTTGGCGCCCTCGCCGGTGTAGCCGCCCCAGATGCCGCACACGTCGAACGACGGCCGGCAACTATTGCGTTCCAGCGTCGAGTAACCGCGCTCGCCCTCGAGCTCACGCACGCCGATGGCCGCCTTGTAGGCAGCCTCGTCGAAGGGAATGGCGGCCACCATGGCGCGCTCCTCGGGCGAGATGTCCTCCACGTCGTCGTAGAACCCCGGCACGGCGATGCGTCCGTCGGCGTCGGTCACGCCGGCCAGCAGGCGACACAGCACGTTGATAGGGTTGGCCACGGCGCCGCCGAAATGTCCCGAGTGGAGATCGCGGTTGGGCCCGGTGACACACACTTCCCAATAAGCCAGACCGCGCAGGCCCGTAGTGAGCGACGGCAGGTCGGCACCGAGCATACTCGTGTCGGACACCAGAATGACGTCCGCCCGCAGCAATTCGCGGTGCGCGCGCAGGAAGGCGTTCAAACTGGGGGAGCCAATCTCTTCCTCACCCTCGAAGATGAATTTCACGTTGTGGCGCAAGCGGCCCTCGCGAACGAGGTACTCGAAAGCCTTGACCTGAATGAGCGCCTGCCCCTTGTCGTCGTCGGCCCCGCGGCCCCAGACGCGACCGTCGGCCACGGTGAGCGTAAACGGCGGCGTACGCCACAGCTCGAGCGGCTCGGGCGGCATGACGTCGTAGTGCGCGTAGACCAGCACCGTAGGCGCCGAGGCGTCGACACGCTTCTCCGCGTAGACCAAGGGGTTACCCGCCGAGGGCATCACGCGCGCCTCGTCGGCCCCGGCGGCCAGCAGCAAGTCGCGCCAATGCGCGGCGCAACGGTCGATGTCGGCCCGGTGCTCGGGCTGGGCGCTGACGCTGGGAATGCGGACGAGGCCGGCCCACTCGTCCAGAAAGCGCGACTCGTTCGCGCGGATATACTCCTTTATTTCCATCACTTAGTTTTTAGGATTCCACATGACGGCTGGCCCTCCGCACCCGGCGGTAAGGGCTTCCGCCCGCAATGTTACGAATTTCCCGCCACACGGCCAAGACAGTCAGGCGCGGCGAGGGGACGAACGAACGCTACGCCCGTTTTTCCTGTCGTAGTACTTGTAAAAACGGACGTAGCACTTGTTCGCCCGGTCGCGGCACCTGTGTTCCCACGGCAAGCGACCGTCACCCCTCGCGCTCCAGTTTGACCAAAAGGCCGCCACCCGAAAGCAGACGGACCGGCCACTTCTTGCCACCCCTTACCTTGTCGGTACGCACGACGATATGCCTGCGGTCATCGCCGTCGTCGGTGGCCACCGTCGCGCGGTAGCGCCCGCTGGGAAGGAAGTCAAGCGTCAGCTCGCCGTCGTAGGGCGACTCGCCGTTCATCACGGTGAGATACCACACGTCGCCCTTACGGCGGGCCAAGGCCGCCAGCCGACCGATGCGGCTTTCGGGCAGCACGCGCGTCTCGTCCCACGTCACGGGCACCTCCTCGATGAATTGCCGCCCCGGGCAGGCGAGCATGTCCTCCATGTCGGCTGCGAATATCAGCATCGGCGAAGTGAACATGTAGATACTGGCCAACTGGTGGGCAAAGGTGACCGAGGGCGGACAGAAGGCGCGGAAGTTGAGCGGCGTGTAGTCCGCCGGACCGGCCAGCCAGCGCGTGAAGGGCAGCACGGTGTTGTGGTAAGGCCAAGGCGGGCCGGGCGCCCAACTGTCCTCGCCGCCGACACTCTCAAGTCCGCGCACGGCCTCCTTGGCCAGCAGGTTGGGGTAAGTGAAGCTGTCGCCCGTGGGCTTGTTCACCCCGTGAAAGATGACCATCAGGCGGTTGCGGGCCGCCTCGCGCAGGATTTCCTCCATCAGGTCCACCGTGTAGGCGTTCTCGGTGTGGAAGAAGTCCACCTTCAGTCCCTTGACGCCTATCTCGGCACACTTTTTCATGAAAGCGCGGCGCTCGCCGGCCTCCTGAAGCCCGATGTCATCCTTGTTGCCATAGCGGGGCGACGACGGGCGCCAGACCCAGATGTCCACGCCCCGGGCGCGGGCATAATCAACCAGCTCTTTCAGAAAATCCCACTTCGACTTCCCGGCGGCGTCGGGCTCCGTTCGGGGCCACAGTTCCCAGCCGTCGTCGACCACGACGGACTGCAAGCCCAGTTCGGCAGCACCGTCGACATAACGCTTGTGGTTGGCCACGCTCAGGCGGTTGTCCCCCTCGACCAGCCAAGTGAACACGGATCGTCCGGGCCGTATCCAGTCCGTCTGTGCGCCCTGAGGGAAAAGCTCAGGGTCGGGCTTGTCGGCCACCTGGGCAATGATGCGGTTATTCACCAGCCCGTCCAGGTCGTCCGCCAGCATCAACACGCGCCACGGCGTCACAATCTCGCTGCTGCCGGGACGCGGCGAAGCCATCCAGGGCAGGCTGCGCACGACGGAGTGCTGATAGGGGCCGGCGGGGATGCCCGTGCTCGTCCCCGCAAGGACGTGCCCCTCGTTCTCGACGTAGCCGAACTGCACCCGCCCGCCGGGCTGGCCGAACAGCACAGCGCCATGGTAGTGGCGCAGGTTGGCCTCGGTCAGCGCGGCATAGCTGCCGTCGGGCAGCCGGAACGTGGCCGGAGGCGCCAGCAGCTCGCCGGCAATGTCGCCTACGGCGCGGTCCTGATAGGCCTGTACCCAACCGTACTGGAAAGGCCCGCTGGCATACCACACGTGCGTCCCGACCGGAAAAGTAAAGGAAGTCTGCTCATCGTACACGCACCGCGGACCGGCGGACGGTATGCGGTAGCGCAGCGCCACGCCGTCGTCGAACTCGCGGACATCGATATAATAGGCCAACGTATCGTCCCGCTCCACGGCATACGTCGTCGCAAAATTCCGATAACCGTCGTTGTCCGCCATCAAGGTTCGGGCTTCTTCCCGCACCTTGCACTCCGTTCCCAGCAGGACGTGGTCCACGTTGAGTCCTACGGGCGAAGCCTCCACAACTACCTTATCATGATATTGCACTTCGAGGCAGAGTTGCCCCCTTACTTCACGCAAATCCAGCTTAGCGTGCTGTGCTACGAGCTGAACCGAACAGGAAAGAAGTCCCGTCCATACCCAAAATCTCACTTTGCTTATCCCACTCATTGCTTTAACAGTTTATTATACGACTATCAGCCACACGCTCCGCCCTGCCACTCAATCCGGACAGTCTGCATCCGCATCTACAGAAAAAGCGTGCGACACGCAGCAAAGGTAACTATTTTTGTAGGATTCACTGTCTGGAAGTGCAAGAAAAGCAAAATGACACACGCGCAGGCGCACCGCATCGACAAGAGCGAATCCGCTCATCCTCCTTCCACCGCAAAGAAAACAGACGACTACGTCCGAAATCACAAGTACTACGATAGAAATTTCTGTCGCAGCGACAGGAATTTCTATCGTAGTACTTGTAAAAACCATCGTAGTACTTGTTTCGCGGGAAGCGGCGCCGTAAGGTCCGCCCGAAGTTACATGAACTTTTCCCGCCGCGATAGGCCCGACGGAGCGCCGCCCAGGAAAAGCGCCGACCGACCCGGAAACGAAAGGCTGTACACCGCAATTTTCCACCTCCGGGACAGAAAATACGAAGCCGGCCGCAGAAATTTCTGGGACTACACGGGTGTTTTCTTGGGGAAATGGGCTAATTTTGCAGACGGATTTAACTTACACAAATCAAGTAGATATGAAAAAAAGTGCTTTGCAGATCGCAAGAGCCGCTTACCAGCCCAAACTGCCCCAGGGACTGCGCGGTAACGTGACTATCAAAGAAGGTGCTCCGACCCAGAGCGTAGCCGACCAGGAAGAGATCAAAAAACTTTTCCCGAACACGTACGGCATGCCCTTGGTGGAATTTGTTCCCAGCACCGAGAAGCGTGAATACGCCCCTATGAACATGGGCGTCATCCTCTCCGGTGGTCAGGCCCCGGGCGGACATAACGTCATCTGCGGTCTTTTCGACGAACTGAAAAAGCAGAACCCGGCCAACCGCCTCTACGGCTTCATCCTGGGCCCCGGCGGACTCGTGGACCACAAGTATATGGAACTGACAGCGGACATTATCGACGAATACCGCAACACGGGCGGATTTGACATGATCGGCTCGGGACGCACGAAGCTCGAAACGAAAGAACAGTTCGAGAGCGGACTCGAGATTATCCGCGAGCTGGGCATCAAGGCCCTCGTTATCATCGGCGGCGACGACTCCAACACCAACGCCTGCGTGCTGGCTGAATACTACGCCGCACAGAACTACGGCGTGCAGGTCATCGGCTGCCCGAAAACCATCGACGGCGACCTGAAAAACGACCAAATCGAAACGAGCTTCGGCTTCGACACGGCTTGCAAGACGTACGCCGAAGTCATCGGCAACATACAGCGCGACGCCAACTCGGCGCGCAAGTACTGGCACTTCATCAAGCTGATGGGTCGCTCGGCGTCGCACATCGCCCTTGAGTGCGCCCTGCAATGCCAGCCCAACGTCTGCATCATCAGCGAGGAGGTAGAGGCCAAGAACCAGACGCTCGACGACATCGTGACGTACATCGCCGGTGTCGTGGCACAGCGCGCCGCCGACGGCAACAACTTCGGCACCGTGCTTATCCCCGAGGGACTCATCGAGTTCATCCCCGCCATGAAGAAACTCATCGCCGAGCTCAACGACCTGCTCGCTACGCCCGAGGCCGCCAAGGTCAGCGCCGATGAGCAGCGCGCATGGGTCATCGGCAAACTCAGCAAGGAGAACGCCGCCATCTACGAGTCGCTGCCCGAAGGCGTGGCTAAGCAGCTCACGATGGAGCGCGACCCGCACGGAAATGTCCAAGTGTCGCTCATCGAGACCGAAAAGCTGCTTTCCGAAATGGTTGCCAAGAAACTGGCCGACTGGAAGGCTGAGGGCAAGTACACCGGCAAGTTTGCCGCCCAGCACCACTTCTTCGGTTACGAAGGCCGCTGCGCTGCGCCGTCGAACTACGACGCCGACTATTGCTACGCCCTCGGAACGAGTGCAGCACAGCTCGTGGCCAACGGGAAGACGGGCTACATGGCCATCGTCAAGAACACGACAGCTCCTGCCGCCGAGTGGGTGGCCGGCGGCGTGCCCATCACGATGATGATGAACATGGAACGTCGTCACGGCGAAATGAAACCGGTCATCAAGAAAGCCCTCGTCAAACTCGACGGCGCGCCGTTCAAGACGTTTGCCGCTCACCGCGACGAGTGGGCCAAGGACACGTGCTTCGTTTACCCCGGCCCGATTCAGTACTTCGGTCCGACGGAAGTGTGCGACCAGTGCACCGCAACACTGAAGCTCGAACAGGGAAAATAATCGCCCCCGTTCGCAACATAAACATACGGGTGGGTCGGGTTAAAGTCTGACCCACCCGTTTTGTAACGCTCATCAGTCCTACCGTCCAGCCGTGACCCACCGACAAACAACGCCCTCAACCCGACCCTCACCGCGCCGACCGACCTCGCGGCGGAAACGCAAATCGCAGAAGCACTGGATTGTGCGCCTGCCGGCGTGGTCGTTGTGGGTGGGCGGACTGCTTGTCGCGGCGATCTATGCAGCAGTGTTCTACCACTTCTTCGTCGACCCCTACACCTTCCGCTGGCAGGCCATCTACGGCGACGCCACATATCCCGACGGCTACTCGATACAGGGCATAGATATCAGTCATCACCAGGGCCACATCGACTGGGACCTGTTGCGCAACGCGCAGATTAACCACAACCCCGTGCGCTTCGTCATCATCAAAGCTACGGAAGGGCGCAGCCACCTCGACGAAAACTTCAACGACAACTTCTACGAAGCGCGGGAGAACGGCTTCATCCGGGGGGCGTACCACTTCTTCTCGCCGTCGGTCCCGGCACGCGAACAGGCGGAATACTTCCTGAAGCAGGTACACTTGGAGGACGGCGACCTGCCCCCCGTGCTCGACATCGAGGACGGCGGCGACCTGACGGCGGCACAAATCAAGCAGGCAGCACTGACGTGGCTGCGTACGGTAGAGAAGGAATACGGCGTCAAACCGATCATCTACACGTACTATAAATTCAAAACAGAGTACCTGAGCGACAAGGAGTTCGACGACTACCCCTACTGGATTGCCCACTACTACGTGCGGGAGCTGAAGTACGCCGGGGAGTGGAAGTTCTGGCAACACACGGACCGGGGACGCCTGCCGGGCATCAAGGGCTTCGTCGACTTCAACATCTACAACGGTTCGATGTACGACCTGCAACGCCTGACTATCGGCGGACGGAACAACAACGAGTAAGCCACGACCACAA
This sequence comes from uncultured Alloprevotella sp., assembly GCA_944322325.1. Lineage (GTDB taxonomy): Bacteria > Bacteroidota > Bacteroidia > Bacteroidales > Bacteroidaceae > Alloprevotella. The sequence continues at coordinate 93,156 of CALUOQ010000006.1, forward strand.
GCGAAAGACAGCTGGCAAGGAGACCTTGCCAGCTGTCTTTCGCTTTATGAAATGCCGAATAGTCTTATTTTTCCAAGGTGATAATGGCCCGCCGGTTGTACGAATAGGGCGAAAGCGTAGCGACTCCGCCGCCCGCCACGGTGCGGATACGTTCGCGACCGACGCCCATCTTCACCAGCTCGTCGGCCACCGCCTCGGCCCGCTCGCGGCTCAACTCCAGGTTACGTTCAGCCGAACCCGTCCGGCTGTCTGCATAGCCCGTCACGACGACAGTCAGGTTCTGCGCTTTGGCAAACTCGGCCAAGGCTTTGAGGTTGACCAGCTCGCGGCGCGAAACAAGCTGTGCACTCCCCAAATTGAAAAAGACGGATTGCGGCACGTATTGCGTGCGGGTAACGGTATCGGCCGAAGCCGGTTCTGCGGGCTCCTCCGTCGGTTCCTGTCCTTCGCCGGCCAGCGCGGCCAAGCGCATGTTCTCTTCCTGTTGCTCGCGCAAGGATTCGTTGAGCGCATTCATCTGCTCGCGGTTCATCTCCATCAGCAAGTCGATGTTGGGCGACTTCTCCCAGCCCGTTTTCTTGCCCAGCCGGTAGGTCAGGCCCAGCGAGAAATGGAGCGACTTGTCCCAATGGCGCATACGGAACGCCTCGGGGTTGGCAAAGGCGATGCCGTCGAAATCGGCTGGAGCCAACATGGCGGACACATCGAAGTACACCGAAAAATGGCGGCTGAGGCGCCACGTATTCTGGATGCCCAAATTATAAGAGACGGTATTGACGTTGTACGAAAAGTTACGGGCGAATCCAATGCCGGCGTAGGGGATGAAATTCCATACGCGCCGCTCGTTGTAACCGTAGAGCAGGTTTGACAGATTGAACATCACGTCCTCATGAATGTTCATGTAGCGATACGTATCGCTGACGTCGCGCCACGTGGCCTGCTTCCCCCACAATCCTTGAAACTGCGTGCGCAGCCCGATGCCGGGTGTGAACCACTTGCCAATACCCAACTCAAAACCGAAAGAGTTGCGCTCCTTACTGAAAGGGTTGCCCGACAGCGCACTCTCCTCCTGAGAGGAATAGGCAGCCCGGTTGAGCACACCGGCGGAGACGTACCAATTGCTCCAGAACGAGCGCGTCGACACGCTGTGCTTGGAACCGGGAACTTCCATACCGAACGAGTCGTCGAACTCTTGCGCAGAAAGGGTAGCGGCTGTCACCGCAAAAAGCAGAACAAGGCAAAACCTATTCATCGTTAAAGCTGTTTTTATAAGGTGCGACATTAAAACGCACAAATATAACGATTTAATTTGGGATAAGCGCCATATATCCGACTTCAAGCGCCCAAAGAGCAAACACGGACTACATTTCAGGGAGAAATCGGCCTCATTGCGACGCACGATGCCGACCCGATAACGACGGACGCGGTTCAGTCGAAAAGTTTCTCTATCTTCTCCTGCAAAAGGATAACGAGCGTCGGTTTGCCGTCCGGCGTATAATTGGGCGTCGCGCAGGCAAACAGCTTTTCGATAAGGGCCTCCATTTCCTTGGCGTCGAGCGCCTGACCGACGGGGAGCGCCACACGCCGTGCCAGCGCGAAAGCGATGGCGTGATAAATGTCCGAACCGACTTCGGCGGCTTTCGTCTCGGCGGCGTCCAACATATCCTGAAGCAGGGCGGTCGGATTGAGGCCTTCCGTACCGGCCGGCACACCATTGATTGCGTAGCTGCCACCGCCCAGCGGCGAAAGATCGAATCCCACAACGACGAGGTCGTCGCTGATGCGCTCCAGCAAACTTACTTGCGACAGGGAAAGTTGTATGGTCTGCGGGAAGAGCACGCCCTGCGACAGTCCGTGGCGCTGCTCCAGCTGGCGTCGGTACGTCTCGTAGAGCACGCGCACGTGGGCCCGATGCTGATCGACCAACATCAGTCCGGATTTTACGGCTATCAGAATATAGCGCCCTTTGTACTGAAAAAATTCGGAAAAAGCGCTCTTCTCCCACTCGGCCTGTTCCGCCTGCGACAAGTGGGTATAAAGCGTCTGTTCCTCCTCGGATGGCTCGACGGTCTCACTGCCGCTCGCTGCTTCACTGCGAGTCAGGGCGTCGTACACAGTCCGCCAATCGTCGGAACGTGCCGGCAGACGACCGGCACCATAACTCCCGCCGCCTGAAGCACGGAACGGATTGAACGAACGGTCGATGTGCAAGGATGGTGGAGCGATGTCCTTGTTGTCCTGAAAAGCAGGAATGTCCGGCCGGTTGGCAGTGTCGAAATCGATGGTCGGCTGGGCATTGTAACGGCCCAAAGCCTCACGCACAGCAGCCAGTATGATTTGCCAGATTTCGTGGTCGTCTTCAAATTTTATCTCCGTCTTCGTAGGATGTATGTTGACGTCGATGCGCGAGGGGTCCACCGTCAGACGGATGAAATAAGGCACTGTTTCGTTCTCGGGTATCAAACGCTCAAAGGCCGACTGCACCGCTTTGGCGAAATAGGGATGGCGCATGAAACGGTCGTTGACAAAGAAAAACTGCTGGGCGCCCTTCTTGCGCGCACTCTCGGGCGAACCGACATAACCGCTCAGCTTCACCAGACTGGTGTCGACTTGGACGGGGATAAGGGACTGGTCCAGCTTCCGACCAAAGACGCCAAGAATCCGCTGCTTGAACTTGCCGGCCGGAAGGTTGAGCAAGCACACATCGTTGCTGTACAGCTGCATCGCCACGTCGGGATGGGCCAGCGCCAGGCGCTCGAACTCGGTCGAGATGTTACCCAACTCCGTCTGATTGGACTTCAGGAATTTACGGCGTGCCGGAACGTTGAAAAAAAGGTTCTTCACCAAGAAATTGGCACCGACCGGGCAAGCCACGGGGTCCTGGCCCGTTATTTTCGAGCCCTCGATGGTCAGGCACACGCCTAACTCCTCATCTGCCGTACGCGTCCGCAGTTCGACCTGGGCCACCGCCACGATAGACGGAAGCGCCTCACCGCGGAATCCCATGGTATGCAGGGCATACAGGTCGGCGACTTCGCGGATTTTTGAGGTGGCATGGCGTTCGAAAGCCAAGCGCGCGTCGGTCTCGGACATGCCTTGACCGTTATCAACGACTTGGATACTGGTTTTGCCGGCATCGACCACGTAGACCTGCACCGACGTGGCACCGGCGTCGACTGCGTTCTCAACCAGTTCCTTTACCACAGAGGCCGGCCGCTGTATGACCTCGCCGGCTGCGATTTGGTTCGCCACGGCGTCCGGTAACAAATGTATGATGCCCCCTGTCTTACTCACTTTTTCGGCCCTTTCTTCAATGTCTGCAAGGGCGCCGTGCGGCGTATCTCGGCTTTCAGTTCGGTGCCGGCGGCCTTCGGCCGCCACTCGAACAAGTCGAACTTATCACGCGGACGGATGTAGTCGAACCAAGCAAAGTTCTCCAGTCGCAAGGCGTCCTGCGGGATAATCGAAACGTCGTAGAAAGTACCCGTTGCGGCAGGAGTCCATATCCGCTTCAACTGCCGCTGCTCCATGAACATCCGCAACTGTGTTGTTTCGGTATAGTTCAAGCCGACCATCACGCTGTCGTCGTCGAGCGGGAAGTAAATGACGTGAACATTACCGTCGGCCATGTTTTCATAAATCTCGCCATCCTTGAAAAAAGCTTTCATAAGGCGGCCGTTAACCTGGTTGTAGTAAATACTGTCGTAGTGCTCCACCAGCAGGGCCTGCCGCTCGACGCACACACTGTCGATGGTGGAATCATTCGTAAAGACGAAAATTTCCTCACCGAGCAACTGCTGGTTCTTGTTCCATACGATAGGGTCGCGGTACATAGCCATCCGTTTGATGCCCGAGTTATATACCAACGAGTCGCATACCGCCTGCACGTCGGACCGGTAGGCGCGGACATGGAAATAGCCATGAAGCACCCGGTAGACGGAGTCCGTGTCCATATTATAAGTGTACAGCCGTAGCGTATCAGCATGGACAAACAGTGTGTCGGCGACGTTGGAATAATCCTTGAGCAGGGCGCTGTCCGTGGCGTAGGCTTGCCCTGTCAGCTCGTTGTACTGACAGTACTCGCCGGTGAGCATGTTGCTGTTGGCCCTGTCGTCGTAAATCACATTGCCGAAAGCCTGCATCAGCCCCGTGTCCTTGTTATAGCGCAGGCTGTCGCCCACCATACGCCGACCGGCCTTGTTGGCTACTACGGAGCGGTCAAACAGCCGGACGTCCTCTGTGTCCGTATTATAGAAGCCATGCTCCGTGTAAATGTTGTTCTCGTCGTCCTTGATGTTGGAGGGGCCGAGCGCCTCGGCCCACTTGGTCTGCATGTCGTAGTGGAGCGTATCCGACGTCAGCACGAACTTCGGATTGTCGAGGCGCACGCTGTAATTGAAGAAGGACTTCTTCGTATTCAGGTCGTACTCGCCCCACTCGGACGTCAGCGTGTTGTCGCCATCGACGAGCCGGCCGCCCTCGAAGAAGTAACCGATGTTATACAGGCGGTCGTAGTTGAGACTGTCGGTATAGAGGGTCGATTGACGGTGCTTCATGACGACATTCCGCCGCACCTGCGCCAACTGTGCATTACCGTCGTAGTAAAGGTAATCGCCGTCGAGCGAAAGCGTGTCACCTTGAAGCATACGCACATGACCGAACGCCTCAAGCGAGTTCGTCGTCTGGAAGAAATAGGCGCTGTCGCAGTACATCGTGATGCCGTCGTGGAAAAGCTGGACATTGCCAATGAGTATCTGCGCGTCGGGGTTCAGGAACTGGTTATGCCGCAGCGTATCACTGTGAATAAGCTCCACCTGTTCGCTCGACGCCTTGCGGGGACGCTCGTCGTCGGGAAGGGAAAGGGCCGCAGTCTGGGCTAGAAAGAAAAGGATGCCAGCCCACAGCCACAGCCTCGCCATTCTTCGCACTGCACCTCCTGCGCGTCTCATTTCACCCATCCGGAATACTTGAAGCCGCAAGTTTTCAACTCGGGGTTAATGCGTACGTACGTGGTCTTCAGTTTGTCTTTAATCCACTGTTCCACCTTTTCCTCGCGGCGTTTCCCAAGCACGTACTCCTTAAGTAGCTGGAAATCCTCCTGTAGGTTGGCGACATGGCGGTCAATGCGGCTTTTCACCTTGACTATGGCACAAACTTCCTGACCGTTGTCACGATGCATCAGGAAAGCCCGCGAGACTTGCCCCACTTCGAGCGTATCGACCACCTTGGCCACGTCCTGCGGCAAGTCCTGCATCTCGAAACGCGACGTCCGGCTTCCCATCTCGCTGTTGACGTTGACCATGATACCGTGGTTGTTCCGCGTATCCTTGTCGTCGGAGATAAAGGTGGCTCCGTCTTCGAACGTAAACGTGCCGTCCTTGATGGCGGTGGCTATCGAGTCGAGGCGGTCAATGCAGACGTCGATTTCCTTTTGCGGGACTTCGGGCTTCAAGAGTATGTGCCGCACATTGACTTTGTCGCCCTGCCTTCCGATGAGCTGAATGATGTGGTAGCCGTATTCACTCTTTACGATCTTCGACACTTTCTTAGGGTCTGTCAGGCTGAAGGCCACGTTGGCAAAGGCCGGGTCCAGCGCCGTACGGTTCATGTAGCCGAGCTCGCCGCCATTGCGGGCACTGCCGTCCTGCGAGTAAAGCATGGCGAGGGTCGAAAACTCCGATTCCCCGCTATTGACGCGGCGTGCGTATTCACGAAGCAGGCCCTCTACCCGCTCCACCTCGGCGCGGGGCACTTCGGGCGTCTGCGTAATGATTTGCACCTCTACCTGCGTCGGCACGGTCGGCAGGCTGTCCTCGGGCACGTGCTTGAAGTATTCGCGCACCTCGGCGGGGGTTACTTTGAGGTTACCGACCAGTTTTTCCTGCATATTGCGCATACGCAGTCCGTTGCGTATCGGTTCTTTCCACGACTCCCGCAGCTGGCGCATGGTCTTCTTTGTGAACTGCTCGATGCGCTCTTTCGACCCGAAGTTCTGGAGATAGAGATTCTCGCGGTTATTTACTTCGGCGATAACCTCGGTCTCCGAAACCTCGATGCTGTCGATGTCGGCCTGATGGAGGAACAACTTTTGCACGGCAATCATCTCCGCGATATTACAAAAGGAACTCTCGTCCACCTGTTGCCCACTCAACTCCGCATTGAGGCGTTCGGCCTCCACGTCGGAGCGAAGGATGGGGTCGTCGCCGACGAGCCAAATCACCTCGTCGACGGTGTTGTTCTGTCCCCAAGCGGACAGTGCGCACAAGGCCACCCCCAAAGCGGCCAATCGCTTGATTCTCATTACTTGTGATTATTAACCGTTTTCAACACGTCCTCGTTTATTTCCACGGGGTACTTCCGGCGAAGACTTTCCACCCACTCTTTTTCGAGCTGGTCCTGGTAATCGGAAAGCACCGACGTGCGCACGTCCTTGTAGCTCTTGGGACGTTTCATTTTCTCACCGACCACGTTTACGTACGGGTACTCCACAGGGCGGCGCACTTTATCGCCTTTGAACACCAGCTCGTCGACATATTTGTTGTCGCCTTCCTTATAATACTCGGGCACGAAGACTTTCACGTTGCGCACCGAGTCTGTGTTGAAAGCCGAATCGACGGCCGCTTCCCACGACGCGTCCGTGATTTCCCCGAGCAATCGGGCTACCGGTTCCAGCAGATCTTCGCGTTTCGTGTAGTACAGGAAACCCTTGAAGCGCGGGCCGTCCCACCGATACTGCTTTTTGTGTTTCTTGAAATACTTCTCGAGTCCCACGGTGTCAGCCGCAGCTACGTCCCACACGGTCCGTTTGCTGATTTCGTACAGCAAGAGACCGTCGTGGTACTCCTTTACGAGGAATTTCAAGTCCGGATCGACTTCCGCCCCGGCGTTCAGCACGCTGTCCAGTATGGCTTCGCGCGTCAGACGCCCTCCTGAACGGGCTATCATCTGCTGGATAGCGTGCTCGCCGGCTTTCTCTTCGATGCCGCGCTTCTTCAGCACGGTGAAGAGCCCCGCACGCAATTCTTCGTAGGGACTGAACGGCTTGCGATCGGCCATATATATAATATGGTATCCGACGGGAGAAAGAAACGGAGCGGACATCTCGCCTTTTTTCAAGGAGTAGGCCACGTCCTCGAACTCCTTCACGGTAGAGTTAGGCCCAAGCCACGGAAGCAGACCGCCCTCCTTGGCCGAACCGACGTCTTCAGAGTTCGTCTTAGCCAAGTCGGCAAACACGGCGCCGTTTTTCAGCAGGCCGTAAAGTGAGTCTATTTTAGCTTTCTTGGCGTTCTTCATTTCCTCCGAAGCGTTCTGCGGCAGGCGCAGGAAGATATGTGCCGGCCGGATCATATCCGCGCCGTTCATGCGCGCCACGGTGCGGTCGTACATGGCCCGCGCCACGGAGTCGATGTACATCGTGTCCTGCAACAGGGGCGTCAACTGCATGTCGCGGTACGTATGATACTCCTTCCGGAACGACGCCAACGTGTCGAGCTGCGCCTCGAGCGCCGCCTCGACCTTCAGTTGGTAATTGACGAACATGTCGACATACTCGTCGACGCTTTTCTCCTCCACGCCACCCTCGACGTCGCTGTTCTTGTTGTAGGCGTACTCAAACTCGCCGCGGGTGATGTTTTTCCCGTTGATTTTCATCAGGACGGGGTCGTCCTTGCTCTCCTCGGCAACAAGGGGACTGCCGAGGAGAAGCAGGGCGAACATTCCTATGACTTTCTTCATGCCAACTGTCAACAGTCTATTGTCATTTGTCTATTACCATCCTACTCCGGGCGGCTATAGTTGGGCGCCTCGCTCGTGATGGTAATGTCGTGCGGGTGGCTCTCGAGCACGCCGGCATTGGTGATGCGCGTGAACTTCGCGCCGTGGAGGGCTTCAATCGTGGCGGCGCCACAATAGCCCATACCCGAGCGCAGACCGCCGACCAGCTGGTAGATAACCTCCTGCACGGAGCCTTTGTAGGGCACGCGCCCGGCGATGCCTTCGGGCACGAGTTTCTTCACGTCCTCCACCGTCGACTGGAAGTAGCGGTCCTTCGACCCGTTCTCCATGGCCTCGAGCGAGCCCATGCCGCGGTAGGTCTTGAACTTACGTCCGTTGAAGATGATCGTTTCGCCCGGCGACTCCTCCGTACCGGCCACGAGCGAACCGATCATGACGCTGTGACCGCCGGCGGCCAGCGCCTTCACGATGTCGCCCGAGTAGCGCAGTCCGCCGTCGGCAATCAGGGGCACACCCGTCCCCTCGAGCGCGCAGGCCACGTCGTAGACGGCCGACAGCTGCGGCACGCCCACGCCGGCCACGATGCGGGTCGTACAGATGGAGCCCGGTCCGATGCCCACCTTGATGGCGTCGGCTCCGGCCTCGACCAACATCTTGGCCGCCGCGCCGGTGGCCACGTTGCCCACGACAATGTCCACACCCGTGAAGCTTGCCTTGGCTTCCTGCAACTTTTCGATGACAAACTTGGAGTGGCCGTGTGCTGTGTCGATGACTATGGCGTCGGCTCCGGCGTTAATCAGCGTCTCCATGCGCTCCAAGGTGTCCTTCGTCACCCCGACGCCGGCCGCCACGCGCAGGCGGCCCTTGCTGTCCTTGCAGGCCATAGGCTTGTCTTTCGCCTTGGTAATGTCCTTATACGTAATGAGCCCCACGAGGTGACCGGTCTTGTCGACCACGGGGAGCTTCTCGATTTTATTTTCCTGGAGTATCTGTGAAGCGGCGGCAAGGTCCGTCTGCTGCGTCGTCGTCACGAGATTTTCGCTCGTCATCACTTCGTCAATCAGTTTGTCCAGGTTGCGCTCGAAACGCAGGTCGCGGTTCGTCACGATGCCGACCAGAATGCCGCTATCGTCGACCACGGGAATACCGCCAATGTGGTACTCACGCATCAGGGCCAGGGCGTCGCGCACGGTCTTGCCGCGCTGAATGGTGACGGGGTCGTAAATCATGCCGTTCTCGGCGCGCTTCACGATGGCCACCTGGCGGGCCTGTTCCTCGACAGGCATATTCTTGTGTATCACACCGATACCTCCCTCGCGGGCAATGGCGATGGCCATGGGCGCCTCGGTGACGGTGTCCATCGCGGCGGTGACAAAAGGAATCTTAAGCTCGATGTGGCGCGAGAAGCGGGTCGTCAGGTCGACCGTACGGGGTAAAACTTCAGAATAAGCAGGAACGAGGAGGACGTCGTCGTAAGTCAGTCCGTCCATTACGATTTTGTCAGCAATAAATGAGGTCATGAGGTAGAAATTTTATTGCACGCAAATTTACGGCTTTTCCGCCACATGCGGGCACACCGTTCCCTATTTTTTCTCGCTTAGCCCGAATTACACCTCCGCTGGCCGCACGCTTGTCCCGCCAGCCGCCCCACCCTTTCGTCCGTTCCCGGCGGAAGGCGGGGCGCCCCTAAAAAGCGAACCAAAGCGGGGCGGAAAACAAATGTAGTCCCCGTAAAAACTATCGCTACGATAGAATTTACGGGGACTACGATAGAAATTTCTGGGACTACACTTGTAAAAACGGGGACTACACTTGTAAAATCAATGACAATGAGAGCCTACGTCAGGCGCCGGAATAGCTGTCTGCCACGCCCCGGACGCCACAGGGCCGAACGCCTGGCCTCCTACGCACGCCCGATTACTTATCCGCATGTGCCTCCTCCCACATTTTCTCCGTCAGCGCGCTAATCCTTGGCCAGCTTCCGGGCCGCAAGAAGCTGGGCGTATCCGTCGGCAATGTAGTCACGGAAACGCCAGCCGTTGCTCAGGCGGCGCACCTGCATATACCGGCCAGGAAAGACCCGCCCGTCCGCCGTGTAGAGCGGCTCGAGGGCATAAGGCGGCAGGCCGTGCAGGAAACGGCGCAGCTCGTCGAGGTAGCGCCGGTCCGCAGCCGGGTCGACGGTGTTTTCCTCCGTGCGGGGGATGTACGCTTCCGTATGCAGCAGGACAAAGTCCAGCCGCCCCTCGGCGTCGATGGTCAGCAGCAGGTCGTACACCCGCGGCTTGCCCCGCAGCGTGGTGTCGACGGTGCAGGCCTGCGAAGCGTCGTGACTCAACAGCGTCATGGACAGGGGCAGTTCCATGGCCCAATCGCCGTCGAAGTGCATCTGATGACTAAAGGCGCACGACCAATAATAGGAGTTAATGCGGTCCGTGACGACGGGATCGACAAGCCTACCGTCCTTCACCGCCTGCACGTGGCGCCCATGCCCCACCACGAAACCGAAGTAAGGCATGGCGTCGCTCACGCGGACAAACGTACCGCTGAGCCAGCGCGCCGGAACGACGCGCCGCTGCGAAAGGCCGACTTTGTCCACACTGACACCCAGCGCGCGGTCGGCCTCGGCCCAAGCGGCCGTATCGCGAACGTCAGTCCCGCGACGATAGAGGTCCGTGAGGCAAACGAAAATGGTGTCGTGGATGTTCAGCGTCGCCCACTCTGCCACGAGCGGCCTGCCGGAAAACAAGGACTCGCCGGCGAGGATGCTTGTGGGAAACACCGTTCCGCGATGCAGCGACTGGTCGTAGTCCGACAACCGGGGCTTTGGCTGCGTCCCGGCCTTGACGGCCTTGTAACTCTCGACCATCTCGTCCACACTCACGGTGTCCGGGCGGAGATAGTCGGCGTAAACGGCGGGGATTTCACCCCGCGGGTGAACACTGCGGCGCGGCTGGGCCGATAAGAGCTGGCAGGAAAGGAGGGCCAGCGCAACGGATAAAATGGGTTTCATGGCTTTCATTATTTCGAGGTTCATAACTGTTTTTATCTTGTCACTTCTGTCTTGGCCTGGCCGCATTTCGGCAAACGCGGCCAGGCGGTGCGTCACGGCCAAAGCCCTGCCCGTCTTTGTTCCTCGCGCTTCCGGTCAATGAGGTATTGGTTATACGAATTCTCCAAGTAGTCCGTGATTTTCCATTCGTCGAGACTGCGCAAAGCTCGCACGTAGCGACCGGGAAATACCCGCCCGTCTGCCGTGTACAGCGGTTCGAGCGCATAAGGTGGCAGAGTACGCAGGATCTGACGCAGCCCGTCAACGCAACGTTGGTCCAATGCAGGGTCGGCGTTCCGGCCGTCGGCATGTAGCAGAACGACGTCCATCCGCCCTTCAGTGTCGATGGTCAACAGCAGGTCGAACCACCGCGCATTTTTCCAAAGCGCCGAATCGACGGGAGTTGCTTGCGTGACGTCGTGGCTCAGCAATATCATGGCCAAATCGACGTTGTCCGTCCATTCGGGATTGACGGCGTCACGATAAGAAGCGGCTTCCGCCGTATAATAAGCACGGTATGTGTCACTGACACACGGCCGCTCCCAACGACCGTCGCGCACGCTCTGCACCACGCGGCTACGCCCTACCACAAAACCGAAATAAGGCAACGCGTCGCTGACGCGGACAAACGTACCGTTCAGCCAGCGCGCCGGAACGACGCGCCGCTGCGAAAGACCGGGCTCGTCCACACTGACGCCCAGCGCGCGGTCGGCCTCGGCCCAAGCGGCCGTATCGCGTTCGAAAGTTCCCCGGCGATAAAGCTCCGTGAGGCAAATGAGGTTGACACTGTCCAAACTAAGATTCGCCCATTCCGCCACGAGAGGCCTGCCGACAAACAAGGGCTGGCCGGCGAGGAGGCTCTCGGAAAACACCGTCCGCCCGGCCATCGAGCCATCGTAATCGGTCACCTTTAACTGTGGCTTCGTCCCGGCCTTGACGGCCTTGTAACTATCGACCATCTCGTCCACACTCACGGTGTCCGGGCGAAGATAACCGGTGTAAACAGCGGGAATCTCACCCCGCGGGAAAACGCTACGGTGCGACTGGGCCGATAAGAACTGGCTGGAAAAAATAAGGACCAAAAAGAAAACAATACGTCGCATAGTCATGGTATTTAAGGGGGCAGCATCTTGCCCGTTCAACATTACTTTTTGCAAAAGTAGAGGTTAATTTTTGATTTCTCCCCCCCCGATTAAAAAAACGAAAACTGCGAGATAAATAATGTTAACTACGATGGGCACAAGCGAAACTGCACCCATAAATTCAAGCGTAATCCCCGTAAAAACTATCGCTGCGATAGAATTTACGGGGACTACGATAGAAATTTCTGGGACTACACTTGTAAAAACGGGGACTACACCCGTAAAATGCGGCATCTGTGCAGATGCGGCGTCAGGCGTTTTCTGCGGGCGCCTCGAGCTTGAAGCGGATACGGAAGCTGTGTTTCTCCTCGTCCCAGTTGGTGCCGAGGAGCACGAAGCGGCCTATCTGGCGCGTATGGCTGACGTGGAGGCCGGCGCAGGGGCAGACGTCGTAGTCGCCGATGCGCACGAGGCGCAGCGTGTCGCTGACGTCGTCGGGAAGACGGTCGAGGCGGACGCCTTCGGGCACTTGGTCGGCCGTGACGTACTCGACCGTGACGGGCAGGTCGGCGTCGACGAGGCGGTTCATCTCGTTGACAACGTAGGCCAGTTCGCCCTCCGTGAGCGGCGCAGCGAGGTCGTAGCTTATCTTGCTCTTCCGGCGCTCGATGTGTGCGTTGCGCGAACGCTCGCACCCGAAGGTTTTCACCATAAGGGCGTTGAGCAGGTGCTCGGCCGTGTGCATGGGCGGATACTCCTGCTTGTTGTGCGCGTTGAGCTGAGGTTCTTGTTCCATGAAGCGAGCGGATTGCAATTGACGGTTGACAATGAACAATGGACAGTTATTCAATTGCTCATTGTCAAGCGTCAATTGAAAATCAGGACTTCGTTTCAACTTTCAGACAAAGCTCGTCAAGCTGTCCGGGCTCGAGGACGGAAGGCGCATCGAGCATGACGTCGCGCCCGGAGTTGTTCTTGGGGAACGCTATACAGTCGCGGATGGAATCGAGGCCGGCAAAGAGCGACACCCAGCGGTCGAGGCCGTAAGCCAGACCGCCATGGGGCGGCGCACCGTACTTGAAAGCATTCATGAGGAAGCCGAACTGGGCCTGAGCGCGCTCGGGGGTGAAACCGAGTATCTTGAAGATTTTGGCCTGTAGCTGGCTGTCGTGGATACGGATACTGCCGCCGCCGACTTCCACGCCGTTGCACACCATGTCGTAAGCGTTGGCACGAACGCGGGCTGGGTCGGTGTCGAGCAGGGGGATGTCCTCGGGTTTGGGCGAGGTGAAGGGATGGTGCATGGCCATGAGGCGCTGCTCTTCGTCGCTCCACTCGAACATGGGGAAGTCGACCACCCAAAGCAGGGCAAACTTGTTCTTGTCGCGCAGGCCCAAGCGATTTCCCATCTCAAGGCGCAGCTCGCACAGCTGCTTGCGGGCACGCTGCGTGTCAGGACCGGAAATAATCAGGATAAGGTCGCCGGGCTTGGCGTTCATCGCCTCTTTCAGGCGGGCCAGCACTTCGGGGCTGTAGAACTTGTCGACAGAACTCTTGACGCTGCCGTCCTCCCCGACGCGGGCATAGACGAGGCCTTTGGCGCCGATTTGCGGACTCTTCACGAAGTCGGTGAGCTGGTCGAGCTGCTTGCGGGTATAGCTGGCACAGCCTTCGGCACAGATACCGCCGATGTACTTGGCCTCATTGAAGACGGCAAAATCGCCAGTGCCCTTCAAGACGTCCATAAGCTCGACGAACTCCATGCCGAAGCGCATGTCGGGTTTGTCGGAACCGAAGCGGCGCATGGCTTCGTCCCACGACAGGCGGAGGAACGGCGTGGGCAGGTCGCAGCCCCGTATGGTCTTGAACAGGTAGACTGCCATCTCTTCGAAGAGCGTAATGATGTCGTTTTGCTCGACAAAGCTCATCTCGCAGTCGATTTGGGTAAATTCCGGTTGTCGGTCGGCGCGCAAATCTTCGTCGCGGAAACATTTTGCGATCTGGAAGTAACGGTCCACGCCGGCTACCATCAGGAGCTGCTTGAGCGTCTGCGGACTTTGGGGCAGGGCGTAGAACTGGCCGGGGTTCATGCGCGACGGCACGACAAAGTCGCGCGCTCCCTCAGGCGTCGAGCCGACGAGGATGGGCGTTTCGATTTCGAGGAATCCCTTGCTGTCGAGGAAGCGGCGCACTTCGAGGCAGACGCGGTGACGCAACTCGAGGTTGGCGCGCACACACTGGCGGCGCAGGTCGAGGTAGCGATACTTCATGCGCAGGTCGTCGCCGCCGTCGGTGTGGTCCTCAATGGTGAACGGGGGCACTTCGGAAGCGTTGAGCACGGTTAACGCCGTGACGACGATCTCAATGTCGCCCGTCGGGAGTTGGGGATTTTTGTTATAGCGCTCGCTGACGGTGCCCGTCACCTGTACGACGTACTCGCGGCCGAGCTTATTGGCGCGTTCGCACAACTCCGCTTGCTTGGCCTCGTCGAAGACCAGCTGCGTGATGCCGTAGCGGTCGCGCAGATCGATGAACGTCATTCCGCCCATCTTGCGCAGGCGTTGCACCCACCCGGCCAGCGTCACTTCGCTGCCGACGTCACTCAGGCGCAATTCGCCGCATGTTTTGGTTCTGTACATACTCTATTCGTTTTTGCGTGGACTACGGGGCGCGAAAAAGCAACTGTGCCCCAGTTTCCATCGTCAACTGTCAATTATCAATTATCAACTGTCAATTGTCCCCCGTGCCGTACTCCTGCCAACTCTTGATGTCGAGGTCGTCGGGAGCTACGGTACAGAAAGCGTAAATGAACGCGCTGGCCAAACGGGCATTCGTGATGAGCGGAATGTTCAGGTCGATGGCTGCGCGGCGAATCTTGTATCCGTTGTCGAGCTCACCGGCCGTCAGGTCTTTCGGTACGTTGACAACCATGTCTATCTTGCGTTCGTGAAGCATGGTAAGGGCCTGCGGCTGTCCGTCTTCGCTGGGCCAGTAGACCAGTTCGTTGGGAATGCCGTTCTCCGTGAGATAACGGCTTGTTCCGCCCGTGGCGTAAAGCTGGTAGCCATGGTCGACGAGCATTTTGGCGGCTTCGAGCATCTCAGCTTTCTGTTTGGCTGCTCCGGTGGAGAGGAGAATGTTCTTGGCCGGGATACGCTGCCCCACGGAGAGCATACTCTTCAACAAGGCTGTGCGGGAGTCCTCGCCGAGGCAGCCCACCTCGCCCGTAGAGGCCATGTCGACGCCCAAAACGGGGTCGGCCTTTTGCAGACGGTTGAAGGAGAACTGACTGGCTTTAATGCCGACGTAATCGAGGTCGAAGAGGCTCTTGGCGGGCTTTTCGACAGGCAGACCGAGCATAATGCGCGTAGCGATTTCGATAAGGTTTATCTTCAGTACCTTGCTGACGAAGGGGAAGCTGCGCGACGCCCGGAGGTTGCACTCAATGACTTTGATGTCGTTCTCGCGGGCCAGGAACTGAATGTTGAACGGACCGCTAATCTGAAGCTCGCGGGCGATTTTCTTGGAAATCTTCTTGATGCGACGGACGGTTTCGACGTACAGTTTCTGGGGCGGGAACTGAATGGTGGCGTCGCCCGAGTGGACACCGGCAAACTCAATGTGCTCACTGATGGCGTAGGCGATGATTTCGCCGTTACGCGCCACGGCGTCAAGCTCGACCTCCTTGGCATGTTCGAGGAAGCGGCTGACCACGACGGGGTGCTTCTTCGACACATTGGCGGCCAGCTTGAGGAAACGTTCCAGCTCCTCCTGATTGGAGCAGACATTCATCGCCGCACCGGAGAGCACGTACGACGGACGTACGAGGACGGGAAATCCGACCTTGTCGATAAACGCGTTGATGTCTTCCATGCTGGTGAGCGCACTCCACTCCGGCTGGTCCACCCCTATACGTCCCAACATCTCGGAGAACTTCTCGCGGTCCTCAGCGTTGTCGATGTGCTGAGCAGACGTACCGAGAATGGGCACGTGCTGCTCGTCCAGACGCATGGCCAGGTTATTCGGGATTTGTCCGCCCGTCGAGACAATGACGCCGTACGGACACTCCAAGTCGAGAATATCCATTACGCGCTCGAAAGTCAGCTCGTCGAAGTACAGACGGTCACACATGTCGTAATCCGTGGAGACCGTCTCAGGATTGTAGTTAATCATCACGCTCCGATAGCCCTCCTTGCGAATCGTATTCAAGGCCTGGACGCCGCACCAGTCGAACTCGACGGAGCTGCCGATGCGATAGGCTCCCGAACCGAGCACGACGACGGAACGCTTGTCGTGCTCATATTTAATATCGTGGGCGACGCCGCTGTACGTCAGGTACAGATAATTTGTCTGCGCCGGGTATTCGGCGGCAAGCGTATCGATTTGCTTCACGTAAGGCACGATGCCGGCCTGCTTGCGCCGGTTGCGGATAATCAGGATGGCTTTCTCGATGTCCATCTCCTTCTCCAGCCCCAACGCGCGGGCTATCTGGAAGTCGGTAAAACCTTGCTGCTTGGCCTTCAAGAGGAGGGCGTTGTCCAGCACGTTGACGCTGGAGCAAGCGTGGAGGGCCTTGTCGGTCTCACAGATATTGTGGAGTTTTTGAAGGAACCACTTGTCAATCTTTGTCAGCTCATGGATTTGGTCGATGGTATAGCCCTGCTCCATGGCCTTGGCGATGACGAAAATGCGCTTGTCGGTAGGCTCTTGAAGGGCTTCGTCAACATTTTCTATCTTAAGTTCCTTGTTGTCTACATAACCGTGCATTCCTTGGCCAATCATGCGGAGGCCTTTTTGGATTACCTCCTCGAACGTGCGGCCTATGGCCATGACTTCGCCGACCGACTTCATGCTCGATCCCAGCTCGCGGTCCACGCCGCGGAACTTACCCAGATCCCAGCGTGGTATCTTGCAGACTACGTAGTCGAGCGCCGGCTCGAAGAAAGCACTTGTGGTTTTCGTCACGGAGTTCTTCAGGTCGAACAAGCCGTACCCCAAACCGAGCTTTGCGGCTACGAAGGCCAACGGGTAGCCCGTGGCTTTCGAGGCCAGCGCCGACGAACGGCTCAGGCGGGCGTTCACCTCAATGACGCGGTAGTCCTCGGAATTCGGGTCGAAGGCATACTGCACGTTACACTCACCGACAATGCCGACGTGGCGCACAATGCGGATACTCAACTCGCGCAGTTTGTGGTACTCGCTGTTCGTCAGGGTTTGCGAAGGGGCGATGACGATACTCTCACCGGTGTGGATGCCGAGCGGGTCGAAGTTCTCCATGTTACAAACCGTGATGCAGTTGTCAAAACGGTCGCGGACGACTTCATACTCAATCTCTTTCCATCCCTTAAGGCTCTTTTCGACAAGCACCTGCGGGGAGAAAGAAAACGCTTTCTCGGCCAGCCGAATCAGTTCCTGCTCGTTGTTGCAGAATCCGGAGCCCAGACCGCCCAGCGCATAAGCCGCACGGATAATGATGGGGTACCCCAGCGCCTGGGCCGCTTTGCACGCTTGTTCGATGTTCTCGCAAGCCTCGCTCTTGATAGTCTTCACGTCGATTTCGTGTAGTTTCTCGACGAAGAGTTCGCGGTCCTCGGTATCCATGATGGCTTGTACGGGCGTGCCGAGCACTTGCAGGTCGTACTTCTTCAGTATGCCGCTCTTGTACAGCTCCACGCCGCAGTTCAAAGCCGTCTGGCCGCCGAACGCCAACATGATACCGTCGGGACGCTCCTTGGCGATGACTTTTTCCACGAAGAAGGGCGTAACCGGAAGGAAGTAGATTTGGTCAGCAACGCCCTCGCTCGTCTGCACCGTGGCGATGTTCGGATTGATGAGAATAGTCCGGATGCCTTCTTCCTTTAAGGCTTTCAACGCTTGCGAACCGGAATAATCAAACTCCCCGGCCTCGCCGATTTTCAGCGCGCCGGAACCTAACAACAGGACTTTTCGTATTTTGTTTTCTTTCATCGTGAGCTTGTATTTGCGTAGGATTTGATGTGGGAAAAAGTTAGATTTTCCGATTAGAGTAACTTCACAAAATCATCGAAGAGGAACTCGGTATCCACCGGGCCGCTGCACGCTTCAGGATGGAACTGGGCGCTGAACCAAGGGTTGACCTTGTGACGCACACCTTCGTTCGAGCCGTCATTCATGTTAATGAAATAGGGTTCCCACTCGGCGGGTAGCGTCGTGTTGTCTACGGCGTAACCGTGGTTCTGGCTCGTGATGAAGCACTTCGTTGTCCCCACCATTCTCACCGGCTGATTGTGACTGCGGTGGCCGTACTTCAGCTTGTAGATACGTGCTCCCGCAGCTTTCGAGAGCAGCTGGTTGCCCATGCAAATGCCCATGCAGGGACGCACAACGGGGTTGTCGAGAAATTTCCTGATGTTCTCCACCGCATCGACGCACGTGTCGGGGTCGCCGGGGCCGTTGGCGAGGAACAGACCGTCGAACTCCAGCTGATTGAAGTCGTAGTTCCAAGGCACGCGGATTACCTCCACGTTTCGCTTGATAAGACAACGGATAATGTTGTTCTTGACGCCGCAATCCACGAGCACGACTTTCTTTGGCGCACCCTCATTATATTTAATAATGTCTTTGCACGAAACCTGTGCCACGTAGTTCACACCGCTGTACTGCGCCTCGGGAATGTTGTCCGGTTCGTCGTCGAACACGATCTTGCCCATCATGACGCCGTGCTCGCGGAGTACTTTGGTCAGCTCGCGCGTGTCGATTCCCGTGATGCCCGGTACGCCTTCGCGCTTCAGCCAGTCGGCCAGACTCTCGCAGGCATTCCAATGGCTGTATTCGCTACTATAATCACTCACGATGATGGCAGAAGCATAAATCCGGTCGCTCTCCATGAAAGTGGCGATACCGTCGGGCTCGACAGTGAAGGGAGGAACCCCATAGTTGCCGACGAGCGGATAAGTAAGGACCATCAGCTGACCGGCGTAGGAGGGGTCGGTCAGACTCTCGGGGTAACCCGTCATGGCCGTATTGAACACCACTTCGCCCGCTACGGGCGCTTCATAACCGAAGGAGGTTCCGTGAAAGCGGCTCCCGTCATCCAAAATTAAAGTAACGTTTCTCATTTCTTGCGTATTGTTTCCTCTCGCACCGTCCGACTAATTTTTTACTCGCTGGCTTGAAGAGCTTAGTATGTGAGTTATTCAATTTCCTTGCTTCAGAAAAACCTGTTCGATGTAGTCGATAAACGCTTGGTTGACTTTCTTGTTTCCACCTGGCGTCGGATATGTGCCGCTGAAGTACCAGTCTCCGGGATGATTCGGGCAGGCCCGGTGAAGCCCCTCGAGCGACTGGTAAACGATACGTACCTCAGCCTGAATCTCGGCCGGACGCAACATGACCGCCATCTTGCGGGAAATGTCCTCTTGGGTGAAGGGGTCGTAAATAGCCGTCACGTAGTTGACGATTTCCTCCTTCGGCTTGTCCTGTTGTGCCTTACACTTTTCGTAGATGTCCATGACGTATTTCCGCTCGCCCCGATCCTTGAGCAGCTCGATGGCGGCCTTGAAAGCGATGAACTCGTTCATCTGCGCCATGTCTATGCCGTAATAGTCGGGGAAGCGCACCTGCGGCGACGACGATACGATGACGATACGTTTCGGGTGCAGGCGGTCAAGGATGCGGATGATGCTTTCGCGCAACGTCGTTCCGCGTACGATACTGTCGTCAATGATGACGAGGTTGTCCGTGAACGGCCGAAGGCTTTGGTACGTAATGTCGTACACGTGCGCCGCCAGGTCGTTCCGGCTGTTTCCCTCTGCAATGAAAGTCCGCATCTTGATGTCCTTCCATGCCACCTTCTCCGCGCGGATCTTGCGACTCAGGATGCGCTGTAGCTCCTCGTCGCTCGCATTGCCCTGCAACTCCTTGATGGCCGCTATTTTCTGCTTGTTCAGGTAGCTGTCGAAACCCGAGAGCATACCGTAGAAAGCCGCCTCGGCCGTATTGGGGATAAAGGAGAAGACCGTGTTGTCCAGGTCGCCGTCGATGGCGTCAAGGATAGCCGGGACCAGCAGCCGGCCCAGCTCCTTGCGTTCCCGGTAAATGTCGCAGTCGCTTCCGCGGCTGAAGTAAACGCGCTCGAAGGAGCAGGCCGCATATTTCTTAGGCTCGATAATTTGCTCAAGGCGGATTTCGCCCCGTTTGTCGACGAAGATGGCCTCGCCGGGACGGAGTTCGTGCACCGTGTCGGCCTCGACGTCGAGCGTAGTCTGAATCACGGGGCGCTCGGAGGCCAGGACCATGATTTCGTCGTCCTTGTACCAGAAGGCCGGACGTATGCCCCACGGGTCGCGCATGGCCATCGTCTCGCCGCTGCCCGTGATGCCGCAGAGCACATAACCGCCGTCCCATATCGGGGCCGACGTACGCAACACGTTGGCCAGGTTGATGTGGTCCTCGATGTACAGGGTGATGTCCGTACCCGTCAGTCCCTGCCCCACGGCCTCCTGAAAGAGGCGCTCACTCTCCCGGTCCAGCCGATGACCGATTTGCTCGAGCATGATGTAAGTGTCCGAGTACATGCGGGGATGCTGGCCGCTGGCCGCTATACTCCCGAATATCTCGTCGACGTTGGTCATGTTGAAATTGGCGCAGATGCACAGGTTTTTGGCCCGCCAGTTGTTACGCCGAAGGAAAGGATGGACATAAGAAAGGCCACTCTTCCCTGTCGTAGAATAGCGAAGGTGGCCCATATAGATTTCGCCGGCAAAGGGGATATGGCGCTCAGCATACGCCGCGTCCTCCAGCTGCTCCTTCGGATAGTCCCGGAAACGCCCGTGGACGTTGGCGAATATCTCCTGGATAGCGCCCGAACCGAGCGCCCGCTCTCTGAACATGTATTCCTCTCCCGGAGCCGCTGCCATCTTTACACAAGCCAGTCCGGCCCCTTCCTGTCCTCGGTTGTGCTGCTTCTCCATCATCAGGTAGAGCTTGTTCAGACCATACAACCAGGTACCGTATTTTTCCTGATAGTAGCTCATGGGCTTCAACAGCCGCACCACGGCTACTCCGCATTCATGTTTTAATGGTTCCATCCTTGTCAGCCGATTTAGCGGCAAAGGTAATACAAAAAAGCGAAATTCCGGGCGAATCGCCCAACTATGATTGAAACTTCGCAAAAGGCGGGAATTTATGCGCCCTTTTTCCTTGTCCCCACAACCGCAGTCCCCGGAAACAACAAGTACTACGACAGAAAATCCTATCGTAGTCCCAGAAATTTCTGTCGTAGTACTTGTAAAAATGGACGTAGTCACGTAAAAGCGCGCCAAAGACAAGTCCAATTCCCCGACTACCGGCGAAACTCCAATCGCCGGTATCCTTACTTTAAGCGACAGTGGAGACATATATAAATAAAGGTGTGGCCCGACGCCCGCCTATGCCATTCAAGCCACAGCAAAAGCCGTCGGTCCTATGCCACCCCGAGGCGGCGCTCAAAACTTTGTCAGGACGAAATTCGGCAGTCGGGCACGGCCATGTCGCGGCTTTGTCGTAAATTTGCACGGAGACTTTTCATATAATCACAAACAGAAAGATGAAAAAGACTAAACTTTCCGTATTCACTCTCTGCGCCGCGCTGGTGCTGAGTGGATGTAGCAGCATGAACAACAAGACTAAGGGCGGCCTCATCGGCACCGGTTCGGGCGCCGCCTTGGGTAGCATCATCGGCGGCTTGGCCGGCAAGGGCAAGGGCGCCGCTATCGGAGCTGCCGTAGGTGCTGCTGTCGGCGCAGGCGCCGGCGTGCTCATCGGAAACCGCATGGACAAGGCCAAGGCTGCCGCCGAGGAAATCGAAAGCGCCCAGGTAGAGACCGTAACGGACAACAACGGACTTCAGGCCGTGAAGGTGACGTTCGACTCGGGCATCCTCTTTGCCACGGGCGACGCGACCCTCAGCACGTCGGCCAAGGCCGCACTGAGCAAGTTTGCCGCCAACGTCCTGAGCAAGAACACCGATATGGACGTGGCTATCCAGGGCTACACCGACAACCAGGGCTGGAAGAACTCCACCGCCGAGCAGAGCCGCCAGAAGAACATCGACCTCTCGCAGGTGCGCGCCCAGAGCGTGCAAAGCTACCTGCTGAGCTGCGGCGTGGCTTCCTCGCAAATCAAATCCGTCGAAGGACTGGGCGAAGCCAACCCTGTAGCGTCCAACGACACCAAGGAGGGACAGCAACAGAACCGCCGCGTAGAGGTTTATCTGTACGCCAGCCAGGCCATGATTGAGGCCGCAGAAAACGGCACACTGAAATAACTGGCCATCGAAGCACAAGGCGAGGGGTGAGCGGACGTCCGTTCACCCCTCGCCTTGTTTCATGTTGCAGGAGGCCGGATCAATGCAACAGGATGTCGCCCAGATGGTAGCCGTTCATCAGCCGGCTGCGGTCCACGTTGCCCTCGATACCCGTGACGCGCCCCTTGGCGGTGTATTGCCAGATGACGTAATCCTTCCCGTCGTTCAACGTGGGTTCATCCTCGCGATAGCGGGCAATCATCCACTTGCAGTCGGGGAAAAGACCGACCAAGTGACGATTATAAAAGTTGTGGAACGTATAGAGCAAGGGCTTCTTCCCATAAACCTCGGTCACCTTCGCAATAAAACTGCGCAAGTCGTTCACGAACTTCTCGCGCGAACAGCTGCCGCGGTGCTCGATGTCGATGATGGGGAGCAAATCCTGCTCGCCGGGCTTCACGGTGGACGTAAGGTTCTCGAGCTGCTCCTGCCAGTCGGTGCCCGGCCGATAGAAGTGGTAGCTGCCCACTTTCAGTCCTACGCGCCGCGCCTCAGCCAGGTTGCGCGCATACGTGTCGTCGACGAGCGTGGCCCCCTCGGTCGCTTTCAGGTAGGCGTACGATATGTTTTCGCCTGCAGCCACGGCGTCCCAGTCAATCGAACCCTGATAGTGAGACACGTCGATGCCCTCCTTGCTGGCCCAAGCGTAGTCGTGCGAAACACCCGGATGCTCCGCCGCAGCCATAAGGGGCGCATGGCGTCCCGGCTTGGCGGCCATCGCGTCCGGCTCGCGCTGGGCAATCAGCACCAGGTCGTACCGCTTCCTATCCCTGTCGCGCTTGCGCGCATGACTCAAGGCGGGAAAACACATCATCCCCGCCAACAGACCTATCGCCAGACGGCGTGCCGTTATTTTCATTAAGATAATCTAATTCAACGTAGTGCTTGCAAACTTACGGATTCCCTTACAAACTACGAAGGATTATATATTAATAATCATCAATAAACCTGCGCTCCCTTCCCTGCGACGCCATAAATTCCGCGAAAGCCTGCCGCGTATCGCCCGCCCTTGTCGTCTTTACAAACTTTATCACAGAAAAAAGTACTTTTTCGATACAATAATTTTGTTCGTTTCCCGATAAAACAGTACCTTTGCGAAAAGTAACGATGCCAGCTATGTCTATTACGACCATACATAAAGTTCTTCTTGCCTCGCTGCTTTCGCTGATGGGGAGCGGAATGGTCACGATTTCTGCTACCTCCGAGACGGGTGCGGAAGCCATAATGGACGCCCTGCCTGCCAAGGAAATCCGCATCACCAAGAGTGGCCTGAACATCCGCGTGCAAAACGCGGGAGGTCAGACGCTGGAAATCTTCAACATTACGGGGAAACGGATTTCGACCTGCAAAATCGACAGCAACGACAAGACCGTCACGCTCAATCAGGGCGAGCGTTGCTACATCCTCAGGATTAATAAATTCGTCCGCAAAATTTCCGTGCCCTGACAGGCACACGGCTCGCCCTGCTGCCCACGCACGCTCCATAAACGCGGCGTCACGTAAAACCATATAACTTCCGTCCCTTATTTCCCTTATGCCAAAGCTCAGCGACGCCGACTTGCTACAGCGACTGCAAGACGCCACGACGCGCCGCGAGGCTTTCGAATTGATGGTCAGGCGGTACACGCGTCCCCTCTACCAGCAAATACGCCGCATGGGGCTGACGCACGACGACACCGACGACCTGCTGCAAAATACCTTTATGAAAGCCTGGACGGGGCTTGACTCCTTTCGGGGCGAAGCCAAGCTCTCGACGTGGCTCTACCGGATTGCAATCAACGAGAGCCTTACTTTTTTGAGCAAGAACAAGGCCGTGGCCTCCTTGGACGACGCCGACGCCGCCCATAGCGCCGAGAGCATCGAGGGCGACCGCTACTTCGACGCCGACCGCACCGCCCGACTCTTCCAGGCGGCCCTCGCCACCTTGCCCGACAAGCAACGCCTCGTATTCAACCTGAAGTACTTCGACGAAATGAAGTACGAGGACATGGAAACCCTGCTGGGCACAAGCGTAGGCGCCCTGAAAGCCTCTTACCACATTGCCGTTAAAAAAATCGAAGCTTTTTTTAACGAGCACGATTAAACCAAACAAAAATTCGGCAGTCACACTCATAGAACCACATAGAGAGGAAATTCGTCATGAAACAGAAGTTCGACATCCGCACACTGGAGAAATCCAAACTGGAGGCGTCTTTCAACCCTCCCGATAACTACGTCGACAACTTCACGACGCGATTGATGCAACAGATTCCGGCGGAGGCAGTCCAACCGGGGGCGTCGTCCCCCGTAAGTCCCCGTCGCCGGCTCTATCTTCGCCTCAAGGTCGGCCTCGGCGTAGCAGCCGTCATGGGCGGCGTGGCGTTCTGCCTGTTCGCCGGGCTCCGCCACCACACGCCGGCAACCCAGCCGCAAATGTCCGCCCAGACCGCGGCAGCCCCATCCAGCAGCTACAACGAGAACTACTTCGACGAAGTCTACACCTACGCCATGCTGGACGACTACGACGTTTATGATTACCTCGCAGAGGATTATTAATTTTCGCATGAAAGCACTCCCCCTCTTTTTCTTTGCCGCAATGTGGCTTGTCAGCCCGAGCGTGCAAGCCGACGAACAGCAAAAAGCACCGCGCACCACCCAAGGCCGCATGTTCTCACCACAGCAGTTCAAGCGGGCGCAGGAAGACTTCATCACCCGCGAGGCCGGCATCACGCCCTTGGAGGCCACGCAGTTTTTCCCCCTGTTTCAGGAGCTGAAAAGCCAGCAACGCGCGCTCAACAAGCAGATGCGCGAATGTACCCGCCGTTCGCGCGCAGTCGGCCTTACGGAGGAAGAGGCAGAAAGCCTGCTGGGCAAACTGGACGAACTGAACCAGAAAAAATTGAAGCTGGAAAGCGATTTTCACCAGAAGAGCCGAAAAATTATCGGAGCGCGCAAAATGCTGAAGGTTATCTCAGCCGAGCGCCGCTTTGACCGGCAAATTCTGCACAAAATGATGGATAGAAAAAAGTAAGTCAGGGCAACCCGCTCGTGGCTCAAAACAAACGACAGTGCGGCAACGCGAAACCCCATCGGCGCTGCCGCACTTTTTTTATCTGCTCTCCTTCCGGCCGGCCGCCTGCCCCGGCTCATTTTTTCGGTTCCACGTGAATGTTTATCAGCGTATTTTGTCCCAAAACCTCGCGAAGTTTTTTCTCGATCGCCGTTGCCGTCTCGTGGGCTTGCCTCAGGGGCATGTCGCCGTCCATCCGCACGTGCATCTCCAGCGAAACGTAACTGCCGATGCGCCGCGTGCGCAGATGGTGGGGCTCGCTGACTTCCGGAAAGGAGAGCACGGTTTCCTCAATCCGTCGCTCCACGTCGTCGGGCAGCGACTCGTCCAGCAGCTCGCCGACACAGGGCCCCAGCAGCTGTATGGAAGTTTTCATGATGAAAAAGCTGACCACCACGGCGGCTATGGGGTCGAGCACGCGCCAGCTTTCGCCCAGCAGTATGGCTCCGCCGATACCGACGGCCGTCCCGATGGACGAAAACGCGTCACTCCTGTGGTGCCATGCGTTAGCGACGACGGCCTGCGACTGCGTGCGGCGCCCCACAATCACAGTGTACTGATAAAGCAGCTCCTTGGAAACGATGGACACAACAGCGGCAATCAGGGCCACCATGCCGGGCTCTTCCAGCGGCTCACCGTGCAGCACGCCCACGATAGCCGACGCGCCGTTCCAGAATATACCGAAGCCTACGAAAAGCAGCAACAAGCCGATGATGGCCGTCGCCAGTGTTTCGTATTTGCCGTGCCCGTAATCATGGTCCTTGTCCTCGGGTTTTCCGGATATGCGCACGAACACGATGACCACAATGTCCGTCGCAAAATCCGACAAGGAATGGACGGCATCGGCAAGCATGGCCGCGCTGTTCCCTACGAAACCGGCCACGAACTTAAAGACAAGCAACAGCAGGTTGACGATACTGCCTGCCAGTGTAACCCTGAAAATGCGGCGCTCGCGCGAAGGGTCGGGCGTCGTACGACTTACATTTTCCATCATTTCTGCACTTCAGCCTAAATACGCTGCAAAAGTAACAAGAAAAGTCCGCACACGGCCAGACCGAAGCG
This sequence comes from uncultured Alloprevotella sp., assembly GCA_944322325.1. Classification (GTDB taxonomy): domain Bacteria; phylum Bacteroidota; class Bacteroidia; order Bacteroidales; family Bacteroidaceae; genus Alloprevotella. The sequence continues at coordinate 119,462 of CALUOQ010000006.1, forward strand.
CCGATTCCGTCCGTCGCGGCCGATTATTTGCCGCCGGCCCGTCCGTTCTGCGCAATCAGCGCGCGCACCGCCCCGTTGAACGCCGTCGCTCCCTCGAGCTGCTCCAGTGTCAGGTGCATACGGTACCGCCAGAAGTGGTGCGGGTTGGCCGGTTCGTTGATTTGCTCCGACTCGGGATGCGGGTTCCGCAGGTTTTCATCCATGGCCAGCCAGTCCTGCCACGCCAGCAGGCACAACATCGAGGGGCTTTGCAGATGACGCTCCACCACCCAGCGGCAGCCGGCCGCGTCGAGCTCGGCGGGTGGCTCCCCACTCCGTCCCATCACGTTGTTCCAGTACGCTTGGGCTGCGTCGCGCTGTTGCGCCCACCACAGGCGCAGGGGCGGCATGTCGTGCGTGGCGATGGTCGCCACGGAGAGGTAGGGATTACGCGCCGGGTCGCCGAACTGCACGTAGGGTTCCTTGGGCATACGCTGAATCTCCAGCGAAAGGATTTCCAGCTGCTCCAGCACGCCCTTCACCGAGGCCGGCACCATACCCAGGTCCTCCGCGCAGGCCAACATCCGCGCACTGCCGACGACGGCCGGCAGTTTCTTCATCGCCTCATCGCGCCAGAAGGCGTTGTGGCGGTGGTAGAAGAAATCGTCGTAAAGCCGGTCGAACGCACGGCGCTGCCCGTCGTCGAGACTGCGGTAAGCCCGGGTCGACTGTGCCGCTACGCGAGGATGATACGCGTCCGCCCGATCGCCGTCGGGAAGGAACAGCACGTCGGCCACCGCCTCCATCAGGGCGTCGCGCAGTGTGTCGTCGGTCACGGCCTCGGCTATGGCCCGCTGCGTCGACCACTCCGGCCGCAGGGTCCAGCCCTCCGGCGTCTCCTCGAAGTACGTCTCCATCGTCTCCCGGCCAAACCGCCGGTCCAGGAAGTCACGCCCGAAACACGGCCGCGCATGTCGTTCCGCCACAAAGCGGAACCCGCCGTCCGCCATCTCCTCGCGCGTCAGCGGCAGCGCCGGTCGGAAATGTCCCAGCACGCCGTAGACGGCATGAGTCGGTATCTCCCAGATACGGAAGAAGCCCAGCACGTGGTCGATGCGGTAAGCGTCGAAATAGTCGGCCATGCCCCTCAACCGCGCCTGCCACCAGGCGTAGCCCTCGCGGCCCATCGCCTCCCAGTCGTAAGTCGGGAAGCCCCAGTTCTGCCCGTTGACGGCAAAGGCGTCGGGCGGCGCGCCGGCCTGTCCGTCGAAATGGAACAGCCGGCCGTCCACCCACGCCGGAACGCTGCACCGGCAAACGCCTATCGGGATGTCGCCCTTCAGCATCACGCCGAGACGCCTCGCCTCGCGGTGGGCCGCACTCATCTGTCGGTGGAGTTCGAACTGCAGATACAGGTAGAAGTCCACTTCGTGGCGGAAGCCGTCCTCACGAAGCCGCCGGTCGTCGAGGCGCGCCGCGTCGTACCGGCTCCACTTGCCCCACCGGGCAAAGTCGGCCGTGCCCTGCTCGTCCCTGAGACAGCAGAAATAGGCATACGGCAGGAGCCACGACCGGCGGGCGGCGAAATAGGCCAAGAACTCAGCCGAACGCATCGTCGCCTCACCCCGTCGCTCGAAACAATATCGCGCGAAGGCCATTTTCTGCTGCATCACGGCCTCGTAGTCCACGGCGTCGAGGGCGTTGAGCCGGCGGCGATCCGCCTCGTTCGCGGCGTACTCATCCGCCAAGTCCGGTTCGGCCAAGGCCTCAAGGTCCAGATAGAGTGGATGGAGAGCGAAGACGGAAATGCCGCTGTAGGGGTAGGAGTCGCGCCAGGTGTGCGAACTTGTCGTGTCGTTAATCGGGAGCACCTGCACGGCCCGCATCCCCACGCTGGCCGCCCAGCGGACCATGCGCGTCAGGTCGGTAAAGTCGCCTACGCCCCAGCTCCGCTCGCTGCGCAGCGAGAACACGGGAATGACCACGCCCGCCAGCCGAGGCAGTTCGCCGCCGGGTCCGGCCCACAGGTCGTCGAGGCGGACAGGACCGGCCGCCACCTCGACGCGACGGTTGTCCCGGTTTTCCCAAACCAGCGAACCGTCAGGTCGGACACGCACGTATTTATATTCCACGCATCCGGCCGAAGCGGGAACGGGCACCTCCGTATACCAACGGTTACCCCCCAAGGGACTGAGACGGCGTACGCCGCCCAGCTGCCAGTCGCCCAGTTCCGCCACCGAGCCGAGCAGGCCCCAGGTCTCGCCCACAGGCAGGTCGGGCGCAGACAGACAGAACTGTACCCCGACCAGTGGCGGCAGGGCCAGCTCCGTCGCCCGGCCCGGCAGGCGGTCCAGCACGCCCGGCACACGACCGTCAGCCCAACTGTCCGCCAGCCGGAACGAGCCATCGCCGCCTGGCAGGGTCGCCGAGTGGCTCACGCCGCGCTCAAAGGCAACAACCGCACCCTCGCGCATCACGCCGTAACGGTACGTCAGCCGACCGTGCCCTTGCAGGCACAGCCCGGCTTGCCAGTGATGGCCGTCGCCGGTCGACAAGGGCAATCGGCCGGTTACGCCCGGTCCGTCCCCGTCAATCCATTCATAATCCAGAAAAACACACTCGCCCCAACGGGTGCGATAGTCTATGCTAAAATCTATCCTCATACTGCGATAATCGTTAAAACTGCGGCTCTGCGGCCGCAAATCTACCTAAAATAACGAAGAATCGGCGAAAAAAACGCGACTTCCTTGCTCGCTTTTGAAATTAGCCGTATATTTGCCCTTAGAAAAAGGCTGTATCGGTTCGATCGGGGGTCTCATCAATAATATCTGAATACCGAGAAAGCTACTCCGCTCAATGGCGGGCCGACACGACGCAGTCGGGGTCGGATTACAGAGAACGGAGAGGCACTCAAATCTTACTTTATCTCGGAGTTCCATCACATCGCCGGTACAGCCTCTTTTCTTTTTTTTCGCCCGGCCCTGCCTGCCGCATTCTTCCTTCCGTTTTCTGAATCCCGTCTGCTGCCCGACCGCATAGCATCCGTCTTTCGCGTAAATACGTACAGCTTTTGCGCCACGCGTCGCCCTGCCCTCGCGCTCCCTGAAACCGAACCCACGTAGGGGCGCGCCGACAGGCACGCCCGCGAAACCGATTTCGTCCGAACCAGCCCGGCACCCGTGCGATGTGTGCGCCGGGCGGGCGTGCCTGTCGGCGCGCCCCTACCTGCCTCGCGGCCACCGCGTCATGCGCCGCCCTGCCTTCGCGCTCCTTGAAACCGAACCCACGTAGGGGCGCGCCGACAGGCGCGCCCGCGTACTCGACTTCGTCCGGACCAGACCGGAACCCGTGCGACGTATGCGCCAACCGGGCGTGCCTGTCGGCGCGCCCCTACCTGCCTCACGGTCTTTGCGCCATGCGCCGCACGGACCTCGATTTTACAAGTACTACGATAGAAATTCCTATCGTAGTCTTAGGATTTTCTATCGTAGTACTTGTTCTGTACGGGAACTACACTTGTTATTCCTGCGACGGAACCCACGTAGGGGCACGCCGACAGGCACGCCCGCGAAACCGATTTCGTCCGAACCAGCCCGGCACCCGCGCGACGTATGCGCCAACCGGGCGTGCCTGACGGCGCGCCCCTACCTGCCTCGCGGCCACGGAGTCACGCGCCGCCCTGCCTTCGCGCTCCTTGAAACCGAACCCACGTAGGGGCGCGCCGACAGGCACGCCCGCGAAGCCGACTTCGTCCGAACCAGCCCGGCACCCGCGCGACGTATGCGCCAACCGGGCGTGCCTGTCGGCGCGCCCCTACCTGCCTTGCGGCTTCAACGTCCTCATGGCTGCGGCGGCGCGCCATGCAAACACACAGCGGCCTGCGCTTAGCGCCCTACTGCCAGTACTTGCAGTCCAGCTCGAGGAACACGGAAGTATAGGGCAAGAGCAAGCTCGTCTTGACGATGACCACGTTGAACGTGCGGCTCACGCTGTCCAGCCGGTTAATCAGGTCCTCGTGCCGCACGGCCTTCACGTCCCAGCCCTTCAGCAACTTGGCCGTCTCGGCCTTGTACGCCTCAATGCCCGGGCAGTTTGCGTCAGTCAGGTCCTGTAATTCCAGGTCCTGATACACGTGGGGCCTCACGTGCGGGCTGTCATTCACGGCTTTAACGAGGTGAGCCATGACGTCGGCGTATGGGCCGTCGGCATACAGCGTCGTGATGCCCTCCCGCGCCTGTAGGGGATAGGCCATGTCCGTCACGACGATCCAGTTCCGGTGCCCGAGCAGGGGCAGCAGTTCTTCGAGTTTCGTTTTCCAGTCTTTCATGTTGGATGTGCTTTGTTCTGCTTGCGGATGGTTGCCTGGCTCGGCGCCTCCGCCCTGACAGGCCGTGAGGGCGCCCAAGGCGAACGCCATTCCCGCGCAGATGGGTTTAACGTGAAGTTTCATTTTAAGTTTTAGCGTAGAGATGAATAATTACAGAGCAAAGGTACGAATTTCTACTCAGGTTCCACCTCCATGGATGGCACCCATTGGCGGCGGAAGTCCTCGGGCCACTGGTGCGTCTCGCGCTGAAAGAAGCGCCTGAAATAGTTCACGTCCGGTAAACCCAACTCGCGCACAATTTCAAGAATAGGCCTATCCGAATAAGCCAGCATCTGCTTCGCCTTAAGTATATACCAATCATGCATCACCTGTAGCGGCGTCACGCCGGCCACGTCGCTTGTGACTCGTTGCAGCTTTCGCATGGACAGTCCCAGCATCTCGGCGTAATCATTTACTTTAAGCGCCTCCTTGTAGTGCTGCTCCAGCAATTGCTGAAAGCGGTAAAACGTGTGCAGTTGTTTTTGACTTTGAGACTTCTGGCTGTCCGGCCAAACACAGTGCCGCCTGAAAAACACGAAAAGCAGCGTGAGGTGAGCCGCCAGGCAGTCCCAATGCGCATCCAGGAACTTGCCCGTCGTCTGTTCCCGCCCGATGCGGTCCAACAAGTCGCGCAGTTCGTCCTCGGCCTCGGGCGGCACGTCGCAGTAGGGTACACGCCGGTAACGGTTGAACAGGCCGAATTCAAAATCCTCGGCCAGCTGCGCGTTGACTAAGGGCAGCGCGTCGCGCCCCAACAGCAGGCTGACGCCCGCCTCGCCACACATATTATTATAAGCGTGCATCTGGTCGGCCGAAAGGAAGAATACGCGGCCCGGGCGTACCTCATGCGGCTCGAAGTCGACGATGTGCGTCCCCCGGCCGGCGGTGAACCACAACACGGAGTGGAACCCGTGCGAGTGCACCGTTTCCTTCATCTTCGGATGGACAACCGCCGCCTCGTCGAAGGCCGCCACGTCGCAATAGAACGGGCTTCCCGACCCGTCGTTCAGCTCGTAATGCAACCGTTCTGCCCCGTCCACTTTTCGGATCGTTCTTTCGTAACAATGGTTCATGGCTTCCGTTTTGCCCGCAAAAGTAGGGGAAATCTCCGAAACGACGAGGGAAAACCGTCCCTCACCTGCATTTTGTCCGAAAATTACGGAAATCTGTCGCGTTTTTACTTGGCGAATGCAGGCATCGCCCCCTAAATTTGCAAGCGAAGAAACAAACTAAAAATCAACAGTCATGCCCACCTCGCCCGCCATATCCGTCTGCATGTCGATGTACAACGCCGCACCCTACCTGCGCGAGTGCATCGACAGTGTGCTGGCCCAGACGTTAGCGGACTTCGAGTTCATCATCGTCGACGACGGGTCGGAGGACGACAGCGCGACGATCGTGGCCTCGTATGCCGACCCGCGCATCCGGCTGATACGGGGCGATCACGACTACGTGGCCTCGCTCAACCGCTCGCTCGACGAGGCGCGGGGCCGCTACGTCGCCCGCATGGACGCCGACGACGTGATGCACCCCGAGCGCCTGGCGCGGCAGTTCGCCTATATGGAGGCGCACCCCGACGTCGACCTGACGGGTGGTCGCATGACGGCCTTTCGCGACGACATCGGCACCCCGCTGTTCGAGCTCTACGTCCGCGAGGGGCGCCTCGACCTGGCCGACCTGCTCGACGGCTGCTGCATCTGCCACCCCACGGTGATGGTGCGCACCGAGCGCCTCAACGCGCCGGCCCGGCTGCGCTATCGCAAAGAGTGGGTCTACGCCGAGGACTACGACCTGTGGGTCGAGATGCTCGGCCACGGCCTGCGCCTCGTCAACCTGCCCGACATCATGGCCTACTACCGCCTCCACTCCGGCCAGATCACCGCCTGCCGCCGCGACGAGCAGGGCGAGAAGTCAGGCGCCATACGCGAACGCGCCCTGCGGCTTATCGGCCAGCTGACGGACGAAGCCTTCACCGAGGAGGCCGACGTGCCCGCCTCCACCAGGCGGCTGACCGTCGTCATGCCCTTCCTGAACGAAGGCGAGGAGGTCGGCCGCACCGTGCGCAGCATCCGCCAGACGGCGGGCGACTCGGTCGACATCCTCGTCCTCAACGACGATTCCGACGACGGCTACGACTACGAGGCCGACCTGGCCGGACTCGGCGTCACCTACCTGCACAACCGCCACCGTCTCGGCGCCGCCTTAGCCAAGGAGCGCGGCGCCCGGCTGGCCCGGACGCCTTATTTTATGTTGCTCGACGCCCACATGCGTTTCTACGAGCCGGGCTGGGCCGACTACGTGGCCGACGAGCTCGACCGCGACTCCCAGCGCCTCCTCTGTAGCAAGTCCATCTCGCTGCAAAAGGACGAGCAGGGCCACGTCGCACCGGCCCCCGACACCTGCTCGCCGCAGGGCGCCTACCTGATGTTCCTCTCGCAAAAGAACGTCCCTGCCATCGACTGGAACAACTACGAGGAACGCCTGCCCACCTGTGCCGAAAACCAGATTCCCTGCGTGCTCGGTGCCGGCTATGCCACCTCCAAGACTTACTGGCAAAAGATTCGCGGCCTCCAGGGCCTCGTCCATTACGGCTGCGAGGAGGCTTACATCAGCATCAAGGCCTGGAAGGAGGGCGGGGGCTGCTACCTACTGCCCCGGCTGGCCATCGGGCACATCTACCGCAAGGCTTTCCCTTACAAGGTCCACTCCTTCCTTTACCTGTATAACTACCTCGCCATCAGCGAGCTGCTTTTCCCCACGTCCGAGCGGTACTTCGCCAAGGCCGTGGCGTGGCAGCTGAACAAGAAAGCCCTCCACACGACGCTGGAGTTCATGGACACACGCCGCGAGCTGAACCAGGAACTGAAAGCCTGCTACCGCACCCTCCGCCGGCACGACTTCGCCTACGTCAAGCGCCTGAACGAAATTTGCCGCAAGGTGGCCCAGCGCGTCAACCGCATCTCCGACGACGAGGCGGCACAGGCCATGGACTTCCTGACCGAGCGCCGCCAGACCCTCGGCGGCATCGGCTTGTTCGACGGCCTGGCGGGCGCCCTCATCGCCACCCTGCTGTACGTCGAGGCCGGCCACGAGACGCAGGAGAGCCTCGCCGCGGAACTGTGGGAGCGCCTCTCGTCCCAGCTGTCGCAGCCCCACAACCTCTCGTTCCGCTCGGGGCTGACCGGCGTCGGCTGGGCGCTGATTTACGCCGCCTCCCACGGGCTCATAGAGGACAGCATCGACGCGGAGCTCGCCCTGATCGACCGGCAGGTGGCCACGCTCAGCCTGCGGCGCTGCGACGATCTGTCGTTCCTCGACGGGCTGGGCGGCATCTACGCCTACGTCACGGCGCGCCTCGGCTACGACCGGCGGCGCGGCCTGCCCGAGGCGACGTTCGCGCCCGGTTTCCTCGAGGAGATGGACGCCGAGGCACGCCGCGTGCTGACCGACTCCGACGACTGGCGCACGAAAAATTTCGCCGGACAGTTCACCGAGCGCCACGCCGACGACTGGGAAATCCTCGCCCCGGAGTTTCCCGAAATCGTCGAACTGCCCGACTACCTGCCCAACGACGTAGGCAAATGGCAGCTCACGCTGCCGGGCATCGTCGGCTCGGTCATCAACAAACTCATCAACGAATTCCATTAAACTACCTATGAAGAAAAGTCTCTACAACTTCCTGTTTCTTTGCGAGGGCGACTGGGTCTTGTTCAACCTCGCCACCGAGGAGATGAGCCTCCTCGACGCCAAGGTGAAGCAAATCTACGAGGAAAACGACATGGAGGGTATCCGCAGGCTCCACCCGGACTTCTACACCTTTCTGACGGAGAAGCGCTTCGCCGTACCCGACGACGAGGACGAAGCCGCCGCCTGCATCGCCCGCTGGGACCGCGAGGACAACGACCCGACCACTTTCTCGCTCACCGTTAACCCTACGCTCGACTGCAACATGCGCTGCTGGTACTGCTACGAGCGCCACCACACGGACCGCACCATGAGCGCCGAGGTGGCCGCAAGCGTATTCAAGTTCGTGGAAAGGAAGCTGGCCGAGCCCGAACTGAAGCACTTCAACCTCGCCTTCTTTGGCGGCGAGCCTTTAGTGGAGTTCCAGTCGGTGGTCAAGCCGCTGGTGGACCACACCTGCGCCGTGGCCGACCGGTTGGGCAAGGAGGTCGGCCTCAGCTTCACGACGAACGGCTACCTGCTCACGCCCGACGTGCTGCAATACCTCGCCGACACGGGGTGCCACGTCAATTTCCAAATCACGCTCGACGGCAACCAGCGCCTCCACGACCGCACACGCCACCTCGCCGACGGCTCCGGCAGCTACGCCCGTATACTCGACAACTGCCACAACCTGCTGGCGCAGCCCCGGACGAGCCTGACGCTCCGCTGCAACTATACGCAGATGAACGCAGCGACGTTCATGGACCTCGTCCGCGACCTGCCGGACCACGGCATCACCCCGAGCGAAGCGCTCCACATCGACTTCCAGCGCGTATGCAGGACCGCGGGAACAACAAGGAGGTCGACGAGCAAATCCACCGCGTACAGCTGGTCCTCCAGCGCGACGGCTATTCCACCTCGGACGTATGGACTTTCCATAAATACCGCTGCTACGCCGAGCGCAATAACCATATTGTCGTCAACTACGACGGTAACCTGTTCCACTGCACGGCGCGCGACTTCACCCCCACCGCTGCCGAGGGCGAACTCGACGCCGAAGGGCACCTTCAGCCCAACGAGAAGTCGGCCAAGCGCGCCCAGGCCAAGTGGGACAACGACGCCTGTCGCGCCTGCACAGTCTATCCCCTCTGCGGCGGCCTTTGCAGCCAGCAAAAACTTGAGCACCTCGGCGTAAGGGGCTGCATCGCCGGACGCGACGAGAAGGCGAAACGCGAAATCGCCGAACAGCGATTGCTACAACTGATAGAGATGGCTAAAAAACAGCCCAAACACAATTAATCACTTCTTAAAAACAAACAACTATGAGATTAAAGAAAAATCTATCTCAGCTTGTGGAGTCCAACTTTACTCCACTCAGTACGGACAAGGAAGGCCTTCTGCGCGGAGGCTTCGGAGCAATGACATTCGACGCAGCTGCTCATGTCGCTGCCCGTTCTAATTATCTTTTTTGCAATAATGACAATTGCAATGACGGGTGCTCAAATGATTGCAATAAGTCTTGTGCTCCTCCTTCAAAGTCTGGGGAATCCGCCGCACTTTTCCAAGGATTTTAAGCGGTAACTGAACGAAGTCCGTATACCCGCAATGAGGTATGCGGACTTTTAGTGCTCCATTGCCCACAGCGATCTGAAAACTATCCACCTATGAAAAAAATTCTAACCCTCCTTCTTGCCCTGTTATCCCTACCTTTGGCCCTTTCGGCACAGAAGTGCTGGATTGAGTTCCGCGTGTACGAAGAAATCACCGGTAAAGAAATCGAGGCCCCGCACTTCACCCTTATTTACGAAGACTCCATTGAGGTTCCCGCCGAGTACAAGTTGCAGGAGGCCACCTATGTTAATTCGCCTAAGACTTACCGTGCACATACTTTGGTGTTCGACTATCGCAAGGGGAAGTACACGCTTCGCGTCGAAAAGGAGGGTTATGAATCGGGGAGCAAGGATTTTCGCGTCGTCTCGCGACGCCTCACGGGCTTTGGCCTCGGTACCATCTTGCTGAAGAAGCGGCGCCACGTCGAGCTGGGCGAGGCCACCGTGCGGGCCACCCACATCAAGATGGTGATGCGCGGCGACACCGTCGTCTACGACGCGGCGGCCTTCGACCTGGCCGAGGGGTCGATGCTCGACGCCTTGGTGGAGCAGCTGCCGGGCGTGGAGCTGAAAGACGGGCAGATACGGGTCAACGGAAAGTTTATCGAGAGCCTCCTGCTGAACGGCGAGGATTTCTTCGCGGGCAATCCGAAGGTCGCCCTGGAGAACCTGCCGGCCTACACGGTGAAGCAAATCAAAGTGTATGACCGCGCCGAGCGCGACGCCTACCTCAAGCCGAAAGGGGCGGACGGCAAGGTCATCGGCGCCGACGAGCACATGGTGATGGACGTGCAGCTGAAGAAGGCCTACGCTACGGGATGGATGGGCAACGTCGAGGGCGGATACGGCCTGCCCGACGACCGCTATCTCGGCCGGGCCTTCGGTCTGGGCTATAGGGACAAGGCGCGCTTCTCGGTCTTTGCCAACCTGAACAACATCAAGAACACGCAAATCGGGCGCAGCAGCGGCCAGTGGAGCGGGGGCTGGCCGCAGGACGGCGAGCTCGACGTGAAGATGAGCGGGGCGGACTACTACTTCAGCCGCGGCCGGGCGTGGGTGGCCGGCGACGTGCTGATCACCCACGAGGAGCCCAAGGTGGAGCAGAAGCAGAGCGCCGTCTCCTTCTTCAACTCGGGCGACGTCTACGAGCGGCTGCACAGCGTCAGCCGGGAGCGCAAGTTCCACCTCATCACGGCACACCAGTTGCGCTTCACGGACGACAATTTCTATTTCCAGGTAATACCGCGGCTGGACTACCTGCACAACGACGTCAGCCGCCTGAGCCGCGCCGCGCAGTTCACCGCCAACCCCACCGAGGCCTACCGTATGGAGTCGCTCGACTCCCTCTTCGCCCTCGGCGGACTGCGCTCGCCCTTCGCCGTCAGCCTGCTCAACCGCACCGGGCAGATGCAGGAAGGCCCCGAAAGCTGGATTATCGCCGGCATCAACGCCAGCGCGACCATCAGCATCCCCCACCTGAACGACAACGTTAAACTCTACGCGGACGGCGAGTACCGCCGCGACACCGAACGCCCGCTCACGACGTGGAGCCGCGCCTTCGGGCCGCAAAGCACGGCAGGCAGCACGGCGCAAAACGTCCTCCAGAACAAGGACTACGACGCGCGGCAATACCACGTCAAGGCCGGAGCGAGCTATACCTACTGGTGCGTCCCCTACCGCGAACACGACACCCACGCCTTCATCGCGCAACCGAAGTTCGACTACGCCCGCGACCACCACGACCGCGCGAACACCCTGTGGCAGTTAGAGGAAAGCCTGACCGACGCCGCGGCGGGCCAGGGCGTCGTCCTGCCCTCGACGATCGACCCCGCCCGGCTGGCCCTCGACCTCAACAATTCCTATCACTCCGCGCTGGCCCAGGACGACTATGCGCCGGGCGTGGAGCTGGACTACCAGTTCCTGCCCGAAGAGGGTGACCTTCTGAGGGACTACACCGTATCGCTCGACCTGACGCAACACCTGCGCCGCGAACGTCTCGACTACGAGCGCGACGGCCTCGACACGACCGTGACGCGCTGGTCGGGCTCGCTGGAGCCCACCGTCGGGCTGGAATACCGCGACAAGCACCCCGAGACGCCCACCCGCCTGACCCTGACCTACGGCTACAGCCAGGCAATGCCGAGCCTCTACTACCAGCTCGGCACGGTCGACGACAGCGACCCGGCCAACGTCTACGTCAACAACCCGGGCCTGCGCCGGGCCTCCACCCACAACGCCAGCCTGGAGTTCACCCGCTTCTGGCAGGCCACGCACCGCAACCTGAGCGTCAACGCCAACTTCAGCCACACCAACCGTGCCGTGGCCCAGGCGCGCCACTACGACCGCCAGACGGGCGTCAGCACCTGGGTGCCCGAGAACATCGACGGCAACTGGAACACCGACGCCGCGGTGCAGTTCACGCTGCCCTTTGGCCGCGACGAGGCCTTCCAGTTCCAGACGGCCACGACCGGCGCCTTCGTCCACTCGGTGGACTACGCCACCGACACCGAGGAACTGACGCGCAGCGTCGTGGACAACCTGCGGCTCGGCGAACGGCTCGGCCTGACCTACCGCGTCAACAAGCACACCTTCGGTCTCAAGGGCAGCCTGGCCTGGCTGCGCAGCCGCTCGGAGCGCGCCAATTTCGACGACATCTCCGCCTTCGACGTCACGGCGGGCGCCAACGTATTGCTCAACCTGCCCCAGGAGTGGCAAATAGGCACCGACATGACCCTGTACTGCCGACGCGGATACAGCGACGCGACGCTCAACACGACGGACTGGGTGTGGAACGCCTCGCTCAGCAAGTCCCTGCTCGACGGCAAGCTGTCGCTGAAACTCGACGCCGTGGACATACTCGGCCAAATCAGCAACGTGCAGCACACGGTCAACGCGCAGGGACGCACCGAAACCTGGACGAACGCCGTGCGCAACTACGCCATGCTCCACGTCACCTACCGTTTCCACATCCTCCCCAAGAAAAAAGCCGCCGACAACTGACGGACGAACGGCCGCAGCGCCCGCCGCGAACAAGTACTACGACAGTTTTTCCTATCGCTGCGATAGGAAAAACTGTCGTAGTACTTGTTTGGACCGATGGGGCTGATGGAGCCAATGGGAGTAATGAGGCCAACGAGTAATCGCCCGCCACCCATAAGTCCCATTACTCCCATTGGCCCCATCAGCCCATCCCCTTCATTTCCCGCTGCGCCGGCACGGCCCATGTCGCCGACAATCCGTATTTTTGCGCTGAATTTTCCTACCATGTCCTCCGCTGGATTCGATTTCAAGCAGTTTCGCGTGGCGCACGACCGCTGCGCCATGAAAGTGGGCACCGACGGCGTGCTGCTCGGTGCCTGGGCCGACGTGGCGGGGGCGCGCCGCGTGCTCGACATCGGCTGCGGCTCGGGGCTCATCGCCCTGATGGTGGCGCAGCGCACGGCGGCCCGCATCGTGGGCGTAGAGATCGACGCCGCAGCCGCCGCGCAAGCCGCCGAAAACGCAGCCGCCTCGCCCTGGGCCGGGCGCATCGACATCGTGCATGCCGACCTGACGGACTTCGCTCCGGCGGAACGGTTCGACCACGTAGTGACCAACCCACCCTTCTTCGACGAGGACCTGCTGCCGCCCGACGCGGCGCGTGCCCGGGCCCGCCACACGTCGGGCCTCACCTTTGCCCGTCTGCTGCGCGAGGCGAGCCGCCTGCTGGCGCCCGGCGGCCGGCTACACACCGTCCTGCCCGCGTCAGCCTACGACCACTTCGCTTACTACGCCTGGGAACAGCGTCTCTACCCCTACCGCCGCACGGACGTCGTCACGCGCCGGGGCAAACCCGTGCGCCGCGTGCTGCTCAGCTTCGAGCAGGGCCGCGAGGGCCCCGTCCGCCACGACGAACTGGTGCTCTGCGAGCGGGGCGGCGAGCGTACGGCCGACTACCGCCGGCTCACCGACACCTTCTACCGCTGAGCGAGGCCGCATTTTTTTCGTACCTTTGCGGACACATTCCGACCGACACCGATGAAAATAATCGCCATTGCCTGCAACTACGCGGCACACAATAATTTGCCCGGCACTCCGTTTTTTACTTCGGAGGAGCCTGTCGTCTTCTCGCGCGCCGACTCGGCCCTGCTCAAGGACGGCAAACCGTTTTTCATCCCCGACTTCGCGGCCGACTGCCGCTGCCAGGCGGAACTCGTGGTGCGCCTCAGCCGGCTGGGCAAGAGCATTCCCGAACGCTTCGCCTACCGCTACTACGACGCCGTCACCGTGGGCATAGGCTTCACGGCGGGCGCCCTGCTTGAACGCTGCCGCCGCGAGGGCCTGCCCTGGGAACTGGCCACCGGGTTCGACGGTGCGGCCGCCGTGGGGCGCTTTGCTCCGCTCGAGGGCCGCGACATGGCCGACCTCCGCTTCCGGCTGGAAGCCGACGGCACGGAAGTGCAGCGCGGATGGAGCGGCGACATGCGCTGGAGCGTCGACAGGCTCATCGCCTACGTCAGCCGTTTCTACACCGTGCGCCAAGGCGACCTCCTCTTCACCGGTACGCCCGTCGCCGCGGTGCCCGCACGCATCGGGACCCGGCTGGACGGTTTTCTGGACGGGGAGCGCCGGATTACGATAAAAGTGAAATAAACGTGTGTCAATGAACCGAATCATAGTCTCGTTGCTGCGCCGCGTGTGGCTGGCCGTCCTCGTTTGGCCGCTGGCTGCGCGGGGTGGCGACTTCGTCGACCTGCGGCCGGCCGACTACCCCGTGGGCGACGCGCTGCCCCGCTACACGACGGTCGTCCCGCTGGGGCGCGACTACGCAGCGGGCGGCTACACCGTGCGGGCTGACTATCCCGAATATGCCCCGCTGACCCCGGCGGAAACCAGACGCCTGCGCCGCGCAGGCATCACCCTGCCCGACACGCTGGAGGTCACCACGCGCCTCGGCGTCAGCCGCAAGGAAGGGCAGCTCGACGTGACGGTGCTGCCTTTCGTCGTGCGCGACGGACGGCCCATGCGCCTCGTGTCGTTCAAGCTGGCGGTCGAGCCGCGCAGCGCCGACCGCGCCCGCGCCCGGCGCACAGTCAGGTCCGCCGCCGACCGATGGGCAGACAGCTCGGTGCTGGCCGAAGGACGCTGGGTCAAGATTCGCGTCAGCGAGGAGGGTATTTACCAGCTCTCCGACGCCCAACTGTCGCAGATGGGCTTCGACCGCCCTGACCGCGTCCGCCTCTACGGTTACGGCGGCCGACCGCAACCCGAGACGTTCGACTTCAGCTCGGCCGACTGCCCCCCCGACGACCTCGAGGAGGTGCCCCTCTACCGCCGCGAGGGCTCGCTCCTGTTCTTCGCCGAGGGCACGCAGCGCTGGACGCTGAGTGCGGGCCGCTGGACGCACACGAACAATCCCTACTCGGCCTATTCCTACTACTTCCTGACCGAGGGCGAGGCGACACCCGCCACCCTACCGACACTCGACGCCCCCGCCAACAGCGGACAGACCGTTGCGCGCGTCACGGCCCATGCCGTCGTGGACAACGACGCCTACAGCTGGTTTCCCGGCGGCCGGCGCTTTTACGACAGCTACGACTTCGCGCAAGGCAACAGCCGCACGTTCAACGTCGCCACGCCGGGCGTCGTCGAAGGCGAGCAGGCCCGCGTAGCCGTACGCTTCTCCGCGCACTCGTCGACGGGCAGCGTGACCGTAGGCGTGGCGCTGGGCAACGCGACTGTCGGCACGCTCAACATCGCGCGCTCCGACGAATCGGACCTAGCCCGCGAGACCGAATCGACTTTCACGACGACGGCACTCCGCGAGAGTAACGCCTTCCGCCTTACCACACCGACGGGCGTCCCGGCCCGCCTGGACTACATCCGCATCAGCTACGAACGGCAACTGACCGCCGGGAGCACGCCCCTTGTCTTTACGACCGCCACGTCGGGGCCGGTTACCTTCGAAATCAGCAACGCCGACACCCGGACGCGCGTATGGCGGATCGGGCAGGCCGGCGACCCCGTGGCCGAAGTGGCTGCGACGCTCGACGGCACCACGCTGCGCGCCCCCGTCAACCGGGGCGACCGGCGCTACGTGGTGTTCGACGCAACGGCCACCTACCCCGCCCCCACCGTCGTGGGCACCGTCGAGAACCAGAACCTCCACGCCGACCGCGACGTGGATATGGTGATCATCGTCCCGGCCAGCGGCACGCTGACGCAACCCGCCGAACGCCTCGCCGAAGCCCACCGCAGCGCACAGGGACTCACCGTCAGGGTGGTCCGGGCCGACCAGATTTTCAACGAGTTCTCCTCCGGCACCCCCGACGCCAACGCCTATCGCCGCTACCTCAAGCTGCTGTACGACAGCAGCAGCGAGGGCCGCGAGCCGCGCTACCTGCTGCTCTTCGGCGACTGCTTGTGGGACAACCGCATGGTGACGCCGGAAAACCGGGGGAAGAACCCCGACGACTACCTGCTGGCCTACGAGAGCGAAAACTCACTGAGCGAAATCGACTGCTACGTGACCGACGACTTCTTCGGTATGCTCGACGACGGCGAAGGCGCCAACCTCCGAACGGAGAAAATGGACGTGGCCATCGGACGCTTCCCCTGCACCACCGAAAGCGACGCCCAGACACTCGTCAGCAAGGCTATCGCCTACCTGAACAACGAGGCGGCAGGCCCGTGGCAGAACTTGCTCTACTTCCTGGCCGACGACGGCGACGGCAACCTGCACATGGAGGGCGCAAAGCGCGCCATGGACGCCATCAGCGGACAGGCGGACGACTACGTCATACAGCCCGTGTTCTGGGACGCCTATCCCCGCGAGGTCACGTCGACGAGCCGCAGTTATCCCCAAGTCGAAGAACTGCTCCACACCGCCATGGCCGACGGCGCCTTAGTGATGAACTATACGGGGCACGGAGACCCGAACCGCGTGTCGCACGAAAATGTGCTCACCTTGGAGGATTTCCGGACGAACCGCACGACGGGACTGCCGCTCTGGGTGATGGCCTCGTGCGAGGTAACGCCCTACGACAACGGCGAGGACAACATGGGCCGCGCCGGCATACTCAATCCCGCCGGGGGCGGTATCGCGTTCATCTGCGCCTCCCGCACGGTCTACGCCAACCGCAACGAGGAACTCAACATGGCCCTTATGCCCGAACTCCTGGCACGCACGGCCGACGGACGGCAGCAGACCATGGGCGAAGCGCTGATGCACGCAAAAAACGCACTGGTCGAGTCGGGCGCGGACCAGACCTCGAACCGCATCAAGTACGCCCTGACGGGCGACCCCGCCCTGCCGCTCGCCACGCCGAGCGAGGGCATCGTCGTGGACAGTATCGACGGACGCCCCCTCGCTGACGGCGAAAAACTGACCTGGGCGGCGGGCAGCACGGTGCGCCTGAGCGGCCGCGTCGTGACCGACGGAGCCACGCCCATCGACGACTTCCGCGGCGTGGTCAGCGCCACCGTGTTCGACCGCGCCGAGACCGTGACGTGCCGCAACAACGACGGGTCGGCCGACGAGCCGTACGTGTTCACCCAGCGCAATAAGGTGATTTTCGAAGGCAGCGACAGCGTGCGCAGCGGCCGATTCAGCCTCAAGTTCCAGGTACCGATGGACATCAGCTACTCCACCGACAACGGCCGCGTCGCCCTCTATGCCGTCAACGACAGCCACTCGCTCACCGCACACGGCGCCAACGAGCAGTTCTGCCTCGACGGTACGGCGCCGGGCCTCGTCGACGACACCGAGGGCCCCGACGTTTACGTCTACCTCAACCGGCCTGATTTCCCCGACGGCGGTCTAGTGGGCCCGACCCCTGTCTTTTTCGCCGAAATCACCGACTCGAGCGGCGTCAACACCACCGGCAACGGCGTGGGCCACGACTTGGAACTCAGCCTCAGCGGTACGGCCACCGGAAACTACGTGCTGAACAACTACTTCGCCTACGACTTGGGCAGCAGCACCCGCGGACGCGTCAGCTACGCCTTGCCCGAACTCGAGGAGGGCAGCTATCGCTTGCAGTTCCGCGCGTGGGACATCATGAACAACCCCACGACCGTCAGCCTCAACTTCACGGTGGTGCGCGACCTGGCTCCGCAGCTTTCGGTCAGCGCCACCGACAACCCCGCGCGCACCTCGACGTCGTTCGTACTGACCTACGACCGGCCGGGCACGGCGGGCACGTTTACGGTCGAAGTGTTCGACCTCACGGGCCGCCGCCTGTGGACGCAGACCGCACAGACCACCTCGTCGACCGGCAGTGTGACCATACCGTGGGACCTGACCGACACGGGCGGCGCGCCGATGAACGGCGGCGTCTACCTGTTCCGCGCGCGCCTCACCGCGGACGGCGCGACGACCGAAACGAAAGCCCAGAAAATGATTATCCTCAAACAATAAAAACCGCCCCCGCGAGTTTATTAAGAGTATGAAAGCAATTCGTGAAATCGCCCTGACCCTAGCCGGAGCCACCGTAGCGCTCAGCGCCGTCGCCGACGATAAGGAGGAGATGTTCAATCCGATTGTCACTTCCGTCATTTCGCAAAGCATCGCCCCCGACGCGCGGGCCGGCGGCCTCGGTGATGTCGGCGCGGCCACCGACCCCGACGTCAACTCCCAAGCCTGGAACCCGGCCAAGTATCCCTTTTGCATCAGCCGCGCCGGCGTGTCCATCGACTATACCCCCTGGCTCCGCTCCATCGTCAATGACATCGACCTGGCCTACCTTGTGGGCTACTATCGCCTCGGCGACTATCAGGCCCTCAGCGCTTCAGTGCGCTACTTCTCCCTCGGTTCCGTCATGACCGACGACCCGAACATGACGGTCAAGCCCTATGAGATGGCCTTCGACGTTGCTTACTCGCGCATGCTGAGTGAGCGCTTCTCGGCCGCCGTCGCGCTGCGCTACATGTACTCCGACATGAGCGGACACTACGACGACCAGGTGACGGCCGGTTCGGCTTTTGCCGCCGACATCGCCTGTTACTACAACAACTACGTCATGATGGGCAACCGGGAGTGCCAGATTGCCTTCGGTGTAAACCTGAGCAACATAGGCAGCAAGATCAATTACGGCGAGGACTACTCCTATTTTATCCCGACCAACCTTCGCATCGGCCTGAACTACATGATTCCGCTCAACGAGTACAACCGTATCTCCTTCTGCGCCGACATCAACAAACTGCTGGTGCCCTCGAAACCTCTACAGGAGGACAACGAGACCGACGAGGACTTCCAGGACCGCGTACAGCAGGAGTACTACGACGTATCGTCGATATCGGGCATATTCAAGAGCTTCGGCGATTCACCCAACGGCTTCAAGGGCGAACTGGAGGAAGTGCAGTGGAGCGTCGGCGCCGAATATACGTACAACGACAAGTTCACTGTGCGCGCCGGCTACCACCACGAGAGCGAGAGCCAAGGCAACCGCAAATACTTCACCTTTGGCGCGGGTTTCCGCATGAGCGTTTTCTCGATCGACGCGGGCTACGTGTGGTCCACGGCGGCGAGCAACCCGCTCGACCAGACGCTCCGCGTTTCCCTGGCGTTTGACTTCGACGGCATCCGCGACCTGTTCCGCGGCCGTCGCTAAGCTGTCGTAACCCTAAAAGCAACGACCATGAACATCAGAGTAGGCTTCGGAATAGACGTGCACCGGCTCGTGCCGGGCCGCGCCCTGTGGCTCGGCGGCATCCGCCTGGAACACGAAACGGGACTGCTCGGCCACAGCGACGCCGACGTCCTCATCCACGCCATCTGCGACGCGCTGCTCGGCGCCGCCGCGCTGCGCGACATCGGCTACCACTTCCCCGACACGGGCGCCGAGTTCGAAAACATCGACAGCAAAGTACTGCTGCGCCGGACCGTTGCCCTGCTGGCCGACCACGGCTACGCGGTGGGCAACATCGACGCCACCGTCTGCGCCGAGCGCCCCAAGCTGAACCCGCACATCGAGCGGATGCGCGCCTGCCTGGCCGAGTGCATCGGCATCGGCGTCGACGACGTGTCGGTCAAGGCCACAACCACCGAACGCCTCGGTTACACCGGGCGCGAGGAAGGAATTTCGGCCTACGCCGTCGCCCTGATCGAGCGGCGCTGACCCCGTCCCGCACATCACCGAACCCTGAGAAACAACAACCCTAAAAACAAAACTATATGAAGTGGAAATCTACCCTTTTCGCCGCCACGGCATTCCTGATGCTGGCGGGCGGTGTTTCGGCGTCGGCCCGCGGTGAACTGCCCGAGGACCGACGTCTGCGTATCCTGTCGTTCAACATCCGCAACACTATGGGCATGGACGGCCAGCGCGACCTGGCACGCACGGCCAGTGTCATCCGGCGCCAGCGACCCGACGTCGTGGCCGTGCAGGAAGTCGACAGCGTCACGGGACGCAGCGACGGCCGATACGTACTCGGCGACCTGGCTGCCGAAGTGCTGATGTACCCCACCTACGCCGCTGCGATCGACTTCGACGGCGGTAAGTACGGCATCGGCATCCTCAGCCGCGAAAAGCCCCTGCGCCATTACAAGGTCGCCCTGCCGGGCCGCGAGGAACGGCGCGCACTGCTCATCGTCGAATTCCGGGACTACCTCATGGCCTGTACTCACCTGTCGCTCACGCCGGCCGACCAGCTGGCCTCGCTGCCCATTATCCGCGCAGAGGCGGCCAAGGCACAAAAACCCTTCTTCATCGCTGGCGACTGGAACGCCAATCCCGACTCCGAAACGCTCAGCGGCATCCAGCAGGACTTCCAGATACTGAGCGACACGAAGGGCGGCTCCTCTCCGGCCGACGAGCCCGATGAATGCATCGACTACATCGCCGTCTACAAGCCGACTGCCGACCGCATCGCGCGCCTCAGCGCCTCGACCGACCGCGACGCCACCGCCTCCGACCACCGCGCCAAGGCCGTCACCGTGAAGTTCAAGACGCCGGCCTCGCGCATCCTTTACGCTGCGCCTTACTTGCAGGATTTGCAGCCCAGCAGCGTCGACGTCATGTTCCAGACCCGCGTTGTTTCGCACTGCTGGGTGGAGTATGGCACGGACACCCTCCATCTGAAGCGGGCCCGCACCCTGCTTGACGGGCAGGAGGTTTGTTACGACATCGAAAACCGCATTCGCCTCGACAGCCTCGAACCGGGACAGCGCTACTACTACCGTGTCTGCGCGCAGGAGATTGTGAACTACCAGTCCTACAGCAAGACCTTCGGCGAAACCGCCCGTACGCCCTTCTACTCCTTCCGTATGCCCTCCGCCTCGGACAAGGACTTCACGGCGGTGATATTCAACGACCTGCACGAGAACCGCGAAGTCATGGCCGCCTTCGGCAAACTACTGCGGGGGATGAAGTACGACTTTGCCATGTTTAACGGCGACTGCCTCACAGAGCCGGCCAACCGCGAACAGGCGATGCACAACATCGCCGAAGCCTGCCGCATGGTCGACGCGGCGAACCACCTGACGTTCTTTATCCGCGGCAATCACGAAATCCGCAACGCTTACTCCGCCGGTATGCATTCGCTCATCGGCTACCAAGAGGGGAAGACCTATGGCGCCTTCAGCTGGGGCGACACCCGCTTCGTGATGCTCGACTGCGGCGAGGACAAGCCCGACGACCACTGGGTGTACTACGGCCTCAACGACTTCACCGGCCTGCGCCGCGAACAGGTCGATTTCCTGCGCCAGGAGCTGAAGAGCAAGGCTTTCAAAAAGGCTGACCGCCGCATCCTCATCAACCACATCCCCATCTGGACCAACAGCGACAAGTACGCGCCCTGCACGGAGCTTTGGGCGCCGCTCCTGAAAAAGGCTTCGTTCGACCTCAACGTCTGCGCGCACGTCCACTCGTACGGTTTCTGGACCGCCGGAGCCGAGGACAACCCCTGCCCCGTAGTGCGCGGCGGCGGACCGAGCATGAAGAAAGCCACGATGATTGTGCTTGAAAAACGCGGCGACGAGCTCACGATGCGCGCCGTCGACACCGCCGGCCGCACCATCGAGCGACAAATTCTCTGACCACCTCCACACACTTTCCCCACTACTCCCGGAGGACTCATGAGGCCAATGGGAGCAATGAGGGAAATGAGCCGGAGAAATCAGGCCGTGCAAAAAAAAACTAACGCAGCGATAGGAATTCCTATCGCTGCGTTAGTTTTTTCTATCGTAGTACTTGTTTTTACCGGGACAGCACTTCGCGTCGCTACGGTTTCGGCACGAGGTATTTGTCGCCCGTTTCCTTGACAATGACGCGGCGGTACTCCTCGGGATAGCCGGGGCGCTCAGGCGTGGCGCCGAGGCCGTACTTCGTGAGGGTGAAGCGACCGTTCTTCTCGGGCTTCACGGTCTGGTCGTTGTGCTTCACGATGAGATACTCGCCGAGTTTGCGCCACTCCTTGAGCATCCGGGCGGCCGTCTCGCCGGTGTAACGGTCGAGGAAGGCTTTGCCGTCAGCGTCGGACGCCTTGAGGCGCTTCACGGCCTCGGCCTCGACGGAGGCCTGGCGGGTCAGGAATTCATTCTCAAGCCGGTCGCGCGTGGCCTCGACGTCGGGAAAGAGGACGCTGTAGCGCGGGTACGTCATGTTGGCCACCCAGTTGCACACCCAGAACGCCGACTCCCACGAGAAGGTCACTCCGTCGGCCACGGTGTCCGAGTAACACGGCGGCACGGTTGTCGCGCAGCAGTACACGGGCGTATAGGCCACCATGTTGGGGTCGTCGTTGCCAAACCACAGCACGCCACCCACCGCGTCGGGAAGCCACGAGCGCATCTGCGCGACAAACGTGAAAGCCGTCTGTTGCGTCGATATGGGGCGCTCATTGAAGTACTCCTTTCCATCCACGCTCCACGAGAGCGGCGTGGGTCGGTAGGGCGCACAATAAGGACCGGCGCCAACGTCCTTGCGGGGGTCGAAGGGAGTACCCTCGTAGTGGTCGCGCATGGTGGTCATTACGTCGTGAACGGACAGCTGTGTACGCGGTTTCACGTAGAGCGGCATCGGTTCGCCTGCCTGCTGCCCGGCCGTGCCCGACACGTAGTCCACGTATTTCTCCATGCCGTCCGTCCATCTGTTATAGATGCTCCATACGCGCGCCTCGCAGTAGCGCAGCATACCGAAGTCGTTGGGGCTGTACGCGGCGGCGAAGTCGAACTCGCTGTCCTTGCCCTGGAAGTATCCCTTCTCGCGGGCGAACGAAATGACGTCGTCCGAGCACATCACGTTGGCCTTGTCCTTCGGGTCAAAGCGGCGGATGCGGCTCTGGTTGGCATGGGCGGCGATGCAGTCGTCGGGAATGCGCACAGCAACCCAGACGGCGCCTTTTCGGCCGGGGCCCTTGCCGATCATTTCCATTATCCAGGCCTCGTCGGGGTCGGCGATAGAGAAACTTTCGCCCTCGGAGGCATAGCCATATTCAGCCACGAGCGACGTCATTACTTTGATGGCCTCGCGCGCTGTCTTGGCGCGCTGCAGGCCCAGCGACATGAGACTCACGTAGTCTATCACCCCTTCAGGGTCGGCCAGTTCGTGGCGTCCGCCGAACGTCGTCTCGCCGATGGCCAGCTGATGTTCGTTGATATTACCAATGACGCTGTACGTCTCGGGAGCCTCGTCGATTTCACCGAGGTAGCGGTTGGTGTCGCCATCGATGATGCGGCGCTTCGCGCCTTTGGGGTGCTTGGCCGCAGGGAAGCGGCGCAACGTGCCGAACATGCCGTAGCTGTCGGCGTTGTAGGTGATGATGACCGAACCGTCGGCCGAGGCTTTCTTGCCGACTATCAGGCTCGTACAGGCGTCGGCCTCCGGCGTTCCGCCCAGCACGAGGGCCGCGCCGGCCACGGCGAGCGTAGTGAGAAGTCTTGCTTTCATATTCCTTATATATAATAGGTGTCAGCACGCCTTGAACGACATGTCCAAGCCCTTCACCGAGTGGGTGAGCGCACCCACCGAGATGAAGTCCACGCCACACTCGGCGTAATCGCGGATAGTGTCGTACGTGATGCCGCCGCTCGACTCCGTCTCGAAACGGCCGGCGATGAGTGCCACAGCCCGGCGAGTGTCCTCGACGGAGAAGTTGTCGAACATCACGCGGTCTACGCCACCATGGGCCAACACTTGGTTAATCTCGTCGAACGAGCGGACTTCGATTTCTATCTTCAGGTCGAGTCCTTTCTCGCGCAGGTAGGCGTGGCAGCGGTCGAGCGCCGTGTCGATACCGCCGGCGAAGTCGATGTGATTGTCCTTAAGGAGAATCATGTCGAAAAGACCGATGCGGTGGTTTACGCCGCCGCCGATTTTCACGGCTTCCTTTTCGAGCATACGCATCCCCGGGGTCGTCTTTCGCGTGTCGAGCACGCGCGTTCCGGTGCCTTCAAGGCGTTTCACATAGCGCGCCGTCATCGTGGCGATGCCGCTCATGCGCTGCATGATGTTCAGCATCAGGCGTTCCGTCTGCAGCAGGCTGCGCACGCGGCCCGTCACCACCATCGCCACGTCGCCCGGTTCGACGTGCGCGCCGTCGTCCAGCAACACCTCGACCTGCATTTCGGGGTCGAAGCGGTGGAATACTTCCTTCGCAATACGTATGCCGGCCAGCACGCCAGCCTCCTTGATTAAAAGTTTAGACTTCCCCATCGCCGTCTCGGGGATGCAGCAAAGCGTAGTGTGGTCGCCGTCGCCGATGTCCTCGGCGAAAGCGAGGTCTATCAGCCGGTCGTTCAATTCTTCAACACTGTACATGATTCTTAAGGTTGGTTTTGAAACGTTTAGTGCCGCAAAAGTACGCCTTTTTCGCCTAAAAGCGGTCAGCAGTCCGCCGAAAAAGGGATAAATCCGTATCTTTGCCTACATGAAGACCGTACTTTTAGTCGTCGGACGCACCGTCGACAAACGCCTGGACGCCCTCATTGCCGACTATGTCGGCCGCGTGAAACACTACCTCCCCTTCGAGATGGTCGTCGTGCCGGAGTTGAAAAACACAAAGGCGCTCACCGAGGCCCAACAAAAGGAGAAGGAGGGCGAACTGCTGCTGCGCTGCCTGCAACCAGGCGACGAAGTGGTGTTGCTCGACGAGGGCGGCCGCGAGCTCCGCTCCGTCGAGTGGGCCGCCTGGCTCGCTCAGAAACAGGCTGGCGGCGCGCGGCGTCTGGTATTCGTCGTCGGCGGGCCCTATGGCTTCGCCCCGGCGGTCTATGTCGCCGCCCGCGAGAAATTGTCGCTTTCGCGCATGACCTTCTCCCACCAAATGATTCGCCTCCTCTTCGTCGAACAGCTCTACCGCGCCTGCACCATCCTGCGGGGCGAGCCTTATCATCATGAATAGGGCGCTGGCGACACTTGTCCTTGTCCTCGGCTTAACGCTCGCCGCCAGCGCCGAGCGCTTCAGGGTGGTGGAGTGGAACGTGGAGAACCTTTTCGACACGTGTCGCGACGCCGGTTTCGACGACCGGGAGTTCCAGCCCGAAGCCCAGCGTCGCTGGAACGCGCCGCGCTACTGGACCAAACTCCGCTGGCTGGCCCGCACCCTCGCCACGCTGGGTGGCGACCGCCCGGCGGAACTCGTGGCGCTCTGCGAGGTGGAGAACGACAGCGTGCTCGCCCACCTGACGCGACGCAGCCTGCTCCGCCGCTTGGGCTACGCTTATGTCATGACGCACAGCCGCGACCCGCGCGGCATCGACGTTGCCCTGCTCTATCAGCCCGCGCGCTTCCGCGTGCTCAGCACGGCGTCCATACGCATTGCGCCGCCGGGCCGCCACCTGCGCCCTACGCGCGACGTGCTCCACGTCGCCGGCCTGCTCCCCTCGCTCGACACCCTCGACGTTTTCGTCTGCCACCTGCCAAGCCGTTCCGGCGGCAGCGGTGCGGCCCGTTACCGCATGGCCGTAGCCCGCCGGCTGCGCGCCGCGGCCGACTCCCTGGAGCGGGTGCGAAGCGCGGCTCGTATCCTCATGCTGGGCGACTTCAACACCGAGCCCGACGAGTCGCCCCTGCGCATCGGTCTCAGAGCCATGCGACCTGACGTTTCGTCAGTCGGGCCTGCCGATTTGTACATCGTCAGCGCCGATTTGACGGCCCGCGACGGCATCCGCGGCACCTATCGCTACCAAGGACGCTGGAACCGCCTCGACCACATTCTCGTCAACGGCCGCCTGCTCGACTCCGCGCAGCCCCTGCACCTGCGCCCCGACGGCTGCCGCATTGCGGCACCGGCGTTCCTGACGCAGCCCGACGCGACCAACGGCGGCGTCAAGCCGTTCCGCACGTTTCTCGGCCCGCGCTACGTGGGCGGACCCAGCGACCACCTGCCCCTCGTCGCCGACTTCGAGTGGCAACAGTGAACGCCGCAAAGCTGGCACTTTTTTTGCATTCCCTTTCAGGCAGAAAAACAAAACGACTATGGCATTCATCGATTATTACAAAATCATGGGAATCCCTAAGGATACCCCGCAGAGCGACATCCGCGCTGCCTATAAACGCAGGGCCAAACAGTTTCATCCCGACCTGCACCCTGACGACCCCAAGGCCAAAGCAAAATTTCAGGCCCTCAACGAGGCGTACGACGTGCTGAACGACCCGGAAAAGCGGAAGAAGTATGACCAGTACGGCGAGAACTGGCGTGCGGCCGATGCCTACGAGTCGGCCGGCGGAGGCGCTTGGGAACAGAGCGCCCAGGGCGGCAGCGGTTTCGAGGGCTTCGACTTCAGCCAGTTCTCGGGCGGCGGTGGCTTCTCGTCGTTCTTCGAGGAACTCTTCGGAGGGCGCGGGCGAAGCCGGTCGTCGGCCGAAGGCTTCAGCGGCTTTGCCTCAGGAGCACCGGCCAACGCCAACATCAGCGCTACCGTCGACATCGACCTTTACACCGCCCTGCTGGGCGGCGACATCATCCTGCAAACACGCGGCGGCCGCCTGAAACTGCACGTCAAGCCCTGCACCCAGAACGGCGCCAAGGTACGCCTGCGCGGCAAGGGCTACCACCGCGGCGACGGCACCTACGGCGACCTCATCCTGACGTACAACGTGAAACTCCCGGCCCAGCTCAACGACCGCCAGCGGCAACTGCTCGAAGAGATGAGGCAGGCCGGCAACTGAGCGGGACAACGCACGACCCACCTTCAACCGTATCCGATATGCACAAACTCTGGCTTACGTCCCTCGCCCTGGCTCCGACGGCCTTCGCAGTCGGCGCCACGGGTGCCGGGGACACCCCTCCGCCCCATGTGGTCCTCATCCTGTGCGACGACATGGGCTTTTCCGACTTGGGCTGCTACGGCGGCGAAATCCGTACGCCCCACATCGACGCCCTGGCCAGCGCCGGCGTCCGCTTCAGCCAGTTCAAGAACACCGGGCGCAGCTGCCCCAGCCGCGCCGCCCTCCTCACGGGCTACTACCAGCACGAGGCGGGCATGGGGTGGATGACTGCGGTCGACGAGCACCGCCCCGGCTATCGCGGACAGATAGCCCGCGAAATCCCTACCCTCGCCGAGGTGATGCGCGGCAACGGCTACGCCACGTACATGAGCGGAAAGTGGCACGTAACGGTCGAGGGTGCCTTCGACCGCCCCAACGGCAGTTACCCCGTGGAGCGCGGTTTCGACCGCTACTACGGCAGCCTGAGCGGAGGCGGCAGTTACTACCACCCGAAACCGCTCTACAACGACCTGACGCCAGTGACCGACGTGCCCGACGACTACTATTACACCACGGCCATCACCGACTCGGCCGTCAGCTTCGTCGACCATCACGACGCCAGCCGCCCCATGTTCCTCTACGTGGCCTACTTTGCGCCCCACCTGCCCCTCCAGGCACCGCGCGACCGCGTGGAGCAATGCTTGGACCGCTACCGCGCGGGCTACGACGTGCTGCGGCGTCAACGCTTCGAGCGACAGAAAACCCTGGGACTGGTCCCCGACACCATGACGCTGCCCGTGTACAACCGCGAGTTCGGCGGCCACCGTCCGGCGTGGACCGAGCTGAGCGAGGCGCAGCGCCAGCAGTGGACGAACGACATGGCCACGTACGCCGCCATGGTGGAAATCATGGACGACGGAGTGGGAAAAATCGTGGACGCACTGCGCGAACAAAACATGCTTGACAACACCGTTTTCATGTTCCTGAGCGACAACGGCGCAACTAACGAAGGCGGATTCATCGGGCAACTCATGGCCGACTTGAGCAACACTCCGTACCGCAGCTACAAGCAGTGGTGTTTCCAGGGCGGCACGAGCACACCGTTCATCCTGACCTACGGCGACGCCGGGCGCAACGCGATGGCCGGACAGTGGTGCCGGCAGACGGCCCACATCGTCGACATCCTGCCCACCTGCGTCGACCTCTCGCGCGGCAGCTACCCCACCACCTACAAGGGCGGCAAGGCCCTGCCCGGGCGCAGCCTGCTGCCCGCGGCAGAGGGCGGAAAAGTCGAGGAACGCGAGCTGTTCTTCGAACACCAGGGCTCGTGTGCCGTCATCCGCGGCTCGTGGAAACTGGTACGGGCCGACAAACGCAGCCCGTGGCAGCTGTTCGACCTCGAGGCCGACCCGTTTGAAACCGCAGACCTCAAGGAGCGCGAACCGCAGCGCGCCGCCGACCTCGAAGCCAGCTGGAACCGCTGGGCCGAGACCCACAACGTCCTGCCGCTGGAGGACAAGAAGTGGACGCAGCGCATCAACTACTACAAGCAGCTCAACCCCGACCAGGACGGCATCGACTGACACGTAGGGCAGCACCCCTGAAAACAAGTACTACGATAGAAAATCCTAAGACTACGATAGGATTTTCTATCGTAGTACTTGTTTTTGCCTGTCGTAGTACTTGGAAAAGCCATCGTAATGAGGCGCCCCGTGGGAGTAATGGGAACAACGAGTAAGCGCCCGCCACTCAGAAGGCCCTTTAGGCTCATTAGCCCCATTAGCCCCATAAACCTCCCCCGCACCCTCCTAGCCCACGGCAGCGGGCGGCTATCTCGCACAAATGCACTATCTTTGCACGTCGAAACTACACCCCATGTCCGCATCACCGATACTGAACCACAAGAAGGCCGCGTTCCTCACGCTGGGCTGTAAGCTCAATTTCGCCGAAACCGCCACCCTGCGCGACCTGCTGGCTGCCGAGGGCGTCGAGCCGGCGGCCGAAGGCGAGCAGGCCGACATCTGCATCGTCAACACCTGCTCCGTGACCGACACGGCCGACCACAAGTGTCGCCAGGCCATCCACCGGCTCACGCGACAGCACCCCGGCGCCTTCGTGCTGGTGATGGGCTGTTACGCCCAGCTGCGCCCCGACCAGGTAGCAGGCATCGAGGGCGTGGACCTCGTGCTGGGCATGGAGCAGAAAGGCGAGGTCGTGCGCTACCTCGAGGACCGCCTTGCGGCCAAGACACCGGGCACAGCGTGCCACGAAGCCGTAGCCGTCCCCACGCGCGACATCCGCACGTTCGTCCCCTCGTGCGCGCGCGGCGAGCGCACCCGCTTTTTCCTTAAGGTGCAGGACGGGTGCGACTACTACTGCACCTATTGCACCATTCCATACGCCCGCGGACGCAGCCGCAACGGGTCGATAGACTCACTGGTGAGCCAGGCCCGGCAGGCCGCAGCGCGCGGCGGACGCGAAATAGTGATTACGGGCGTCAACATCGGCGACTTCGGCCGCTCGACCGGCGAACGCTTCATCGACCTGCTCCGCGCGCTCGACGGCGTGGCGGGCATCGAGCGCTACCGCATCTCGAGCATCGAGCCCAACCTCCTTACGGACGAGGTCATCGACTTCTGTGCCGCCTCGCGCGCCTTCATGCCCCACTTCCACCTCCCCCTGCAAAGCGGGTGCGACGACGTGCTGCGCCTCATGCGCCGCCGCTACGACACGGACTTCTTCGCGCGCAAGGTGGAGCGCGTCCGCGAGGCGCTGCCCGACGCCTTCATCGGCGTGGACGTCATTGTGGGCACGCGGGGCGAGACTCAGGAATACTTCGACCGCGGCTATCGCTTCATCGAGGGCCTCGACGTGTCGCAGCTCCACGTCTTCAGCTACTCCGAGCGCCCGGGGACCAAGGCCCTGAGCATCCCGCACACGGTCAGCCCCGCCGAGAAACACGCCCGCAGCCAGCGGCTCATCGGCCTGTCCGAACGGAAACGCCGCGACTTCTACCTGCGCTTCGCGGGCAGCGTGCGCCCCGTCCTGTGGGAACACAGCAAGGCCGGACAGCCCCTCCATGGATTCACGGACAACTACCTGCGCGTGGAGCTGGCCGACGGCCACGCTGCCGACAACACCCTGACGCAAGCCCGCCTGGACGGCTTCACGCCCGACGGCTCCGCCCTCCGCGCCTCGCTGACTCAAGACTAAAAAACGATGAAGAAGAGAATCGCCGTAGTGATACTGAACTGGAACGGAGCGGAGATGATGCGCCGCTTCCTGCCCTCTGTGGTCGAATACAGCCGGGACGAAGCCACTGTCGTCGTGGCCGACAACGCGTCGACCGACGGTTCGCTGGCCATGCTGGCGACCGATTTTCCCAGCGTCGAGGTCCTGCGCCTCGACCGCAACTATGGATTTGCCGAAGGCTACAACCGCGCCCTCGCCGAGCTGGACGCCGAATACTTCCTGCTGCTCAACTCCGACGTCGAGGTGACGCCGGGCTGGCTCACTCCCCTGCTCGACTACATGGACAGCCACCCCGACGTGGCGGCCTGCCAGCCCAAACTGCTGAGCGAGGCCCGGCGCGACCACTTCGAGTACGCCGGTGCCGCCGGAGGCTACCTCGACCGCTACGGCTACCCTTTCTGTCGCGGCCGGGTGCTCGACCGCGTAGAGCGCGACCGGGGACAGTACGACACACCGGCCCGAATCTTCTGGGCTACAGGGGCGGCGCTCATGGTGCGCCGCCAGGACTGGAGAGCCGTCGGCGGACTCGACGGCCGCTTCTTCGCCCACATGGAAGAGGTGGACTTCTGTTGGCGGTTGCGGGCCCGCGGCCGTCAGATCGTCTGCCTCCCCGCGAGCCGCGTCTACCACGTCGGGGGCGGCACCCTAAGCAAGGAGAATCCGCGGAAAACTTTCCTGAATTTCCGCAATAACCTCCTGATGCTCTACAAGAACCTTCCGGACGACGAGCTACGCCCCGTGATGCGCGTGCGCGCCGTGCTGGACTACGTGGCGCTCGTGAAATTCCTGCTGACCGGCCACACGGGCGACGCCCGCGCCGTGCTGCGCGCCCGGCGGGAGTTCGAGAAACTGCGCCCGTCCTTCGAGGCGAACCGGCGGCAGAACCTGGCGCTCGCCGCAGAGCCGAACATTCCCGAACGGTTGCGCGGCAGCGTGCTGTGGGCCTACTACGTCCTGCGCCGTACGACCTTCGACCGCCTCATGCCGCACCGCTGACTCCCCGCGGCGCCTTCACTCCCACCATTCACTACCACGCATGGAACCCGCACTCTACCTGATACCCGTAACGCTCGGCGCGACGCCGCTCGAGCAGGTCCTGCCGGCATACAACCGGTCCGTCATCCTTGGCATACGCCACTTCATCGTCGAGGAGGTGCGCTCGGCGCGCCGCTTCCTGAAGCAAGTGGACCGCAACGTCGACATCGACGCCCTCGAGTTCTACCCCATGGGCAAACATGCCGACGCCGCGCGTTTCGCCCGCTACCTCGATCCCCTTCGACAGGGGCATCCGATGGGGGTCATCAGCGAGGCCGGCTGTCCCGCCGTGGCCGACCCGGGCGCCGACGTAGTGGCCATCGCGCAGCGCGAGGGACTGCGCGTGGTGCCCTTAGTGGGACCGTCGTCCATCCTGCTGGCCGTGATGGCTTCGGGCTTCAACGGCCAAAGTTTCGCTTTCCACGGCTACCTGCCCATCGACCCCGCCGCGCGCGCCCGCCGGCTGAAACAGCTCGAGGCGCTGACCGTGAGCGAGAACCAGACGCAACTGTTCATCGAGACTCCGTTCCGCAACACCAAGATGGTGGCCGACATCCTGCGCACCTGCCGTCCGCAAACGCGCTTGTGCATCGCGGCGGGCCTGACGACACCCGAGGAGTACGTGCGTACGCTGACGGTGAAGCAGTGGCAGGGCACAAAAATACCGGAACTGTCGAAAGTCCCGGCTATCTTTGCCATTTATAAATAAGTCGCAGCGTCAGTCGCCCGGCGCAGCGGGCTGCTCGCCCTTGACGACGCTCATCGTGCCGTCGGACGCAATAATGATCATGAGGGGGATGCCTTCCTCGCTGCCGGGATAACCGACAAAGGCGCCGAAACGCAGTCCCTCGTCCGTCGCCTGGTCAAAGGCGATGCCCTGCAAGGCGGCGTTGGCCCGGTAGTCAGGCGTCAGAAACTCGAGAAACGCTTCCTTCGTAAACCGCTTGGCGATGAACACTTCGCCGTCGCGCCGCAGGCTCAAGTCCACACTGTTGTCGTAATACGGCTGGCCGAGCCCGTCCTTCACGAGGGGCAGCGACTTGTCCGCAGCGCGGTTCAGGACGTAAGTGTACGTATGGCCCTTCCATTTAACGCTTCCCTCGTTATGCCACGCGGGGTCCTCCATTGTGGCGTCCGCCGCGACCGCCTCGGTGCGCGTCGTGTCGGCGTCGGCGGGTTCGGCCGTTTGCTGCTTTCCGCCGCACGCCGTCATCAGCACCAGCGCCACCGCTCCTATCAGGGTTTTCTTCATATTTCTTTCTGCTTTGTTCGTTTTTGCAGGCACAAAAGAACAAAAACCTGACGACATAGGCAAGCAAAAGCCCCGTAAACTGCCGCCACCGTCCGTATATATATAATAAGGTGTGCCGCCGTACTTGTGCACCACGGCCAGGCGGGCTGCAAACAGGGCGTCGCCGGCAGGCCGCGGAAGTACTGCGCCGGGAAAAACAAGTACTACGACAGTTTTTCCTGTCGCTACGATAGAAATTTCTATCGTAGCACTTGTTTTTCCCGGCACTGCACCCGCGACGACAAGTGCCGACCCGAAGAAATTTGAAACTACGCAAGCACTGATTTTCAGTTACTTAAGCGTTACAAATGTTAAAATTGGGTGGAAAGAGAAAAAAAGTTGTACTTACTGATACGGCGTTCGGAAAAAGTATCTACCTTTGCATCGTTTTAATAAAGGCAATTGATTGTTTTACATTTAAACCAAAGAAAAAATGAAAAAGTTAGTTTTCATGTTCGTAGCTTTCGCTGCAATTTCTTTCGCTTCCTGCGGAAACAAGGCTAACACGACTGACGAAGTAGCTGCTGACTCTCTCGAGATGACGGCTGACACGCTCGCTACTGACAGCGTAGCTGTTGACTCTCTGGCTACTGACACCGTAGCTGCCGACAGCGTAGCTGCTCCCGTTGCTGAATAAGCAAGAGCAAACGAACTGAACTGAGAGAATTGAAACCTGCGGGCTCTGCCTACAGGTTTTTTTGTGTCCCTGCGCGCCGCGCCGTGCGACACAAAAACATCGGGGCGCTGCCGCGCAAAAGCGGACAGCGCCCCGATGGCGTCGAGGGAGCTGCGGCTTACTGCCCCAGCTCCTCGAGGAAGAAGTCGGTCAGACGCGTCAGCAGGTGCAGGCGCGTATTACCGCCGTATATGTTGTGATTGCGGTTGGTGTAAATCTGCATGTCGAACTGCTTGCCGGCCTGAACGAGGGCTTCGCTGTACTCGGCGGCATTGCGGAAGTGCACGTTGTCGTCGGCCGTACCGTGTATCAGCAGGAGCGAGCCGTGCAGGTCCTTGGCACGATTGATGGGATTTATCGCATAGCCCGACGGGTTCTCCTGCGGGGTACGCATGTAGCGCTCCGTGTAAACCGTGTCGTAGTACTTCCAGTTGCTCGGAGCGGCCACGGCCACGCCGGCGCGGAAGACGGGACGTCCCTCACTCATGGACATGAGCGTATTGAAGCCGCCGAAACTCCAGCCCCAGATGCCGATACGCTCCTTGTCGACATAGGGCAGCGTGGCAAGGTAGAGCGCCGTCTCAACCTGGTCCTTCGATTCCAGATCGCCGAGACGCAGGTACGTACACTTCTCGAAGTCGGAACCGCGACCGCCCGTGCCGCGACCGTCGACGCAGGCGAAGATGACACCGCGGTCGGCCATGTAGCTCTCAAGGAGTCCGCCGGGATAGAAACCGAGGTTCCACGAATCGAGCACCTGCTGCGAACCCGGACCGGAGTACTGGAAGAGCACGACGGCGTATTTCCGGTTCGGGTCGAAGTCGCGCGGCTTCACCATCCAGCCGTTCAGGCCCACGCCCTCGGAGGTGGTAAATGTGAAGAACTCCTTCGTGCCGACCTTGCCGGCGAGCTTTTCGCTGAGCGCCGCGTTGTCAACGAGCGTGGTAAGGGTGCGGCCGCTGTTGTCGCAGAGCGTCGTGACGGGCGGGGTGTTGCGGTCGGAAAATACGTTCATGAAATACTTCATCGAGCGGGAGAAGGTCGCGCTGTTAGTCCCTATTTTCTGGCTCAGCTTCTTGGTTTTTCCTTTCAGGTCAGTCGAGTACACCGACTTGTACAGCGGGCCGTCGGGATTGGCGGCATAGTAGAAACGGCCGCCCTTCTCGTCGTAACCGTAGAAGTCCGTCACCTCGTAGTCGCCGCTGGTGACCTGCTTGATGAGCTGTCCGCCCAGCGTGTACCAGTAGATGT
This sequence comes from uncultured Alloprevotella sp., assembly GCA_944322325.1. Lineage (GTDB taxonomy): Bacteria > Bacteroidota > Bacteroidia > Bacteroidales > Bacteroidaceae > Alloprevotella. The sequence continues at coordinate 153,717 of CALUOQ010000006.1, forward strand.
GGTTATGGCCGCTGCGGTCGGAAATCATGGCGAAGTGATTGCCGTAAAAATGTAAGTCGGTGTACGCATTCTCCTTGACATATTTTTCCGAAGTCTCCTGCACGGCGAGCTTACATTCGGTGGAGCGCGGATTGCCCATATAGATACGCATGTCGTTCTGCGCGCGGTTGAGCGTCACGATAGCGAGGCGCTCGGCGTCGGCAGTGAACTTGATGCGCGGCACGTAGCCGTCGGCGTCGAGCGGCAGCTTCATCGTGCGCGTCACGCGGTTCTTGATGTCGAAGGTCAGCACGGAGACTTTCGAGTTCTGCGCTCCGGCCACCGGATACTTGTACTCGTAAGCACCGGGGTACTCGTCGTATTCCTTACGTTCGGGGGCGAGGCCCTTGTACTCAGTCATCGAGTAGACGGGCACTTCCCTCTCGTCGTAGCGCACCCACGCCAGCATTCGGCTGTCGGCGCTGAAGTCGAACGAACGCGCCGTCGAAAATTCCTCCTCGTTGACCCAATCGGGGATTCCGTTGAGCACGGCGTTGCGCTCGCCGTCCTTCGTTATCTGACTCTCGCTGTTGCCGAAAAGGAGCTTGACCAGGAAAAGATTATTGTCGCGCACGAAGGCGATAAGGTTGCCGTCGGGCGAAAAGAGAGGCTGCTGCTGCGGCCCGCCGCTGGACAAGGGTTCCATGCGGTTGTTCGCGACGGAAAAGATGTAGTAGACGGCCGTAAAGGAACGGCGATAGATTTGACGGGTCTGCGTCTGGATGAGAATGCGACTTTCGTCGGGCGACATGATGTAGCCGTCGATACGCTTGAGCTCCTGCCCGCGCGCCGTAGCGACGTCGAAGAGGGTTTCGACAGCCTTGCCGGTCTTGAAGGAGCGGCGCACGATTTTGCGACCGCCGTCCTCGAGCTGCGTGTAGGTCTCGCCGTCGTTCATCGGGTTGACGCCGTACACATACTGGGGCGAGTAGGCGCCGCTGACGATGTCCTTGAGGCTCAGTCCGTCGGCGGCCCAGGCGCCGATGGCGGCGAAACAAAGGGTCACGGTAAGAAAAAACTTTTTCATCGTTATGAGGATAATAAATTAAACTAATGTGGCGTGAAGTTCGTCCCACGCCGCGTCAAGCGCCGCCATGGAGGGCAGCACGAGGTCGGCACCTTCGTCGGCCAGCACCTTGGGCGGGATGGGCCCCGTATTGACCGCCACGGTGAACACGCCGGCGGCCACGCCCGAACGCACGCCGAGGGGCGCGTTCTCGACGACCAGGGCTTCCCAGGGCTGCACGCCGGCCCGCTGAAGGCCCATCAGGTAGGGCTCGGGGTCGGGTTTGCCGTGACGGACGTCGAAGCTGGTCACCATGAGGTCGCGGTGGAAATAGCCGGGATAGTTGTGCTCGAGGCGGTCGAGCAGGGAGTGCTGCCCGCTGCCGGTGACGAGAACAATGGTGAGGCCGTCGGCCTTGGCGCGAGCCAGCACGTCGGCCGCATGGGGCATACGGGGCGCCTCGGGGCAGGCGTTGAACAGGCGGCACTTCTCGTCGTAAATGCGACGTATCTCCTCGTCCGTCGCGTCGCGGCCCCACTGGCGCCGTGCCAGGATGTTGATAGTCGAGGCGCCGGTGCGGCCTTCGTGAAGATAGGCCTCCTCGGGCGTCATGGCGAGGCCGAACTCCGTACATACCTGCGCCCACGAACGGGCGTGGTTGGGCATGGAGTCGAACAGCACGCCGTCCATATCAAACAGCACGGCTTTGAGGCGCGTCGCCTCAAAGCCGCTTCGTGTCAGGTACTTTCTTTTTGCTTGGTCGAACATGGCGTTACTTCTCGCTGAGACGGGCGCGGATGGCCTTGCTTTCGGCTTCATAACCCGGCTTGTCGAGCAGCGCGAACATGTTCTTCTTGTACGCCTCGACGCCCGGCTGGTTGAAGGCGTTGACGCCGAGCACATTGCCGCTGATGCCGCACGCCAGCTCGAAGAAGTAGATGAGCTGGCCGAGGTAGTAGGCGTCCAGACGGGGCAGGCTGATGCGCAGATTGGGCACCCCGCCGTCCACGTGAGCCAGCTGCGTGCCCAGCTCGGCCATTTTGTTGACCTCGTCGACGCGCTTACCGGCCAGGAAGTTAAGGCCGTCGAGGTTTTCGTCGTCGTGGGGGAACAGGAGGGTGTGCTCGGGCTGCTCGACGGAGATGACGGTTTCGAAGATGGTGCGTTCGCCTTCCTGAATCCACTGCCCCATCGAATGGAGGTCGGTCGTGAAGTCCACGGCAGCGGGGAAGATGCCCTTACCGTCCTTGCCCTCGCTCTCGCCGTAGAGCTGCTTCCACCACTCGTTCATGTAGTGCAGCTTAGGCTGGTAGTTGACGAGGATTTCCACTTTCTTGCCGGCGGCGTACAGCGCGTTACGGCAGGCCGCGTACTGCGCTGCGGGATTCTGCAGGAAGGGTACGTCCGCGCCGCAGGCACGCTCCATGTCGGCGGCGCCGGCCACGAGCTGGTCGATGTCGAACCCGGCGCAAGCCACGGGCAGCAAGCCCACCGGCGTAAGCACCGAGAAACGCCCGCCGACGTTGTCGGGAATGACGAAGCTCTTGTAGCCTTCCTTGTCAGCCGTCGTGCGGGCCGCACCGCGGCGTGCGTCGGTGATGGCCACTATGACACGGCGCGCCGTGTCCTTGCCCCGCTGTTCCTCGCACTGCTTCTTGAGCAGGCGGAAGGCCAGGGCGGTCTCCGTAGTGGTGCCCGACTTCGAAATGTTGATGACGCCGAACTTACGGCCGCGCAGGTAGTCGCACAGCTCGCTGAGGTAGTCTTCGCCGATGTTGTTCCCGGCAAACAGGATGACGGGGTTCTTCGTATCGCCGAGGAGCCACTGGAAACTGTTGCCCAGCGCCTCGATGACGGCGCGGGCGCCGAGATAGCTGCCGCCGATGCCGGCCACGACGATGGTGTCGCAGTTTTCGCGCAGCGTGGCGGCGGTAGCCTTCAGGTCGGCCAGGAATTCGGCCGTCAGCGAGCTGGGCAGATGCAGCCAGCCCAGAAAATCGTTGCCCGGGCAGGTACCGTCCTCCAGCGAGGCCTGAGCGGCTCGTACGGCAGGTTCTAACGCTTCGATGGCGCCCGGTGTGAGAAACTGGGCAGCCTTGGTCGTGTCAAGTTGAATGGTTGTCATACCTATAATTAATTGAACTTTTTCGGATCGTTGCCCGCAGCAGAACCCTCCCCGCCGCGAGCACCGCAAAGTTAGGAAGTTTTCACGAGACGCGCAAGGCCTCCTATTATTTAAGGTGAGCTTGCCCCGCGAAACGCCGCGCCGCAATGCAATCACCGCAATCCGCAAAAACGCTGCCGCCGACAGGGTCTTCACAAGTACTACGATAGAAATTTCTATCGCTGCGATAGGAAAAACTGTCGTAGTACTTGTAAACGGCTATCGTAGTACTTGTTTTCGACCGGCGCCGAGGCCGGGAAAACGAGGGTGCGGACAAGGCGCCGGGGCACTACGAAGCCTATAAAAAGCAGGCTTCCGCTCGTGCGCGGCGCTACGCCGGCCTGTCCTGCATCCCTCACGCTGTTTTTTCTCACTTTTCGGGCAAATCGTTTGGCGGTCTCGAAAATTACTGCGACTTTTGCAGTTGACAGAAATGTTTAACAAGATTGTCAAACCAAAGATGAAAGAAACCGAGAACCGGGAGCAGGCCATCTTGCGGGCCGCCGAGCGCGAATTTACGACGCGCGGCTTCGACGGGGCGAAGACCACGTCCATCGCCGAAGCAGCCGGCGTCACCCACGCGCTGCTCCACTACTATTTCCGAACGAAGGAGAAACTCTACGAACGGGTGCTCGACGACATCATCAGCCGGCTCGAGGCGTCCATCGTCGAGGCCTTTTCGGTCAGCGGCGCGCCGTTCACGTCGCGCCTTGAGGAAGGGCTGCGCCGCCACTTCCTTTTTTTGCTCGACCACCCCGACCTGCCGCGCTTCCTCATCCACGAAATCGGCGCCCGCTCCGAGCGCATCGCCCTTGTCCGCGCCCGCATGGGCCGGCTGGTGGGGCGCGTGTTCGCCTCGTTGCAGGCCGACATGGAACGGCAGGCCGCGCGGGGCGAAATCGCCCGCGTGAGCCTCGCGGACCTGCTGCTCGACGCCGTGTCGCTCAACGCGTTCGTTTTTCTCTCCTACCCCGTCATCGCCCAGTTGCTGGCGCCCGGCGTCGAACCCCGCGCCTTCTTCCTGGCCCGCCTCGAGGAAAACCTGACCGTTATCCGCAAACGTCTAATACCCGACCCGCCATGCGAAACCGCCTCGCCCTCCTGCTCCTCGCTGTGGCTGCCCTGACCGCCACGGCCCAACCCACGCTCGACGACTGCCGCCGCGCCGCCCGCGAGCACTATCCCCTCGTCCGTCAGTACGAACTGACCGAAGCGGCGCAAGGTTTCGCACTCGAGCGGCTGAGCCGCGCCCTCCTGCCGCAGGTGGGGCTCACCGTGCAGGGGACGCTGCAAAGCGCCGTGCCTGAGTTCCCGGACCGGATGAAGCCCCTGTTTGAAGCCCAAGGCATCCACCTCGAAGGGCTCCACCGCGAGCAGTTCCGCGCGCAGATAGACGTCGCGCAAACCGTGTGGGACGGCGGCCGCACCCGGGCCCGGCGGCGCGAAACGCTGGCCGCGACACAGGCAGCCCACCGCCAGACCGACGCCGACCTGTATGCGCTCTATTCGCGCGTAGACGAACTTTACTTCGGCCTGCTCCTGCTCGACGAGCAGACAGCACTCAACCGCCTGCTCACCGACCTGCTGGCCAGCAACCGCGACCGCCTCGAGACCCACCGCCGCCACGGCACGGCCACGCAGGCCGACGTCGACGCCCTCCAGGCCGAGTGGGTCGGCGCCCGGCAGCAGGCCGTCGAGCTACGGGCGGCCCGCGAAAGCTACGCCGCCATGCTGAGCCTCCTGACGGGGCTGGCCCTCTCGCCCGACAGCGCCCTGCCGCGCCCGCCCGCCGTCCGGCCCGCCACCCACGCCGTGCGCCGGCCCGAACTGGCCTTGCTCGACGCGCGCACCGTGCAACTCGACGCCCGCCGCCGCTCGCTCGACGCCGCGCTCCGCCCGCGCATCGACGCTTTCGCGCAGGGCTACGTCGGCAACCCCGGCCTGAACATGTTCGACGACATGATGCGCTACCGCGTGTCGGCGAACGGCCTCGTCGGACTGCGGCTCACGTGGAGCCTCGGCGCCCTCTACACGCGCCGCGCCGACCTGGCCTCGCTCGACAACGAGCGCCGGCAAATCCGCACGGCGCGCGAAACGTTCCTCCTTAACAACCGGCAGGACGTCCTGCGCCTCACGAAGGAGGCCGACCGACTCGAGCGACTCCGGCCCGGCGATCGGGAACTCGTACGGCTGCGCACGTCCATACGCCGGGCGGCCGAGTCGAAACTGCGTAACGGCGTCATCGACACCGACGCCCTGCTGGCCAAAATCACCGACGAGCACCGCGCCCGCGTCCAAGCCTCCATCCACGCCGTCGAGCACCTCAGAAGTCTTTACGCCCTGCAAATCCTTACCCAGTCCCCGTTATGAAAACTTTCCGTTACCTCCCCATCCTCGCCCTGCTGTTCTCGGCCTGCGCCGACGAGCCCCGGTTCGACGCCACGGGCACCTTCGAAGCCACCGAAGTGACCCTGTCGAGCGAAGTGGCAGGCCGCCTCGTCAGCCTCACTGCCCACGAGGGCGACACCGTGGCGGCAGGCCAGCTCATCGCGCTGGTCGACACCTCGGCCCTCTACCTCCAGAAACTCCAGCTGCGCGCCCAGTCGCGCTCGGTCGACGACAGCCGGCCCGACGTCGGCGCCCAAGTGGCCGCCCTGCGCAGCGACATAGCCCGCCAGCAGCACGAGCTCGAACGCCTGCGCCGCCTGCACCACGACGGCGCAGCGACCGACAAGCAGGTCGACGACGCCGAAGCCACGCTCCGCACCGCCGAAAAGCAGCTCGCCGCCCGGCTCTCCACCCTCGGGCGCAGCGACCGCAGCCTCACGGCGCAACGCGCGGCGGTGGACCTGCAAGTAGCGCAAATCGACGACCGCATCGCGCGCTGCCGCGTCGTGGCGCCCCTCAGCGGCACGGTGCTCGAACGCTACGCCGAGCCGGGCGAAATGGCCACGGTGGGGCGTCCGCTCGTCCGCCTGGCCGACCTGACGAACGTCTACCTGCGCGCCTACATCACGTCGGAGCAGCTGGCCGACGTACGCCTCGGGCAGCGCGTCAGGGTGACGGCCGACTTCGGCGGCGACCGGCGCTTCGACTACGAGGGCCGCGTCACGTGGATCGCCGCCGAAAGCGAATTTACGCCTAAGGGCATACAAACGCGCGACAGCCGCGCCGAACTCGTCTATGCCGTCAAGGTGGCCGTGCGCAACGACGGGCGCATCAAGCTCGGCACCTACGGCGAACTCCACCTGCGATGAACGCACCCGCCATTGCCACCGAAAACCTGACCCGCCGCTTCGGCCGCCTCACGGCGCTCGACGGCGTCACCTTCCGCGTCGGACGGGGCGAGCTCTTCGGCGTCATCGGCCCCGACGGCGCCGGCAAGACCACCCTGATGCGCCTGCTGGCCACCCTGTCGCGGCCCGACGCGGGCCGGGCGTCGGTACTGGAGTTTGACACGGTGCGGCAACAGGCCGAAGTGCGCCGCCGCGTGGGCTACATGCCGGGCCGCTTTGCCCTGTATCCGGACCTGACGGTGGCGGAGAACCTCGCGTTTTTCGCCGCGCTGTACCGCACCGACGTCGCGGCGAACTACGACCTCATCGCGCCCATCTACGGACCGCTCGAACGCTTTGCCTCGCGCCCGGCGGGCAAGCTGTCGGGCGGAATGAAGCAGAAGCTGGCCCTGAGTTGCGCCCTCATTCACCGGCCCGACGTGCTGCTGCTCGACGAGCCGACGACGGGCGTCGACCCCGTATCGCGCCGCGAGTTCTGGACTATCCTCGCCCGGCTCCGCAGCCAAGGCATGACCGTCGTCGCCTCGACGCCCTACATGGACGAAGCCTCGCGCTGCGACCGCATTGCCCTCTGCGACGCGGGGCGCTTCCTGCGCGTCGACTCGCCCGACGCCGTGCGGCGCAGTTACGGCCGGCCGCTTTTCGGGCTCAGCGCGGCAGCCGACCGCCACGCCCTGCTGCTCGCCGCCCGCCGCGACGCCGCGGTGCGGAGCTGCTACGCATTCGGCAACGAGCACCACCTGGCCTTCCGCGACCGCCCCGACCCCGACGGGCTCCGCGACCGCCTCGAGGCCGGCGGCTTCAGGGACGTCTGCCTGCGCCCCATCGAACCCGGCGTCGAAGACTGTTTCATGCAACTCACCGAACGCCATGACTGAACCTATCATCGAAACGCGCGAACTGACGAAACGATTCGGCAGCTTTACCGCCGTCGACCGCATCACGCTGAGCGTCATGCCGGGCGAAATCTTCGGTTTCCTCGGCGCAAACGGCGCAGGCAAGACCACCGCCATGCGGATGCTCTGCGGCCTGAGCCGTCCCACGGCGGGCACGGGGCGCGTGGCGGGCTACGACATCGGCCGCCAGCCCGAAGCCGTAAAGCGACGCATCGGGTACATGAGCCAGCGCTTCTCGCTGTACGACGACCTCACGGTCGGCGAGAACGTCCGCCTCTTCGGCGGCATTTACGGTCTGGGGCGCCACGAGCTGGCCCGGCGCGGCGACGAGCTGCTCCAGCGCCTCGACCTGACCGACCGGCGCCGCGTCCGTGTTGGCGCCCTGCCGCTGGGGCTCAAACAGAAGCTGGCATTCTCCGTCGCCCTGCTGCACCGGCCGCCACTGGTGTTCCTGGACGAACCGACGGGCGGTGTCGACCCCGTCACGCGCCGCACCTTCTGGGAGATGATCGACGCCGCCGCGGCCGACGGCACTACGGTGTTCGTCACCACACACTACATGGATGAAGCCGAGTACTGCCACCGCGTCTCCATCATGGTCGACGGACAAATCCGGGCGCTCGACACGCCCGACCGCCTCAAGCGGCAGTATGGCGCCGCGTCGATGGAGGAAGTTTTTCTCGGCCTGGCCGAAACCGCAAAACGCTCATCGGAATGAACACCTACCTGGCTTTTGTCCGCAAGGAAGCACTCCACATCCTGCGCGACCGGCGCACGCTGCTCGTCGTCGTGCTGCTCCCGATTGTCCAAATCCTGCTTTTCGGCTTCGCTATCTCAACCGAAATCAACGACCTGCGCATCAGGGTTGCGGCTACGGACCGGCTGACCGACGCCGGCCGCATCGCCACCCGGCTCGACGCCAGTCCCTACCTGCGCTGCGAGGCGCTCGACGGGTACTACGACGGAAAAAACAAGTACTACGATAGTTTTTCCTATCGCAGCGACAGGAAAAACTATCGCAGCGACAGGATCGACCAAGTGCTGCGCCGGGGCGAGGCGGACGCCGTGCTCGTCGTCGACGGCCGGCAGGGGCGCATGCAGCTCGTCGTCGACGCGTCGAACCCGAACACCGCCACGATGGCGGCGAGCTACGTCGGGGGTGCCCTGGGCGGCGGTGCGCCCGACGTGCGTATGCTCTACAATCCGCAGATGCTCAGTGCTTACAACTTCGTCCCCGGCCTGATGGGCCTCATCTTCGTTATTATTTGCGCAGTGCTGACTTCGGTGGCCATCGTCCGCGAGAAGGAGACCGGAAGCCTCGATCTGCTGCTCGTCTCGCCCGTCAGTCCCTTCGTGACCGTCGCGGCGAAAATGACGCCTTACTTCGCCGTTTCGTGTCTCAACCTCGCGACCATCCTTGCGCTGGCCCACTACGTGCTGGGAGTACCGCTGGCGGGGCGAGCGGGGGCCACGGTGGCGCTCACGCTGCTGTACATCGTCCTGGCACTGGCCGTGGGACTGCTCGTCTCGACGCTGGTACGCACGCAGGTAGCGGCCATGGTGCTGGCCCTTATCGCAATGATGTTGCCCACTATCCTGCTTTCGGGCATGATATTCCCGCTCGAGAATGCCCCTGCCCCGCTACAGTGGCTCTCGGCGGTGGTACCGGCGCGCTGGTACATCGGCGCCGTGCGCAAGGTGATGATTGAAGGCCTAAGCCTCGGCGACGTGACGGTCGAGCTGGCCGTACTGGCGGGCATGACGGCGCTGCTGCTGGCCGCCGCGCTGAAGAATTACAACAAACGGACGGACTGAGATGAACGCACTGCCTTACCTGCTCGAAAAGGAGTTCAAACAATTTCTGAGAAACGCGCTGCTGCCGCGCATTGCGCTGATGGTGCCGCTCATGGTGATGCTCGTGGCGCCCTTAGTGGCGACGATGGACGTCAGGGACGTGCGCGTGGCCCTCGTTGACCACGACCGCACGGTGGCTTCGCGCCGGCTGGCGGACCGCGTCGCGGCCTCGCCCTACTTTACGCTCGTGGCGCGCCCCGCCGCCTACGCCGCCGCGCTCCGCCTCGTCGAGGACGACCGCGCCGACGTTGTCCTGACCATCCCGGCCGACTACGGTCGCCAGCTCGGCGCGGGCCGGGAGCCGCCGCGCGTGCACATCGCAGCCAACGCCGTCAATGCCATCAAGGCCCAGCTCGGTGCAGGCTACCTCAGCCAGCTGGTCGCCGCACACACCGCCACGCCCGGCGCCGACCGCCTCGCGGTGCAGTACCGCTACAACCCGACGCTCGACTACCACGCCTACATGGTGCCGGCGCTGATGACGCTGCTGCTGGTCGTGCTGTGCGGCGTGTTGCCCGCGCTGAACATCGTCAGCGAAAAGGAGATAGGAACGATAGAGCAAATCAACGTGACGCCCGTCGGGCGGCTGACGTTCACGCTGGCCAAGCTCATCCCGTTCTGGGTAATCGGGCTCGTGGCCGTCGCCGTGGGAGTCGTCGTCGGCGGTGCGGTCTACGGCGTATGGCCGGCGGGCAGCCTGTGGCTCGTCGGGCTGGTGTCGCTGCTCTTTACCGGCGTCATGTCGGGCTTCGGGCTCGTCGTGTCGGGCTACTCGTCGACGTTGCGCCAGGCCCTGTTCGTGATTTATTTCTTCGTGATGATTTTTATTCTCATGGGCGGACTTTTCACGCCCATTGCGTCGATGCCGCGCTGGGCGCAGGCCGTGACGTACGCCCTGCCGACGCGCTACTACGGCGAAGCGATGCGCGCGCTCTACCTAAAGGGCGCGACGGCGATCGACCTGCTGCCTCATCTGGGCGCGCTGGCACTGATGGCCCTGGGCCTTGGTGCGTGGGCCGTGGGCAGCTATAAGAAGACGGAACGCTGAGGGGAATTGACAATTGATAATGGACAATTGACAATTTTCCGCGCGGCGGATGACCGCGGCAGCCATGCCATTCACTCCGGCCGAGTCAGTCGACAGGCTCGCCGCGACGCTCGGCCCGGCGGCGGCAGTCGGCGCACAAGCCCTTGACGACGTAATTGACGCTGTGCTGGACGAAACCGTCGGGCAGGGCGACCTGCGGCACGTGCGTCGTCCTCATGCAAAACGTGCGGTGACACGCTTCGCAGAAAAAGTGCGTATGCATGTCCTCCACAGAGCACGAGCAGGCATTGTCGCACAGCTCGTACTTCAGGGAGCCGCTCCCGTCCTCGAAACCGTGCAGGACGTGATGCGCAAGGAAGAGGGTGACGGTGCGGAATATAGTGGAGCGGTCGACGGTGCCTAACTTCGCTTCGAGGTCGAGCAGCGCCACGGGTTCGCTCTGCCGCGCAATGGTTTCGAGTATCAGCAGGCGCAGCGCCGTGGGGCGCACGCCTTTGTTCTGGAGCAGCGTTTCGGGGTCGATTCGGGACATGCGGAACTTTCGTTACTACGTAATTAATAACTCGACGGGACAAAGGTACGACTTTCGCCGAACTTCTCCGAGGGGCAAAGGTAAGAAGAGCGACGCGCAACCCGATTGCAAACCGTCCCGCCCCGGCGCGATCGACCGTCGGCGCGCCTGACGGGCTGAAGATTTAACGTTTTTAACCTCCCGTTACACTTCGCTGTGCCCGGCGCAGTCCCCGAAACGGCTTGCGCCGCCCCGCGAAACGACAAGTGTAGTCCGCGTCGCGACGGGGACTACGCTGGAAATGACGGGGACTACGACCGTTTTTACGGGGACTACGACCGGAAAACGCGGCAAAAGGCCCGTTTGCCGGCACTATACGACAAGAGGAACCGGCCGCCGGCCAGTTCCTCCTATGCTTATTCAAATATACGCAAACTCGCCCACATACGGATGAAATTCGGAGGAATAATGCAAACAGTTGGAAATGAAAGGTGATGTGCGGTTGTATTCCATATCCATCATTGGAGTGCATCAGCCGTTTTTTGATGGGTTAGGAAAATGAATTGCTACCTATCCGTTGCCTTTTTCGGGGAAGAAAATCCACGCGAAACGGACTCCCGATTCCTCTGTCATATCACCGTAAAGAACGCTGTCCCTGCATATTTGCGTTAGCGAAGATAGTCATTTTTTCGCAGAGCGGGAAAAATATGGGCCGGTTCTTTTGAGCATGGGACTTGTTTCTATATTCTGCCATATTCGTCATGCCTCTCATTTGACCTTTATCCGGTAATTTTGCAAGAAAGGAAAAGGTTATGAATCAGACGAATGTAAAGGTGTCGTTCTACCTTAAAAAGAGCGAGTCCGATGCCGACGGGTATTGTCCCGTGATGGCAAGGCTGAACATCGGGAAATACTCGGAGTCTGCTTTCAGCATGAAGCTGAGGGTGCCGCAGAAGATGTGGGCGGCAGGCCGGGCTACGGGCAAGAGCGTGGCGGCTAAGGAAATCAACAGCCGCCTGGATGAGATACGGGCAAGAGCGCTCGGCATATATGCGGAACTGTCCGCCGTGCGTGATGGGGTCAGTGCCGAGGATGTGAAGCACCGGTTACTCGGTATGGCTTCCGAGCAGGAAACCCTCTTGGGCTATTTCGTGAAGTTCATCGGCAACTTTGAGAAACGGGTCGGGATAAACCGCACGGCAAAAAGTCTCGGAGGGTATAGAAACGCATACAGACATCTGGAAAGGTTCATCCGGTCACAATACAAGGTGTCGGATGTCCCGTTCTCGACATTGGACCTTTCCTTCATTGAGAAATATGACCTGCATCTGCGTACCGAATGCCGTTTGGCTCCGGGTACTGTCATCAATCTCACGGTCCGGCTGAAGACCGTGGTAGGCGAAGCCATCGCTGACGGCATCATCACCGCCTACCCGTTCTTCGGTTACGAACCCGTGCATCCGAAACCGGAACAAAAGTACCTCACGGACGAGGAACTGCACCGGATCATGACCACACCGCTTCACAATCCGTCCCTGTACCATGTGAGGGACATGTTCTTGTTCTCCTGCTATACCGGTATCCCGTATGGCGACATGCGGCTGCTGACGACAGACAACCTTTCCCTGGCCGATGACGGGACATGGTGGATACGGAGTTCACGGGAAAAGACAGGAGTGGAGTTTGAAATCCCTCTCCTGGAACTTCCCTTGCGGATTATCGAAAAGTACCGCGACACCGCACCGGACGGCCGGCTGTTGCCGATGTATGCCAACAACACAATGAATTTCTATCTGAAGCGCATTGCGGTTATCTGCGGAATAGACCGCAGACTCGTCTTCCATTCAGGGCGCCATACCTACGCCACGGAGATCACCCTCTCGCACGGAGTCCCGCTTGAAACGGTCAGCAGGATGCTCGGCCACAGCCGGATAGAGACCACGCAGATTTATGCCAAAGTGACTGACGACAAGATAGACTCTGACACGAACGCCCTGAATGAAAGAATCGCGGAGCGTTTCTCCGTAGTCATATAATAACTTAAATACACTGGTAATATGAAAAAGAATACAGAGAACAACGACATCAAACACCGCAGCACCTTTGCGGTACTGTTCTATATCAACCGTACGAAAGTCCGCAAGGACGGGACCTGCCAGCTGCTGTGCAAGGTCAGCATAGATGCCGAATGGGAGCAGATCGGCACGAAGGTATCAGTCAATCCGGCCATATGGAACCCGGAAAAGGGACGCGCCGACGGCCGCAGCGCAAACGCCGTGACCGTGAATCGGGCCATAGACGACCTGACCGCCGAAATTGAGGGACATTACAGACGGATAAAGGACAGCCTCGGCTTCATCACGGCGGAACTGGTAAAGAATGCGGTGAAGGGCATCGGACAGAAGCCGCTTACCCTGCTCGCCCTTTTCCGGGAGCACAACGAGGAATACAGGAGACGGATAGGAGTTGACCGAATCAAGGAGACCTACGATTCCTATATGCGGTCGTACAAGCACCTGTCCGCCTTCGTGCATGAGAAAAAGGGTGTGGAGGATGTGACATTGCGCAGTCTTGACCGTGTTTTCTATGATGATTTTGAGGTGTTTCTGCGCATGGAACTCGGCCTGGCTCCCAAAACGGTGCATGAGCATCTTTACAGGCTGAAGAAGATGACCATGCGGGCCGTGAGCCAGGGGACGCTCCGCAGGGACCCCTATTGCCGGCTGCACCCGGAACTTCCCCGGCGCAAAAGCCGCCACATGAAGCTGGAGGACTTAAAGAAGCTAATGGAAACGCCGGTGGAAAAGCCGCAACTTCAGTTTGTCAGGGACATGTTCATCTTCTCAAGTTATACAAATGTTGCATTAAACAAAATGTGACTGTGAATCAGAAAGTTATTGTCAGCCAAAAAGAAATAGGTAATGGTTTA
>CALUOQ010000007.1 GCA_944322325.1 uncultured Alloprevotella sp.
AAGGGTCAATCATATTGTAGCCAAAGGTGGGCAAATCCTGCTTGGCCAAAAGGGTCAAAGTCGCGTGGCTTTTCCAAACATCGAGGAAACGGACTTTTCGACTGTGGGCATCGATGGCGTAACGGCGCAGAGTGAGCCAATCGTCACAGTGCGAGGTGGAAAAATTGTCCTTGAAGGCGCGCCGACGGCGAGCGTCATCGAAGTGTTCTCGGCCGACGGGCGCTGCGCCTATCGCGGAACGGGCACAGTCATTGAGGGTTTGCCCCAAGGGGCTTACGTCGTCCGCGTAGGTAAGTTCTCACAAAAACTGATGCTATGAACCCGCTGTCGGACCGTGAGCTTCTGTTCTTCACGAAACTGATGCTTCGCTATGAAACGGAGATAAAGCCCAATCCGAAAGGATATGGCATTACGAACAAGGAACTTACTCGGTTTCTCCGTTCGGAGGGCATTACGCTGGACTATAAAAAGAAGCCCGAACTCTACCAAGGTGAGAAGAACACGGTCGTGTTTAGTTCGAGTGGCTCACGATGCGTTGACTTCATCCGCCATGTCCGCAACGCGTTTGCCCATGGTTTGATCGTCAAGCAAGGAAATACGTACGAACTCACTGACATCTATCGCAAACACCTCACGATGAGAGGCCGCATCGGCGTAAACCTGCTGAGAGAGTTGATTGAGAAAATCGAAGAGACGCGGAAATAAGTGGTCGAGGGGCGATTCTGTTTCGTGGAGTTGCCCCTCGCTTTTTCGCGCAGCTTTTTGTTCTCACGCGTCGGACTGGAACAAAAATTTCGGGCTACGACAGGGCGAGGACGCGGCGAAAGGGGAAGTTTGCCCGTTACATCCTTTGCGGGCATCTTCCGGGCGCGCCCTACCTGTGCCGCGTTCGTTTTCACGAGTGTAGTCCCCGGAAAAACAAGTACTACGATAGGATTTTCTGGGACTACGACAGGATTTTCTATCGTAGTACTTGTTTTTCTCGGGAGCGTACCGGCTAATCTTCGCGGTTATCCAGAGGCGGCCAACGGGTGGTCCATACTTCTGCGGATAGCGCCCGACGGGCCGCATCGGGTGGGGCGGGGCTTCTCCGGTTAATGGGAAAGTCGTATCTTTGTCGCGGTATTTTAATATCGCACGTTCAATGAAACCTATATTTATCGCAGGGCCCTGCGTCATAGAGTCTGCGGAGTTGCTCGACACGGTGGCGGCGCGGCTGGCGGCGCTCAACTGCACGTATGGCCTCGATATTATTTTCAAAGCCTCTTTCGACAAGGCCAACCGCACGTCCATCCGTTCCTTTCGCGGTCCGGGGTTGGAGCGCGGGCTCCAGATGCTAGCCGACATCAAGGCGCGCTATGGCCTGCGCCTGCTGACGGATATCCATGAGAGCTGTCAGGCTGAAGCTGCCGGCCAAGTGGTCGACGTGTTGCAGATTCCGGCCTTCCTGTGCCGGCAGACCGACCTGCTGGTCGCAGCGGCCCGCACGGGGCGCGTCGTCAACATCAAGAAGGCGCAGTTCCTCTCGGGCGACGACATGCGCTACCCCGTCGAAAAGTGCCGCGAGGCCGGGGCACGCGAAGTGTGGTTGACCGAACGGGGCAACATGTTCGGCTACAACAACCTGGTCGTGGATTTCCGCAACCTGCCGGCGATGAAGGCCTACACCGACACCGTCATCATGGACTGCACACACTGCGTGCAGCGTCCCGGCGCGGCGGGCGGCAAGACCGGCGGCGACCGCCAGTTCATCCCCGCCATGGCGCTCGCGGCCAAAGCCTTCGGCGCCACGGGCTACTTCTTCGAAATCCATCCGCAGCCCGATGCCGCCCTGAGCGACGGCCCGAACATGCTGCCGCTGGACGAGCTTGAAACCGTTATAACCTCTCTGTTATGAGCAAGTGGACTGAAACCGCCATCAAGTGCCTGCAAGACGAAGCGCAGGCCCTCCTGGACCTGATACCGCAACTCGACGCCGACTTCGACCGCTCGGTGGAAATCGTGTTGCACTGCAAGGGTAAACTGGTCGTCACGGGTGTGGGCAAAAGCGGGCACATCGGTGCCAAAATCGCTGCCACGCTGTCCTCGACCGGTACGCCGAGCTTCTTCATCAACCCGTTGGACATTTTCCACGGCGACTTGGGCGTCATCACGAAGGACGACGTCGTCCTGGCCATATCCAATTCGGGACAGACCGACGAGCTGCTGCGCTTCCTGCCTTACCTGCTGGATAACCACATCCCCGTCATCGGCATGACGGGCAACCCCGACTCGCTGCTGGCGCGCTACGCCACGGCCCATCTCAACGCCAGCGTGGCCCGCGAGGCCTGCCCGCTGGGGCTGGCGCCGACCTCGTCGACCACGGCCGCACTGGCGCTGGGCGACGCCCTTGCGTGTGCCCTGATGGAAGCGCGCCATTTCAAGGCGTCGGACTTCGCCCAGTTCCACCCTGGCGGCACGCTGGGCCGCCGACTGCTGACCCGCGCCAAGGACGTAATGCGTTCGGACGACCTGCCCGTCGTCGCGCCCGCCATGAGGCTGGGGGAGGCCGTCATACACATGAGCAAAGGACGGCTGGGGCTGTGCGTGGCCGTGGCTGAAGGCAGGGTAGTGGGCATCATCACCGACGGCGACGTGCGCCGCGCCATGGAGAACTCGCAGGACAAGTTCTTCGCCCTTACCGTGGCCGACATCATGACGCCCGAGCCAAAGAGCGTCACGCCCGAAACCAAGATAACGGACATCGAAGCCATCATGTACCGCTTCAAGATACACTCCGTACTCGTTTGCGACGCCGACCGCCGTCTGCTCGGCATCGTGGATTCTTACAGCATGATGTTCTGACGATGCGGGCGGGGATTCTGAACGTCCGCGAACTGTGCCTCGGGCTGGTTATGGTCGCCTGTGCGTTGTCCGGCACAGTTCCGGCTGAGGCGCAGGAGCGGTGCGACTCCGTGGTGGTCCGCTTCCTTGAGGAGAAACACCACGTCCGTTTCACCGACAACAACAGCATCGTCCCCCTCGAAAGCGGTCGCGAGAAATTCGCCGACCTCTTTACGGCCGTACGCGCCGCCCGCGAGAGCATCCACCTGGAGTATTTCAACTTCCGCAACGACTCGATCTCGGCCGAGCTCTTCACGCTGCTTGCCCAGAAAGCCAAGGAGGGCGTCGAGGTACGCGCTCTGTTCGACGGCTTCGGCAACGCGTCGAACAACCGCCCCCTCAAGGCGCGCCACCTCCGCGTGCTTCGCGAACACGGCATCGAGATTTACGAGTTTGACCCCATGCGTTTCCCGTGGATTAACCATGCCTTCAGCCGCGACCATCGCAAAATCGTGGTCATCGACGGCATGGTGGCCTATATCGGCGGGATGAACGTGGCCGACTATTACATCACGGGGCGGCCCGAGTTTGGCGACTGGCACGACTTCCACATGCGCGTGGAGGGCGACGCCGTGGCCGACCTGCAAACCATTTTCCTGCGCATCTGGAACCGTACGACCGGGCAGGACCTCCACGGGCCGCAGTACTATCCCGGCGTGAAGGACGTGGCGAAATGCTTTCCCGAACTGCCGCGCGACACGACGGCCAGCGCCGGGCATAAGAAAGTGGGCGTAGTGAACCGCGAACCGCGCCGCTCGCCCAAAGTCATCCGCGAAACCTTTCTCGAGGCCATCAATGCGGCCCAGGACCGCATCCAAATCATCAATCCCTACCTGACGCTGAACCGCAAGTTGCGCCGCGCCCTGAAGCGGGCTGCCACGCGGGGCGTCGACGTGCAGGTAATGATCTCCGAAAAAAGCGACATTCCCATCACGCCGCGCATTGTGGAGTACAACGCTAACAAGCTCATGCGCAGTGGCGTCAAGATGTTTGTTTTTCAGGGCGGCTTCCACCACACGAAAATCATGACGGTCGACGGCCTTCTGGCCTACGCCGGTTCGGCCAACCTCAACAGCCGGAGCCTGGCCTGGGACTACGAGTGCAACCTGCTGGTGGCCGATACCTGCATGGCGCAGCAGCTGGAACAACTGTTCGAGCGCGAGAAAGCGCGGAGCTGCTACTTGCTTACGCCGGAGCGTTGGCGCCAGATTCCGCGCAAGCAGCGCGCGGCCGGATGGTGGTTTCACTTCCTGCAACCGTTTGTGCAGCGCGACACCGTGCCGGCAGGGGCCGAAGAGGTGCTGACCATTCCTTCACTAAGTGTTCGTTACGATGCGTGACCGTATCTTTTCCATTTGCAAGGGCATCGGCATCATCCTCGTCGTGCTCGGCCATTCGGGCTGCCCGGGATACCTTTCCCGCTTTGTCAGCCTGTTCCACATGCCGCTCTTCTTTATCAGCGCCGGCTACTTCTTCCATCTGAAATACCTGAACGACGAAAAAACGTTTGTCGTCAGGCGGCTGCGGGGGCTTTACGTCCCGTTCGTGAAGTGGAGCGTACTGTTCCTCTGCCTGCACAACCTGTTTTTCTGGACCGGTATCCTGAACGAAAAGTTCGGCACGGCGAGCGGTGGCGTGCTCCATCCGTACACTTGGCAGCAGTTCCAGCAGCGCGTGTGGAGCTGCGTGTTCAACATGTCAGGCTATGACGAGTTTCTGACCGGCACATTCTGGTTCTTCCGGGCCCTTCTGGTGGCCTCGCTGGCTTACTTGGTGCTGTTCAAGCTGTTGCGGCGCGTGAGGTGGCTGAAGTCGGATGTGCAGATCGGGTGGGCCATTTGCGCCATCGCCCTCCTGCTGGCGCTGTGGAAAGTCGTGGGCGGCCTGCGCGTGACGGGGCTGGCCCAGGGCGGTTATCGCGACATCATGGGCGTATTCTTTTTCGGCGTTGGCTTCCTCTACCGTCAGTACAGGCACTTCGTCCCGATGAACTGGAAGTGGGCGGCAGGCTGCTTCGCCTTTCTCCTGCTGGCCACGTTCACTTTCGGCACGTCGATGGGCTACACGGCGAATTTCGTGCAATTCATCAGTTTTCCCCTGCCTGCCCTGGCTGGTTTCTGGCTGTGCTATTACGTGTCGAAACGCATCGACGCGTGGGGCGGATGGCTGGCACGCGGTCTGGACTACATCGGCGAACGGACACTCTACGTTTTTGCGTTTCACTTTCTGGCGTTCAAGGTGGTCAGTGCGGTGGTTGTGGCCTACTACGGGCTGAGCTGGCTGCAAGTGGGCGGGCATCCCGTCGTGTACCACGGCGGGGGCGGCGACGCGTTCTTCCTGCTCTATACGCTGGTCGGCGTGGGGCTGCCGTTGGGCGTAAGGGAAGTTTATCTGCGCGTGAAGCCCGACGAACCGGTGACGCTGTCCACCCTCAGTCGTGCCGGCCGCGCCGTGCGCGACTGGGCGACGCGGGTTTACGACAGCTGCAAGCGTATCGTCGAAGCCTCCCTGCCGAAGGACGACTGACGCCCTCCGCATCGGTAGAGACGCACGAAAAACTCCCCGCCTTACCTTGCGTAGGGCGGGGAGTTATGGTCTAAATGACAGGGGTAGATCAGCAGGAGGCGATGAAAGCCTTCATTTCCTCTTCCTGGGCTTCGGCGCTGAGCAGCAGTTTGAACTGGGCTTTGGTGCGCACGAGGTTGTGCTCGGGGTAGGCGGTCTTGTAATACGTATCGCCGTTGATGTAGTCAGCCAGGAACCGCACGGCCTGCATGTAGGGGAAAAGTTTTGCGGCGTAGGGCAGGTTTTCAATCTCAACCGGCGTCAGGAACACGCGGGCCGATTTCAGGTAACCCTTGGCGAAGGATTTGAAAATCTCCATGTTGAAATTGACGTTATCAAGGTCCTTGTCGTCTTCCTTGCCGGTATTGGCGGCCGAGCGGAGGAAGTCGCCGAAGTCCGAGAACACGAAGTTGGGCATCACGGTGTCGAGGTCGATGACGCAAAGTACGTTGCCGTCCTTGTCGAACATCATGTTGTCCACCTTGGTGTCGCAGTGGCAAATGCGTTTGGGCAGCTTGCCTTCACGGTAGAGGCGTTCGCCCTTGCACATCTCGTCAGCGCGTTTTTCGATTTCGGCGATCAGGTCCTTGACCTCGGCTACGCGGCCGGCCTTATCCTCCTTGATGGCGTCGCGAAGCTGCTGCAGGCGGAACTCCATGTTGTGGAAGTCGGGGATAGTCTCGCCCAGCTGCACAGGGATGTCGGCCAGCATGGCCTGGAAGTTACCGAACGTTTCGCCGACTTCGAAGGAGGATTCCGGAGTGACGGCCGACTTGGTCACGGCGTCGGGGATAAAGAGCATGATGCGCCAATAGCTGCCGTCAGGACGCTGGTAGAAGTACTTGTTCTCCCCCTTGAGCGGTACGAACGTGAGGACCTTGCGGTCGATGTCGGTTTCGCCTTTCGCCTCCAGTTTCTGACGGATGTGGGTCGTTACGGCCAGAATGTTGTCCATCAGCATCTCGACGTTCTGGAAGATGGCGTTGTTGATGTGCTGGAGCACGTAGTCGGGTTTATCGCTTTCGGCGGTAACCACCTTGTAGGTGTCATTAATCAGTCCGTCGCCGAGCGGTTTGATTTCTGCTACAGTTCCTTGGATGTCAAACTGGGATACGATTTCTTTTAAGTCTTTCTGTTCCATGGCAGGATAGATTTTTGTTAAGTAAAGATTGCGTTTATATGGATGTATTGTTACAAGCAAAAGTACGGAAAAAACACTTGGCTGCGAAAGGTTTGCTACTCTTTTCTTTATCTCTGTGACGGATTACTCCAAATCGACCACCGTAATCCCAGCCCCGCCGAGCTGTACGTGCTCGTCGCGGAAAGAGTGTACGCCGGGTGTGACGCCGAGATATTGCCGGATGAGTTGGCGGAGGGCGCCGGTCCCCGTGCCGTGAAGTATGCGCACGCGTGGTACGCCCAGCATGATGGCGTCGTCAATGAAGTAGCGGACGGCATTGATCGCTTCGTCGCCGCGAAATCCCCTAAGGTCGATGTCGGTTTTGAAGTTGAGTTTTCGGTCGTCGATAGTTTGACGCGTGGCCGCACCTACGGAACTGACAATTTCGCTTAGGGCCGCTTTTGGCGGCTGGGTGACCCGTTCCAGACGGTTTACCGGAACCGTAGTGTACATGACGCCGAAAAGCACGCGCGCCGTCTTGCCCTGAACGCTCTCTATCTTGCCGACACTGCTCTGCCCCTTGATACGCACATTGTCGCCGCGGCGCAATGCGGCGGGAGCTTTTGCCGTCTGAACTGTTGAGGTCGGAGACTGTGGGGGCTGGTTCTTCTTTTCCTCTTTCCGTTTGCGGCTTCGCTCCTGTCGTTGCTTGATTTGTTCAATCTTACGGGCGATGAGATCTTCCTTCTCGTCGTCCTCTTTGCTTACTTCCTCGCGAAACGTGTCCAGCTCGCGGCGCACTTCCTTGGTCCTCTCCTTTTCGGCTTGCGCTTCGCGAATGGTGCGGATGGTCTGTTCGATTTTGGCGTTTGACGCCTTGAGCAGATTTTCCGCTTCTTCCTTGGCCTGACTGAGCAACTCTTTGCGTTTGGTTTGCAGTTCCTGCATCTCGGTCTCATAGCGGGCCAGAATCTCCTCGAGCTGTTTCTCGCGTTTACGGATGTTCTGGCGCTTGTTTTCCCAGTAACGCTTGTCGCGGTTGATTTCCTGCAAATATCGGTCGGACATGATGTAGTCCTGTCCGACGAGCTGGGCTGCGTCCTCCATAACGGAAGAAGGTATACCGATTTTGCGGGCAATTTCGAGCGCAAAGGAGCTGCCCGGACTTCCTATCTGGAGAATGAACAGGGGCTGGAGCTGTTGCAGGTCGTAAAGCATGGCTCCGTTGACGATGCCCGCGTGGGTTTCGGCGAAGGCTTTCAGATTCTGGAAGTGCGTCGTGATGACGCCGAAAACCTTGTTTTCGAGAAAACGCTTAAGGATGGCCTCTGCAATGGCGCCGCCTATCTGAGGCTCAGTGCCGCTGCCGAACTCATCGATCAGGAGGAGGCTTTTTTCATCGCTCTCTTTGATCATCTGCTTCATGTGGATGAGGTGGCTGGAGTAGGTGCTGAGGTCGTTTTCCAGGTTCTGGTCGTCACCGATGTCGAGGAAGATATGGTCGAACACGCCGACTACCGAGCTTTCGTGCAGCGGTACGGGGAAGCCGCATTGTACCATGTACTGAAGAAGGCCGACCGTCTTCAAACAGATGGACTTTCCGCCGGCATTGGGGCCGGAGATGAGCAACACGCGGTCAGTCTCACTCAGTTTGACGTCCAGCGGGACAACTTTTTTGCCGTGCTTTTCGAGGCTGAGCTGTAACAGGGGGTGTACGGCCTGGTACCACTCGACGCATGGCCGGCCCGCCACTGTGGGCAGGACAGCGTGGATGGTGTGGGCGAAAAGCATCTTTGCGCGGATGAAGTCTATTTCACCAAGGAATACGAGTGATTCGACAATCTCCGTGATATGAGGGCGGATTTCGGCGGCTATGGCTTGCAGAATTTTTATAATCTCGCGCTTTTCAGCCGCTTTGAGCTCGCGAATGCGGTTATTGGCTTCGACAACGGCCGCCGGTTCGATGAATACGGTTTTTCCGGTGGCCGATTCGTCGTGCACGATACCTTTGATTTTACGCTTGAGCGCCGGGTTCACCGGAATGACAAGGCGGCCGTCACGCATGGTCGGGCTGACGTTCCGCTCGATGTAACCTTCGTCCTGCGCTTCGTGTATGATGTTCCTAAGAGTGTGTGAAATACTGCGTACGACCGTTTCCATCTCGTGGCGGATGGACAACAGTTCGGGTGATGCCGTATCCTTGACCTTACCATATTTATTAAGGATCTCGTCGATGCGCCGCACGATTTCGGGAAAAGTCCGCACGTCCGCGCTTCGCCGCTGGAGGGCCGGATACTTGTAGAGAGGCGGAGCCGCCGCATCTTCATTCTGATTGCGGCCGAAAAAGGAGACCAACTGATGGATGGACTCCAAGGAGCGTTTCAGGTCGAACAGGTCAATCTCCTCCAGATGGGTGCGCTCCGGCCGCATACGCAGCAACTGCTGCCGTACATCGAAAAAGTTTTCCTCGTAAACCCCGTCCTCCTCTGCTGAAAACCGGGTGAATTCCCTGATTTTTTCCAATTCCTCTTGTATGTCCTCTGCCGACGTCAGCAATGCGGCCCGGTCCGTCTGCTCTGTGCCAAGAGAGGAGATGCAGCGCCCTCTGACGATTCTGCGTATTTCATCGAAACCAATCTTTTGCTCGAAGTTATTGGGGTAAATCATGAAACTGTATCTTGCAAATTTGAAACAAAGTTACAAAAAAATGTCAGGGTCACAGGTGACAAGTTGGCAGAATTTACGAAAACCAAGAATAGTTTCCGTAAAAAGAGGAATTTGGTACGTTATTTGTCGTACTTCAGTTGTTTACATAACCCCTAAAAGAGAAAGAATTATGATTTCGCAGAAACTTCAGGACGCTATCAACGGACAAATCACAAAGGAAATCTGGTCAGCCAACTTGTACCTTTCCATGGCTTTCTACTTCGACAAAGAAGGCTTCAACGGTTTTGCAAACTGGATGAAGAAGCAGTCGCAAGAGGAAATGGACCATGCGTACACGATGGCCAACTATATTATCAAGCGTGGCGGCACGGCGCGTGTCGGTCAAATCGATGCCGTTCCCGAGAGCTGGAACTCACCACTCGAGGTCTTTGAGAAAGTGTACGAGCACGAATGCACTGTGTCGAAAAGCATAGACGACCTCGTCGACATCGCATCGGCAGAACGTGACAAGGCTACGCAGGATTTCTTGTGGTCGTTCGTTCGCGAGCAAGTCGAGGAGGAAGCTACGGCATCGGGTATCGTAGATCGCATTCGCAAGATGGGCGATTCCGCCATCTTTAACCTTGACCAGCAGTACGGCAGCCGCCAATAAAACAAGGTCATTCTAAAACGGCAACGGGGATGTGTCTGACAAGCGCATCTCCGTTGCCATTTTTACGGATATGTGGGGCATATATACGCTATAACGGAAAAGATGGGCGGCTGTATTCCGCCTGTTGCACATGTCAGGCAATAGAAGAATTTGCAGGATTTTTGTTTTTGCAGACGATGCGGTGCAACATGCATCATAAGGCATAAAAAAAGTGCAAGTACCGCTTTTTTTGAGCGTCTGCCTTGCACTTTATTTCACATTCCTTCTTGAGCCTCTTGTCGGATTCGAACCAACGACCCCGAGATTACAAATCACGTGCTCTGGCCAACTGAGCTAAAGAGGCGGGTGGGTAAGCTCTCTGCATCGCGCCGCTACAACCAACTACCTTTGCTGCGGTCAGGCCCTGGAGGATTCGAAGGGAGCTGGCCGTGCAGCACTTACCCGTTTACGAGGTGCAAATTTACGCTTATATTCTGGAAATACAAAGAAGTTCCCTCAAAAAAATGAGGGGATAAATTGCCGACAGTAAAAAATGGCACTTCGTTTTGATGTATTCCTCTTTAGTTCATCGTTTCACGGAAGAAGTCGAGCATGGCGAAGATTTCTTCTTTTGTGGCGGTCTGATCGAGGCGGATGTCACCGATGTCGGCCAGCAGGGTGAAGTTGACAATACCGCCAACATTCTTTTTGTCATGCGTCATGTAGTCGTAGAGGCGTTCGTAGTGGTCGCAGTCGAAAACAAAGGTGCCATAATGTGTACGGATGTAGTCCACGGTCTGTCGCATCTTGTCTTTGGGAAATCCGACCTTGGTGCAGCTCAGGTAAAGTTCACTGACCATGCCCCAAGCTACGGCGTAGCCATGGAGTACAGGGCGGCTCTCGGCCAGTGCCAGGCTCTCGAAGGCGTGCCCTACGGTGTGCCCTACGTTGAGCGCTTTGCGGATGCCATGTTCCAAGGGGTCTACTTCTACGATGTGCTCCTTCACACCGATACTCTGCGCCACGAGACGTTGCAGTTCGGCGTAGTCAGGTTGTGACAGGTCGAAACGGAGCAACTCGGCCCAGTGTGCTTCATGACTAATCAGTCCGTGTTTTATCATCTCGGCATATCCGGAACAGAGGTTCGGTGCATCGAGCGTACGCAGAAAGCGTGAGTCGATGACGACGGCGACCGATTTCCGAAAGACTCCGATTTCGTTTTTCAGACCGTTGAAGTTGATGCCTGTTTTTCCGCCGACAGCCGCATCCACCATGGCCAGCAATGTGGTCGGCACGTTGATATAACGGATGCCTCGCTTGAAAGTCGAGGCGGCGAAGCCACCCAGGTCCGTGACCATCCCTCCGCCGAGGCAAACCATCAGTGAATGGCGCGAGCCACCACCGGTTCCGAGCTGCCGCCATACGTCGGCCAATGTGTCCAGATTCTTGTGAACGTCGGTTGCGCCGATTACGATACTCACCGCATCGCACAGAGCGTCGCAGTCAGCCAGCAAAGGACGACACAGGCGCTCGGTCGTTTCGTCGGTCAGCAGGAACACGAGGTCAGGGGTTGCCTCGCTGACCAAGCGGGCAATTTCGGTCGAGGGTTCGTGAGTCAGGATAATTGCTTGCTCTTCCATAATTTACACAATATATAATATAAGGCGGAACAGGTTTTGCACCCGTCCCGCCTTATGCAGTTTCATGGTTTGACAGACTGGGATTCGTTTACAGACTCAGCCGGGCTGAAAGCATACACATTGCCTGCATAGTCCGCTCCGATTATCCGTCCATCGACGACGGCCACAGTTGTCATGACGGGGGCACCGGTGTGATGACGCCAGAGCAGTGCCCCTGTGGTACGGTTCAGTGCGTAAAATGCGCCGTCGTGCGCGCCGACATACACCACGTCACCCGAGAGCACCGGGCTTGACTCCACTTGAGCCGATGGTGTATTCGTGTAGGGCGCAGTGTAGAATAAGGCTTCGCCTGTCCTGAAGTGCCACTTCTCGGTCAGTGTCTCGCGGTCGAGAGCCACTATTCCGTCGCGTGCCGTGCCGAAGATGATTTCGCCTGCCGACACCATCGGCGTCGAGGTGACATCGACGGAATAAGGCAGGTCCTTGCGCAGAATTGTTGCACCCGTATTCGTGTCGAGCACGAAGAGTGCGCGATCGGACACGAAGTACATCCGTCCGCCATAAATAGCTGGCGATGAGGCACGGTTACGGATACCGTTGTCACTGCGGCTCCACAGGAGTTTGCCTGTTGCGGCGTCGTGAGCATACATGGCAGACCATTGCACGCCTCCTACCAGTACGCCGTTGCCCAAGGATAGCGTGGCGGTCGTACCTTCACGCTGTTCCCACGCCTTGTTGCTCCACAGGATTTTTCCCGAGGTGGCGTCGAAGGCGCAAAGTCCTTTGCCGGCACCGGCAAACACCGTGTCGCCCGAAGCGACGAGCCCGTCGTCCAGTCCCGGCACAACGGCCACATTCAATTTGTACTCCCAAGCCAGTTTGCCCGTTGTGGCGTCAATGGCATACAGGTAGCCCCAAACATCCTGGGCAAAGACGAGACCGCGCGTCAAGGCGATTGTGTTCTTCACCGAGCTGCGCGTTGCGTAACGCCAGCGGATGCGCCCTGTGACTTCATCCATGGCCACGACGGCGGCATGGCCGCGCAGGTCCTCGTCGGTCGTTGCGATGTAGACCGTTCCGTCCGCAACGAGAGGTGAGGTCATGTAAATGTTCGACCCGGCGTTGCTTACCCAGTTCAGGCGCAGAGGCGGTGTCACCGTGTCGGCCGCGACGCCGATGTGCGATGGTGTCCGCAACAGGTTGGTCCAGCTGCCGCCCGTGGCGGGCGTAGCGTGCGATGCCTCGCCGTCGTACGTGAAGTACTGCGACCGGCGGTCGACCTGGCCGTCGGCAAACTGCGTGGCGACTTCCATCGTCACGGTGCGTCCCGTGCAACGTTCAGGCAGTTCTACTTCGGTGTACCAGTTGAAGTCCGTTTGTTGATTCAAAGGCTGCCAAGCTGTTACGGGCTGTCCCTCCAAGTAACAGCGGATGCTGACATTCTTTACCTCCGACACGGTGGCGTAGGCGTTGACGGAGACAGGCATTTTCCCGTTGATGGAGTAGGGCGCACGGGCGTTCTGATGGGAAGCAACTTCAACGTGATGGTCGACGTAAGTGTAGCGCAGGCGGGTGGAAAGGTCGCCCTTGCTGTCGATGTCATAGAGGCGGAAAGCCGATATGGCATGGTCGATACCTCCACCGCAAGGCATTGAGGTACAGACGGCGATGGCCTTGCCGTGGCGAGTGATATGGTTGATATGGACGTGACCGTAAATCCACGCTTTCAGACCGTGGGCGTCGAGATCGATGGGCTCCTCTTTCGTTGGCCCGAAGAGGTGACGGTCACCGGTGGTCCAATAGTTATGGTTGAAGACGACGAGCGACTTTTCGGGGTCCATCTGCGCCAAGTCGTTTTTCAGCCAGCGATAGACGTCGTCCACAGTGTAGCCGGGCCTGTAATCGCCGCCCCACATGGGGGTGACGACGTAATGCACGTTACCCACGTCGAACGAGTAATAGCTTGGGCCGTATATTCCCTCGAAAAAGGCTTCGCCGTATTTACCCTTGACCAGATCGTGGTTGCCCACGCAGTAGTAGACGGGAACATCCATGTTGTCAGCGTTCATCAGCGTTTTATGGCTGGCGAGGCCTGATTCGTAGCAGATATCGCCGGTGTGTATGACGAAGGCGGCGTTTTCGTTGCGGGTGGCTTGGCGTATTTGGGCTATCCAGTCGTCGTGGCCTACGGCGCCACGGATTTCCGTATCGGCCATCTGTAGGAAAGTGTGGGCTCCGCCTTTGCCGACATGGGCGTCGTAGGGTTGCAGGCCAAAGTCGTAGGATGTTTTTCCCGCTTCGATGGGCTGGTAGTGGGCCATGGCCTTGTAGCCGGACGGCATAGTGACGAACACAAATCGTTCACGCGCATGGCCCGGCAGTTCGAAGGTACCGTCAGCGTCTGTCTTGACGACATTAAGGCCGTCCGACACGCAGATGCCGCGCAGGCCTTTTTCACCTTTATCGCAGACGCCATTGTGGTTGGCATCAACATAGACTTTACCTACGTGTGCGGTGGCTGTTCCGCCCGTGAAAGTCAGGACGAATATCGCCCCGAGACATTTTTTCGTAAGTTGTTTCATTCTTTTGTTATAGTAGAGATTATATGTTTTGAAGTTAGACCGTGTGCCTTTACAGGCTGGCAGACGAGGCGACGGTAAGACTGGCGATTATCCATAGGGTTTGGAGCTTATGACTGGTAGAAGTAGTTGCGCGCTACGCGCTCCAGGCGCCCACGGTCAGGGACAAGGTCCATCGTGTCTTCGTCCACGCGACACAGTTCGCGCAGGGCGTAGAGATCGTCGGCCTCGTCGGTGCCACCTTTTCCGGCTGGGCGGAACAAGTGGTTACGGGCGTCGACGATAAGGACGCGCTCCACGTTGTAGTCGGGGGCCACATCGCCACCGGCCAGGCGTTCCGCTACATAGGCCGCCAAGGCATCGATAAAATCCGTCATGTCATCACTCATCGGTCGGTATTTATATGATGCAGGACAAAGGTAGTCAAAACTTTCGGTTTGTCCGGGTTCATCCGGCCTGTTTCAGTGGTGGTCAGTCGAGCTCGAAGCGGGCCCAAACGCCCTTATGGTCTGTGGGCCAAGTGCCTTGGGGCAGGATGATGGGCTCGTCCCACTCAGCCGGCAAGCGTTTGTATGTCCCGATAGTACCGGCAGGACCGAAGAGTCGGCAGTCCGTCACGCGGATGCCCTCGCCGCGATAGAACAGGTAGTCAATACGGTCGCGTTCGTCGGCTTTAGGGGTCCACGATAGCTTTTCTACGGGCACGTCAGGGTTATCGGCCGGGAATGTGAAACCCGGATGGGTGACGGGGTTCGGATAGAGTGCGCGCCAGCAGTCGATGAAGCCCTCCTGAGCCAGCCGCAGGGTTTGGGGCCAGGGCACAGCCAGGCCGTTGTGGTCGTAGAGGTCGCGCGTGGCGTCGCACCAGTCAATGTACGACGGCTCGTTGAAATCGCCGCCGAGAATGCTGATGTAGCCCTCACGCTGGTCGTCGGCCGCAAAGGTAAGGAACATGGCGATGGCCTCGTCTCGGCGTGAGCGGTCGTTGCGTTCAAGCACTTCGGCGACGGTTGTGGGTACAGGAATTTCGCGCCATGTCGACCCGTCGTAGCCGCGCACATTATAATAAGCATCGTCCAGATAGTCGAGGTGGGACGTGTAGACCGCAATTTTGCGTCCGTTCACTTCGGTACGCAGGCGGTAAATACTGCCGTGGTCGTTGTGGAGTGGAAAGACGGTTACGGAGTCTGTAATGGGGTGGCGCGAGAGCAGTCCGGTGTCGTCCGTGCGGAAACCGTAGTACGTCAGTCCGCGCTCGGCCAGCGAGGCGCGCAGTTTGGCGATGAAGTCTACGCCGTGGTAGTTGCGCACTTCGCTGAAGGTGACGAAGTCGGGCTTGAGCCGCACGAGTTCGTCGACGATGGCGTCGTAACCGCCTTTTACTTGGGTTCCCTCCTGCCAGATGTTCCACTGCAAAACCGTGATGTCGGCAGAGCGGCCACCGAGGGCGGCCAATAAGAAGCACAATGTCAGTAATGTTTTTTTCATGAGGTTTAGAATTAAAATATAGATGTTTGGAAAAAATAAAGGTTTAAGTTGTCTTTTCAAGGGAAGCCGTGTGGGACGTTGAGGGTTGGGGCGTACGTCCGCGCGTCAGGATGATGAGTACGATGGCCGGAATGATGAGCACCAGCCCGCCGGCTACCGAGGCCGTGAAAGGCTCGCCCAGCGCCACGCACCCTACGACGACGGCCGTCAGCGGTTCGAGCGCGCCGATAATGGAAGTCAGTGTCGACCCGATGAGCTTGACCGACGCGACAAGCATCAGGTTTGTCGCTACGGTGCATACCAGAGCCAGCGCGCCTACGCGGCCCCACTCGGCGCCGTCCGTTAACGGCTGCACAGCACCGGTCCGCAGCGCATCGGCCAGAAAGATAAGCGAACCGATGGCCATGACGTAGAACACCACCTTTATACCCGGCATGTACTGCGCCCGCGAACGGTTGACCCGAATGATATAGAGCGCGTAGCACACCGCCGACACTACCGCGATAATCACGCCGCGCAGACTCAGCGACTCGCCGCCGTGCCACGACAGCACCGCCACGCCGCTCACGGCCATGCCGACGGCCACGAACGTGGTCCAACGGCGCGCTTCGTGGTAAAAGGAAATCATGATGAGCGTCGTCACGACGGGGTAGAGGAAGTGGAGCGTCGTGGCTACGCCAGTGGACATATAGCTATAGCTCTCGATGAGAAACAGAGCCGAGCCGTCCGAGATGAAAGCCAGGTAGGTGAGCGTGACCATCTCGCCGCGCGTCACGCGGAAACTTACGCCCTTAAGGCGCATCAGTATGCCTACGACGACGGCCGCTATGGCAAAACGGTAGAACAATATGCTTGGGTTTTCCAAACCGACCGCTTTCAAGGGCACGGTAAAGTAGGGGATAAAGCCATAGCACAGCGCGGCCCCCAAGCCGCAAAGCCAGCCTTTCGCTTGAGTGAGTTGCATCAGCGTAGCGTCTTGAATCAGTTTTTTTAAGTTAGTGACACGCAAAAGTACGAAAACTTTGTGCATGCTGCCCGGCTCGTCTCCACATTTTTCGACTTCCATGGGACAATGTGGCTCACTGAGTGTCGCTACATACGGGCGACAAGGTGTGCAGGTCACTCCGTTTGGGATTTCTAATGTAGTTGTATAATTTTTTCCTCGTACCTGAGGAAAAAATGTACGGAGCAGAAAATAATCCGGGGCAGGTATCACAAAAAAAGTCCGACAGGTTCTCGTGAAACCAGTCGGACTAAAAAACAGGGTTAGGGGAGTGGCTTTATTTCATACTTACCTTGTATGAGGCCGTATCGCCGTCGGCCGTTGTCGCCTTAATTATGACGCACGACTTGCGGACCGCGGGAATGGTCACAAGCTTTTCACCCGAGGGGCGCAGCTGGGCCAGCTGTTGTCCGGCGGGTGTGTAGAGCGCGATGTTGGCTATTCCGCTCGTCGATGCCAGTTGCAGGCGTCCTCCCTGCTGGCTGAGCGAAATGCGCTGCGAACCGCCACCCTCGATGAGGGCATCGCTGAGATTAGTAGATGGCGTTGTGGTGTACTCGCATATTTCGTGGATAATGGGTGAGAGGCCAGTCCATTCCAAGCGTACAGCCACAGCGTCCTTCATGCCGGCACGGCTCAACGACAGGTAGGGGGTCGGTCCGCTGAGGGTACCCAGCGGCGTCCAGTGCTCGCCGTCGCGCGTGGCCGAAACCTTGGCTTCGTAATCGCGGCTGCCGTCCATAAAGAACGATAGGCCGTCCAGCTCTTCGGGATTCAGCAGGTTGTAGGTCAGCGATCCCGTTGCTGAGGAGGCGTACGACGTCGATGCCCGGTTGTCGAAAACCTCGGGCGCGGGCTGGCCGTCGCCAGTGAGGGCCACGGGGATGTCGCCGTAAGTATCGTGCTTCCGGTTCACTTCAATCTCGTAAAGACGAAGCCACTTCGATGTGTTGGCCGTACGCAGCAGCAGGCGCACGTAGCGCGCCGTCCGCCCTTCGCCGTCAAAGTCGCAGTACGACATTTCGTCGGAATAGCGCACGACGTTCTCGTCGCTCATGGTGAAGTTCACTGTCCGTGTGCCGCTGATGGGGATGTTTATCCAGCGGGTTCCGTCTTCGGAGATTTGCACGTTGCCGACCTGCATGTAGTCGCCGTTCGTCGTGCCCATGCAGATGCGCACGTCGTGAATGGGCACGGCCGTACGTAGGGTGACTTGGTAGGCGTCACCCTGCTTCTGATTCTGATTGAGGGTACAGAACGTGGTGTAGTCGCCGTCGTGGATGAGTTCCTTGGTGTGTCCTTGCCAGGCTTCGCCGCTCGGGATGGTGGCGCCGGTGATGGCGGTGGGTGCCTCGGTCGTCATGCTGAACGTTGTGCGCGTGGGGCTGAACCACAGCTTGCCACTGCCGGCATTGTGCAGGCAGACATACTTATAGGGTACGTCGGTCAGCGCGTCGGGCGTGAGGGTGGTCCAAGTCTTGCCGTTCTGCGAAGCGATGAGACTGAAATTCTCTTTCAGGCTGTCGGCAATGGTTATGCTCGTAATTTTCTTGGGCGCGGGCAGTTCGAAACCGATGCGTTCGTCCGGTCCTACGGCAAGCGTCGTTGTGCTGACGAAGTAGATGCCTTGCGTTGTATTAGCCACGTTCAGTTTCGGGGCCGAGGCAACCGTTGTGTAGAGTTGCGGAGTCGTGAGCGCGTCGCGCTCAGGAAAGAGGTCGTTGAAAGCCTCACTGCCCAGCCATTCCGTTACGAAAGGTTTCAGTGCGGCGGACGAGGCGTTGACCCTGTGCTGGCCTACGGGCGGATTGGTGCCCATGCCTTCGAGCGTTTCTACCACGTAGCGCGAATCGGTCGTGAGGGCCTCGGCCGATTTTTGTGCAGCGAGGTAGGCGTCCCACTGGTCGGCCATGTCGTCTACGTCCTTGGCGTCGAGAAAAGCCTTAGTCGTCGCGGCCATGTCGCGCACCAGGTAGAACCAAGGGCGCAGGTCCTCGAAGAACAGGCGGTCCGACTCGATTTCGCTCGTTTCCATTCCGGCAATTTTGTCGCACGCGGCAGAGATTTCGTCCATGTCGGCGTGGAGTGCTGTGGCGTCGGCTTCGCGGCCCATCGTGATGTTGGTCTTATAAGTTTGTATGAGGCGCGACAGCGTCGATGGGTCGTCGTAGCACAGGTAGGGAGCCAGCGTGCGGAATGCAGCGGCATATTCGTCGCCCAATACGGCCGGCAAGGCGGCCTCCCAGCTCGAAGTGTTGTTGAAGCCGTCATTGTTCCACGCATAGTCGGCAACGCTGAACAAAGCTATCTTTGAGATTTCGCCTTGCTGCATGGGGTTGCTCAGTATGCCTGCTGCGTTGTTCAGTTGCTGCGGCAGGCGGGCATTGTCGCTGACTTGTGTCATTTCGACGAAGTTCCGGTACATGTCGGAGATGAAGATTTCACTGTCCGAGCGGCCGTTGTCGTTGCAGGGGTAGTTCCACCACCACGCCACGTCGCGTCCGAGATCGTTCTTGATAGTGGCGAGGTCGTTGCTGTTAGGCACGCTCCACACGCCGTTACCGGTGGTGTAGACAACGATTTTCTCCGGAAGGTTGGAGAGTTCGTTGAAGTACGTCTTGCGCGTCTCGGCATTGGCGAAACTGGCAGCGTAGATATGCGGCACGAAGTGGAGGGGCTTCACGGTGTCGGCCGGCGATTCGTAGTCCTTATTATAGGTTTCGTCCAAACGGTTCTGCAACTGCGTGAAGAAGTAAGTGTATTTCGGGAACTCGCTGGCGTTTTCCACGCCAACGTCGTCCGTAAACACAGCAAACTGCCGTACGCCAAGGTCGTACATCAGCTGGAATTTACTGAAGACCTGATTGACGTTTTGGTCGGTCTTTGTGTTCAAGCCCGGGTGGATGGCCCAGATGAAGTTCACTTTCGAGGCGTGAGCCTGGGCCGTCAGTTCCTTGAACATCTCCTGTGTGAGCCAGCCGTTCTTCTCCTGCTGGGCCGTGATGCTCGTGGGATAAGGGTCCTGCCAGTAACCGGAGTGGTAGGGGTCGCTCTTCGCGCCATAGAGGTAGGTGTTCAGTTTATAGCGGGCCATGAACTTCATCAAGTCCTTCTTTACGGCCACTGAGTAAGGGTAGCCGTAATAGCCCTCGACGAGTCCGCGTGACTGCTGATCAGCGTAGTCGTTAATCGTGACGCAGGCCAGGCTGGCAGTGCCGCCGTCCAACATCTGTTCGAGTGAGGCAAGGCCGTAAAACACGGCATCCGTGTTTTCACCCAATATGACGATTCGGGCATCGGTGCCGTCAGCAGAGAGGCTGACGATATGACGGTCGAATTTTCCCTCCCGCGAGAGGACGGCGCGGTCTATTCCCATGTCCTCTGCCTTACGGTCGGCAGGGCCTTTGCTGCCGGAGACAGCCAGATACAGGTTGGTCTGTCCGCTTTTCGCTTGGTCGCTGAACGT
Source organism: uncultured Alloprevotella sp. (assembly GCA_944322325.1). Classification (GTDB taxonomy): domain Bacteria; phylum Bacteroidota; class Bacteroidia; order Bacteroidales; family Bacteroidaceae; genus Alloprevotella. The sequence goes on from CALUOQ010000007.1 coordinate 20,043, forward strand.
GGCGGCAATGCCTTTTTCCTTCAAGACCTCGGTAGCGCGGTCTTTCGTGTATTGGTCGATGTATTCGTCGCACACGATGTTTACGGTAGCCGACAGACTGACCGTTCCCACGCCGGCAATCTGTTCCTGCGGGATGGGATAAATGGTGTACACTTGGTCGGCATACAGCGTCGGTGTGCCGGCCATGCCTAAGGCAAATCCTAGGCAGAGGATAAGGGCGTTTCTTCTCATGAAAATAGACTTGATGATGACAACTTACTTTTTCAACGCGGCCAAGGCTTCCTGTAAGGAGGCTATCTTGCTTTCCGTATCGCTTTCCTTCTTGCGTTCCAGTTCTACGACTTGGGCCGGAGCGTTGGCTACGAACTTGGCATTAGCCAGTTTTTTCTTGATGCCACCGAGGAATGCGGTCAGGTGGGCCAGCTCGCCTTCAATCTTGACGATTTCGGCATTTACGTCGATGAGCGCGCCGAGCGGAACGGCAAACTCTATTGTTCCGACCATGAAACAGGATGCGCCTTCGCTCTTCGTCGTGACGCGACGGATGGAGCCGACGTTGGCCATTTTCTGAATTGTGCTTTCGTAATCGGTGAGCGGCATGTCGCCGAGGACTTCTACGTCCAGTGATTCTTTGAGCGGAAGATTTTTCTGATTCCGTATGGCCCGCACACCGGCAATAATGCTCTTCACGTTTTCCATTGCTCCCAGGATTTCCGAGTCTGCCGCAGTCGGTTCGGCGATAGTCATCGGGCTTACCATGATACTTTCGCCGTCTTTGCGGTCAAAGATGTGTTGCCACAGTTCTTCGGTGATGAAAGGCATGAACGGATGGAGCAGTTTCAGCAGGGTGTCGAAGAACGCAATCGTAGCGTCATACGTGGCGCGGTCAATCGGCGCGCCGTAGGCCGGCTTGACCATTTCGAGATACCAGCTGGAAAATTCGTCCCAGAACAAGCGGTAGATTTCCATCAAAGCCTCACTCAGGCGGTAACGCTTGAACATGCCGGCGATGTCGGCGGCGCTCTTGCGCAGTTGTGCGTCGAACCAGCGAATAGCAGTCTTGGCGGCTTGCGGTTGCTCTGCCTCAGCGGTTTCCCAGCCTTTCACGAGGCGAAATGCGTTCCAAATTTTGTTGCAGAAGTTGCGGCCTTGTTCGCAGAGGGCTTCGTCGAAGAGAATGTCGTTGCCTGCGGGTGCCGAGAGCATCATTCCCATGCGCACACCGTCGGCCCCGTATTGTTGGATGAGGTCGAGCGGGTCCGGAGAGTTGCCCAGGGACTTGGACATCTTGCGTCCCAGTTTGTCGCGCACGATGCCGGTAAAATAGACGTTGCGGAACGGCATTTTGCCGGTGTATTCGTAACCCGCCATAATCATGCGTGCCACCCAGAAGAAGATGATGTCCGGCCCGGTGACGAGGTCGCTTGTCGGATAGTAGTACTTGAATTCCGCATTGTCGGGATCGAGTATGCCGTCGAAGAGAGAGATGGGCCAAAGCCAGGAAGAGAACCACGTGTCCAGTGCATCGTCGTCCTGGCGCAGGTCGTTCAGTGTAAGCGTCGTATCGCCCGTCTTTTCTTGGGCCATCCGCAGGGCCTCTTCGGCTGTCTCGGCCACGACGAAGCCTCCTTTCGGCAAGTAGTAAGCCGGTATGCGGTGTCCCCACCAAAGCTGACGGCTGATGCACCAGTCCTTGATGTTTTCCAGCCAGTGCCGGTAGGTGTTTTTGTACTTTGTGGGATAGAATTTTATCTCGTCGTTCATGACCGGCGGCAGAGCCAGGTCGGCGAAATGCTTCATCTTCAGGAACCACTGCATCGAGAGCTTGGGCTCGATGGGTACATCCGTGCGCTCGCTGAAGCCCACCTTGTTCGTGTAGGCCTCCACCTTCTCGAGCAAACCGGCTTCGGCCAAATCGCCTTCGATTTGCTTGCGCACGTCGAAGCGGTCCATGCCGACATAAAGGCCTGCTGCCTCGCTGAGGGTGCCGTCGTCGTTAAAGATGTCGATAGACGTCAGATTATACTTCTCGCCCAGCATGTAGTCGTTGACGTCGTGCGCCGGAGTGACCTTCAGGCAACCCGTACCGAACTCAATGTCGACATAGTCGTCCTCAATGACGGGAATTACGCGGCCCACCAGCGGCACGATGACTTTGCTGCCTTTCAGCCATACGTTCTTCGGGTCGTTGGGGTTTATGCACATCGCGGTGTCTCCCATGATGGTTTCGGGGCGCGTCGTGGCCACTACGGCATAAGGCTTTCCTGTTTTTTCGTCGCGGTGAACGACGCAGCCTTCCGGCAGGTTTTCAGGAATCTGTCCTCCTTCCACATAATAGCGGAGGTAGTACAGTTTGCTGTGCTCTTCCTTGTAAATCACTTCCTCGTCGGACAACGCGGTCTTCGCCTTGGGGTCCCAGTTCACCATACGGACTCCGCGGTAGATAAGTCCCTTGTTGTAGAGGTCGACAAACACCTTGATGACACTCTCGGAGCGCTTCTCGTCCATGGTGAAGGCCGTACGGTTCCAGTCGCACGAGGCGCCCAGTTTCTGAAGCTGTTTCAGGATGATGCCGCCGTGCTCGTCAGTCCAGGCCCAGGCGTGCTTCAAAAACTCTTCACGCGTGAGGTCCGCCTTACGGATGCCTTGTGCGGCGAGGCGGTTCACGACTTTGGCCTCGGTGGCAATGGAGGCATGATCGGTGCCCGGAACCCAACAGGCATTTTTTCCCTCCATGCGGGCACGGCGTACCAGAATGTCCTGGATAGTCTCGTTCAGCATGTGTCCCATGTGAAGGACGCCCGTCACGTTGGGGGGCGGAATGACCACTGTGTAGGGTTCACGACCATCCGGCTTGGAGCTGAACAAGTCGTGCTCCAGCCAGTATTTGTACCACTTCCCCTCGACGCTCTCGGGGGCGTATTTACTCGCTAACTCCATTTTTTCTTTCAGCGTTTATTTTATTTTTGATTTGTGCGGAGCAAAGGTAGTAAAAAATAGTAATCGGCGTTACCGGTAGGGGGCGACTTCTTCGCCCGGCAGGGGACAGTCAGTCCAAGTCACGACAAAATCCGCGTACAAACGGTAATGAACAAGCAGAGGGAGCTCATGTAAAAAGCCGTGCAGCTGTCCTTCGTCAGCCAGCGGAAAGCTGTGGAACGAGAACTGCGAGACGACGGTTCCCGGTCGGTCCAGCCATTTGTAGGCAGCTTCTTTGGCGCTCCATAGCGTAGTGAAGATATCGGCTTTGTCGGTGCGGAATGCTTGTCGCTCTTTGTCGGACAGGAACGATTGCCTCGCTCGCATGGCTCGCGAGGTACGTATTTCCACGTCGAGGCCTACCCGCGGACATTGTGACAAAGCCAGCCCGACAAAACCCTGACTGTGCGAGATGCTGATGCCGGTCCGCATACCGGGAAGGTAGGGGCGGCCGGTCGGGTAGTAGGCCAAGGCGGTGGCAGCGGCAGGGTCACGGAGGGCATGGCACAGCAAAATACGGGCCGCCAGCCACTCCTTCTGCCGCGTGTCGGAGCGAAATCGTTGTCGGCTCTCGTCAAGCACACTTTGGGGGAGCTGCCGCTCAAATTCAGTTTCGGCGTCAGCAATTGCGGCGACAAGGATTCTCGTATCGCCATATGTGGTGTCGATGAGCGGGGTCATGTACTGGCGTGTAGTATCTTGCGTTCAAAAAAATACCGTCCGGCATTCGCTGGTGACAACGAAACAGCCGGACGGGATAGGTTCGAGAGAATACGGAAACGACGTAGTCAAGAACGGACGCTTTGCTAAAAGGGCAGATCGCCGTGCGATGGCTGTCCTCCACTTGCGGGCGCTTCGCCCTGCGTCGGTTGGGCGGTATTTCCGGTTGCCGTCGGTTTCGTCATCAGTTCCAGGCGCTCGGCCCAGATTTCAATGACACTTCGTTGCTTCCCGTTCTTGTCGTTGTACGTGCGGGTACGGATTTGTCCCTCTACGAAAATTTTATCGCCTTTCCTGACGTATTTTTCCACCGTCTGCGCCAGTCCTCTCCACAGTACGACATTGTGCCACTCGGTCCGGTCCGGGACTTGCACACCGTTGGGTAAGGTGTATCCTCGCTCGGTCGTGGCCATACTGAGTTGGGCAACGGCCACGCCGTTGTCTATGTAGCGAACTTCAGGGTCTCGCCCTACGTTTCCTATCAGCAATACTTTATTGAGTGACATGACGAAACGGGAAATTTGAGTCAGTCTGTTACCGTATGCGGTCGGCCGCACGCACTTTTTCTTCGTCGCTCTTGATGGCTTTGCGGGCCAAAATGACGGCGATGAACGCGATGAGGGGCAGGATGGCAAACAGCGTCGGCGTGAGGTTGGCGTCGTTGTCGCGCGCGATGGCCACACCGTAAGCAATGTAAGCGGCGTAGTAGACGAGATAAGCGATTTCCGTCAACAGGCACAGCCGCATTTGGCTCTTGCGGTTCCTGTATTTGAAGATGCAGTACAAGGGGAGCAACACGCTCAACAGGGAAAATACCATCACGCCCCACGGGAGCGACGGAACCTGTCCGAAAGCGGAGGGATCGCCATATACGGAAAACGAGGTCGCATACATGACGCACAGGGCCGTTTCGCGGGTAAAGTTGGCCAGCGGCGTGAAAAACGCCACAGCCGACAGGACGCCTGCCAAGAGCAGATAGACGCTCTGGATGCGCTGTATCATGATGCGGAGTTGATTTTCTCTTTGTCCTTGGCCGGATTGCGATAATAGATGCGGCCGTTCATGAACTCATCGGCGGCAATAAGCGTCGGTTTGGGTAACTTCTCATAATAGCGGGAAATCTCGATTTGCTCGCGATTCTCGAACGTTTCCTCGAGGTTGTCGTTGCTCGAAGCGAATTCCTTGAGCTTTTTCGACAGGTCCTCCTTCATCTTCATTGCGATTTGGTTCGCACGCTTCGACATAATGACCACACTTTCGTAGATGTTGCCCGTGTCTTCGCAGAAGTCCATCAGGTTGTGCGTCACGGTGTTGGTCGGGGCTTTGCTTTTCTTGTAATCCATATCTTCAGTCTTGTTTATTTTCCGGAGTTTCGACGTAATTCTCAGCTTTCTTGAAGAGGGTTTGAGCCTCCTCCATGTATTTCGACTCGGGGTATTCGTTCGTAAAGCCGTAGTACTCGTCGAGTGCGTTGTGGTAGCGCTCTTCCTTCTTGTCTTCAACGCTTTGTTCGGCCAGTTCGAATTTGGCCCTCAGGATAAGTATGGCGAATTCCTCGCGCCGCGTGGAATAGGGGAAATCGCGCAAGGCGTTCTCGGCCGTAACGATGCAGGCCTGATAATTGCTGCCGCCATTGGTACAGTTGCCGAAGTAGCTGCCCAAATCGTAGTACAGCTTGGCCGACAGGTACTCCTTCTCGACCAGCTTGTCCTGCAAGGCGAAAATCATGTTCTGCGCGGATTCGCGAAGGGGAGAGTCGGGGTATGTGTCGAGGAAATTCTGAAACTCGGAGATGGCCTCGTACGTAGCCGACTGGTCGAGCTTGGGCTCGGGAGTCAGTTCGTACAGTGCCTTGCCGCAGTTGAAGCGGGCATGTTCGGCCAGCGCGCTGCGCGAGTAGGTTTCGTAATACTTGCGGAAGACCGATGCGGCCGCGTCGTAGTTGCCTGCCTTATAGTGGCTCATGGCCAACAGATAAAGTGACTCTTCACCGCGGTCCGTGCCCTTGAGCATGGCGATGACGTCCTGAAACAGCACCGCGGCGCGGTTGTACTGCCCCTCGACGTAGTATTGCTTGGCCTCTTCGTACTTGTAGTCGTTATCGGTGATATTGATGACCTTGTTGTAGCTTGTGCACGAACCGGCCATCAATAACACGCCGCACGACAGGAATAAGGCGAGTGATTTCTTCATGAGTAAGAATTTGGGCGCAAAGTTAGGAAAAGCTGTGCAGACCTGCAACCGTTGCGCGTAAGTTTTTGTGCGGAGAGATTCAGGCTTACGCATTTTTGCACGTCGCACTGGCAGACGAAACAAGTACTACGATAGAAAATCCTAAGACTACGATAGGAATTTCTGGGACTACGATAGGAAAAACGGGGACTACACTTGTGAAAAAGCCGATAGAACCATTCTTTCTAAAGGAAGCGATAAAGCCTCCAGGCACCGCGCCCGCCAGCACTGGCGTAACGAAAAGCCGCATAGAGAATAAGGCGGTCGGCAAGCGAGGCTGAGGGGAAAAGTCGCGAAACGGCCCATCGTCGCATGGCCTGCGCCGTCATGGGGTCGTTGTCGCGGCGGATGGCTGCGGCCAGCAGAGTGGCTTTCAGTGCCAGAGCCTTATGCGTTTTCCGGAGCTCCTCGCAGGACAGATTTGCGGTTTCCGTATCTTTCAGTACTGCTTCAATGGATTTCTTTAAGTCGCTGGATGAAAGTGAAAAGGAGCGACCGGTTATACTCGCTTCGTGCTGATGGATTTTGTGGTAGACGCGCTCGAGCCAAACCACCTTAGGCGAACGGAGCAGAAGTCGCGTACCGAGTTCCCAGTCGTTCCAACGCGCCAAGGTTTCGTCCCATCCGCCGCAGGCCTGGAAAAACGATTTGCGGATGACCATGGATTGCGTGGAGAGCATGGCCGAGATGATTTGGTGGCTGGGGGAGGCAGAAAACAGGGAATCACGGACGCGCGTGGTTCCGTCCGGAAAGTACAACCGGACACGGGCGCACACCAGGTCCGCCGAAGGTGCTGACGCAAGGGCTTGCTCTACGTCCCGGAAAAAGTCCGGCGACATTTCGTCGTCACTGTCGAAAAAATAAAGGTAGTCACCTTCGGCCGCATGAACGCCGGCGTTACGCGCGGCACAGGCTCCCTTGTGCCCACCGTTGAGCACCGTTATATGCAGTCCGTCGGTGTGTGGCTGCGCTTGGAAATTCCGACAACAGTCAAGCGACCCGTCGACCGAGCCGTCGTCGATCAGAATAATCTGTAAGGGGCGATAGGTCAGAGCGGTGAGCGAGGCGAAAAGGCGAGGCAGGAACGCCACACGGTTATAGACCGGAATTATGATGGAGAAGCGCATGAACGAAAGATATATAACATCCCTTGCATCATATACTTGAATGAACGTATCGGTGACAGTGCAGAGCGTGACAGTAAGGCCTGTTTCACCATACGGAGGCAGGCCCCGGCTGCGCCATGAAGCTGATAAAGGACGGCTCCCTTAGAGCGGAAAAATTCGGGCGTCCCGGCACGGCTCTGCCCCGTACCGGGACGCGTGGTCCTGCCGGCGACTACGGGATAGTAGTCCACCTGTAAACGATTCTTCCGGCAGGAATCATGCAGGAATACCTCCTCTTCGCCGCAAATGAGGTAGGGGGCACCCAGACCGAAACGCTCGTCGAAACATGGCAGGCTGTCCTGAACGCGAAAACCGATTTCAGGAGAATTGAAAAAGTAGCCATACGGGCGCCGGGCATAGGTAAACGAGGCTTTGGGGTAGTGCTTATAAGGTTCGGCGCGGGCATTGAGTATTTGGAAGCAAAATACGTCGGTCTCGGGGTGGCTGTGGAAAGTGCGTATCACGTTGTCGATGTCGCTTTCCCGGTAGATCATGTCGTCGTCGGCCAGCAGGGCGTAGGGTGTCCGGCAATGTGCTATCGCGCAGTTCCGGCTCCGCGACAAGCCTTTCCCTTGCTGGAACACGAGGGTAACGTCCGGGCGCACTCGGAGCACATCCGGAATTTTGTTCAGCTCATCGGGGCGGTCGTACTGCACGACAACCACGTAAGCCACGTCGTCGCGTTGTGGCAGAAGCAGGGTGGGGACCGACTGTACGCCCCGCCCCTTGGTGGAAACAAGGAGGCTCAGCCGCGCAGCCGTCATTTCGTACGCTGCATGTAGCGGATGCCTTCCGCCAAGTGGCGCATCATGGGCCAGAAGTGGCACAGTCCGGCCATCGATGAGCGCAAGGCGAAACGTGCGCACACCAACCAGGCTTTGTTGCCCAGTTGGTAGTAGGTCAGGGCCCCTTTGCTGCGTTGCACGCCGTCGTCTACGTAAACCATGGTCTTCTTCAGCATGGTGGAAGTCTCCACGATTTGTTTGGGAAAGTACTGCATGTTCAGTCCGGCGCGCTGTGCATCCTCCAGCCATATCTCTTCCTCGCCGCAGGTGAGGAACTTGGTCCCCAGCCCGAAGCGCTCGTCAAAACGGATTTTACCCTGAATGGACGTCCGGCGGCAGACCATCTCTATGGCGGAGATGGAGTATCCCGGGGCCGTCTGACCGTACTTGAAACCTTGCTGCGGATATTCCTTCAAGGGCTTACCGGTGTATGTGGTAGCCTGGAAGAAAGCCACATCGAGCGACGGGTCGTTTTCAAACACGGCGGCGATGGTCTCATACGCGTCGGGGGCCAGACGGGTATCGTCGTCGGCAAACATAATCAGGTCGCCAGTTGCCTTTTCCAGTGCATTGTTGCGGTTGCACGATAGTCCTTGTCCGTTCATGGTGTAGAGCGATACATCCTCGCGGTCGTGGAGCGTGTCCGGAATCAAGTCCAGATAGCGGTCGTCGGTGTACTGGAACGAAATAATGTATCGAATCTCCGGGCGAGGAGGCATCAGGATGTCGCTCACACGGACAATGCCCTTGTTCAACGAGCAAATAAGAATGTCAATCGTTTGCATGGTGAAATTGGTTAAGTATGTCAATGATATGAAGCGTAGTTCCTTCGTCCTGCACTTGGCTGATAGGCAAGCTGAGTTCGGATGCGGCCATCGTTTCGGCATTGGGGAAGGATTCGTTTGCCAACGCACGGTAGGCGGGTTGGTGATGGACGGGGATGGGGTAGTGGACCAATGTATCAACACCCTGCTCGCTAAGGTAGCGCTGTAGTTCGTCGCGACAGGGGGTCAGCACGGGAAATACGTGGTGTACGCAACCGTCGGGGTACTGGTAGTCGAGCGTGCGCAACAGAGGGTTGTGCACGCCCTCAAGGTAAAGGCGGGCAATCCGTTGCCGGTGGGCATTGTCTGCATCCAGCAGGGGCAACTTGCAGTCCAGTATGGCGGCCTGCATTTCATCCAGTCGGCTGTTTATTCCCAGCCATTGGTGTTCGTATTTCCTTACCGAGCCATAGTTGGCCAAAGCCCTCACGCGGAGTGCCAGCGCCTCGTCGTCGGTAAGTACGGCACCACCGTCGCCCAGAGCGCCCAAGTTTTTTCCGGGGTAGAAACTGAAAGCTGCCGCGTCGCCCAAAGCGCCGGCACGCGCGCCGTCCATCAAGGCGCCGTGGGCCTGAGCCGCGTCTTCGATGACTTTCAGGTGATGGGCGTCGGCGATGGCACGGATGGCCGGCATTGCGCAGACGTCGCCATATAGGTGCACGGCAAGTATGGCCCGGGTCCGGGGTGATATTTTGGCGGGAAGCTGGTGACTGTCGAGCGTGGCGCCACCGGCTACCGTATCGACCAGCACGGGGGTCAGGCCGGCGCGCGAAATGGCCTCGACGGAAGCAATGAACGTGAATGCCGGAACAATGACTTCGGCGTCGGCTGGCCATTCGTAAAGTTGCTTCATGGACAGCAGAATGAGCGTCAGTGCGTCGAGACCGTTACCCACACCTACGCAGAAGTTTACTCCGCAATACGCGGCAAAATGTTCTTCGAACTGCCGCTGCGCCGGGCCGTTGATATACTGTCCCGACGCAACGGTGCGCAGCACAGCATCGGACAAAGCCGGCTGGTAGTGGGCCTGTACGGCCCGCATGTCGATATAGGGTACTTTCGTTCTTATCATGAGGCTTACAACAATATCTGGTAGCAGTCATAGCAGACGGCCCGTCCGCCGAATCCTTCTTTTTGAAAAAGTAAGCCTGCGTTCAGCCGACGTCCTTGGTCCTCAGTCGATATGCCGAAATCAAGGTAACGTAGTCGTTGTGCGTACGATTGCCGCAAAACGCTGAAGAGTAAGTCTAAAGCGCCCAAAGAGCGGCCTTCGGCATTGGCTGCGATATACTGCACATGCGCCACGTGCGTAGTTTCGTAAACGACGCATCCGGCGACAATGTGGTCCGGAGAGCCGGAGAGCGTAGTGTAAAGGCGGATGTTTTCAGGGAACAGCGCCTGCAAACGTTTTATCTCGTTGAATGTGTGTACCGGCTTTGTCTGGTGATACACGGACAAGACGTCCGTCAGGATTCTCCAAAACTCACAAAGTGCGGCCTCGCGTTCCGATACCGGAACAAGCTCGTATGAGCAGACTTTTAGCTGCGCTTTTTGCGCTTTTCGCTGTTTGCGTGTGCGCAGTTGGCTGAGTGGTAACGGATTGCACAGGTCGACCGTAGAGGAAACGGCACAACTGATTAGCTGTGCGCCCTGCTGGAACAGAGCGTAAAGGTCCTCTTCGGAAGGATAACTATTATATATATAAGGTATAGGCTTGTAAAGAAAGCGTTCGAAGCCGTGAGCGCGGTAATGACTGACTGAAAGATTGAACATGGCGAGCACGTCCTCGCAAGTGGCGTGGGGCGAGAGGATGAAGCCGCCATAGGTGAGTCCGCCGTGCGAGGTGACGACCTTTTCGTTGTGCAGGCAACAAGCGGGCAGGCAAGCGACCCATTTGTTGTGGTCATCGAAAAAACAAAGGGAATGATCCTCGAAACGGTCGCAATGATAATCCATATAATCGCGCCGGAACAGAAAAGTTCCGTTGCGGGACGCCCTCACGGCACAGTCCCACATTTCTTTCATGGCAGGATTATACGGAACTAATCGCATGTTTTGAGGTACGTTTCAAAGTCATTGATGTATCCGTCCGGCTCATAGTCGCGAGAGGCAAGGCAAAGACAAACCGCGTCGGGGGTGAAGTCCGTCAGTTCGCACCATGCCATTGGCGGAATGAGCAAGCCCTCGCGCGGATTGGTGAGCTCAAATTTGTGCGAGGCTGTACCGCAAAATACTTGCACGGAAAAACTGCCGGACACCGCAATGAGAATTTCTGCGCAAGTACGGTGGGCATGGCCTCCGCGCGTCTGGCCTTTACCGATGGCGTATATCCAAAAGACCCGCCTTATGGGGAAAGGAAGCCGTGTATTGTCCGTAAAGGTGAGCACACCGCGGCTGTCTTCACACGTAGCGAAATCAATGATCTCGCAGTGATTCCATGAAGCATTTTTCATCGATTCTAAAAAATAAGCCCTTACAAAATTAAACAAACGTTTTTAGTGCGTTACAAAACCTCTCTGATATTTTTATTTTGAACCGCTATTAAACATAATTCCGATTATGTCATAATTCTTAGGACATAAAAAAACAGCAAGGGAAAAGCCTCTGTTTAAGAAATTACTACTTTTGTGCACATCAATCCAAATTGTACAAACTCTCATATCTAAAGACAGGAATGAATCACACCGAAACGGTCATGCGGCACGCGGCCGACAACATAAGGATCTTAGCCGTATCCATGGTTGAAAAAGCGAAATCGGGGCATCCCGGCGGAGCCATGGGCGGAGCCGACTTTATTAATGTGCTTTATTCTGAGTTTCTCATTCACGACCCTAAGAATCCTTCGTGGGAATGCCGTGACCGTTTTTTTCTTGACCCCGGGCACATGTCGCCGATGCTTTATGCACAGTTGGCCCTGACCGGGAAATTCTCGTTGGACGACCTGAAGCAATTCCGCCAATGGGGTTCGCCGACTCCGGGACACCCTGAGTATAATGTGGAACGGGGTATCGAAAATACATCAGGACCGCTGGGACAAGGACATACGTATGCCGTCGGTGCGGCCATCGCAGCCAAATTCTTGGCGGCTACAACGGGAAATCCGTCCTTTGCCAAAGAAACAATTTACGCTTATATCAGTGACGGCGGGATTCAGGAAGAAATCTCGCAAGGTGCGGGTCGAATGGCCGGACACTTGGGGCTGGATAACCTGATAATGTTCTACGACGCTAACGATATCCAGCTCAGCACGAAGACTTCTGTGGTGATCAGCGAAGACACCGCAGCGAAATACCGCGCTTGGAATTGGCATGTCATCGAAATCGACGGTAACGACTGCGACTCCATCCGTCAGGCTTTGAAGGAAGCCAAGGAGGAAAAAGAGCGCCCTACCCTCATCATCGGTCATTGCGTAATGGGCAAAGGCTGTCGTAGGGCGGACAATTCCAGTTATGAAAGAGACTGCGGCACGCATGGTGCTCCGTTGGGTAAAGAGGCTTACATCAATACCGTTAAGAATTTAGGCGGAGACCCTGAGAATCCGTTCGTTATTTACGACGATGTGAAAGCGCTCTACGAGGAACGAACCGCCGAACTCTGTGAAATCGTTGCCGAAAGGAAGAAAGAAGAAGCCGAATGGGCAAAAGCAAATCCCGAAAAGGCTGCGAAAGTACAGCAGTGGTTCTCGAACAAACTTCCCGAAATCCCGTGGGACAAGGTAGAGATAAAAGACAATCAACCCACGCGTAATGGCTCAGCTGCGTGTCTGGGCGTATTGTCAGAATACGTGGAAAATATGATTGTGTCTTCCGCAGATCTTTGCAATTCGGATAAAACGGACGGTTTCCTTAAGCACACACATATCATCAGCCGGGGCGATTTTACCGGCCGTTTCCTGCAAGCCGGTGTCTCCGAGCTGACCATGGCGTGCCTTTGTATCGGCATGACGCTACACGGAGGCATTATTACTGCCATGGGGACATTTTTTGTTTTCTCGGACTACATGAAGCCAGCCATCCGAATGGCTGCGCTGATGGAGCTGCCCGTAAAATTTATCTGGACACACGACGCGTTCCGCGTAGGCGAAGACGGTCCCACCCATGAACCGGTCGAGCAGGAAGCCCAGATTCGCCTGATGGAAAAACTGCAAAATCACAGCGGCAACGATTCAGTGCGTGTGTTCCGCCCGGCAGACAATCATGCCGTAAAGGAATGCTGGCGCATGGCCATGGAAAATCAGCAGACGCCAACGGCGCTTATTTTCAGTCGCCAACTTGTCAAGACGCTTCCAGCGGGCACGGACTATTCACAAGCCACCAAAGGCGCATATAGTGTAATTGATACCCCTACCCCGGATGTCATACTGATTGCGTCGGGTTCCGAAGTCTCTACATTAGTTGAAACCGCCTACAAGTTACAGGCTGACGGTTACAAAGTCCGTGTCGTCAGTTGCCCTTCCGAAGGCCTTTTCCGCAAACAAAGCAAGGCTTACCAGGAACAGGTTCTTCCGTATGGAGTCAAGAAGTTCGGTTTAACCGCAGGTCTGTCTGTCACGTTAGCCGGACTGGTCGGTGAACATGGGCGCATACACTCGCTCGAAAGTTTCGGTTATTCTGCACCTTTCCCGGTACTTGACGAAAAATTAGGCTTTACGCCGGACAATATATATAAGGAAGTCGTCGAATTTTTACAAGAAGCCTAAATGATCACGACACAATATAAAATCGGTCTTGCCTCCGACCATGCCGGCTACGAGCTTAAGACGGAGATTGAAAAGTACTTGCGTGAAAACGGCTACGACTGTAAGGATTATGGCTGTTTCTCTGCGGAGCGCTGTGACTACCCCGACTTTGCACATCTGCTGGCCCATGGAATCGAGTCCGGCGAATGCCAATATGGAATAGGTATCTGCGGAAGCGGAGAAGGCATCAGCATGACGCTTAACAAGCACCAGCAAATTCGCGCCGCACTTTGCTGGATGCCCGAAATAGCGCACATGACCCGCCTGCACAACGACGCCAATGTTTTGGTCCTTCCCGGTCGCTACATGGATGCCGAAACCGCAAAGAATGTGCTGAAAGAATTTCTTCAGACGGAGTTCGAAGGCGGTCGCCACGTAGAACGCGTGAAGAAAATCCCGGTAAAAAGGGATTAACTTGAAGGGGATGTGGTAAAAAATACGGTCCACCTATCGTGAGTGTCAGCCGAATTTTATATCTTTGCACCGTTTTATCGGACAAATTAAAAGACAAAAGATATGACAAAAGCAGAAATCGTCAATCAGATTTCTCAACGAACAGGCATAGATAAGTCTACAGTGTTAATCGTAGTCGAGTCATTCATGGACTCGGTTAAGGATAATCTTTCGAACGAGGAGAACATCTATTTGAGAGGATTCGGTAGTTTTATTCTTAAGAAACGTGCCCAAAAGACGGCCCGTAATATCTCGAAGAATACGACCATAATTATTCCCGAGCATCAAGTTCCGGCGTTCAAGCCTGCGAAGACTTTTCTCCAAGCCGTAATCGACAAAGAAAAAACTGTCTAATTCATAAAAGATAATAATATGCCAAGCGGAAAGAAGAAGAAAAGACACAAGATGTCTACCCACAAACGGAAGAAAAGATTAAGAAAGAATCGCCACAAGAGCAAGTAAACTGAGCCTTGCGCCAGTGGTTAAATCCTTACTAAGAACAAACTTGAGTAGCCTTAGACAAACAGCATTCAGGTTTGTTCTTAGTGTAAATGTCAGTCTTGAAAGAACATATGGTTAGTGAAGTTATCGTTGACGTTCAGAAAGAAAACATCTCGATAGCCCTCCTCGAAGACAAGAAACTGGTAGAGTTTCAACAGGAAGGGCGGTCTGAGACGTATGCGGTCGGGAACATTTATCTGGCAAAGGTAAAAAAGATAATGACCGGACTCAACGCTTGTTTCGTGAACGTCGGATACGAGCGCGACGCTTTTCTCCATCTGTTCGACCTCGGCGGTAAGTTCCATTCCTACGAAAAGTACCTGAAACAGGTTCGGAGTGACAAGAAGAACCTCTACCCTATTTCCAAAGCCTCCATTCAGTCCGAACTGACGCGCGACAGCAGTATTCAGAACGTACTGAAAGTCGGCCAGGAAATCCTCGTTCAAATCACGAAAGAGCCCATTTCCACCAAAGGACCGCGACTCACGTGCGAACTGTCGTTTGCCGGCCGGTATCTGGTGCTGATTCCGTTTAGCGACAAGGTGTCCGTGTCGTCAAAAATCAGAAGCGACGAAGAACGAGCCCGCCTCAAGCAACTGATTCACAGTATCAAACCCAAGAATTTCGGTGTCATCATCCGTACGGTCGCTGAGAATAAACGCGTCGCCGAGCTGGACGCCGAATTGAAAGTCCTGCTCAAGCGTTGGGAAGATATGATTACCAACGTGCAGAAAGCGGACAAGTTTCCTCTCTGCGTCTACGAGGAGACTAGCCGTACGGTCGCGCTGCTCAGGGACCTTTTCAATCCGTCTTACGAAAACATTTACATAAACGACAAGGATGTATTTGAAGAGGTCAAAAGCTACGTTTCGCTCATCGCGCCGGAACACCACCACATCGTAAAGCTCTATAAGGGCGGAACGCCGATATTCGATAATTTCTCGGTCACCAAGCAGATCAAGTCTTCTTTCGGCCGTACCGTGACGTACAAACACGGCGCGTACCTTATCATCGAACATACGGAGGCGCTTCATGTGGTCGACGTGAACAGCGGTAACCGTTCCAAAGCGCAGGAGAGTCAGGAGATGAACGCTTTGGAAGTAAACTTGGGAGCTGCCGATGAGATTGCCCGCCAGTTGCGTCTGCGCGACATGGGCGGCATCATCGTTGTCGACTTCATCGATATGGACAAGGCGGAGAACCGGCAGAAACTCTACGAGCGCATGTGCCAAAACATGCAAAAGGACCGCGCACGCCACAACATACTGCCATTGAGTAAGTTCGGGCTGATGCAGATTACGCGTCAGCGCGTGCGCCCGGCCATTGACGTGAACGTAGAGGAATTGTGCCCGACGTGTCGCGGAACCGGTAAGATAAAATCCAGCATCCTATTCACGGATTTGCTCGAGAATAAGATAAACACGCTGGTCAATAAACTCAACGTCAAGAAAATCCGCCTTCACGTTCATCCCTACGTTGCGGCGTACATCAATCAGGGCCTTATTTCGCTGAAGTACAAATGGCAGATGAAGTATGGCCGCGGCATAAAAGTCATTGCCAACCAAGAACTCGCCTTTCTGGCCTACCGTTTCCTTGACGGCAACAATCAGGAGATTGACATGCAGGAGGAAAACGAAATCGAAGTGTCCGAGAATTAAGTTCCTCCCCTCCCGGGCTGATTGTGGCAGCGGCGCGGAGTCTGCCTGGCCCGAAAAGCTTTCACCTCTCCGACACAGACAGTCTCCGTCGCGCTTTCGCCCATTTCCGGATTCTCTTTTTACAGTTTAACCACGGCAGTCAGCGGCAGTTGGTCCGAAGCTCCGCCTACCCGCAGGGTAAACGTCCCTTTTTCCACTACCCACTTTTCTTTCTTCGCGCTGAAAAAGCGGAACGCCCTTTCGTCCAGACGGAGGGTGACGGTCCGGCTTTCGCCCGGCTGTAACCAGACTTTTTCAAATCCTTTCAGTTCTTTCATCGGCCGGGGCTCGCTGCATCGGTCGTCGCTGACGTAAAGTTGTGCCACTTCCGCCCCGGCCCTTTTTCCGGTATTCGTGATGCGGAACGTCGCTTCCACCAGCCCTTTTTTCCGGTCCTTCACCTCAACAGTCAGGCTGTCATAACGAAACGTCGTGTACGACAGGCCGTAGCCGAAGGAGTACAGCGGTTCCTTGCCCGACCGGTCGTACCCCCGGTAGCCGGTAAAAATGCCCTCGCGGTAGTAAACCTTTCTTTCCTCGCGCGTTTCGTCGTAGTTGCCGCAAGCCGGCGAATCCGCCCACTGCCGTTCGATACTGAACGGTAGTTTGGCCGACGGGTTGACCGCGCCGCTGAGGATTTCGCCAAGGGCTACGCCCCCTTCCTGTCCGGCGTACAAGGCGTGCAGTACAGCCGGCACCTTGTCTACCCAGCGGCTCATGTTCACGCCGCCACCGGCATGGACCACCACGACCGTGTTGGGGTTGACCGCCAGCATCCGCGCTATCAGCAGGTCCTGTCCGTAGGGCAGGTCGAAAGGCCGGTCGCGTCCTTCCAGTTCTATTGCGCCGTCCAGCCCGACGCAGCAAATGACCACGTCCGCCCGGCGGGCTATTTTCTCTGCCTCGTCAAAACGCAGGTCGTCCTCGTACACATATCCCAGCCTCATTTCGGCCGGTTTGCTTCTTCTGTTTTTGTATTCCAGGCGGACCGTAATCCGTTCGCCCGCCTTCACTGGCAACGTAGCCGTCCCGAAGTGGAACGACTGGGAACCGGCGGCGTCGATCACCTCCTTGTCGTTCAGCCACAGGCGGTAAGCGCCTTGTGCGTCCGTCAGGAAGCGGAGCACGCCGTCGCGGGGTGCGTCCACCACCCCGTCCCAGCAGACGCGGAACCGTTCCGTGACGCCGTCAATCCCCGGCCGGCTACCCCATTGGCAGTTCACTTGCCGCTCCACACGCCGTGCGGCCACGGCGTCCGTGCTGTCGGTGCGGTAGTAAGTGACGGACAGTCCCCTTTTTCCCGCCTCCGTGTGAAAGACGCTTTGCTCGAACAATTTGCGCTTGAACCGGTTCGAAATTCCCTCGTCGTAGTACACCTCCGCGTCGGGAAAAGCCTCCGTGATGCCGTCCAAGTCCGTACGCACATGCCACGGGTTCACCTTCGAACTGCCGCCACCGCCGTACACGATGCCGTCGTTGTTGAAGAATCGGTCCGAGATAAACGGCGGGTTGGCCGTGGGGCCGACCACGGCGATGCGCTTCACCCGGTCGGCGTCCAGCGGCAGTGTCGCGTGCTGGTTGCGCAGCAGGATGATGCCCTCGCGCGCCGCCTCAAGGGCCGCCCGCTGGTTGCGGGGGCTGTAGACGGTCAGGCTGTCGACCGCTTGCGGACGGTCAAAGAACCCCATTTCCATACAGGCGTTGTAGACGTGAAAAACCTTTTCGTCGATTTGCGCCTCGCTGACCTTCCCCTCACGGACGAGGGGCAGCAGTTGTTCGCGGGTAAAGTAGCGGTGACTTCCCATCTCGAGGTCGAGCCCGTTCGCCACGGACGGCAGCAGCGAGCGCGTCGCCGCCCAGTCGGACATGTACATCCCCTTGAAGCCCCACTCCTCCCGCAGGACGTGGTTCAGGTAGGCGCTCTCCGTGCAGTGAACCCCGTTGAGCAGGTTGTAACCCGACATCACCGCCTTGACGCCTCCCTCCTTTACGGCCGCCTCGAAGGGGAGCAGGTATATCTCGTGCAAAGTCCTGTTGTCCACCTCCGTACTTACGTCGTAGCGGTCGTACTCCTGGTCGTTGCCCGCAAAGTGTTTCACCACGGGCATCACGCCCCCGGCCTGTACGGCCCGGACAAAGGGGACCACCATGGCGGAGGTCAGATAGGGATCCTCGCCGAAGTACTCAAAGTTCCGGGCCCCCTTGGACGCCCGATAGATGTTCACCCCCGGCGCCAGCATAAGGTGAATCCCCCGGGCTCTCCACTCGCGGGCGTAGGCTTCGCCCGTCCGCTTCGCCAGGTCGCGGTTCCACGACGCCGCCAGCGAGAGGGCCGACGGAAAAGCCGTCGCCCGGCCAAACAGGCCCCACGAAGCCACGCCCAGTGGGCCGTCGGCTATCTGAAAGGCCGGAATGCCCAAGCGTTCGCAGGGATGCAGGAAGAAGTCGTTGTACCCGGACAGCAGATCGATTTTTTCCTCCAGTGTCATGCGCTTTACCAGGTCCGCCGTGCGTTCGGCGGCCGGAAGCGTCGTGTCGCGGAACGCTTCAGTTTGCGCCTGCATCGTCAGGCTGAGGAAACAGCCCGCTACGGTCAGTATGAGTGATGGGCGGGAAAAGCCTCTCGTCTTGCTTTTTCTTTTCATGATACTTTTTCGTTAGTGTGTATTTTGACGCTCCAAATTTAGCGAAGCCCTCTCATATATGAATAATGAAGAGCCGCCGGAATGTGTATGTCCCGTTTACAATGTCATGACGCCCCGGCACAAAAATTCAGGTCTATGGCCGGTATTTCCTGTCGCAGCGATAGAAAATCCTGTCGCAGCGATAGAAATTTCTATCGCTGCGATCGTTTTCTCGGTCGGGGCACTTGCATGAGCGGGCTGTGCGCTTGCGGGCATCCGGTCTCCGTTCCTTTCCGTGAGTGCTTTTCCCGGCAAAACGGTGTCCGGCGGCATGTGATTTCGCGTGACGGCCAGCAGAGTTCCGAATAGGCATGTTTTCTCCGTCATCGGTTCCGAATAATAAAAGCGAAGCTTGGCTCGCCATTAGGGTTGCGAGCTATAAATTGAATACTTTCGCCATAGAAAAAGTAATGTGATTATTGCGAGCAGCCGGCCACCTCGCCCGGATTGCGACAACGACAACGAAAACAGATGGAGAAGGCTTTGCACACAGACAGCTTGTACGTCCCAGCACCACAGGAGATAGTGGAGACGGACCTGCTTCCGCTCATCCCCAAGGAAATGAGGGATGGGTTCGGAGCCGGAGAATGCCGGCTCGTGGCGGCCGACGTCAATCGCTGTCTGTACCCACGCTTGGTCTATCGCGTTTACCCGGAGTTCGTCGTGGCTGCTGGAGGCGTCAGGATAGGGCGCAGCACGCTGGGCGTCGGCCCGAAGAATGTCTCCGTGCTCCGCCGCTGCGTCCAGGTCGCCGTATGCATCGGCACTGTGGGGGCCGAGGTGACCGCCCTGCACAAGCGCTACGATGCCGAGGGGCACCCGCTGCGCGCTTATCTTTGCGACGGAGCCGCCAATGTGGCTTTGGACCGGCTGATGCTCCATTGGCGGACCGAATGTCTGCCCGGACATGCTACGTATCCGATTTGCCCCGGCTGCTGCCAGTGGGACATTGCCGAACAGCAGCTTTTGTTCTCGCTGGTCGAAGCCCGGAGCGTCGGCGTGTCGCTTTCCGCCTCCGGACTGATGCGCCCCATCAAGTCGATCAGCGCTGTCGTGGGCATCAGCCCCACCGAATGCTTCGCGACCGCCGAGTGCGACGTTTGCGGGCGTAAGAATTGCATTTACAGAGAGTTTCGAAACGTGGCGTTAAAGTGAAATTGTGCAGAGTACATATAGAACCCGCAGGCGCGGAAACGCTTGTTGCCGCCGGGACGTCCTTGGCCGATATCGTGGCCAGCCATGGGGTCGACTTCCCTTGCGGCGGTCAGGGACGCTGTGGCAATTGCTGCGTGGAAATCCTGTCCGGCCGGGTCGCGACCGACGCCGGTTCGCAGCAGCTGCTGGTGCGCAAGGGCCTGTCGCCGGCGAAGTGGGCCCTGGCCTGCCGCGCGCAGGTCGTTGAGGACCTGACCCTCCGCGTACCGGAGCGGGAGCACCCGATTCTGACCGATGCGTCGACGTTTGCGGACGGTGAGGAATCGGGTTGTGGTGTAGCGATAGACCTGGGTTCGACGACGCTTGTCGTCCAGCTCGTCGACCTCCATACGGGGCGTGTGCTGGCCACAGCCTCCGCCCTGAACCCGCAAAGCCGCCATGGCGCCGACATTATGTCACGCATCGCCTTTGCCCTTTGCGATAGGGCCTCGGCCGAACTGCTGCAACGGAGCGTCCGGCAGGAACTGGGGCGTTTGGTCGAGGAACTGGCCGCCACGGGACGCTTGGACGAAGTGCGCAAGGTGGTCATCGTCGGCAACAGTGTGATGCACCACCTCTTTTGCGGATTCGACGTCGCCCCCTTGGCCGCGGCGCCGTTCCAGTCGCCCCACAACGAGGCCTGCACGTTTTCCTCTGTCGCCTTGGGGTGGGCGTTACCCGACTGTCCGGTCACGTTCCTGCCCAACCTGAGCCATTTTGTGGGGAGTGACATTCTGGCGGGCATCGAGGCCCTGCGTCTGCATCGCTCGGACAAATGGCAGGCCTTAATCGACCTGGGGACGAACGGGGAAATCGTGATTGGCAGCCGCCGGGGCATCGTCTGTACGTCGACGGCAGCCGGACCGGCCTTCGAGGGCGTAAACATTTCGCAAGGCATGAGGGCCACGACGGGAGCCATCAGCGGGGTCGACGCAGAGACCGGCGCCGTACGGACTGTCGGTGGTGCTGCCGCCACCGGCTTGTGCGGCAGCGGACTGGTGGATGCGGTTTTTTACCTGCTTCGTCAAGGCCGGATCGACCTGACCGGCACGTTTACCGAAGCCTTGCCCGGCGGGCGCTTTCCCCTGACACCTGCTGTTGCCCTGACGCAACAGGACATCCAGGAGTATCTCCTTGCTCAAGCCGCCATCGCTACGGGTTTCGAGCTCCTGCTGCACGAGATGGGGCTGGAAGCCTCGGACCTGGGCCGGGTTTACGTGGCCGGAGGCTTAGGGGAAGCTGTCGACCTGGCCCACGCTTCGGCTTTGGGCCTGCTTCGTGGAAACCTGTCCCGGGCCGGCAACACCGCGTTGCGCGGGGCGAAACGTTTCCTGTACGACCGACTCGCTGACGAGGCGGAGGAGATTGCTCGACTGACGAGCCACTTCGCCTTGGAGAGCTGCCCGGAGTTTCAGGATGCCTACATCGCGCATCTCTTTCTGGGAGGAGAGGACATACTGTAGTATTCATCTAAACAACGACCGTAACGAGCACATAATAAACCCTATACGATAAAACTAACACAGATAGCCTTATGACACACAAAGAACGCGTCTTGCGCGCCCTCAACCATGAGGAGACGGACAGGCCACCTTTCCAGGCGACCTTCACTCCCGAGTTTGCCGACCGCCTGCGCCGGGAGTTCCACCTGCCCGAACAGCGCACCGAACCCCACCACCGTACGTGGTACGGCTACGACCTGGAAATCCTTACGGGACAGGATGCCCTTCAGGCCGGCGGCGGCTGGGTGACGAACTACTACCTGAAACCGGAGAACTACACCGACGAATGGGGCGTGGAGTGGAAAATCGATCCCTACGAGACGCCTTTCGGCACGGGACACTACACCAACATCGCCCGCAACCCGTTGCGTGACGACGACGACCTTGCCATGGCCTACAAGGCGCCGGACCCGCTCCGCCCGGAGCTTTACCGCCACGTGGAACGGCTGGTCCGCGAATACGGCCAGGAGTACTACATCATCGGGCGTGTACACGGCACCCTGTTCGAAACGGCGTGGGCTCTGCGCGGACTGGACACCTTTATGACCGACTTCTACATCAATCCCGACCTGGTCTGCCACCTGCTCGACGAAACCGGTAATTACCACCGCCGGATGTGTCTGGAGATGGTGAAGCGGGGCGTCGACATGATCTGGCTGGGCGACGACATGGGCGCTCAGCAATCCCTGCTGATCGACCCTGACCTTTGGCGCGAGTTCTTCAAGCCCCGCATGGCGGCCATCATTGCCGACATCAAGAAGGCCAACCCCGCGGTGAAGGTGGCCTACCACACGGACGGGTGTAACTACGACATCATCCCCGACCTCATCGAGATAGGCTTGGATGTGCTTAACCCGGTGCAGACCGAGTGCATGGACCCTGCCGTATTGGAGGATAAATATGGCGACCGGCTTTGCTTCTTCGGCGGAATCGCGGTGCAGTCCACCCTGCCGTACGGCACGCCCGACGAGATACGCCGGGAAATAGACTGGCTCAAGGGCACGCTCGGACGGGGCGGCGGCTGGCTCAGCGCCCCCACCCACCACGTGCAGCTGGACACGCCGATGGAAAACTTCTTCACCATGCTGGATGCACTTGGAATTGAGGATAAACGCCCACGCTGACAACGGGAACAACAAGAAACGCTATGGGAACATTTGCACTCATTGATTACGTAATTTTTATCGCCTACGCCGCGTTGATTCTCTTTGTCGGTCTGTTCGTCAGTCGTACGAAAAAGGGCGACAAGAAGAATTCTCAGGATTATTTCCTGGCAAGCAAGTCGCTGGCATGGTGGGCGATAGGCGCTTCGGTGATAGCCTCCAACATTTCGGCGGAGCAATTCATCGGCATGTCGGGTTCGGGCTTTGCCATCGGCTTAGGCATCGCTTCGTACGAGTTCGTAGCAGCGGCAGCGCTCATTATCGTGGCCGTTGTCTTTCTGCCCATCTACTTGCGCGCCAACATTTATACGATGCCGCAGTTCCTCGAGATGCGTTACGACAAGCGCGTCAAGACCCTGATGGCGTTCTTTTGGCTTTTGGTGTTCGTATTCGTCAACCTGACGTCTATACTGTATCTCGGCGCCCTGGCGCTGAACAAAATCATGGAGGTCGACATGATGTGGAGCATCGTCGGGCTAGCTCTTTTTGCCGGCATCTACTCCATCTACGGCGGCCTGAAAGCCGTGGCGCTGACCGACCTCATTCAGGTCGTCTTCCTCATTGGCGGCGGCCTGCTCACCACTTATGTGGCGCTGGACTACTACTCGGGCGGCGCGGGCGCTGTGGCCGGGTTCGAGAAGTTGGTTCAGACCGTCCCCCAGAAGTTCGATATGATCCTGTCGAAGGACGATCCCAACTATAAGTACCTGCCGGGCTTGGGTGTCATTCTGGGCGGCATGTGGGTGTCGGCGCTGTACTATTTCGGCTGCAACCAATATATCATACAGCGCGCCTTGGCCGCAAAGAGCGTCGCGCAGGCCCAGCTCGGTCTGGTATTCGCCGGCCTGCTGAAGATAGTCCTTCCGCTTATCGTCGTCGTGCCCGGCATCGTGGCTTATGCGCTGGATGCGCCCTTGGAGAAGCCCGACCAGGCCTACCCGTGGCTGATGCATAACTTTATTCCGGCCGGCATCAAGGGACTGGCCTTCGCCGCGCTCGTCGCCGCAATCGTCAGCTCCCTGGCGTCGATGGTCAACAGCATATCCACCATCTTCACGATGGACATTTTCAAGGAGTATATCTCCCCGCGGGCTTCGGAGGTGACGCTGGTTAAAGTGGGGCGGGTGACTGCCGTGGCGGGACTCGTGATAGCAGTGGCCATCGCCCCCTTGCTGGGCAATCTGGACCAGGCGTTCCAGTTCATACAGGAGTTCACGGGCTTTGTCAGTCCGGGCGCGCTGGCCATTTTTCTGGTGGGCTTTTTCTGGAAGCGGGCAAACGCACAGGGCGCCATCGCCGCCGCAGTCGGTACGTTCGTGTTCTCGCTGCTCATGTGGCTGCTGTTGCCCGAAGTGTCGTTCCTCGACCGCATGGGCTACGTGTTCCTGGCCTGCGTGCTGCTGATGCTCATATTCGGATGGAAGTCCAAGGTCGACCCGGCCAAGGTAGTCGTTATCGACCCGAAGCTCTTTCGCACCACTACCGTATTCAAGGCGCTTAGCCTCTGTATCATTGTCATTTTAAGTTGTATCTATTATATATTCTGGTAACTATGGAAGAATTATTGGATAAGATTGCCCACTGCGTAGAGGTGGGGAAAATCAACCTGAAGACCCCGTTCCCGCCCGCAATGAAGGGGCAACCCGGCGCGGAGGAGCTGACCCTGCAAGCGCTGAAAGAGGGCATCGCCCCGGCCGAAATCCTGACGCAAGGCCTAATAAAGGGCATGGAGAAGATCGGCGTCAAGTTTAAGAACAACCAAGTATTCGTACCGCAGGTCCTTATGAGCGCCAAAGCCATGGGGACAGCCATCAAGCACCTGAAGCCGTACTTCAGTGACGGCAGCGTGGCTATGAAGGGACAGTTTATCATCGGTACCGTCGAGGGCGACCTGCACGATATCGGCAAGAACCTCGTGGCTATGATGGTAGAGGGCAACGGTTACGAGGTCATCGACTTAGGCGTCGACGTGAACACCGAGAAATTCCTCGAAGCCATCAAGCAGCATCCGGATGCCTACGTCGGCATGTCAGCCCTGCTGACCACTACCATGACCAACATGGAGCAGATCAACAGCGCCATCAAAGCCGCCTACCCCGGCGTAGTGACCTTCATCGGCGGCGCCCCCGTCACGGCCGAGTTCGCCCAGAAAATTGGTGCCGACTATTACACGGACGGCCCGCAGGAGCTTGTGGAAATCTTAAACCGAATCAGCGCCTGACGCGCACAAAGAGTGTTACACATGGCACAGTGGATTACCGACATACTGCAAAGCCCGCTGCGCGTGGCGATGCCCATCATGACCCATCCCGGCATCGAGTTGACTGGCAAACGCGTGGTCGACGCCGTCACCGACGGCCAGACACATTTCGAAGCCATCAAGGCCGTCGTCCAGACTTACGGCATGGCTGCCTGCACGGTCATCATGGACCTGACCGTCGAGGCGGAAGCCTTTGGCGCCCCCGTCGATTTCCCCGACGATGAGGTGCCCCATGTCACGGGCCGCCTCGTCTCCGGCGCCGACGACGTCAGCCGCCTGCAAGTTCCCTCCCTCACCGCCGGGCGCCTGCCCGAGTTCCTCAAGGCCAACCGTCTGGCGGCTGCCTACTTCACCGATCGCCCGGTCTTCGCCGGCTGCATCGGCCCCTACTCCCTGGCCGGCCGCCTGTACGACATGTCCGAAATCATGGTCGCCATCTACATTGAGCCCGACGTCATCCAAGCCCTGCTCGAGAAGTGCACGCAATTCCTGCTGGCCTACTGCCAGGCGCTGAAGGCGACGGGCGTCACCGGCGTGATAATGGCCGAGCCGGCCGCGGGGCTGCTCTCCGACGACGACTGCCGGACATTCTCCACCGAATACGTCCGTCGCATCGTCGACGCAGTGCAGGACGAAAGTTTCTCCGTCGTCCTCCACAACTGCGGCAATCAGGGGCAGTGCACCCAAGCCATGATCGACACCGGCGCCGCCGCCCTGCACTTCGGCAACGCCATCGACATCCGCTCCGCGCTGGAAACTTGTCCGGCGGACGTTCCCGTCATGGGCAACCTCGACCCCGTGGGCATATTGAAGCAGGCCACGCCCGAGGACGTCTACCGCCGTACGGCCGAACTGCTCGAAGCCACCCGCGGGTACGCCAACTTTGTCCTTTCCACCGGCTGCGACGTGCCGCCGCAGGTACCTGCCGAAAACATCCGCAGCTTCTATCGGGCCCTCGAGGCCTACAACCGAACCCTGAGCCCGGCGTAAGGGCCTCCCCTGCCCGGCTCGACCAACCGCGCCGGCCGTCCCGCGAAGTTTCAGCTCCGGTCTGAAGTTTCCGCAGGGTGGCCGGCGCCCTTTTTTGCCCGCTTCGTTTTTTTCTCCGGCTGGAGAAAACCTCCCCCACCGCCATAGCCGTTTCCACCGTACTGACCCTTCAAAACAAGTACTACGACAGAAAATCCTATCGCTACGATAGAATTTTCTGTCGCAGCGATAGAAATTCGTAACGTAGCATATAAATTATTGTATGGCCTTACTTATAGCGCGAAGGTAAACGTTATAAAGAAAATCATGAGCGCTTATTTGTTTAGTCAGCCACTTCATGAAAATTATTGCTATCCAAATTTTCCCTACATTTTCGTGTAAAATTTTTGCCGTATCAAAAGTTTTTTTTAAGTTTGCCAGCAAATACAGTAAAAGCCACCTACGACTATGGACACAGGCAGAAAACCTTTCATCTACGTCTCGCTGTTCGGGCGCATCGGCAACAATTTGTTTCAGCTCGCCACGGCGGCCTCCTTGGCCCGCCGCTATGACTGTAAGTGGGTGGCCGTGCCCGATCCGGACTACACGCTTCCCGAGAAAGGCACGCTCTATGGTTATCTCCAGCAGTTCAAGTCCAATTTGCTCCGCAACGTGTGCATCCGCGAGGGCATTCCCTTGTACGACAAGGTTTATAATGAATCTTCAGACGGTTATGAGGATATTCCTTGGTCCGCCAACATGTTGCTCTACGGCTATTTCCAAAGCGAAAAGTATTTTGAGAAAGACTATGTCCGCGAATTGTTCGCTATCGACCCCGCCACACGCGAACGATTGACGGCCACTTATGGTGATGTCCTCGCGCTTCGGCCTGTAAGCCTCAATGTTCGTCGGGGCGACTACCTCGTGCAAGAGGCCCACCACCCCGTCTGTACGAAAGAATACTTCGACATGGCCATCGGTTGCATGGGGCGCGACCGGCACTATCTCATTACGAGCGACGACTTGGATTGGTGTAAAGAAAACTTCGTGGGTGAAAATTTCCACTTTGCCCGGCATTCCAATCCGGTGGACGACCTTTACCTTCAGACCCTTTGTGCGGACCACATCATCAGTAACAGCTCGTTCAGCTGGTGGGGCGCTTGGTTGGACCCCAATCCGAACAAGCGGGTCATCGCTCCAAGTTTATGGTATGGTCCACGTTTTACGTATCTCGACACAAAGGATTTAATCCCATACGAGTGGGAAACCATCTAATTGCATTGTTATTTACGCCATGAACGAACGCTGCTCACACTCGCCCGCTCTATCCATCTGCCTGCCGGTTTACAACGCGGCACCCTATCTGTGCGAGTGCTTGGAGAGCATCCTGAGTCAGGATTTCGACGATTTCGAATTGATTGTCGTAGATGACGGTTCTACAGACGGCAGTGCCGACGTCGTGGCTTCTTATAATGACCCCCGTATCCGGCTACACCGGGCGCCGCACGATTATATTGGCACCATCAACCTGCTGCTCCGCTTGGCGCGGGGCAAATATCTGGTGCGCATGGATGCAGACGATTTCATGGTTGCCGGACGGCTGCGCTTCCAGTACGACTACATGGAGCACCATCCGGACGTTGACATCCTCGGAGGCAGTCTGCGCTATTTCGGTTACCGGCAGGGTACCAACATCTTGGCTATTGACGGATACGTTACCCCCCAACATTTGCTTCCCGGCTGCTGTGTGGCCAATTCGACCACCATCATGCGGCGTGACCGCATCCTCAAAGCCGGTCTGCATTATGATGCAGACTACCTCTACGCCGAGGATTACCATTTCTGGGTACAGGCCGTCATCGCCGGGTTGCGCATCGCGAGCATCAAGGAGATTCTCACGCTCTATCGCGTGACACCCTCGCAAGCCAGTGCGTTCCACTGCATCGAACAGCAGGAGGCGACGAAAAAAGTAAAGCGTTTCCTCAGCCGGTGGCTTTCGCGCGATGAAGAACGATGGAACGAAGGGCGCGTCCTCAGCATTCCCCGCACTGGAAACCTGCTGACCGTGATTATCCCCTTCCTCAACGAAAAGGAGGAGGTAGGCCGGACCGTAAGGAGCATCCGCGAAACGGTGGGCGACAGTGTAGACATTATCGCCATCAATGACCAGTCGGACGACGGTTACCCCTATCGCGAAGACCTTGCGCCCTACGGCGTGTCGTATGTTTACAATCCAGAGCGCAAAGGCGTGGCTGCCTCGCGCGACTACGGGGTCAGCCTCTGTACGACGCCCTATTTCTTGCTGCTGGATGCCCACATGCGTTTCTACGACGCTCAATGGGCTCGACGGCTGACCGACTTGCTCGCCGCGGACGACCGGTGCATACTTTGCTGTCAGACCCTTTTCCTGAAAAAGACAGCAAACGGCGAAGTGGTCAAAGCCGCAGAAAGCCCTACCACATACGGTGCATTTTGCCCCTTTAATCAAAACAGTCACATCCCGGACCTCGACTGGAATTATTACGAAGGGAGACCGGACCAGCCCGTCGAACCGATTGCGGCAATCTGCGGGGCCGGTTACGCCGCCAGCAGGCGTTACTGGGAACGCATCAAGGGACTCAACGGGCTACGTAGCTATGGGTCCGACGAGGCTTACTTAAGTTGGAAAACCTGGTCTGAGGGCGGGCAGTGCCTCTTGGTGAAAGACGTGGTTATCGGGCATATTTATCGTCAAAGTTCACCCTACCATCGCTTTAGCGACGAGGAAATTTATAACCACCTGCTCATTGCTTACCTCTTCTTCCCTACCTCCCTATACAGCCGCGCTTGTGCGGTGGCCTTAAAGAAAGATTACATCTTCTACGCCATGGCGCAGCGTATCCTGCAAAGCCGTCAAGAAGAGATAGACCGAATGCGCGACTACTACCGCAGCATCCAGCAACGGCCATTTTCTGCCGTCTTTGCCCTTCACCGACAAGTGTTGCAACGTATCCCTTGCGACAAGGCTTATTCCGTGGAACGCTTGCAGGACATTGCGGACTATCTGGCAGGCTGCACCCCCGTCGACTATGGCATCTACGAAGGTCGGACGGCATTCTTAATATGGCTTTGTCACTATGCGCAATTTACAAAGGAAGCGCAATGGGACGAAAAGGCTTCGACGCTGTGGCAGGAGATTAAGGAAACCGCTTTGGACAGTCAATTGCCCCTGAATTTCAAGCATGGACTCTGGGGCATCGGCTGGGCCATCTTCTATCTCTACGCGAATGGCATGTTGGACCGCCTGCCCATGGAGGTCATTCACTATATCGACCAGCAAACGGTCGTAGGCTTCAATCCCGCGTTGTGCGACGACCTTAGTCTGGCTACTGGTTTGGGCGGACTGTTTGCCTACTATGCCGTACGGCGGAAGCATGACGACCTAAGCAAGGTCTGGTCCGCAGAATTCCGCCACAGTCTGGACGAAGCCGCCCAGCGCTTGTTGAAAACATTGGACAGCGAACAAGCGGCCTGCTACTTCGCCATGTTTTTCATCGCCTGCGAACGCCAAGGCTACGACAAGGAAAATCTGGCTCCAGCCCTGCACGACTGGATGGAGTTTCCCACCCGCCTTCCCGCCGACTCCAAATACTGGAAACCCTCACTGCCCGAGGGGTGCATCGGGACCGGCCTGCTCACTTTATTGATACTTCAAAAACAGCATAACCATGAACGTCATTAGCCGATATACGCACTTCATCGTCTACGGGGAAGCGACCATTCTGTTCCACCTGCCGACGGACGGCATCATCTCCCTGCGGCCGGAGCTGGCCGAGGTGTTGAACCGCTACCGCCATGACATCGACGCGCTCGAACCCGTTCATCCCGAGCTCTACGCCCGTATGAAGCAGATGGGGATGCTCGTTCCGGAGGGCGAGGACGAAGGGCAAAAGACGTTCGAGCGATGGGAAGCGGTCGACTCCGACCCGACACACTTCAGCATCATCGTCAACCCGACGCTCGACTGCAACCTGCGCTGCTGGTACTGCTATGAGGAGCACCGCCATGGCGCCACCATGACGCCCGAGACGTTGCAAGCCCTCTGCCGCCTCGTCGACCAAACGGTGGAACGGCCCGAGCTCAAGACGCTGAGCGTCTCCTTTTTCGGCGGCGAGCCGCTGTTGCCTTTCCGCAAGGTCGTGCTGCCCCTGTTGCAGCACGCCGCCGCACGCTGCGCGGAGAAAGGCATAGGGTTAAACACGGCCTTCACGACCAATGCCGTCGCCCTGACGCCGGCCGTACTCGACGAACTGAGGAACATCGCGTGGGCACGGATTCCCTCTTTCCAAATCACACTCGACGGCAACGAGGCTGCGCACGACAAGGTGCGCTTCACGGCCGACCACAAGCCGACGTACGCCACCATCGTGAGTCATGTGCGCGACGTGGCCCGGCGGGGATGGACGGTCAGCCTGCGGTTCAACTATACGCACGAAAACATCGATACCTTTCTCGACGTGCTCCACGACCTGCGCGACCTGACGCCCGAGGAGCGTCGGCGCGTGCACTGCAACTTCCAGCAAATCTGGCAGGACAAGCGCGAGCACCCCGAGACCGAAGAGAAAGCGCGCGAATACGTAGCCACGTTTCAGGAGGAAGGCTTTCCCGCCGACTGCGACGGCGTGGTGCGCCGCGGAAACTGCTACGCCGACGCGACGAACTGCATCGTGGTCAACTACGACGGCAACGTATTCAAATGTACGGCGCGCGAGTTCCTCCCCGAGCACCGCGAGGGCATCCTCCACGCAGACGGCTGCCTGACGTTCAATGAGCGCTACCACCATCGTCAGGCCGTCAAGTACGCCAACCCGGCCTGCCGCGACTGCGTCATCCTGCCCATCTGCAACGGCGGGTGCACCCAGGCCAAGGTGGAGCGGGAACGCCACGACGCCTGCTACTACAACCTCACCGAAACCGACAAGACGCGTCGCGTCGTCGACCGTCTGAAATACGTCATGTCTAACTTATTAAACGAGTAACGCCATGAGAAAGAAATTCTTAGCCCAGCTGCTGGAGCAAATGGCTCCCCTCACCACCGACCAGGAAGGTCGGCTGCATGGCGGCTTTTGCAGTCTGAACGCCTGCGGAGACTGCGACCTGAACACCAACGCCAACTGCGACTGCAACAGCGACTGCCCGCCGCCCGGCAAGGAGGGCGAAAGGCGGACCAACGCCAATTGCGACTGCCCCTCGTCCGGCAAATCGGGCGAAAAGCGAACGAACGCCAACTGCGACTGCCCGGCCCCTTCTCGCAAGAACCCAAAATGGCGGACAAACACCAACTGCGACTGTGGCTGCGCAGTGCCGAGCGGCGACGATACTTTTAATCTCATTTTCTAACGCTAAAATCATTGCATATGAAGAAAAATCTTTTTGACCTGCTCGAGGCCGGCATTCCGGCCATGAGCGCTGATGCAGAAGGCCAGCTGCGAGGCGGTTTCACCGCTTTGATGGGCGGTAGTGGAGCGATTGACGGGGTCTCTAACGGTAATTGTGATTGTAACTGCGACAATTGTCATTGCGATGGAACTATAAATGGGAATTGCGATTGTGATTGTGGAAACTGTGGCTGCCAGCATACAAATCCGAATTGCAATTGCGGTTGTACAAAAGCTCCTAGTACGCCGACGCCAAAACCTGCGACTGAAATTCCGACTGGGTTTCTTCCAGGTTTAGGTAATACCCTTTTATTCTAATCACTCTACAATAAATATATTGGTGCGTGTAAAGTATTTTGCACGCATCAATATAAATTATAGAGAAGCGCTTTTTTTCCATAAAATCTTTATCATGAAACGCATTTCTCTAATTACTTTTATTACTTCGTTAGTCCTTATCATTGCAAATACTTCGCCCATTCATGCCCAAGACGTAAAGCCAACGTGGATAAATGCATACGTAAGAAATGCGCTTACCAATGAGTGTGTACAGCCTTCTGATAGTGTGGAGGTTGCTTTGCTTCGAATGGACAGTACCGTAGTTGTAAGCGTGAAGGGAGAAGGATGGATTGAAGGCGGTACCGGGAATAAGATGACCGCATTTAGTCTATATGTGCCTAAACAAGAAGAAACATCGTTTCTGCTGCGTTGTTCCTGTCCGGGATATCAGACGAAATACCAGCCAATTACGTTGGTCTGGCGTAGGAAGGGTGCCAGAATGCCTTTGGGTTCAGTTACTATGCGCCGTCTTTCCTTGTCCGATCAAAACCATAAATTGGGCGAAGCCACCGTTCGAGCTACAAAAATCAAGTTTTACACCAAGAACGACACCCTTATATACAATGCGGACGCCTTTCAGCTTCAGGAAGGCTCCATGCTCGACGCCCTGATAGCCCAGTTGCCCGGAGCCGAACTGAAGCCTGACGGGCGCATCATGGTACAAGGCCGTTTCGTGGAAAGCCTTCTGCTCAACGGGCGGGACTTCTTCAAGGGCGACAACACCGTGCTGCTCGACAACCTGCCCGCCTACATGGTGCAACAGGTACAGGTATATGAAAAAGAAAGTGACCTGAGTAAATTAATGGGACGAAAAATGGACGAAGGTACGTACGTGATGGACGTGAAGCTGAAGCGGCAATACTCGATAGGCTGGCTGGCCAACACGGAATGGGGCGGCGGCACGCGAGACCGCTACCTGGGCCGTCTCTTCGCCTTACGTTACACGCCGCAGTCGCGCATCACGTTCTTCGGTAACCTCAACAACGTAAATGACCGCCGCAAGCCTGACGGCAACGGCGGATGGGGCGACGTAGACCCCTCGGGGGGACTCTCCGCTGCCAAACGCGCGGGTATGGATTACGGCGTTTATGACAAGCGCAATCGTTTTGAACTATCTGGAAACGTTGATGTGAACTATACGGACAACGACAACATGTGGAGTGGTACGTCCACCAATTTCCTTGCGGGCGGCGATACTTACGACGTGACTTCGTATGGTTCAAACAGCAGTAATTTGAACATTGCAACGGGCCACAGATTCAAGTTTAACGGTAAACACAAAGGGAGTTCCATAGGAATGAGTCTTTCGCCCAACTTTAATTTTTACAAGCGTGACTACAGTACCCTGTTACAGGCGGGTACTTTTTCCGTCCAGCCCGATGAGGACTACCTCGCTGTCATCGACAGTCTTTTCACGCCGTCGTGGACCTCGGCCGTGCGTAACCTCATCAAGCGCGTCGGGCAACAAAGCATAGGTGAGGAAAAAGGTTCGAACGGAAACCTCGCTTTTTGGGGACTTTGGAAGATACCCTATAGTATGGATGGCTTTACTTTGGATGCGAATGTTTCTTATTCGAACAACGAAAGGACTAATTTCAATCATTACGTCCGTAATTTTTACGAGAACAGTATTCTACAGGATGACGCCCGTAACCGTTACCGTTCTACGCCCTCCAATGATTTTTCTTATCGCGTAATGGGAAAGTACTTATGGCACTGGACAGATGACCTTATGTTTACCCCAAGTTATGCGTTCGCTTACGATTATTCCAGTAGCGACCAGCTGCACTACCGCCTCGACGTACTCGAGGGGAGCGACGACAAGCCACTGGGCTGGCTTCCCTCCCAAGCGGAAGCCCTGCTCGAAGCTCTTGACCGCGACAACAGCTATTGGGGCACCCAACACCGGTACACCCACACCGTGACGCTTAATTGGCAGTGGAATCGTGACGAAGAAACTCCTGACGGTAAACGCTATGCGGCATGGCGTGTTCAAGCCAATACAAACGTCCGCTTCCAGAAAACGGACTTCAGCTTCCGCAGCAGCCCCGAGGACCAGCAGGTGAAGAAACACTACGTCTTACCCTACTTTTACTTTAGACTACGGCGCAGCACGCCGGGCTACCGCCACGAAATGACACTCAACGCCACGATACAGACCTCGGCGCCCTCCATGACCAACCTCGTGGACAAGACGTTCGCCGCCGACCCGCTCAACATCACCCTCGGTAACCCCAACCTGAAGCAGACCGCCGACTTCCACGTGGACTTCAACTACCGCGCCGACAAGTGGCTGCAATCCAAGGAGCGGCAACTGTACGGCAACGTCGCCTACCACTACACGCACAACGCCACGGCCATGCGCTACACCTACGACCGCGCCACGGGCGTCACGACGAACCAGCCCGTCAACGTCGACGGCAATTGGGGCGCCTGGCTGAACATCGGCTTCACCACGCCCCTCGACCGCAAGCGGCGCTTCACGCTGTCCACGAACACCAGCAACAGCTTCAGCCACTCGGTGGACTACGCCAGCAGCCAGGCGGACGTCGACCCGCGGCGCACCACGACGCGCTCGTACTACGTGGACGAAACCCTGCGCATCAACTACCGCTACAACAAGGTGAGCGTCGGCCTGACGGGCGCTGTGGGCTACAACCACGCCGTGGCCAACCGCGACGACTTCAACGACGTCAACACGTGGAACGTGCGCAGTGGCGCCAACGCCGTCGTCGACCTGCCCTGGGAGTTGCAGCTCTCCACTGACCTGACGCTCTACACGCGCCGCGGCTACGACAACGACGAGATGAACCGCAGCGACCTCGTATGGAACGCGCGCCTGTCCAAACGCGTCTGGAAAAACCGCCTGACCTTCATGGTCGACGCGTGGGACATCCTCGGCAACCTGTCGAGCACCAGTACGGGCGTCGACAGCCGCAGCCGCTGGGCCTACTATTACAACATCATCCCACGCTACGTCATGCTGCGCGCCGTCTACCGCCTCGACCTGCAACCGAAGAAGAACAGGCAGTGATTCGCCTCCAGCGTCCGCCCGGTGCCGACTACGCCGCATCGGGCGAACGACTGCTTACAACGCCGGGAAAGACAAGTACTACGACAGAAAATCCTGTCGCTGCGATAGAAAATTCTGGGACTACGATAAAAGAAACGGGGACTACACTTGTTTATGAGGTACGTAGCCTTATAGGTGTGCACCGCCGAGTCCCTTAAACAGCGCGCCGTCAGGCACGCCCGCGGGCCGACATCCCGCGTCACTTGAACCGGAAGGCGACAGATTTTTTCGCAGTTACGGGCGTGCCAAGGGTAAAACATTTACAGGACTACGTCACCGGCATTTTGTTTCCTCGCTGCCACACGTGAAAGCGGGTGCGGTGTTTTTTCGCCGGGAAAGCGCGGCCATCCCCGAATATATTGTTAAATTTGCCCGGCCGTACGGGCCTGTACCGTCCGGACATACCAAGGAAAGACCGAGCATGTCGTGCATCTTACATATCGAAACCTCAACGTCCGTCTGCTCCGTGGCGCTCAGCCAGGACGGGGCGTGCATCTATCACGAAGAAAACTTTGACGGCCCTTCCCACGCGGCACTCTTGGCGCCGTACGTGGCCGAAGCACTGTCGTTTGCCGACAGCCACGCCATCCCGCTCGACGCTGTGGCTGTCAGTGCCGGACCGGGTTCGTACACCGGGCTGCGCATCGGGGTATCGACGGCCAAGGGTGTCTGCTACGGCCGCGGCGTACCGCTCATTGCGGTCAGCACGCTCGAGCTGCTTTGCGTGCCGACGTTGCTCTACGGCGAGGAATTGCCCGACGACGCCCTGCTTTGCCCGATGGTCGACGCACGGCGCATGGAGGTGTACGACGCGGTGTTCGACCGGGCCCTGCGTGCCGTGCGCCCCGTCGGCGCCGAGATTGTCGGTCCCGACAGCTTCGCCGACCTGCTCGCCGCGCATCCCGTGTACTTCATGGGGAACGGCGCAGCCAAGTGCAAGGCCGTGCTGCCCCATCCGAACGCACATTTCATAGACGACGTCCACCCGCTGGCGCGCCACATGTTTCCGCTGGCAGAGCGCGCCGTGGCTCAAGGGCGCTTTGAGGATGTCGCCTACTTCGAGCCGTTCTATCTCAAACAATTTGTCACATCAAAACCCAAAGACTTGCTTCATGGACTATAATACGCAGAGGCCCCGCCTCGTACTTCCGGAATACGGACGTCTGGTTCAAAACATGGTGGACTACGCCGTCGGGCTCACCGACCGCGCGCAGCGTCAAGCCCTTGCCGAAACCATCGTCAATGTCATGGCCGGTTTTTTCCCGGCCGGACGCAGCCAGCCCGATTTCCGCCACAAGCTGTGGGACCACTTGGCCCTGATGTCGGGCTACCGGCTGGACGTGGACTACCCCTACCCCATCACGCCCAAACAGGCCGACACGGCTCCCAAGCGCCTGCCCTATCCGCAGTCGCGCATCAAATACCGCCACTACGGACTGCTCATTGAAGAACTGACACGCAAGCTCAAGGAAATGCCGGAAGGCGAAGAACGCCGGCAGCTGGCCCTGCTTGTGGCCGGGCAGATGAAGCGCAGCCTGGGCGAGTGGAACAAGGACGCGCTCAACGACCGGAAAATCGTCGACGACCTGGCCCGATACACGGACGGCGCCGTCGTGCTCGAGCCCGAGGACATTCAGCCTGCGAGGGGCGCCGTCCCGCAAGCGTCACGCGCCGCCGGACGCATGAACAAACGTTACAAACGTAATTTCTAAGCACACAAAGTGGCTTCATTCCAGATAGAGGGCGGACACAGACTGACGGGCGAAATCACCCCGCAAGGCGCGAAGAACGAAGCGCTGGAGGTGATTTGCGCCACCCTGCTGACCGCCGAACCGGTCAGCATCAGCAACGTGCCTGACATACTCGACGTCAACAATCTCATCCAACTGCTTCGCGACATCGGCGTGAAAGTGACGCAGACGGCCAGGGGGGCATTTACCTTCCAGGCCGACAGCATCAACCTGGACTATCTGGAAACGGACGAATTCCTGACGCGATGCACGTCGCTGCGCGGCAGCATCCTGCTTGTCGGTCCGCTGGTGGCCCGATTCGGACGCGCTGTCGTGGCCCGCCCCGGTGGCGACAAGATAGGCCGCCGACGGCTGGACACCCACTTTTACGGACTCAGCCAACTGGGCGCCACGTTCCAGTACGACGACGAAAGGGGCCTCTTCCGCATCGAGGCGCCCCTCCTTGCGGGGAAATACATGTTGCTGGACGAGGCTTCCATCACCGGAACGGCCAACATCCTCATGGCAGCCGTGCGGGCCGAAGGCACAACGACGATATACAACGCGGCGTGCGAGCCCTACATCCAGCAACTCTGCCACCTGCTCAACGCGATGGGCGCACGCATCAGCGGCGTCGCTTCGAACCTGCTGACCATCGAGGGCGTAAAAAGCTTGCACGGTGCCACACACACGATACTTCCCGACATGATAGAAGTCGGCAGTTTCATCGGCATGGCGGCCATGGTGGGCGGCGGACTGACCATACGGGACGTCGGCTACGACCAGCTGGGCATCATTCCCGAATCCTTCCGGCGCATCGGCGTGCGCATCGAGCGCCGCGGCGACGACCTTTTCATTCCCGAGCAGCGGCATTACTGCATCGAGTCGTTCATCGACGGCTCGTTCATGACGCTGGCCGACGCTCCGTGGCCGGGGCTCACACCCGACCTGCTCAGCGTACTCATCGTCGTCGCCACGCAGGCACGCGGCTCGGTGCTTTTCCATCAGAAAATGTTCGAAAGCCGCCTTTTCTTCGTCGATAAGCTCATAGAGATGGGTGCGCAGATCATCCTGTGCGACCCCCACCGCGCCGTTGTCGTGGGGCACGACCGGCGCATCCGGCTCCGGGCGCGCCGCATGGTGTCGCCCGACATCCGTGCCGGCATCGCCTTGCTCATCGCGGCCCTCAGTGCCGAGGGGACCAGCCGCATCGACAACGTGGAACAGATTGACCGGGGCTACGAACACATAGAGACGCGGCTCAACGCACTCGGCGCCCGCATCACCCGACTGGCATGATACACGAAGACGACGTCTTTTACATTGGCCGCATCACCCGAAGCCGGGGGCTCGTCGGTGAGGTCGAGATGGAATATACCGACGACGGTTTCGACAACGGCACGGCGGAGTATTTCGTCTGTCAGATAGACGGCATCCTGGTGCCCTTCTACTGGGAAGAATATCAGTTTAAGAACCATACGACAGCCATTGTCAAATTCGAGCATGTCGACAACGAAGCGCAGGCCCGCCAACTGGTCGGCGCGACGGTGTTTTACCCCAAGGCGGCCATGCCCGACGAACCGGCCGGTGTGCCGGCCAGCTGGCGGCACTTCGTGGGATATACCGTGTTCGACGGCCGTGGCGAGCGCATCGGCGTGGTCGACGCGGTGGACGACCGGTCTGCCAACATCCTGTTCACCCTGCACACGTCTGAAGGCCGTGAGCTGATGATACCCGTCCACCCGGAGCTTATCCACGACTACGACGCCAAACGGCGCGAGCTCGTCGTGGAAATCCCGGACGGACTGCTCGACCTGAATTAGACCGACACCCAATGAAAAAGCAAAAGCTAATCACCCTGCTCGGCTCGACCGGCTCCATCGGCACGCAGGCGCTCGATGTGGTCCGCCAGCACCCCGACCGTTTCGGGGTCTACGCGCTGGTGGCCAATAACAGCGTGGAACGCCTGGCCGAACAAGTGAGGGAGTTCCGCCCGCAAGTCGCGGTCATCGCCAACGAAGCGAAGCGCGAGGCGCTGAGCGAACTTGTCGGCGATGTTCCCGTAGAAATTTGTGCCGGCACGGAGGCCATTTGCCAAGTTGCCGCCAGCACGGAGGCCGACATCGTATTGGCCGCCATGGTCGGATTTGCCGGCCTGCGCCCTACCATAAAGGCCATCGAAGCCGGGCGAACCATCGCTTTGGCCAACAAGGAGACCCTCGTCGTGGCAGGCGAACTCATCACCCGCCTCTCCACCGAAAAAGGAGCACCCCTGCTGCCCGTGGACAGCGAACATTCGGCCATCTTCCAGTGTCTGGCCGGCGAACGGGGCAACCGCATCGAAAAAATCCTGCTCACCGCCTCGGGAGGCCCTTTCCGCACAGCCTCGGCCGACGAACTGCGCCGTGTCACACCGCAACAGGCGTTGCGCCATCCGCAGTGGGCCATGGGGGCTAAGATAACCATCGACTCCGCCACAATGATGAACAAAGGCTTCGAGGTCATCGAGGCCCGCTGGCTCTTCGACGTGGCGCCCGAACGCATCGAAGTGCTTGTCCACCCGGAGAGCATCATGCACTCGGCCGTGCAGTTTGCGGACGGTGCCGTCAAGGCGCAGCTCGGAGTGCCCGACATGCGTCTCCCCATCCAGTACGCCTTCACCTACCCGGAGCGTCCCATGTTGCGGAGCGACCGACTCGACCTGCTGAAAGTGGGTACACTCCATTTCGAAGCGGCTGACACGGAACGCTTCCCCTGCCTGGCCATTGCATACGAAGCCTTGCGCGCAGGCGGCAATATGCCCTGCATCGTCAACGCGGCCAACGAGGTACTGAACGAAGCCTTCCGCGCAGGGCGCATCACTTTCCTGCAAATCGGCGACACCCTTCGCCGCATGATGGTGCTGGCTCCGTTTGAAGCGCATCCGACGCTGGAAACTTATATCGAGACCGACAAAGCCGTCCGACAACTTACCGAAGAACTTATTTAACCTCAGTTTCCCCTTATGGAAGTATTCCTCATCAAGACCCTGCAACTGCTGCTGTGTTTCGCCATTCTGGTGTTGCTCCACGAGGCAGGGCACTTCTTTTTCGCCAAACTGTTCAAAATCCGGGTAGAGAAATTCTGTCTTTTCTTTGACCCGTGGTTTACGCCCTTTAAGTTCAAGCCGAAGAACAGCGACACGACCTACTGCATCGGTTGGCTGCCGCTGGGCGGATACGTAAAAATTGCAGGCATGATAGACGAATCGATGGACACCGAGCAGATGAAGCAGCCGCCCCAGCCGTGGGAGTTTCGCTCCAAACCGGCGTGGCAACGCTTCTTCGTCATGATTGGCGGCGTGCTCGTCAATTTTTTGCTCGCGCTCTTCATTTATTCCATGGTGCTCTTCACTTGGGGCGACAGCTATATCCCCGTGAAGAACATGACCTACGGTTTCAAGTTCAACGAGACGGCTCAACAGCTGGGCTTCCGCGACGGCGACATCCTCGTGGCGACCGACAAGGGCGAAGTGGTGCGCTTCGACGGCAAGTCGATAGACCACGTCTACCGCGACCTGTCGGAAGCCCATACCGCCACCGTGTTGCGCGGCGGTCGGGAAGTGCAAATCGCCCTGCCCGGCGACCTGAATCTCCTCGACATGATTAAGGAGGAACCGCCTTTTATCAACATCCTTTCACCCTCGGTCATAGACAGCGTCATGCCCGGCTCGCCTGCTGCCCAGGCCGGAATGAGGGCCGGTGACCGCCTCGTCATGTTCAACGGACAGCCCCTCACGACGTGGAACGAATACGCTGACCAGATGGGGCGGCTGAACGACGTGCTCGCCGCGGGGAACCCGGCAGACAGCGCCCGCCTGCGGCGTGTGGAACTCGCCTTCTGCCACGCTGGGGCGAGCCGGGCAGACACCGTGACGCTCACGCTGACACCTTCGTTCCAGATGGGCATCTACATGGCCACCCCCTTGAGTGAATACAAGACCGTGACGCGTGAATACGGTTTCTTCGAATCTTTCCCTGCCGGTGTGGCCTACGGCTGGCAGAAGCTGTCGGGCTACGTCAGCGACCTGCAATATCTCTTCACCAAGGACGGCGCGCAAAGTATCGGTAGCTTCGGCGCCATCGGCAGCATGTTCCCCTCGGCCTGGCAGTGGGACCGCTTCTGGGAGTTGACGGCTTTCATCAGCCTGATGCTGGCATTCATGAACATCCTCCCTATCCCGGCCCTCGACGGCGGCCACGTGCTCTTTCTCATCTACGAGATGGTCACCCGCCGCACACCGAGCGAGAAATTCATGGAGCGTGCACAGATTGTGGGCATGTCGCTCCTGATGCTCCTGATGCTCTACGCCGTATTCAACGACGTAGTCCGGTTTGTGTTCTAACGCATAAAGGTCGTTCGGAGCCATGCTGTTTAATTCCATTGCTTTCCTGTTGTTCCTGCCACTGGTATTCTGCATATACTGGTGGCTGGGACGACGAAGCAGCCTAAGGGTTCAGAATACGTTCATCGTCATCGCCAGCTACGTGTTTTACGGTTGGTGGGATTGGCGTTTCCTTTTTCTTATTGCGTTCACTACCTATTGCAGCTACCTGAGTGGCTTGTGGATAGACCGCAGCCGCGCAAAAGGGAAAGGCAAGAAGCAAATCAAGGCCATCGCCGCGGCCAACATCGTGCTTAACTTGGGCATTCTCTGCCTCTTCAAGTATTTCAATTTCTTCCAGGAAAATCTCATTGAACTCTTTGCGGCTATTGGCTATGAGCTTGACTACGTTACGCTGAACGTACTTCTTCCTGTCGGTATCAGCTTCTACACGTTCCAAGCCCTTAGTTATACCATTGATGTCTACCGCAAACGCATCGAAACGGCTCGCGACCCCATCGCGTTCTTTGCCTTTGTCAGCTTCTTCCCTCAGCTGGTGGCCGGCCCTATCGAGCGGGCAACCAATCTTTACCCGCAATTTCTTCGGCGCCGTACGTTCGACTATGCCGAAGCCTGCGACGGCTGTCGCCTCATGCTTTGGGGATTTTTCAAAAAGCTGGCCGTGGCAGACAGCGCTGCTGCCGTGGTGAACGTGGTCTTTGCGGACGTGAATAGCTACAACGCCACGACGCTGCTCATCGGAGCGATCTTGTTTGCCTTCCAGATTTACGGTGACTTCTCTGGCTATTCGGACATCGCGATGGGTACGTCAAAACTGTTCGGCATCCGGTTGATGAAAAACTTCAACCTTCCCTATTTTTCGCGCGACATTGCCGAAT
Organism: uncultured Alloprevotella sp.; assembly: GCA_944322325.1. Taxonomy (GTDB): domain Bacteria; phylum Bacteroidota; class Bacteroidia; order Bacteroidales; family Bacteroidaceae; genus Alloprevotella. The sequence continues at coordinate 61,731 of CALUOQ010000007.1, forward strand.
TCTGGCGGCGCTGGCATATTTCGCTGAACACTTGGTTTCGCGATTACGTCTACATACCTCTTGGCGGCAGTCGGGTACGTCGTAGCCTCATTGTCCGCAACACGTTCGCCATCTTCCTTTTGAGCGGCCTGTGGCACGGTGCCAACTGGACCTTCATCACTTGGGGAGCCTACCATGCCGCCCTTTTCCTGCCGCTCATACTCCTCGGGCGAAACCGCAAATACACCGATGTGGTCGCCGCGGGCAGGACGTGGGCCCGTCCGCACGAGGTGCTGCAAATGGGAGTGACTTTCCTTCTCGTGACCATAGGCTGGATCATCTTCCGGGCGACGGACATTCATCAGGCGCTCCATTATATTGCGCGACTGGCAGACTTGTCCGCTTACGCGTTCCCCAACCTCGACGGTATGACTTTACTTGTTGTAGCTGAGTCTTCGTTAGCTATTTTCGTGATGCTGCTTCTCGAATGGAAAAGCCGTATGAAGCCTCATCCCCTCTGCTGGTCTGCCAAGCTCCCCGTACGTTGGTGTGGCTACTTGCTTTTTTCTGTTTGGAGTTTCCTTTCCTATACTACCGGACAGGCTTTCATATATTTCCAGTTCTAACCCCGCCGCGAGGAGTCCCCTGTGCCTTATTGTTGAAATAGTAATTGATTCCGCAGCCTTCACCACAGTTGTCACGAAATCCCGTTTCCTAAAAAACAAATAGCCCAGCACTGATGAAACGTTTCCTCATACGAACCATAGCCTTTACCTGTCTATTTGTCGGCGTGCTTTTTATCTTGAATCTCATCCTGCCCTATAATCCGGACGGTTATATGCGTGAGTATTTCGTCAAGACGGCGCGCCTGGATAGCACTGACAGAAACAAAGTTGTCATTCTTGGCGGCAGTAATGTGGCTTTTGGATATGACAGCAAGCTATTGACCGATTCTCTGAACCGGCCCGTAATTAATGCGGGACTTCATGCAGGTCTCGGACTAAAGTTCATTGTAGATGATGCGAGCCGTTACTTAAAACGAGGAGATATTCTCGTTCTTTCTCCCGAGTATGAGCATTTCTTTGCCGCTACGGCATACGGCGGGCATCCCTTGGCTGATATTTTTTATCTTAGCGACGGACGCGTTGCCTCCTTACTTGACATGAAACAATGGAGCACCGTACTTGAAAATACGCCGTTTTACCTTAAAGAAAAAGTCCGGTACACGGCCACAGCCTGGGCGTTAAAGAGGGCCAACCATACTCAGCTTTCGCGTATGTCTGCATTCAATGAATACGGAGACATGGTCGCACATTGGCCGGACAGCTTGTCTCATTACACAGCGCCGGCCGAGACATCTTCAACACCGCAGGAGCTTAATGCGGATTACTTGCTCCATTTTGTTCAGCAGGTGAAAGAGGTAAAAAAGCGCGGCGTAGACGTTGTTCTATACCCGCCCTCGGTGGCTGTCAGTTATCTGCACTCACATGCCGCCGACATTCAATCCGTCGATTCTGCCTTTACAACTTTAGACATACCTTTTGTTTGCCGTCCTGGTGAGTGTAGTTTTCCCGACAGCTTACTTTATAATACACATTACCATTTGGGGCATCGCGGCGCGCAGATGCACACGTTACATCTGCTGCATCTGTTGCGCGACAAGGGCTTGGCAGATTCAGGAAACTAACTATCGCCGGGCGTCTCGCTGCTCCTCCATTTCCGCCTTCTTCACTTTGCGGAACAGGTCGGAGGCGAAGATGAAGTTATTGAGCTGCTCGTTTTGCGAACCCATGATGTCGTCCTTGGAGCCCTGCCACTCGTTGCGGCCGTTACAGATAAAGAGGATGTGCTCGCCGATGCCCATCACGGAGTTCATGTCGTGCGTGTTGATAACGGTAGTGGTGTTAAACTCTTTCGTGATGCCGTGAATCAGCTCATCAATGACGAGCGATGTTTTTGGGTCGAGGCCTGAATTGGGCTCGTCGCAAAACAAATACTGCGGGTTCATCGAAATGGCGCGGGCTATGGCTACGCGTTTCTGCATACCTCCCGAGATTTCGCCGGGGTATTTGTCCTGTGCTTCGAGCAGGTTGACGCGGTCCAGGCAGAATTGCGCACGGCGCCGGCGCTCCTTGTAGGAGTCGAGAGAGAACATGTCGAGCGGGAACATGACGTTCTCGAGAACCGACATGGAGTCAAAGAGAGCCGCGCTTTGGAAGATCATGCCCATTTCGCGGCGGAGCTTGGTCCGCTCGCGCTTGGACATATGCACAAAGTCGCGACCGTCGTATAAGACTTCGCCTTGCGAGGGCTCCAATAAGCCCACGAGACACTTCATGAGCACCGTCTTTCCCGAACCGCTTTGCCCAATGATCAGGTTGGTCTTGCCGTTCTCGAAAACGGTGTTGATGTCTTCCAGAACGCTCTTGTCGGGAAAAGACTTGTACAGGTGTTTAAGCTCTATCATTACGAGAGGAGTTGCGTGAGGAACAGGTCGGAAAACAATATCAGCATACTGCTGGCCACGACGGCGTTCGTGCTGGCCTTACCGACCTCAATGGAGCCGCCCTCGACGTTGTAGCCGTAAAAGGCCGATACGCTGGAGATGATGAAGGCAAAGAACAGCGATTTGATGATGCCCATCCACACGAACCACTGGGTGAACTCGTGCTGCATACCGGCCGTAAGGTCGGTGGCTGTTATAATGTGGCCGACGTAAGCCGTGGCGTAAGCACCCGCCACACCGCTGACGATACTGAAGATGACGAGCAGCGGTATCATTGTCACCAGTCCGACAATCTTCGGCAGGATGAGGAAATTGGCCGAGTTGACCCCCATGATCTCGAGGGCGTCTATCTGCTGCGTGACGCGCATGGTACCCAGCTCCGTAGCAATGTTCGACCCCACTTTACCTGAGAGGATCAGACACATGATAGAGGATGAAAACTCGAGCAGCATGATTTCGCGCGTCGTATAACCGGAAACCCAATGGGGCATCCACGGGCTTTGGATGTTCAGCTTGATTTGAATACAGATGACAGCGCCGATGAAAAAGGAGATAAGGAGCACGATGCCGATGGAGTCGACACCCAACTGCGACATCTCCTTTACGTATTGCCGGAGAAACATCCGGAAACGTTCGGGCCTTGTGAACGTGCGCCCCATCAACTGCAGGTAGCGGCCAAAGGAAGTCAGACAACTGTGGATAAGCATTGCTTTGTCTTGTGATTTGCTGCAAAATTACGGATTTAATTCCCAAAAAACTCTGTCAAGCAAAAGAGTTTTGGGGCGAAGCGCCCGAAATCGGGATGATTTACTTACTTTTGCACGCCATCACTACTCAAAAATCATGGAACAGGAGAACATTCAGGCCCAATCGCCCTCCACGCGCATGGTGCTGCGCACGGAAGGTCTCGTCAAGAAGTACGGAAAGCGCACCGTCGTCAACGACGTCTCGTTCGACGTCAAGCAGGGCGAAATCGTCGGCCTGCTCGGTCCGAACGGAGCAGGCAAAACGACGTCGTTCTACATGACGACAGGTCTCGTAGTGCCCAACAGAGGCCGCATCTTTCTTGACGAAAAGGACATTACGGACGCTCCTGTCTACAAGCGGGCAAAACAGGGCATCGGCTACCTGGCGCAGGAAGCCTCGGTGTTCCGCAAGATGAGCGTCGAGGACAACATCGCCTCCGTGCTCGAAATGACGGGCCGTCCCCGCGAGTATCAGAAAGAGAAGCTCGAAAGCCTGATTGCCGAGTTCCGTTTGCAAAAAGTAAGGAAGAACAAGGGCGATCAACTGTCGGGCGGCGAGCGCCGGCGTACGGAGATAGCGCGCTGCCTGGCTATCGATCCCAAGTTTATCATGCTCGACGAACCCTTTGCCGGCGTCGACCCTATTGCGGTCGAGGACATCCAATATATTGTCTGGAAACTAAAGGACCGCAACATCGGCATTCTCATCACGGACCACAACGTCGAGGAGACGCTCTGCATCACTGATCGCGCCTACCTCCTTTTCGAAGGACGCATCCTCTTCCAGGGGACGCCCGAAGAACTTGCCGCCAATCAGGTGGTGCGCGACAAGTATCTCACCAACAGTTTCAAGTTGCGTAAAAAGGACTTCCAGCTGCTCGACCAGCAGAAAAAAGAGCAGGACTGAGCCGTCACCAACGTCGGCGGAAGTCCTTGCGGTGACGCCAGCGACACCATTTTATGTAAGCCCGGCGCAAGGGAGCCGTCACGTCGTAGACCGCGATTTGCGGACCGAAGTCGCGCTCACCGACCGCGCGGGTACTTTTTCTTAAAACAAAGGTCTCGCTTACGGGCATTAAGCCTAACAATATCAGCCAGGCACCGTCCATCCATATTTCCTGCACATTGTACGCGGCAAAGGGCCACAGCGAGAGCAGTCTCGCGGCTAAGGCGCACCACAGGGCGACGTAGTGGCCGTAGGCGCACCACGAAACCAATGCCCTTCCCATGCGCAACCGCTTACCGCGGCGACTGAGGTGTCGCAGGGCTTCGGCTTGCGACATTTCCACCGTTTTCAGCTGCTGCCGCGTTGGCACCGCCTGTAGCACCGTCGTGTCCGCACTGCATATTACGGCTGTATTCCCTTTCTCTGCCAGCCGGTCTACGAGCAGACTGTCCTCGCCGCACGTATAGGTCAGCTGCGAGGTGTAGCCTTGCATCGCCATGAAACGGCTTTTGCGGACAGCCATGTTACAACCGTCGCCTCCCACGGCCCGTCCGCTTAAGGCGGCACTGAAGTTAAAGAAGTTGCGCCGCAGGCGTCGGAAAATGGCTGCGCGGACACGCCAGCTCCCGTCGTCCACGTAGTTGGCGTAACCGATGGCCAAATCCTTGTCGCTCGTCAGTTTGTGCGAGAATCCCATGAGCCACTCGTCGCTGGCCGGCCGGCAGTCGGCGCGCGTCAGGAACACCCAGTCGTGTTTAGCCGCCTTAATGCCCAGCGTAACAGCCAGTTTTTCGTAACTGATGAAACGGGTGGTCGAAGGGATGAACGTATGGCGCAGTCGGGTGTACTTTGCTTCCAGTCGCTTCATCACGTCGCTCGTGTCGTCCTCGGCAATGTCGTACACGACGATGACCTCGAAGAACGGATATTGTTGTTCCAGGATGGCCGGCAGGTTTGCCTCGAGCGTTGCGGCCTGGTCGCGGGTGAGTACCACTACGCTGATGGCCGGTGCCCGGTCGGGCACGCCGTCCTCTGTCTGTGTATATTTTTTCCAAGCCCGGCGTAATGTGGAGTATTCACGCAGTCGGGCCCAAAGCAGGGGCAGTGCACACTGGGCACTGACGCCCAGCAAAATTCCGTATAAAGCTGAAAAGTCCAAAGGGATTCCCATTTTCACCTTTTGTTAGCACGTCGGCGAAACTCGGCGCAGGCCACGGCTGTGGCAATCGCCACATTGAGACTCTCGCTTGTCGGAACGCCAGACGGGTAGTTGGGGATGTAGAGCCGCTGGCGGACACAGGCTTCGACCTCGGGCGAGATGCCGTTACCCTCGTTGCCCATGACCAGCAGACCGCGCTGTTCAAGCGGTGTGGCGTACAGGTCGTCGCCGTCGAGGAAAGTGCCGTAAACCGGGACGTCAGCGTCCAGCCGCCGCATCAGGTCGGGCAGCGACCCGTAGTGCAGCCGTACGCGGGCCAAGGCGCCCATCGTGGCCTGTACGACCTTGGGGGCGAACACGTCCGACGTCGACGGAGAACAGAAAATGTGGCGAATACCGAACCAGTCGGCCAGCCGCACGATGGTGCCCAGGTTGCCGGGGTCCTGCACGGTGTCCAGCGCGAGACAGAGTTCCCGCCCGGGCAGTGCGGCCAAGTCCGTCGCGTCCATCGCGGGCTGGCGGAACACGGCTATTACCTCACGCGGCGTTTTCAGGAAGCTGGCGCGTTCGAGTTCGGCGCCGGTCAGCATGGCCGTCTCGCCGACGGAAAACGTGGTGACATCAAGGGTACAGTCGGCCGTGCGGCCCAGGAAAACGCAGTCGAAATAAGGCAGCAGGTCGCCTACGACTTTCGGCCCTTCGGCTACGAAGCAGCCGCTCTCGTCGCGGTATTTTTTCTGTGCCAGTGAGCGAATCCATTTCAGCTGTCGGTGGCTGAGCATTTTCTCTCCGTTGATTGAAATTTGGGCAAAGCTACAAAGTTTTTTCCTCATTTTAGTCTTACCTTTGCGGCTAAATGTACTTTCCATCGTTAAAATCGGCTCTTCCGGCGCTGGCTTGGCTCACGTTGTTCGGCATGTTGACGCTCCTGAACGGCTGCTCATCGGCCCGTTTCCTGGACGAGGATGAAACGGTGCTCAGCTCCGTGCACGTCACGAGCGACACCAAGGCGGTCAAGCCCTCGCAGTACCGTGCCCATGTCCGCCAAGAGCCCAACTCGCGTTGGTTTAACCTCGTCAAGGTGCCTCTCGGCATCTATTGCCTGTCGGGGACGGACACGACGAAGCGCATCAACCGCTTCGTCCGCAAGCTCGGCGAGGCGCCGGTAGTCTATGACTCAGCCATGACCGCTTACGCCATGAACAGCCTGCGCGTGGCGCTGATGGACAAGGGCTATCTGCACGCGGCGGTCGACACCCTGCTGACGCGAAAGGGCCACAAGACGTCGCTGACCTACCATCTGCGCCCCGGGGCACTTTACTACGTGGACAGTGTGGGCTACACGTTCGATGCGCCCGAGATAGCGAATGCCGTGCGGCACCGGCAGGGGCGTTCGCTGTTATATAAAGGTATGCCTTTGGAGTCCGCCGTGCTCGAGGCGGAGCGTTCGCGCATCGTCCGGCAGTTGCAGGATGAAGGCTATTACTACGTGCACAAGGAGTTCATCACCTACACGGCCGACACCTGCGCCGGCGAGAAGGGCGTAGGCCTGACCCTGCACTTCGCCTGTCCGCCCGACGCCGACCCGGCGCGGGCCTACCGCACCTACCGCCTGCGCGAGGTCACCGTGCGCGACGCGGTCAACGACACGGCCACGGCCCGCGAAGGCACCTACCGCGGCCTGCGCTTCCTGACCGACGACGGGCGCACCACCCTCTACCGGCGCGTGCTGCGTAACCATATCGCCATGCGGCCGGACAGCCTGTACCGCGAACGCGACGTACAGGACACGTACAGCAGCCTGAACAGCCTGCAAATTGTGAAGTACTCCACCCTGCGCACCACCGACGTCAGCACGCCCGACTCGGGCCTGCTCGACTGCGACGTTTATCTCGACTACAATCAGCCGCACACGCTCAGCGCGGAGCTTGAGGGTACCAACACGGCGGGCGACCTCGGCGCGGCTGTCGCACTGACCTATGCCAACCGCAATATCTTTCGCGGCGCCGAGGTTTTCTCCGTCAAGCTGCGCGGGGCCTACGAGGCCATCACCGGGCTCGAAGGCTACAGCGCCAGCAACTACCTGGAATACAGCGCCGAGGCCAGCCTGCTGTTTCCCTCCTTTATGCTGCCCGTCTCCGCCGCCTCGCGCATGGACGTCCGCGGAAGTTCGGAGTTCAGCCTCATGTACAATTCGCAGGACCGCCCCGAGTTCCACCGCCGCGTGCTTACCGGCGCATGGTACTACCAGTGGTTCCGCCACAGCGACCGCCGCTGGCGCCACCGACTCAACCTGTTGAGCCTGAACTACGTATTCATGCCTTGGATTTCCGACACATTCCGCCGCGACTACCTGGACAGCAACGACCCGCACAACGCCATTCTGCGCTACAGCTACGAGAATCTCTTCATCATGAAGTGGGGCTACCAGCTCGTCTACAATTCGGCGCGGGCCGGCGCCGGGACCCGCTCCAACCTTTATCAGACGAACGCCTACCAGTTCCGCTTCAACATCGAAAGCGCGGGCAACCTGCTCTACGCCGCCTCGAAACTATTCCACGCCTCGCGAGGAAACGACGGACAGTACACCCTATTCAACATTGCCTACTCGCAGTACGTCAAGGCCGACTTCGACTTTGCCAGGAGTGTCCTCATCAACGACCGCAACTCCGTAGCCTTTCACGTGGGGCTGGGCATCGCCATCCCCTACGGCAACTCGACCATCATCCCCTACGAACAGCGCTACTTTTCGGGCGGTGCCAACAGCGTGCGCGGATGGAGTGTGCGCGAGCTGGGGCCCGGCAGTTTTGTCGGCAAGGACGGCAATGTGGACTTCATCAACCACACGGGCAACTTCAAGCTTGACCTGAACGTGGAGTATCGCACGCACCTCTTCTGGAAGTTCGACGGCGCCGTGTTCGTCGACGCGGGCAACGTGTGGAACACCCGTAATTACGCCGGGCAGGAGGGTGGAAAATTCCGCTTCGACACGTTCTATAAGCAGATTGCCGTGGCCTACGGACTGGGTCTCCGCCTGAACTTCGACTACTTCATCCTGCGCTTCGACGGCGGCATGAAGGCCGTCAATCCTGTCTACACCACACGGCGGGAGCACTTCCCCATCGTCCATCCCCGATTCAGCCGCGACTTCACGTTCCACTTTGCCGTCGGACTGCCTTTCTGATTCCGGCCAGACTGCTTCCCCACCCTATTGTCGGCGAGACGGGAGTCGGCCGAAGCTGGCTTCGCGGGCGAGACTGACGGCGTACTTTCATTGGGTTAAGCCCGTTTTACAAGTGTAGTCCCAGAAAATCCTAAGACTACGATAGGATTTTCTGGGACTACGATAGGATTTTCTGTCGTAGTACTTGTAAAACCGGTGTCCGGGCTGTCGGGCCCGCCCGCAGGCGGCCGTATGTGTGCGGCAGGAAGCGGGCGAAGCCGGGCGACGGGCAGGCCTCGTCCGTCGCAATAAAAATTCGCCCCCGCCGGCTTGGGAGGTCCGGCGGGGGCGACGGGATTAAAAAAGGTTTCGGACGGTGCGTTGTCCGACGGGTTCAACGTTTCTTCTGTCCCCACTTGATGGTATAGATGGCGTGGAGGACGACATAGGGTTCGAAGGTGTTGTAGTGGGCCGTATAGACGCTGTATGCGTTGACGGAGTGCGTGTCGGACGTGCGGCTGTGGAGCAGGTCGGTGGCTTCGAGTTTGAGGATCAGGTTCTTCTCCGGAAGGAACTTCTGCGACAGGCTGAGGTTCCAGACCCACTGGTCGGTGTTCATCGTACGGTTGATGTACTTCCGGCCGGCCCAAAGGCCAAAGTCGGTGCTGAGCGTCATGTGCCAGGGGGTGGTGTAGCTCAGCGTAATGTCGGGGTTGATGATGTAAGCCGTTTCGTCGCTTTCGGGCTGCATGTCGCTACGGCTGCGATTCTGTATCACGCCGGCATTGACCTTTACGAAGAGGTCCTTGTTGCGGTAACTCAGGCCCACACGGCCGTTGAGGTAGTTGCGGCGGATGGTGTTGAGCTCGTCCTCACCGTCGCCCACGCTGAGGTAGCCGACGGACTCGCTGTAGCTGTCGTTGGCGTTAAAGTCGAGGTGCCACTCCTTCTGCTTGTCGAGGGCCATGGAGAAGCCGGCATAGACTCCCGTGCTCCAGTTGCCGTTGACGTTGACGGGAAAGCTGAAGTAGTAGCCCGTGGCCTCGTTGTAACGCATGACGTTGGTGCGGCTGTTGCGGCTGTTGCCGTAGTTGGCGCCGGCGTAGATGCTCATCTCGTGGCGCTCGATATAGGTGCTGAAGTTCAGGTTGTAGTTGTTGCCCCATCCGTCCTTAAGGTCCGGGTTGCCGGCAAAGGTACCCTGTGGTTTGGAGTCGTCGACAAGGCTGATGTAGCTCTCCAGTCCTACTTCCTGCCGAGAGCCCGAGTAGGAGGCCTGAAGCGAGGTGCGGTCGGAGAACTTATAGCGCAGTCTCAAGCTTGGCGATACGTAGTTGCGCCGGCGGTGGAGCGTCGTGTCGACCAGTCCCGGGCGGATGTAGTCCAGCTCCCGGTCGCTGCTGTAGTAGGTGGCATAGGCGCTCAGCTCCACCGGGCCGATGGTGCCGGAAAGCTGGGTGTAGGTACAGTGCTGCTGGTTTCGCGAGGTGCGCAGCTTCGTGTTGCGGTTTAAGCCGACGGCGGCCAGCTCGTCGGGCGTGGGGATGCTGCCGAAGGGGTGGAGCGCCAGGTCGGTCCACTCGGGCAGGCTGTCCATGCGGTAGAGGAAATTGTCGCTCTCGCTGTGGCTGCGACTGTAAACGTAGCCGATGGACCACCAGAGCTGTTTGGCCACCTTCAGGCGGAAGTACGTATTGACGTTGGCCGACCAGCTCTCACTGTCGCCCGGTTTGTACTGGTTCTGCACCTCGTCGGGCGTCATTCCGGTGTAGTAGCGCCCGTCGTAGTAAGCAAAGTCCGTCGCGTCCGACTGGTTATACGAGTAACTGGCGTTGAGGCCGAACATGTGCTGGGAGTTGCGGAAACGGTGATAGTAGTTGGCGATGACGTTGACGTTGTTATCCGTGTGGCGGCCTTGCGATAGCTCGTTCATTGTGTTGACGAGGATGTCGCGCGTCGTTTGCGGCAGGTTGTCGCCGAACACGTGGTCCAAGGGGTTGTCCGGGAAGTGGCGCTGGGGGTCGTCAGAAAGGGTTGCACCGAGGTTGGAGTGCGTGTTGCGGCTCTTGTTTCGCCCGAAGCTGACGTTGAGGTTCAGGGAGTTGAGCGTGTCGAGATTGACGTCGTAGTTCATGCTGGCGTTCCACCGGCGGCTGCCGAGCCAGTCGCGCGTGCGCTGGTTCCACCAGACGCGGTCCGTGCCGGGCAGGTAGTTCTCCTGCCAGACTTCGTTCCGGGAGTCCGTATTGTCGTGGCCGAAGCTCACGTTGGCGTTCAGCTCCTGATAGCCTTTGGCGCTCTTGTCGTTCTTGTTGTTCCAGCTGACCGAGGAGCTGGCGCTGCGAAACGTGCTCCAACCCATGCGGAAACCGCTGTTGCGCCAGTTGCCGTTCTCGTCGACCTGGGCGTTGCCGTTCAGGTTGTTGGCCGACCCGGCCACAGCCACACGCAGGCGGTCGGAGAAGCGCGAAAGGAAGGCACGCCCCGTCCAGCGGTCCTCGTAGCCGCCGCCGGCGTCGGCGTTGGCCAGCCAGGCCCCCTGATATTCCTTTTTGATGCCCACATCGATGACCGTGGTGCGCTCGCCGTCGTCCACGCCTGTCTTTTCGGCCATGTCGCTCTTCTTGTCGTAGACCTTCAGGTTGGCCACCATTTCGGCAGGCAGGTTCATTAGCGCCGTTTTGATGTCCCCACCGAAGAACTTGCGTCCGTTCACGAGGAGGCTTTCAATCGTCTTGCCCTGCCAGGTCAGGTTGCCGTCCTTGTCCATCCTCACACCGGGCATCTGCGCGATGAGGGCGCTGAGCAAGGCGCCGTCCTCGACGTTCATGGCGCTTGCGGCGTAGACGAATGTGTCCTTGCGAATGGTCAGGGGCGAAGCCTTGCCCTCGATGGTGGCTGCATCCAGTTCGCGCGCCATGGCGCTGACTTTCATGAACAGCTCGCCCAGGTCGACGTGCGATTGTGTGGCGCTGAACGTGACGTCGCGGCCCAACGCGTCGTAACCGACGGCCGACAGACGCAGCACGTAGCGCCCGGCCGAGTCGCACGGTACCCGGAATACGCCGGCCGAGTCGGCAAGGCCGATGGCGTAGAGCACCGAGTCGGCGGTCAGCAGCTGCACAGAGGCATAGGGCAACGACCGCCGTGTTTCAGCGTCCTTGACTTGTCCTTTCACGTCGTACGTTTGGGCATACAATCCGAGCGGCAGGCATGCAGCCAACCAGAGTCCAATCAAACAGCGTAGTATCTTTTTCATGGTTCTCACTTTTGTTTATGTTAGTAACTACGCCACAAATTTACAAAAAAGTCGCGAACGACATTTTACCCCCCCGTTTTTATTTTTTTAACTTGAAAAAGCGGCCTGACCGCCGGGTCAGACCGCTTTTCACGCCGCTCACGCTGCCGAAACAAGCATTGCGCAGTGGCGCCACTCCTTTATATATAAATAGGGGCGCCCGGGTTAAAATACCAGGCGCACGTTGTCTACCCAGAAGGTGTTGCCGACGCTGCCCACGTAGGCCCCGCCATGGCTCGAGTCGAACTGGAGGACAATATGGGTAGGCGTCTCGTTGGCAGCGGCCCACCCCACTTCCTTGACAGGCACCATGTCGCCCTTGCTGTTGCGGGCGTACTTCGTGAGGTCGCCCGAGGTCAGCCCCATGTAGGAGCGGTAAAAACTCTGGCGCGTGATGTCGCCATAATGAATGGTAAACGTAGCATTGTCGACCCAGTCCGTGGACTTGTCGAAGCGGACGACCATCGTACCGACGCGCTTGGCGAAAATGTTGCCGTCGGCGTCCTCCCAACGCTTCTGGAGGTAAAGCACACAGTCGGGCATGTCCATGCCTTTCACTTCGCTCACCTTGCTGAAGCCAGTCTGGCGGATGCGGTTCTTCTGTCCGGAGAGTTTCACCTTATAGTCGAAACGGATGGCCTTGGGCCGACGGTTGAAACGGATGCCGGCGTCGAGTTTGCTCATGGGATTCTTGGTTCCCGTAATGGGCTCCTGAGTCTTGCCCAGGTAGACGGAGCCGGCCGCAAGAACCCGGATGTTGATAAAACCGAGCGCCACGCATTTCTCCTCGTGCGTGTAGAGCTTGGCACAATAGCCGTGGCCCGGGCGGGCTTCCTTGTAGACAGACACATTGGTCTTCGTGATGCCCGCCACCTTGGCCAAAACGTTTGAAGTGGCCCACGGCGAACCGCCCAAACCGTGGTAGGGATTGTCGTTGTTCCACGTCGCATTCGGCGCGATGGCATAGAGCGTCTTGGTCTTACCGCCGATAATGCCGCTCTCCTTAATGTTGCGCACCAGCCACTGGTCGAAGTTTCCGAAACGGATGTATTCCTCCCGCTCATCTACCTGGTCCGGAGCGGCCGCGCATTCCTCCTGTGCCCTGTCGGTCATGGCAGCTCCCGCAGGAACAGCCATAAGACCGAGTGCCGCGACAGCGGCCATGAACACCTTAGTTTTTTTCATTTGCACTCCTATTTGTAGTTATATATTTGCTTGATTAAAACGCTTCGTTGATGTTGAACATCAGACCGCCGCCGTTGCGCGTAAACCCATAGTCGAGGCGTACGTTGATGCCGGGTTTGAACGCCCATCGGTAACCGATGCCGAAGTTGGGCAGTACGCGGCTCCATCGCAGGTCCTTGGCGCGGGGGAACACCTCGGCCGCACCGACCCAGGCCACAGCGCCATGCCGCCCCTTGATGTGCTGGCGGAATTCCAATTGTCCCTCGATGATGTTACGGTCGCGGTAACGCCCTTCGTAGTAACCACGCATACGGTTGCCACTACCCATCTCGGCCATCATACACCAGGGCACGTCGCCATAGTTCAGGCGGCTGTGCAGTTCGATAGCCACGGTGCAACCTTTCCAGGAGGGGAAATAAGTACTGGTGGTGAAGTCCGTCGTCGAGAAGCCGTAGGTGTTGCCCAGTTCCTTGGGAGTGAAAGTTTGGTCGAGCTGCACGAACCAACCACGCTTGGCATTGAGCATGAAATCGCGCGAGTCGTAGGTAAAGGAGACACCGGGCGTAAGGGCGTGCACCGTCTGGCGTTGTCCGCCCAGCAGTTCCTCGCCGCGCGGCGCCATCTCCGTGGCGCGGATGAACTGGAAGTTGAGCGTCGGACCAACGTAGGTGTTTTTCGCCACGCGGATGAGAAAACGCCCCATCCAGTCGAACTTCAGGCGGCGGTAGTCGGACTTGTTGGCGTCGTTATTGCCGTTTTCGTAACCGATGCCGTAAAACAATGTAGGGAAAGTATAGACATACAGCCGGTAGTCCAGCCGGAAACGGTCGTGCGGGAAGATGTTGCTGCCGCGCAGACCGACCATCAAGAAACCCTTGCTCGTGATGTCGCCGTAGAGCGAGACATTAGAACGAGGCAGCAACGTATCCGCACGGTCCAGCGAATAAGTTCCCGACGCCACCACGCCCAAACCGAAACCCACGGTCGACGAATAGTGAGGGCCGGGGAGCACGCCGAAGTCGAACTTCTTGTCCGTTGCCTTGTTGGAATTGCGGAAATAGTTAAGGACGCGCGTCAGGACGGTAGTCTTTCGCACCGCCGTGTCTGTGGGGCTTGCGGCGGTGTCAGCAGCCGTGACTTGTGGCAACTCCGCGTGTTGCGCTTGCGCGGATAAAGCAATCGCCAGCCCTATGCAGACCAGCCACAAACTGCCTCCGTTTTTTTTGCGAAAGACTCGTTTCATGCGTGCAAAGTTAGATAATCCTCGCCATCTGCCGGGAATTTATCACTAATTTTGCACCACATTTACGTATAACTTACCCAGTGAAAATGAAAAAACTCCTACTTTCTACGCTATTTGCGACAGCAGCCACCCTCCTGCCGGCTCACGAGATTTCCACGGACAGCCTGCCTCAGCCCGCTGCGACACAGCAAGAAGCCCCCCGGCCCAAGAAATTGCTCAAAGCCATGGACCCCAGCATCAAGTTCAGCGGATACATCATCGGTAAGTACAGCATCGACGATCGCGACGGCCAAGCCTCGAACGGCGGTTTCGACCTCCGTTTTGTCCGTCTGAGCGCAGCCGGTTACTGCTTCAACGACTTCTACTACCGCCTTCAGGTAGAGGTAAACGGTGCTCCCGGCCCCGACAAGGGACCGCGTATCATGGATGCCTTTATCGAGTGGCAGAAATACGACTTCCTGCGCGTCAAGCTCGGTCAGTTCAAGCGCCCCATTGGTTTCGAGAATCCCCTAAGCCCTCTCGACGTGGGCCTCGGCAACTATTCGCAAGCTACCCTCAAACTGGCTTCCATCAATGACCGTTCCGATGGTCACAAGTGTTCCGGCCGCGACGTGGGTGCCCAGCTTCAGGGCGACCTCTTCCCTGCCGCTGATGGCCACAAGTGGCTTCACTATCAGGTGGGCGTCTTTAACGGTCAGGGCATCAACCATACGGACAAGGACAACTTCAAGGATGTTATCGGCGGCCTTTGGATTTCGCCCGTCAAGGGACTGGCCATCGGCGGCTTCGGCTGGAACGGCAAGTACACCAACGAGAGCTACAAGGGCGACGGCACCGACCTGCCCAGTGTCGACCGCAAGCGTTGGGGCGTGGGTTTCAAGTACGACGACGTCTGGAGTGCGCGCGGCGAATATATTGCCTCGAAGGGGCAAATCGCCACTGACATTCACAGTGCCGGTCGCAGCGACGCCTGGTACTTACAGTTGGGCGCGCCCATCTTTAAGGATTTCAAGCTCTTCGGTCGCTGGGATTGCTATCGCGACGACAAGCATTGGTCCTCGCTGAAAAGTATTTATGCCCTCGCCGCCAATTACTATCTCGGCAAACATCTTATTTTCCAAGCCAACTACTCGTTCACCAATGACCGTAGTGCTACGGTCGGGCGCAACTATAACACATTCGACATACAGGTGGCCGCCCGTTTCTGAAGCGGCGCGTACACCTATATTATATAGGTAGCAAAAAAGTGAAGTGCCGCCCGCGTGGCTGTAATTGCGGTAGTGATTTCCGGAATTTGTCTACGTCGCAGCTGCCGGCGGACACTTACCTTTGCGGCGGTTTAAGATGGAACAGACAGGTACCGACAAGACCGGCCAGCTGCTCGCGTTGATTCGCGGGCGGCAGCCTATGACGCTACGGCAGCAACTGAGCCTCATTGTCCGGCTCAGTGTGCCGGCTGTCATGGCGCAGCTGTCGTCCATCGTCATGCAGTATATCGACGCCGCTATGGTCGGCAGTCTCGGTGCCAGCGCTTCAGCCTCCATCGGACTGGTGTCGACGACGACGTGGCTGTTCGGCGGGTCGTGCTCGGCGGCTGCGATGGGCTTTTCGGTACAGGTGGCCCATGCCATCGGAGCCAAGGACATGCAGCGCGCCCGCGACGTGTTTCGTCAGTCGCTCGTGGCCATCGCCATCTTTGGCTTGGCATTGGGCATGGCCGGCGTGCTCATCAGTGGCGCACTGCCCGTGTGGCTCGGAGGCGACGAGAGCATCCGCGAAGGCGCCACCCATTATTTCGTCATCTATTCCGCCTTTCTTCCCCTCTTCCAGTTCTATGTCCTGTCGGGCAGCATGTTACGCTGTTGCGGCAACATGCGTCTGCCCAGCCTGCTGAGTGTCGCGATGTGTCTGCTCGACGTCGTGTTCAACTACTTTCTCATTTTTCCTACCCGCGAGCTCCACGTGGCTGGCCTCCAGTTCGTCATGCCCGGCGCCGGTCTCGGCGTGGCCGGCGCAGCGTTGGGCACGGGGTTGGCCGAAGCCATGACCGCCCTGTGGCTGACGTGGTACTTGTGTCGCCGTTCGCCCGACCTCAGACTCCGCGCCGGCGACGGGCGCTTCCGCCCCACGCGGCGCATCCTGCGCGGGGCGCTCCACATCGGGCTGCCCATGGGCTTGGAACATGCCGTCATCTGCGGCGCACAGATTATGACGACGACCATTGTCGCCCCGCTCGGCGTCTGTGCCATTGCGGCCAACTCCTTCGCCATTACGGCCGAAAGCCTGTGCTACATGCCCGGATATGGCATCGCCGACGCCGCAACGACCCTCGTCGGCCAAAGCTACGGAGCCGGGCGCAAGCGCCTGACGCGCCGCTTCGCCTGCATCACTGTCCTTATGGGCATGGTGGTCATGGGGGTGATGGGCGTTGTGATGTACGTGGGTGCACCGCTCATCATTGGTTCCATGACGCCTGATGCCGAGGTGCGTGCTCTCGGCGTCATGGCCCTGCGCATCGAGGCCTTCGCCGAACCCATGTTTGCCGCTGCCATTGTGGCCTACGGTGCTTTCGTCGGAGCGGGTCATACGCTCGTACCGTGCCTGATGAACCTGACCAGTATTTGGGCCGTGCGCCTGACGCTGGCCGCCTGGCTTGCACCCACCATGGGGCTGCGCGGCGTGTGGCTCGCCATGTGTGTCGAACTCTGCTTCCGCGGTACCATTTTCCTCATCCATCTGGCACGCGGGCGCTGGCTGCGCTGATTCTTACGCGCAGCGCCCCTCAACTGTTTTTTCCTGAACTTAATCTTACCAATCCGTAAAAATGGAAACTTACGACTTTGACACCCTCGTCGACCGCCGCGGTACGAATTCCTACAAGTGGGATTCGGCCGCCGACCCCGACATCCTGCCCATGTGGGTGGCCGACATGGACTTCCGTGCCGCCCCGCCCATTCTCCGTGCCCTCCGCCAGCGCGTGGACCATGCCGTCTTCGGCTATACACGCGTTCCGCAGGCTTACTTTGACGCTGTGACCGGTTGGTTTGCCCGTCGCCACGACTGGCACTTCCCGGCGGAGTGGATGCTCTATACGTCGGGCGTGGTGCCTGCCCTCTCGGCCATCATCAAGGCGCTCGCCGAACCCGGCGATGGCGTGCTCCTCCTCACGCCCGTGTACAACTGTTTCTTTTCGTCCGTCCGCAACAACGGCTGCAAGGTGGTGGCCAGTCCGCTCGTCTGGCAGGACGCTACGTATCACATCGACTTCGACGATTTCGAGCGCCGCGCCGCCGACCCGTCCACACGCCTGTTCCTGCTCTGCAACCCGCACAATCCCGCCGGCCGCGTCTGGTCGCGCGAGGAGCTGACCCGCTTGGGTGACATCTGTCTGCGTCATGGCGTCACCGTCATCGCCGACGAGATTCACTGCGAGCTTGTCATGCCCGGTCATGTGTATATCCCGTATGGCTCGCTCGGCGACAAGTATCTGCATCGCAGCGTCACCTGCAATTCGGCCAGCAAGGCGTTCAACATTGCCGGCCTGCAAATGGCCAACATCGTTTGCCCCGACGACGCCTGGCGCCGACGCATTGACCGCGCGCTCAACGTCAACGAGGTCTGCGACGTCAATCCGTTTGGCGTCGTCGCCACGCAGGCCGCCTACTCCGACGAGGGGGCGGCTTGGCTCGACGCCCTCCTCGCCTACCTCTACGACAACGATCAGTTCATGCTCCGTTACCAGCAGGAGCACCTGCCGGATTTCCCCCTGGCCCGTCTCGAAGGGACCTATCTGGCGTGGATGGACTGCCGCGCACTGGGCTTGAGTTCCGCCGAACTGGAGGAACGCCTGAAAAGCGAAGCCCGGCTGTGGCTCAACGCCGGTACGATGTACGGCGAGGACGGCGAGGGCTTCATGCGCTGGAACCTGGCTTGTCCCCGCACCCGCGTCGCCGAGGGCTTGGAGCGCTTCCGCCGTTTCGTCGATGCGGTCCGGCCGTAATTTTGCCGTTCAACTGTTGCCGTAAGGCACGAAAATCCCCCGTCCGGCTGTCGGCGTGACGCGCAGCCAGGCGGGGGAAACCTATATGAAAGTCAAACTAATTGTGCACGAGGGTGCCGATGTTCTCGCCGCTGAGCACGCGCATCAGGTTGCCGTAGACGTCCATGTTGAATACGTAGATGGGCAGTCCGTTCTCCTTGCACATCGTCGTGGCGGTAAGGTCCATGACTTTCAGCCCACGGGTATAGATTTCGTCGTACGTGATGGCGTCGAATTTGACGGCGGTGGGGTCCTTTTCCGGGTCGGCGGTGTAGACGCCGTCTACGCGCGTCCCCTTGAGCATAACGTCCGCTTCGATTTCAATGCCGCGGAGCGACGAGCCCGTATCGGTCGTGAAATAGGGGTTGCCGGTGCCGCCGCTCATGATAACCACTTCGCCGCGTTCCAGGCTTTCGATGGCTTTCCACTTGGTGTAAAATTCGCCGATCGGCTCCATGCGGATGGCCGTGAGCACGCGGCTCTTCACGCCGATAGCGCCGAGAGCCGAGCTCAGGGCGAGGCTGTTGATGACCGTTGCGCACATGCCCATCTGGTCGCCCATTACGCGGTCGAATCCCTTCCCCGCACCGCTCAAACCACGGAAGATGTTTCCCCCACCGATGACGATGCCAATCTGGACGCCGAGGGCCGCGGCCTCCTTTATCTGTTGCGCGTACTCGTTGAGGCGCTTCGTGTCGATGCCGTAGCCTTGCTCGCCCATGAGGCTTTCGCCGCTGAGCTTGAGCAGTATTCTCTTGAATTTTGCCATTGTGTTGATTTTTATGAGTGCTTCGCAAAGGTAGCACTATTCTGCCGTTTCGTGGGCGTATCGTCGTGGAAAAGTTGCTGTTCGACGTTGTAGCGCGGCCGGTCCTTGACTTCGATGTAGATTTTGGCGATGTACTCGCCGATGACGCCGAGCGACAGCAGCACACAGCCGCCCACGAACCACACGGAAAGGAACAACGAGGCCCAGCCCTCGACGAGCGTGCCGTGCCACCAGGAATAAATGACGAAACCCAGCGCCACAAGCGCGATGAGGACAAAGATGCAGCCCAGCACGAAAACGAAACGCACGGGCCGCACGCTGAACGACGTGACGCCGTCGATGGCAAAGTTGACCATGCGGCGGAACGGATATTTCGACTCACCGGCCAGGCGCTCGCCCCGGTCGTAGTAAACGCGTGCCGTCGTGTAGCCGATGAGCGGCACTATGCCGCGCAGGAACAGGTTGCGCTCGCGGTAACGGCAAAGTTGCCTTACGGCGCGCTGGCTCATCAGACGGAAATCGGCGTGGTTATAGACGGTGTTCGTGCCCAGCGCCTCCATGAGACGGTAGAAGGCGAGCGCCGTCGTTCGCTTAAAGACGCTGTCCGTGCGGCGGCTGCGGCGCACGCCGTAGACGACGTCGGCGCCGTCGCGGTAAGCGGTCACCATTTCGGCGATGGCATTGATGTCGTCTTGAAGGTCGGCGTCGATGCTCACCAGTGCGTCGGCCCGCGGGCAGGCCGACGCCAGTCCGGCCAGGAGGGCCGCCTGGTGGCCGGCATTGGCGGCCAGGTTGAGGCCGTTGACCCGACGGCTGGCGCGGTGGAACTGACAGATGAGGGGCCAGGTGCGGTCGTCGCTGCCGTCGTTGACATAGAGGATAAAACTGCGCGGCCCGACCGCTCCCTCGGCGACGAGGTGGTCGACCAGGGCGCAGAGGCGGCGGTTGGTCTCTTCGAGCACAGCTTCTTCGCGGAAGCACGGAACGACGATGGCAAGGAGTGGAGGAGGTAACATAGGTTTCAGGAAGATTGACGACCGACACGGGCGGCCACGGCGCGGTGGCACAGGGCCTCGACGCCGCTGCGTGCACCCAGATAGGCCAGGAAGGCCAGCCAGAGGGCGTGATTGCCGAGCGTGTCGGTGAGGAGGTAATACGAAATAAAGAACACGGACGACGCCACCGCCATAGCCAGCAACATGCGGCCGGTGGCCGTGGCGCCGATGAATATGCCGTCGAACAGGAAGGCGGCGAAGCTGGTCAGGGGGACGGCCACCGCCCAAGGCAGGTACGCCATGGCCATGTCGACTACCGAAGTCTCGGATGTGAGCAGGCTCAGGAAAGTCCGCCCGCCGGCACCGTACGCGAGGGTGAAAGCCACGGCCAGCACCAGTCCCCAGCCGAACAGGCGCCGAACCGTGCGGCGGAATCCGGCCGCGTCGGCCGCACCTACGTAGCGCCCGGCCAAGGCTTCGCCCGCATAGGCAAAACCGTCCATCACGTACGAGAAAAGCATGAACAGCTGCATGAGCAGGGCGTTGGCGGCGAGCACCGTGTCGCCAGCTGCGGCGCCAGACGAGGTGAAGCACACCGTGACGGCTATCAGGCAGAGCGTGCGCAGGAAGATGTCGCGGTTGACGGCAAAGAAACGGCTCAGCGCGGCGCGGTCGGTCACGGGGCGCAGGCTGACGCCGCGTGTGTCGGCCCGGTAGCCGCGCCACCACCCGGCCACGGCCATCAGCAGTCCGGCATACTGGGCGATGAGCGTGCCCGCAGCGACGCCCTCCACCTGCCACCCCAGCCCGAAGACGAGGGCGGCGCTGGCCACGATGTTGACTACGTTTTGCGTGATGGCCACCGCCATGGGGAAACGCGCATTCTGCATCCCGACGAACCAGCCGGCGAAGCCGTAGAGCCCCAGTACGGCCGGGGCGCCCCAGACCAGCAGGGCGAAATAGACGCGCGCCGAGGCTTCGACCTCGGGGCTGCACGGGATGAGGCGGAAAGCCACGTCGGCCACCGGGCGACTGAGGGCGACGAGCGCCACGCCGATGGCCAGCGCCACGCCCAGCGCCCGTACGAGGACGCGCACCGTTTCGGCCCGGTCGCCCCGGCCGTAGGCTTGCGCCGTGAGGCCGCTGGTGCCCATGCGCAGGAAGGCAAAAAGCCAGTACGCCATGTTGAAAAGCATGCCTCCGACGGTGATGGCGCCGATGTAGGCGGCCGAACCGAGGTGGCCGACGATGGCCACGTCGACAAGCCCGAGCAGCGGTACGGTGATATTCGACACGATACTCGGCAGGGCGATGTGCAAAATCTGGCGGTCGGTGGACGTGAGCGTCATTATCTATATAATGTGTTCGACTTCCTTGAAGGCATAGTGGCGCAGCCCTCCCGCCGAGTCGCGCAGCCAGAGCGTGCCGTCGGCGCCGACATGGTCGATGGCCGCGCGGAATTCGCCCGTGGCATCGCGCCAGGCATACTCACCCTGGCGGCGATAAAGGCGGGCATCGTAGGCTTCGTCGAGGCGGGAAAAGCGGTCGGCCGCACAAGTGTAGTCCCCGTTTTTACAAGTACTACGATAGGAATTTCTGTCGTAGTACTTGTTTTTTCTATCGTAGTACTTGTTTCCCGAAGTGCCGACGCAGGCTTCGGCCAGTCCGTCGTAGTACCGGCAGAAGCGGCGGAGCAGGGCACGAAGTACCTCCTCGCGGTCCAGCGGTCGGCCACAGAGCTGACGGAGGGAGACGGGGTTGGGCGCAGAACTGCGAAAGACGGTCTGGTTGACGTTCAGCCCGATGCCCGTCACGCTGCGCGCGATGGCTGGCCCGGCGAGGTCGTGCTCGATGAGCATTCCGCAGATTTTCCGGTCGCCGACGTACACGTCGTTCGGCCACTTCACCGCGACGTCGTCGGTGTATCGGGCCACGGTGTCGGCCACCGCTAGGGCTATCGTCTGCGACAAGCGGAACTGGGCCGCTGCCGGCAGGAACGCGGGCCGCGCCACGAGGGCCAGCAGCAGGTTCTGCCCCCGTTCGGACTCCCAACTGTTGCCCCGCTGGCCGCGTCCGGCCGTCTGATGGTCGGCCGCGACGAGGGTAAACTCGCGTTCGGTTTCTTCGGCGTAACGGCGGGCGCACAGCAGGGTGGACTCCGTCTCCGCGAGGTCTACGCGGTGAAAGCGGGTAAATTCGTCAGTCGTGGGCCTCATAGTCTTCACGGGCTTTGCGGGACCACTTCTTCACCACCTCGGCGAGCGAGTGGCGAACGAGGCTGCGCACGAGTTCCTCAGGGACGTCGCGATCGAGCCAGACTTGGTTCCAGTACGTCTTGTTGAAGTGCCAGGCCGGTTCGACGCCGGCATAGTGATCGCGCAGTTCCTCGGCGTAGTCCGGGTCGCACTTGAGCGTGACGAGGCGGGGGCGGTTGAGGTCGACGGCGGCGAACATCTTGCCCCGGACCTTATAGATGAGCCAGTCGGGGCCAAAGGGCGTGGTTTCCTCCGCTTCCTTGAGCGAAAGGCAGAAGTCGCGCAGTTCGATGATGTCCATAGCCGGTGCGTGTCAGGGTTGCGTGCCGAAAACCGTACGCGTCGGTACGTCGAAGGCGTGCTCGATGTGGCGGATGGCAAAGGGCGGCCGTTCGCCCGTAACGGCGATGATGTCGAAACGGGCGGGCTGGTCGAGGTGGTGATAGCGCAGGTAGGCATTGGCGGCACGGACGAGGCGGCGCTGCTTCTCGGCGTCGACAGCCTCCTCCGCAGCGCCGAACCGTTCGTCGCGCCGCGTCTTGACTTCGACGAACACCAGGCAGCCGTACCACTCGGCGACGATGTCT
Organism: uncultured Alloprevotella sp.; assembly: GCA_944322325.1. Lineage (GTDB taxonomy): Bacteria > Bacteroidota > Bacteroidia > Bacteroidales > Bacteroidaceae > Alloprevotella. Next base: position 84,601 of record CALUOQ010000007.1, read on the forward strand.
ATTTCCAAGTGGCCGAAGCGCCACCCGAGGGCGTGGATGTGGTAGCCGGCGTACATGAGGTAGCGCGCGGCGGCCTCTTCTCCCGTCCGTCCGAGGATGTTGTGCTCAGCCATGGCCCTTACGGTTTTCGTTTTCTCCGCAAAAGTACGAAAAAAGGCGCTTTCGCGCCCGACAGTCCGGCGGTTTAACGGGAAAAACGTACCTTTGCGCCCACTGAATACGACGAGATGGACGACCGCTATTACATGCAGAAAGCGCTCGAGCAGGCCCGCATGGCCGCCGAGCGCGGAGAGGTGCCCGTGGGGGCAGTGGTGGTATGCCGCGACCGCATCATCGCGCGGACGCACAACCTGACCGAAACGTTGCACGACGTGACAGCCCACGCCGAAATGCAGGCCATCACGGCGGCGGCGGACGCCCTCGGGGGCAAGTACCTCGACGTCTGTACGCTCTACGTCACGGTGGAACCTTGCCCTATGTGCGCCGGCGCTATCGGCTGGGCGCAGACGGGCCGCCTTGTCTACGGCGCGGCGGACCCTAAGCGGGGATATACGCTGACAGCGCCCGGCGTGCTCCACCCCAAGACGGAGGTGACGGCCGGCGTGCTGGCCGACGAGTGCGGTGAACTGATGCGCAGTTTCTTCCAGGCGCGGCGGGGCTGACGCGGCGTCAGTCGTCGAGCTGGACGTAGACGGTGCCTTCGGGACTGGCGTAACGCACACGGCCGTCGCGTACGGAAACACAATCGTGCTTGCGGCGACAACGCCAGGTGTGCGTGCCTTTCTTGCGGCGGCAGATGGGGCGCTCGCCGTCGGTTCCGAAAATTTCACAGAAGACGGAGTCTGTCGAGAATACGGCAAAAACACTCTTGCCGTCGTGCTCGAGCCGCGTACCGACCTCCCAGACGCGTATGCAGTCGTGCAAGGCATAACTGTAGGTGTATCCGGCCGACGCCAAGCAACCATGCTCGTCGCCATCGGCGCCGACAAGACGCGCGGCGAGGTCCTTGTGGGCACACGCGCTGCACAACAAACTCAGGGCAACTGCGCCCCACCCCATCAGGTCACTTTTCCGCACTTTCATGACTCCCAGTGTTTTTATAACTCCTCGCAAAAGTAATCATTTTTCAGCCGCAGGTACACGCCGCGCCGCGAAAATTGCAACGACGCCCCCGCGGACGGCCGGAAAAGCAGCTCCACAAAAAAGCAGAAGTAAAAAAATCGTCACAAACGCTGCCATATCGCCAAGATTGATTACCTTTGCAACCCGAAACGGCTCCGTAGCTTAGCTGAATAGAGCGTCAGATTCCGGTTCTGAAGGTCCTGGGTTTGAATCCCAGCGGGGTCACTTTACGAGCACAGGCGGCATTTGGCTTGCCGTCTGTGTTTTAGTTATTTACGAGCGACAGTGTTGGTTATCAGTGTTTTGCGATTTTGACAAAACATTTATTAACCGTTCGGCGGCGCTCGTAGATATTCGTTTATCTGCCGGAAAAAGTGATACACGCGTGATACCAAATGCGCGCTTCCTTATCGGGGCGGACGTTTGCGGCGCCGTCGGGCAAGAAAAAAGTCTTTTTGCCTTATGAAAAAGAATGTGTCCTTAGTGTTTGACCGTCGCCACCGGGCCACGGCAACGCGCACGGCGCCGGTGGAGTATGCCGTGCCGACGAGGCCGGGGGTGAGGCGTTACCTGCCGACGGGTGTGCGGCTTTTTTCCGGGGAGTGGGACGGTGAGAAAGTGGTGGGCCGTCCCGACGCGGCGCGCCTCAACGCCGAGCTGGAATCGTCCCGCCTGAAGGCCAACGGGCAGATCGTGGCGGCCATATCCATATACGGCGAGTTGCGCGACGAGGATGTGGACCGCATTTTCGGCGTGGTCCGTCCCGGGGCGGGGCGTGAGCGTCCTCTTCTTTTTGTTCCGTGGGCACGGGCGCAGAATGACGTGCCGGGAGTGGCCGAGGGGACGCGGCGTCACCGCGCCGTGGTCATCAACAAAATCGAGGAGCTGGGCTTCATGCGCACGTTTGCCGACCTTACGCCGGCCCGTGTGAAGCGCTTCGACGACTGCCTGCACCGCGAGGGCCGCTGCTGCGAGTACACGATTTACAAGTCGTACCACAAGACGCTGCGCTGGCTGTGCCGTCTGGCGTTGTCTGAGGAGATGATCGAGCGCAACCCGTACGACGTGTTCCGCCCCCGCACGGCCCACGCCCGTCCCCGCCGCCCGCTGACCGAGGCGGAGCTGTTGTGCCTGCGCCGGGCCGTGCTTCCGGAGCGTCTGGCCAAGGTCAGGGACCTGTTCGTGTTCTGCGCCTACACGGGGCTGGCGTTTTCCGACAGCCAGTCGCTGGCCTTTTTTGAAATCGTGGAGCGCGGCGGCCTGAAGTTCATCGACGCGACGCGGCGCAAGACGGGCGTGCGCTTCCTCACTCCGCTGCTGGGCCCTGCCGGCGACATACTGGCGCGCTATCGGGGTCGCCTGCCCGCCATCTCCTTGCAGAAGGCCAACGTCTACCTGCACGAGATAGAGCGTATCCTGCGGTTTCAGAAGCCGCTTACCACGCACATTGCCCGCCACACGTTTGCCACCACCATAGCCCTGGCCCACGGTGTGCCCATCGAGAGTCTGGCGCGGATGATGGGCCACCGCGACATCAAGACGACCCAGGTCTACGCCCGTGTGCTGGCGCAGACCGTGGTCAACGACGGCGCCGAGCTCGCCGGAAAGATAGAGTGAGCCACGCCCCGCCGCAAGGCCGGCGAGTCCCGGGCGTTTTACGGAAAAAAGTAAAAAAACAAGGATGCGGCTTGCGGGGTACGAATGTTCGTATTACCTTTGCCCTTGTCTTAAAAACAAAGAGCTATATGAAAGAATTTGAAGACCTGAGCCCAGACGAAGAAGAGCTGATCGCTGCCATCAGGAACTACAACAAGAGCTACCCGAACGGGAAAAGGGAACTCATGCGCTACATCAACCAGCTTCTCGACGGGCTGATCAGGCAAGACTAAACAGCGCCCCGCCAGCCACGGCGAGGCCTATTAAACCAAACCATCATGGAAGTAACCGCTATCGAAAAAACAAACCTTATCCGCGACATGCGCCGCCGCATGGAGGACATCAGTGTCGAAATCTCGTGGCGCGAGCTGGCCAACCAGTACTTCGGCAAGTCGTCGTCGTGGCTTTACCACAAGCTCGACGGCGTCGACGGCAACGGCCGCCCCGGCGGATTCACGCCCGAAGAGGCCGAGCGCCTGCGCGGCGCACTCTGCGACCTGGCCGACCGCATACGCCGGGCTGCCGCCCGCATCTGAGCCCCATTCCTACAGGCAGGGGGCGCAGCTCGCCTCCTTAAGACAAGAAGCCGCCCGCCGCCTGCCGGGCGCACCCGCCCCCGCCCTGTCCCACAAGGCGGGGGCTTTCCGTCCCCGGCGGGCGCGAAATGGCTGCCTTTTTCATTCCCCGGGCAGGGGGCGGCGGCGCGAGGTTTCTACCCGAACAGGCCGGGCTGGTGCTCCTTTATCCGCCGGGTGGCGGCGGCGTGGAACTCGGGGTTCAGTTCATAGCCCATGTAGCGGCGCCCCGTGTCCATGCAGGCCAGCGCCGCCGAGCCGCTCCCGGCGAAGGGGTCGAGAACGAGGGCGTCGGGGTCGGTCGTGAGGCGTACGAGCAGCCTCATCAGTTCCACGGGCTTCTGCGTGGGGTGGATGCGTCCGCCTCTCCGTTCGAACACCGCCGCCACGTCCGAGGCGGGCACCCCTTCCTGTATGCGCCGCACGGCGTCGACGGGCGGCGGGTTCTTCAGCTTGCGGCAGCCCGTGATGTTGAACTGCGAGCGTATGGCAGTCTGCTCCACGGTGCGCCCGGCGAGGTAGTCCCTGACGGCCTGCCACTCGCGTCCGTTTGTCCCCAAGGCGCTCATCAGGCGATACACGTCCCGGGCCACCTTCTCCGGGTCCGCCACGTTCTTCTTCACGTAGGGCACCCGTACCCGCCTCACCGTTCCGCCGCCCAGCGAGTGTAGGGTGCACGTCTCGTGCGTGCGAGCCAGTGGCAGGTAGGGCGACGACGTGCGACGCTTGTCCCACACGACCTCCTCCTTGAACGTGAAGCCCAGAGAGGCGAGGCGCACGTTCCAGCGGTAGAACGGCGTGCCGCGTCCGAAGAGGGCAATGAAGCCGCCGGGTTTCAGGACGCGGCGCACCTCAGCCAGGAAGCCGTCTTCGTCGAACGCCACGTCGGCGGGCGTGCCGTTGAGGTAGCCGTAGGGCGGGTCGGCGATAATGAGGTCCACGCTCGCCGCGGGCAGGCGGCGCATGGCTGCGACGCACTCGGCGCAGATGAGCCGCGGGGCGCCGCCGGTGGGGAGGGTTTCTTTCGTGTCCATGTCCTTTTTTTATTGCGTTTTGGTTTTACGCCGCAGCAGCAGGGCCGCGGCGGCGAAGCCCGCCAGCGCCCCGGCGGCCATGGGCACGGCCCAGTCCGACATCTTTCGCGGCCGCTCCACCTCGACGCGCTCCGTCCGGGTTACGGTGTCGGTGCGGTGTCGCCACAGGGTGTCGGTGCGGGCGGCGGTGCGCTCGCGCCATCGGACGCGGTCGCGGGCTATCCATACGGTGTCGCCGCGCTCCTTGACGAAGAGGCGCAGGGTGTCGGCGGTGCGCAGGGTGTCCACCCGGTGGCGGGCGAGGTAGACGGTGTCGCGGCTGGCGGAGTGGCGGTCGGTGGACACGGCGGCGGTGCGGCAGGAGGCGAGGACGAAGAGAATGAGGAAATTGACGATTGAGAGTTGACAATTGACAATTAACCGCCCGACACTCATCCGGCCCATCGGCCTCATTGGCCTCATCAGGGCCCGGTCCATTCGTCCCATGGCGTGTAGTCTTCGAGGGTGTAGCGGCAGGTCGCGTCGCGGACGTCCCACTCCACGCCGGCGAGGGCGTATCTGCGGCCGTCGCTGCCGGTCAGGGCGGCGCGGGGGTCGAGAGCGGCGGCGTCGACCTCGACGGTGAGCTGGCGGGCGGCGCGTCCGTAGAGGCGGGCCATGTTGCGGCAGACGAGGCGCTCGGGGCGGTCCCGGTGGCCCAGCTGCCGCCAGGAGGTGACGGACGTGACGGGCTCGCCCTGGGCGTCGAAGAGGAGGTTGTAGGCGGCGCGGTCGCCGTTCCACGTGCCCAGCTCGAGCTCGGCCTCGCGCACGTCGTCGGCGAAGCGGCCGCCGGTGGCCATGAGGTAGTGGTGCGCGCCGTCGGTTTCGCCCTCCTCGCTGTAGGGGTCGTCCTCGCCGGCGGGGCGAAGGTGCTCGAGTGAGACGTCGTGTATGACGATAGGGTTGAAGCGCGTCTGCCCGGCCGGTGCGTAGAGTGTCAGGCGGACGTAGCCCTGTACCATGAGGTCGTCGCCCCGGGCGTCGGTGAGGGGAATGATGTACCCGTCGTCGGCGTCGGCGTACCGCTCGCTGTCCCCGGGGCGGTCGGTGGGTTTGAGGCTGGCGTTTTCCTCGCTGTCGCCCCCGACGAGTTCGGGCTGGAAGTCGCACGGCTCGGTCTGCCAGCCCGTGCCGTTGTAATAATAGGAGTCGCCGATTTGCAGGCGCATTGGCCACGAGGTGACGGCCCCGTCGCGTGTGACGGGCCACGGCCCGGGCTTGTCCGAGGCGCCGAGGGCGGGCACGCCGTTTTCGCCCCACAGGCAGTAGAAGCCGCTGGCCGAGAGCGCGAGGCGGAAAGCGCCGCCCGTGAAGTAGGCCTGCGCCGTGCTCTCCACGCGGAATATCTCGCGGCCCTCCAGCCCGTCGACGACGTGGTTACGCCCGGCCAGCGGCCAGAAAAGGATGCCGCTCTTGCGCCGCGGGGCGTCGAGGTCGTCGACGTAGTAGACGGGGTCGTGGTCGCGGCTCGTGGCTCGGGCCGTGCGCCAGCTGAGCCACGCCCGCCGCGCCCCGGCAAATGAGCTGAAGTCGTAGTCCGTTTGTCCTGTCGGCTGGCTCCAGTGCGTCAGGTCGTACGTGCCCGTCAGGCTCAGCTCCCACGCGTCGGTTGCCGCGTTGTGCAGCACCGGGTAGAGGGCCGAGCCGCTGACGCCGTCGACGGCTTCGCCCTCGTAGTAGGCCGCCGAGTAGCTGACGGCGGGCGAGGCCCACGACGAGCTTCCGCCAAGGGGCGGGTCGGCATAGACGACGTAATGGCCGGCCGCCTCGCCCGTGTCGGCGTAGTTGAAGGCCTCATCTTCCTCGAAGTCGTACACGCCCGCCGCCTCCCAGCATCGGGCGTCCATGCCCCCGAGCAGTTCCGACTCGACGGCGGGCGTGAAGGTGACGCGTACGCGGCGGTATCCGCGCAGGCGGCTCTCGGTGTGGTCGGCCGAGGCGGGCGTGAGGCTGTCCACGAGGCGCGGGGCGGGTGCGGGCTCCTCGGCGTAGTCGTAGCGGCCGGCGCTGAGGCCGTCGGTCTGCCACAGCTCGTAGGCCGTCACGCCGTCGGCGGCGAAGATGAGGCGCCGGCCGCGCTCCATGAGGGTGCAGCCCAGCAGGCGGGCGATGGCTTCGAGCACCTCGCGCCCGGTGCGCCCGGTGTACTGGAACACGGGTGTCTGGGTGTCGTCGAAGTCGGACTCGTCGGCCTCGCGGCTGAAGAAGGCGTAGCGCGCCACGCGGGCCATCATGAGGGGCTCGGCCTGTGCCGCCGCGGCGGGGAGCATGAGGTCCACGGGCACGGCCACTTCCGTCCACGCGCCGCCGACGAGGTCGGCGCACTCGCCCACCATCTGGGCCAGCGTGACGATGCCGAAGCCGCGCGAGGCCTCGAGCGTCAGGCCGGCGAGGGCCTCGAGGGGGCTCTGCACGCCCAGGGTGAGCTCCTCGCCCTCGGCGCCCCAGCTCTGGCGCACGACTTCGGGCACGACGTAGCCCTGCCAGATGAGGCTGCCCCCGCGCCAGGCCTCCACCCGTACGTCCGTCACGTCCGCGGCGTAGAGGCCCGTGAGGTCATCGCCCTCGGTGGCGAATACGCCCAGGTGGCCCGTCCATCCGCGGACGGGCGTGTCGAGGCCCTCGCTGTCGTCCTCCTGGAGCACAAGGGGCGAGGCGCCGGCCGTGAGCCGCCGGGCCTCGCCCGCGTAGTCGTCGCGGTAGATTCTTACGTCGACGCGGCGTCCCTGCCGGTCGTCGAATGCCATTTGGTAACGTAGTGCCATTTTTCCTTAATTGATAATTGACTTTTCCGGGGTATATACATAGGAAAGTCTAAGTATATACATAGGATTTCCTAAGTATATACATAGGATTTCCGGAGTATGTTTTCAGTTGACAGTTGACAGTTGACAATTGACAATTATTGCCCATTGTCCATTGTCCATTGTCCATTGCCTCACAGCTTCTTTCCGGTGCGGCGCATGAAGGCGCTGAGCGGTAGGTAGAGGTCCTCGCCCCTGAGCCTCGCTTTCCCCTCCCCGCTGCCTGCTCCGCCGCGTATGGCGGCCACGAGGCGGCTCTGGTCGGTGCGGGTGAGGACCATTTCGCCGGCGTTGACGCGGGCCAGCAGGTGGTCGCCCGTCGAGCGCGGGCCGCGGATGAGGCCCCCGGCGGCGTAGCCCTGCGGCACGACGCCGCCGCGCTCGAAGCCGAAGAGGGCGCCCAGCAGCCCTCCGCCGCCCAGCAGGCCCCCGCCCAGCAGGGAGGCCGCCTGACGGGCGGCGTTCATGGCCTGTATGGCCTGCGTGATTTGCAGGACGGTCTGCACGATTTGCAGCCCGCTCTGTATGACCTGCGCGGCCGTCTGGGCCCAGCCGGCGCCTATCTGGGAGAGCAGGCCCGCTATGCCGCCGGCCATCTGCTGCATCTGCCCGTAGTACTCGGCGGTGGCCTCGCGGGCGCGGCGGCGCTGCTCGTCGCTGAGGTAGAGGTCCTGCTGCAACGTCGTGGCGGCGGCCTCCATGCGCAGGCGCTGCTCCTCGCTGATGAGGCCGCGGGTAGCGGCGAGCTCGGCCTCGTAGCGCTGGGAGCGCCACTGCTGCTCGGCCGTCGAGAGGAGGCGGAGCATCTCGAGCCGCGCCTTCAGCTCCTGGCGTGGGGCCTGCGGTTTCCCATCGGGCCCATTTGCCCCACCCGACCCATTGTCCCTCACCACGCCGTCGGAGGCGAGCTGGCGGAGGCTTTCGATTTGCTGTCCGATTGCCTTTATGCGCTGCCGGTAGTAGTTGTATTGCTCGTTGGTCGTGCCGTAACGGTTGGCGTGTGCCGCCAGGTAGCGGCTCGCCTCCCCGGCGCTGAAAAAGGTTATGCTGCTTCGTCCGTTCGGGTTCGCCGTCCCGGCGTTCGCCACATGGAAGGCGGCTTTCAGCTCTTCGCTCGTGGCGACGTGCTGCTCGTAGGCCTTTACCAGTTTCTCGTAGGCCTTCTGCCGCCGCTGCTGGGTGCGTATGACGGTCTGTATGGCTGTGTCGCGGTCTACGCCGCGATTTTGTAGGCTGACCAGCCGCTCGTTGGCGTCGCTTATGTCGTTCTTGGCCAGTTTGTCCACCCGCGTCTGGAACTTCTCGTCAGGCGTGGACATAAATTCGCGCATCCCGTTGACCAGCTTCGTCACCCATCTGACGGCCCCGGCCAGCGCGCCGTCCGAGCGGTTGAGGCTCAGCACGAAGGCGTCCCACGCGTTCGATAGCTCGCGGACGGCCCCCGTCAGGTTCTGCGTCTGCACGGCGGCCTGCTCCTCGGCCACGTGCGTGCCGGTGACGGCCGTCTCGAGCCGCTCGATGTTCCCGCGGGCCTCGAGGAGGGCGCGGGCCATGTTGGTGTGCTCCACCCCGAACATCTTCGTCAGCTCGGCCGTCGACATCTCGCGGGCGGCGAGGTTGTCCAGCGCCCGGTGCAGGCCCACGACGCTGGGCTTGAGGCGGTCGTCGGTCTGCCCCTCCAGCTTGGTCAGCACGGCCCTCAGGCTCGTGCCCGCCTCCTCGGCCTTGGTGAAGCGCGGCGCCACGCCCTCGATGACGGCCACCAGCTGCTCGAACGTCAGGCCCGCCGCCGAGGCGGCCGAGCCGCTCTTCTCCACGACCTGCTGAAGGTAGGGAATCTCGGCCGCGCCCTCCTTGGCGCCGGCAGCCAGCACGTTGACGAACGAGGCGGCGTACTCCGCCCCCTTGCCGAACTGGCTCAGGGCGCCCGTCACGGCGCGCGCCGAGTCCTCCATCGAGCCCTCCGAGGCCTCGGAGAGCGTGATGACGGCGTCCGTCACGGCCACCAGGCCCGACGCCGCCTCCAGCAGCTCCGGCCGCTGCCCGCCGATGAACTTCATTGCCTCCACCACGTCGCGGGCCGACAGCTCCGACTGCGCGCTCAGCTCGATGGCCTGCGAGCGCAGATACTCCAGGTCCTCGCCCGTGGTGCCCGTCAGGGCCGACAGCCCCGAGAGCGAGCGCTCGAACTCCATCGTCGTGGCCATGGCGTCCCTCAGCGCCGCCCCGGCGCCGGCCACCAGCGCCGTCCAGCCCGCCATCGAGGCCGTGGCGCGCCTGATGGCCTGCTCCATCGAGGAGGCGAAGCCCAGACCGGCGCGGGCGTGGCGGTTCCAGTCGCGCTCGCCCTGCCGCGCCAGCTTGGCCATGAGCTGGCTGTATGTCTTCATCTGCTCTTCCGTCAGCTTCAGCTTCTTGGCGAAGTCGTCGGCGTTGAGCCTCAGCCTGACGTAAACTTTGGCGTCCTGTGCCATGATTCAATTGATAATTGACAGTTTACAGTTGATAATTGACGACAATTGATAATTGACAGTTGGCGAATTGATAATTGTCCATTGTCAACTGTCCATTGTCAATTTCTCAGAGGTCCCATTGGCCTCATCAAGGTCTCGCCGCTTCCTCATCCGCTGCTCCACGGCCCGGGCGCGGCGTCTGAGCGCCTCGAGCTCGGCCGCGTCGGGCGGCGGGGCCGCGGCGGCCTGCTCCTTGTCCCAGGGCAGGGGGAAGTCGAAACGGCGCGCCCCGGCCGCGGCGGCCACCACGCGCATCAGCTCGCGGGCCTGCTCCCAGCCGGGGCGGTGGCGACGGGCGAGGCCGTCGATGTAGTCCTGCGCCTCGAGCGCCCCCATCCGTTCGAAGAAGTAGCGGGCGTCGCAGCCCCCCTCGCCCACGATGAGTCGGTAGGCCTCGCGGGCCGTCAGGGGGCGGGCGGCGCGTCCGCTTTTTTTTTGCCCTCGGGCGGCTGGCCGGTGCGCAGGCTCTCGCCCCACGCGGCAATCTCGCCCACGAGCCGCTCCGTCCAGCGGCGGGCGTCGGCGGGCCGCGCCTCCAGCTCGGCGACGAACGCCGCGAAGTCGTCGGTGAACGTCTCGCGGTTGTAGGCCGTCAGGGCGGCGTAGAGCATACGGTGCAGGTCCCAGACGGAGTTCGGGTTGAAAGGGCGCACGTGGCCGTCGGCCTCCACGCCCTGCATGGCTTCATAGAGGTACTGCGCGCCCCAGCCGAAGCGAAGCGCGTAGTCCCGTCCCTTGTAGGTTATCGTCTCCATTTTAATCGACAATTGATAATTGACGACAGTTGACAATTGACAATTCTCCATTATCAATTGTCAATTGTCAACTGTTTACTCCGTCACTTTGCTGACAGGCCCGTTTCCGGTGAGCGTCACGCTCATGGTCGAGGCGCTTCCCTTCTCGCCGGTAGCCTCGAGGCTGGTGATCATCGCGCTACCCTCGTAGTAGGGGGCGATGGGTTCCTGCCAGCCGGCCTCGGGCACGCCGGAGCAGTCGCCCACGGCGTTGCCGGGGATGCCGAACGTGACGGTGACGAGCTTGCGCGCCACGAAGGCGTCGAACAGGTCCTCGTACACGGCGTCGGTGGTGCGGTCCTCGTCGAAGCTCAGCAGGGCGTCCGTCGAGGCTTCCCACGAGAGGTCGCCCGCGTCGTTGGCCTGCCAGCAGCCGTCGTCCTTGTTGCCGGCGTCCATCGTGTCGGCGCTCAGGCTGAGCGAGCACGAGGTGGCCAGGGCGATGGCCTTACCGTCGATGAAAATCATCAGATCTTTTCCGTTTACATACTTTGCCTTTGCCATAGTCTTTTGGTTTTTTGGGTGGTTTGTCTTATCCTCGGGCGGCCTTGCGCATGGCCTCCACGGTGCAGAGCACGAGCCGGTCGGAAGCCTCGAGCCAGCTGGCCGCGACGCCGCGCTGGAAGAATCCGCTATCCGCTACACTTCCGCGGTAAGCGCGCTTTTTGATTACCCGGGCGCCGCCCTTGGTGTAGCGCGCGGCGGTGCCATGGTCCAGGATGCGCAGTATCCAGGCCCGGTCGGGCGTGGCGCGGCGGTGGAGCAGGCCCACGGTGGCGCCGGGCTTCTTCTTGCGCCACAGGAAGGCGTTCACGTCGCGGTCCAGGCGGCGCCAGGTGGTCACGAGGCCCGTCTTCCGGTCGTAGCCGCGGTGCCCGGCGGGGTTGATGTCCACGCTCTGCCGGAGCGCGGCGACGACGCCCTTCTGCACGATGCGGGCGGATTTGCTCAGGCCGGCGCGCACCGACTTTGAGGTGGACGCCGCGTCGAGGCTCTCGAGCAGGCTGATGAACTCGCGGGCGTCGATGTCCAGAGCGCTCATGGCTGACCGACCTCCCCGTCGGTAGTGTCGGGCCGGCTGCGCACCAGGAAGCTCAGCTCCACGACGAAGGCGTCCGCGTCGAGGGCGAAGCGGTCCTCGGCGCCCGTGAGCTGCGCCTCGATGCCCACGCCCGGGCACTCCGTGAGCCTCAGCCTGACGGCCACCGCCAGCTCCACGGCCTCGCGGTAGGTCGAGGCCAGACAGCTGACCTCCACCGTCCCGCGGTCGTCGTAGCAGCCGTCCTTGGTGTACTCGCCCGCCACGGCGGCCGAGCGGTACGTCACAAGCGGCTTCTCCACCGCCCCGTTCAGCGCCAGCAGGGGGAACACGCGCCCCTCAGCACCGCCCGGCAGGGGGCGGGCCTTCAGCGCCTCGTAGATGTCAAGTCCTATGCGTAAGCTCATGGCGTTAATTGATAATTGATAGTTGATAATTGTCCATTGCCCATTATCAATTGTCCATTCTCAACTGCTTTCCAGTTCCACGGCCGAGCAGGTGAGCGTGGCCGTACCGGCGGCGCGGTCCACGTTGAGGGCGTCGATGTGGTACGTCTGCCCCATCCACTCCAGCCTCATGCCCGTGGCCATGAGCTGGGGCACGCTGCGCCAGAACTCGCGCCCGGGGCCCATCGCGGCGGCGTGGCGCACGGTGACGACGACGGTCGTCGGGTTCCACACCTCGCCCTCGCCAAGGGCGCGGCGCCCCTTGCGGAACTGCACCCTGGCGCGGCAGCTGTAGACGACGGGCCACTGCGTGACCTGCTCGCCGTAGTCGCCCCGCTCGATGGAGGGGCGGCGGAAAAGGACGCGTTCGCGGAGGTCTCCTGCGGGAATCATTTTTTAATTGACGACAGTTGACAGTTGATAATTGATAATTGATAATTTACAGTTGACGAATTGATAATTGTCCATTGTCAACTGTCCATTGTCAATTTCTCAGAGGCCTCATCTGCCTCATTCGCCCCATTGAGGTTCGCCCCATCACTCCCAAGCCCCGCCACAGCCCGGCGGCAGGGCGGAGCGGGACGCTCGGTGAGGCGCACGTAGGGCTTGACGAGGTAGTCCAGCGTGTAGGGCACGGCCGCCTGGCTCAGGCCCGCCACGGGTTCGCGCACCCGGTAGAAGTGCGCCGCCAGCATCAGGGCCGCCAGCCTCAGCCTCACGGGCACAGCGCCACCGCCCATCAGGGCCAGCTCGCGCAAGGGGCGGCGCGTGGCGTCCACCACGGCGCGCTCGGCGGCAGCCCCGTATATGAGGAGCAGGCGGTCGTCCTCCTCGAAGTCCACGCGGCACTGCTGCTTTATCTCGTCGAGCGAGAGAAATGCGAGGGTTTCCATTGTGTCTTTGTCTTTGGGTTATCGGTGATGATGGGGCGCGGCTTGCTGAGACCAAAGGGCTGCGGACGTTTACTCAGAGGTCCCATTGGCCTCATCTTCCCCATCCGCCCCATCGGGCTGCTCATCATTCTCCCCGTCGAGCTCCGCCAGCGTCGAGCTCAGCCGCAGCCGGTCGCCGCCCTCGACGGGCGGGCGGTCGTAGGCCTTTCGCAGCTCGTTGACCGTCAGCACGCCGTTGGCCAGCTGCTGCGCCTCGAAGCGGGCGCGCGTCGAGGGGTCCATGCTCTGTAGGCGCGACAGGTCGAACTCGAAGCGCCGCCGCCCGTAGAGCGCGGCGGGCACGAGTTTGGCCCTCAGCTCCTCCTCTATCATCGTCAGCAGCGGCGCCAGCGTGTCCACGTAGAAGGCGTTCGTGGCGCTCTCGGCGCTCTTGTAGACGGCGCCCGTCGTGTCCATCAGCTTGGCGGGCGGCACGCCGAAGAAGCGCGCCACGTCCGACACCGAGAACTTGCGGCTCTCAAGGAACTGCAAGTCCGTCGACGTCATCGACAGGGGCGTGAGCCGCCCGTCGCCCGGAACGGCCACCACGCTCTGCCCCGAGTTGAGGCGGTCGCTCAGCTCGCCGGCCAGGGCGCGCAGCTCGCGGTCGTCGTAGTGTCCAAAGCCGCGCGTGCCCTCAGGGTCGGCAACCTCGGCGTTGGTCAGCACGGCCTTGTACTTGCCGCCCGTCTCGACGCGCTCCAGCTGCTCGCGGTCGCTCGTGGCCGCTATACTGAGCACGCGGCGGGCGTACGTCAGCGTCGAGACGCCCGTCAGCCCGCCGTCGAGGCTCAGGTTCTTGAAGTGGAGCACACGGCCGCCCGGCCACTGCCCCTGTAGGCCCGCCTGCAAGTCGTTGATGGTGTACGTGTCCGTCATCGGGTCGTAGCCCACGCACCGCGGGTCCGTCAGCACCAGGCCCGTCAGTTCGCCGTCGCGCCCGCGCTGGGGCACCACAACCGAGTTGCCGTAGAGCAGCACCTGCGAGACGACCGACTTCCACAGCACGTAGGGCGTCAGCCGCGCCGAGGGACGAACCGCCAGCAGGCGCCACAGCGGCGTGTCCGTCCACACCATGAAGCGGCCTTCGGCCGTGTTCAGGCGCTTCGGAACGAGCGTGAGCATACCTACCTGCGAGCCCAGGTAGTCCACCGCGCGGTAGGCCGCCGAAACCGTCAGCGCCGACTCGGGCGTCAGCACCTCGACGGCGCGGGGCGGAGGCAGCACAGGCGCCACCGGCGGAGGGCACACCTCGTCAGGGCCCGAACGCTTCCAGAATTTCCAGTTCACCATAGGCAGGAGTTAATTGACAATTGATAGTTGACAGTTGACAATTGTCAATTATCAATTGTCAATTGTCCATTGTTTACGCCGTCGTCACCGTGCCCAGTGCGAAGGCCTCGGGGCGCAGCTGCACCATCGACCAGTCAGCGTTAAGCGTGAACTGCACGATGTCCTCCTTGGCCCGGCTGTACGGGTCGACCACCAAGCGGAAGCCGCCGAACTGCCCCAGCATCTCGTAGCCCCAGCAACCGAAGGCCACGTGGTCGGCCTCTACGGCGGCGCCCGTCTTGTCGAGGTTCAGGTAGTTCGTGCAGAACACCGGGATGCCCGCGATGCGGTCGTTCTCGATGACCATCAGGCCGCTACCCTTGTCGCGAGGCGTGGCCTCCAGCGTAGCCTTCATGTACTCGTCCATGACGTAGGCCATCGTGCCGTTCGGCGTGACGCCCTTCTTCAGCACGGCGCCCTTCATCTGGAGCAGCTCGGCGTACGTGGGCACCGCGCCGGCAAACGTCACCTTTGTCGAGGCGCTATTGAGCGGGCCCTTGAAGTTCGTCGTGTAGTCCTCGGGGCAGAACATGGCGCGGTTGATGACGCGCGTCATTGAGAGCGGCAGCTGCTGGTTGACGATGTCAAGGATGCGGCCCTCGCTCTGCGTGATGCTCTGGCTCGTCACCGGCACCGTGATGCCGATGCGCTGGAGCACGGGCGTAATCTTCGTGATGTCTATCTTCTCGTCGTCCAGCTCCACGGCCTCGCCCACGAGCGACGCCTCCACCGAGCCTACCACCGGCCACACGTAGGTGCCCGCAAGGCCCGTCTGTAGGCGGATGCCCACACGGCTGTAGATGAGGCCCTGCTCCAGCGGCTCGATGATGTCCTGTATCTTCACCGGGATGAGCGGGTCCACGCTCGCCAGGTTCTGCGTGCCCGCCGAGCGCTGCACCGGCTGGTCGAGCTGAAGCTCAAGCACGCGGCGGTTGTCCACCGCCTCGCGCACCATGCGCACCAGCTCCACGCCGCGGTCCGCGCCGGGGATGCCGGACTCGCTTTCGAGGTTCAACATGCGGATGCGGTGGTCTATCGTGTCCACCGCGCGCTCCAGCTGCTCCATTCGGCCGCGCTCCTCGTCGGTGAGCGTGCGCTGTCCCTCCTCGCGGGCATTCACGGCGTCGTCGATGGAGTGCATCTCCTCGACGAGCGTCTCGCGCTGCGTGTACAGCGCCTCGATACGCTCGGCCTGGGCCGGGCGTCCGGATTCTCTTACCTTCTTCTGCTTTGTCATAAGTTTATAAGTGTTAAAGTAAAAATGGTTACCCGATTGCGCAGGTTTTTTCTTTCAGTCAATAGCCCATGCGGCGGCGTACGCGGTGCAGGAAGTCCCGGTCGCGGCGCTCGCGCAGCAGGGCGGCGGCCCTGTCCACGCCGTCGGCGCCTGGCACGGGCAGGACGCCGGCCTCGCGGGCCGTGACGCTGGTCTGCTGGTAGGCCGGGTCGCTGACGATACTCGTGTCGTACATGGCGCCGATGTGGCGCACGCGGCGCAGCAGCGTGCCGTCGGTCCGCTTCTCGTAGCTCACGGCCGAGGCCTCGTCCGTCCAGTAGGCGAACGACGAACCCGCCAGGTCGCCGCGCCGCACGAGCTCGAGTGCAGTCTCGCCGTCGGGCGTGCGGGGCGCATCGAAGCTGTAGTGCACGCCCGTAGCGTCGACCGACAGGCGGAGCGTGCCCTCGCCCCGGTTCCAGCGGGCAAGGAGGCGCTGACGGTTGTGCCAGAGGAGCATCTTCACGTCCCAGCTCTTCAGGTCCTCGTCCGTCACGGCACCCGGTTCGATGATTTCGCGGTAGGCGTCGGCCCAGTCCACCAGCAGCACGCTCTCCACGCCGAAGACGACGGCGTAGCCCTCGATCGTGCGGCTCTCGCCGCCTCCGGTCGCCTCGCGCAGCCGGGGCTGGGCCGCACCGACGAACGAGCGTATCTCTATCTTTCTATCTTCCATAAGGCTGTTCTTGTCTACACCCTACCGGGAAAAGGCCACACGGGGCGGCCCTTTGGAAGTTGACAATTGAGAATTGACAATTAATCGCCCGACACTCAGAGGCCCCATCAACTGTCAATCGTCAACTGTCAACTGTAAATTGTCATTCTATCTGGTTCCACAGCCCGAAGCACATGAGCGTGGTGATGACGCTGTCTATCTTCAGGTTCTGGCGGCGCTTGACGGGTTTCTTGTTGCGCATCCGGTCCTCGTCGATGGTGGCGTTCACCAGGCAGTACGTCTGTATCGGGTTGCTGTCGAGCACGACGCCGCGCGGGTCGGAGAAGGCGGCGCGCTCGAACGTCTCCACCGGCGAGGTGAACGAGCCGTAAGTCTGCGGGTAGGCCGTCAGCACGCGCCCGGCCCGGCCGCCCTTCGAGGCAATCATGGCGCCCAGCTCGTTGACCACGTCCATGCTCTTGTACGCGTCGTACCCTATCTTAAGGACGCGCACCTGCTCGTTGCGCTCGGCCACGCTGCGGGCTATCACCTGCGGGTCGATGACCGCGCCGGGGCACGTCCTGAGCCAGCCGCCCTCGACCCACGTCTGGTAGAGCCGCCGGTTTGGGTGCCACGTGAGCGTCTGCTCGGGGATGAAGTAGTCCGTATGCACGTAGAAGCGCCGCAACGGGCGGGAGTAGATGACGTACGTCACGCACGAGAAGTCGTCCCTGACCGACAGGTCGATGCCCGCCATGGCCGGCGGCAGGCCCTCGACGCCCTCCATTGTCCAGCCCGGCTCCACCAGCGCCCGGGCCTCCGAGGGCGAGAACCAGGGGCGCACCGAGTCCGAGCTGAACACGTTGACCAGCTTCGTGCGGAACTCGAGCATCTGTTCCGGGTCGCGCTGGGCGCGCTGCCAGAAGTCGGCGTAGTAGTCGGGCTGCACGGTCACGCCGATGTGCGGGTTGCACTTGCGCCAAACCTCGGGGCGCCCCAGGTCCTCCTCGTCCCACACGTCGGGCTGGAAGAGCATGGCGAAGAGCGAGTCGTCCTCCAGCTCGCCCCTGAGCACGGCCCGAGCCCCGTCCAGCTCGGAGACGAAAGGCCCGTCGGGCACGCGGCTGGCCGTCGTGATGATGAGCGTCAGGGGCTCGAGCCGAGCGCCCATCGACGAGCGCAGCACGTTCAGCAGCTCGGCCCCGACGGAGTGCTCGTTGGTGTAGCGGGCCTGGGCGTACTCGTCCATGATGACCAGCGAGGCGTTGAGGCCGTCCTTCGTGTCGCCGCCCCCGGTGAGGCACTCGGCGAAGCTCTCCTTGCCCCAGGGGTTGCCCTCGCGCCACTCGATGTGCTCGCGCGTCATGCGCAGCAGGCGGCGCCCCGGGTCGAGCTGCCGGGCGATCTGCTTTATCTCCTTGAAGCAGACGAGGGCCTGCTTGTACGAGTTGGCGCCGCAGTAGGCCTGCGCGTTGGCGTCGCCCCACAGGAGCTCGGCCACGGCCAGCGACGCCGCGCTCGTGGTCTTGCTGAACTTGCGCGGCACGAACCAGATGGCCTCCCTGACCAGCCGCCGGCCGTCCGCGCGGTAAAAGCCGAACATCGAGGCGAACATGAACACCTGAACGGGCGTGAGCCGGTACTGCCGCCGGCCCTTGAGGCCCGAGAACTTCAGCGCCTCGTAGTAGCGCACGAAGCGGCGCACCCTGCCCGCGCGCCACTCGTAGCGGCCCAGCAGGTCGAGGAAGCGCGCCACGGCCAGCACCTCGTAGAGGTTGTGCCCCTCGGGGTCAGCCGCCAAGCCGCCGACGTACTCCAGGAGCCGCGGGTCGGTCTCCGCGAGCGGGAGCGCGTCGAGCCGCGCCGACCGCAGGCGGGCCGCAGCCGCGTCCTTCAGGCGGCGGGCCGCGTGCTCGCCGAGTCCGTCCTGTCCGGTGCGCTCGCGGGCGGCTTCCATAGGCTTACTCTCCCTCCATGAGGCGGGCCAGCAGGCCGCCGCCCAGCTCGGCGCCGGGGTCGTCGCGCTTGAGCTCGCGGTTCATCAGCAGGCTCTTCAGGTCGGCGCGCACGGCGTCGGCCTGCTGGCGCAGCATCTGGACGGAGGGGCGCACCTTTTCGCGGCGGTGGCCCTCGCGCGAGGTCTCGACGGCCACGACGCCGTGTTCCAGCACGTCGCGCCGCAGCTCGCGGTAGACCATCAGGTCCGTGGCCAGCAGCTCCACCTGGTAGGACATTTCGGGCGAGTACTTCCCGGCCCGTTTCAGCACGCCGCGCACGTAGCGCTTGATGCGTTCCAGCTGTTTCTCCTCGTCGCTCATTTTGTTAATTGACAGTTGACAATTGACAGCTGACAGTTGACAGTTGACAATTAATGGGCCCGATGAGTGTCGGGCGATTAATTGTCAATTGTCAACTGTCAATTGTCAATTGATTCTGAGCTCCTCGCCGCGCAGCCGGCCCTCGCGGTAGCTGACGTGTACCCACTGCGGGCCCGTGTCGTCGCCCTGCTCCCAGATGAGCTGGTCGAAGGGCAGATGGTCGCGTATGATTTCGTAGAGGCGGCGGTTCTCGGTGCGGCTGCCGGCGGTGATGTCGGCGGCCTCGCCGCGCAGGTGCTGACTCGTGGCGGCGCCGCCCACGGCGCGGTTCAGGGCCGGCGAGCGGTAGCCGCTGGTCACGACCACGGGCCGCCCGTAGCGCTCGCGAAGCGGGTCGAGCACGTAGCGCACGAGCCTTTCCAGGGCGGCCACTTCGCAGACGGCGGGTTTGTTGCGGATGCCCAGGCGCTCGGCCGTCGAGGAGCGCGTGAGCTCCTTCAGCGTAAAGTGTTTCATCGTTTCTTGTCTTTGTCAGTTGGTTTATCCCCATCAGCCCCATTCGCCTCATTGGTCCCATCAGCCCCATCAAGGTCCACCCCCAGCCGCCGCGTCAGCCACCCCACGAGCAGCGCCTTCACGCTCCAGCGCCGCTTAAGGCCATGCACCGCGCAGAAGTGCTCCGAGATGCTGTCGGCCTCGAGAACCAAGGCCGCCGCCAGCCCCATCGCGGCGCAGGCCTCGGGGCGGGCGCCCAGCGGCTCGAAGGCCGCACCGAACACCAGCCCCGCCGCCAGAAAGGCGTTATACTCAAGCGCCTTGCCCAGCGTGCGACGGCCGGCACGCGAGAAGTGGAACTCCGCGCCGCGCCGGCCCACCGAGTCCGCGATGCCGTAGCCGAAGTCGAGCGCGATGAGCACCACCAGCGCCAGCTCCATCCAGCGCAGCGTATAAATAGCCGCCATCAGCTCCGACCCGAAGGTCGCTGCCGTCAGCGGCAGGCTCCAGTCCGTTACGGTCTTGGTGAAGCCGGTCATGTCGGGGTCAGAATGTGTCATGTCGAGGCGTGGGGTTAGACTCTTTCGACGTTGCACTCCGAGATGACGAACTCGCCGCTCTCGTCCGAGCATCGTAGCGTGAACTCGTAGACATCGGGGTAGAGGTTGAAGTCGAAGCCGGTAATCGTGACGCTACGGCCCGAGCGGTTGACGGAGTAGAGCGTCTGGAAGCGCATCGTTTCACTCTGCGTGCCGCCCATGATGAGGGGGAAGCGGGTCAGGCTGCAGGCGGCAATCACTTCGTAGAACGGCTTGAAGAACTCCGCCCCGCCTGAGATCGTGACGTCGTAGGCGCTGACGCCGGATAGCACCGAGGGCACCCATTCCGGTGCCTGTGCATTGGCGGCGTGGATGCAGGTGTATCCGATGCGGCTGTTGGCGTACGAGTGGGTCTCGGCCGGCGGGGCCTCCAGCGCGTCGGCCCACGCCCCGTCCTTGCGGCCGTAGAGTTGGCCGTCCTGCGGCGCGTCGGACAGGCCACCACCGCCACTCTGTTCTTCGAGTTCGGTCACGCGCCCATCCAGCGCGTCTATTTCGCCCTCGGCGGTGTCGAGCCGTCTGGCCTGTGCGGTGTCTGCCGCCTCGAGCGCGTCTATCTCGACCTCGGCGGTGGTGATTTTGCCCTCGGCGGCGGTCAGGCGTTCGCCCAGCGCGGTGTCGGCAGCTTCAAGGGCGGTTATCTTCCCGTCCTGCTCGGTATCGGAGGCTTCCAGCGCGTCGAGCCGTCCGGCCTGTGCGGTGTCTGCCGCCTGTAGCGCGTCTATCTCGCCCTCGGCGGTGGTGATTTTGCCCTCGGCGGCGGTCAGCCGCTCGCCCAGCGCGGTGTCGGAGGCTTCGAGGGCGGTAATCTTCCCGTCCTGCGCGGTGTCGGAGGTTTCCAGCGCGTCGAGCCGTTCGCCTTGCGCGGTGTCGGAGGTTTGGAGCGCGTCTATCTCGCCCTCGGCCGTGTCCATGCGGCCCTGGAGGGCTTGGATGTCGCCCGACGGGTCGGGCACGGGGGCCCAGGCTGCGTCCTGCCGGCCGTAGAGCTGGCCGTCCTTGGGCGCGTCGGGCAGGCCGCCGCCACCGCCGCCTGTGCTCCGTGCGGCCAGGCCGTCGGCCAGTCCGAGGCGGGTGAGGTTCACGCGGCGGGGGCTCATGGCTGGGCGTCCTCCCCGCCGCCGGTCTCTGAGGTGGAGTCGTAAACGAGGGTGGCGAGCGTGGGCTGGAGCTCGCTGACGATGCGCACTTCGACGGGGTAGACGCCGTGGTCCAGCGCCTCGTCCCACACGGCGCCGGCACCGGCGCCCACGGCGCCCGGCAGGCGGCAGTTGGCCCACTGCGAGTCCGCGGCGCCGCCGTGGCGCTGGTAGAGGGACATGGGGGCGGCCTCGGCGCGCTCCACGTGCAGGGCGTAGGGCCCGGTGGCGGTGAAGGTGGCGGCCCAGCGGCCGTCGGCTTCCTGGGTGAATTGTAGTTCCATGTTTCGGTTGATAATTGATTGTTGACAGTTGAGCGTACGGTTTTTACAGACTGGCTCACAGAAATTACAAACTGGCTCACAGAAATTCTTCCGAGCCAGTTTGTTTTTCCGGGCTTTAGAGGCCGCCTTCGTCCTCTCCGCCGGAGGGGGCGTCGTCCCCGACGAGGCGGAGGCTGACGCGGTCGAGCTTGAGTTCGCTCTCCATGCGCGAGGAGGGGGTGAAGCGCACCTTTACGCGCTTGAGGTTGGCCGCCGTGAAGGATTCGGGGGAGAGGGACGCTCGGCTCGATAGCGTGGGGCGGAACGAGCCCAGGTCGCCCAGGCGCACGGAGTTGCCGGCCTTGAGGGCGCGGATGACTTCGAACTGCAGGGAGTCGAGCACGGCCTTGATGTCGGCGCTCGACACGGTGCTGGTCTTCTCGATGCCCTCGGCGATGTCCTGGAGCGTCAGGGGCTCGACGGGCTCCACCTGGGCGTAATACTGCAACTGCTTGGTGAGGGCGTTCTGCCGCTCAACGATTCTGTACTTGATGGCCATAACTGTTTGTTGGTTTTTAAGGGGTTAATAGTTGGGTGTTTCCGTTTTTTGGGGGCGGCTCCGGGGGCCGATGGGTGGCGAGCGAGCTCGGGCGATGGTCGGGCGATTACTCATTGGGCCCATTGGCCTCATCAAAGTCACCCCTGAATCTGGGTAATGGTGTTCTCGGTGATACGGAATATGCCCGAGTTGTTCGAGCAGACCACGCGGAAGCGGTAAGCCTCGGGAAAAGCGTTCACGTCGACGCCCGTTATCGTGATTTCGCCTCCGTTGTTGCTCACGGCGTAGGCCACGGGGAGCTCCGCCGTAGCTTCCGTACAGCCACCCATGAGGATGTAATAGTTATCGCGGACACTCTTTTTGAGAAAGTCATATAAGTCACTGAATTTATTAGGATTTTCGTTCTCATGAATACTATAGGCGCTTATGCCGTACATGACCATGGGAACCCAATCGTTCTTAAATCCGTCCCGGTCATAGACTCCGACGTATCCTAATTCGGACGAGTACTGTTCTTCAGCTATTCCGTTTGTGGGGACTGCGTGCTGTACTTGAGTCCATCCGTTTTTATCGCGGCCGTACACTTCTTTTTCGTACAAGGTTTCCACATCGTTTAATTCAGGAATGGTCTTGGCCCACGCCCCGTCCTTGCGGCCGTAGAGCGTGCCGTCCTGGGGCGCGTCGGGGATGCCTCCCCCGCCGCCCTGCTCCTCGAGCTCGGCCACGCGCCCCTCGATGTCGTCTATGTCGCCCTCGGCCGTGGTGATTTTGCCCTCGGCCGTGGTCAGGCGTTCGCCCAGCGCCGTGTCGGCGGTCTGTAGCGCCGTTATCTTCTCGTCCTGCTGGGTGTCGGCGGCTTGTAGGGCGTCTATCTCTCCCTCGGCGGTGTCCATGCGGCCTTCGAGGGCGGCGATGTCGGCGGAGGGGTCGGGCACGGGGGCCCAGGCCTTGTCGCGGCGGCCGTACGTCTTGCCGTCGGCGGGCGCTTCGGGGAAGCCGCCGCCCGCCTCGAGGCCCTCCACCTTCGTCTCCAGCTCGCCGATGGCCTCGTCGTGCCCGGCGCTGGCTGTCTCGAGCGCCTCTATCTTCTCGTCCTGCGCGGTGTCGGCGGTTTCGAGGGCCGTTATCTTCTCGTCCTGCGCGGTGTCGGCGGTCTGGAGGGCGTCTATCTCTCCCTCGGCGGTGTCCATGCGGCCTTCGAGCGCGGCGATGTCGCCCTCGGCGGCGGTGAGGCGCTGGCCCTGCTCGGTCTGCGCGGTCTCGAGGGCCGTTATCTTCTCGTCCTGCCGGGCTTGCGAGGCTTCGAGCTGCTGGTATTTCTGGCCAAGGGTGGAGAGGGGGTACTCGTCGGAGTCGAGGACGCTTAAGTCGTAGTCAAAGTTTCGGGCGCTGTAGGTGTCGTCATCGGGATCGTGGTAAATGTCGTAGACGTCGATGTTGTTCTTTCTGGTGAAATACAGACAGAGGTTGGTCGTGCCGTTGTCGTCCTCTGTGACGTAGCCGTACACGAGGTTGATTCCGCTCTCGGTGTACGTCCCGTCCCATCCCTCGCCGCTGTAGTGCAGGTAGAGCGCGTCGCCGCGCTTGAGGGCCTCGACGATGGCCTCGAAACCGCCCGAGGCTTCCAGCGCGTCGCGTATCTGCTCGCTCGTCGATTCGTCCGTGATGTGGAACAGCGAGCTGTCGAGCGTATAGGCGGCGGGCATGGCCTCCACCTTGCCCTCCACGTCGGCGAGTCCGCCTTCGAGCGCCTCTATCTTCGTGTACTGCGCGGTGTCGGCTTCTTCGAGGGCGGCCAGCTTCTGGCCCTGCTGCTCCTGGGCGGCCGAGAGGTCGGCCACCGCAGCGGCGTCCGCCACCTCGGCCCACGCGGCGTCCTTGCGGCCGTACGTCTTGCCGTCGGCGGGCGCTTCGGGGATGCCACCGCCGCCACCGCCGCCGGCGTAGCGCGTCAGTGTGGCCACCTGCGGCAGGAGGCCGCTCACAATCTCCACCTCGACGGGGTAGACGCAGTGGTCCAGCGACACGTCCACCACCGCAGGAGCCAGCGTACCCGTCACCGACGGCAGCGGGCAGGGCACGTACTGCCCCTGCTCGCCGTGGCGCTGAAGCACCGCCAGCGGGCAGCGCCCCGAACGCTCCAGGTGCACGGCATAGGCGCCGTCCACCGTCACACGGGCCACGTAGGCCCCGTTCACCTGTTCAAAGTTCAGTTCCATAATGTAGTATAATTGATAGTTGACAGTTGATAGTTGATAGTTGACAGTTGGCGGTTAATGGGGCAAATGGGCCTTTTGGGCCCGATGAGTGGCGGGCGATTAATTGTCAATTGTCAATTATCAATTGTCAATTTCCAAAGGGCCGCCCCTCCCTCACAGCACGCTCAGCTCGTCGGAGAATCCGTCGCGCCAGAACGTCTGCTCGCCCACCTTGTAGAGCACGTCCGTGCGGGCCGCCGCCGTGACGTCGTCCGACTGGTTGTAGCACGTCGAGGCGTGGATGCCCGACAGCTCGGGCCACGCGGCGAAGGCCACCGTCTGCGTGCCCGACGCCACGTCCGTCGCCACGAGCCAGAAACGCCCCGTGGCGTAAGCATCGCCGCCGGTCGTGTCCATCTGCTTCTGCCACTCCACACGGGCGCCCTCGATGAGCACCGAGGAGTCCCACGCCGTGTAGATGCGGTCCACCGTGCGCCCCGTGTCGTAGGCCGAAGCCCGCACCACGGCGAAGCGCGGCGCGCCCGAGGCCTGCTGCTCGAGCTGCGACACGCGGGGGTCAAGCCCCGTGAGCAGCTGGTAGAGCGCCGGCGTCATGATGCCCGAGCGCTCCGCCGTCGGCGCCTCGAAGCGCGCGATGCCGACGGCCATGCCCTCCTTCTCCACGTTGTCGAAGAACGAGGCCCAGACATACTCGTCGTCAGCCTCCGTGTCCACCGCCACGAAAGCCGGGGCCTTGGGCGGCGTGAGGCTCACCGTCTGCCACCCGCTCCACGTGCGGCCACCGTCCGTGCGGTCGCGGTAGTAAGCGTAGCGCAGCGAGGCAAACGTGTCCATCACGTAGAAGTAATGGTACGCCGTCAGGCCCGAACCCACCGTGCAGCGCTCCACCAGGTAGCTGTACGAGCCCACCTGCACCCAGAAGGCCGGCGCCGTCGGCACGGCGAGCTTCAGCCCTTCGAGCACGGCGTCCCAGCCCGAGTAGGCGTTGCCCCAGAAGTCCACGGCCCGCACGAGCTTCGCCCGCTCCGTAGGCGTCATCAAGCCAGCGTCGGAGCTGGTGGCGGGCAACAGGTAAATCGACTTGCCCGTGCCCCCGTAGTACGTCAGGTCAAGCCGCACGCGGTCACCCTCGGCCACAAAGTTCAGGTCCGTCAACGACACGTAGGCAGGCTCGTCACCGCCGCCACCGCCGCCCAAGGCCTCCCACTCGCTCCACTCGGCCGAGGAGGCCGTCGCCGGAAGGGCGCACCAGCGCACCTCCCACGACGCCCCGCCCGACGAGGGGTAGAGCCTCAGCTGCGAGCACTGCGACCCGCTGGCGGCCTGCACCACCAGCACCGCCACGCGGTTGCCCCCCGTGAGGTACGAGCCGCGAAGCACCGCCCCGCGAGGTATGCCCCCCACCGTGTCGGCGAATGCAGCCTCCGAGAGCGCCGCGTCCAGCGACTGCTCCGACGAGAAGTCGCCCACGTCCACCGGGCCCGCAGCCCCGGCCATCGCCAGGAGCACGCCCTGCATGACCGGGCCCGTAATGGCCCCCGCGCCGTTGGCGTAAATCGTGTCGCGTATCTGCTGTAGAAGTTGTTCCGTAGTCATACTCTTATATGAATTGACAGTTGATAATTTACAGTTGACAATTCTCATTGGCCCCTACGTGTCGAAGTCCGCAGCCGAGAAGTCCGCCGCGGCGAAGTCGCCGTCCACCTCGCCCGTCATCAGCGGGCCCGTGCCCTGGAACGTCAGCGAGCGCGTCATCAGCTGCCCGTCCTCGCCCGCCTCCGAGAGGGCCGAGACGAGGGCGTAGCCGTAGCGCGAGAGGCGGCCGTCGGGCGTGAAGCCCAGCGCCGGTTCGCCACCGGGGTGAGGCGCCACCGTCGAAAAGGCCAACAGCACGCCCCCGTCCGACCCCTCCATGAGCCCGAGCGGGTCGTCCACGCCGTCAGCCGCCACGAGGCCGTCCACCGTCACCTCCCAGCCGCGACGCCCCGTGCGGTAGCGGCGCCAGCGGCCGTCGCCCGGCCACGCCACCTCCTGAAGCTCGCGCTCCACCTGAAGCGTGCACGACGTCGACACCGCCACGGCCCTGAGCGAACCGTCCGACCCGCCCAGGAACACCATCAAGTCCTTACCTTCTATCTTGTCCATACAACCTCCCGGCGTAAGGCCAGAAAAAGGAGGCCCGGAGCAATGGACAATTGATAATTGACAGTTTACAATGGACAATTATCAATTATCAACTGTCAACTGTCAATTGAAAACCGCCCCCACGGCCCCGCCGAAACCGAAAAAATGTCTCTCGGGGGGCGCACGTGGTTTCCGTCGCCCCCCACCGGGTCAATAAAAAACGCACCCCCCAAGGGAATGACGTGGGCGAGGCTTGATGAGGCAGATGGGGCCAATGAGTAGCGGACGATTACTCATTGGCCCCATCATGCTCTTTCCCCATCTCCCAGAAACCGACCGACGAAGCGCTCAGTCTCGGCGCGTCGGTACGCCTGCTGCGTCTCGGCCGAGCGCGAGGCGAGGCGGCGGTGCTCGGCCTCGTGGCAGGCCGGGCACAGGCTGCGCAGGTTCTGCACGTCAAAGGCCAAGCGGCGCATCTCCTCCCGGCTGCGCGCCTGCTCCAGCGGCCGCACGTGGTGCACCTCGGTGGCCGCCGTGGCGCGGCCCTGCTGGAGGCAGTCCTCGCACAGGGGCTGCGCCCGCAGCTTCCAGGCACGCAGCCGCCGCCACCGCTTCGATCCGATGAGGCGGCGGTACTCGGGGCTGGCCCGGCGCGGCTTCACGGGCAGTCCTCCCCTGCGGCTGCGGCGTCCGTCGGCGGAGGGGTCGTAGCCATTATATCCGGGAATGGGGCGGAGATCGATAGGTCGGGTGTGTTCTTCGGGTTCATTGCTCTATGACTGTTTTGAAGGTGATATGCTGTTTTATTCCAATTCTTGAGATTTTGGAATGTTTCGGTTTGCGGCACAAGGAGACTATTCGGGTTTATCCATTCCTGAAATCAGGCGCAGGGCGGCCACGAGTCCGGCCTCGAGGGCCTCTTCGTAGGAGGCGTGCAGACTGTAGTCGACCTTTGCGGCGCGGCTCGAGGCGAGGTGCCACACGGAGTAGAACCACTTCTCCCCTAAGAAGTCGGGCTCGACGTGCAGGCCGTGTCGCTCGCGCAGCCACCGGGCGGCCAGCTGGGCCGTGGGGCGGGAGACGTAGTGGGCAAAGCGGTTGCGGTCGCAGTCGAGCTCGCCTTCGAGGCTGTCGAAGCGGCGCCCGTCGCCCCGGGCGTCATGGAAGTAGTGGCGTGTGGGTACGTCGAAGCCTGCCGCCCGAAGCTGGCGGGCCGTTTCTAGGCTGACGCGGTGTTCTTCTGGTTGTGTCATAATGTTCAGTGTTTTTTCTTAGGTCTTTGATAGAAATTTCTAGGCCTTTGACATGATTTCCGGGGTATATACTTAGGGCTTTCCTAGTATTAATACCCGTAGTTTCTGAAGCAGGTTTAGGATTTACGGGGCCTGCCCCCGGTTTGATTGTACTTTCATTTTATGCCGTTTTTTACAAATTCAAAATCGTATACGAACACGTAAGGGTTGCGCTCCCACGTCCCCTTCCCGCTTACCTTGTCTATGAGGTGGACAAAGGCTTCACGGGGTGAATTAAAGTGCGATTTTCCTCCATCAAATGTATATCCGTCGGGCGGGAATTTGCAGTTCCCATAATAGAAGGTTTCTATCCCCTCTTTTAGGCAATCCTCGTCCGATATGTCCTGCAAGTGCTCTACCCGCACGTCGGTTATGCGGATGTGGTGAATCATCATGTCTGCGGCAACGAACATTTTATTATTGAAGCCGGGATGCTCCATCCACGATATGTATTCAGAAGCCTTTTGCACATTCTTCTCGTAATGTGCGGCACAAGTCGCGTTATTGCTATTTTCCAATTCCTCTGCAATAGAACAATAACTTTGCGCCACAGCAACCACTTCGCCGACTTTGCATAGAGCATACTTGCTGTTCCTAACGTCGATAAAATCGCCCATACTGTTTTCATACCACAATGTGCCGTTTTTTTCGTCCCACGTTAGGGAAAAGAAATCTTTCGGAATTATCCGCCTTGTCTGCGTCTTTCTGCCATCAAGCACGGCACGGGTGAGGCCGTAGCGGTCGTTGAACATTATCTTTTTCATTGGTTGCCTCCTTTCAGCAGTTCTGGGTTATCGTGGATGTTGCCGATGATGGCCGTGTGGTCTAACTCGTCGATGAAGTAGGCCATTCCCCCGGCGCGGTCAACTAAGTAAAATGCGCCGCGCCTGAACTCGACGACGACCGTCACACTACGGTCGAGGTCCTCGGCGGCGAGGATGTCACCCTCGTAGATGTCCGCGCCGCATTCGTCTGTAAGTCCGGTGAACTGTCCCACGGTCGCGGGGTCGACCTCGAAGTCCCACGCCGTGGCGCCGGGCGGCTGAATGCCGTCGGGGGCGATGAAGTGCTCTCCGCGGTTGATGATGTAGCATCCGTGGAGCCACTCTCCGTTTGCGATACGTTTGCCTCTGAACTTAATCTCCCTATTCATCTTCTTTCTCCTTTCTTCCTATGAATTTTCCTACTTGAAACCATACGTATCCCCAGAAGAGGTTGAGCGCGGTGAGGATGATTACGTCGTCAGTCATCGGGCGCCTCCTTTCCCTCCTAATTCCCCCGAATCCGGGGAAGTTTGGGCGTCGGCGGACTTGGACAAACCCGTGTCCAAGCTGTCCCGCATCATCCGCGAGGCCAGATGGTCGGCTCCAGGACTGCCGCCGATACGTTCGTTGGCGTACTCTGCCAACTCACGTATCATTTCATCCAATGGAAGCTCGCACAGCGTTTCGAGCACCCAGCGGACGCCGGCGGCGAAGGCTTTTTTGCGGGTCAGCCCGTGTGTCTTGTCGCGGTGGATGTACTCGGTTGCCGCGCGCTCTATCTGTTCTTGGTTCATGGTGTCGTCTAATCCTTAGTTATTATTCTTGTACATTCTCGTCAATTTCCTGACCGTATCGCCGCCGTAGCTTCCTGCGGTCATGTCGATAAACTCCCGGATGGTGAACTCGTCGCGGCTTTTGTCTATCCCGTGGTCGCGGCAGAACGCCTCACGCCCGGCGCGGCATGAGCCGGTCAGCACGTGATGCCACATGAACAGCTCGGATGCAGGGTATCTTCGGTCCGCGTCGGGAAAGTGCTCACGGAACGCGGCGAGGCGCTCCTGTTCCGTCCGGTCGTCGTAGAGCTTCTCATTAAGTGACATGAGCGCATCTCGTGCCGTGTCGCCGTGCGCGAAATTTCTTCCTTCCTTTGCTATATAACACGGAGTTAGAGTAAGGTCAGACTGCAATATAGCTCCTCGGGCCATGTTCCCGTGTACGGAATATATTACGGTATCCACACAGTCTATTTTGTAAACATTGTTTCCGGATATTGATTTTATACCGGAACCGGAACCGAAATCGGAACCGGACTCTACCCGTACGAACTCTTCTATCGTTTCCATTCCTTTACCGATTTGATGCTTTCAGACGATACCGGAGTACACGGTATGACCTCTATCGCGTCGAGAATCTCGATTTCATCCACCGTTACCGTGAACTTGCATTTTTCAGGCGCTTTCGTGCCGTCCTTGGCCAGCTGTGAGATACTTGCCGCGCCGTCCCAATACCACAGGCGGCGGCAATTCGTCAGCCTTACCTCGCGTCCGTCACGTGCGGCCAAAACTCCGAAGAATACGCCGCTTGCTTCACATCTTACGATTACTTCCTTTCCGATAAATTTACTTTCCATTGTTACTTGTTTTTTTAGTTAGGGGTTGTTGTTTGATTGTTTGTTTGGTTTTGATGGGGCGAATGTGGCCGATGAGTGGCGCCCGCCAATTCTCAACTGTCCATTGCCGATTGCTCACCCAGTTTCGCCCAGCGTCGGAACGCCTTGTCGAAGGCGTCGAGGTCCTCGAAGTAGTGGCCGCGCTCCGCGGGGGCTACGACGCCCTTGAACTGGTCGAAGTAGCGGTTCATGGTGCGCTCCACGGCGGCGAGCAGGTGCTTCGTCTCGCCCAGCAGGAGGCCGTACTTTTTCAGCTCGCCCTCGGCCTCGCCGTAGAGTACGTAGGCCTCCGAGACGAGCAGGTAGGCGGCCGAGAGGAGTTCGTTCACGCGCCGGTCGGCGCCGTCACGTCGGGCGCGCTCCCAGCATTCTTTCTTGGCTTGCATGGTGGTATTTGGCTTTTTGGTGGGACAAATGGGGCTTATGGGGGCGAATGGGCCGAATGAGCCACCGCCCGCCAATTGTCAATTGTCCATTATCAATTCTCAATTGTCTTGTGCGGGTGGCGTCGGGTGCGTTCGCCGTATCGCGGCGCCTCGGCCTGCTCCATCGCGCGGAACTCGGCCTGTACGTCGCGTGTGGCGGCGGCTTCGGCGGCTTCGACAGCGGCGTGGCGCAGGGCGGCTTCCATCGCCCGCAGCGGTTCGGTGCCTGCCAGGCGGGCGAGCGTGTCGAGCGAGTGCCACGCCGCGGGGCTCAGGTGGCGCAGCAGGGCGGCCAGCGCCGAGGCCGCGTCCGTGCGGCAGGTGAAGCCTCCGTCCTCGCGGGCCGTGAGGCGGCGCACCTCGTGGCGCCGGCGGCCGGCCACGTCGAAGAGGGCCACCACCTCCCTGAGCTTCCGCTCGGGCGGCGGGGACGGGGCCGTCGTCACCAGGCGGCTGCGCCGGTTCTCGAATCCCTCGAACAGGCGGGCCGCCTCCCAGAGCGAGGCTGTGCGGGCGTCGGTCTGCGAGGCGAGGTCCTCGCCCCCGGCGTCCGCCTGGCGCAGGAAGGCCGAGAGCAGGTACTGCACGATTTCGTAGATGGAGCGGAAACCGTAGCGGTCGCGTATGCGTTCGAGGCGCCGCTTCGTCTCGAGGCTGACCTTGGCCGTCACGTTGACGGTGCGTTTGTCTTTCTTCATGGGGTTGCGTGTTTCTTGTCTTTCAACGGGCGGGCGCCCCGGCGTCCGGCTCAATGAACACGACGCTGCGGCGGTCGGGCCGCTCGTGCGCCATGCAGCGCACCCAGGGCCGGCAGTCGGCGGGCGTGCCCGTCGCCCCGGCGGCCTCGTGCAGGAAGCGCAGGGCGCACGCGAGGCAGGGACTGTCGCGGTAGTGCCGGCGGATGGGAGCGTCGACGGGGACGAGGCGCAGCAGGCGCCCGTCCGGGGCGCAGAGGCCCGGCGTGAAGCTCGCGCCGGATGGGTTGTTCGTACTGTCCATTCTCATTTCTTAATTGTCCATTATCAATTCTCGATTGTCCATTGTCGTCAGCTTCCCCATTTCCTTGCCGAGGCGTCGCGGCGCTCGCGCCATAGGCGGGCGTACTCGTCCGTGGCGCGGCCGGGCGGGGTGTAGATGACGGTGCGGCTGTCCACCCTCAGCGGGACGAGCCGCCGCCCGGCGGTGCGCTCCCGGTGGAGGCGTATGGCCTCGGCCAGCCCGTCGGAGGCGGCCGACATGTCGGGCTTGCTGTCCGCAAATGGACTTTTCTTCGGTTTTACTCTCATGTTTTCCCGGTGTTATACCTTGGTTGATAGACTTTTTTCAGTTGACAGTTGACAATTCTCAATTGTCCATTGTCGTCAATTCCCTGCTGTCCATTCCCCGCAGGCCGGCTCGTCGGGGAATACGGCGCGGTCCGTGCGCCTCTCGCAGCGCATCAGTATCCAGCCGCCGGCGTGGGCGCGGTTCTCGTGGCGCTCTATCCATGCGGAATGGGCACACGTGCGGCAGGTGGCCTCCGGCCGGCAGCGCCAGTCGGGGCAGGGCGCCATGCCCGGCAGGGGGCGGCGGAGCGCCGACGCGGCACAGTGGCGCAGGCCCGACGGGTCGACCGCCAGGTGGGCGCACGTGTCGCAGCCCGGGCGCTGCCGGCGGCGCTTCATCGCCAGCCTCCCGCCCCGGCGCCGGGGCCGTATCCGCCCGTCACGGCTGCGGGCCGCGGCTGGGGCTGCTGGGGCTGCTGTGCGGGCTGGCCGGGTGCGGCGTCTGTGCGGGGCTGTAGCAGCTCGATGCTCTGCACGACGACCTCCGTGACGTAGTGCACCATCTGGTTCTGGTCCTTGTACTGGCGCGTCCTGAGCTCGCCTTCGAGGTAGAGGCGGTCGCCGCGCCGGACGTAGCGGCCGATGACGTCCACCAGGGCGGGTACGCCGCAGACGATGTTGTGGAACTCCGTGCGCTCCGGCACGTCGCGGCCCTCGCGGGTGCGGTAGCCGCGCTTGTGGGTGGCCAGCGAGAAACTGGCCGACTTGCCCCCGCCCTCGAACGAGGCGATGCGGGGCTGCTGGCATACGTTGCCCAGCAGTATGACTTTGTTTACGCTCATAAGCAGTTGACAGTTGACAGTTGATAATTGACAGTTGACAGTTGACGAATTGATAATTGTCCATTGTCAGCTGTCCATTGTCAATTCCTCAGAGGCCCCATTGGCCTCATCATGGTTCACCCCCAGCAGCCGGCGTACGCCGTCCGAGAGGCGCAGCCAGCGGGCGGCCTCGGCGTCGCCAAGGCGCGAGAGGCGCCGTAGCTCGCAGCGGTAGGCCTCGTAGCTCATGGCCCCGACGC
Source organism: uncultured Alloprevotella sp. (assembly GCA_944322325.1). GTDB lineage: Bacteria > Bacteroidota > Bacteroidia > Bacteroidales > Bacteroidaceae > Alloprevotella. The sequence goes on from CALUOQ010000007.1 coordinate 117,033, forward strand.
CGCGGGCCGTGCGGGCGGCGCCGGGGCCGTCCGCCGTGGCCGCCAGGTGGCGGTTCCAGCTCTGGCGGTCGGCCTCACGGGCGCGTTCGGCGTCGTACTCGCGGAGCCACAGCAGCACCATTTGGCCGTCCAGCCGGTTGTAGACGCGGCCGTAGCTCCCCTTCATGGCGCGGCGCAGGCAGAGCTTCAGGTCGTCCGTCTGAAGGTGGGGGAAGTCCTCAAGGATGAGGTCCACGGTCATGGCCACCTGCCGGTCGCTCATGGGCTGGGCCACGTTGAAGAACTCCAGCGCGTCCGTCACGAGCCACGCCACGGCCGCCCGGGCCACCGTCAGGCCCTCCTCGCGGCGCAGTGCGCCCAGCGTGGGTTCGCCGCTGCCGAGCACGGCGTCAATGTTCAGGGCCGGCAGTGCCGCGAAGTATTTGCTCGGCGAGGTCCTTAAGGCGGCCAGCCGGCCGTCCGGCTGTGGTGGTTGCGGCGCGGGACACCCCGGCGCCGTGGGTTGCGTTCTGAGATGTTTCATCGTAGTTTCCTTCCAAGATTCTGACAAAGTTTCGGGGCCTCATGACCCAGTCGAAGTCGGCGCGCCAGTCGCGGTCGTTGCCCCCGCAGAGGAAGCGCGAGCGGCACGCCCGGCGGATGACCTCAAGGACGGTCCCGGCGCCGTGCTCGGCGCAGCGGGCGCGGAGGGCGGCGCGGCGCGACTCGGTCATGACCGTCACGACGGGCAGGCGGCCCATCGCCGCCACGTTCCACGCCTGGACGATTCCCTCGTAGTCCACGGCCACCGGCCCCGGACTCTCCGAGGCCGCCCCGGGCTCTCTCGGCGAAGAAGCTGGCGCGCCCTCGTGGCGCGGCGGCTTCTTTGACCCGCCGTCAGGCGGGGCTTCTTCTCCCCTCCCTGTTCCTTTTCCCTGCTCCCTGTTCCCTTTCCCTGTTCCCTGTTCCGGGGTCGAGCCGCTCGTCGAGTCGTTCGTCGAGTCGTTCGTCGAGCCGCTCGTCGAGTCGTTCGTCGAGTCGTTCGTCGAGTCGTTCGTCGAGTCGTTCGTCGAGCCGCTCGTCGAGTCGTTCGTCGAGTCGTTCGTCGAGTCGTTCGTCGAGCCGTTCGTCGAGCCGTTCGTCGAGCCGCTCGCGGAATGGTTCGCGGCGCAACCCCGCTCATTTGCCTCATTGGCCACACAGGGCCTACAGGCGGCGGTGGCCTCATCGGCCCCATCAAGGTCAGCCCCCGGCCTGATGAGCCGCAGCAGGGCGGCGTCGGCCTCGGGCATGGGGAAACGGCTCGGCACCGGGCGGTCTATCCGCTGATGCCTACGGAAGTTCATTATGAAACCTATCTTCTGGCGGGCCAGGCCCGCCTGGTACACCCGGACCAGGTCATGGCCCGTTAGTTCGTTCATCCACTTTTCCATCGTTTCAATCCTGACCTCATCGTACATGAAGGCGTGGCTTGCCAAATAGTACGCGTTCCACCTTAAAAGACCTTCATCGTCACTCAAGTTCAGGCAACAGAGAAACAACAGACGTGCACCGTGCGAGAGCAGGCCCACCTTCTCGTCTTCCCAAAACTCCGGCTTTATCGTCCTGATGCGTGCCATGAGCGCAGCTTGATTTACAGTTGACAGTTGATAATTTACAGTTGACGAATTGATAATTGTCAATTGTCAATTGTCAATTGTCCATTGTCAATTTCTCAGAGGCCTCATCTGCCTCATTCGCCTCCTTGATTCCGCCGAAGCACTCGCTCATCGCCGTGGCCAGACGGAAAACCCGGCGCACGGGTGTATGGTTCGCCATCTCGTTAGCCAGCTTGGCGGCTATGTCCATCGTCTTGCCGAAAATGGCCGAGCCCGAAAGCTCCCCGCGGTAGGCAAGGGCCAGATAGCCGTCCGAGACCATGCCCAGCGAGCACATCACGACGCCGGCGCGGCGGAAGCGCGTCGTGTCCTCCTCCAGCCTCCCCTCCTCCGAGAGGGTCAGCACCCGCAGGCCGTACGTGATGGCGGCCAGCGCCTCCGTGCGGCAGCCCTTCGAGTAGCGCACCTCCGTGGGGCACTCCTTCGTGTCCGCTGCCGCCGGGTGCAGCAGCAGGGCGTCGCACCCCAGCAGCGCCTCCACCGAGCGCCCCATGGCCCGCGCCGTCTCCGAGGCCGAGGGCGCGATGGTCTCCGGCGCCCCTGATTGTCCATTGTCCATTAGCCTCAAGGGGTTCACCGCCTCGTGGCCCGCGGCCACGACTTTCTCACTGAGCGCGTCCGCCTCGCGAAGCGCCTCCTTCCATTCCCGCCCCGTGACGGGCACTTGTACGTAAACTTTCATTTTCTTCTTACCGTTTTTTGGTTGGTTATTGATTGTGTGCGTGTAGTCGCGTGTATTTCCGGGTGTAGTTCCCGGTTTTCCGGGGTATATTTTCAATGGACAGTTGACAGTTGACAGTTGACAATTATTCTCCATTGTCCATTGTCCATTCTCAATTGTCCTCCTCGCCGGGCAGGGCGGCCACCACGTCGTGCAGGAGGTAAGCCCCCGTAATCCACACCGAGGCCGCCGCCAGCATCGTCCATCCGTTCACCGTCCCCACGGCCAGCAGCCCCATCAGCGCCGTCGCCGAGGTCCAGAACCAGGCGAGCCGCGCCAGCGCCGCCCGCGTCAGGCGCACGTTCCAGTGGCGCCACAGCCACTCCACCCTCCGCCGCCACCATCCGGGGCCGCCTCCGGGCGCCGGGGCGCCGCTTGTCTTTATCGTCTTCATCATCGTCTCTCCCTTTCCTTTTAAGTGCAGGTTAAACATCGTTCTCTCTCTCGTTTCAAAAAAAGTAAAACCGGGGCGCGGCGGCGTCCAAATACGAACGTCAGACGAAAGACCTGCCGCCCGGCCGCCCCGGCCGCCCCGCGCCCCCGGCCTCACGGCCCTGGCGCGGCGCATTGTGTCACATTTGGCTGAAAGGTGCCGGAAGTGTGCCCGCGGCCCGCCCCTACGGGCGGCGCCACGGCCGGCCCACGCGGGCCATCTCCGGCGTCATTACGAGCGACTCCGCCGAGCCACCAGTGTATAGCTTCGCAATCTCGCGCTTGTCGAAGTACAGGCGCCCGCCCCGCCGGTGGTAGGGTATCGTCCCCTCCGCCACCCGCCGCCTCACCGACGAGGGCGCCAGCCCCAGCCACTGGGCGCACTGCTTCGTGTTCATCAGTTCCGGAGCCGTCAGCAGCTCCGCCACGCGGCGGGCTATCCGCTCCACGTCCCGCTCCGTCAGGCTTACGCATACGTTCTTCATCCTGGTCTCCTCCTCCTTGTTTTTCGTTTGTTGTTTGTTCCTATGGTTTGCCGCCGCGTCCCGCCTCGGTCGGGGCGCCGAACAGCTCGTCCTCCCGGCAGCATTCTTTTCCCCCGGTGGCGTCTGCCGCCCCGTTAGCGGCCGCCGTCTTCTTGTAATACTCATCCATAATCCGCCTCACCTCAAGCGCCTGATCGTCACCGAGTCGTCCAGCCCGTTCATGCGCACCGTGTAGCGGCAGTCCACCGAGGCGTCCTTGTTCAGCCGGCTCACCAGCGAGCGCGCCTTGCTCGTCGTCAGACCCTGCCGCCGGTCGAACGTACGCTCACACCCCGGCTCAATCCTCAAAAACGTGTCCCGCCAGCACGGACGCATCACTACGCCGTCCACCACCACCGGATTTTCTCTCAAACTCCCTTTGTCGTTAAACATAATTGTTATTATATGAATTGTACTGAAAATCATCAAGTTGTGGAGGCAATATGTAGTATAATGGCGGATGATTCGGCGTTTCTGTTTTCTAATTAGCAAACAGAAACGTAACTTTGCCCATATCTTAAGAAAGAATGGTATGTCAAAGATGAGTTTTACACCGGCAGAAAAACTGGTGGACGACGTGTGGGGAAAGACCGGCACACCCGAACGCGACGCGATGGAGGCGCAGTTGAAAGAGGAGGTGCAGGCTTACTTCGTGGGCGAGGCCATCAAGAAGGCACGTATGGGCCAGCACCTGACGCAGGAGGAGCTTGGCGAGCGGGTAGGCGTGAAGCGCTCGCAGATATGCAAGCTCGAGAGCGGGAAATGCTCCATCACGCTCTCGACGATGAGCCGCGTGTTCCGCGCCTTGGGGATAACCTCGGCCACGCTCGACCTCGGGGCGGCGGGCAAGGTGGCCCTGTGGTGAAGCTTCCGGATTAAGCGGGAAAAACGATGAAGCGGGAGAGGGCGCATGCGGCGCTTTCTCCCGCTTAGTCTATATGTACGTCATTTCTTTTCCAATAAAGTGATTAATCGGTCTATCTTAATCTATAGTGTAATATGTGTATTCTGTATTTGCGTCTATCCACTTGAAATTGGCTCTTTTGAAACCTAAAGATTTAAGATCTGCATGATATTTTTGATAATCAGCCGCGATATTGCGATTAGCGGCGTAACTATAATGTATAAAAGTTATAGTTTTTCCGCTTACTCTTATTTTATAATCCTCTGTCCATAATTCATTCGAAAGAGCTTTTCCATAGGCCCTACGATATTTTTGGGATGTATTTGCTAGCACCTTTTTGGCCAAGACCTTGCTTTTCGCGATTCCTTCCTTTATTTCAGTATCTGTTCGCATCAAGTGGTTGACACTATCTCGATTAATTGCACCGCCAAGGAAGTAACGACCTTGTGCAACTTCATTGAGGAAGTTTATACGCATCAAGATGAAATCGCTGGAATAGTCGCCCTCTTTTAGGTTGTACTCCCCCTTTTCTAAACTATTATTTACATTATTAATTAGCCACATGAGCTCCGGACGTACCGGTTTCGGCTTTATCTTATCTTGTGCTATTTTTTGAGTGGAATCCAGATTATTTTCTGGAGATTTGTCAATGTGTCTATCGTTATGAAATAAACCGGCAATACAAAACAATCCGAAGGAAAAGATAGCAGCTATTATGGCATTTACATATTCCTTTTTACATATTTCGACAACGGCTATAATTGAAACGACGAAAGCAATAATAAAAATGATGATAAACATGATAAAAGCGTTTTATTACGATTGATACTTTGAATGTTTTCCTTGTATTCAACTGCGATTGGCGAGCAGGATTTTGATGAGGCGCTCCTTTTCTTCGAGAACTTGGTCCTTGAGCTTGAGCTCGGTGCGGAGCTGTTCGACGGTGGGGCTGGGTGAGGTGGTCACGTGGCTGTTCATCGCGGCCACGGAGCTGTCTCCGTTGGCTACGACCTGACCGCCAGCCGAAGGCGTCTTGAGCATCTCGCCCTCGCCGGTGAGGAGCCATTCGATGTTCAGGTCGGGGATATTCTTGGCTACAACTTCTATGGCTTCTGCACTAATTGTCGATTTTCCCCGAATCTGCCGATTCAACTTTACTTGTAAAGCCGAATTTCCACCAGATATGGAATTTACGGTTTTTCCTCTTAGCGAAAGAATCATTTTTATTCTGTCGCGCAATCCATTCTCGTCCATAAATTTAGACTCAATCTAAATAAACATCTTCGTCTAATTTAGTTAGTCGATTCTGTTTATAGTTAAACATTAATATCTATCTTTGCACCGTGAAACTCATTAAGTGAGTATCGAGAGGCACTTAAAAGTACAATTCGCAAAGATAATAACAATTATGTTTAATGCCTGCGAGGCCGATAACTCTCGCAGAATCAGTTGTTTGCGCGCGTCTTTGTCCGTTTCTTCCCCTTTCCCTTCTGCTTACCATCTTCGCCCGTTCCTGGGAGCGCCTCCGCAGTGCAGCGAGTGAAGCAGACCGGCTTTTTGTGTATTTTGCCCCCGTTCATTTAGATATTTGGCTACTTGTTATTACCTTTGCCAATCCTACCTCGTTGTGTCCCGTGACACTTACCCCGTTTGTTTCACGGCGCAAAGGATTTCCACTTTAACCCCAGAAAAATCGATAGAATATGGAAAAGAAGAAAGGCAACAGAAAACAAGGTTTCATCGGTTTCCTCAAAGAGAAAAAACTTATAAAGCCATGAACACGAAAAAACAGCAAAACACCGAAAGCCTCGAAGTCCTCAAGGCCAAGAAAGAAAAAGACGGCAAGCTCATCCGGATAGGCGAATGGCTGCTCAACGGAAAAAGCCGCGAGCTCGGATGTCGTATCACCCCCGATGACATGAAATCCGTCCTCAAATGATGTACCACACAATACAATATAAAAATAAATCCCGCAACTCAATGAAAACCAGCACAAACGCGCAATCCCAGCGGGGTCACAACGCGAAATGCCTGACAGTGAAAATCTGTCAGGCATTTCGCGTTTCTTGGGGTTTCGATGGTTGAGTGTTCGACTTTGTCCCTTTTTCAAGAAGCGCTTAAAATTTTGAATTCGTGAGGCGTACGAGGTTGTTGTCGTTGGCCCAGAGGAACAGATAGCCGTAGGCGATTTCGGCAAGCAGGAACTCCTCGCGCGAGGCAAAGAGGTCCTCTTTGCCTTGGTAGTAGGTGCCGTTCGAGTTGCGCTGTTGCATACGCAGCATCTCCCGTTCGCGTTCTCTCATCCAGTCGGCGGCGGTCGGAGTCATGCCCTTGTCCAGATGGAAGCAGTGGGCAATAACATCCATCAGCCAATAGTTAGCCTGCTTGCTGGTGCCCCAGTCATTACCTTCGGGGAAATAAACCGTGTGGGTGGCTTTGCCGTTTTCGTCGCGGACGTACATGGTGTGGCCGCCGAACGAGCGGTTGTTGAGCGCGTCGTAAATGCGCTCGCCGTTGAAGAGTGAGGCACGCGGTGCTTTTTTGTGCACCAGAGCGTAGGGCAGGACGTTTATGGCGTTCTGCATGAAAGCTACCATGTAGTCCACGTGTACAATGCCGTGGTTGACGATGGTTCCGTCCTCCTCCATGTTGCTCCCATTCAGGAAGTCGCACAAGCGGATGCCGTTAACCCGTTTCCGGCTCGACATGTCGGAGGGCGAAGCGTAGGCCGAGAGTTGTAGCTCGACGGCCCGGCGATGCCAGACGGCGGCATTCGGATGATTGGGGAACATCAGGGCTGCCAGCACAAGCAGGTCGGAATTCCATGCGTTCTCCTCCGATTTGCTGTCACCTTTATAGATTACCTTACCGCTGCGGTCTTTATAATAAGGTATATCGTAGTTCAGGAAGCGGTCGGCTTCGTACTCGGTCATTCCGTAGACATGAGTTCGCGTCGCTTCGTCCAAGTCCTCCCACAACAGCCACGCGGCGAACGCGGTCTGCGAGGCCCACCATGCACTTTGCCACAAGTTGCCCCAGCCGTTCTTTTCGCCCAGCGTGGCCTTATGGCGATAAGCCAGGGAGGCAATCAGTCTGACAGCGATGGCTTTCGCACTGTCTGCCGACACGCCGGTCACGCTTTCGTCGTAAACGTGGAAACGCAGGGCCACAGCCAGCGCGAAGGCCATGTGGCTGACCGGACGGATGTAGTGCTCGGTCTTTCCCTTGAAGTCCAGATAGGCTCCACTCTGGCGGTTGAATCCTTTCACCTTGCCGTACCAATCGTTGACGGGATACTTCAATCCTTGGCGGAAGAGTTGCACTGCGGGCTGCGCCAAGGGATCGGCGGACAGCCGGGTGTCCAACTTGTCCCACTGAATGGGCGATACGACAGCCTGACCGCGCATTCCGACAGCGCAGAAGCACGCCAGGCACAAGCACAATAGAGAAAATGTTTTCAACTTCATCGATAGTAATGTAAAATGATATGCGACACATTGCCCGCACGGATCCGGGCCGCGAGCAAAGGTAGGAAGAAATTTCCAGCCCTACCCTGTTGGAACTTTGCCTTTATGAAAGAAAAACGCACGGGCAGGAACGTCCGACAAGTACTACGACAGGAAAAACAAGTACTACGACAGAAATTTCTATCGTAGTCTTAGGATTTTCTGGGACTACACTTGTGTTTTTCGGCCTCGCGATTGTGAGAATGCACCAGGGATGGTGCGCTTTCAGCCCGGCCTCTTCCCCTTTTGCTCTCCTCGCGGGTAATTCGCAAACGTATTTTTACCGTCCGAAACGATGCGTCCGGTTTGAAAGTCAGGCACACGCTGATTTGTTAAGGGCGAATTTCGTAACTTTGCAGGCAAGTTGAAAACATGAAGACCCTATAAATACTTATGGCAACAGAGCTAAAAGATCTCACCAAACGGAGCGAGAACTACTCGCAGTGGTACAATGAATTGGTAGTCAAAGCCGATTTGGCCGAGCAGGCCGACGTGCGCGGCTGCATGGTCATCAAGCCTTACGGCTACGCCATCTGGGAAAAAATACAGCACATCCTCGACGGCAAGTTCAAGGAGACGGGCGTGCAGAACGTCTATTTCCCCATGCTGATACCGAAGTCGTTCCTCTCGAAGGAGGCCGAGCACGTCGAGGGCTTTGCCAAGGAATGCGCCGTCGTTACGCACTACCGCCTCAAGGCAAGCGAGGAAGGCGGTGTCGTAGTGGACCCGGCAGCCAAACTCGAGGAAGAACTCATCATCCGCCCGACGTCCGAGACCACCATCTGGAACACATATCGCAAGTGGATACATTCGTGGCGCGACCTGCCCGTGCTGTGCAACCAATGGTGCAACGTGATGCGCTGGGAAATGCGTACGCGCCTTTTCCTGCGTACGAGCGAATTTCTGTGGCAGGAAGGCCACACCGCCCATGCCACCCGCGAGGAAGCTGAGGAGCGGGCCAAGCAGATGCTCAAAGTCTATGCCGACTTTGTCGAGCAGTATATGGCTATACCCCTTATCCAAGGCGTAAAGACCGCAACGGAACGCTTTGCCGGCGCCCTCGATACGTACACCATCGAAGCCATGATGCAGGACGGTAAAGCCTTGCAGTCCGGTACGAGCCACTTCCTCGGTCAGAACTTCGGCAAGGCGTTCAACGTGCAGTTCGTCGACAAGAATAACCAGCTGGACTACGCTTGGGCAACGAGCTGGGGCGTCAGCACCCGACTGATGGGCGCACTCATCATGACCCACAGCGACGACAACGGACTGGTGCTCCCGCCGCATCTGGCGCCGATACAGGTTGTCATCGTCCCCATCTACAAAGGTTCGGAAGGACTTGCTCATCTCGACAGCAAGCTGAACGCGCTCGCCGCCCGTCTCAGGGAACGCGGCATCAGCGTGAAGTACGACAATGCCGACAACCGTCGCCCCGGATTCAAGTTCGCGGACTACGAGCTCAAGGGTGTCCCTGTGCGGCTCGTCATGGGCGAACGCGACATGGCCAAGGGCACCATCGAAGTCATGCGTCGCGACACGCTCGAAAAGGAAGTCGTACCCTTCGAAGGGATTGAGGACTACGTGGAAAAGCTCTTGGAGGAAATCCAGCAGCATATCTTTGTCAAGGCAAAGACCTTCCTTGACTCCCACATATATCCATGTGACAATTATGCGGAGTTCAAGGAACGTATCAAGGACGGCGGATTCTTCCTCTGCCCGTGGGACGGTACGGCCGAAACGGAAGCACAGATTAAAGCCGACACACAGGCCACTATCCGCTGCGTCCCCTTTGGCGTTGACCAGAGTAATCCCGGCACGGATATGGTTTCGGGAAAACCGGCCAAGTTCAAGGTGCTCGTCGCCCGGAGCTATTAAGCGCCCGAAGTTATCTTATTGACAGGAGAACGTTTTGGTTGTCTCACGACAGGGCAGCCAAAACGTTTTTCCGTTTTTCAAGAAAGAATCGCGCAAATCTGGCCGAATACGCAACCGACACCGGCTGACGGTATCGCCCGCCAGCATAGCCTGACATAGCCACCATAATTGTCAGTTATAAGTATTCAATATCAGGTTACCGGATGTAAACGAAGCTTAGTTGGGTTCAAAAATCCGGAAATAGTGGTAAAAAGGTGGCAGGTAAGTAGGTTTAATGCCGAGAATGCATTATATTTGCAAACGATTTCCACAAGCGGCAGTAGCTCAGTTGGTAGAGCATCGGCTTCCCAAGCCGAGGGTCGCGGGTTCGAGTCCCGTTTGCCGCTCAAGCCACCATTTACTGAAGGTGCAATAGAGCAAAAAGCAACCGGGGCGCGGACTCCCAACAAAGTCTGACCGTTTTGTTGCTAATTGTTTAGGCGCTGTTTCAGGCGGCAGTAGCTCAGTTGGTAGAGCATCGGCTTCCCAAGCCGAGGGTCGCGGGTTCGAGTCCCGTTTGCCGCTCCAT
>CALUOQ010000008.1 GCA_944322325.1 uncultured Alloprevotella sp.
ACGTGATAGACAACAAGGTTGAAAAGACTGCCGATTATAAAGAGAGGGTTGAACAAACATATTCACTTTCTCCACAGTTTTGAATATGAGCTGAAAATTAAGTACTTACGCATAATAGGAGAATATAGATATTCAGAAACAGGAAATAATAAGTAAATTTGAATGTTATGAAACAGGAAATTCACAAATATCAGACTTCAGACTATATGGAATGGGATGTAATGTTGAGCCTTATCCGTAAGTTATACAGGGATGGCAATTACCGTATGTCACTCCTTATTGGTTGTGGTTGCTTCTTTGGATTGCGTATCAGTGATATTCTAACCTTAACTTGGTATATGTTACTTGATGATGACAAATTCACCCTCAACGAGAAAAAGACAAACAAGCGCAGGGTTGTGAAAATCAATGCAGACTTTCAACAGCATATCAAACAATGCCATGACGCTTTGCATATTACAAATGACAACGAAAAGTGCTTTTTATCTCAAAAGAAGATGGTTTACTCTACACAACGTATCAATGTGCTTTTCAAGGAAATCAAAAAGAAGTATAATTTGAAGATTGAACATTTCAGTACCCACACAATGCGCAAGACTTTTGGGCGAAAGGTCTTTGAGTCAGCAGGTGAGAATGCTAATATGGCGTTGATGAGGTTGTCAGAGCTTTTCAATCATTCCAATGTATCCGTTACTAAAATATACTTGGGTATAAGAGAAAAAGAACTATTAGAAACGTATGATTTGCTTGATTTTTAGACGTTAGCACATTTATTTTGAATGATTTGAGCGTTCTTCCCAAAAAATCGCTATCTTTGTGACGTACTTAGCGCAAGCGGTACGGACATATTGGTAGAAAGCGCATTTTCGCTTTATTCCGTAAGCGTGAACTTCGACAACTCACAAGTAAGAACGGAATAGTGTGGGAAGGACGCTCTCTTTGGTGTGTATTCGTATCTTAACGAAATACATCCAAAGTGGGGCTGTCCGTTCTCTTTATTCATCTTACAGGGAGTCGAAGCCCTACGCTTAGGATAAGATCAGAATGGCGGCCTCGCTTTTCTCTTTTATGCCTCATAATCTAAATTAAATAAGAAAATCGCATCGCAGGGCCATAGGTGCAACTGTAAATTATTGCATTATGGCAGAAAGAAGATGTGAGGAATGTGGCTCAATCATTCCAAATGGCGCAACAACTTGCCCTAATTGTGGATGTCCCATAGAAGGTACACAAGACAATGGGCAAGCCAACAAAAGCGATTGGCAAACGGAATCGGCTTTTATTCATAATCATTTCAATGAAAAAGAGCCTTATTCTCCATTCAAATCGAACTCATGGTTTTTCAAAGACCCGTGGCCAATGTATAACTATCCTATCGGTGCATTAGATAGAAAACATCCTTTTATAGGATGGTTGTTAGGCCCGTGGCATTTGACTTGTAGAGATAGTAACAAACAAGAAGAATATGATGCTATCAACAACATTTTCTATTTCTTCAATCTCCATTTTAAAATCGTAGTATACACATTAGTTTGGCAATTCTTCAAAATATGGTGGCTAATACTTGGTGTGTTACTTTATATTGGGTTTAATGCCCTCATAATAAACTTGGTAATTCAAAGCGGTATGGAGCAAGATACTAAAATCACAATAGTCTCCATTATAGGCTTTATCGCAAGTGTTATTTGGATTGCATTAGCTGTTTTTGGTATCATTATTGCATCATGCGCATTATGTAAAGCTCTTCATCGTTATTGGCCTCAGATTTGGAGGGTTATTATCCGATTCTGTAAAAGAGGTTGGAGTAAAATGTTCCCTAAAATAAGTTGAAACTATGGCACTGATAAAATGTAAAGGTTGTGGGCAAATGGTTTCTACCAAAGCCGAGAAATGCCCTAAATGCGGTTACTCTGTGCGCTTGTCAATGGAGCAACAGGAAGAAACAAAACAATCGGTAGAGCCTCACACTACAACATTGAACACTTCCAAAGAGGAAGTTGCAAACGACAATCCTCAACCTCAACAAAGAGGTAGTAAGAAAGGTATTATAATTGCTATTGTTGTAGTTATGATTATCGGATGTGGAGTATTGTTTGCTTTGCTAAACAATAATAACGGCTCAAACGGCCAACAACAAGACACAACAGCTATTGCCGACACTGAAGCAATCAAACAAGACGAATTGCCTTCGGAATCTTTGGCTGTTGCAACGGAGAATGACAACTTTGTTGTATCTGATTCATGCGCAACTGAAGCATTGGAGAACATAACACTTTATGGCTCAATGACAGATGCAAACGGTACTTATCCCATTGAATTGGCATTTGTGAAGGATGGCGACAATCTATCGGAATGCATATACACAAATGTTGATTTGGGTGGCAAAATAAAAATGGACGGTGAAATTGTTGGGAATGAATATGTTTTTACAGGGAAAGACGGAATGAACAAGTTTCAAATCCAAATTGACGGACAAAACTATGATGGATTCGCAATAGACGGGTCAAAAGAACTTAGTGTTTCACTTGATAAAAGAAATTGAATAATTGACGGATAAATACACGGAATCATGAAACATTCAAAACTTTATTTTTCAGTTGCTCTTTCAACATTATTGTTGTTCGGATGCAATTCTCAATCTTCGAAAAGTGGTGAACAGACAAAGGATTTAAGTTCAACAAACAAGAGTTTTCCAACCGTCACAGAACAAGGTGTTGGCGAATTGAAAATAGGTACGCCATTGGCTGAATGCTTGATTGTTGAGGAAAGTAGTTGGCCTCCTACAAAAGAAGAAATCACCTCCTGCAATGAAACAAAATGTGGCTTTTACAATAAAATGGGGATAAAGCAAATGGCTCTTGGTGAAGGAACGCCTTATCTCTTGTTGTATGATAATGATGAGTTAATGGCGGCTCTTGAATGTTATTCCTTAATGGATAACGGCATATATTCAACAAATGTTGGAAAGATTGTTGTGTATTCCCCAAAGTTGAAGATGGACAATGGCATCTATGTTGGTATGACTGCAAAAGATATGGCAGATAAATTTGGAGCTGACATAAAATTTGCAGAGGGAGCAGAAGCGGATGTTTTGGAGTTTGAAGTTGCCGATATTCCTTCCAATATAATGTTGGTTGCATCAGCAAAGAAAATAAATAAAGAAAAAACTGAATCTGAATACGGAGAAGTGAACATTAACGACTCGTACCTTACACTAAATGATGTGGAAGATTGTGTTCTTTCAGCAATAGTTATCGAACAAAATACAGAAGCAGATGGCACTTATTAAATGCAGCGAATGTGGGCAAATGGTTTCTGATAGAGCAGAGTCATGTCCCAAATGTGGCAATCCCATAGCTAAGTCTAATAATACTTACACACAACAAGACGGTAATATATATGAACAGGAAAATGACATCTTGCCTAAAAAGAAAAGTCGTAAAAATGTTTATGTCGTTGTGGTTGTATTGCTGTTGGCTTTGCTTGGTGGAGGCTTGTCCTTCTATTTTACAAAGGCACAGGCAGAGCCGACCATTGTCATTACAGAGCAATTTGCAAACAAAATACGGAAGTATGATAAGTTGGGGAGTTTTCACGAAGGTCTTGCACTTGTACAACGCAACGGCTTATGGGGATATATTGATGCAAAAGGCGATGAAGTAATCCCTTGCATATACAAAGGCACTGAATATGGGAATTATGGCTTTGATTTTTCCGAAGGCATGGCGGTCATAATAGATAAGAATGGCAAATACGGATATATCAACACAAAAGGAGAAATTGTTATCAAGCCACAATTTCAGCAGGCAGGTAGTTTTTCAGAATCAGTAGCAAGTGTCTATTTAGATGGAAAATTAAACTTTATTGATAAGGATGGAAAATATATAGAAGCGCTATCCAATAAGTTTATATGGGATTTTAATATAAACAGAAATCTGCCACAATTCAAAAATGGAGTCTGTGAAGTACACATCCCAGCGAAAGAGCCTTCTGAAGGTGTTTTCGCCGATATTATTTACATAGATAAAGAGGGTAATCAAGTAGAAAAGCCCAAAGAAAGTAGTAAAAAGGATTTGTATGTAAGGTACTATGAAGGCGATAAAGTCGGTTATAAAGACAGCATCGGAAATATCATAGTGCAGGCAAAATATACGACTCTTGGCGATTTCTCTTGCGGCGTTGCTGTTGCTACGTTAGAATATGGTCAAAGGGGGCACGGCATGGAAGAATGGTATTCTGATGATTATGTCGGCATCTATGGGTATGTTGATTTGTACGGGCACGAAACTTTTACTAAGCAAGACTATGATAAAATCGAGACAGCTGCAATGAATGCTGAAATGGAAAAAAATCAAGAAAAACTAAGACGTGAAAAGGAAGAAGCAGAACAACGCCAGATGGAAAGTGTGAAGTCTTGGATTCAAGGTAATTGGAAATGTAATACCCCTTATGGAGAAGTGCGGCTTGGCATTTCTGGTGACTATATTGCGGTTTTTAGCAACGGTCGCCCTGTTTATACAGGAACATATACCATAGAGGGTGATCATATTGTTTATGACAGACATGACGGATATGCTTCTTACGTGATAATAGATGCAGGAAATCAACGCCTTATGGTGGATGAGGAAACACCTATGCAGCGTTTTGAAAGCTCAAGTAACGACTCATATTCAACGAATCGGAGTACAAATCAAAGAACAACTTTCCGCACTTCATCTGATGTTATGTCCTATGTTGTAGGAAAGACTTTTTACGGAAGTAAAAATAATGTTCGTATCAAAATAGATTGGGATGGCATTTATCTGAATGGTCGCAGACAATATTCGGGCGCACCGCAAGTTGTTACTTTCAACACAAATAAAGCTATTATCAAGATATCTATAATTCCAAGTGGTGAGATGAACTTTCTTGTTCAACCTCAAGAGGGGAATATCGTAGATATGAATGACGGATATCCTTATTACGCAAAATAATTTAGAGTTATGAAGAAGTATTTGTATCAATTCATGGTGGCTTTATTTGCCATTTCGTCTTTCACTCTCGTTGCTTGCAGTGACGATGATGACGATCCTACAAACAACAATGGTAGGAATTCCATTGAAATTAACGGTGTGAGCTACAATCTATCCGCTTTCAGCTTTATGGGTGATTGGAACGAAACACTAAGGAAAGGCGATTTCACTGTTGCAGTTGACAATGAGAGCAACGGAGTTATAAATGTGGATTACTACACATTCTCCTACCACAATGCAACGTGTCCTCAAGTTGGCGATGATTTCGCCGAAATGGATTTAGCCCTTACACCTTTAATTGAAGAGGAAGAAGGCTCAATCATAGATTTAGAGGATTCTTTTAAGTATGTGTCAGGAACAGCAGTAGTAACTAACACAAATCCAAGTGAGAGCGAGATTACTGTCAATTTTGACAATCTAAAAATGAGTAATGGTAATAGTTCCTACACATTCAATGGAACTGCAACATTGATGTTCAAGTATTAAGCACAAAAAGTAACAGGAACAGAAATTAATCCATAATAATTCAAGTGACTAATTATGAAGAAGTATTTGTATCAATTTATGGTGACTTTATTTGCCATGTTATCATTCGCCCTATCTTCTTGTAGTAGTGATGATGATGAAATTTTATCTTCTGACGATATTGTCGGGACATGGAAATGGGATTCTTTTGGTACTGACGCAACAGAAGATTTCTTTGGTGAGCAATATATTCAGTTCAATACTAACGGTCAATATATAGAAGTTGACATTGATGGTTATGGTTCTGAAGGCGAAGTCGATGTAATAAGAGGACAGTGGAAACGATCAGGAAATACCATCACCATTAGCGGAAATGGCATACCTACTACAACAACGGAAATCTCCAACTTAACCGACACTGATTTAACACTTATCACTTTAGGAGTTCCGATGTCGTATAAACGTGTGGATGACTCTGCGATTGATAGTTATATCAATTAAAAAGACATTAAATTATGGGCGTATTTGCATTCATTTTAATACTTGTCTTAGTCGCCGTTTGGTATTTTCTCATTAAAAAGAACAAATCAGATAATATACTAATTGGCACTACTTCTCCCTCAAAATGGAGAGGGCGCAAGAAATATAAGGCATTAGGGATAATAATGTTTATTATTTCCATACTTTATGCATCAGATTATATATTGGGGCATATTCTTTTTGCGAGTGGTGGTTTTATTAAAACTCCCGATATATCGGATGTTATAATGATGTTAAATGCTTTACTATTTGCCATTTATGGTTTTGTTTTTGTTTATCTATATAAGCATTAAACCGTATGATGGCAATTAAGCTAATATGTTAGAAGGGTTGGTCAGCAATGGTCAACCTTTTCTTTTCTCATCACTAAAAAGTGAACTATATTTCACTTTCCTTTACATCAACGCAAATATTCAAAAACAAACAGAAGTGAATATTTGGGAACGCTGCAACTTGCTGATATATTGACATTTATGTGGATTGCCTCAAAAATTGACATCCTTTTATATTCACAAACCTACGAAAAGAAACATTTTTGAATGTTTTTGTTAGTCTTTCCATAGAGATTCTTCACGCCAGTTTGCAGGAAAGCCCATTGCTTTTACATCTACATTGGGATGTGTTTCTAAAAGTGCAATCAGCTTTTGTTTGAAAGAATTGTTAGGGTGGATGCTGTTCTGCAAGTAGGTAATGCAACATAATTGGGCATAAAGTTTCATCATGGGGAGGCGTGTATTGCTTATCCATGCTTTCGGCATCCGTTTAGGGAGTTGTGGCATATTGGGGAAACGGCGATTCCAAATACGGGCGTGATGAGCAATGCAATTCCGCAATACGGTTGTGGCTTTAATCCAACTTTCCAAATACAGATGTTGTGGAACGTCCAAGTCTTGTGCAATCTGTTTCTTTATTGCTTTATCTGATAGATTATAGTATAATTTAGAGAGCGTACCGAAAGAAACGACTTCTAATGTTTTCCAAACAGGTGGAAATGTAGGACTTGTATATTTTGCAAAGTGTTCTAAGATGAAATCTTCTTTGGAACGTTGCAATTCTTGTTGTATATGGTTAAGGTTTTCAGCAAACATTTGTTGGTTAGTACAAAGATTAATGTCCGTAAACCAAAATGCACCGTATTTCAATGAAACGTGATGTATGATTTTTGTCCGCAAAGCTATCTCAATGCTCTGGATGACTGTAAATATCAAAGCCCGCAATTCTTTATCAAAGTAATAAAGATTGAGCGCATTCTCAAATGTACTGTTTGGCTTGAAGGTATGCTTTTCCTTGTCTTGTTCCATCGGGCGCAAATAATTCGCCAAACGGAAATAGCTTATGATTCGGAGTTGTTCTAATGCTTGCTTCTCGTCTTTGATTATCAATCCCCGTTCTTTCAGCATTTGGATTTGCTGTGGGTAATCTATCGGCTGTTTTGTGTATTCCATAACCCTATATAAAGTAAAAGTTCCGCCCTGGTACGCTGTTCAATGGGAAGCGTGGCGGAATCTGTTGTTGCAAAGGTACAATTTTATTGCGAAATAGCAAAATGGAAAGCGAAAAACTTTGCGATTATCCATCTTCTTTGTACCTTTGCAAGTATAAATAGGTTCTTTGAAAGACTTATTTGAGTGATAATTAACGTGATAAGGGAATGGTGCAATGGCGTTTCATCGCTTTTCATAGTGAAATAACTGTCCCCGAAATCACACAGTATTAACGGATGTCATTGATAATCACGAAGGAATACATACTTCAACGAGGACGAATACTGAGCGGAAGGCTTTGTGTGAAAGGCCGGGGATAAGTGAAAGAAAAATAGTGAGGGAGAAACATCGGGTTTCTTCTTCACTATTTTTTTGTAGTAGTGCGATGGTGAATACGGGGATTGTCTGTGGAATTTGTGCGGTGCGGTTTGTTTTTGTAGGGATTAGCGGAATGGCTGTGCACAGCGTGCGTGAAACGGCCCGGTGGCGGGTGTGTCGGTTCAGCGCTTCTTCATCACGCTGTTGACGACGCGGACGGTGGATACGAGTTTGCCGGTTGAGGTGAACACGTCTACGTTCCATACGTGCGAGGAGCGCCCCTTGTGAACGACGGTACCTACGGCGCGCACGGTGTCGCCTTCGAGGGCTGAGGAGACGTGGTTACCGCTCACCTGCATACCGACAACGAATTCGTCCGTCTGACACAAGGCCATCGAGCCCAGTCCGGCTACGGTTTCAGCCAGGGCCAGCGTCGCGCCGCCGTGCAGGATGCCGAAGGGTTGGCGCGTACGGTGGTCGACGGGCATCGTGGCTTCGACGCGGCCCTCCGTCAGGTAGGTGTATTGGATACCGAGGTTGCCCATGAGGCAGTGGCGGGTTTGTGCGTTGAGCTGGTCGAGCGACACTTGGGCGGCATGAATGTCCGAGAGGATGAACTGTTCGACGGCTTGAGCCACTCCGTCGGCCGTGTTGGAGTCGGTCGTGCGGTCGGCGCACCTTTTTACGGACTCGGGGGCGTGTCCCATCGCTACGCCCAGTCCGGCCAGTTGCAGCATCCCTACGTCGCAGGTTCCGTCGCCTATGGCCATCACTTCTTCGCGCCCTAGACCCAATCGTTCCAGCAGTACACCCAGCGTGTTCGCTTTGTCTACGGTGCAGGGTACTACTTCGAGGAAGAACGGTTCGGAGCGAAATACGTCGAGTTCGCCGTCAAGGCGCTTTTTCCAGTGAGCTTCCAGACCGCTCAGGGCCTCGTCGTCGTCGCTGACGAGCATGCACTTGTGTGGAGCGAAGTCCACGGCGGATGCCAGTTCGTCGACGGGCACAAGGCGGAGGCCGTTGAGCGTCGCTTCCGCCTGTACGTGAGGGTTGGAGGCGTTGTTGGTCAGGAGCGTATCCCCCCGGTACGTCAGTATGGCAAAGTTGTTTTTATGTGCCTTTTTCTCCAGATAAGGTATCATTTCGGGTGAGATGTTCCGCTCGAAGATCGTTGCGCCGTTCGTGGCGTCGATGATGACTGCCCCGTTGTAAGCAATGATGAAACCGCCGTACAGTCCCAGTTCCAGTGCCCGGGCAATCGGTTCGAGGCCGTGGGTGGGCCGTCCCGAGGCCAGCACGATGCGTACTCCTATTTGCTGCGCTTTTCGCAGTGTCGCCAGCGTGCGTTTGCTGACGGTATGTTCTTCGTTGAGCAAGGTCCCGTCTACGTCGAGCACCAGTAGTTTGTATGTCATGGCTGTTTGTGTTTAGAGGTGTAGTCTTGCCCTCAAAGTTAGGCTTTTTGCTGCTAACGTCCGCCGCCTTGCGCCTTAACGTTTCTGAAAAGCGCGGCCCGACCGCATAGGAAAAGCCCGCACCGGCCGCTTTCGCGGGGTGCGGGCTTAGGGGGTGACTGAAGTGTCGCCGCGTCGTCAGGGCACGAGTCGCTTCTCGCCGTTCCGGATGAATACGCCCTTGCCCGGCTGTCGGACGGGGCGTCCGCTCAGGTCGTACCACGTGTCGCGGTCTTCGCTCTCTGTGTTTTCCACGGCGTCGATACCGACGGGTACGCGCCGCTTGTAGGTGTACGTCACGGTGAGGTTACGCGTCATGGTGCCGCTCGTTTCCGTTTCGCTGCACTCCACGACCGGGAAGGTCAGCGGTGCGTCAGCCGGGGCGCTGAGGGTGTAGGGCGCACCGGCCTCGACGTAGTACGTGTAGGTGCCTTTTCCTACGCTACCTCCGTTCTCGTTCCGGCAGATGTACGTGAGCGTGAAGTAAGGCTCCGTGCGGAAAGTGTACACCTTGTACGGCGTGGCTTCGCTCCAGCCCGTGAAGCCACCGCCCGAGTTGCCGTTGAAGTAACGCCCGTTTGTTCCCTGTATGCTCCAGCTTTCGCCGTCGTATCGGAAGGTGAAGGTGTCGCCGTCGTTGCTGGCCGTGACGCTGCTACCGCTGGGCAGCTGGGGGATGAACTTGCCGTTGAAGGCTTCCAGCTGGTATCCGTTGCCTCGTTTCACGGCGCGCCATACGTGGGCCGGTGTGCCGCTGACGACGTAGCTGGCCAGCACTTGTTGCGTTTCCGGATGGATGTACAGGAAACCGTTGCGGCTTTGGTTGCGGTTGTCGTTGTTGTAGAGCAGGTAGTAGTGCCCGTCTTCAATCTCGGTCACTTCCTCGAGGCGCTCGGCGAACGAGGGGATGGCCTCTGTCTGGTAAGTGAGGTCGACCACCGTGTCGCTCGTCAGGGCGAACGACGGCGAGGCGCTGGCCTCGTCGAAGGTGAAGAAGGCCAGTTCGGGAGCCTCCCAACTGAAAGGTGTCGTAGCGGCTTCCTCGGTCGTGAGCGTATCGGTCACCTCGCTGATGAGTGGTCCGCCCGGGGCAAGGCAGCGCAGCCGTGCCGTGAAGGCGGTGCGCTCGTACTCGAGTTCGTACGTCAGGTTGCCTGTCAGGCTGTCCGTGCCGGTCAGGTTTTGCGTCACGCAGGTGTGGCCCGCTATCTCGGGGGGCGTGGGTTGATAGGGCTTGCCGAGTTCGGCACTCTGGGTGAAGGAGCCCAGCGTCCGGCCGTCGCGGTCGCGTGCCGTGTAGGTGATGGTGGCTACTTCGACGAACCGGTACTGCGTGCCTTGCGGTACGAGGGCGTCTGCCGTCGGTGTGAATGTTCCGGGGTTGACGGCATAGCCTTCACCGACGGGGATGAGCAGGGCGCCGGCCGTCGTGCCGAGGCTGAAGCTGTGTGTGGCCGGGTCGTTCACCGCCTGTAGGCTGACCGCATTTCCGCCGAGTCTGACGGGAGCAGTGAGGCTGCTGACGGAGCGGCCCGTCGTGGCGTTGGTCAGGCGCAGGGTCTGTTTGCCGTCGGCCATCGTGCTGGCCGTGACGGTCCAAGCGTCGGCGCCCCAAGGTCCTTTGGCGTATCCCAGCGCCGTGCCGCCGTTGTCGCTCAGACGCAGTCCGTCGAAAGCCGGGGCCTCAATGCACTCGATGCGGTACGTCTTACCGCTGACGAGCGTGTCGTAGGCCAGTTCGGGCTCGGGCTCCGGTTCGGGGGCCGGTTCGGGGTCGAGGTCGACGAAGGTGAAGAGACCGCCGTTGCCGTCGGCCGGATTGCCATAGACGTTGATGCGCAACTGTTTGCCCGCGGCGGCCATGTTCATGTACTGGCCGGTGTACTGGTCGCTGCGGATGGAGTAGTAGTGGTTCTCGCCGTCCTCGCCGTAGTAGCTACCCTCGCCGAGCACGAAGTTGTAGTGGCGCGTGGTGTAGTCGTAGCTCCATGTGCCGTCGGTCGAGGCCGCCGAAGCGGTGGGGCTGACCGAACCGTCGGGCCAAGCCTCGCACACCATGGCGTACTTGCCCGAACCCGCGGGGTCGGCGACAAATTGCCAGCTCTGATACTTGCGCAGGGTGTCGGTCTCGTCGTCGATGGCGGTGTCGCTCCATAGCAGACCCACGCGGGCGCCATTTCCTTGATACTGAGCCAGGGCCGGGGCATCGCGGCTGAGCAGTGTGACGCTACGCCCGGCGCGAGGCGACGAGGCCCGGCTGTCCAGCCGGTAGTACTTGCCGGCCTCGGGCATCACCTGGGCGGCGTCGCCGTCGGTCCGCACGAGATAGTCACACCATGCGTAGTCGCCGTAGTTGAGCAGTACCGTGTCGGCGCGCAGACGGCCGAGGAAGTCGTCGAAGTCGCGCAGGTTGTCCTGTGTCCAGCCCACTTCGGCCATGGCGATGAGACGCGGCAGGGCCTGATACTCGAGCAGGTAGTCGCTCGACACGTGTTCGCACCAGAACGTGCCCTGCACGCCGAGCGTCTTTCCGCGCACGGTGGGGCGGTGGTTGTACACCACCTCGAGGGTGGCGTCGGTGCCCGATCCGGCGTTGTGCACCTCGTCCGGCCGCGGGCTCTGTTTGCGGTTGATGTACCAGGCCGGCTGGGGCGTCAGGATGGTCTGCATGCCGAGGTTTTGGGCCACGCTCGAGGCGTTTTCAGCGCCCACCCAGCACATGATGGTCAGGTCGTCGCCGCGCAGCAGCTGTGTGTCCGAACCCTGCGCCGTGACGCTTTCGTTCCACGCGATGAGGCGGCGGCGCTTGGCGGGATCCTCCTTACCGGCCATGTATTGGGCCAGTTCGTGGGTGAAGTGGCTCTGTAGCTCGCGCACGTGGTCGAGTCCCAGCGAGTCCATCAGCGCCTGGCAGTCAGCGTTGGCCTCCCATGCGGTCGAGGGGCACTCGTCACCGCCGATGTGGATGTATTCGTAGGGGAAAATCTCGGTGAGCTCGTCGAGGATGTCCTTGCAGAACTGTATCGCTTGGGGGTTGGCCACGTTGAGCACGTCGGTCGACACGCCCGCCTCGCACCAGACACGGTGCGTTCCGTAGGGGTCGCACGACAGTTCGGGGTAGGCCGTGATAGCGGCGCACATGTGGCCGGGCATTTCGATTTCGGGGATAACGTCGATGTGGCGCGCGGCGGCGTAGGCCACGACCTCCTTCATCTGCGCGACGGTGTAGTAAAAGGGGCCGTACTGGTCGGCCACGAAGTAGCGCCCATGCACGGGGTCAACGTCCCACGAACCTTGGCGTGAGGCGGCCACCGTTTGTAGTTTCGGGTACTTGGGCATTTCGAAGCGCCACCCTTGGTCGTCCGTCAGGTGCCAGTGGAAACGGTTCATCTTGTAGTAGGCCATCACGTCGAGGATACGCTTGATTTCGTCGACCTCGAAGAAGTGGCGGGCGCAGTCGAGCATGAAGCCGCGGTAGCTGAATCGCGGTTTGTCCGTCACTTCGCAGGCCGGGGCGGCATACTGCGTGACTGTAGGGTCGGTCCGTTCGGCCATCACGTTGCGCGGCAGGAGCATTTTGAGCGTCTGGAAGGCGTAGAAGAAGCCAGCGGCCGTCTGTGCCCGCAGTGTGACGCCTTCGGGCGCGACATTGAGCTGGTAGCCCTCGGCGCCGAGCGTGGCGTCGTCGACGTGCAGGCAGACGACCTCGGCCGTGGCGTCGGCCGTGGAGGTCACGCCGAGCCCCGAGGCCGCGTTCAGGGCTTCGACAAAGCGCAGGGCCTCCGCCTTGAGGCTGTCGGGCAGGGCCTCGCAGGCCACCCGCGTCTGCGCGGTAAAGGTGAACTGACCCTCGCCCGCGGCGTACGTTGCCGGGCGGGGAATGACATTTTGACCTCTCGCGCCTGGAGCGAGGCCGAGGGCGAGGCCCAGCGTGAGCAGGGCTGTGAGCGTAAATTTCCTCATCTTTTTCCGGTAAAAAATTAGTGCGTGAAACAAAACCGCCTCAAATGTACGAAAAAACGCGACACCCCGCCTCAGCCGAAGTCCGGTTTTTCGGAAGAAATGAACGAGTGGGACAAAATTCCGGGGTCGTGCCCGCTGGTTCGTCCGTTGTCCGCGTAAAAACAAGTGTAGTCCCCGGAAATCCTGTCGTAGCGATAGAAATTTCTATCGTAGTCTTAGGAATTTCTGTCGCTACGACAGGCGCGACGGAGGCAGTACTTGGGCGAGACTTAGTTAGCAGCAGTTTTATTTCCTATGGTTTTGTTCTTCTTGGGTGCGATGTTGAGGCGGTAGGCGATGCGAGCCATGAAGTAGCGGGGGACGGTGTTGTACCACGTCTCGGTGCGTCCCTGGCTGTCGACTGTGCGGCGTACGTCGGAGAGCTGGCCCAGGATGTCGAACCCGTCGAGCGAGAGGACGAGGTTACGCTTCGGGAGCATGGACTTGGAGAGGCGGAGGTTCCAGACGAGGTCGTCGGTGTTCATCGAGGCGTCGTCGTATCCGCGCCGGCTGTACATGGTGATGTCTGTGGCAATCTCGAGGTCCCATGGCAGGTGGATGGTGGTTTTGAGTCCGTACTGGAAGTCGACGCTGCTCATCGTGGCGAAGTCGGCTCGGGGGCTGGTGGCGTAGGCCCAGGTGGCCTGTGCGTGGCCTTCCAGTCTGATGTTGTCGAAGTTGTAGCTTCCTTTGATATTTTCTGTCAGCCTGAGGTTTCGCACACTGCTTCGCCCGTTGCCTGCGTCGTCGGTGACCCAGGCGAAGTCCACGCTGTTGCGGTAATACAGTCGGGTGTATGCGTAAAGCCAGCCGCGAAATCCCTTGCCGAGCGAGCGGCTGTAGGTGCCGTCGATGCTGGCGTCCCAGTTCCCGTTGGCGTTGCGTGGTTGGGTGATGTAGGTTCCCGTAGTCCGGTCGTAGGTCAGCGCCTGCCCGATGGAGGACAGGTACAGGTTGTACCGCATGCGGATATTCCCGCCGTCATGAAACCGGTCTTTGCGGCGGCTTTTTGCGATATTGGCCTGAAATGAATGCTGTCGGGGCGACTTCAGCGCCGGATTGCTCAGCCAAAGGTTCAGCGGGTTGGTGTTGTCGCGCAGGTCGAGCAGGTCGCTCATCGTCGGGGCGGTGCGGGTGAAACTGTAGCTGAACGTGACGTCCTTCAGCTGGTAACCGACAGACGGGTTCAGGGTGAAGAAGTGGCGGCTCTTCTCCTGTTCCTGTCCGCCTCGCCGGTCGAGTATCCAGTCGTGGCGGGCGATGGCTTTCAGCGCGAAGGTCAGGTTTCCCCATCGTTTGGTGTTCAGCGCGCCGTTAAAGGTGGGATTGTGCTCCTTGGTGCGGCGGGGACGGTGGTAACTGTTGGGGCTGTCGAGGACTTGTTGGAGTGAGTCGCGGGTGGAGGGCAGGGTGCCGAAGGGGAGTCCGTCGGGGGAGTTCCAGCCGTCGAAATGGTCGAGGCGGTAGAGGGAGCGGTCGTAGGTCGAGTAACTTTGCCGGAAACTGTAATTCAAGTTCCAGCTGAACCGACAGTCGTCCGGACCGACGGGACGGGCCTTGACCGTGATGGAGGTGCCCCAGTCGTAGGCGTCGGAGGGGAAGGTCCCGTAGTAGTTGCGGAAATCCGGCTCGCTGGAGTAGTTCGTCCCGTAGCGGATGTCCGACCGCGAGAAGTCCGAAGCCTTTTCTCGGTTGAAACGGCCCCAAATGCTCATGTTGTCCACGTAAATCCAGTAGAGGGTGGGCAGGCTGATGTATAGGCTGCCGCCTGTCTTCCATTTCTCGGTTTCGCCCCGACTCAGGTTCTCGCTTCGGTGGATAAGGAAGCGGTTTAGCCGGTCGCTGCCTGTGGGCGCAAAGAGGCTGTCAAGTGTTTCGCCGCGGTAGGCGTCGGTCGGGTCCTGGTCGAAGTTGGCTGACTGCGAGAGGCCGTTGTTTCTCGTGCGGGTGTAGGTGACGTCCGGGCTAAACTCGAAATAGACCTGCTTGGCTTTGAGCTTCAATCGGTTGTCCCAGCCAATTTCCGTGTGCATGTAGTCGCTGGAATACCGGCTACGTCCGTAGGTGTCGCCCGAGGTGAAATAGTTGGTTTTCGTAGTGACGGCGCGCTCGTGGGTGTCCTCGCGGCGGGCCTTCAGGGAGGACAGCAGTTCGCCCCAGTCCTCGTCGCCGCTGATGAGCAGTTCCAGTCCGCCCGATTTCGTCGTCAGTTGGTTTCGCGGAGTTTCTGTCGGGTTGGACCACGTTCCGTTTGACCCCGGGCTGCGGGTATCGTTCAGGTTGTTCAGGTTACCGAAAACCGAGAGGCGCGATTCGTCGGCAAAGCTGACGCCGATGGCACGACCCAGGTAGCGGTCCTCGGTGCCGTAACCTGCCTCGACATTGCCTATCCAGCCGATGGAGTATTGCTTTTTCAGGTGGACGTCCATGACGAACGCCGTGGGTGTGCCGTCTGATTTCAGATAAGCGTCGTCGCCCGCCTTGTCGTAGACTTTCACCTTGTCCACCATGTACGAGGGCAGGTTCTGCAAGGCCACAAGGGGGTCGCCGCGGAAGAAGTCCTTTCCGTTGAGCAGCAGCCGCTCGACGTACCGGCCGTTTACGGTGATTTGTCCGTATCGATTGAGCTGGACACCGGGCAGCGCACTGATGAGGTTTTCGAGCATGGAGCCCGCCGCCATGCGGAGCACGTCGGCGTTGTAAACGAGGGTGTCGCCCTTCATCACCATCAGGATTTTCGACGCCTTTACCTTGGCTTCGCCCAGTTCGACGGCCAGGGGCAGGAGATACACGTTGCCCAATGACCAGGTCCTCACGCGTTGCCCGAGTTCCCGGGTCGGGATTTTCACTTTTTTGTACAGCGTCGAGTATCCCGTCAAGTCGTAGCGCAGGAGGTATTCGCCCGGACCGGGCACCTTTACCTTACAGGCATACTTTACAAATCTTGTAGGACCGAACGGCATAATCATTGTTTCCCCGTATTCTTCGTAGCCGGAGAATGCGGCGTGGATAATGGTGCTGTCGAGCGTCATCGACGTGACGCGCACGCCCTGTAGTTCTTTCCGTGTCTGTCCGTCCAGTACTTTCATGTCGATGGTGATGCTGTCGCCGGCGCGTAGGTAGAGTGGGGTGAGGCACAGCAGGAGAAGCAGAACCATCGGGTGATGATGAGATTTCATGGCTGTTTCTTTTTAAGGGGTCCGCACCCTTTTTCTTGAGAGTGCGGACCGTGTGAATGAAGGGTTACAAGGCCTTTAGCAAGAACCCGGACGGGATTTGAGCACACCGGAGGATTTGATGCAACTGCCTTTTTTGTCTTCGTTCCATACGGCGCAGGCTTCCGCGCATAGTTGTGTGCAGTCGGGTTCCTCCGAAGTATAAATGGATACGTCTTGCTCCCAATCCACTTCTACTTTCTTCCCGTCTTTGATCTCCTCTTTTGTGAAAGTGCATAGGCATACATAAGTGCCCAAAACACCCCCGGACCCACTTCCCGAGCCCGAGCCGGACCCGCTGCCGCTGCCATAATCCGGATTGCTGAAACTGCCGGACACGCTCTTCAGTTCTTCCGAAGACAGCACGTCGCCCTTCATGGGGTCAACGTTAAGATCAATCTTTTTCATGATGTTGAATTTTTTGTTTTCCCGGTCTTTAAGCTTCCCGGGGCTTGCTATTATACGGTTGTCAGTATAATCGGTATTTTTCGACGATGCGCTGGTAAGTCTCTCCTTTTCTTTCCGCGTTGCGGAAGTGGCAGGTGATTTCGCCGGGCCGATTGTTGGACGCCGTGATGTCGGAATAGCCGAAATCGCGCTGCACGGAGATGAAAGGGAAAATAACCATTTTGTTGGGTAATACGCGCGAAAGGAACTCGTCGGCGACATCGGCTGAGCCAAAGTCTGCCTCCAAAATGCGGCGGAAGGCCGAACGATAGACAACCATGAACTGCGTGCACCAGAACCAGTCCGTCCAGAAACGGTTTCGGCCCACGGGCACCCAATGGCCGAAGCCTCCGATGCCGCCCAGCAGGATATGGGCGCCCTGTCGGGCCGCTTCGGCTACGTGAGCGAAAAAACGGTCGCGGTCGTAACTGGGGGTGAATTGATGGTCGTCCTCGCAAAACAGGATGGCGCTTTCGCCGGTTTCGTCGGCATAGGCTATGATTTTCAGGAGGCTTTGCCACAGACCGTCAGCTCCGCGGGGCGCCCGGCAGGCGTTGACCCAATGGAGGTCGAATTCGGGGCGGCCCGAAAATTCCCGCTCGATGTGCAAACGGCGGTCCGTGCGTTCCGGCAGGTTGACGACATAAGTCGGCAGGCTCGTTGGGAGGAATACTTCGTTCATAGCGCTTGGTAATAACTTCTTACTTTGTTCAGTATGCGGAACTTCTCTCTTGTCGTGCGAAACAGCCAGTCGACATGGCCGCGGGGATTGTTGCATGGTGTGACGTCGGAGTAACCGAACTCGCGTTGCACGGAGAGGTAAGGACAGGTGACAAAGATGTTGTCACTCAACTCCGAGAGGCGGATGTCGGTGACGAAGCTCACCTTGGGGTGGTCCTGAAGCAGGGCGTCGTAGAACCGGCGAAATACGACGGTGAACTGCATTCCGTTGAAACCCTTCAGCCAGAAAATATGGTCGGAGCACTGTACGGCATCGCCGGACCAACTGACCCCACCTGAGAGCACGTCGGCTCCCAAGCGGTCGGCCTCCGCAATGGCAGCTTGGAGAAAGGGCCACGAGTAGTCGGGGGTGAACTGGTGGTCGTCCTCGCAAAAGATGAAGAGGTCGGAGCCCGCATTGCGTTCTTGCCTTACGATTCGTTGGAAAGTGAGCCACAAGCTGAGTGAGGGGGCCGCATTGGGCACCACGGGTTCTATCATCAGCCGGAACTCGGGTTTTCCGGCAAATTGGGCTTCGAGGTGTGCGCGCCGGTCGGTGCGGTGAGCCAGATTAGGCGCATGTACGGTGAGGGGTATCATGGCGTTTCGTTTTTGGGAGTTTCTTCTTTATCGGTCAGTGTGTCCCAGACGTAGGGGAGATCCTCTACGCGGTATATCGTCGGCACGACGTAGCCGTTCACCAGCAGGCGCGGCGTGGCCTTGAGGGCGGCGGTCTGTCCCCACGCCTGTTGTCTGGCGAACTCTTCCTGCACGGCGGAGGACTCCGGGTCGAGCCGGTAGTCCGCAAAGAAGGCTTCGCCTTGTTCCCTTCCGCCTTTGAACCAGCGTCCGAGTAAATCCTTGCACGTCTCGGCACCCAGCGTCTGGTAGGCGGCGATGAAGTAGCGGTTGATGACTTCCCACTCCGGGCGGAATGCGGTAAACACATATTGTACGCAGACTTCCGGACCGACCACACGCTCCAACCGACGGTGCATCAGGGCGCAGGGACCGCAGTAGGGGTTGGTGTAGACAGTGAGTTGGATGGGTGCATCCGGTGCGCCGAAAATCAGGGTAGAGGCTTCGTGGCCGTTTGGGTAACGGACGGACGTGTCTGTCAGGGCGGCGAACACTTGCGGCTTAAGTAGCAGCGTGTGGTAGGCCCGTCGCCACATGAGGGGGTTCGCTGTCCGTTCGAGCAGATCCGTCACCCAATGAACGAACAGTAGTGCGGCCGCATAGCCTGCGCCTAAGGAGATTGCTTTTCCAAAATGTAGAGTGAAGCCAGACAGCAGCTCAGAAAGGGCGAAACCGGCCAGCTGAATCCAGAAAAGCACTTGAACCAACAGGCAGAGCGTGCACCACGTCTTGGCTCGCCGCCACTGGTACCACACACTCCAGAAGCTGAAGAGTGCGGCCCCGACGGAGAGCCAGCCCAAGTAACCGGCGGCCGAGGGTGCATAGAGCAGAAGCAGGACGTTGAGCGAGAAATAAGCCATGCCGACCTCGCTCCAACTGAAAAGACCGAGCAGACGGGCCTCGTCGGCGTGCAGAACTTCGTGGCACCCTTTCGGACGGATAAGGTGGCACAGGCGTTCGCCCATCGGCTGGGGGCGGCGCAACTGCTCGCTCAACAGCAGGTAGCATAAATAGATACCGACGAAATTGGACAAAGCCAACAGCATGTGTGCAGTTTGCCCGTTGGTCCATCGGTCGACCATTCCGGCGCAAGTCAGTACGACCGTGCAAATGACGGTTAATCCCTTTCGTATCTTCAGTGCGCACTCTTCCCGTCGGTGGCCCGTGTAGCCCGGCTCGCCGCTTTGTTCGTTCGGGACGGGCAGTAGGGCAATTCCGGTCCACTTGTCGGCAAAGACTGTGGTCGCTGCGCTGAGGGTCCGGCCTTGCTGTTCGTAGGTCACTTGTCTGTCGTCGTGCGAGCGTACGACGACGAAATCGCTGCCCACCTGTGCGACAAACACGGATGGCAGTCCATCCAAGTTATCCTTGTCGTGCCACTTGACGCCCTTGCTGCCGATGCCGTAACGGCGAAGCAGCAGGGACAGGTCGTAGAGGGTGCCGCGCTTCGGACGGTCTTTGAGGAGACGGTCGGCGTAGGTACGCGTATGCGGAATGCCGAGGGCACGCAACAGGGCGGTCAGTATGTTTTCATTTCGCTTCATGGCCGGATGCGTTATCAGTGAGCGGTTTGGTGGCCTCGATGGTCATACTTTCCAGCGCGTTGGCCCATGCCGGGATGACTTCTCCGTGACGCTCCATACCGGCGAGTTGGGGATGGGCGCTCTGGCCCAAGGGAGGATAGCAAAGCGAGCAGAACCCCTGGCGGCGCAGCATGGCGGACAGCGTAGGGCGGTCGTAGATCATGCGATGGCCCCAAAGGCGCATGAAGTGGTTCACGACGAACATGGCCGGGATGTGACCCGGCGGAAAGTCGGCGGCTACGTCCGGGGCAAAACTGGCAGTGCTCCAAGCGATGTAGCGCCGGTGTTCCGGACGGTCGGGTTCGGCAAGAAGTGCGTGCAGAAACTCTAGGCAGGGCATGGTCAGGCGCAGTATGCCACCGGGCTTCAGTACGCGGTAGGCCTCGGCCAGCATGTGGCGCCCGCCGGTGTAGCTCAGGTGCTCGAATAGGTGTTCGGAAAAAATGTAGTCGAACGCGTTGTCCGGGAAGGGGAAAGGCGCTTCCGCATCCATGTAATCGGCTCCAGGCAAGGGGCAGGCGTCGACGTTCAGCCAGCCCTCGGCCAAACAGGTTCCGCAGCCGATGTGCAGGCGAGGTTCCGCAGTCTGGCGCAGATAGGCTACGGGCAGATGTTCGCGGACGGTGTATTGCAAAGAGGCCAGGGCGGTTGTGGGTGGCAGTACACGGGCCAGTGCCGATAGTTCGGCAGGAGTCGGTGTGTCGGTCTGCCTCCATGCCACGACGGGGACCCCGGACCGGGCGGCAGCGGATACCCACAAGGCGGGTGGCATGGAGCCGTCCCACAGGAGGAGTAAACCGTCGGGCTGTAGCGCTTCGAGCAGGGTCGTGTAGGTGTTGAATAAGCGAAACAGGTCCGGATATTCCGTCTTCAGGAAAGTGCAAGTCGTGTGTCGATCCGAAGTGTGGGGGTAAACGACGGAAGTGACGTGGTCGGGGTAATCCTTGTCTGCATCGGTCGTGGAAAGAAGGTTGACGGGCCGGTTGAGCGAACGGACGAGCGGGCGGAGGACGTCTTCGTCAGCGGCAGAGCCTATGATGACGGTCAGCCGGTGGCGGGCGGGTGCCAGTCGGGCGTTCCAATCGGAGTCTGTCCCTTGGGGCATGCTGGGCGGGGAAATCTGCCGGGTGTGTTTTTCGGGCGCGGCGGATATCATGGAGCGAAGCAGGGCTTCGCAGGTGGTGCGGACGGTGGGTAGGGGAGGCCCGTTCGGGGAAAACGTAGGTGTATCCATAGTGGGTATTTTACGGGTTATGCGTGTGGACGTGTCAAGGTCATTCGGTGTTCGTGTCCGGCCTTGCCGTCTATGTGAATGCTTCAAATGTAAGGATAAAAGAATCCACCGGAAAATTAAATCCGCACTTTAACACGAATTTAACTCTCCGAAGAATATGAGTTTACCCCCCCTGTTTTTTTAGGGACGCTGGCGGGCTTTCCGGCCCTCGCGCTGGCCGCCTTTGAATACGTTGAGGCGGTAGGTGAACTGGAGCATGGCGTAGCTGTAGACCTGCTCGTTCCAGGAGTCGCTGCGCCCCGAGGCGCTGATGCGCTGGCTGACGCCGGTGCGCTGGTGGAGGATGTCGCGCAGGCGCAGGCTCAGGGTGGCGGCGTTGCGGGGCAGGAAGTTTTGGGCGATGCGGGCGTTCCAAACGAGCTCGTCGGTGTTCATCGTGGGGTCGTCGTAGCCGCGGCGGCTTTGGAGGGAGGCATCGGTCTCGAGGGTCATGCGCCACGGCAGGCGCACCTGTATGCGCGTGCCGAAGTCGTAGTGGTAGGTGTCGTAGCTCGATTCGGGGTTCAGCTCGTTGCGCGATCGGCGGAAGTTGACGCGGGCGTTGAGTTCCACTTCGAGCCATTCGTTGCGGTACGTACCCTTCAGTCGCTGGCGGGCACCGAGGGTGCGGTTAGTGTTTTTCTGGCTGGACTGTTGGCCCGAGGTGCGGATGTAGCCGACGGAGTTTCGGTAGTCCAGATTGCTTTCGCTTTGCAGGCGGAAGCGGCGTTCGGCTCCGAGGGCGCAGTTGAAGTTGACGCCGCCGGCGGCATCCCAGTTGCCGTTGATGTTTTCGGGGCGCGTGGTGCGTACGCCGGTGGCCTCGTCGTAGGTGACGGCGGTGCTGATGCTGCGCGCGGTGCGGTTGTAGCGCAGGTTGGCGTTCCAGCCGCGTTGGCGCTCCACGTCGTAGCGGTTGTAGTTGGCCGTCAGGCTGTGGGTCCACGAGGCGCGCAGCGAGGGGTTGCCGGTGGATATGTGTTGCGGGTCGGAGTCGTCGGTCACGGCGAGCAGACTGGTCATGCCGGGGGCGGAGGCCGAGGTGCGGTAGCGCAGCTCGAGGCGTTCGTGGCGCGAGAAGCGGTAACGGAAGCGGGCGGAGGGCAGGGCGTGGGTCCAGCGGCGGGTCATGAGGGTGTCGAGCCGGTCGCGGCGGTAGTGCATGTCGGTGGAGCGCGAGCGGACGGCGAGGTCCAGGTTGAGGCGCACGGTGGGGCTGACCCAGCGAAAACCGAAGTGGGCGGTTTGGGTGGCGTCGTCGTTGGTTGTGAAGCGGCTGTTGCGCGCGTCGAGCAGCGCCTGGAGCACGTCGCCGTCGGGCAGTTGGCCGAGGTCGTGTGCTTCGGTCCATCCGGCCAGCGAGTCGAGGCGGTAGAGGCTGCGGTCGTTCTGGCTGTGGCTGCGGGCGTAGTTGTAGCGCAACTGGAGCGAGCCGCCTTCGAAGAGGGGTTCGTTCCAGCCGGCCTGCACGTGGTAGTTCCAGCGGTCGGAGGGGGTGTCGTTGTACTGGTCCGTGAGGCGCTGTGGGCGGTCGGCGTCGGGCTGGTAGTAGCGGATGTCGGAGCGGTTGAAAGCGTGGTTCTCGTTTCGGCCGAGGCTGCCCGAGGCACTCACGTCGACGCTGCGTCCGCGGCGGCTGAGGCGGCGCGAGGCGACGAAACCCAGACTGCCCGATACGGAGCGGCCGTCGATGCTGCGCTGACGCAGCTGGCGGTTGACGAGGATGGCGGTGAGGTCGGGGTCGAGGGGTTCGAGGAAGGCGGCGTCAAGCGGGTCGCCGGTGGCAAAGAGGGCGTAAGGGTCGTCGTTGAACTGTGCCGAGCGGCTCAGCGAGCCCGACGAGGACGTGCGGTGCGAGAAGGAGGGCTCGAGCGAGAGTGAGGTCAGCGTGTCGGGGTGCCATTCGGCGCGGAGCCGGCCGTTCCAGTTGACCGACCGGTTGCGGTTGTGGTTCCAGCGGTTGGAGAAGGCGCTTGTCGTGCCCGAGGTGAGGAACGTTTCGGAATTGCCGCCCGTAACGCGGTCCGAACGGTTGCGCCCCACGCGGACGGAACCGTTCAGGCTGTAGCTGCCGGCGTTGCGCCGTTCCTTGCGGTCCTTGTAGTTGGCCACGTTGAAGTCGAAGCCGGCGTCCTCGTTGCGCCCTGTGCCGTTGGGGTTGCGTACGTTGCCGACGAACGACAGGCGCGAATAGTCCGTCAGGCGGTTGACGAAGGCGCGTCCCTCGTAGAGATGGTCGGTGGCATAGCCGGCGTTGACGTTGCTCACCCAGCTTTCGTTGAGCTCGCGCTTCAGCTGTATGTCCATGACGGTTTCCTCCTCGCCGTCGTCGATACCGGTCTGTTCGGTGTAGTCGCTCTGTTTGTCGTAGGTCTTGATTTTTTTCACGAGGTCGACGGGCAGGTTTTTCATGGCCACCTGGAGGTC
Organism: uncultured Alloprevotella sp.; assembly: GCA_944322325.1. Lineage (GTDB taxonomy): Bacteria > Bacteroidota > Bacteroidia > Bacteroidales > Bacteroidaceae > Alloprevotella. The sequence continues at coordinate 23,580 of CALUOQ010000008.1, forward strand.
GCCCTTGAAGAAGTCCTTGCCGTTGACGAGGAACTGCGTGACGCGCTTGCCGTTGACCGTGATGGAACCGTCGTCGCCCACTTCGACGCCGGGCAGGCGTTCGATGAGTTCTTCGAGGGCGGAGCCTTCGGGCACGCGGTAGGCGGCGGCGTTGTAGGCCAGCGTGTCGTCTACGGCTTCGACCTCGGGCAGACGCGCCACGACGCGGGCCTCGCCGAGGGAGCGGGTGGCCGGCGGGAGGTCGAACGGAGCGAGGCGCACCCGTGCGGTGTCGGTCAGGACGCTGACGGTGCGGCTGGCCGGGCCGTAGCCGACGTAGGTGACCTGGACCAGATAGCGCCCCGGGGCGACGCGGGCGAACGCGAAAGTGCCCCGTTCGGTCGTGGACAATCCCGTGACGAGTGTGCTGTCGGGGCGGAGCAGGCGCACGGTGGCCCAAGCGATTGGGGCGCGGCTGCTCTGGTCGCGCACGCTACCCTCGACGATGCCGGCGCGGGCTGCGACCGACAACAGGGTGAGGAGCAATATCAAAAATGCCGACTTTGCGTGATTCATCGGGACATTTGCCATTCCGTTCCTATTTTGATTAGATAGAAATGCCGACGCATAGTTTAACGGACTTGTGAAAACCAGTGAAAGGGAAGGGGACAGACTTCATGGACAGGGTGTCCGTGAAATCGGTTTCGCCTCCAGAAAATAAAATGAGGGTCCGGCGCCTCACGGCGGCAGACCCTCCTACGTTCACATTACTGATGAGAAAAAACAATTACTACTTACTTTATGCTTCTTATGCTGCTTTTGTTTATGACTTAGGGAATGCTTTTTTTGTCAGGAACGACAGATTTTTTGCATGGGACAGCCGTACGCACCGGGCGTGACGATCCCACGGATGAATGCTAAGACAACCGACACAAGGCCTGCGAGGTCTGTGACTGTCTGCGGTTTCCTGTATCTGTAGTGAGTTACCATTGCTATTTGGAGTTATGGCTTTTTGCCCCTTGGGGCGTGGCCAATTGTTGTTGTTTTAGTTGATGGTGCAAATATAGTGCTTTTCTGCGTAAGTTGTATCATGAATGACTCGGTTTTAGGGTTGTTTAACACTGTGTCGGGGCAGAACAAAACGGTTGGCGGATTCGGACAGAGCGGGAGTACCCCATGCGGGGTTGGCGGTGAGGGCAGAAATCCTGTCGCAGCGTCAGAAAATCCTATCGCTACGACAGGATTTCCTATCGCAGCGTTAGGAATTTCCGTCGGTGAAGTCATGAGTTCGTGTCCTATGGTCGAAAAAAATGAGGGCCGACCGCCTCACGGCGACCGACCCTCCACGATACACAGTCTATAACAAATGAAAAGAATGTCTGAACTTTGGGGTTATCTCAGTACGGCTTTGCCGTTCTTGATGTAGACGCCCTTCGTCGGTTCGTGCTGGAGCTGGCGTCCGCTCAGGTCGTAGAGCTTGTCTGCGCCTTCGCCGGCGGCCTTGTCCGTCACGACGCTTCCGATGCCCACCTCGGCTGGAGTGCCGACATGGAAGAAGCGGAATACGTTGGCGTAGGGATTCTCGTGCGTGTTGTAGGACGTGACGGTGCCTTCCGTCGTGTTGTCCACAGCGCCGAGGTGCATACAGAATGTCACGAGGTTCTGCGAGCTAGTCGGGTCTTCCCATACGCTGGGGCGCATACGCTGGATGTAGAACCCGGCGGGCACGTAGCTGCGCGTCACGGCGCCCGTTTCGGCGTTGGTGACCTCAGCGACGGGTGCGGCTTCGAAGCGGTCGGTGGCGATGTCGTACTGCTCGGCGAGACGTACGTTTCCGCCGAATTCGAAGTTACCCCAGATGTAGCCATCGGCTCCCACGTTGTAGAGGGCGAAGACGATGGAGTCCTGACCGTTGGCATCGGTGAGCACCTCGCGGTCGCGCAACTGGAAGAAGAAGCGCTTGTCGGTCGGGTCGAATTCTTTCCACGAGAGGATGCTGTCCTCGCTGACGTAGAGTCCCATCTTGACGTTGTCGCGCTGGATGTACTGCGAGGCTCCGGAAAGGATGGCGTAGACGTCGCCGTCGATGTACTCGACGCGGTTCTCTTCGTAGCGGAGCTCTTCGTTGCAGATGATGTCGACCTCGGCCTCCATGCTGAGGTCGCTTTCCTCGATGTAGCCGCGTATGTCGGCCAGTTGTTCAGCGGTGAAGCCGCCGATGCAGTCTTGGGCGTTGAGGTAGCTGCGGCCGGTGAGGAACGTGTAGTTCGATGCCTTGTATTCTTCGAAAGTCACCGTACAGCCCGGGTCGTCCCATGCACGCGCATCGTCCCAATAGTCCAAGTAATTGGCCTGGCCAAGGTCGCCGAGGAGCATGTTCTCGCTGGTGGCGTACATGGTGGTTATGCGGATGCCATAGCCATCTTGGGTCGTGTTGACGAGGTCGAAACCGACTTCGGCACCCGTGATGTCGACAAGCTGGGGCGGATTGAGGCCGCCGCTGTTGTCGCAGAATACCTTGCCGGGATTAGCCTTGTTATAGAGCAGCAGGGCGCCGGACCCGTCGGGTGCCTCGGCGAGTGCCCACAGGGTGTGGTCGTCGATGGGGGCGTCAGCCAGGCAGGCGAGGGCATTATTGGTTTCGTCGTAGGTATCGGTGAAGATCTTGTTTCCGCGAATGCGCAGGATGTACCATGTGGCGGTTTCCTCGTTGAGCGTGAAGTCGTCGTTGAGCTCGGAGAGCTTTATGGGGAGGTTGCGCGTGTAGTAGAGTTCGTACTGTATGCCGTTATAGATGTTTTCCGGCGTAATGGTCATGGGCATCTCGGGGCCGCCGTTCTCCGTGGTGAGCGCTTGGTCGAAGGAAAACATCTCGCCCAAATCAGGAATTGTGATGGTAGAGTCGATGTCTGCATACACGCTTACGTTACGGATGGTGGAGGGCATTCCATTCATCAAGTAGTTACATACCAGATTGATCTGACGCCACGGGCGATAGACGGCATCCTTAGTGGCGGAGACGGTTGCTGTTTCGTTGTTGTAGCCGGTCAGGACCGTGAAGTTCGTGATGGCAGGCGGCACGATGGTGTCGCCGACGGCGAAGCGAGCGGTGAGGGTGGTGACGGTTTCTCCGTTGTCGAAGATGTATTCACCCTCGGCGCCGTTGATTTCGCTCAGGTCCATGGAGCAGTTGAACGTGATGCGCGGGTTGACCGTGTAGCTAATGGCCAGTGTGGGCGTGCCGGCGGCTATCATCTCTTCCGTCAGGCAGTAGGTAGTGGAGTCGGTTACCAGAGCGCCGCCCATCGTGGTCGTGCGGATGACGGTATTGCTAAATGAAGGCAGGGCGATGGTGTCGCCGAGCTGCACTTCCGTACTTGACCCTGTCTCTTCGGTGGGGAGCAGGTCGGTCAGCCCAGCGTCGGCAAGCAGGGTTTGGCTGTTGCCGTCGTAGAAGGTGTAGGTGTAATTGACCGTGTAGAGGTTCTGTTCCTCGACAGTGGGCACCATGACCTTGTAGTCCGAGTTGCCGCCGGCACTGTTCCATCCTACGACAGTGGCGGCGTCGTGGCCGCTACCGGCTCCATCGCCGTTCAGGTAGAGTGTTTCGCCACGTTCAGCCGAGGCATTGACCCCCACGAAGTTGAACGTCTGTGCGGAGGCGTCGGATACTGAAATGGTGAAGGTTTCAGGCGCTCCCTCGTCAACCGAAACCGTAGTACAGAGAGCCGGACTACCGCCGGACATGTGCATGTACTTGTTGTCGACGAGTGAGATGAAGTGGTAGTTGTTCTCGCCCTCAGCTTTTTCCAGCCGCCATAGCTGGGAATTGGTCGACACATTGCCGGCTTGGAACTCGGTGTAGAGTGCCAGCATGAGCTCGCCGTTGGCATTCGGCGAGTTTTCGATGTAACGGCTTCGCCCGTTGTTCCACAACATGACGGGTGTCCCGTTCTCGGCCAAGGTGGCCAATTCCTCGAGCGTGGCAGCTGCTGTACCCTCGGAGGTGGCAACCATGACGGCACGTTGCGCATCTGCGGGTATAGCACTGGCTAAACCGAAGAGCAAAGCGATGGAAAGTAACGCTTTTTTCATTGCAGTTGAAATTTTAGGTTAGACAATAAAGTTGTTTTATAAATTAAGAGTTTGTTGTTTTAGACTTTCGTTCGCAAATATAAAGGTTTGGAATGAAAATCGCGCGGAAATCAAATACTTTTTTGTGGATTTAACATTAGAGGAGGTGTAGGGCAAAGGAAAAGAGCGCCTATCACCTTTATGGCAACAGGCGCTCTTGGGAGATGTGTCGCTTGTGTAATAGTCAGTTATGCGTCCGAGTCTACTTCAATATGGTTTTGCCGTTCTTGATGTAGACGCCCTTCGCCGGTTCGTGCTGGAGCTGGCGTCCGCTCAGGTCGTAGAGCTTGTCTGTGCCCTCGCCAGCGGTCATGTCTGCTGATACGCAGCCGATTCCCACTTCAGCCGGTGTACCGACATGGTAGAAGCGGAATACGTTGGCATAGGCATCTCCCTGCGTGTTGTACGACGTAATTGTGCCTTCTGTGGCGAAGTCAGCAATTCCTTGGTGCATACAGAATCTCACAAGATTAGGTGCACTGGTCGGATCCTCCCAATCGCTGGGACGCAGGCGCTGGATATAGAATCCGGCGGGTGAGTAGCTGCGTGTTACTTCATCGGTTTCGGAATCGATGATTTCCTCGACGGGGGCGGCGTGGAAGCGGTCGGTCGCGATGTCGTACTGCTCAGCGAGGCGCACGTTGCCACTGAAGGCGAAGTTGCCCCAAAGATAACCGTCGGCTCCCACATTGTAGAGGGCGAATACGGTGGAATCCTGTCCGGCGGCATCGGTGAGGGTCTCGACGTCGCGGAGCTGGAAGAAGAAACGCTTGTCGGTCGGGTCGAATTCCTTCCAGGAGAGGATGCTGTCCTCGTCGACGTAGAGTCCCATCTTGACATTGTTCATGGAAATGTATCGTGAAGCGCCGGAGAGGATTGCGTAAATGTCACCGTCTACATACTTGACACGGTTTTCGTTGTAACGGAGTTCGTCGCAGATATATTCGACCTCACTTTCCATTTGAAGGTCGCCTTCTTCAACGTAGGTCTGAACGTCGGCCAATTGCTCAGCCGTGAATCCGTCGATGCAGTCTTGGGCGTTAAGGTAGTCGCGACCGGTGAGGAAAGAGTAGTTCTTCACATCATATTCTTCAAAGGTGACCAGACAGCCTACGTCGCTCCAAGCCCTGACGTCGTCCCAATAGGTGAGGTAGTTTGCGTTAGACATGTCGGCGAGCAGCATGTTTTCGCTGAGCGAACGAGTGGCCGTGATGCGGATGCCGTAGCCGAGGTCAGTGTCTACGAGGTCGAAGCCGACGATGTTCGGGTCCGTGACGTCGGTGAGCTGGGGCGGGTTGAGTCCGCCGCTGTTATCGCAGTACACCTTGCCCGGGTTAGCCTTGTTGTAGAGCAGCAGGGCACCACTGCCGTCGGGAACTTCGGCGATGGCCCAAAGCGTGTGGTCGTCGACAGGGGCGTCGGTCAGGCAGGCAAGGGCATTTCTATCCTCCAGGTAGGTATCCGTGAATAGCTTGGTCTTACGCACGCGCAGGATGTACCACGTGGCGGTCTCTTCGTTGAGCGTCAGGTCGTCGTTGAGCTCAGAGAGCTTGAGCGGGAAGTCGTACGTATAATATAGCTCAAATATGATGCCGGAGTAAATGTTGTCACTCGTTACGACCATAGGCATTTCGGGACCACCGTATTCGGAGGTAAGCACTTGGTCGAATGTGTACGATTCGCCCAAGTCGGGGATCGTAACGGTGGAGTCAATGTCGACATAGGTATTGAACGTGCGGATGGTGCTGGGTATGCCATTGGCGAGATAGTTGCATACCAAGGTGACCATTCTCCACGGACGGTATACGGCTTCTTTCGTCGTGCTGACGGTGGCGGTTTCGTTTTCGTAGTCGGTCAGGGCGGTGAAGTTGGCGATATTCGGTGGTACGATGGTGTCGCCCACGGCCAGGCGGGTGGTGAGTGTGATGACTTCGCTGTCGTTGTCGAAGAAGTATTCGCCCGGAGCTCCATTGATTTCGGTCAAGTCCATGGAGCAATTAAACGTGATGCGCGGATTGACGGTGTAGCTGATGTCGATGGTGGGCGTCCCGGCGGCCATCATTTCCTCTGTCACGCAGAAGGTGGCGGAGTCGGTCACTTGGGTGTCGCCCCACATGGCCGTGCGTACGACGGTGTGGTTGAAGGCGGGCAGGGCGATGGTGTCGCCGAGTTGAACTTCCGTACTTGACCCGGTGGCTTCGGTGGGGAGCAGGTCGGTCAGTCCGGCGTCGGCTAGCGTGGTATTACTGTTGCCGTCGTAGAAGGTGTAGGTGTAATTGAGCGTGTAGAGCGTCTGTTGCTCTACGGTGGGGACCAGTACCTTGTAGCAGGCATTGTTTCCGCCTCCGCCCCATCCGACCAGGGCGGCTGCCTCGACGTCGGAGGAGCCCAAACGGCCGTCGACGTAGAGCGTAGCGCCCCGAGCTGCCGTGGCGTTGACCGCTGTAAGGTAAAATGTGTGGGCGGTGGAGTCCACAATGTCGAAAGTGAACGTCTCGGGGGTACCTTCATCCGGGGAAATGGTGGTCATGGGAGAGCAGTTTCCGTCGATAATCGTGGCTCCATCCATGTAAAGGTACTTGTTGTCGACGAGCGAGATGATGCGAAAGTTGTGCTCACCGTCGGCTTTTTCCAGTTTCCAAAGTTGGGAATAAGTAGACGCACTGCCGACTTGGAATTCATGATAAAGGGAGGGGGTTAGTCCTCCATCGGTTTTTTTCGCGTTGTCAGCCGGAAGGCTGAGTCCGTTGTTCCACAGGATAACAGGGGTGCCGTTATCTGCCAATGTGGCCAGCTCTTCTGTCGTGGTCACTTCGGTTCCTTCGGACGTGGCAACCAGCGCCACGTGCTGGGCTTCCATCGGCACGGTCGTCAGGCCGATGAGCGCTGCAATAGCTAACAATACTTTTTTCATTGCAGGTAACATTTTAGGTTAGACATAACGTTGTGATAGTTAAAGGTTCTTCTTATGAGTTTGTCTATTTATCTGTGTATGAATGGAGTGATATGCTATCCGCAAAGTTACGTTGTCGGTGAAGAAAATAATGCCGTGTGTCGCTTAAGGAGTAACCTAAATAGGACGGTTTTTTGTAATAAATTATTGATTTCGGAACAATAAGTCACATTGGGCATTTACAGTTGTTCTGAGGCGTAAAGTAACAAAGGGAAGAATCGGATAAGAACAGGCAAGCCGTCAAATGCATCTGCATTTGACGGCTTGCCTGATTGTTGGGGTCGGATTACTTTGTTTGGTTTTCGTTGATGGTACAGATGCTGACGCGGTTCCAGTCGGGTTCGCTGAACATGTCGCCTACGCCTTGGCCTTCGGCGGTGATGCGGCTGCTTGAAATCTTGTATTTGCTGACGAGCATCTTTTTGACGGCTTCGGCACGGGCCTGGGCTATTTTTTCGTTGATTGCGGCCGAGCCTTCGGGCGAGGCGTAGCCCTTGATGTCGACGGTGGCCTCGCGGTGGTTGCGCAAGTAGGTGGCAACACGTTCGACGTTGGGCTGCTGAGAGGCGTCGATGACGGACTTGCCTTGGCGGAACGTGATGACGGACTCCAGCGTTTCGCGGGTGTTGGTCACGGTCTGGGTCTGGATGACGGGGCCGCGGTCGCGCAGTTTCTTGACTTCGTGGGACAGGGCGTTGATGCGTCCGTTGGCCTGGTGGAGCTGTGCGTTTTTCTCACTGACTGCTTCGCGCAGGTCGTTTATCTTGGCATTGAGTTCGTCGACTTCGTAGGGATCGTACAGGCGCACCCGGGTGAAGTGGTGGGCGCCGTTGCTTCCCTTGAAGTGATAGACGATGCCAGCGGTGAGTTCGAAGTTGGCGTGATTGACGTCGTAGTGGCTCGGCATGAAGTTGGCGTAATCATTGATGCCGTCGTTGCCGTCCATGTTCCAAACGACTGCGGGTTTGATGGCAATGGTCCAGGCACGCTCCAGCCCGAGATTGAAGTTCAGGTTGAGTCCGGCCTTGGTCGACCATCCGTTGGCGTCGCCTTCGCCGTTGGCATAATAGTGAAGCCAGCCGGCGCCGGCCATGGCTTCGATTTCGAAGAGGCGCGGCTCGTCACGGTAGCCGGCGAAAAGGTTGGTCAGGTTGACGCGGCCGAGCAGGCTGAGGTTGGAGGCGTCAAAGGCGGTCCGGCTCTCGCTGGTGTGGATGGTCCACATGCTTTCGATGCCGAACCCGAAGACTGGGGTCACGTCCTTGTTAAGTTGTACGCCGACGGCTGAGCGGGCATTGCCCCAGAACGCGTGGTGGGTCAGCGGTGTGACGATACCGCCGTTGAGACCGACAGACCAGTTGTCGGTGAAGCGTGTTTCCTGAAGCGTCGTTTCTTGTGCGGTGGCACTGAGCGAGGCTAGGCCGACAAGTGAAAGGATAAATAGTTTTTTCATACTGTTGATAATTAATGAGGTGAATGTATGGAGACGCGGGGGCGATTCGCAGCGCTTCTCCTCGGACTATGGGAATAAAAAGAGACATGGCCTACACGGGGTAAGCCATGTCTCATTCTTAAACGTTAAACAATCAATTCAGTTTACTTGGCGTTGACCGTGCAAATGCTGACGCGGTTCCAAGACGGCGACGAGAAAATAGAGCCGACGCCCTTGCCCTCGGTGACGATGCGACTGCTGTCAATGTTGTACTTCTTCACGAGGATGTCCTTGACAGCCTTGGCACGCTTCTCAGAGAGTTTCTGGTTGAACGATGCGCTGCCTTCCGGCGAAGCGTAACCCGTGATGACGGCCTTCGTGTTCGGGTTGTTCTTCATGTAGGTAGCGATGCGCTCGATACCTGCCATCTGCGTAGACATGACTTTCGACTTGCCTTGGTTGAAGGCTACGACTGCTTCCGTCGATGCGGCGGTGGTTGTCGTCTGGACTTTCTTGTTGCGGCAATCGTTGAGGTCACGCTGTAACTGACGGTTCTCGTTTCTCAGGTTGTTGAGCTCGCCTTCCTTCTGACCCACTTCGGAGCGCAGGCTGTTGATGCGGGAGTTCAGCTCATCCACTTCAGCCTGGTCGTACGGGCGAACCGTAACGAAGCTGTGCGTACCGTTGCTGTTCTTGAAGTGGTAGATGATGCCGGCGGCCAATTCAACCGATGCACTATTGCGGCTGAGCTGTCCCGGGTGGCTGGCACCACGGTTGCTTTCGTAACCAATGCCGCTGATGTTGTAGATGACGGCCGGTTTGACTTGGATGGTCCAAGCTTTCTTCTCGCCAACATTGAAGTTGAAGTTGAGACCAAATTTCGTGGACCAAGCATCTGAATCATATCCGGGCCATGCGCTCGGGCCTGAGTTGTAATAGTGCAACCAGCCTAAACCTCCGACAGCTTCCATTTCAAAGAGGCGAGGCTGTCCTTTGTATCCGGCGAAGAGGTTCATCAGGTTTACGCGGCCGAGCAAGCTGATGTTGCTGGCATCGAAAGCTGTCTTGCTTGGAGACGTGTTGACTGAGGCATTTCCTTCAAGGGTCATACCTAAAGCCGGGGTAAACTGTTTTCCAATCTGGATACCGAATACGGGGCGCATGTGTTTCCAGAACGCGTATCCCGTGTGGATCGTCGTTACTCCTCCAGCGTTGATACCTACAGACCAATTGTCTGTAAACTTACTGCCCTGAACTGTAGTCTGGGCGTTCATGGTCAGTGCACCCGCACTGAGCATGATGGCTAAATAGAATCTTTTCATAGCTCTGTTTTTTTATATCACTATAAAGTTCATTTCTCTCCGTGCTAAAAGCATTCTTGTTGCAAAGATAAGAGGTTTTTCAATAGCTCGTTCGGAAAAAACGAAGATTTTACGAAAAATACCTACTAAAGTGCGATTTTATTTGGATTTTTCGGGCCAATGGCGTAATTTTGTGGTTGTCTGATCAAGTGATAAGAACATACACATTATTAATATAGTAAGAAAAACGATGGAAAATAATCAGAATCCAAACAACGGCCAGTTGCAAATAGAATTGGGGCCGGAAGTGGCTGAAGGTATCTACGCAAATTTGGCGGTTATTACGCATTCAAGCGCGGAAGTCGTCATGGACTTCATTCGTGTGTTGCCGGGGGTTCCTAAGGCTAATGTGAAGTCTCGTGTGATTCTTGCTCCTGAACATGCGAAGCGTTTACTATTCGCTTTGCAGGACAATATCTCGAAATACGAGAAAATGTTCGGACCAATCAACCTTCCCGGAAATAATGGCGGAAGAACGGCGACGCCGTTTGGGGCGCCGGAAGGAAATGCCTGAGCAGTCACAATGAAAAACGGGGGCGGGGCCGTGCGAAAGCATGGCTCCGCTTTTGTTCTGAGCGCCCGAATAAAATAAATGATGTTTTAAGTACATGAGAATCCTTTGAACTTCAAGATTTTATTTGTACCTTTGCAGCCCAAGCGGTGTAGTGTGCACCTGCGGATGGAATAGAATCAAAAAATACAATATATAAATAATTAAAAATCAAGGAAATGCCTACTATTCAACAGTTAGTAAGAAAAGGTAGAGAGGCTGTAGCAGACAAGAGTAAGTCTCCAGCTTTGGACAACTGTCCGCAGCGTCGCGGTGTATGTGTGCGCGTATATACGACTACGCCGAAGAAACCTAATTCGGCCATGCGTAAGGTGGCTCGTGTGCGCCTGACGAATTCGAAAGAGGTGAACTCGTATATTCCGGGTGAAGGTCATAATTTGCAAGAGCACTCTATCGTGTTGGTGCGCGGTGGTCGTGTGAAGGATCTGCCGGGTGTACGTTATCACATTGTTCGTGGAACTTTGGATACGGCAGGTGTGGCAAATCGTACGCAGCGCCGTTCGAAGTATGGAGCCAAACGTCCTAAAGCCGGTAAGAAGTAATTGATTGAAATTTGGTTTGCAGAAGGTTGAGTAAGGCTTTTGAGAAAGTTTGAAGAACAAGATGCAGCCCTAAGATAACCAAAACAAATAAAATGAGAAAAGCAAAACCGAAAAAGCGGGTAATTCTTCCGGATCCCGTGTATGGTGACCGTAAGGTCTCAAAGTTTGTGAATCATCTGATGTACGACGGCAAGAAGAATCTGTCGTACGAGATCTTTTACAAGGCTCTTGAGATTGTAGGTGAAAAGATGAAGGGCGAAGAGAAAAGTGCGCTCGAAATTTGGAAAACGGCTTTGGATAAGGTGACTCCGCAGGTCGAGGTTAAGTCTCGTCGTGTGGGTGGCGCTACGTTCCAAGTTCCTACGGAAATCCGTCCCGATCGCAAGGAGTCTGTTTCTATGAAGAACCTGATAAACTACGCTCGTAAACGTGGTGGAAAAACCATGGCGGACAAGCTGGCTGCCGAGATCATGGACGCCTACAACGAACAAGGCGGTGCCTTTAAGCGTAAGGAAGATATGCACCGAATGGCAGAGGCTAACCGTGCTTTCGCTCATTTCAGATTTTAACGAAGCTAAGTAGTACGATATATGGCAAAGCAAGATTTACATTTTACCCGTAATATCGGAATTATGGCGCATATCGATGCCGGTAAGACGACGACATCGGAGCGCATCTTGTTCTACACGGGTAAGACGCATAAAATTGGCGAAGTGCATGAAGGTGCCGCTACCATGGACTGGATGGCCCAGGAACAAGAACGCGGTATTACGATTACTTCTGCTGCTACTACTACTTATTGGAATTGGAATAATCATCAGTATAAGATTAATCTGATTGACACTCCGGGACACGTTGACTTTACGGCTGAAGTGGAGCGTTCATTGCGTGTGCTTGATGGTGCTGTCGCTACATATTGTGCGGTAGGCGGCGTGGAGCCGCAGTCTGAAACGGTTTGGCGTCAGGCTGACAAGTATAACGTGCCCCGTATGGGATATGTCAACAAGATGGACCGTTCGGGTGCTGACTTCTTTGAGGTTGTCCGCCAGATGAAAGATATTTTGGGCGCAAATCCGTGTCCGATTAATATCCCTATCGGTGCCGAGGAGAACTTCAAGGGAGTTGTTGACCTGATTAAGATGAAAGCCATTCTGTGGCATGACGAGACGATGGGCGCTGAGTATTCGGTGGAAGAAATTCCCGCTGAGTTGCAGGCAGAGGCCGAAGAGTGGCGTACAAAAATGTTGGAGTCGGCTGCGGAATGCGATGAGGCCTTGATGGAGAAATTCTTTGAAGATCCTTCGACTATTACGGAAGAGGAAATCATTGCTGCTATCCGTAAGGGTACCTTGGCGATGGAAATCACTCCGATGTGCTGTGGTTCTTCTTTCAAGAACAAAGGTGTGCAGACCTTGTTGGATTATGTCTGCATGTTCTTGCCTTCTCCGGTAGATACCCCCAATGTGGTGGGCACGAACCCCGATACGGGCGCAGAGGAGGATCGTAAGCCGAGCGAGGATGAAAAGACTGCTGCTTTGGCCTTTAAGATCGCGACGGATCCGTACGTAGGTCGCTTGACTTTCTTCCGTGTATACTCCGGAAAAGTTGAGGCTGGCTCTTATATATATAATGTGCGTTCGGGTAAAAAGGAGCGTGTGTCACGCTTGTTCCAGATGCACTCGAATCATCAGAACCCGGTAGAGGTAATTGGTGCCGGTGATATTGGTGCGGGAGTCGGCTTCAAGGATATCCGCACCGGTGATACGCTTTGCGACGAAGATGCTCCCATCATTCTGGAGTCGATGGACTTCCCGGATCCGGTTATCGGTATCGCAGTAGAGCCGAAGACGCAGAAAGACATGGATAAGCTTTCGAACGGTCTGGCTAAACTTGCTGAGGAAGATCCGACCTTTACCGTTCATACCGATGAGCAGTCCGGGCAGACTGTGATTTCAGGTATGGGTGAGTTGCACTTGGATATCATCATTGACCGCCTGAAGCGTGAGTTCAAGGTAGAGTGCAACCAAGGCAAGCCGCAGGTAAATTACAAGGAGGCTATTACGAAGACGGTTAACCTCCGCGAGGTCTACAAGAAACAGTCCGGTGGTCGCGGTAAGTTCGCAGATATTATTGTGAACGTCGGTCCCGTTGACGAAGACTTTGAGGGTTCGGGTTTGCAGTTCGTAAATAAGGTTACCGGTGGTAATATCCCCAAAGAGTTCATCCCCTCAGTGCAGAAGGGTTTTGAGAATGCCATGAAGAATGGTGTCTTGGGCGGTTACCCGATGGATAGTCTTAAGGTCGAATTGCTTGATGGTTCTTTCCATCCGGTCGATTCGGATCAGCTTTCGTTCGAGATTTGTGCTTTACAGGCCTATAAGAATGCGTGCGCACAGGCTGGCCCTGTTCTGATGGAGCCCATTATGAAATTGGAGGTTGTAACCCCTGAGGAAAATATGGGTGATGTCATTGGCGACTTGAATAAACGTCGCGGGCAGGTAGAAGGCATGGAGAGCAGTCGCAGCGGTGCGCGTATCGTGAAAGCAGAGGTTCCCTTGGCCGAAATGTTCGGCTATGTGACAGCTTTGCGTACGATTACGTCCGGTCGTGCAACCTCTTCTATGCAGTATGACCACCATGCTCCTGTTTCCAGCTCGATAGCTAAGGCTGTTTTGGAGGAAGTTAAAGGACGTGTTGATTTAATTAAGTAAGTTCGTGGCATTGGGCTAACGAATGACTCTTAGCCCAATGCCCCCTTTTAATAACATAAAGAATGAGTCAAAAGATTAGGATTAAGTTGAAGTCGTACGATCATACGTTGGTAGAGAAGTCTGCCGACAAGATCGTGAAAAACGTGAAGGCAACGGGTGCAATCGTGAGCGGTCCGATACCTTTGCCTACAAGAAAACGTATCATTACGGTGAATCGGAGTACTTTCGTAAACAAAAAGTCGCGTGAGCAGTTCGAGATTTCATCTTATAAGCGTTTGATTGATATTTATAGTTCTACAGCCAAAACGGTAGATGCTCTGATGAAACTTGAGCTTCCGTGCGGCGTAGACGTTGAAATCAAAGTGTAGTAACGAAAGTTAGTTATTTAAGTCAAAACTGAAATGCCAGGATTATTAGGAAAGAAAATCGGAATGACTTCCGTGTTCAGTGCCGAGGGTAAGAATATACCATGCACTGTTATCGAAGCTGGTCCTTGTGTGGTTACTCAGGTGAAGAATGTAGAAACCGATGGTTACGCTGCTGTGCAAATTGGTTTCATGGACGCAAAGGAGAAGAATACGTCGAATCCTTTGATGGGACATTTTAAGAAAGCTGGAGTAACGCCCAAGCGCCACTTGGCCGAGTTCACAGGTTTTGAGCAAGAACTGAATCTGGGTGATACCCTTACGGTTGAATTGTTCAATGATACGGCCTACGTGGATGTAATTGGTACATCTAAAGGTAAAGGTTTCCAAGGCGTAATGAAGCGCCATGGTTTCGGCGGTGTAGGACAGTCTACGCACGGTCAGGATGACCGCCAGCGTAAACCCGGTTCTATCGGTGCTTGTTCTTATCCCGCTAAAGTGTTTAAGGGTACCCGTATGGGTGGTCAGATGGGTGGAAATCGCGTGACGGCCCAGAATCTGCAAGTAATCAAGGTCATTCCTGAGCATAATCTCTTGCTGATTAAGGGTTCCGTACCCGGTTGCAATGGTTCAATCGTAATAATTAATAAGTGATGGAGCTTAGCGTATTAAATATCAACGGCGAAGATACCGGTAGAAAGGTTGAGTTGAATGATTCTATATTCGGTATAGAACCGAATGACCATGCTATCTACCTTTCGGTTAAGCAGTATATGGCTGCCCAGCGCCAAGGAACGGCTAAATCGAAAGAGAGAAGCGAAATAAGTGGCTCAACGCGGAAGTTAGGTCGTCAGAAAGGAGGAGGCGGCGCCCGTCGTGGTGATATCAACTCTCCTCTGTTGGTCGGTGGTGCCCGCGTATTTGGTCCTAAACCCCGTGATTACAGCTTCAAGCTGAATAAAAAGGTTTCCGAATTAGCGCGTAAGAGTGCACTCAGCTACAAGGTTCGGGAGAATGCGTTGTTGGTTATTGAGGACTTTACATTTGATGCTCCCAAGACGAAGCAAATAGTTTCTCTTGTTAACAATCTGAAATTGTCTGAGAAAAAAGTTCTGTTTGTTTTGCCGAAAGCAGATAAAAATGTATTTTTGTCCGCTCGTAATTTGGAACGCACGAATGTTGCCATAGCGTCTGATCTCAATACTTATAAAGTGTTGGATGCAGGCATTTTGGTCGTTCTTGAGAGTTCTCTGTCTGCGATTGATGCTGTATTAAATAAATAAGCTGCGAGATGGCATATATAATTAAGCCGTTGATAACGGAGAAGATGACGGGAGTTACTGAGAAGTTGAATCGTTATGGCTTCGTGGTTTCTCCCAAGGCGAATAAAATAGAGATTAAGGCTGAAGTCGAAGCTTTGTATAATGTGACGGTTCTTGATGTGAACACGATGAATTACGCAGGAAAGAATAAGTCTCGTTATACTAAAGCTGGTTTGCTTAAAGGTAGGACGAATGCCTTTAAGAAAGCTATAGTAACCCTTAAGGAGGGTGATGTTATTGACTTTTATAGCAATATCTAATCAGAATGGCAGTACGTAAATTCAAGCCTACAACACCAGGGCAAAGACATAAGATTATTGGTACGTTTGAGGAAATTACTGCTTCTGTACCAGAAAAGAGTTTGGTGTTCGGAAAACGTTCCACCGGTGGTCGTAACAATGTCGGTAAAATGACAATGCGCTATATCGGTGGAGGTCATAAGAGGAAGATTCGTATTATTGACTTTAAGCGTGATAAAGATGGTATCCCGGCGGTCGTAAAGACGATTGAGTATGATCCGAATCGTTCGGCTCGTATCGCGCTGCTTTTTTACGCCGATGGAGAGAAGCGGTATATCATCGCACCCAATGGGTTGAAAGTAGGAGATCGTTTGCTGTCTGGAGCTGATGCTGCGCCTGAGATCGGAAACGCACTTCCTTTGCAGAATATCCCGGTGGGTACTGTGATTCATAATATAGAATTGCGTCCAGGTCAGGGTGCTTTGCTCGTGCGTGCTGCGGGTAATTTTGCGCAGTTGACGTCTCGTGAGGGTAAGTATTGTGTGATCAAGTTGCCTTCAGGCGAAACCCGTCAGATTCTGAGCGCATGTAAAGCTACGGTTGGTGTAGTTGGTAATTCAGACCACGCTTTGGAAAGTTCAGGTAAGGCAGGCCGTTCACGTTGGTTAGGCCGTCGTCCGCATAACCGTGGTGTGGTAATGAATCCTGTGGATCACCCGATGGGCGGTGGTGAAGGCCGTCAGAGTGGTGGACACCCGCGTTCGCGTACGGGTCTGTATGCAAAGGGCTTGAAGACGAGAGCTCCGAAGAAGCAGTCCAGTCGGTATATTATTGAAAGACGTAAAAAGTAATAGTAGAATATGAGTCGTTCACTGAAGAAAGGTCCGTACATCGCTGTTTCTTTGGAGAAAAAAATTCTCGCAATGAATGAGAGTGGAAAGAAAAGCGTTGTGAAGACGTGGGCACGTGCATCCATGATATCTCCAGACTTTGTTGGGCATACAGTTGCCGTGCATAATGGTAATAAGTTTATTCCTGTTTACGTAACCGAGAACATGGTCGGCCACAAGTTGGGTGAATTTGCACCTACGCGTAAGTTTGGCGGTCATGCAGGTAACAAGAAAAAGTAAGCGGGTGATACCAGAAATTAAGAAGAAATAATGGGAGCAAGAAAAAGATTAGCGGCCGAAAAGCGAAAAGAAGCCCTGAAAAGTCAGTATTTTGCTAAATACCAAAATATACCCTCCTCTCCGCGGAAAATGCGATACGTAGTCGATATGATTCGCGGTATGGAGGTGAATCGCGCCTTGGGTACACTGAAGTTCTCGAAGAAGGCTGCTTCTGAAAAGGTTGAAAAGGTTTTACGTTCTGCGATTGCGAATTGGGAACAGAAGAATGACCGTAAGGCTGAGGATGGTGAACTCTATGTGACGAAGGTTTTTGTAGATGAGGGCGTGACTTTGAAAAGAATGCGTCCTGCCCCACAGGGGCGAGGTTACCGGATTCGTAAGCGTTCGAATCATGTGACGTTATTCGTCGGAACTAAGGATAATGATTAAAATGAAGAAACATGGGACAGAAAGTAAATCCAATTAGTAACCGTTTAGGCATTATTCGCGGCTGGGACTCGAATTGGTATGGAGGCTCAAGTTTCGGCGAAAACATCCTTGAGGATAGCAAGATTCGCAAATACCTAGATGCTCGTTTGTCCAGGGCTAGCGTCTCTCGCATCGTTATTGAGCGCACTCCGAAATTAATCACCATCACCGTATGCACCTCTCGTCCGGGAGTGATTATCGGCAAAGGTGGTCAAGAGGTTGATAAACTGAAGGAGGAGCTGAAGAAGATTACCGAGAAAGATGTTCAAATCAACATCTTTGAGGTGAGAAAACCCGATCTTGACGCTACGATTGTAGCTAAGAGTATTGCACGGCAGGTCGAAGGTAAAATTGCTTATCGTCGGGCAATCAAAATGGCGATAGCCAATGCAATGCGCATGGGTGCCGAGGGCATTAAAATTCAGATCTCTGGTCGTTTGAATGGTGCCGAGATGGCTCGCAAGGAAATGTTTAAGGAAGGACGTACCCCGTTGCATACTTTCCGTGCCGATATAGATTATTGCCAGACGGAAGCACTTACGAAAGTAGGCCTGCTGGGTATCAAGGTTTGGATATGTCGTGGGGAAGTCTACGGAAAACGTGACCTTGCGCCTAATTTTGTGTCTGACAAGGATGCTCCGAGAGGAAGTTTCCGCGAAAATGGTGGAAGAAGATTCCGCGGAAAGAGAAATAGCAATCGTTAAGAAGTCTGATTATGTTACAACCGAAGAGAACAAAATATAGAAGACCGCAAAAGGGGCGTTGTAAGGGAAATGCCCAGCGAGGTCACCAACTGGCCTTTGGAAGTTTTGGCATCAAGAGCTTGGAGACGCATTGGTTGACCGGACGTCAAATTGAAGCTGCGCGTGTCGCTGTGACGCGATATATGCAGCGTGAAGGACAGATTTGGATTCGCATTTTCCCCGATAAGCCGATTACTAAGAAGCCTGCCGATGTGCGAATGGGTAAAGGTAAGGGTGATCCTGTGGGTTACGTTTTTCCTATCACTCCAGGTCGCGTGATTTTTGAAGTGGAGGGCGTACCCTATGACGTCGCAAAAGAGGCGTTGCGCTTGGCTGCCCAAAAGTTACCTGTGACAACGAAATTCATTGTGCGTCCCGATTACGATAAAAACGCTTGATTATGAAAATTAAAGAAATACGTGAAATACCGGTTGACGAGCTTAAAGAGCGTGTAGATGCTGAAGTTGCGCGTTATCAGCAGATGAAACTGAATCATAGCGTGTCGCCTTTGGCTAATTCTGCACAGATTAAAGATGTCCGTCGTACCATTGCAAGGATGAAAACGGTGTTGCGTGAGAATGAACTGAACAAATAGATTTACAAATGGAAGAAGTTCGTAATTTAAGAAAAACGCGGCAGGGTGTCGTTACTAGTACTAAGATGGATAAGACCATTGTAGTGGCTGCCAAGTTTAAGGAGAAGCACCCGATATATGGCAAGTTCGTTTCGAAAACGAAGAAATATCATGTGCATGACGAGAAGAACGAATGCCAAATGGGTGATACCGTTTTAATCATGGAGACTCGGCCTTTGAGCAAAACAAAGCGTTGGAGAGTCGTACAAATCGTAGAAAGAGCTAAGTAATTATGATACAGACTGAGTCAAGATTGACAGTTGCTGATAATAGTGGCGCCCGTGAAGCACTCTGCATCAGAGTGCTGGGCGGTACTAGAAGACGATATGCATCCGTAGGTGATGTGATAGTCGTTTCGGTGAAGAACGTAATACCGTCGAGTGATGTAAAGAAAGGGGCCGTCTCTAAGGCTCTTATCGTTAGAACTAAGAAAGAGATTCGTCGTCCTGATGGTTCTTATATCCGCTTTGATGATAATGCGTGTGTGTTGTTGAATAATGCTGGCGAGTTAAGAGGGAGCCGTATCTTCGGCCCGGTAGCGCGTGAGTTGCGTGCTGTTAATATGAAGGTGGTTTCTCTCGCTCCTGAAGTTCTTTAAAAAAGACAGAAATGGCAAAGTTGCATATAAAGAAAGGCGATACTGTTTATATCAACGCTGGTAAAGATAAAGGAAAGACTGGCAAGGTCTTGAAAGTCTTCGTTGATAAGCAGCGCGCTATTGTTGAGGGCTGGAATATGGTTTCTAAGAGTCAGAAGCCCTCTGCCCAGAATCCTCAGGGAGGTTTCATTAAACAGGAAGCTCCCATTCATATTTCGAACTTGAATGTGCTTGATCCCAAGAGTGGCAAGCCGACCCGCATAGGCCGTCGTAGAAACGAGGATGGTAAATTGGTGCGGTACGCAAAAAAATCTGGAGAAGAAATTAAGTGAAGATGAATACGGCAAATCTGAAGAAGGAATACGCAGAACGTATCGCTCCGGCTCTGATGAAGCAATTTAATTATTCGTCTCCGATGCAGATTCCTGTATTGAAGAAGATAGTTATTAATCAGGGTTTGGGTATTGCTACCGTGGACAAGAAAATAATTGAAGTCGCTATCAATGAGTTGACTGCAATTACGGGACAGAAAGCTGTAGCTACTCTGTCCAAGAAGGACGTGGCAAGTTTTAAGTTGAGAAAAAAAATGCCCATTGGCGTGATGGTTACTTTGCGTCGTGAGCGTATGTATGAGTTCTTGGAAAAGCTTGTGAAAGTGGCTTTGCCTCGAATTCGTGACTTTAAGGGTATTGAGAGCAAATTGGATGGCCGCGGCAATTATACGCTGGGTATTCAGGAGCAGATCATTTTCCCCGAGATAAATATCGACTCAATTGAGCGTCTTTTGGGCATGAATATCACGTTTGTGACTTCTGCACAAACAGACGAAGAAGGCTATGCCTTGTTGAAAGAGTTCGGTCTTCCGTTTAAGAACGCGAAAAATAATTGAGATGGCAAAAGAATCAATGAAGGCTCGTGAAGTTAAAAGAGCCAGAATGGTTGCTAAGTATGCAGAGAAGCGCGCAGCTTTGAAAGAAATCGTCAACAAGTCTGATGATCCTGTTGCTGCGTATGAGGCTGCGCGAAAGCTCCAGAGAATTCCCAAAAATGCAAATCCCATTAGGTTGCACAACCGTTGTAAGATAACGGGCCGTCCGAAGGGGTATATTCGTTTGTTTGGACTTTCGCGTATCCAGTTCCGTGAAATGGCTTCGGCCGGTTTGATACCCGGTGTAAAGAAAGCCTCTTGGTAGGAGTAAGTTTAATATTGTCGGGGAGTCCCGATTAATTAAAGTATCATATGACAGATCCAATTGCAGATTACTTGACGCGACTGCGCAATGCCATTATGGCGAAGCATCGTGTCGTGGAGGTTCCGGCCTCTAACCTCAAAAAGGAGATTACGAAAATCCTTTTTGACAAGGGCTACATCTTGAATTACAAGTTTATTGAGGATGGTCCGCAAGGAACAATCAAAATTGCGCTTAAGTATCATCCCGAGAGCAAATGTAGCGCTATTAAGTGTTTAACGCGAATTTCGAAACCCGGTATGCGTAAGTACACCGGTTATCGCGAGATGCCGCAGGTTATCAATGGCTTGGGTATCGCTATCATTTCGACCTCTAAAGGTGTCATGACCGATAAAGAGGCTGCCGATTTGAGAATTGGTGGTGAGGTCCTTTGCTATGTATATTAAAAGTTAGGAGGATTAGTATGTCTAGAATAGGTAAATTGCCGATTAACATTCCTACAGGTGTAACTGTAACCTTGAAGGATAATGTAGTGTCTGTAAAGGGACCGAAGGGTGAATTAACCCAGGCCGTAGATCCTTCTATCATTGTGACCATCGAGAACAACGAGATATTGTTTACGATTGATGAGAAGAACGACGCCGTTGATGCCAAGCAGAAACATGCTTTCCATGGCCTTTATCGCGCATTGGTAAACAATATGGTTGTCGGTGTTTCCCAGGGCTATAAGAAAGAGATGGAGTTGGTTGGAGTCGGATATAGAGTCTCTAATCAAGGTAATCTCATGGAGTTCGCTTTGGGCTATACACATAGCATTTTCCTCCAGCTTCCGCCTGAAATCAAAGTGGAGACTAAGAGTGAGCGAAATAAGAATCCCTATATTTGTCTGGAGTCTTGTGATAAACAATTGTTAGGTATGGTTTGTGCCAAGATTCGTTCTTTCCGTAAGCCGGAGCCGTATAAAGGTAAAGGTATTCTGTTTGTGGGTGAGCAGATCCGTCGTAAGTCGGGTAAATCTGCCGGAGCGAAATAATTAAATAGAAGAATCATTATGACAACAAAGAAAGAAGCAAGACGTATAAAGATTAAGTATCGGGTACGTAATAAAATCTCAGGAACCGCTGAGCGTCCGCGTATGTCTGTTTTCCGTAGCAACAAGCAGATATATGTCCAGATAATTAATGATGAGCAGGGCCGCACTTTGGTTGCAGCTTCTTCGTTGGGCTTAGAAAAAATGCCTAAGAAAGAGCAGGCAAATAAGGTTGGTGCTTTAATCGCTCAAAAAGCTTTGGATGCAGGTATTACCGCTGTCGTTTTTGACCGTAATGGTTACTTGTATCACGGTCGTGTGAAGGAGGTTGCAGAAGGAGCTCGTCAGGGCGGACTTAAATTCTGATGTTATGGCAAATAGAATTAATGTAAATTCGGAAGAATTAAAAGATAAATTGGTAGCCATTAACCGCGTCACGAAAGTAACGAAAGGTGGTCGTACTTTTACGTTCGCAGCCATTGTCGTAGTCGGTGATGGAAATGGCGTTGTAGGTTACGGCTTGGGTAAGGCTGGTGAAGTGACTGCTGCAATCGCAAAGGGCGTAGAAGCTGCCAAGAAAAATCTGATTAAGGTGCCTGTGCACAAAGGAACCATTCCTCATGAGCAGATTGCCCGTTTCGGTGGTGCGGAAGTCATGATTCGCCCGGCTTCTGAGGGTACCGGAGTTGTGGCAGGTGGTGCTATGCGTGCTGTGCTTGAGAGTGTGGGTGTGAGAAATGTCTTGGCAAAGTCAAGGGGTTCTTCGAATCCTCACAATCTTGTGAAAGCGACTGTTCGCGCTTTAGGAGAGTTGCGTGACGCTTATACGGTTGCCCAGCATCGTGGTGTCTCCTTGGAAAAAGTATTTAGAGGTTAATCTTGACTGCAATGGCAACAATTAAAATTAAGCAGACTAAAAGTAGAATTGGAGCGCCTAAGGATCAGAAACAGACTTTGGATGCTCTGGGTCTTACGAAAATGAATCGTGTTGTGGAGCGTGAGGACAATCCTGCCGTTCGTGGCATGATAAGGAAAGTAAGCCATTTAGTAACCATTATCGATTAATTCAAAAGCGTAATAAGAATGAAGTTACATACCTTAAAACCGGCTCAAGGTTCCGTCTCTTCGCGTAGGAGAATCGGTCGTGGTCCGGGTTCTGGCTTAGGTGGAACGTCAACGCGCGGTCACAAGGGTGCGAAGCAGCGTTCCGGTTATAAAAAGAAGATTGGTTTCGAGGGTGGTCAGATGCCTTTACAGCGTCGCCTTCCGAAGTTTGGCTTCAAGAACATTAATCGCGTCGAGTATGTGCCTGTGAATTTGGGTACGATTCAGAAGTTGGCTGAAGCGAAAAACTTGGACAAGATAACCTTGGATGTCTTGGTGCAGGCCGGTTATGTGTCGTCCAAGCAATTGGTCAAGATTCTTGGTAACGGAGAGTTGACCAAGAAAGTTGATGTTGAGGCACATGCTTTCTCGAAGTCAGCAGAAGCGGCTATTACCGCTTTGGGTGGAGTAGCTACAAAACTCTAATATAGCATCGATGAAGAAAATAGTCGAGACTATAAAAAATATCTGGAGGATAGAGGATTTGCGTACGCGAATCCTCATCACCCTCCTTTTCGTCGCGATATACCGTTTCGGCTCTTTCGTGGTGCTTCCGGGTATTGACCCGACAAGATTGCAGCAACTGCAAGCGCAGACGAGTGAGGGACTCATGTCGTTGCTGAATATGTTCTCCGGTGGTGCATTCTCTAACGCATCAATCTTCGCGTTGGGAATCATGCCGTATATTACCGCATCGATTGTTATTCAGCTTTTGGCTGTAACGGTTCCTTATGTGCAGAAGCTTCAGCGTGAAGGTGAGAGCGGTCGCCGTAAGATTAATCAGTACACGCGTTATCTGACGATTGCCATCCTGATTTTCCAGGCGCCAACTTACTTGATCAACCTGCAACACCAAACTGCGGGTTCAGGCGCATTCTTGGTGGGTGATGGCCTCGGCTTTATGGTGACGTCGACCATTATTCTTGCTGCCGGTAGTATGTTCATCCTTTGGCTGGGTGAGCGTATTACGGATAAAGGCATCGGAAACGGTGTTTCTCTGATTATTATGGTCGGAATTATAGCCCGTCTCCCGTCCGCCATTATCGAGGACGTAGCGTCCTACCTGTCCGGTGTCGAAGGTGGTGGTCTCGTGAAATGGTTGATCGAGATGATCGCTTTGCTCTTTGTGATGGCATTGGCAATCATGCTTGTAAAAGCGACCCGAAAGGTGCCAGTGCAATACGCAAAGCGTGTCGAAGGTGGAAAACAGTATGGCGGTGCACGTCAGTACATCCCCTTGAAATTGTTTGCCGCTAACGTGATGCCTATCATCTTTGCTCAGGCTATAATGTTCATTCCCTTGAGCTTGGCGCAGTATGCAGGTGCGAGCAGTACTTGGTTCCTGAGTCAGTTCATGGACCATACGAGTTGGTTGTATAACATCGTTTTTGTGGCTTTGATCGTTGCCTTTACTTATTTCTACACGGCTATCACATTGAATCCCGTGCAGATGGCTGAGGACATGAAGCGCAATAATGGTTTCATCCCCGGTATTAAGCCGGGAAAGGCTACAGCCGACTATTTGGACACCGTGATGTCGCGCATCACCTTGCCGGGTTCTCTGTTCATCGCTTTGATTGCCATTTTGCCTGCTATTGCTGGCATATTTGGTGTGAAGCAGGGCTTTGCCCAGTTCTTCGGCGGTACGTCGTTGTTGATTCTGGTCGGTGTTGTTTTGGATACCCTTCAGCAGATCGAGAGCCACTTGTTGGTGCGTCATTATGACGGCTTGTTGAATTCCGGTAGGGTGCGTACGCGTTCCGAAAGAGTTTCTGCCTATTGATCCTGTATGATATATCTGAAGACGGAAGATGAGATAGAGTTGATGCGTAGCGCCAATCTCTTAGTGAGTAAGACGCTGGCTGAAATGGCGAAAGTTGTTCGTCCTGGTGTGACGACTATGGAGTTGGACACGATTGCTGAGCAATTTATCCGTGATAATGGTGGTGAACCGACGTTTAAGGGATGCCCGAACCCATTCGGCCCGGCCTTTCCTGCTTCGATTTGTACTTCTGTGAATGAGGTCGTCGTGCATGGTATTCCGGGCAGTCAGGTTCTTCAGGAGGGAGATATCGTTTCTATCGACTGTGGAGCTTTGCTGAATGGATATAATGGTGATTCCTGCTATACATTTCCGGTGGGTGAAGTCAGTCCCGCGGTAGCAGAACTCCTCAGAACTACGAAGGAGTCCTTATACAAAGGTATTGAACAGGCTTTGGCTGGAAAACGCCTCGGAGATATCGGGTATGCAGTACAGCACCATTGTGAAGCAAGGGGTTACGGGGTAGTCCGCGAATTTGTCGGTCACGGCATTGGTCGTGAGATGCACGAAGATCCTCAGGTTCCCAATTATGGGAAACGTGGAAACGGCGTGCAAATCAAGAACGGTCTGTGCATTGCCATTGAGCCTATGATTACCATGGGAAGTCCGAAGGTGGAGATGTTGGCTGACCGTTGGACCGTCCGGACACAGGACGGAAAGCCTGCGGCGCATTTCGAGCACACCATTGCGGTTCATCACGGTAAAGCAGATATCTTATCATCGTTTGAGGAAATAGAAAGAATTTTAGGAGAATAGAGCATGGCTAAACAAGCAGCTATAGAGCAGGACGGGACAATCGTTGAGGCATTGAGTAATGCCATGTTCCGCGTGGAATTGGAAAACGGGCACGAAATAACAGCCCACATTTCCGGTAAAATGCGGATGCACTACATTAAGATTTTACCTGGCGATAAGGTAAAGGTCGAGATGAGCCCATACGACTTGTCCAAAGGCCGAATCGTGTTTAGATACAAATAAAAAGACATATAAAATGAAAACAAGAGCATCGATAAAGAAGCGCAGTGCAGATTGCAAAATCGTCCGTCGTAAAGGGCGTTTGTTCGTGATTAATAAGAAGAACCCGAAGATGAAGATGCGTCAGGGGTAAACTCGTTGGTTGGTAACAGAAACTAAGAAACAATATGGCAATAAGAATTGTTGGTGTAGATTTACCTCAGAATAAGAGAGGTGAAATAGCCCTGACCTACATATACGGAATCGGGCGCAGCAGCTCTGCTAAAATTTTGGAGAAAGCAGGCGTGGACAAGGATATCAAGGTGAAGGACTGGACCGATGATCAGGCCGCCCGCATCCGTGCCACGATTGCAGAAGGATACAAGGTCGAGGGTGACCTTCGTTCTGAAATCCAGCTCAACATCAAGCGACTGATGGACATCGGTTGCTATCGTGGTGTTCGCCATCGTATCGGTCTTCCCGTGCGCGGTCAGAGCACGAAGAACAATGCCCGTACGCGCAAGGGTAAGAAGAAGACCGTTGCTAACAAGAAAAAAGCAACTAAGTAATAAGTAAGAGGATTATGGCAAAGAAAACAGTTGCAACTAAGAAACGGAATGTGAAGGTAGATGCAATGGGTCAGTTGCACGTTCACAGTTCTTTCAATAACATTATCGTATCTTTGGCCAATAGCGAGGGTCAGGTGATCTCTTGGTCTTCTGCCGGTAAGATGGGTTTCCGTGGTTCGAAGAAGAACACGCCCTATGCCGCTCAGATGGCAGCTCAGGATTGCGCCAAAGTGGCTTACGATTTGGGTCTGCGCAAGGTGAAGGCCTACGTGAAGGGTCCGGGCAACGGCCGTGAGTCTGCCATTCGTACGGTTCACGGTGCAGGCATTGAAGTAACGGAGATTATCGACGTTACGCCGCTGCCTCACAACGGATGCCGCCCCCCGAAGAGAAGAAGAGTATAATCATCACTAACGCAGATAAAATCGAAAACAGATATGGCAAAATACATTGGCCCTAAATCGCGTATTGCCCGTCGCTTCGGTGAGGCAATCTTCGGTCCGGACAAAGTCCTTTCAAAGCGTAACTTCCCTCCCGGACAGCATGGCAACTCTCGTCGCCGTAAGACGTCCGAGTACGGTGTCATGTTGGCTGAGAAGCAAAAAGCCAAGTACACTTATGGCGTTTTAGAGAAGCAGTTCCGCAACATGTTCGAGAAGGCGGCTCGCACCAATGGCATTACCGGTGAGATTCTGTTGCAGAATCTGGAATGCCGTCTGGATAATGTGGTCTATCGTCTGGGTATCGCTCCTACGCGTGCTGCTGCCCGTCAGCTGGTCAGCCACAAGCACATCACCGTCGACGGTGGTGTCGTCAACATCGCGTCTTACGCTGTAAAACCGGGTCAGATCGTAGCTGTGCGCGAGAAATCCAAATCCTTGGAGGTTATCGCCGACGCATTGGCTGGTTTCAATCACAGCAAGTATCCTTGGATTGAGTGGGACGAGGCCACGAAGTCGGGCAAGCTGTTGCACAAGCCCGAGCGTGCCGACATCCCCGAGAACATCAAGGAGCAGTTGATTGTTGAGTTGTACTCTAAAAACTAATTAAATTCATGGCGATATTAGCATTTCAAAAACCCGATAAAGTGGTAATGTTGGAAAACGACTCCAAGTACGGAAAGTTTGAGTTCCGTCCCTTGGAGCCGGGTTTCGGCACGACTGTCGGAAATGCCTTACGCCGCATCTTGCTTTCGTCGCTTGAGGGCTTTGCCATCAACACCATCCGTATTGCGGGGGTGGAGCATGAGTTCGCTTCTGTCGAAGGCGTGCGCGAAGACGTTACCAACATTATCCTGAATTTGAAGCAGGTCCGTTTCAAACAAATCGTAGAAGAGTTCGAGACCGAAAAAGTAAGTATCACCATTTCCAACTCCAACGAGTTCAAAGCTGGTGATATTGGCAAGTTCCTTACTGGATTTGAAGTGTTAAATCCTGAATTAGTGATTTGTCATTTAGATTCAAAGGCATCGATGCAAATCGACCTTACCATCAACAAGGGGCGTGGCTATGTCCCTGCTGAGGAAAACCGCGATTTCTGCACCGATGTGAATACAATTCCAATCGACTCCATCTACACCCCGATTCGTAATGTCAAGTACACCGTTGAGCCGTATCGCGTCGAGCAAAAGACGGACTACGACAAACTGGTTCTTGAGGTTACTACCGATGGTTCCATCCACCCGAAGGATGCGCTGAAGGAAGCCGCAAAGATCTTGATTTACCATTTCATGCTCTTCTCTGACGATAAAATCACGGTCGACGATTCAGCCGGTGAAGAGAATGAAGAGTTCGACGAAGAGGTGCTGCACATGCGACAGCTCCTGAAGTCGAAACTGGTCGACATGAATCTTTCGGTGCGTGCGCTCAACTGCTTGAAAGCTGCCGACGTTGAGACGCTTGGCGACCTTGTGCAGTACAACAAGACCGACCTCCTGAAGTTCCGCAACTTCGGTAAGAAATCGCTCACGGAGCTTGATGATTTGCTCGAGAGTCTGAATCTGTCGTTTGGAACCGATATCTCAAAATATAAATTAGACAAAGAATAAGTAACGTATGAGACACGGTAAGAAATTCAACCATCTGAGTCGTACTGCCTCTCATCGTGCAGCCATGTTGTCCAACATGGCCTGCTCGCTGATAAAGCACAAAAGAATCACTACGACTCTCGCCAAGGCAAAGGCCCTGAAGCAGTATGTAGAACCGCTGATTACGAAGTCAAAGCAGGACACGACCAATTCCCGTCGCGTGGTGTTCAGCTATCTTCATGACAAATACGCCGTCACCGAGCTTTTCAAGGAAATCTCGGTGAAAGTGGCTGATCGTCCCGGTGGTTATACGCGCATCATCAAGACCGGCTTTCGCCCCAGCGACGGTGCCGACATGTGCTTCATCGAGTTGGTAGACTACGATGAGAACATGGCCAAGACGCCGAAGAAGAAAGCTACGCGTACGCGCCGCTCCAAGAAGGCAGCTGCTGCGCCGGCTGAGGACGTGGCTGCCGATACCGCAGCTCCTGTAGCGGACGATACCGCCACAACTGAGGAAACTCCGGCTAACCAAGACAAAAAAGACTGAGACTAAACTATAAAAGGGACAATCAAGGGGGCGCACCTGCCGATGAGGCACGTGCGCCCCGTTTCGTAGTCATCCGGTAAGAGCCGTGTTTTCCATTCGACTTTTGGTCGGAACTTTGCGCTCAAAAAAAGCCATGTTCGACCTGAATGAAAACAACCGCTTTGTGGTGAGCTGCAACCATCCGATATTCGCCGTGATTCAATAAGATACGGTTCTAAAAACGGACTTGTGCAGAGGTCGCGTGCGTGAGTTTACGGCGGGTGAACCGTGTCAGCCGGATAAAGGGACGCCAAATCATTTCGTTGGGCCACAACGCGAAGTACCTGAGGGTGCGCGCTCCGCGTCGTCGGAGGAGATCCGCCGTTTCGCGTGCCACGCCGCTGTGGCGCCGTATGCGTTCTTCCTGTCCGAAATTGCCGACTAGCATCACGTCTTGGAAGATGCGTCGGGCGGTCCGCTTTTCGTAGGCGTCACCGACAAGAAGGGCCTGTACGAAAGTATGGTCGGCTTCCAGTCCGAGCCAGTCAACGCACAGGCGGGTCATGGCTCCTGCAATGCGCCGTAGTCCCAGCTGCTGTAAGTGTTGGGCGAGTACGTTGTGGTCGACGTGCTCCCGATGTGTTCGTATCAGGACAATCCAATCGCATAACTGACGTAGCCCGACGCCTCCTCCCGTGAGGTGCTGCGCGAAATGGATGACGGCGTGGACCAGTTCGAACCAAGGTGGTGGGACGGGGAGGGACAGACCCAATGACGTCCTTTGGCTGATGTTCGCAGGAAACCATTCGCTGACCATTCGCTCAAGAGCGCGTTTGTGTGGTCCCCAAGCCAGTTCCGCCACCAGACGGTGATTCTCGATGAGTATGCCGTCGTGGTGGAGTTTGTCGTGAAAGTAGGCCGGCCCGTTGTCGCGTTCGTAGGCAGGCGGTAGGGCCCGTTGCAGGCGGGCGCACTCAGGGCCGCTGTAAATGTCTATGTCGCCCGGTTGTCGGTGCAACGGGTTGGGGTAGAGGGCCGCGTACCCCTGCCCCTTGAGCAGAGCCACGGCGATGCCTGTCGTTTCGACGTCCGCGAGGAGCGTGGCGAGCAACGCGTTCAAACGTCGCGCCGTTTGCTCCGTGCGGAGGGTATCCATGAAGAACTGTCGCCCGATGTCAACAGGCGGCTTCAATTCGTCGGGCAACAATTGTATGCCGTCCCACACGAGGGCTGTCACCGCCTGCTGACGCGCTATGCGCAGGATCGTCTCCCACTCCCGCGGACTGATCGTCGGCTGGTCGAGGGTCGGCAAACGTCCGTTCAGCCCGCCGTGCAGCAATAGGAGGAAAAGGCGGGCGGAGGGAGTGTCAGGAAAATTGTTATCGTGTCTTTGCATCGTGAGTCCTTTATTGAGAAATTAAGCCGTAGGGCCAATTACATTTTCCTGAAATAGATTATCTCATCCGCTGGTCTGTGGCCCGATGAGGAGCGTGAGGTCGCCGAATTGCATTTGCGCCTCACGGATGGGGCCGAAGTGGCGAATGGTTAAATTCATGGTTTGCGGTTGTTGTGTTTGTATTTGTTGCCAAATGTACGAAAAGTTTTCCGTCTGGCCCGGCTTCGTGCGAATTTACCCCCTCCTTGTGTCGGCCTGAAGCAGCCAAAAGGGTGCGTTTCCGGCGCCTATAAAAAGTTTCTCCCCGCGGAGACGTAATCCGCGGGGAGAAACTTTTTATAGGCAGGCTGCAAACTTGTAGGAAGAAGCTTGAATCTTTCTTTTCTAAAGACGAAAAAGTTATTTTGGAGAGTAAATTGATTTTAGACAGACTGGTTCAGTAAGGGAATGCCCGCTTTCTTGTGAGTGCGGTAATCGTTTTAGGAGAAATATAAGCGTGTTTTTTTATTTGATGTACTTAGATACACCTTTAATAAGATACATCGTCATGAAGTATACCGAAGGAAACCATTTTGCCTTTTCTATTTTTCGCAATACGAACCATTGTTTCCGAATCATATCCAGTTTATTACCGGATCGACTACCTTGTGCTTCACGGTAGTATGCATGAAGTTTTCTTGTATTGTAGGCTGTGATTTCGTGTTTCCGGAGCAGCTCGAGCCAGAATACGTAGTCTTCTTTGGCTGTATCGCGAAAGCGGATATTACCGATTGAACAAGTTTTTATGAGGGCCGTAAGGAAAGGCACACTGTCACTTTCCAACATATCCCAATACCGAGTCACTTTCTTCACACGAACAATGCGTGAGCCCCGTTTGCCTGATGCATTCATTTTTTCGTAGTCGGAATAAACGAAGCACGCATTCTGTGAAGTCATAAATGCCAATTGCTCTTCAAGTTTTTGGGGAAGCCAGAGGTCATCTGCGTCAAGGAATGCGATGTATTCCCCGTGGGCTTTGTCGAGTGCAATGTTTCTCGGCTTTGTTGGTGAGCCCGAAGGCTTGTCTGTCTTGAAGTATTTTATGCGGGAATCTTCTCGTGCCAATTTTTTAATGACCTCGGCTGAGTTGTCGGTCGAACAATCGTCCACGACCATCATTTCCCATTTGGTGTATGTTTGTGCTTGGACTGAGGCGATGGTATCGGCGATGTAGCGTTCAGCGTTGTAGCATGGAGTAACGATGCTTACTAATCCTTTTTCGAGTTCTGGCATAGCGGTAAAAACTTAAGATGGAATGTTTCCCTGCAACGCCTTTTGCAGGAAGGTTAAGGACTTCTTGCGTTCGTTTGCAAGTTTGGAGTTGACGCCTGCGTAGTCGATAGAGGGCAGCATGTCCGGGTTGACGAAATCTTGGGTAACTATTCGGTGGGCTACGTCGAATAGTTGTACCAAGCTCTCCATGCGGATATTGAAACGGTCCGGAGTGATGGTGATGAAGTCCTTGTTGAAGTTCAGGGCAAATGCAGTTCCGTGGAAAGAACTGGCTACGACGAAAGCTGCACCGTCTATAAGGCGGAGAAATGTCGTCACGTCTGCCATGGCGAAAATACGGTCAAAGCCATAGTCCTTTGCTTTTACAGGATAAGTGGAGCATACCACGTACATCTTCAGTTGGTGGGCATGGGCTATGCGGCGTGCCTGTTCGAAGATAAAATCGTTGTTGAACCGTTCGACACTGTAAACTAGCAGATAGGTTCCGTCTTCAATGTCTATTTTTGCTTTTCGGCCTATCTTTCGCCAGTTATCGGCGTGGACGAGTAGCGAAGGGTCGAGAACGTGTTCGCATTTCGGGAATCCTATTTGGTGGAAGTAACTTGTCGTCTGGCTTTCACGGACGGATAAGGCTTGGAAGGTTTTCAACCGTTGTATGATGGATGGCAACTCGTTTTCAGGAAAAGCTTCTATGCCCGAAGAGGCGGCGTAGGCTATGCGCCGGGCGTGACCGAAGTCCAAAA
The DNA here is from genome assembly GCA_944322325.1 of uncultured Alloprevotella sp. Classification (GTDB taxonomy): domain Bacteria; phylum Bacteroidota; class Bacteroidia; order Bacteroidales; family Bacteroidaceae; genus Alloprevotella. The sequence continues at coordinate 55,397 of CALUOQ010000008.1, forward strand.
AGAAAGCGGGATCATAACCTCCGTTATGTACGCTGTTCCACACTTGGTCCGAACCGCTTACATAGCAGTCGGCTCGTGGCGGGGACTGCCGTAGCGCTTTAATGTCGTGGTAAGGGCGGGTAAAGTGAAACCTGTGAGTGACGAAGCGGCGTAGCCGACGGCGTAACGTGGCGTAGACCAGCAAGGCCGATGTGGCATAGACTGTACGGCGAATGAGGTTTCCCAGCGACCGGTCCGTGAGGAATGTACGTACTTTCTGGGAAGTGCGATAGGCTTTCCGCCAGTAATTGATGAAGAACACTTCAAAGCCTAGCTGTTCTATGGTTAATGCTAGTGCGTATGCCTGTAGCATACTGCCGAAGTTGGCTACGTCCAATATGGTGATGATGCCTACTTTTTTGCGTGGAGAGTGATTATTCATGGTGTTTAAGTGTGTGGATGATTCGTCTGCCGGTTTTCAAAAAGGTGACGAGGATGCGTTGCCTCTTAATCCCTTCCATGAGGTGCATTTTCAGGCGCTCTCGTGTGGGTATGGCTGTTTTTACTGCTATCGCGAGATCCCCCGTTTTCCGATAAGTATCCATGAATGAGTCCTTCGTCGGAGGTCTTTGAGATGGGTGACGCAGATTGGTGTTTCCACGGACTGCTTCGTTCAGAGTCCGTTCCTCTGATTGCATGTTGGAACTCATTTTATCCCATAGTGTTTGACCTTTCGCTGTGTTCACAAGTACGAGGCTGACGCCTTCACGTATTTTGAACTGCGTGGGTGCTTCGCGTCCCAGCCCCCAGAAATCGCCGATGGTCAGGTCACCTGTGCGCGCCGTCCGAGCATAGGGGCATTGATGACAGTTTTCGCGGAAGGACAATCCGGTCCAGAAGGCAGTGATATACGGGTCGTGCGGTAAGCATACTCGTCTAAGGTTCCCATTGAGCGCTTCCCCAAATTGTATCCCATATTGTATCCCATATTGTGCTTTCCAACGGAAAGCCACTTTCAAGTCTTTTAGAGGGCTTCGCAATCTTTGGGCCTGACTCGTTACGTCCTCCCGAAGCATCCGCTGCGGTGGTACGCCGTGGCAGATGAGATCAATGGTCGTTAGGTGCTCATTGTCTTTTCTTAGGAACCTGCGTAACCCGGCGACTTGACAGGGTGTGCCGACGAAGAGCACTTCCTTACCGTTTCTTAACTCCTTTCGGATATCTCGGAGTATGGGACCTATGTGACTCTGTACGTATTTCGAACCCTTCAGTGCCGCTAGCTCTTCTGTTTGTTCGACTCTGATATGCCGGATGTTTTGAAAGTTCTGTTGTGCGCATCCGTATACGATTCCTCCTTGTTCTAGGATGTAGCGTCCAGCGGCTGTTGCTGCTCCCCCCGATGACGATGTCTGACGCTCTTCCGCGTCTTTACAGGCCGTGGCAAAGACGCACCGAGGTTCGTGTAGCTCTACCGGATGAAGCGCTGGGCATACGGTCTGGCATAGCCTGCATCCCGTACACAAGTCCGTTGCTATTTGCGGATGGATGTATCCTAATTCGTCTTCGCTCATCGCGATGGCATCGTGTGCACAGGCGTTCGCGCAAGCCGCGCAACCTGTGCAAATGTCGTGCGGGCAGACCTGTGACAAGGGGCCCGTCTCGTGTCCGTTTTCGCTCATATGGTGTAAGAGAAAGGTGTAATCCTATTGGTCAGATAAAACCAAGAGGTATGTTGCGGTTAGGAGATTGTCAGATTGATTAACGCTTTTCTGAGAAGCCATTGAGTAGCCATCGCGTCTTGTTCCACCACGTGTTTTCTCGCTCGACGCAGCGGGCGCGCCACTTCCAGCACGTACTTCAGGTCCGCGCTGCCGTCTTCGTCCGGCGGGGTACCCACTGCGCTGAACACGACGTCCACATCGTTCAGGCAGGTCGTCAGGTCGGTCGTAAAGTGCAACCGGCCTTCCCGTTGGTTGCGCAGGACCATCTCGTCGAGGCCCGGTTCGTATATCGGTACCTCTCCGCGTTCCAGTGCTTCGATCTTCTCAGCGTTGACGTCCACGCAGGTCACGTCCACGCCCATTTCAGCAAAACAAGTTCCGGAAACAAGCCCTACATAGCCTGTTCCTACGATTGCTATCTTCATATAATTATTTGTTGGTAAATAGTCTGATTTTCTTTAATAGGACTCCTTTCAAAGAACTTTTCAGTTAGAATTAGGTGATATGCATTGCATATAGGTTTCGATGGACCTTTTTGCAATTAAAGGCCATGAATATGAAGCTACGGCATTATGGGCAGTCTTTCGCAGTTCTTCAGTGTGTTCTTGGTATTCACGAATTGCTTGTAGAATTGTTTTTGCAATTTCGCTACTATCCAGAGCAGTCACCCATCCGGCGTGGTGCTGAGTAATCAACTCGCTCATATTGGTTTGTGGGGTCACAATACATGGTATACCGTATGAAAGCGCTTCAATAATGGCCATCGGCATTCCCTCATAACGTGAAGTGTGAATGAAAATATCCCCATTATGAAGCACATCTTCTTTATCTTTCCCAAAGATTGCGCCGTGATATTGAGCTATATCATGCAATGGCGTGAGAAGGGTTTGAAACTTATCGTCATAAGTATATCCATAGAAATGGACTTCCGCTTTTCCTAGAAGTCTTCTCTGTATTTTCTCCAATGCTTGGAGCAGGTAGTCAAGACCTTTGTGAAATATGTCAATCCGGCCTAAGAATATGATTTTGATGGGATTATTAACCGTTTTAGTTGCCGTAAAGTTTGCTGGCATAGTGACGCCGTTGGGGATGATTACGTTATTACTCAGTTTTGCGAATATCGAACGCCGCTGTTCAGCCTCATTTAAGTAGATAATGGCACTTGATTGCTTTATAATGCGATTAAAGACAATCACGTTCGCAATCTTCTTTTGGAACCAAGATTTTCTTTGGTTTTCAACAGAGCTTGCTCCATGCATCTCTATCAGGTAAGGAATGCCTTGTTTCCGTAAGTAATTGGACCACTGGATATAGTGCCATTTGTATAAGGAATGAAATATGACGATTTGCGGAGTGAAACTTTCGATAAAGCATCGAAAGTCTTTGTCGCGCAGAATGACATCACACGGCGCGTCATAGTAATCATGAAAGTTGGGTGACAGACAAAGAAGTCTGACCTCGTGGCTCAGCTCACGCTGGTACGCAGATAGATTCACGACAACTTCGCTTATGCCTGTTCGCCCCTTAATCCCGAGGGTGAAGATATGGACTATACGCATGGTCTGCTAGTGATTAAAACAAGTGGAGTATGGATAAACGTAATTCCAGTCCGGGCGCAAAATGGAAGTAACGAGATAGTAGCTGATATAGAGTGCGGAAATGATGACGGTTGTAATGACATAATTGTCTTTTTTCAATTGGCTTAAAGCATATGGGATGGCAATAAGCTGAAAAAGACGAAAATACCAAGCAACACGTGACATGATGGCAAAGAAAACTCCCAAGGTTTGGAATATCGCGGTAGCCATAAGCATCCATGTTATATCTGTGGCAAGTTCTCTGTTGGTTTTATGGCTTTTTGTCAGTAAATAAAATAGAAGTACAAGGGCATCCATGACTAAGATAATCGCGGGAGCAATTTTACCTTCGTCGAAATAGGCCGAATCCTCAAAGTAGGACTGAACCAAGCCCGTTGAGAAAATGAGATTGATTAAGGCGTTTCCCGTAGTAAGAGTGATTGCCCAAGCTACAAGAAAGTATTTAATATAACTACTTTTGAACGGTACATGTACGAAGAACCATGACAATAGGAATACGATAGACGACTTATGCATGTAAAAGGCTAAAAGCATTAGCAGGAAAAATCGTAAGTCTTTCCCTTTCTTCAATTCCATATAGGACCATAATATAAATCCCGTGGCTACGACTTGGCGCACGATATTCATACTAGAATCGTGGAAGCGAGCAAAAAAGAAAAGCAAGATTGAAACACCAACCAAGGGCGAATACTTTTTGATGAACTTGTAATACCAATAGTAAGCAAAAGCCGATGTTGCGATTAATATCGTTTGGGGATTTGTGGAGATATATGATAATAACTTGTTCAACCAGATAAATCCCATCTCAAAACGTTCTGAATAGAAAGAAAGTTCTTTAATCTCAGTCCGATTAATTCGCTCATATAAATCAATGTATCCACTTGTATCATTTCCGATATCAGACGCACGAAGTGCCGCAAGCAATCCTAAGAAACAGAAAAGTATAGGGGTCTTAATGTCTATAGTTGATGACGACAATGCATTAGACATGGTCCTAAGGTGAAGCTTGCTCGGCAACGCTACAGATAGGAAAATAACAATAAGAGATAGCGTGTAAACAGTCATTCCTAATTAGGCGCAAAACTTATATGCGAAACTTATTTCTAAGTGTTTTTAAGCGAAATACTCTGATGATGGTCTCAATGTTGCTCTGCCCTAATAAGCTCATAAGTTTCCATTTGAAATGGGCAATACGCATGGTGCGCTTTTTAACCCAACTGCCGGCAAAATGATGGATTGATACGGTTTTATCGGTTAAATAAATCTGGCCGTTATGCGTACTTTTAGGATTGAAGTATTCTTTCGGATAAACCCAGACGCCGGCGACTTGCTGGATATCGGGCGTATTCTGAAGGCCGTGTTCGCAGAGTAGCTCCGTGGTGTACTGCACGACGGTCTTGAAGTTCAGCGAACCGTCCAGGTTGCGGAAGTGCAACGTGGCATACAGGTCGAGCAATTCGCGGTACAGGCCGAGGCCGGGGTTTACCCCCAGGCCAAGGCCGGGAGCTACGGCTGGAGCCGTAGCTCCCGTTGCGTCCTGTTCGCATCCCATGAACGGGCCGCGGGCGATGATGTCGTCCAGCGGGCGGATGACCTCCACGTCCGTGTCGAAGTAAAGCCCGCCGTGCTCGTAGAGTATCTTGAAGCGCGCGTAGTCCGACACGAAAGCATACTTCCCGGCCTCGTAGGCCTCCCGCGTATAGGGAATAGCATTCACGTCGAAATTATCCTCGTTCCACTCCCGTATCTCATAGTCCGGCAGGAACTTCCGCCACGACTCGATGCACTTCACCGCCAGCGGCGGCAACGGGTTCCGCCCGAACCAGCAATAATGAATCACCTTGGGTATCATAGCATTTTCTTTTTTAGTTTGTAGAGTTTCAAAAGTGGTCTGTACAGTCCGACGCACGACAACCAAAGGCTTGCCCGCCTTATCAGAGAGGGTACCGGGTCTTTTTTGATATAGGAACGATAATCTGAGAACAGGATAATGAACTCTTTGTTAGTATAGATGCCCGCATCAAAAGCCCGGCTCATGCTCATCACCGCAAAATGAGCAAAACACAAATCGTGGCAGGGCATTCCTTGGGTAAGTTTGTCAAGAAGTCCCAGCAAGCGCATGTCATGGTCGTACGTGGCTTGGGTATAACTTCGAACGATCGAATTAGGATTATTCCCATTCACATAATGATAATAGGCTTTAGGATGATAAACCACTTTGATCGCGTGCTTCAATAAGGAGACGTTCACATATACATCCTCACAAAACGAAATTTCCAGCGGGAACGACACATTATACTCCCTGTAACAAGCTCGTCGGACGAGCTTGTTACAGCAGCTGCCGTGCAACTGCTGGAACAGTTCGCGGAGCACCGTCTCGTGGTCGAGGGCGGAGGGTTGCTGCCTGACGTAACGCTGGCCGCGGCGGTCGTTGACGTAATAGTCACAAATGACCATGTCGGCGTCTTCAGCCTTGGCCTTGGCGTAGAGTTCCTCCAACATTTTCGGTTCGACCCAATCGTCCGGGTCGGCATGGATGGTGTATTCCCCGCGGGCATTGTCGAGGCCGCATTGGCGCGCCGAGCTTACCCCGCCATTCTCCTTGTGAAACACACGGACTCGCGGGTCTTTCTTCGCATACTCCTCACAAATCTCACCACTTTTATCAGGGCTCCCGTCGTCTACCAACAATACCTCGAAGTCCCGGAACGTCTGCGCCAAAATGCTGTCCACACACTTCCGCAGGTACTTCTCCGCCTTGTACACCGGGACAATCACCGATACTTTCGGCGCCGGTCCGCCGCTCTTCTCCACTTTATTTTCCATCTTCGCTCAATGCCTTTCTGAGAAACTCCGTTGATTTCGCCTGCCACTCCCGCTTGATGCGGTCCACGCGCGCCCAGTCTATCGGTTCGCGCAGCCTGGCCGCCACGTCCTCCGCCCGACCCGTCGTCACCAGCCGGTCCTCCAGGCCGAACAGCCCCAGCAGCGAATGGAAGCGCGCCTGACCCCGGTCCGCGTTGCCCAACGCCACAAACGGACGGTGGAAGATGATCGAGAACACGCTGCCGTGGAACGAGTCCGTCAGCACGTACTCCGCGTCCATGAACGCCCTGAGCCATGCCGTCACCGGCGGGAATACCCGGTCCGCCATCGGCGTACTCGCCGGCGCCGCGCCCGCCACCCGGGGCATCACCTCGAACGCCGTCACTCCCAGCTCTGCCGCCACGCTCCGTTTCAAGGCTTCCGTCTCCGCCGAGCGGTCCAGTACGTAGCAGAAGAAGTCGCCCGCGCTCCGCGCCTCGCCCGCCTCACCGACCAGCCGCTCGTACGCCTCGTGCCCGTGCAGAAGTGTCGGGTCCAGCACATGCTCAGCCGCCACGCCAAGGTGCGCCCGGCACAGGCTGACGCCGCCCGACTCGCGCACTGACACCGCGTCGAACTTCCCGGCCAAAGCCCGGCAACGCGCCGCCAGCTTCGGGGAAAACTCCCACTTATCCGTGCCGAACGAGGCCGCGTAGGCCACCCGACGCATCCGCGCCTCCCCGGGCAGAAAACCCAGAAAAAAGTCCGGCTGACAAGGCGAGTAAATGGGCCGCCACACCTGGTCGCTGCCCACTACGTAGGCGTCGTATCGCTGCCGCGCATAGTCCGCCCGAAGGCCCCGCGTGCTGTATATCGGCGACGTGCGGGGCACTATCTGTCCCTCGATGAACCGACGCGTGTGCTGCTGAATCACGGACTCCTCGCCGCGCGACGTCCACGCCACCCATTTGCGGCCCAGCAGCAGGCGGACGAGGTTCTTCGCCAGCCGCCCGCCCCAGCGCCAGAGCGCATGGAAACGGTACGTGCGCTGTACTACCCAAGCCTCGTGCCCCATCTCCCGGAGCACACGCTGCAATGCCCAGCACTGTAGCAGGCCGCCGTAGTTCGTCCGCAAAGGCTGTGTCAGTATGCCTATCTTCATCTCGTTCGTTTATATTCGTTTCAAAATCCGTTTGACTATCCGTTTCGCCCTCCCCGCCGCGCGACGCCACAGCGGCGGGTCCTTCACCAGCGCGCCTACCGCGCCGATGACGCCCAGCTCTCTGCGAAGCGCCCAGAACCGCGCACGTCCCGCCGGTACCCGCGCCGAGCGCTCCACCGCCGGGTTGAAACGCACCACGTCCGCATAGCGCGTCGGCGTGAGCCGCACGCCGTTCAGTCCGCCGATCATCTCTTGGCCCCGGGCCGTGTTCACCAGCACCACGCTCACCCCGCCGTCGTCGTCAAGCTCCGGATGGACCGCGCACACGCCCCAGTAGTCGCCCACGGTCAGGTCGCTTCCGCTGCGCAGGCACTTCGCCGGACATGCGTGGCACGACGGACGAAGGTAAAGGTCCGACAGGAAGCCGCGCAGGTACGCGTTCTCCGTCAGTAGCTCACAGAGAAAAACTGAATTTTTCGTTCCCTGCCCGACGGGCAGGGAAAGGGACAGAGAAAAACTGAATTTTTTCCAACCACAAGCCTTATTTCGGAACGAGACGCCCTCCAGGAGGGCATCACGTCCGCAATTAGGGGCGGGAGAAACTGTATTTTTTCCGTCGCACTGACGTGCGACTTCTTCTTTCAGATAATCCCGCCACACACCCGGGCTCGGAACGCCGTGGCAGATGAAGTCCACCGTGCGCAGACCGCCGTAATCCTTCCGCAGATACCGACGCAGCCCCGCCACCTGGCAGGGAGTGCCCGAAAACAGCACCTCGCGGCCCGACTTCAGAAAGGCCTCCGCCTCCCTGTAGCTCTCGCCCATGCGGCTCTGCACGTACTTCGAGCCGCGGAAAGCCCCGAGGCCATCCGCCGTCTCCGTCCACCCGTGAACCACTTCCCACCGTTCGTCGAAACGCGCGCCGAACACCACGCCGCCACGCGCTATCGTCTCCAGCGCCAGCGCCGTGAACACGCCGCCCGACGAGCTAGAACGGCGCACCGCCTCGTCCCCGTTCACCGCCGCATAGGCCATAAGCGGCTGCCGCGACTCGCCCGGATGAAGCACCGGGCACACTTTCTCGCACAGCCCGCATTCCACGCACACCGACGCGTCCGCCTCAGGGTAAAGGAACCCTTCCGCGTCCTCACGCAGCGCGATACACTCCTTCGGACAACGCTGCACGCACGCACCGCAGCCCACGCACTTCTCCTTATCTGTTATCTCTATCATAAAAACTTCTTTCGGATTCTGCCCAGCGGCACGCTCACCAGCGCGCGCTCCGACGCGTTCATCGAAAAACGCCAGCAAGCCGGCGCATACACCAGCGTGAACGCCGCCACGCCCAGGACGAACCACAGCGGGCGGTCCAGATCCACACGGCCAGACACATACAGACCCGCAGCGCACAGCACAGCCGGTACCACGCTCATACGGCCTATCTCGCGCCAGAAGCGACCGATGTCAAGGCGCTGACGACGCTTGTAATACACGTTCATCACCACAATCTGGCCCGCCGTCAGAGCCAAAGACGTGGCCACGGCACACCCTATCCCGCCGTAACGCTTCGCTCCATAGACCGACAGACCCAGGCTCAGCACGGCGATCACCACGTAAACCACGCTGCGGAACTTCATCTCACCTCGCGCCATCAGGATGTTTATACCCACGTTCTGGATCAGGGGAACCGTCAGCGGCACGAAAAACAGGAGTGCCATCACGTAGGCGTCGCCGTAACCCGGACCTGCCCACAGGCGGATGAACGCATCGCCGAACACCGCGAACGCACACAGGATGTACGCCATCACGATGTACTGCACGCGCCCCGTGCGGATGAACAGGTCCGACAGCTCCCGGTCGCTCCCGTGCCGCGCCACCATAGCCGTCACCTTCGGCAGGAAAACGCCCGATATCGCCGTCGAGAACATCATGTACATCTGCTGAAGCTGGATCGCCACCGCGTACACCGCCACCGTCGCCGCTCCGCGGAACACGCCAAGCACGAACTGGCCCGTGCTCCAGTAGATGCGGTCCATAATCGCGTTCAGGAAGATCCAGAAGGAGTAAACCGTGACTTCACGGAGGAACTTGCCGTTGAAACGGCCCAGACGCACACGCACATGTAACCGCCGACGGCAGTACCACCAGTTCACCGTCAGCGTCGCCACGTTGAACAGCGTCGTCACCACCACCATCGCAACCGCCTTGTAGCCGTAAAGCAGCAGCACCATCATCACCAGCGGGTTCAGCACGATGCGGGCGATGCTCACCACACGCTGGAACACGAAGTTCTCGTACGCCGTGATGATCGAACCCCAGATGCTCATCGGGAACGTAAACGCAAGGTTGAACGACAGCAGCATCAGCATCACCCGCACCTTGTCCACCTCCGCCGCCGTCATTGAGCGGGAGAACAGTCCGTCGACGTTCAGGTAAAGCACCATTCCCAGCGCGAACGCCACTACGCTGATCACGCCGTAGAGCACCAGAAACATGCCGAACATTTCCTCCTGCTCGCGTACCCGCCCCTCCGCGCGGAACTTCGCCGTGTAGCGCACCACCGCATTGCCGAAACCCAGGTCCAGCACCGTCAGGTACGCGATCACCGAAGCCGCCAGCGCGTACAGACCGTACTCCGACTGACCCAGCCGACGAAGCATGAAGGGCGTGTACACCAGTCCGACCACCGAGTTCAGCCCGATGATCACGTAAGACAGCGCCGCACCCGCCTTCAACTGATTGATTGCCATGGATAACTGATATAAGGGTTCACACCGCCACTTCCAGCGACGAGAGCAGCGTTTTAGCTTCTTCCGTCAGAGTGTCCGTGGGGAGGTGGCACAGGAGTTCTTCGGCCGCGCGGCGCCAGCGGTCGGCGTACGTCGCGGCATGGAGGTACGCCAGGGCGAGGGCCTTGCGGCTGTCGGGCAGGCACGTCTGCACCTCCCGCGCCGCGGCTTCGGTGAGGGAGGCGATGAGCGACTCGTCCGGCGGGAAAGTGCTCCGCAGGGCCACCGACGCGCGGGCCAGCGCAAGGGTGCGGACGCTTGACGACGAGGTCACATTTCCTCTCGCTGCGCCCGGTTTTCCTGTCGCTGCGATAGAAATCCCTGTCGCTGCGATAGAATTTCCTGTCGCTGCGATAGAAATTCCTGTCGCAGCGATAGGATTTTCTGTCGTAGCACTTGTTTTTCCTGTCACGGCACTTGTTCCGCCGGGCTGGGCCGCAGGTGTTTGCCGCGCCTGTCTGGCCAGCGCCTCCATCTCCGTGCGCAGCCCGTGCAGCTCACTGAGCGCCATGTCCTCCGACGCCCGGAGCAGCCGCTCCGACGCACCGTACAGCGCGCGCCACAGGGCGCGCTGCTCCATTTCTACTTGGGGATTCACTCCGGTCTCTCCGTTTTTATTTCGTCTTCGTTTAGTTTCTCTCTCATTCCGCCGCACGGCAGTACCACTTCGGCACGTGAACCAAAACGCCCAGCGACGTCACCGTCAGCACCACGTACGAGCGGTTACGGTAACGCACCAGCCGCCCCTCAAGCCCCGCGAACGGGCCGCGGACCACCCTGACGCGGCTGCCCCGGCGCGCCTCGGCCGTCTCGGCGTCCACGAAAAGCGTGTCCTCGTACCGGGGGTCGCTCACCGCGCGCAATTCAGCCATCTCGCGCTCCGATATCCGGCACCAGCGCCCCGACACCGTCACGTAGATCCGCGAGGCAAAGGCGCTCCGCCGCAGCGCGTCACGCAAACGCGCCTCGCCGCCTGAGGGACAGCCCACAAACAGCAGGTTCCTCACCGCCGGGACCAGGCGGCGGTGAGGCCGCCCCTCGGCGTCCGCCACCTCCGACCAGCGCCGCGGCAGGAATACCTCCCAGCCCTCCGACGCCAGCTCGCCCTCCAGCCGCTCCTCGCGGCCGTGGAACACCTGAAGCGCGTACCACGCCAGCTCTCCCTCTTCCATCGGACTCCACGTTTCTGACAGCTACACTTCCCGCTCTCCCCCGGCCCCCAAAGGGGACGGAAGGCGCTTGCAAGCCGGGAAGGATGGCCCCGGATTCCGTCTGCCTCTATATAAGAATGAGAACTTTCGCCGCACCGCGCGGCGTTGCCGACGTGTCAGTACGCACACGCACAGCGCCTTACATCACGGGAAATGTAGTTGAAAAATCAATCCCTTTGACAGCCGTAAAGAGCGGGTTTCGGGAAAACACGCACGCCGACCCGCCGGAGACCCGCGCCGGGGCACAAATAAAAAAGTCCGCGGAAGTGCTTGGTATTCCGATTAATGCGTATCTTTGCAGCGTTGACCCAAGGCCCGCCAGCCCCTGTGAATTTCTCATTCTTATATAGAATGGACACGGGCCTTTTCCCGGAAATTTTCTCTGACTTCTTCTTAATTATTATGGGGCTGATGAGGCGAATGGGGCCAATGGGACTAATGAGAAAAGGAGGGGGAAAGAGGCGTTTGGGGGCTTTTCGCTATTTTTTCCGACTCCTTGCTTGATTTTATGGGGCTTCTTTCAAAAAAACGCGAGGGGCGGAAACGGGTTTGAGCCGGTTTCCGCCCCTCGCGTTTGGGTGGGAGATTATTCTGCGGTTGTGATTTGCCGGTAGGCGCGACGAGCTGCTTCGATGGGGTCGCCCTCGGCTGTGGAGGCGTAGGGCTTTGTCTCTTTCGTCCACGGCTCCTCGACGGCGTACCAGTCGATGGAGGGTAGGGGCTCGCCCTGGTGGAGAGCCTGACTGGTGCGGTCCACCCACATTTCCCAGCGCTTGTAGTAGAAGTCGCGCAGGATGCCGTTCCATTCGCGGTGGGCGTAGTCGCGCAGTCCGCCGCGGTTGGCCGCCTCGCGGTTGCCCCACGTCGTGATGAGCGTGCGGGCGTTCCACTCGTAGTGGTCTTTCTCTTCGGGGGTAACGCCGAGTTTGCGTGCCCGGGCAATCCATGTGCCCACGCGGAACTCCGGTCGCGTGGCGAGCAGTTCGTCCTGCAACAGAATGAGGCTGAGGAAACGCTTGGCGGCGGCGTCGAAGAGCGCCGGTTCGTCGGCCTTGATGGCGTCGCGCATCACGGCGTAGACGAGGCGGCCCTTCTCGGCCACGGCCTGCCGCATGACGTCCACAAGGTCGTAGGCGTAGTTGTCGGAGCCCTGCAACTGGGGCGCGGCGTCGAGCAGGAGTCCCGCGGCGCGGATGACGTCGGTCGGGTTGTAGTAGTCCTTCATCTCGGACCACGAGGACACCTGATAGGCGTTGGCCGAAGGGCGCGCGCAGAAGATGGACTCGTGCGTGCCCTGCTGGGTGGACTGCGGCGGACAGTTGTAGATGGTGTTGCTAAGCAGGGTCCAGGCCTGTTGGGCGGCCGGGACGCTCTTGCCGTAGCGCGCCGTGACATAATCGGCGAGCCATCCGTCCTTGGTCGTCGTGTCGGGTAGCCAGGGCAGGTCGCAGAGCAGTTCGTACATGACGGGATTGTTTTCCGAGCCCTCCATCGTCATGCCCACGCCGCGCATCGTGGCGTTGAAACGGCTGGCCCGTGCTTTGCGGAACTCGTCGAGCACGTGCTGCATCTTGCCGTGAAGTCCCACGTTGCCGCCATAGTTGAGTAGCATACAGTAGATCCAGTCGTGGCCGTCGAAGCCGTTCTCGCGCTTCCAGCCCGACTCTGGGTCGCCCCATTGCGGGCGGCTTTCGGCAAAGAGGTCGAGGGCGATAAGGTCGCCCTTGGGCAAACTCTTAATCATTTCGGGACGCGGATTGACCTGCCAGGCCTGCACGACCCAGGCCGCGTCGGGATTGCAGCGCTTCATGGCGCCCAAAATAGCCTGCCCGGCGGCGTCGAGGTCCACGCCGGCCGTGTTGCCGCCCTCGTGGAAGGGGTCCATGGCGTAGTAGTTGGCCTTGCCGTAGAGGCGCGTCAGCTCGTCGTAGTAGAGCTCGGCGATTTCAGCAAAGCGCGGGTCCGTAGGTTGCAGGAAGGCCGGTCGGCGGTAGGCGCCCCAGAATCCCGGGTCGGACACGTTGAGGCCCAGTTTCTCGCGGGCGTCGTGGGGCAGCATGCCCGAGTAACCCGGCAGTACGGGCTCGATGTCCAACTCGCGCATCCGGCGCACGATGCGCTTCTGAAGGGCCTCCTGCTGGCGGTACCAGTTTTCCGAGTTGGGGCCTCCCCATCCCTCAAGGTTGTTCATGAGCCACCAAGCCTGAAAGGCGGGGCCGGCTACGAAAGCGTTGATTTCGTCCGTCGTATAGCCCAGTTTGTCGAGCACGTTGCGCCAAACGACGTCCGCTCCGGTCAGCGCCAGCGGCAGGTTGATGCCGTGGAGCGCCATCCAGTCTATTTCCTCCTCCCAGCGCTCCCAGTCCCAGAAGGCCATCGTGTAGGAAAACGTGCAGTAGTTCAGGTCGTAGCGCAGGTCGAGGTCGGTCTCGTGGCGCTCCGGTCGGGCGACGCGGGGCAGCGTTTCGGGCAGGTCGGCGTGCATGCCGTTCCACGAGAGGTGTATGTGGGCGTAATGCTTCAGGTACCAGTTCAGTCCCGTAGCCAGCGAGACGTAGTCGTTGCCGCGTATGACGACCTTGTCGCCCCGTTGGTCGAGCTCGAAGAAGTCCTTGTCGGACTTTACCTTCTCGAATACGAATTTTTTCGAGGCGCCCTCGTCGATGCGGTCTGCCAATTTTTCAATCGGCGTAGCCGCGTGTGTGGCCAGACCCAGGCAGAGCATGGCGGCGATGCAGATGTTTCTCATGCGGGTAATGTTGATGTGTAGTTGTACGGTTTGTTTTAGTCCGCCCGCAGGGAGCGGGTCTGCGACGGCAGACCGGACGAAATTAGGCATTTCCCCCGTAATGCGCAACCTTTCGGGGCGAAATATCCCCGCCGAAGCCGGAAATATCGGGGCGGCGAACAGTTTTTGCGGGTCGGTCCGGCCGCGTATGTCCGCTTTTCGTTATTTTTGCGGGAGTGAAGTTGTCCGTATGGCGGGCGACGTATATTCGACGAATAAACCTGATTTTAATTTTTGAGCAATGAAACGAATTTTACTGACCGCGCTGATGGCTTTGGGCCTGACGACAGGGGCAACTGTCGCAGCGCAGGAAGTGCGTGTCGACACGATGCGCGTATGGGACAACGCGACCGCTCCGCATTCCAACGGACTCAGTGGGGCCGAGCGTCGGCCCGACGCCGACTTGGTGGGTAATACCACGGCCACCGAGCTTTACATCTATCGCCCCGTCGCCGCGCGCGACATGAAGTTGGCCGTCGTCATTTGTCCGGGGGGCGGATACGAATACCTGAGTCTGAAGGCCGAGGGCACGGATGTCGCCCGCTGGCTCGCGGAGCAGGGCGTGACGGCCGCCGTGCTGAAGTACCGCCTGCCGAACGGCCATCCCGAGGTGCCCCTCGAGGACGCCGTGCAGGCCGTCCGCATCATGGGCGGCCTCGAAGCAGGCGCCACCGGTATTCCCATAGACCGCGTCGGCATCATGGGCTTCTCGGCCGGTGGCCACCTTGCGGCCATGGCGTCCACGATAGGGCAGACGCGTCCGGCCTTTACCGTGCTGTTTTATCCCGTGATTACCGCCGAGCGTGGCAAGGGGCACCAAGGCTCGTTCAATGCCCTGCTCGGGGCGGGTCGCGACGCCGAGAGCGACGCCGCCTATTCCCTGCACACGCGCGTCACGGCCCAGACGCCGCCCGCCCTCCTGCTGCTGGCCGACGACGACACCGCCGTGCCGCCTGTCAACAGTCTGCTCTACTATCAGGCCCTCAAGGACCACGGCGTGCGCGCCTCGATGCACATCTACCCCCGCGGTGGCCACGGGTGGGGTTTTCGTGACCGTTTCCCGTACAAGGCCGAGTGGCAGCGCGTCGTGACAGACTGGCTGCGGGGCATCGCTGCGGACGGCAAAGCCGGGCAGAAGTGACGAGTATAGCGAATGTGAACCCATCTTTAACTCCTAAAACAATACACGTAATGAACAAGAAACCGTACACAATGCGTAGCCTCGCCAGCGGGGCTGCGCTTGCTTTTTTGACCGTGATGGCGGCTGGCAGCCTGGCCTCGTGCAGGTCATCGCGCCCGTTGGTGACGTTTGTCGTAGCTTCCGACTTCCACGCCCAGGACGTGCCCGACGGGCGCGTGCGGATGGAGGCTGTGGTCAATGCGGCCAACCGGCAGAACGCCGACTTCCTTATCGAGTTGGGCGACTTCGTCCGTCTCGACTCCGCCGGGCAGCGTCTGCTGCGCGTATGGGAGGGTTACGCCGGGCCTAAGTATCACGTGCTGGGCAACCACGACGTCGACCGCTACACCAAGGAAGAATACACGGCCGGCATGGATATGCCCGGGCGCTACTACTCGTTTGACCATGGCGACTTCCATTTCGTCGTGCTCGACGGCGACAACATGTACGACGGGCAAACGTACACGCCCTATGCTCGCGGCAATTACGGTTCGCGCCCTTCGGACATCGACTACGTCGACCCGGAACAGCTCGACTGGCTGCGCCGTGATCTGGCCGCCACGGACAAGCGCTGCATCCTCTTCTCGCACCAGAGTATCGACACCCAGCTGAAGAACGGCGCCGCCGTGCGCGAGGTGCTCGAAGCCGAGAACCGCCGCGCCGGCCGCAAGAAAGTGGTGCTCGCCCTTAGCGGACACAACCACAGCAATTATACGAAGGTCATCGGTGGCATCACGTACATGCAGATAAACAGCGCTTCCTATGTCTGGATTGGTAAACCCACGCAAAGCGATCGGCGCTATCCGCCCGAAGTGAACAAAAAGTATGGCCTTATGCCTTACTCCATGAGCTTCACGCGTCCGCTCTATGCCACCGTGACGCTGACCCGCCGTGGCGCGAAGATAAAGGGAGTCCAGGCCGACTTTGTCCCGCCTGTGCCGCACGAGGTCGGACTGGGCGACTCGATCGGCGTATTCCCCCTGACGTCCTCGATAGCCGACGCCGAAGTGCGGTGGTAGTCCCCGCTTGTCCGGCTTAGCCGTGCGGCGGTCCTGTCCGCTACGCTCTTGCCTTTATGGCGCCGCACTTCCGGGAGCGCCGTGGGGCATGTCGGAGTGAGGCCGTGGGTGGTCGGGACTCCCATCGCCGTGAGGCGAAAAACAAGTACTACGATAGAAATTTCTGTCGCTGCGATAGGATTTTCTATCGTAGTACTTGTTTCGGACGGAGACTACACTTGTTTTTGCGGGTACGGCGGGCCGCGCGTCGGGGCTTGGCCGCGTGCGGCGGAATGCTTATCTTTGCGGCGCAACCGCAGTGCGAATGATTTCGAGGAAAACCTTTCTGCGTCAGCTCGCCCTCATGGTCGGCATGTGGGCTGTGCTTGTGGCCAGCGTCACGCCGCACCACCACCATGGCTCCGTGCCGTGCGTGGCTGAGGAGGCGTGTGTGCCTCCAGCCCCTGCCGGAGGTGAGCGCGTGGCCCACGCCGGCCATCAGGGCTGCCCGGCCCATCAGGCCTGCGAGGCGCGCCCGTCGTTTGTGGCGACGGCCGTTCTCCGGCTGGCCGACGTGGACGGTGCGCTCGAGGCTTTCTTTCCCCTCGTCCTGCTGTTGGCCTCCTTGTTGCCGCCCCTGCTTGCGGGCGGTGTGCCGCTCCCGCGTCCTGACGGGCAGCCGGCCGTTCCTCTGCCCGACCCGCTGCTGACGCGGGGCGGGCGGCGCGGTCCTCCGTCGCGGGTTTGTTGATTCCGGTCGCCGTGCGTGCGCCGCTGCGGCGCGCAGCGGTTTGCAAACCGTTTGCACGGCCTGAGTTCTACCTTTGCCGTCAAAACAAACCCGTATCCCGACATGAAAAAATCAGTTTACGCGGGGCTCGTCGCAGCCCTGCTTTGCGGTTGCGGTCATGCCGATGACCACGACCACGCTGCCGAGGCAGCACAACCCGACGCCCACGAACACGCGGAGGGCGAAATCGTATTCACCCAGCAGCAGGCCGCGGCCGCCGGTCTGCGCACGGAAACCGTCAAGGCGGCCCCCTTTGCCGAAGTGATGAAGGCCGCCGGGCGCATCGAAGCCCCCGTGGGTGGCGAGACGACGGTGGCCGCCACGGCCGCCGGACTGGTGAGCTTTGCCGCCAAGGTGCGCGCCGAGGGTTCCGAGGTGGGCCGCGGTGCCACGGTGGCCCACATCTCGGCCCGCGACCTGCCCGACGGCGACCCCGTCGAGCGGCTGCGCGTGGCCTACGTCACGGCGCGCGAGGCCTACGAGCGCGGACAGCAGCTCGCCGCCGAGCGCATCGTGTCGCAGGCCCAGCTCGAAGCCCTGCGCGCCGACTACGAATCGGCACGCCTGGCCTACGAAGCCCAGGCCGGCAACCACGGCGCGGCGGGCATCGCCGTGAAAGCCCCCGCCGGAGGCTACGTCAAGCAGCTGCTCGTCGGGCAAGGGGAGTATGTCGCCGTGGGCCAGCCCCTGCTGGTGCTCACGACCACCCGCCGGCTCCAGTTGCGCGTCGACGTGCCCCAGCGCTACGTCGGCCAGCTTGCCGCGCTGCGCACCGCCCGTTTCCTCACGCCCTACGACGACCGTATCTACGCCCTCGACTCGCTGGGCGGCCGGCTCGTATCCCGTGGCCGCGCCACCGGCGGTTCGCCCTACGTGCCCGTCACTTTCGAGTTCGACAACCGCGGCAGCCTCGTGCCCGGCACCGCTGTCGAGGTGTGGCTGCTCGGCGCTGAGCGCCAGGGCGTCGTTTCGGTGCCCCGCACGGCCCTGACCGAAGAGCAGGGACTGTACTACGTATATATAAAGGAGGGCAAGGACGTCTACCGTAAGCAGGAAGTGACCCCCGGAGCCAGCGACGGCAGCCGCACGGCCATCCTGCACGGGCTGCATGGCGGCGAGCAGGTCGTCGTAGCCGGCGTCTATCAGGTGAAGCTGGCCGCGCTGTCCGGCGTGGTGCCCGAGGGTCACAGCCATGAACACTAAGCGAGGAGGACGCCGACATGCTGAACCGTATCATCCTGTTCTCGCTGCGTAACCGGCTGACCGTGCTGGGCGCCACGCTGCTCGTCATCGTGGCCGGCGTGTTCGTCACGCTCCGCATGGAGGTCGACGTTTTTCCCGACCTCAACGCGCCCACCGTCGTCGTCATGACCGAGGCGCAAGGCATGGCCGCCGAAGAGGTGGAGCGCCTTGTGACGTTCCCCGTCGAGACTGCGCTCAACGGCGCCGCCGACGTGCGCCGCGTGCGCTCCTCTTCGACCACCGGCTTCTCCGTCGTGTGGATTGAGTTCGACTGGGGCACCGACATCTACCGCGCCCGACAGATCGTGTCGGAGAAGTTGGCCACCGTGAGCGGCTCCCTGCCCGCCGGGGTGGGGCAGCCCACGCTCGGACCGCAGTCGTCCATCCTGGGCGAGGTGATGATCGTGGGTCTCACCGCCGACTCCACGTCGTTGCAGGACCTGCGCACAATGGCCGACTGGGTGGTGCGCCCGCGCCTCCTTGCCACCGGCGGCGTGGCCCAGGTGGCCGTGCTGGGCGGCGATATGAAGGAATATCAGATCCGCCTGCACGCCGACCGTATGCGTCACTACGGCGTGAGCCTCACCGACGTGCAGGCGGCCACGGCCGACATGAACCGCAACGCATCGGGTGGCGTGCTCTACGAGTACGGCAACGAGTACGTCGTGCGCGGCGACCTGTCGACCGACCGCACCGACGAGTTGGGCAAGGTCTTCGTCAAGAAGGACTCCCTCGGTCGCAGCATCCTGCTGGAGCACGTGGCCGACGTCGTGGTCGGCGCCAAGGAGCCCCGTCTCGGCACGGCCTCCTACTGCGGCAAGCCCGCCGTCCTCGTGACGGTGACGAAGCAGCCCGCCACGGGTACCCTGGAGCTCACGCGGCAGATCGACGACGCCCTGGCCGGCCTGAAGGGGCAGTTACCCGCCGACGTGCACATCGCCACCGATATATTCCGGCAGGCCGACTTCATCGAGAGCGCCATCGGCAACGTCGAGAAGTCGCTCTACGAGGGCGGCCTGTTTGTCGTAGTGGTGCTCGTGATTTTCCTGATGAACGCCCGCACCACGGTCATCTCGCTGCTGACGATTCCCATCTCGGTGCTCGTGGCCCTGCTCACGCTGAAGCTCATGGGCCAGACCGTGAACACCATGAGCCTCGGCGGTCTGGCCATCGCTATCGGCTCGCTCGTGGACGACGCCATCGTCGACGTCGAGAACGTCTACCGCCACCTGCGCGCCAATGCCGCCCTGCCGCCCGCGCGTCGTCGCCGGGTGAGCGACGTGGTCTTCGACGCTTCGCGCGAGGTGCGTATGCCGATTCTCAACTCCACTCTTATCATCGTCGCCAGCTTCATTCCTCTTTTCTTCCTCTCCGGCATGGAGGGCCGAATGCTGGCTCCGCTCGGCCTGACGTTTATCGTGGCGCTCTTTGCGTCGACCCTCGTGGCCCTGACGGTGACGCCCGCCCTCTGTAGCCTGCTCCTGCGCCGCACGGGGCAGGGACGCGGCCACCGGCGCGAGCCCCGTGTCACGCGATGGCTGCGCCGCCACTACGAGTCGTGGCTGGCCGCCGCCCTGCGTCACCGCCGCGTGGTGCTCGGCGCGACGGGCGTGGCTTTTGTCGCCGCGCTGGTGCTGTTGTTCACCTTCGGACGCAGCTTCCTGCCGCCGTTCAACGAAGGCTCGCTTACCATCAACGTGAGCACCCTGCCGGGTATCTCGCTCGAAGAGTCCGACCGCATCGGCCGGCGCGCCGAGATGCTGTTGCTCGAGGTGCCCGAGATCAAGCGGGTCGGCCGCAAGACGGGCCGGGCCGAGCTCGACGAACACGCCCTCGGCGTCAACACGAGCGAGATGGAGTGCCCCTTCGAACTGGCGGACCGTTCGCGCGCCGAGATGGTGGCCGACGTACGCCGCCGGCTGGCCACGCTGCCCGGCGTCAACGTGGAAATCGGTTCGCCGATAAGCCACCGCATCGACGCCATGCTGAGCGGAACGCAGGCCAATATCGCCATAAAAATTTTCGGCCCCGACCTGAACCGCCTCTATGCGCTGGGCAATCAGGTCAAAGCGGCCGTGGCCGGCATCGACGGTGTGGCCGACCTCAACGTAGAGCAGCAGGTGGAGCGCCCGCAGCTGGCCATTACGCCCCGCCGGGAACTGCTGGCGCACTACGGCATCACGATGCCAGAGTTTGCCTCCGCCGTGCGTACCCTGCTGGGCGGCGAGGTCGTGTCGCAGGTGTACGAACAGGGCCGCTCGTTCGACCTCACGCTCAAGGCCGACACCGCCGGGCGCGCCGACATGGAAAGTATCGGCGACCTGACGCTCGACGCCGGCGGCGTGCAGGTGCCGCTGCGCGACGTGGCCGAAATCCGCTCCACAGCCGGGCCGAACACCATCAGCCGCGAGAACGTGCAGCGCAAAATCGTCGTGTCGGCCAACGTGGCCGGAAGCGACTTGCGCGGCGTGGTCAACGCCATGCAGCGCCTCGTCGGCGAAAAGGTGCACTTGCCCGAGGGCTACCACGTCGAGTATGGCGGCCAGTTCGAGAGCGAGCAGAGCGCCTCGCGCACCATTGCGTTGGCTTCGGTGCTGTCCGTGACGATTATCTTCCTGCTCCTGTTCCGCGAGTTCCGGCGCCTGAACCAGTCGCTCGCCGTGTTGCTCAACCTGCCACTGGCCCTGATAGGCGGCGTCTTTGCCGTGGCACTGACGGGGTCTACGCTCAGTCTGCCGGCCATAATCGGATTCATTTCGCTCTTTGGCATCGCCACGCGCAACGGCATGTTGCTCGTCGACCGCTATAACGCCCTGCGTCGCGAGGGCCTCCCCGTGGCCGTCTGCATCCGCAGCGGTTCGCTCGACCGCCTCAATCCGATACTCATGACGGCGCTCTGCTCGGCCATGGCGCTGGTGCCGCTGGCTGTGGCCGGCGACTTGCCCGGCAACGAGATACAGAGTCCCATGGCCAAGGTAATCCTCGGCGGCCTGCTGTCGTCGACGCTGCTCAACGCCTTTGTCGTACCGATTATTTACAGTTACATAGAAAAAGATGAGACGAAATAAAATTTTCGCTGCCCTGCTTTGGGTCTTGCTGCCCGCTGCGGCCGGTGCGCAGGACGGCATGACGCGCGTGCTTGGCGACATTGCCGCCCACAGCACCGCCCTCGACGTGCTGGCCCGCAGCCGCGACGCCGCCCGCGCGGCCAACCGTACGGGGCTCACCCTCGCCGCGCCTGAACTCGGCTTCGACTATCTGTTCGGCTCGCCCGCCGACATGGGGCACAAGCGCAACTACAAGGTGGCCCAGAACTTCGACATCCCGACGCTCAGCGGCGCCAAGCGCCGCGCGGCCGACGGGCAGGACAGCGTGGCCGCCACGCAGTACGACGTGGCGCGCACCGCCCTGTTGCTCGAAGCCAAGAAACAGTGCATCGAAGTGATTTACCAGAACCAGCTGCTGGCCCTGCTGGCCCGGAGGCAGCAAACGGTGGCCCGGCTGGCCGCCTTGGCCGAGGAGCGCGCAGAGCGCGGCGACGGTACGGCGCTCGACCTGAACAATGCCCGGCTGAGCCTGGCTGCCATCGAGGTGGACCGCGCCGAAGGCGAGGCGACGCGCGCCGCCCTGCTGGCCGACCTGAAGCGCCTGAACGCCGGGCGCGACGTCGACCTGCCTGATACGCTGTACGGCACGCCCGACGTTCCGGCCGATTTCGCCGCCTGGTACGCCGGGGTCGAAGCCCGTTGGCCCCAGTTGCGCGCTGCCGAGGCCACGGTCGGCGCGGCCGAACGGAGCCGCCGCCTCGCGAGGCAGGAAAACCTGCCCGAACTGAGCGTGGGCTACATGCAGGAGACCACCTCCGCCGAGGCGTGGCGCGGACTGACCTTCGGCGTGACGCTGCCGCTGTGGTCCAACCGCGGAAAGCGGCGCAAGGCCGAGGCCGACGTAGCCTTGGCACAGGCCCAGCTCCGCGACGCGCGGACGCAGTTGCGCGCTACGCTCGAGGCGGGCTACGCCAAGACCGTCGCCCTGGCCCGCAGCGCCGACCGCATGGGGCGCGCCGTGGCCGGGAGCAACAATCTGCCGCTTCTGGCAAAGGCCCTGCGACTTGGCCAGGTGTCTCAGATAGACTACCTCCAGGAGGTGGACAGATACTATGAGCTCGCGGCGCGCGAACTCCAGATGCGGCGTGACGCCGAGCTGGCCAAGGCCGAACTGACGGCGGCCGACCTCTGAGTCGGACGGACCGGCGGGCCGTGTCCGCCGGTCGCCGCGCGACAAGTACTACGACAGGAAAAACAAGTACTACGACAGGAAATCCTGTCGCAGCGATAGGAATTTCTGTCGTAGTACTTGTTTTTTCAGGGACTACGCGGAGCGTTCGCCGAAAAAGGGGCGGCGCGATGCGGGCGCTGTGCGTGAGTTTCATTACTTTTGTAGCCAAATGTTTCACCTTGAAAAGAAGATCTAAAACATGGATTTCAGTTTACTGAAGAAGATTTGTCTGGCGGGTGCGCTGGCCTGTGGCGTCGCGCTGCCTGCCTGGAGCGAGGACCTCAACGTGGTGCCTCGCCCGCTCAAGATGCAGCAAACCGAAGGAGCGTTCCGGCTGACGGCGGACGCCGTGATAGGCTATGACGCCGGCGTGCGCGAGCAGGCCGAGTATCTGCAACAGTTGCTGCAAGGCTCGACCGGTTGGACGCTCGAGCTGAAGGAAGGAGCGCGCAAGGCCGACATCCGGCTGACCCTTGCGCCCGACGAGGTGAAGGCAGCCGAGGGCTACCGCCTCAGCGTGACGCCGAAGGCGGTGAGCGTTGTCGGCGCGGACGCCAGCGGCGTGTTCTACGGCATCCAGACCCTCCTGCAACTTTTCCCGCCGCAGGTGTACAACGACCGGCCCCAGCGCGGCGTGGAGTGGGAGGCTCCGTGTGTCGAGGTCAGCGATGCGCCCTGCCGGCCCTGGCGCGGCATGATGCTCGACGTCGCCCGCTACTTCTTCGATAAGGATTTTGTGAAGAAGTACATCGACATGATGGCCATGTACAAGCTCAATAAACTCCAGTTCCACCTTATCGACGACTCGGGCTGGCGTCTGGAAATCAAGAAGTACCCCCGTCTGACCGAAGTCGGCGCCTGGGCGGGTCCGGACAGCAAGCGCCTCGGCGGATACTATACGCAGGAGGACATACGGGAGATTCTGGACTACGCGCGGGTAAGGGGCGTGGAAGTCATCCCGGAGATTGAGTTTCCGGCTCATATCCTCTCGGCCGTCGTGGCCTACCCTTGGCTGTCGTGCACCGGCGAGCAGCACCAAGTGCCGCGTCAGCATTTCATCAGCCGCGACCTGCTGTGTGCCGGTAAGGAATCCTCGTACAAGTTCCTCGCCGACGTGCTTGAGGAAACGGCGGACCTGTTTCCCTCGAAGTACATCAACATTGGCGGCGACGAGGCCGTATACACGCGGTGGGAGCAGTGCCCGGACTGCCAGGCCGTGATGAAGCGCGAGGGGCTGACCAAAGCGTCGCAACTACAGGGCTACATGACCAACCGCGTGCTGGAAATGATGGGAAAGAAAGACCGCACCGTGATAGGCTGGGAGGAAATCATCCAGCGCGGCAAGCTGAACGACCCCGTCGTCGCCCTCATCTGGCACCGGGTGGGCGACACGATTCAGGCCACACAGACCGGGCACAAAGCCATCCTGACGCCGGCGACACACATGTACCTGGACTTCCCCGAAAGCCGGACACCGGGCGAGGTGAAGGCAGCCACGTGGATGCCGCCCATTTCGGTGGAGAAATGTTACAGCATGGACGTGAACGATTACTCCGCGCAGTCGACCGTCATCGGCGTGCAGGGCTGTCTGTGGAGCGACCAGTTCATCCACGGCGAAGTGTTGCAGGAAATCACGCCCCTCAACGAAGACCGCTCCGAGCGCTACGCCGAATACCTCACTTTCCCGCGATTGCTGGCCGTTTCGGAAGTGGCGTGGACGCCTAAGGCCCGGCGCGACTACGCCGACTTTGCCCAGCGCCTCACTACGCAGTATGCCCGTCTCGACAACAAGGATTGCAGCTACCGCGTGCCCGAACCGCGCATCACCGCAATGGAGCAGACGGAGGGCGGCTGGCGCTTCACGCTCGAGCCGAGCGTGGCCGGCGCCGACATACGCTACACGACCGACGGCAGCTACCCGAACATCCACTCGCCCCGCTACACCGGGCCGGTGGCCGTGGCGGACAAGAACGACTTCCACGCCATGACGGTGGTCACCTCGCGCCATTTCTCCCTGCCTACTTATTTCGCGCCCGACTATTCGGCCTACAAGCAGTACGGCGAGTTTACGGCGCAGTGGAAGCCGCTGGAGATACAGACGAAGCCCGCGACGTGGCGCTTTGAGTGCACGGGAAAAATATCGGGCAACGGGACGTACGAACTGACGTTCGTGCAGACGCGCGGCAGCAACCCCCTCGTGCTCGGCGGGCTGAAGCTCCTGAAGCGCGATGAACAACTGGCCACGGTGGCCACGGGTGGCAAGACGGCCCCGACGACCACGTACACCTTCACGGTCGACGCCTTCGAGGCCGGTACGCCCTTCTTCATCGAGGTCGAGGCTTACGGCGAGGGTGGCAACGACACGGCCGGCCTTGTCTTCCTCAAGAAAAAATAGTCTGGTATGACATTATATAATAGGTGTCCCGAGTTTTCCGCCCGGTGTCGTCGCGCGAAAGCGTGGCCGCGCCGGGCGGCCTTGGTTTTGCTGTCGTGGGTGTGCGCGACGCTTTGGGCCAACGATGGGACGTACTACACGAGCGGGAACCAGCTGTTGCCCCTGGTGGAGACCGACATCCGCGTGCAGCGCGAAGTGCTGACCCTGACGTGGGGCGAGGACCTCGTGGCGGAGGTAGACGTGCAGTACGAGTTCTTTAACCCCGGCGCGCGCAAGACCGTGCTGATGGGCTTCGAGGCCGACCCGCCGATGTACATGGACTCGCTCGACCGCAGCGGCGCCCATCCCTACATGAAAGACTTTACGGTCGTGATGAACGGCAGGTCGCTGCCCGTGTCGACCTCAGTCGTGCGAAGCGATACCCTTTTCGTCGTAGACGGCAAGGTAAGGGCCGTGGACCTCACGCGCTATACGATAGACGAGGCGAACACTGGTGATTACCTGATGGACCCGCGTACGTACGACAGTTTCCCCATCTCTTTTGTTTACCATTTCGAGGCTACGTTTGAGCCCGGCGTCAACGTGGTGCACCACCGCTACCGTTACTTCATGGATACGGCCAATTATTGCCATTACCACTTGGACTACAAGCTGTCGCCGGCCCTGCGCTGGGCTAACCGGCAGATCGACGACTTCACGCTGCGCATCCGGACGCGCGACGTACCGCTCCATTTCATGATGGAAGACAGTCTGTTCCGCACACCGGTGGCTCTTGGCATCGAAGGCACGGGTAAGTGGCGCAAGCGCACCGTTGTGAAAGACGGCTATCCAAACAATTCCCCCTTGGCGGTGTGGGAGTTTTTCCTGCGTGACGCCACGGCCGAGTTCAAGGTAAAGAATTATCGTCCGGGTGCAGAGCTGCGCATTATTGCTGCAGATGGAACAGAAACGGGAAATGTAGACAGACCTTCCGATTACTATGCCCATCGCTATCATGTCGGTTATGATGTCTCGTTGAGCCGGATATTGTATCGCTATGTCCGTAACCTTCCGTTTGCCCACCGCGGGTATGTGTTCAAGGACAGTCGGTTGAATTCGTTTTTCCGCAGTCGCTGGTGGTACATCCCCGACGAGAGTTATCAGGCCACTGTCGAGAGCCTGACGCCCGGCGAGCAGGAATGGCTGCGCTGGTTCGACGAAAATGCGGAGTCAATGATCGGGCGCAGCCGGTGACGGCGTATAAGGCGAAACTACAAAAAAACTCCGGGACGGGCCTTCAGCAGGGCGCGTCCCGGAGGTTCGCTTTACGGGTGCAGCCGGCTTAGCGGCTACGCATATAGGTGATGTCGTAGAAGCAGGCGTAGACGAACGAGTTGGCGTCATTGTGTCCCTCGGTGCTGGGCACGATGAGACGGACGTGGGCAATGTTTTCGCCCGGGGCGGACTTGCGGCCCAGATTGATGAAGGTGAGCGGCGTAAGCCAGCCCGAAGGAACCGAGGCACTGTAGCGCGTGTACATGACGCCCTGCGTGAACGACGCGGTGAAGAGACCGTCGGAATTTTTGCAGGTCATGATGTCCGGGACGGTTTCGTAATACATCGAGTTGTTGGTCGACTGAATCGAGTCGCTGGCTATGTTGAACTCCGTGAAGCGGTTGATGATGGTTGCCGTTTCGCCGTTGGCGAGTGGCTCACCGACGCCTTTTTCCACGATTTGCATGTAAACGCCTGTGTGGCTGAAAAGCACATATTCGTTCCTGGAAATATCCGTCGTGCTGTCGTTTGCGTAAAATTGGTCTTCCGAAATGACGTTGATCGGGTCGACGTGGAGCAGGGTGTCGCCGAACTCTTCGTCGAGCACCGTGCAGCCGTTGCGCAGGAAAGCGTTGATTTGGTCGGTCTCGCGTTCTTTCATGTCGGCATAGGTGTCCTCTTCGTTGCAGGAGGGCATCAGGAAAAAGCAGGTCAATGCGCCCAAAAGCAGGGCATGCAGTCGTTTCATTGTTCGGCCTTAAAATTCAATTCGGCGCAAAGGTACGAAATTGCGGCAAACCCTTTGGCGTAGTTTCGGCTGCTTTTGTGCTTTTTAACGGAGCGAGGCCGCCCATTGAGGCGATGTGCGGAGTAAGCCGGTCCGCTTTGCCGCGACGTTGAGGCTTTTGAGGGCGTTTAGCTGTTAAATCCGTAACTTCAAACGCTTCTTTTGTTAATGTTTGAAACACTTCGGATAATTCCGCTGGCCGAGCCGGCAATCATTGAAGGGCTTCGGCTATCTTTGCGCTGTATGAGAAAATCTACTATCTGGGTAATTTCCATCGTCATGGGGCTCTCTTTTCTTGCCTTGCTTTACTTGCAGGTGAGCTACTTCGACGAGGTAATCCGCACGCGTAAGGCGCAGTTCGACGTGTCGGTGAGCCGCAGTCTCGACCTGGCGGCCCACAACCTGGAGCTCAACGAGACGCTCCAGGGACTGGAGCGCGAGATGCGCCGCACGATGTCCGCCGAGGCGTCGCGCCAGCTGGACGAGGCCTACGTCGCCGACTCGCTCGTGTCGACCGAACTCCAAGGACACAATATCGGCAGCCACGCCACGGCGAATTCCTCGTTCGAGCTGAAGACCCTGCCGGGACAAAATACTTCGATGGAGCGCGGATTGGCGCTGAGCGGGAAAAACTCCATCGCCGAAGCCTCGCTCGCGTACCAAAAGGAAGTGCGCAAACGCTACCATGCCCAAAAAGTCCTGCTCGACGAGGTCGTCAGTGCCATTCTGCGCGAGACGAGCAACAAACCGCTCAAGGAGCGCGTCAACTTCCGCGTGCTCGACCAGAATCTCAAAGCCGAGCTGTTGAAGAACGGCGTCGACATCCCCTATCACTTCCGGGTGCTTACGCGTAACGGCGACGAGGTGTACCGCTGTGCCGACTATGACGACGCCGGCGCCGCCTATGCCTATACCAAGCTGCTTTTCCCCAACGATCCGCCGTCGCAGCAAGGCATTATCAAGATCCATTTCCCACAAATGGGGAAGTACGTCTTCGCCAGTGTGCGCTACATGGTCCCGACCATTACGTTCACCATCATCCTGCTCATCGTCTTTATTTACACCATATATATATCGTTCCGCCAGAAGCGCCTTTCGGAGATAAAGAACGACTTCATCAACAACATGACGCACGAGTTCAAAACGCCTATCTCTACGATATCGCTGGCGGCCCAGATGTTGAAAGATCCGGGCGTAGCGAAAAGCGACGCCATGTTCAAACATATTTCGGGCATCATCAACGACGAGACGAAGCGCCTCCGCTTTCAGGTGGAGAAAGTGCTGCAGATGTCCATGTTCGACCAGCAGAAAGCCACATTCAAGCGGCGGGAAATTGACGCCAACGCTTTGCTCGCGAATGTGGTCGACACGTTCCGGCTGAAAGTGGAAAGCTACGGCGGAACCATCACTACTGACCTTCAGGCCACCGACGCCACCGTGTTCGTAGACGAAATGCATTTTACGAACGTCATATTCAACCTCATGGACAACGCCGTGAAGTACAAGCGCGAGGACGTGGACCTGCACCTCGACGTCGCCTCGCATAACGACGGGAGCAAGATTGTCATTACCATCGCCGACAACGGAATCGGCATCAAGAAGGAAGACCTGAAGAAAGTGTTCGAGAAGTTTTACCGCGTACATACCGGCAACCGGCACGACGTCAAGGGCTTCGGCCTGGGACTGGCTTACGTGAAAAACGTCATTACCATGCACAAAGGCACCGTAGTGGCGGAAAGCGAACTGGGAAAGGGAACAAAATTCATCATAACATTACCGATCATTAAAACTTAGAATTATGGACGAAAAACCGCGTATCTTACTCTGCGAAGACGACGAGAATCTCGGCATGCTCTTGCGCGAATACCTGCAAGCCAAGGAGTACGACACCGAGCTCTGCCCCGACGGCGAGGCTGGCTACAAGGCTTTCCTCAAAAGCAACTTCGACCTTTGCGTGCTTGACGTGATGATGCCCAAGAAGGACGGATTCGCGCTGGCTAAGGAAATCCGGCAGAGCAACGCCGAGGTGCCCATCATTTTCCTTACGGCCAAAACGCTGAAGGAAGACGTGCTCGACGGTTTCAAAATCGGCGCTGACGATTACATTACCAAACCGTTCTCCATGGAGGAGCTGACGTTCCGTATCGAAGCCATCCTGCGCCGCGTGCGCGGCAAGAAGAACCGCGACCGCACCCATTACAAAATCGGGAGCTTCACTTTCGACACCCAGAAGCAGATTCTGGCCCGCGGCGACAAGCAGACCAAACTCACGACCAAGGAGAGCGAACTGTTGAGCCTGCTGTGCGCCCACGCCAACGAAATCCTGCAACGCGACTTCGCTTTGAAGACCATCTGGATCGACGACAATTATTTCAACGCCCGCTCGATGGACGTGTACATCACCAAGCTGCGCAAACATCTCAAGGAGGACGAGAACGTCGAGATTATCAACATTCACGGCAAAGGCTACAAGCTCATCACGCCCGACCCCGACTGTTGACGACTGCTGCGCGAGCGTAACCACAGAGGCGCTGCCCCCGTTCAGGGAGGGCGGCGCCTTTTTTCGTAGTCCACCGTCGGTGATGCGAAGTGTAGTCCCCGGCTTAACGAACGTAGTCCCAGGAATTTCTGTCGCAGCGATAGAATTTTCTGGGACTACGTTCGTATTCGTTAACACTTCGGGCCGTTTCGCGCGGGCTGAAAAAGTAAAACGAAGCGTTGCCCGTTTCTTAAAAAAGTGCCAACTTTGCAGACCCGGACGCCGCCTTGTAGACCTTTGGCCGCGTCCGCACTCTCACTGATGGAAGTTCAGAAAGCCCGGGAGGCGTGGGAACAATGCCTCCGGTTCATCCGCGAAAACGTACCGCAGGAACAGACGTTCCGCACGTGGTTCGAACCGTTGAAGTTCGTTAGCCTTGTTGACAAAAACAACGAGCGCCAGCTCACCGTAAGCGTACCCAGCCAGTTTGTCTAC
Source organism: uncultured Alloprevotella sp. (assembly GCA_944322325.1). GTDB lineage: Bacteria > Bacteroidota > Bacteroidia > Bacteroidales > Bacteroidaceae > Alloprevotella. The sequence goes on from CALUOQ010000008.1 coordinate 85,348, forward strand.
GAGGTCATCGAGGAACACTACCTCGGACTCATGCGCGCCGCTATACGCCAGGCTTTCGGCGAGGGCATCCTGCTCATGTACCGCGTCGAGGTGGACAAGAGCAGCCGCAGCAAGACAAGCATAGCGTCGTCCGGCTCGTCGCCCTCGGTGAAGGGGCATACGCCTGCCGCCGCGCCGCTTGTTCCCGACGGACCGCCCACGCCTACGGTGGTGCAGGACGTCGACCCGAACCTGAACCCCGACTATACGTTCGAGAACTTCCTTGAAGGCGAGAGCAACAAGCTCGCGCGCAGCGTCGGCCTGTCCATTGCCGACAACCCGACCAGCGTCACGTTCAACCCGTTTTTCGTTTACGGCCCGTCGGGCGTGGGCAAGACTCACTTGGCCAACGCCATCGGCGTACGCATCAAGGAGCGCACGCCCGAGCGGCGCGTGCTGATGGTTTCGGCCCATCTCTTCATGGTGCAGTACACCGATTCCGTTCGCCACAACACGACCAACAGCTTCATCAACTTTTATCAGAGCGTCGACGTCCTGATTATCGACGACATCCAGGAGCTTACCACGCCGCGCACTCAGCAAACTTTCTTCCATATCTTCAATCACCTGCATCAGAACAAGCGATTGCTGATCATGACGTGCGACCGCCCGCCCGCCCAGCTCGAAGGCATGGAGGACCGGCTTCTGAGTCGCTTCAAGTGGGGTATGGCCGCCTCGCTCTCCCGTCCGGACGCCCTGTTGCGCCGGCGCATACTCGAGTCGAAGATACGGCGCAACGGACTGTCGATTTCGGCCGATGTGGTCAGTTACATTGCCGAAAATGTCAGCAGCAATGTGCGCGAGCTCGAAGGAGTCGTCAATTCGCTCATGGTGCAAAGTATCGTCGACAACCGCGACATCGACGTCAGTATGGCGGCGCAGGTGGTCAGTCGCCTGATTAATCTCGAAAAGCGGGAACTCACCGCCGAGGCCATCACCAAGAGCGTGTGCAAGCACTACGGCGTGAAGGAGCGCGACGTCGCCTCGCCCAGCCGTAAGCGTGACATCGTGCAGGCCCGGCAGCTGGCCATGTACCTGAGCCAGAAGTACACGGACCTGCCGCTGACCGAAATCGGGCGGCGTGTAGGAAAGCGCGACCATTCCACCGTGTTGCACGCTTGCCGGCAAGTCGAAAAACGCCTTTCCATCGACATGGATTTCCGTCGCGAAGTCGAAGAGGTGGAAGGTCAGCTTTTCGTGTAACTCCGAGCCGTCATCGTCATGTTGCTCGATACCCTCCGACGTTATTTCGGCTACGACGCTTTCCGCCCCCAGCAAGAGGCCATTATCCGCCATGTCATGGCGGGCGGCGACTGCCTCGTCCTGATGCCCACGGGCGGCGGGAAGAGCCTTTGTTACCAGATACCCGCACTCGAAATGGAGGGCACGGCGGTGGTCGTCTCGCCGCTGATTTCGCTCATGAAGGACCAGGTCGAGGCGCTCCGGGCCAACGGCATAGCCGCTGTAGCGCTCCACAGCGCCCTGTCGGCTGACGAACTGGCCCGTCAGCGTCGGGCGTGTGCCGAGGGCCGCGTCAAGCTGCTCTACCTGTCGCCCGAGACGTTGCTGTCGGAGCTGCCCTATTTGCTGCGCGACATCCGCGTCAGCCTGTTCGCCGTCGACGAGGCCCATTGCGTGAGCCAGTGGGGACACGACTTCCGTCCGGAATATACGAAGCTGGGCGTGTTGCGCCGGGAGTTCCCCGGCGTGCCCGTCATGGCGCTGACCGCCACGGCCGACAAAGTGACGCGGCAGGACATCCTTGCGCAACTGCAACTGCGCGACCCGGCCGTGTTCGTCTCCTCCTTCGACCGGCCCAACCTGAGCCTCGACGTGAAGCGCGGACTCAAAGGGCGGGAAAAACTGTCGGCTCTTGTCGACTTCATCGCGCAGCATCCCGGGCAAAGCGGGATAGTCTACTGCCTGGCGCGCAAGACGACAGAAAAGCTGGCCGCCGACCTGCGCGCCAAGGGCATAGAGGCCGTGCCCTATCACGCTGGCCTTGGTCCGACCGAGCGCGACCTGGCGCAGACCGACTTCCTGCGCGACCGCGTGCAGGTCGTCGTCGCGACCATCGCCTTCGGCATGGGCATCGACAAAAGCAACGTCCGATGGGTTGTCCACTACAACCTGCCCAAAAGCATAGAGAGCTTCTATCAGGAAATAGGGCGTGCCGGGCGCGACGGACTGCCATCGGACACGCTGCTGCTGTACAACTATTCCGACATCGTGCAGCTCACAACCTTTGCGAGGGAGAGCGGGCAGCGCGAGATAAACCTCGAGCGGCTCAGCCGTATGCAGGAGTATGCCGAGGCCGACGTCTGCCGGCGGCGCATCCTGCTCAATTATTTCGGTGAGGTGAGCAGCCATGACTGCGGCAACTGCGACGTATGCCATCACCCGCCCCAGCGCTTCGACGGTACCGTGCTGGCGCAGAAAGCGCTCAGTGCCATTGTGCGTACCGGCGAGCAGGCCGGTTTCCAGTGCGTTGTCGACATCCTGACCGGCCGCTATTCGCCCGCGGTGCGCGAGCAGGGTTACGAGCGCCTTCGCACGTTTGGCGCGGGCCGCGACGTGCCCGGCCGCGACTGGCAGGACTATCTTTTGCAGATGCTTCAGTCCGGCTTGTTCAGTATTGCTTACGACGAGCACAACCACCTGAAAGTCACGCCTCTCGGTCGCAGTGTGCTTTACGGCGAACGCACTTTCCAGCTTGCCGTGATTCGTCGCGAAACGCCCAAGCCGAAGCCCGAGCGCAGCCGCAAGAAAAGCGTTCCCGTCGCTCCGCGTATTCCCCTGTCCGAACCGGTTGCCGATGAGACCGACAAGGACGACCTGTTCCAGCACCTGCGTGCCCTGCGCCGGAGGTTGGCCGACGCGCAGGGCCTCCCGCCCTACATCGTGCTGAGCGACAAAGTGCTGCGGCAGCTGGCCCTTGTGCGTCCCGCTACGGTTGAGGCTTTCGGCCTAATCAGCGGCATCGGCGAGTTCAAGCAAAAAAAGTACGGCAAGCTTTTTGTCGACGCTATCAAAGAATTTCGGGGATAGCGCACTGCCCTTACGGGAGAAAACCGTATATTTGTAGGAAATTCCATTAGTGGGAGGTACGCGTATGGTAAAGATGGCCAACAGCATCCGCCGTATCGAAATTTCAAGTCTTTGGAGCGGACGCAAGCACATAGTCTGGGAACTGCATCCCGAGGTGAACATCCTGAGCGGCGTAAACGGCGTCGGCAAGACGACCATCCTCAACAAGCTGATTCGCCGCCTGCGTGACGGCAACGGCATTGGCGAGCTCAACCACGACGTCGAGCCGGGCGTCTACATCGACTTCGACCCCGCCGATGCCACCTCCATCCGTTACGACGTCATCCGCAGTTTCGACCGTCCGCTCATTCATGGCGACCTCATCGCCCAAATGGCCGACACCCGCGTCGCTACGGAACTCGACTGGCAGCTTTATCAGTTGCAGCGCCGTTATTTGGATTACCAGGTCAACGTCGGCAACCGCATGATTGCCCTCCTGACAAGCGGCAGCCCCGACGCGCGCGAGAAGGCCACCGCCTTGGCCTCGGCCAAGCAGCGCTTTCAGGACATGGTGGACGACCTCTTCAGCGAGACGGGCAAGAAAATAGACCGGACGAGCAACGAGATACGCTTCGAGCAGATCGGCGAAACGCTGTTGCCCCACCAGCTTTCGAGCGGGGAGAAGCAGATGCTCGTCATCCTGCTCACGGTGCTCATAGAGGACAGGCAGTCGTACGCCCTGTTTATGGACGAGCCCGAAGTGAGCCTCCACGTCGAGTGGCAGCAGCGCCTCATCGGCCTTATCCGCGAGCTGAATCCGCATGCCCAAATCGTGCTTTCCACGCACTCGCCCGCCGTCATCATGGACGGCTGGCTCGACGCCGTCACCGAGGTGAGCGACATTACGGAATAACCTTTTCTGACACCCGAAACAGTCCCCGAGCAATGTCCAAGCGCCTCTCCCGAAATCTCACGTCCCGTTACCTCGAAGCCGCGCACTACCTGCGTTCCAAGCAGGCGCGGCGCAAAATCTTCGCGTACGTCGAGAGTTACGACGATGTGCTTTTCTGGAGCCAGCTGCTGCGTGAGGTTGAGACGGAGGAGTACTGCTTCGAAGTAATGCTGCCCTCGCGTACCTCGTTGTGTAAAGGCAAGCGCATGGCCCTGACGAACGTGACGGGCGAGCAGCTCGGGCGGAACATGATAGCCTGCGTCGACGCCGACTACGACTACCTCATGCAGGGCGTCACTGACACTTCGCGCACCGTCACCACCAATCCTTACGTCTTCCATACCTACGTGTACGCCATCGAGAGCTTCCAATGCTACGCCCCGGCCCTCCATGACGTCTGTGTCATGGCTACGCTCAACGACCGCCGCATCTTCGACTTCGAAGCCTTCCTTGCGGCGTTTTCTGAGATAGTCTGGCCTCTTTTTGTCTGGTCGATTTGGTGCTATCGCTACGGTTATTACAAATCCTTCTCCATGGCGGACTTCTGCACCGTCGTGGCCATCAGCAACCCCAGCTTCTATCATCCGGAGCAGACCCTCGAGCAGTTGCGCCACCGCGTCAACCGCAAGATAGGCTGGCTACAGCACCACTTCCCGCAAGCCAAGGGCCACTACACGCAACTGGGCGACGAACTGCAGCGCCTGGGTGTCACGCCGTCGACTACCTATTTATATATGCGCGGGCATGACCTGTGTGACAACGTTGTCTCGCCGCTGCTGGCCGGTGTTTGCGAGATGTTGCGCCGCGAGCGCGAACGCGAGATCCGCCGGTTGGCAGAACACAGCACCCAGATGCAGAACGAGCTGTCGGCCTATCAGCACGCCGCCTCGCCCTTTGAGGAAATGCTGCGCAAGCACTCCGCCTATCGCGACGCCGAACCCTACCGCCGCATCCAGGCCGACGTGCGCCGTTTCCTTTCCGAACTGAAATCACCAAAGTCAGAAAAAGATGAGCGAAACCCCTCAGACGGGCTATCAGGCCCGGACGCACCACAAGCCCGTTAAACGTTATTGCCAGACGCTCGACCTGCGCGACGATCCGGCCCTCATTGCCGAGTATCGCCGCCTGCACAGTGAGCAAGGCGTCTGGCGCGAAATCCTCGACGGCATCCGTAGCGTCGGCATCCTCGAAATGGAAATCTACCTGCTCGGTACGCGCCTTTTCATGATTGTCGAGACAGCGCCCGACTTCGACTGGACCTCCGCCATGGCCCGGCTGGCCACCCTGCCGCGCCAGGCAGAGTGGGAGGAGTTGACCGGCCGTTACCAGCAAGCCCTGCCCGGCGCCTCGTCCGCCGAGAAGTGGAAACTCATGGAGCGCATCTTCCACCTTTACGGCGAGTAGCAAAGTCCGTCGCAACCCTCGTGAATACAAGTACTACGACAGAAAAAACTGGGACTACGCCAGGATTTCCTGTCGTAGTACTTGTTGTGACCGGTCGCAGCACTTGTCCGGCGAGGGAGGGACATTAACGTTTCTATGGCCTTTCGACAGATTTCGAAAGCCGTTCCCCGCATTTTTAACACAGAAAGTGCTACGCCGAGTTGGCATTCGATGATAATTATTACTAACTTTGCCCGCCGTAAGACGAAAGACGTGAGACAGAGCACAACGATGCTTTGCGTCGGGGGTATCCGGCCAGAGCGGTCCAAAGTTTTTCTGGGTTTCAGGTCGCCGGGAGGCGCTCTGAGCCGTGTTGTGTTTGCACGTCGGGCGGCAGAGGCCGTGCGTAGCGTGCTCTTTTCGTCTTTACCCGCTTTGTCCGCGTCGATTGTCTCAGCGAAACGAGAAACATTAACTAATAACATTTAGAGCTATGAACTTTACCTTATTAGTAACAGTACTGTTGACAGGTATAGCGTTCGTCGCCATTGTCGTACTGCTGGCTCAGCTGATTTCTCCGCGCTCATTCAACGCGCAGAAAGAGGAGGCCTACGAGTGCGGTATCCCGACGCGCGGCCGCTCGTGGATGCAGTTCCGCGTGGGTTACTACTTGTTTGCCATTCTGTTCCTGATGTTCGACGTGGAAACGATGTTCCTCTTCCCGTGGGCCGTCGTGATGCGTAGCCTCGGTCCGGCCGGACTGTTGAGCGTGCTCTTCTTCTTGTTTATCTTAGTTCTGGGCTTGGCTTACGCCTGGAGGAAAGGAGCGCTCAAATGGCAATGATGAAACGACCGAAGATCAAGTCGATTCCGTACGACGACTTCAAGGACAACGAGACTTTCGAAAAATTAGTGGAAGAACTGAACGCCGGCGGTGCCAACGTCATCGTCCGCAAGCTCGACGACCTCATCGACTGGGGACGCAGCAACTCGTTGTGGCCGCTTACTTTCGCCACGAGCTGCTGCGGCATCGAGTTTATGGCCGTCTGCGCCGCGCGTTACGACATCGCCCGCTTCGGTTTCGAGGTGACGCGTAACAGTCCGCGTCAGGCCGACGTGATACTCGTCAGCGGCACCATCACAACCAAGATGGCCCCGGTGCTCAAGCGCCTTTACGACCAAATGGCCGACCCGAAATATGTGGTGGCCATTGGCGGATGTTCCATCAGCGGCGGCCCCTTTACGAAATCCTACCACGTCGTCAAGGGCGTGGATCAGGTGATTCCGGTCGACGTGTACGTGCCCGGATGTCCGCCGCGCCCCGAATCGTTCCTCTACGGTATGATGCAGCTACAGCGTAAAGTGAAGGTGGAGAACTTCTTCGGAACGACGAATCGCAAGGAGAAAGACCCCATCAGCCGTGCCGAGCAGCGTGAAAAAGACGAGATAATCCTAAGCGAGGAGGAAAAAGCATGACGGAAACTAACGAAACTGCAAAGAGTGCAATGGAAACTCCTGAAAACAATAAAGTAAACGCACCGGCAGGAGCGGCCCCCGCTGCCGGCGCCCGTCCGGCTGCGGTTCGTCCCGCCGCGCCCGCTGCTCCGGCCCAGCCTGCCAAGAACCTGTGCGAGCCCAAGACGGTGGAACCGGCCGCGCTGCGCAAGGAGATGGAACGCCTGCGCCGCGACGAGCAGATGGACTTCCTCGAGTGTCTCACGGGTATGGACTGGGGCGAAGAGGGCGGTCTGGGTGTGATTTATCACCTCGAATCGACCGCGACCGGTAAGCGCGTGGCGCTGAAGACAGCCACGACCGACCGCGAACACCCCTATCTGCCGACCGTTAGCGACCTTTGGGATATCGCCAATATCTATGAGCGCGAGGTTTACGACTTCTACGGCATCATCTTCACCGGCCATCCCGACATGCGCCGCATCTTCATGCGCGAGGACTGGGTGGGATTCCCCTTCCGCAAGGACAGCAATCCCGAGAAGGACAATCCGCTGCGCATGACCAACGAGCCGCTAACTGACCTGGCACCCTGCTATACGCTGGAAGCCGACGGCACGGTGCGTCGCAGCGAGACGCCGATCTTCGGCGAAGACGATTACGTGGTGAACCTCGGTCCGCAGCACCCTTCGACTCACGGCGTGCTCCACTTCCGCATCAAGCTGGAGGGCGAGACGATTAAGAAAGTCGATCCCATACTGGGTTACATCCACCGCGGCGTCGAGAAACTCAACGAGTCCCTGACTTATCCGCAGACGCTGGCCCTGACGGACCGCTTGGACTATCTGGGCGCCATGCAGAACCGCCACGCGCTTTGCATGTGTATCGAGCAGGCCATGGGTGTCGAAGTCAGCGAACGCGTGCAGTACATTCGTACCATCATGGACGAGCTCCAGCGAATCGACTCGCACATCCTGTTCTTCTCCTGCCTATGTCAGGACTTGGGCGCGACTACGGCGTTCCTCTACGGATTCCGCGACCGCGAGAAGATTCTCGACATCTTCGAAGAGACCTGCGGCGGCCGTCTTATCCTGAACTACAACACGATTGGTGGTGTCATGGCTGACATTCACCCGAACTTCGTGAAACGCGTGAAAGAGTTTATCCCTTACATGCGCCACAACATTCAGGAGTATTTCGACGTGTTCATAAACAACGTCATCTTCCGCAACCGTGCGGAGGGCGTCGGGGTGCTGAGCAAGGAGCAGGTCATCTCGTTCGGGTGCACCGGCGGTACGGGTCGCGCTTCGGGCTGGCATAACGACGTCCGTAAGCGGATGCCCTATGCCATGTATGGGAAAGTGGACTTCAAGGAAATCACGCGCACCGAGGGCGACAGCTTTGCCCGCTGCATGATTCGTATGGACGAAATCCTTGAGAGTCTGAACATCATCGAACAGCTGATTGACAACATCCCCGAGGGTCCGTTCCAAGAGAAGATGAAACCTATAATCAAGGTTCCCGAGGGAACGTACTACTCCGCTGTGGAAGGCAGTCGTGGCGAGTTCGGCGTATTGCTCGAAAGCCGGGGCGACAAGTTCCCTTATCGTCTGCACTACCGTTCAACGGGTCTGCCGCTGGTCGCCGTGATGGATACGGCTTGCAGCGGCAACATGATTGCCGACCTTATCACCATCGGCGGAACCGTCGATTACGTAGTTCCCGACATTGACCGTTAACGCTAAAAGATATGTTTGACTTTTCAATAGTATCCCAATGGATTCACGGCCTGCTCACGTCGGTGATGCCGGAGTGGGCTGCCGTGCTGATAGAGTGTGTGCTCGTCGCGTTGGTGATTATCACGCTTTATGCCGTATTCGCCATCGCGCTTATCTACTTTGAGCGCAAGGTCTGCGCTTTCTTCCAATGCCGTATCGGCCCGAACCGTGTCGGCAAGTGGGGCTTGCTGCAAGTCTTTGCCGACGTGTTCAAGATGCTCACGAAGGAAATCATCAACATGCGCAACTCCGACCGTTTCCTGCACAACCTTGCGCCGTTCTTGGTCATCGTTGCTTCGATGTTGACGTTCTCCTGCCTGCCTTGGAACAAGGGTGCGCATATTCTGGACTTCAACGTGGGTGTGTTCTTCCTGTTGGCGGCTTCCTCCATCGGCGTTGTGGGCATCCTGCTCGCCGGATGGAGCTCGAACAACAAGTATTCGTTGATCGGAGCCATGCGAAGCGGCGCGCAAATCATCAGCTACGAGCTGTCCATCGGAATGACGATGTTGACGATGATTGCGCTGACCGGTACCATGCAGTTGTCCGAAATTGTGCAGCAGCAGGCTGACTACGGCTGGAACATCTGTCGCGGACACATTCCGGCGATTATTGCCTTCCTGGTGTACCTGATAGCAGGAAATGCAGAGTGCAACCGTGGTCCGTTCGACCTGCCCGAGAGCGAAAGCGAGCTGACCGCCGGTTATCACACCGAGTATTCGGGTATGCACTTCGGTTTCTATTATCTGGCCGAGTACTTGAATCTGTTCATTACGGCCGGTATCGCCACCGCCATCTTCCTTGGCGGATGGGCACCGATATACTTCCCTGGACTGGACGGCTTCAACGACGTGATGGCCTATATCCCCGGAATTGTCTGGTTCGTCGGAAAAACGGTTGTCGTCGTATTCCTGCTGATGTGGATGCGCTGGACGTTCCCCCGTTTGCGTATTGACCAAATCCTGTCGCTGGAGTGGAAGTATCTTGTGCCCATCAGCATGTTGAATCTCGTACTGATGGCTTTGGTCGTGGCTTTCGGCGTTCATTTCTAAACGGTAAAACAAATCACTATGAACGAAGAAAAGACATATCTTGGAGGGCTGCTTGGCGGCCTCAAGACCTTGTGCGTCGGTCTGAAAACGACGATGCGCGAATTCGTTACGCCCAAAATAACGGAGCAATACCCGGAAAACCGTGACGAACTGAAAATGTTCGACCGCTTCCGTGGTTCGCTCGTCATGCCGCACAATGAGAACAACGAGCACCGTTGCGTGGCGTGCGGCCTCTGCCAGATGGCTTGCCCGAACGGAACCATTAACGTGAAGAGCGAGATGTACGAAACCGAAGACGGCAAGAAGAAAAAACGTCTGGTAAGTTATGAGTACAATCTGGGTTCCTGTATGTTCTGCCAGCTCTGCGTGCGTGCCTGTCCTCATGGAGCCATCACGTTCGACCAGAGTTTTGAAAACGCTGTCTTCGACCGCTCGAAGCTGATCAAGAAGCTGAACCGCGAGGACAGTAAAGTAATAGAAAAGAAGTAATGACTATGAATGCAGAATTTATCATATTTCTTGTGCTGGCTTTGTTTGTCGCCGTATTCTCTGTGATGACGGTGACGACCAAAAGTATTATTCGGGCCGCCACTTATCTGCTGTTCGTGCTCTTCGGCACTGCCGGATTTTACTTCCTGATGGGATACACGTTCCTTGGTTCCGTCCAGGTCATGGTGTATGCCGGCGGTATCGTCGTGCTCTACGTATTCTCGATCCTGCTGACCAGCGGGGCAAAGGATACGCTGAGCAAGGTTTCGAAAGGGAAAATAGCGGCCAGCCTTATTTCGACATTGGTCGGGCTGGCGGTCGTTCTGTTTATCGTGCTGACCCACCAGTTCAAAACTGCAATTGGTGTGGGCGACGAGCCTTGTGAGAATCTTATCACCATCGACACGATAGGCCAGTTCATGCTTTCGACTGACAAGGCCGGCTACCTGTTGCCTTTCGAGGCAGTGAGTGTCCTGCTTTTGGCCTGCATTATCGGTGGTCTGGTTATAGCCCGTAAACGCTAAAATCCGAGTAGACATGATTCACGTAGAATACTATTTAATTGTATCGGCCATCATGATGTTTGCCGGTATTTACGGGTTCCTGACCCGCCGTTCGACGTTGGCTATATTACTCTCCATCGAGTTGATGCTTAACTCCACCGATCTCAACTTTGCGGTGTTCAATCGCATGCTTTTCCCTGAAGGTCACGAAGGTTATTTCTTCGCCCTGTTCTCTATCGCCATATCGGCGGCCGAGAGTGCCATTGCCATTGCGATTATGATTAACATCTATCGCAACCTGCGCAGTATTCAGGTGAAGCACCTTGAGAAGTTGAAGTGGTAATGTCATAATTCTTAACCCTGATAGAAACGATTTATGGAATATACATTGTTTATTCTGTTGTTGCCGTTCCTTTCCTTTTTGCTGTTAGGCATTTGCGGGAAGTGGTTCAGCCATAAGTTGGCAGGGCTTATCGGAACATGCAGTCTGGCCGTCGTGACCGTACTGTCGTACTGGACTGCTGTGGAGTACTTCACGATGCCGCGCCTGGCGGACGGAACTTTCGAGACGTTGGTGCCCTATAACTTTACGTGGCTGCCATTCTTTTCCGAGAACCTGCACTTCGACATGGGCATTATGCTCGACCCGATTTCGGTAATGATGCTGATAGTCATATCCACCGTGTCGTTCATGGTGCACATCTACTCGTTCGGCTACATGCACGGTGAGCGCGGTTTCCAGCGCTATTACGCATTCCTGAGCCTGTTCACGATGTCGATGCTCGGTCTGGTCGTTGCGACGAACATCTTCCAGATGTACATGTTCTGGGAGCTTGTCGGTGTGTCCAGTTACCTGCTCATCGGTTTCTACTTTACGAGCCCGGCTGCCATTGCGGCTTCGAAGAAGGCCTTTATCGTGACGCGCTTTGCCGATATGTTCTTCCTCATCGGCATCCTGCTGTACGGATATTACTGCGGGACATTCAGTTTCGACAGCCCCGAAGCCATGAATATGGTGCAGGGCGGCTTTATCCTGCCTGTCGCACTCGGTCTGATGTTTATCGGTGGTGCCGGTAAGAGTGCCATGTTCCCGTTGCACATTTGGTTGCCCGATGCCATGGAAGGCCCGACGCCGGTGAGCGCCTTGATTCACGCAGCTACGATGGTCGTAGCCGGTGTGTACTTAGTGGCACGAATGTTTCCCCTTTTCATCGCCTATGCGCCTGATACGTTGCACATCGTAGCGTGGGTGGGTGCCTTTACGGCGTTCTATGCCGCTTCGGTGGCCTGCGTGCAGAGCGACATCAAGCGCGTGCTGGCTTTCTCTACGATTTCGCAGATTGGCTTCATGATGGTGGCGCTCGGTGTCTGCACGGCCATGGACCCTCACGAGGGAGGTCTCGGCTACATGGCGTCCATGTTCCACCTGTTTACTCATGCCATGTTTAAGGCTTGCCTTTTCTTGGGAGCTGGTTGCATTATCCACGCGGTTCACAGCAACGAGATGAGCGCGATGGGTGGTCTGCGCAAATACATGCCGATAACGCACATCACGTTTGGCATATCGTGCCTCGCCATTGCCGGTATTCCTCCGTTTTCCGGCTTCTTCTCCAAGGACGAAATCCTTACCGCCTGCTATCAGTACAGCCCGGTAATGGGATGGATCATGACGATTATTGCTGCGATGACGGCATTTTACATGTTCCGTCTCTACTATGGTATTTTCTGGGGTACGGAAAACAAAGAGCTCCACGCCGAGCATACACCTCACGAGGCGCCCTTGACGATGACGATTCCCTTGATTATTCTGGCTGCCATTACCTGCGTTTGCGGTTGGATGCCGTTGGGCGATACGGGCTTTATGCCTTTTGGCCAGTTCATCAGCTCCGACGGACAGGCCTACCACATCCATCTCGACGGGACCGTCGCTGCGACGAGTATCATCTTTGCAGTGGCTGCCATCGTGCTGGCTACGATCATCTACCGTCGCGACCGTCAGCCCATTGCTGACGCACTGGCTGCGAGGTTCAGTAACCTGCATAAGTGGGCTTACTACCGTTTCTACATGGATGAGGTCTACCAGTTCGTGACGCACCGCATCATTTTCGCTCATATCTCCAAACCGATTGCCTGGTTTGACCGCCACGTTGTGGATGGCTTCTTCAATTTCCTGGCATGGGGTACAAACTCCCTCAGTTATGCCATTCGTGGTTTCCAGAGCGGTCGCGTTCAGCAGTATGCTCTGATATTCTTCCTTGGCGTGCTGTTGGTTATCTTAATCATGATTCTTTAAGTTATTGGCGCTATGAATTTTCTATCTTTATTCGTACTGATTCCTTTGCTCATGCTGCTCGGCTTGTGGCTGGCCAAAGGCATTAAAGGCGTCCGCACCGTGATGGTTGTCGGTAGCTCCGCTTTGCTTGTCCTGGCAGGCTACTTGACCCTCATTTATTTAAGCGACCGCGAGGCGGGAGCTACGGCTGAAATGTTGTACACGGCATCCGTCGATTGGATTACGCCTTTGCATATTTGTTACTCTGTCGGTGTGGACGGCATCTCAGTGGCCATGTTGCTGCTGTCTTCCATCATAGTATTCACCGGTACGTTTGCATCATGGAAGCTCCAGCCGCTGACGAAGGAATACTTCCTTTGGTTTACGCTGTTAAGTCTTGGTGTTTTCGGCTTCTTCATTTGCATCGACATGTTCGCCATGCTGATGTTCTACGAAATCGCTCTTATCCCGATGTACCTTCTTATTGGTGTCTGGGGTAGCGGTAAGAAGGAGTACGCCGCCATGAAGTTGACCCTGATGCTGATGGGCGGTTCCGCTTTCCTGATGGCCGGAATCTTCGGCATATTCTACGGAGCCGGAGGGCAGACGATGAATATCATCGAGATTGCCAACCAGTTGAACGGCGCTCACGCCATCTCGCTGGGTCAGCAATATATTTGGTTCCCGCTTACGTTTGTCGGTTTTGGCGTGCTGGGCGCTTTGTTCCCGTTCCATACATGGAGTCCCGACGGTCACGCTTCGGCGCCTACGGCTGTGTCCATGCTCCATGCCGGAGTGTTGATGAAGCTGGGAGGTTACGGTTGCTTCCGTATCGCCATGTTCCTCATGCCGGAGGCAGCTAACGAGCTGGGTTGGATATTCCTGATACTGACGGGTATTTCGGTCGTTTACGGAGCTTTCTCGGCATGCGTGCAGACCGACCTGAAATATATCAATGCCTATTCGTCCGTATCGCACTGCGGTCTGGTGCTTTTCGCCATCCTTATGGTGAACCAGACGGCCTGTACGGGCGCAGTGCTCCAGATGCTGAGCCACGGTCTGATGACGGCTTTGTTCTTTGCCCTCATTGGTATGATTTATGGTCGCACCCACACACGTGACGTTCGCGAGCTGAACGGCTTGATGCGCATTATGCCTTTCCTTTCCGTGTGCTACGTGATAGCCGGTTTGGCCAACCTCGGTTTGCCGGGTCTCAGTGGTTTTATCGCAGAGATGACGATCTTCGTCGGCGCCTTCCAGAATGCAGACACGTTCCACCGCGTGCTGACCATCGCGGCCTGCACCAGTATCGTCATTACGGCGGTCTACATCTTGCGTCTGGTCGGAAAAATCCTTTACGGTACCTGTACGAATGAACATCATCTGAAGTTGACCGATGCCACGTGGGACGAGCGTCTTTCTGTCATTTGTCTTATCGTGGCTGTGGCCGGACTCGGACTTGCTCCGCTTTGGGTGAGCGACATGATAGCCGACAGCGTGCTTCCGATGGTTAACCACATCGGTCACGTGGCCTCTACTTGTAATCCGTTTCTTTAACCTCTAATCACACAGTAACTATAATGGATTATTCTCAATTCCTTTATATGCACGCTGAGCTGTCGCTGCTTGCGGTTATCTTAGTGCTCTTCATTGCAGACTTAGTCATGTGTCCGGACAAGAAGAGCGGACGAGGTACGTTCAATACGGCGCTGCCTGTGGTGTTGCTCGCCATACATACGGTGATAACGCTGGTTCCGTGCCAGGAGAGTGCGGAGGCGTTTGGCGGTATGTACATTTACACCCCCATGATGAGCGTCGTGAAGAGTGTGCTCAGTGTCGGGACGCTCGTCGTGTTCCTTATGGCTCACAGTTGGTTGAAGCGCGAGGAGAACCTTGTAAAACAAGGTGAGTTCTACCTGCTTACGCTTTCCACGTTGCTGGGAATGTATTTCATGGTGTCGGCCGGCCATTTCCTGATGTTCTTCATCGGGTTGGAGCTGGCTTCCGTGCCCATGTCGGCATTGGTCGCTTTCGACAAGCGCCGCCACGAGTCGGCCGAGGCTGGAGCCAAGTTCATTCTGCTTGCGCTCTTCTCCAGTGCCCTGCTGCTCTATGGCGTTTCCTTTATCTACGGAACGTGCGGCACGCTTTACTTCAATGAGCTCGCTTCGCACGTCGACGGCAGTCTTGTCCAAATTCTGGCACTCGCCTGCTTCATTGCCGGTATGGGCTTCAAAATTTCACTGGTGCCTTTCCACCTTTGGACAGCCGATACCTATGAAGGGGCTCCGACCGTAGTAACGGGATACCTGAGCGTAGTATCCAAGAGCTCGGCAGCCTTCGTGTTGCTTATCGTTCTGATGAAGGTCTTTGCGCCTATGGTCGAAAGCTGGGACGTTGTCCTGTTCTGGATAACCGTAGCGAGCATCACGTTGGCCAATATCTTTGCCGTACGCCAGAAGAACCTGAAACGGTTCATGGCTTTTTCCGCCATCTCTCAGGCTGGTTACGTCATTCTTGGCGTCATGAGCGGTACGGCTCAGGGTATGACCGCCTTGGTTTTCTACCTGCTTGTTTATATGGTAGCCAACTTGGGTGCGTTCGCCGTGCTCAACGTGGTGGAGCAGCACAGCGGGAAGATCGGCATGGACGACTATAACGGTCTCTACAGTACGAACCCGCGTTTGGCGTTCCTGATGACGCTCTGCCTGTTCTCACTGGCCGGAATTCCGCCCTTTGCTGGATTTTTCTCGAAGATATTCGTCTTCATGGCAGCGTTTAACGCCGGACATCATTTGCTCGTCTTCATTGCTTTGGTGAACACCGTCATTTCACTCTACTACTATTTGCTGATTGTGAAAGCGATGTACATTAAACCCAATGAAGCTCCGATTGCTACGTTCCGCAGCGACAATTATACGCGTGTCGGCTTGTTTGTTTGCCTGTTAGGCGTGTTTGTACTCGGTTTCGTCGGTGTGTACAATTACCTCAGCACGCTGAGCTACGGCATCTGACGCACTGCGATTATCAATCTGTGACGATAAAAGAAGTCTCCGGCCCACATCTGCGGCCGGAGACTTCTTTATGTTTCTGTGCAAGGCGCCTTTTGCACCTGCCGAGCGATTATTTCCAAATGCGACGTATGACGGTCGCGTTGGCCCGGTTGATCATTTGGTCTTCTTCTATGCTTTTTATATAAATGTGCGTGATGCGCGTTGAGCTGTGCCCCATGGCGCGCGATATGGTTTCCATGTCTACGCCGGAGTGGAACGCCGTGCTGGCCCACGTATGGCGCGCGACGTAAAACGAAAGCCTCATGTCCAGATCCGCCATTTCCGAGAGTTTTTTCAGCAACCTGTTGTGGTAGCACGCTTTGGCCCGGTATTCTCGCGTAGTCGTTGAGATGTCCGTTGCCGTCAGAATTGGGAAGATGTAGGGGGAGTCGTCCGTCATGTAACGTTGTACGATTTCCAGTGTGCATTTTTCGAGTTTCACACGGAAAGCCCGTTTTGTTTTCCGGCGTACATAGGTGAGCGTGTCGTGCTCGATTTGTTCCCGTTTCAAGTAAGCGATGTCGACGAATGGCATCCCGCGTGTATAGAAACTAAACAGAAAAATGTCTCGCGCAAGGGCCAGTTCGCTTCCCGGTATGAGGTTCAAGCCTCTCAGCCGACGGAGTCCGGCCGGGTCAATGGCACGTTTGGCTGTGGGAGCAACCCCCGTGAACACATCGGCGAAGGGATTGTTTTGCACCGTAATGTTCTTTTTTACCGCTTTGTTATATATGGCGCGGAGGATGCGCATGTAGTTGGACACGGAGTTCAGGCAAACGTGCCGCTCCAGGAGCCATTGTTGATAGTCGGTGACGAATCTGGGCCATATCTTTGTGAACGGCAGGGTCGATTTCCCGTGGAATCTGCGCAGCGACCGGAGTGCAGTGGTATAGTTGGCGGCGCTCGCCAGTCGGCTGGCGTTACGCAGTAGGCGGACTTCGTTTTTTGCGAAAGCAAAGAAATCTGTCGTGGCAGCGACATCTTTTTTCCGTAGTGTCACCTCGCTTGTCGTTTCGCCATGGTGGATAAGATGGTGGATTTCTTCTTCGTTGAGGCGTAGGCTGCTGAGTTCTCTGAGGACGGTTTCGCCGACACCTTCTTCAGCGATGCTCGACGGTTCTATTTCGATTTTAATTACCCATTTCTTAGTCATTTTTTTCTCAAAGGTAGCGCGTTGTAGGGAGAGCCTGTGGCTTCCTTTCCCTACTATTCTCGGGAGACATCCGGCCTGAAAGGCATGTTCGTCTGGCATTTCTGGGGAACAGGAAACCAGTGCTATTTAATCCGGAGACAAGGTTTCCGGTAGCGGTAGGTTCGAAAAAACAGAGGGAAAAGCAGTGTGTCTGCGTCTTTGGCGGTTTATTGTTTCCTTGACAGTGGGATACAGTTTGGGGACACCCTTAAGGAGAAAGCAGTACACCACAAATGTAAGAAAAAAGCCGCATACACCGGGCTGTGGCGCTCTATTTTTCGCTTATCGCAGATTGCTGAGGGCAGGAGGAAGTCCGGATAGTTCGTCCCACAAGGCACAAAAAAAGGGATACCGCTGTATCCCAACCTTGTTAACCTTAAACTAATACTATGAAAAACACAGTGCAAAGATACGCTTTTCCCCGACAACCTCCAACGCTGATCAGTAGTTTTTCCTGCTCTATAACATACTTTTAAGTATTGCTTGGGTAATTGCGAGGCACAGGTTGCAGTTCCGCCGGAAGTGAAGCAAATCTTTCTTCTTATTCCCGGCGGAACTGGACCGTTTCGCGTGGTGCGTGGAGCTCAGACCATGGGTGTGAATTTGCTTTCCGTGCGTTCCATAATCACGTTAGTTTTCCTTAACTTTGCACTTCCAAAGTCCGGGGAAGCCTGTGGAGGCCGTTTCGGTGTCCGGCATCGTTTTTTTGCTGCGACGTGTTGTCTTCCCCGCGTGGCCGGACGTTTTGCGCCGGCGGGGATAACTGTGGTGTTTACATTCAATTCAATACAATGGCTGAAAACCAACAATCGACTTCCGAGCAGATACTTCGTCGCAAGCTCGACCTCTTGTTGCGCACGGGCAAGCTGCTCGTGGAGAGTGCGGCTGACACCAACCGCATCATGCGCAACATGAAACGCACTGCGGCCTATCTCGGTCTGCCCGAAGAACATCTTCACATCTACGTGACGTATTCCATGCTCATGGTTAATCTGAGCGATGAGGAACATTCTTTTTCCAAGTTCCAGCGTTGTGAGAAACATGGCGTCAATATGGCCGCCATTGAGGACGTCAGCAAACTTTCCTGGCGGGCCATTCGCGAGGACTACTCCCTCGACCGCTACGAGGAGGAACTCGAACGTATCCGGACGCGCAAACGCAACTACACGCCTTGGCAGGTGGCCGTCGGAACCGGTTTGGCGTGCGGCGGGTTCTGTATTCAGTTCGGCTGCGACTGGGTGGCGTTTTTCTATGCCGCGCTTGCGGCCTTGGTGGGCTTTCGCCTGCGTGCTGTCTGCAACGAGCGTGGCATGAACCACTATATGAGTATCGCCTTGGCTGCCTTTGTATCGACGCTGATTGCTTGGTCCACCACGCTACTGCCGGCTTGGACCAGCACGCCGCTCCATCCCTTGTTGGCCTGCGCGCTGTTCATCGTGCCCGGTGTGCCGCTCATCAATTTTGTCGACGACATGCTCGACAATTACATTCAGGTGGGCATTACACGTGCCGTCAACACGGCGCTCATGATAGCGGCCATGTCGTTCGGCATCGCCATTTTTCTTAAAGTCAGTGGTATGGATGTGTCCGACTTTACCGAAATTTCCATGACTCCGCACAACAGTTATTGGAGCTACGCCGTGGCGGCGGCCATCTCGGCGATGGGCTTTTCCATGATCTTCAACTTGCCCCGTCGCCTGCTTTGGGTGGTAGCCGTGGGCGGCATGATAGCCGTCTGTACGCGAAATTTCGTCAATCTCGGTCCGAGCAACGACAACGTAGGCCTCGACATGGGGCTGGCCATTGGTTCGCTCATCGGCTCCACGGTGGTCAGCCTCCTTGCCGTCAAGGCCGTCCACTGGTTCCATACGCCCAACCACTGCCTGACCATCCCGAGCGTTATCCCCATGATACCGGGGGTGCTCATGTATCGTGCCATCGTATCGGTCATTGAGATGGACGGCGTTGTAGGCGAAGTGACCCACGCCATGCAGTTCGGTCTGGGTTCTGCCCTCGCTATCCTGTGCATTTCGCTCGGTGTGGCCATCCCCAACATCTTTGCGCGGCGCTGGATTGCCCCCGACCGGCAAAAATATCTCAAGCGGATTATTGCCGAACGGCGCGCTCGTGGTAAATTTGTAGACCTTAACGGTATTGAATAAAGTTATGAAGGAAATCACTATCGCCGAACTGGGCGAAAACATGGTTACGGCCATTTCGAAGGAGTGGATGCTCGTTACGGCGGGTTCTGTTGAGTCGTGGAACACCATGACTGCCTCGTGGGGCGGCATCGGCTTCCTGTGGAACCGTCCTGTTGCCTTTGTCTTTGTGCGCCCCGAGCGCTACACGCATGGTTTTGTCGAGTGTTGCGAGCGCTTCACCCTGTCGTTTTTGGGTGATGCCCATCGGGACATTCTCAATTTTTGTGGTTCGCACTCCGGACGCGATTGTGACAAGGCCGCCGCTACGGGCCTCCGTCCACTTGCTACGCCCGACGGCTGCGTCATGTTCGAGCAGGCACGGCTCACCTTGCAGTGTCGCAAGCTCTATCGCTCCGAGATGCAGGCGGCCGAGTTCCTCGACCCGAAGTGTCTCGAACGCTGGTACGGTCCCGGCGAGGGACAGTCGCTCCACACTGTCTATGTAGCGGAGATTGAGCACATCTATACGCGCTGACCCGTTTTACCCTCATTAAAGTCCCCTGTTATGAAGCAAACCATCGAAGTTGTCCACGGCGACATCACCACGCTGCGCGTCGACGCCATCGTCAACGCCGCCAACCCCACGCTCTTGGGCGGTGGAGGTGTCGACGGCGCCATCCACCGCGCCGCTGGCCCCGAACTGCTCGAAGCCTGTCGCCGCTTGGGCGGTTGTCGCACCGGTGAGGCCAAAATCACGCCCGGTTTCCGCCTGCCGTCACGTTACGTCATCCATACGGTCGGGCCCGTCTACTACAGCGAGGCCAACAGTGCCGAACTGCTGGCCGAGTGCTACCGCAACTCTATTGAGCTTGCCGTGACCCACGGTGTCCGCTCCTTGGCTTTCCCGGCCATCAGTACGGGCGTCTACGGCTATCCCGTGCGCGATGCGGCGGCGATAGCCATTCGCGAAGTGCAGTTCTCGCTCATCACGCATCCCTCGCTTGAGCGTGTGGTGTTCTGCTGTCTGCTCGACGAGGTGTTCGAGGTCTACAAGCAGTTGCTCTCGTAGTTTTGGGTATTGTCCCTCAGTTTACACGCGAAGCGCGACCGGAACTTCCGGTCGCGCTTCGCGTGTTTTTGGGCAGATCCTCAGCGTTCACTCGACGACGTACCAAGTGTAGCCGCCGGCCGGGATTTCCACTTCGAGCTCCACGCTGTAATCGCGGTCGAGCCGGTACGTCTGTGCCTTGCCCTCCTCGCGGCGGATGCGGGCCTTCTCGCGCAGACCAGTGTAGTAGAGCGGCAGGCGCAGGGTGCGCTTCATCGGCTCGTCGGTCGGGTTGAACAGTACGGCCATGGCTTTTTCCTGGCCCTTGGGGTCGACGTGCAGGTAGCCGTCCCAGTCCTTCAGGTCGACGCGCCGCAGGTGGATGAGGTCGCTGTTCAGCAGGCGGCGATAGCGTTTGTACCAGTCGATGACGCGGCGCACGGTGCGTTCCGTTTCGGGCGTGTCGTAGAGTCGCGGCCCGCGGTAGCAGGCCTGTACGCCTGCCGAATAGTTCTGGAACATGAGTCGCTCGTACTCGGCGAGGTGCTCGCTCAGCGGTTCGATGGTGGCCGCCGCACCGCCGCCATGATACTCGACCAGTGGCACAAAGCTCCACGTCATTGACGCCATGCGGTCCCACGTGCCGTCGTAGTTAATCTGCCGTGTATGTACGATTTGTCGGTCGCGCGGCAACGACCAGTTGGCCTCGCGGTAGCCGATGCCGACTTTGTTGCTGCCGTTCAGGAAGTAGAAGTCGGGCACGTTGAGGAAGAGGCCTTCGGCGCGTAGTTCGCGGTAGAACGTCGCGATGCGGTGGAACTGGTTCCACTGCGAGTCGCCGAGACCGCGGTGGCCGGGATGGCGCGTCGAGGCGCAGGGGTCGCCGGGGTAGGAGCCGTCGTGCTCCAGGCAACTGATGCCCGTGCGCTTCAGAAAGGTGCGCACCTTGTCGAAATAGCGGTCCGCCCACCTCGAGCCGAGGCAGGGCGAGCTGCCGAACGTCATGCCGCCGCGCTTACCTGTCATGGGATTGATGACGTCGGTGCTGTCGTCAATCCACCGGCTGGCCAGCAGCGAGTAGCAACCCAGCTCGACACCCTGACTGCGGGCGTAGTCGGCCAGTTCGCTAAACTTGCGGATATTCTCTTCCGACACGTTCTCCGCGTCGGCACCCGAGCCGAAACTGAGGATGACCATTTCGTACCCCACCTGCCGGCACTGGTCAATGGCGCGGCGCACCACCGTGGGGTCGCTGCTTGTGACGTGCATGAGGATGGGATTCTCCGTCGTCCATGGCGCCACAGCGCGATAGAAGCGGCGGCAGAACAAGCCCTTGCGCTCGCGGTCGTCGCTGTCGAAAGGCATTTCGTACACGTTGAACGACTCGAACGTGCCGCCGGGCGCCACGTGCTGGTCGGGGCCCAGAGGCGGGCGCACCTCGAGCACACAGGGCTGGCGCAGGCTGTAGTTGACTTGCGAGGTGTAGGCCGGGTCTGTCGTCCAGTGTTCAGTGAGGTCCGTTTCGGGTTCGGTGAAGGCCCCGGCACAGGCATAGTCGCTCTCCACGTGCAGATTGGGCATCGTGAGTCGGTCGAAGTGGTTGCTGACGCGCGTTTCGGGCTGTGCGAAGGCCAGTTGTTCCAGGCTGAAACTGTCCACCGTCAGGGCCTCGTTGCCCCCGTTCGTCAGGGTCAGCCACTTGCGCAGGGCGGGCACTTGGTCGTAGATGACGAAATGCAGTTCGGCCGTGACGTTCCGCTGCACTCCGCTGCCGTGCAGGGTAAAGACGACCTCGCGGCCAGTCGCGTCCTCCGTCTGTAGAGCCCACCGTCGGCGAGCCCATTCCATTGTGGGCTTCGCCTCGCACACCTCGAAATCCTCAACCAGAAATGATTGCGGCAGAGGCTCCATCGCGTCGAGCCAGGCCGGGTCCAGGTAGCCGCGTTCGGGCTGTCCGGCCAGTCCGCCGAGTCTCCAGCGCGCCCCGTCAAGGCTTACGTAGCCCTCGCTGCTGGCGGCGCGCAACATTTCCTCGCCCGTCATGCGGTTGATGAGGGATACCGTGCTCAGGTTGGGCACCACACGCAGCGTACGCGCCACCATAGCGTTGGCTAGGACGACGCCCTTTCCGTCGGGCGTGCGGTACACGGCGGCTGTCGAGCGTTCCGGCTCGATGAGCCAGTCGAACGGTGTGCGTTCAGCCGCGTGGGCCGTGTAGACGGGCAGGCGGCCGATTTTTTCCAGCAGGCGGCGCTCGGTTTCGGCGCTGAGCCGGGGTACGGTGTCGTCCGCTGTGGCGTCGGTCATGACGGAACGGGGTGGGGGGAGAGCGTGTGCGTGTGCGCTGAGGGTAGCCGGGCCGACCATCAGGCAACCCAGCAGCAGGGAGAGGGAAAGTTGTGCTTTCAGCATAGGGCTTTGGTGTGGTTTTAAGCGTGGCGTGGCCGGAGGCACGGGAGGCGCTGTTCGACGCGCCGCGGGAGTGATTATAGAAATGACAGATGCAAATGTACGGATTATTCCCGGAAATTCGGCCACGGCGTTCCGATTATTTCGGAGTGTTACGCCACGAGCATGGGTAGGGAGAGGGATTAAACGCAGGACCGGCTACCGTCGACGGACGGACGCACGGGGCGTCGCTGCGCTGGCGGTAGCCGGTCTGGGGGAGGGGGGGAGATCAGGCGCGCGAGGCGCTGAGCACGCGGTTGAGGCGGTCGACGAAGTCGTCGGCTTCAGCGAGGGTGAGCGTCAGGGGCGGCAACAGGCGCAGGATGCTGGTGCCGGCTGCACCGGTGAACACGTGTTCGTCGTGGACGAGTCGCTGGCGCATGGCCTTGATGTCATGGTCGAACTCAACGCCAATCATGAGGCCCTGGCCGCGCACTTCCTTGATGCCGGGCATCGCTTTGAGCTTGTCCAGCAGATGTGCGCCGACGCGGGCGGCGTTTTCGACGAGGTGCTCGTTCTCGATGACGTCGAGAACCGCCAGGGCTGCGGCGCAGGCCAGATGGTTGCCGCCGAAGGTGGTACCGAGCTGTCCGTAGACGGGTTTGATGTGTGGAGCGATGAGCACGGCGCCCATGGGGAAGCCGTTGGCGATGCCCTTGGCACAGGTGATGAGGTCGGGGCGGACTCCGGCGTGCTGGTGGGCGAAGAAGCGACCCGAACGGCCGTAGCCGCACTGTATCTCGTCGCATACGAGGAGGGCACCCGTCTCGTTACATGCTTGGCGCAGGCCGTGCAGGAACTCGGGTGTAGCCATGTGGATGCCACCTACGCCCTGGATACACTCTACGATAACAGCAGCCACGTCACCCTTGGCCAGCTCGGCGCGGAAAGCGTCGAGGTCGTTAAGTGGCAGGAACGTCGTGTGGCCGTTCGCGTTGATGGGGGCCGTAATCTTTGGGTTGTCCGTCACTTCGACGGCGAGCGACGTGCGGCCGTGGAAAGCGTGGCTGGCGGCCAGCACGCGGGTGCGGCCGGTGTGGAACGAGGCGAGCTTCAGCGCGTTCTCGTTGGCTTCGGCACCCGAGTTGATGAGGAACAACTGGTAGTCGTCGTAGCCGCAGACCGGGCCCAGACGGCTCGCCAGTTGCCGCTGAAGGTCGTTAATCACCGAGTTGGAATAGAAGCCCAGCGTGGAGGCCTGCCGGCTGAGGGCTTCGACGTAATGGGGGTGGCAGTGGCCGATGCTGATGACGGCATGGCCGCCGTAGAGGTCGAGGTACTCCTGCCCCTGGTCGTCCCAGACGTGGCAGCCCCGGCCCTTGACGATGTTGATGTCAAAGAGAGGATAAACGTCGTATAGTTTCATGTGAGTTTGGCTTAGTTGTGGTCGGCACTCAGAAAGCGATGGCCTTGAGGCGGAGCCCCGCGGTCTCGTCGAGTCCGAAGAGTAGGTTCATGTTCTCAACGGCCTGTCCCGACGCGCCCTTGAGCAGGTTGTCGATAGTGGCTGTGACAAGGAGCTTGCGGCCGTGGAGGTCGGCGTGGATCAGGGCTTTGTTTGTCCCGACGACCTGTTTCATGTCGACAGGGCGGACCGAGTAGTGCGTGAAGGGCGAGCCGGCGTAGAAGTCGGCGTAGAGACGCTCCACGGCGCCCTCAGCGGCCAGGCGTTCGGCGGCTTCGGCCTCGAGGGGTACGACGGCCGTCAGGAAGATGCCGCGCGGGAAGTCGCCGCGCCACGGAATGAAGTCAATCGCGGCCGGCAGTTCGGGCTGCAGTTCACTGAGGCTCTGGCGCACCTCGGGGATGTGCTGGTGCTGAAACGCTTTGTAGACGCTCATGTTGCCCGAGCGCCAGGAGAAGTGCGTCGTGGCCGAGGGCTTGACCCCGGCGCCGGTGGAACCGGTGACGGCGTTGACGGTGATGTCGGCCGTGAGCAGTCCGGCCCCGGCCAGCGGCAGGAGGGCCAGCTGTATACAGGTGGCGAAGCAGCCCGGATTGGCCACGTGGCGGGCCTGGCGTATGGCCTCGCGGTGGAGTTCGGGCAGGCCGTAAACGTAGTCATTGCCTGGCGCCGCCAGGCGGAAGTCCTGTGCGAGGTCGACAATCTTCACGCCCTCGGGGACGGGGTGTTCAGTCAGGAACTGGGTACTCTTGCCGTGACCGAAGCAGAAGAAAAGCACGTCGACCGCGTCGAGGGGCAGGCGGTCGGTGAAGCGCATGTCGGTGTCGCCCGTGAGGCCGGCGTGCACGTCGGCGATGGGGTTGCCGGCGTTGCTTTCGCTGTTGACGAAGACGATTTCAACCTCGGGGTGGTTCAGGAGGATGCGCAGCAGTTCGCCGGCCGTGTATCCGGCGCCGCCTACGATTCCCACTTTAATCATTTGTCTGCGATGGGTTAGGGTGAAACAAGGGCACGCCTGTGGCCGCGACGGGTCGGGCGACAGGCGTGCCGCGTGGATTACTTCTCGATTTCCTGAGCCTCGTCGGGGTGGTTGGCGTAGTACACGCGCAGCGGCGTGGAGAGCACCTTGATGAATCCCTTGGCGTCGTCGGCGGTCCAGCCTTTCTGCGTCTCGCCGTATTCGCCGAACTTGGTCTTTACCAAGTCGTCGGGGCTGTCGACGCCCACGGTCGAGAAACCGAGCGGGCGCAACTGGAGAATGACGGTGCCGTTGACGTGGCGTTGCGACGACTCGAGCATGGCTTCGATGTCGCGCATCACGGGTTCCATGTACTGGCTTTCGTGGAGGAACATGCCGTACCAGTTGGCCACCTGGTCCTTCCAGTACTGCTGCCACTTGCTGAGGGTGTATTTCTCAAGGAAGCGGTGGGCACCGATGATAAGGGCCGGCGCTGCGGCCTCGAAGCCCACGCGGCCTTTGATGCCGATGATGGTGTCGCCCACGTGCATGTCGCGGCCTATGCCGTACGCAGCGCCGATCTCCTCCACCGCCTGTATGGCCTTGACAGGGTCGTCGTAAACCGTGCCGTTGACGCCCGTGAGGCAACCCTTGGTGAAGGTGAGGCGGAGCTCCTCCGTGCCGGTGCGGACGACGGGCTTGAGGTAAGCCTCGTCGGGCAGGCCCTGACGGCTGTCGAGAATTTCGCCGCCGCAGATGCTCGTGCCCCAGATGCCGACGTTGTAGGAGTACTTGAGCTTGGCGAAGTCGGCCTTGAATCCGTGCTGGTTCAGGTAGTCGACCTCCTCCTGGCGCGAGAGGTTGCGGTCGCGCGTCAGGGTGATGATTTCGACGCCCGGAGCCATGACCATGAACGTCATGTCGAAGCGCACCTGGTCGTTGCCGGCGCCAGTCGAACCATGAGCGATGGCCTCGGCGCCGATTTCCTTGGCGTAGCGCGCAATGGCCATGCCCTGGAAAATGCGCTCGGAGCTGACCGAGATAGGATAGACGTTATTGCGGAGCACGTTGCCGTAAATCATGTATCGGAGGCTCTTCTCGTAGTACTCGTGGGTGACGTCGAGCGTCACGTAGCTTTTGGCGCCCAGCTTGTAGGCGTTTTCCTCGTTCGTGCGGAGCTGTTCGGGGCTGAAACCGCCGGTGTTGGCACACGCGGCGTAGACTTCGTAACCCATTTCCTTGGCCAGGTACATCACGGTGTAGCTCGTGTCGAGTCCGCCGCTAAAGGCCACTACAACTTTCTTTGCCATAATATATATAATGTGTAAGTCCTATAATCAGTGTGGGGGTCAGCGTAAATTCTTGCGGGCACATTCCTCGGCCATCTTCACCACATCGTCGGGCAGCTGTACGGGCAGGGGATCGCCGGGGTGCTTCTCGGGGTCGTAGAGCATACCCGTGCAGACGCAGTACTTGCGCCCGGTGCGGCAGAGCACGTCGTAGTTCACGCAGCAGGGGTGGTCGGGCGTGCCGCAGCCTTTCCAGTACTCGTCGTCTTGGGTGAGCTCGGAGAAGGGAACGGGGACGTAGCCGAGCATCGTGTTGATGCGCATGACGGGGCCGCTGCTCGTCAGGCCGAAAATCTTGGCGTGGGGCCAGCGCAGGCGGCTCAGCGTGAAAGCCATCTTCTTGATGCGCGTGGCCAGGTGATGGCCGCGGAACTTGGGCACTACGATGAGGCCCGAGTTGGCCACATAGTGTTTGTTTTCCCAGCTCTCGATATAGCAGAAGCCGGCAAACTCTTCGCCGTGAAGGGCGATGATGGCCTTGCGCTCCTTCATTTTCGTGGCGAGGTACTCGTGCGTTCGCGAGGCGATGCCCGAACCGCGTACTTTGGCTGCTTCAGTGATGGTGGTCAGTATGGTGTCCACGTATTTCTCGTGGGAAGCATCGGCTACGACTACGTCGATGCCGTCATTGTATTCTTCCATTTTTTACAGAAAGACGGTTATGTTTTTATAGGGTTAGGTTGAATGTTCGCTTAGGGCATGACGGACTTGACGGCGGGGAAGAGCTGTGCGAGCTCGTCGACGAGCTGCTGGCGCGTCAGGTCCTCAGCCATGATGATGAGCACGGTGTCGTCGCCGGCCAGAGTGCCGACAATGCCGGCCAACGAGCTGGCGTCGATTTCGACAGCCATACCGGCGGCGTAGCCCGGTCGCGTGTGCATCACGGCCAGATTGCCCGAGAAGTCGAGCGAGATGAAGCCCGACTGGCGCAGATAGTCGGGCGCGAGACGCAGTTCGCCGTTGCGCCGGTAGAGCGGGTGCTCGGGCAGCACGTAGACGAAGCCTGTCTCGGTGGAGATTTTCACGGCTTTCATGCGGCGCAGGTCGCGCGAAAGGGTGGCTTGGGTCACGCTGAAACCGCGTTCGGCCAGCTGTTTGAGAATCTCGTTTTGTCCGCCTACGCGCTGCTTCAGCAGGATGTCGCGCAGGACTTCAATGCGGTCTATTCTTTTCATGACGTTCGTTATTGGATTTGCCTGCAAAGGTAAGCATAATTTTTCGCACCACCTCGCTAAATATGCATAAGTTTGGAATAATTTATGGGAATCCTCTTTTTGTCGCCTCTTCCAGGGCCGTGGGACCGGTTTTCGCCCGCTTTCTTGCCGGCGACGCTGCTCCGGCCGTCCCGTTGGCAGCACTTGGCCGAACGGGGTGTACAGGTCGGAAAAACAAGTGCTACGACCGGAATTTCTATCGCTACGACAGGAATTTCTATCGCCGCGATAGGATTTTCTGTCGTAGCACTTGTGTGGGGCTTTTGCGGCGTTGGTTGTCTGCGAGGCGCAGAAAATAATTTGAAAAGTCTGCTTTGCATTTTTCGGGAATAGTCGTACCTTTGTCGGCAAACGTCGATAGCCGTGATGGAAACCTTTTTTCAGACGCACGCATACTTGATAGAACAGACCAACGCTCCCGTCCGTCGTGCTCTCATGGACAGCATAGACTGGAACTACCGCATGATAGGCATCAAGGGCCCCCGCGGTGTGGGCAAGACGACGTTTCTGCTACAGTATGCCAAGGAGAATTTCGAGCCGGGTATGCGCCAGTGTCTGTACGTCAACATGAACAGCTTCTACTTCCAAGGGCGCGGGCTCGTGGACTTTGCCGACGAGTTCTATCGTGGCGGCGGGCAGGTGCTGCTCGTCGACCAGGCGTTCAAACTGCCCGACTGGCGGCAGGAGCTCTGTGCGTGCTATCGGCGCTTTGCCCGGCTGCGCATCGTCTACACCACTTCGTCCGTCGAGACGGCCGACGAGCAGGACGACGAGCTGACGCAGATAAGCCGTTGCTACGTGCTTCACGGCTTCTCCTTCCGCGAGTTTGTCAACCTGCAGACTGGAGGAAACCTGGCGGCTTACAGTCTCGACGAGATACTCCATGACCACGAGCGCATCCTCAAGGCGATTTTGCCCAAGGTACGTCCGTGGCAGTACTTCCAGGACTATCTGCACCATGGCTACTATCCCTTTTATCTCGAGAGCCGCAATTTCACCGAGAACCTCCTCAAGGCGATGAACATGATGATTGAGGTTGACATCCTCTTCATCAAGCAAATCGAACTCAAGTACTTGTCGCGCATCAAGAAGCTGCTCTATCTGCTGGCGTCGGACGGCGCTGCCAGTCCCAACGTGAGCAGCCTGGCCGCGGCTATCGGGACGTCGCGCGCCACGGTGATGAACTACCTGAAGAATCTCGAAGAGGCGCGGCTCATAAACCTCGTCTATCGCGAGGGAGAAGCCTTTCCCAAGAAGCCCGCCACCGTGATGCTCCACGACACCAATCTGATGTACGCCGTCTACAACCCGAGTCTCAGCGAGCAACATATTATGGAGTGCTTCTTCGTCAACAGTCTGTGGCGTCACCACGCAGTCCATCGCGGCAAGCGCGACGGCGTCTACCGCGTCGACGGCCTGAAGGACATCTGCGTCTGTGACAAGCGTCGCCGTATGAAAACCGACGAGTCCCTCTACTACGCCCGCTACAACGCCGAGGTGGGTCGCGGTCGCGAGATTCCGATATGGCTTTTCGGCTTTCTTTATTAAGCAGGACAATCCTAACAAACAATACAACGCACATAACAATTTTAAGCATTATGGCAAAGGAAAAGAAATTTATCACTTGTGATGGCAACCAGGCCGCTGCGCATATCGCGTATATGTTCTCGGAAGTCGCAGCTATCTACCCCATCACACCGTCGTCGCCCATGGCGGAACACGTCGACGAGTGGGCCGCACAGGGTCGCAAGAACCTTTTCGGCGATACCGTGACGGTACAGGAAATGCAGTCCGAAGGCGGTGCGGCCGGTGCCGTACACGGTTCGTTGCAGGCCGGCGCGCTGACGACCACGTTCACCGCGTCGCAGGGTCTGCTGCTGATGATTCCCAACATGTACAAGATTGCCGGCGAACTGCTGCCCTGCGTGTTCCACGTGTCGGCCCGCACGCTGGCCACTCACTCCCTGTGTATCTTCGGTGACCACAGCGACGTCATGGCCTGCCGCCAGACGGGCTTCGCCATGCTGTGCGAAGGCTCGGTGCAGGAGGTGATGGACCTTTCGGCTGTCGCCCACTTGGCTACCATTGAGAGCCGCGTGCCTTTCATTAACTTCTTTGACGGTTTCCGCACCTCCCACGAGTACCAGAAGATTGAGGAAATCGACCAGGAGGACCTCCGTCCGCTCGTCGACCAAAAGGCGCTGAGCGAGTTCCGCGCCCGTGCCCTTTCGCCCGAACATCCGGTAGCCCGCGGTATGGCTGAGAATCCCGAGACCTTCTTCGCACATCGCGAGAGCTGCAATGCATACTACGACGCGGTGCCCGCCATTGTCGAGAAGTATATGGCCGAAGTCTCCAAGATTACGGGCCGCGATTACAAACTCTTCAGCTATTATGGCGCCGACGACGCCGAGCGCGTCATCATCTGCATGGGTTCCGTCACCGAGGCCGCCCGTGAAGCCATCGACTACCTTAACAAGAAAGGCGAGAAGGTCGGCATGGTCAGCGTGCACCTCTACCGCCCGTTCTCGGTGAAGCATTTGCTCGCAGCAGTGCCTGCGACCTGCAAGCGCATTGCCGTGCTCGACCGTACCAAGGAACCCGGTGCTTCCGGCGAGCCGCTCTATCTCGACGTCAAGGACGCTTATTACGGCCAGGAGAATGCCCCGCTCATCGTGGGTGGCCGCTACGGTCTCGGTTCGTGCGACACGACGCCGACGATGATTATCTCCGTTTACGACAACCTTGCCCTGCCGACGCCGAAGGACCACTTCACGCTCGGTATCGTCGACGACGTGACGTTCACCTCCCTGCCGCTTGAAAAGGAGATGGCGCTCGGCGGCGAAGGCATCTTCGAAGCGAAGTTCTACGGCCTCGGTGCGGACGGTACGGTCGGCGCCAACAAAAACTCCGTCAAGATTATCGGCGACAATACCGACAAGTATTGCCAGGCCTACTTCTCTTACGACTCTAAGAAGTCCGGTGGTTTCACCTGCTCGCACCTGCGTTTCGGTGACCACCCCATCCGTTCCACCTATCAGATTAAGACGCCAAACTTCGTCGCCTGCCATGTTCAGGCCTACCTGCACATGTACGACGTGCTCCGCGGTCTGCGCGACGGCGGCACCTTCCTGCTCAACACCATTTGGGAGGGTGACGAGCTGGCCGCCAATCTGCCGAACAACGTCAAGCGTTATTTCGCCGAGCACCACATCACGGTTTACTACATCAACGCCACGAAGATCGCACAGGAGATTGGCCTGGGCAACCGCACCAACACCATCCTCCAATCCGCTTTCTTCCGCATCACGCAGGTCATCCCCGTTGACCTCGCCGTCGAGCAGATGAAGAAGTTTATCGTCAAGTCTTACGGCAAGAAGGGTCAGGACGTCGTTGACAAGAACTATCAGGCCGTTGACCGCGGTGGCGAATACAAGGAGCTCGCTGTCGATCCCGCCTGGGCCAGCCTGCCCGCCGATCCGGCCGTAGAGCGCGACGAACCCGCCTACATCAGCGACCTCGTCCGTCCTATTAACGCTCAGAACGGCGACCTGCTACCCGTTTCGGCATTCAACATCTCCGTAGACGGCACCTGGGAGCAGGGCACGGCCGCTTACGAGAAGCGCGGCGTCGCTGCATTCGTCCCCGAGTGGATTCCTGAGAACTGCATCCAGTGCAACAAGTGCGCCTATGTCTGCCCGCACGCTGCCATCCGCCCGTTCGTGATGGACGACGAGGAGGTCAAAGGCTTCACCGCCACGACGCTCGAGATGAAGGCCCCGGCTGCCATGAAGGGAATGCACTTCCGCCAGCAGGTCGACGTGCTCGACTGTCTCGGCTGCGGCAACTGTGCCGACGTCTGCCCGGGTCTGCGTGGCAACAAGGCACTCGTCATGAAACCGCTCGAGACTCAGATGGCCGAAGCCGACAACTGGGAATACTGCGTCAAGAACGTGAAGACCAAGCAGCACCTTGTCGACATCAAGCAGAATCCCAAGAACTCCCAGTTCGCCACGCCGCTCTTCGAGTTCTCCGGCGCATGCTCCGGTTGCGGCGAGACGCCCTACGTCAAGCTCATCTCGCAGCTCTTCGGCGACCGTCAGATGATTGCCAACGCCACCGGCTGCTCGTCCATCTACTCCGGTTCCATCCCCTCGACGCCTTACACGAAGAACGAGAAGGGTCAGGGTCCCGCTTGGGCCAACTCGCTGTTCGAGGACTTCTGCGAGTTCGGCTTGGGCATGGTGCTGGCCAACAAGAAGATGCGCAATCGCATCCAGAGCCTGCTCGAGCAGTCGCTGGCCGACGAGCACGTGCCCGCCGAGTTCAAGGAGGCCGCTCAGGCTTGGATTGCCGGCCGCGAGGACGCCGACGCCAGCCGCGCCGCCGCCGACAAGCTCGCGCCGATGATTGAGGCCGCCAAGGGCCAGTGCCCCGTCTGCGCCCAGCTCGCCGAGCTGACGCACTACCTCACCAAGCGCAGCCAGTGGATCATTGGTGGCGACGGCGCGTCGTACGACATCGGTTACGGCGGTCTGGACCACGTGCTGGCCAGCGGTGAGGACGTCAACATCCTCGTGCTCGACACCGAAGTCTACTCCAACACCGGCGGTCAGGCCTCCAAGGCCACGCCGCTCGGCGCCATCGCCCAGTTTGCCGCAGCGGGCAAGCGCGTGACCAAGAAGGACCTCGGTCTCATGCAGACCACCTACGGCTACATCTACGTCGCCCAAATTGCCATGGGGGCCGACCAGGCGCAGACTCTGAAAGCCATCCGCGAAGCCGAAGCCTACCCCGGACCCTCGCTCATCATTGCCTACGCACCCTGCATCAACCACGGCCTCAAGGCCAAGGGCGGCATGGGCAAGAGCCAGGCTGAGGAAGCCAAGGCCGTCGAGTGCGGCTACTGGCAGCTGTGGCGCTTCAATCCCGCGCTCGAAGCCGAGGGCAAGAACCCCTTCACCCTCGATTCGAAGGAGCCCGACTGGTCGAAGTTCCAAGACTACCTCAACGGCGAGGTCCGCTTCCTCTCGCTGAAGAAGGCCCGTCCCGCCGAGGCTCAGGAGCTCTTCGACAAGACCGAGGAGGCCGCCAAGCGCCGCTACGCCAGCTATGTGCGCAAGGCCAAGGAGGACTGGAGCCTCTAAACCCGCGCGACGAATCCTTTTTCCCCATTCCCGCCCGGCCGGCCGCAAGGTCCGCGCCGGGCGGGACTTTTTTGTGCCTCCGCGCGGAGGACTTGCCCGTTGGGGAGTCGGTCTGCGGTGTCGGGCACGGGAACTGTGAAGTTTTGCGGGTTGCTTCTGCAAAATCTGTCGCAGCGTTAGGAATTTCTGTCGCAGCGTTAGGAATTTCTGTCGCAGCGTTAGGAAAATCTGTCGCAGCGTTAGGAAAATCTGTCGCAGCGTTAGGAAAATCTGTCGCAGCGATAGGAAATCCTACCTGTAACGGTAGAAAATAGGGGGACTGGTGAGATGTAAAAGGTGTCGGTATCGTGTTTCTTCCAATCTGTACCCCCGTCCTTCTTGCGCCGTCGGGCGTTTCTGCGTATCTTTGTCCGGAAAATTTTCTGATAAGCCTAAGTATTCATGAATTATTCTCGGATTTTTTTGTCGGCGGGCCTGTGCCTCGGCTCGCTGCTGACGGCGGACGCGCAGGACGTGTTCCCCTTCGAGCGGCTGGACACGCTGCCGCGCCGGGCGTCGCTGGTCTATTCCGCCGCCGTGCAGCCCCACTGGGTGGAGCGGACAAACTATTTCTGGTTTCAGAACCACGAGCGCGCGGGCGACGGCTTCTACCTGGTCGACGGGCGCGACGGCTCGCGCCGCCGCGTTGCGACGCGGGCGGAGCTGGACTCGATGGTGCGCGCGGTGAGCGTCAAACCGGAGAATGAGGAGGAGGCGAAGCGGGAGCGCGGTCGCGGCGTCCTCTCGCCCGACAGGCGGCTCCGAGCCTACGTCCGCGACCACAACGTGTATGTCCAGGAGGTGGGGCGCAGGGACGCCGCGCCCGTGCAGCTGAGCTACGACGGCGCGCCCGGCTTTGCCTACCGGGGGCTGGAGTGGTCGCCCGACGGGCGTCGGCTCGCCGCCGTCAGGGTGCGCGAGGTCGAGGAGCGGCAGATACCCCTGTTGGAATCCTCGCCGACAGACCAAGTACAGCCCCGGCTCCACTGGCGCCGCTACGCCAAGCCGGGCGACGCCCTGCCGCTGACGATGCCCGCCCTGTTCGACGTAGGGCGCGGACGGCAAGTGCCGATTGACCTCGCGCCCTATCAGAAACAGTATGAACTGCGCCTGACGGGCTGGCGGCCGGGCGGCTCGGCCTTCACGTTCGAGTACAACGAACGGGGACACCAGCGCTACGTCGTGGCCGCCGTCGACGCCACGACGGGCCGCGTGACGCCCATTGTCGACGAGCGGTCGGACACGTTCATCGAGTACTACAAACTCTACCGTCACGACGTCGCGGCCACGGGCGAGCTGCTCTGGCTCTCCGAGCGCGACGGATGGCGCCACCTCTATCTGATAGACGGGCGGACGGGCGCCGTGAAGCGACAGCTGACGCGCGGCGAGTGGCCCGTGCGGCGGGTGGTCCGTGTGGACGATGAGGCACGCACGGTCTACTTCCTTGCCTCCGGCCGCCACGAGGGCGAGGACCCGTATAATCTGCATTACTATAAAGTGAGCTTCGACGGCGGCGAGCCCGTGGAGCTGACGCCCGAGGAGGGCAACCACGTCCTCACGTTCTCGGACGACTACTCGCGCTGCGTCGACGTCTACTCCCAGCCCGACGTACCTCCGGTCAGCGTGCTGCGTGACGCGGCGACGGGCCGCCTCATTGACACGCTGGCCGTGTGCGACACGGCGGACCTGATGCGTGCCGGCTGGTCCGTGCCCGAGCCCTTTGTGGCCAAGGGGCGCGACGGCGTGACGGACATCTGGGGGACTATCTTCCGCCCGGCCTGCTTTGACCCGACGCGCACGTATCCCGTCATCGAGGATATCTACGCCGGGCCGCACGACTCGTTCGTCAACAAAAACTTCTCGGCCTACGACTGGTACATTACGCCCCTTACGGAGCTGGGCTTCATCGTCGTGAAGATAGACGGCATGGGCACCGGCAACCGCTCGAAGGCCTTTCACGACGTGTGCTGGAAGAACCTTGCGGACGCCGGCTTCCCCGACCGTATCCGCTGGATGCAGGCCGCCGCCGAGCGCTATCCGTACATGGACCTGTCGCGCGTAGGCATCTACGGCTGGTCGGCCGGCGGGCAAAACGCGCTCGCCGCCCTCTTGTTCCACGGCGACTTCTACAAGGCGGCCGTGGCTTTCTGCGGTTGCCACGACAACCGGATGGACAAAATCTGGTGGAACGAGCAGTGGATGGGCTACCCCGTCGACTCGTCGTATGTCCGCTCGTCGAACGTTGCGAACGCCCACCGGTTGCAAGGTGACCTGCTTCTCATCAACGGCGAACTGGACGACAACGTCGACCCGGCGTCGACGCTTCAGGTGGTCGACGCCCTGGTGCGTGCCGGCAAAATGTTCGAGCAACTCTACCTGCCAGGCAAGGACCACAACCTCGGCGGGCGCTACGAGGTACGCCGTATGTACGACTTCTTCGTGCGTAAGTTGCGCGGTAAGTCCGTCCCGACCTGTCAGTAAGTCAACCCTTTGACTCTTAGCGGGAATGATGCGTTTTCGCGGGAGCCATACCGGATTCCGGTTGCTCCCGCGATTGCGTTCATACGCGGCGTGGCCGGGAGTGCGCTCCGTGCGAAATCACCATATATGGGTATTGCGAAGACGAGGTGCTGAGCCTAACTTTGCAGAAATTAATAAAATAATCTATTATGAAAACTTTAATTTCAGCATTTTTCGTTTTGGGGACGCTCTGTATATCATGCGAAAATGATATAGCTTTGCCAGTACAATCCGTTGAGCCAGTTAATTCGTCTTCATCCGTCTCTCTCTCAGAGGCAGAAGCTATTAAACTTTCCAATCAACTGTTGAACCAGATGGATACGGCGAATAGGGACACTAAAGGGTTTTCCATGGACAGAAGAGTAAAAACAGTTGAATATGTGAGAGCGACGGCATCGCCAGTTATGAGGACTGCGGAGCACGAAATCCCCGACACGTTGGTCTATTTGATTAATTATGAGAACGAACAAGGTTTTTCTATCGTTTCGGCGGATAAGCGCTTGCCTTTGATTTACGCTATTTCTGAAGAGGGGCACTTAGATATCTCTGATACAATAGAAAACAAAGGACTCGCACTTTTTTTCAAAAATATGGAGCAGCACATATTACGAACATTGGCGGAAGATGGCTTTCCTATCGGTAAAGAAGTGGACGAGAGGTATTCCTATCAAGTTAAATTAGAGAAGAGGCAACTTCCTTTGTTATGGCCAGAAGTGGGAAATTGGCATCAAAATGAACCTTTCAATCAGTACTGTTTTACCGCAGATGGGAAGCAGGCTTCGGTGGGATGTGTGGCAGTGGCCATGGCGCAGTTGATGTCTTATTTTGATTGGCCGCGAGAAATTAATGGGCAAAAGTTGATGTGGCGTTCAATGAAAAAAGGGGCGAAGAATTCAGATGTCGCTTTGCTTATGAAACGACTGGGTGATTCGGATATGCTAAATATGAATTACGGTGTTGGTACAAGTGGTGCTTCAGTTGATGCGATAGCTCCAGCATTTAATAAAATGGGATATACTGCTTATGGAATTGAAAATTTTTTGCCCTTTTTCGTGGAAGATTGGCTTTCTGGTTCATATGAGTTTATTCCTTATAAGCAAGGTCCGGTGATTGTAATTGGTACAGATATGCATGGGGCAGGTTCTCATGTTTGGATCGTAGACGGTTACATCCAGAATTCTATCTATCGTACCATTGATGAAAATCAATACCCTTATCATTTTTATTCCGACGATTTTGGCCTGTTCCATTGCATTTGGGGGTGGAGAGGTTCTTGTAACGGTTATTTCTTCTTTAATACCTTGGATGTCTCAGGAAGTCCTGATTATTGGGGCGGATATGGCGATGATGCAAGCGGTAAGGATATAGGTTATGATTTTGGTAATATAACGTGAGTTCGATATAAGGATTGAAATTATTCCTTTGAAAATTAGGAACATAGCGATAAAAGCATTAAATTTAT
>CALUOQ010000009.1 GCA_944322325.1 uncultured Alloprevotella sp.
CATTTACTAAACATACGCAAGTTTGCAAAGCTAAAGAATCTAAAATAAATGATTTATATTTATTATTTGCCATATTTCCCGTATCTTTGCAAGAAAAAGTATATATGGAAGCAACAGAAAAGAAAGAACGCACGGTTATACATTTGCAGATTGGTGATGTGCATGAGTATTACGGCAGCATCGCCAACATTTATGAATTCCACTCGTCAGAAGAGCTTGGAATAACATACGGCTCGCTACGCAACTATGGTTTATCGCCGTCTAAACCATACCAAAATTCAAAATGTACCATTAGGAAAGGTGTCCTCCATCAAAAGGCAGGAGGCAGAGGTATCAAAAAAGTAAACATATAAATAATATGACAGGCCATGAAACTATATGGATATACAACAGTCTTTCGATATGTATTTGAGAATGAGAATATAGATAACTTCTATTATTTTTGTTCAGATGAATATATGCCATCAGACAAAGAAGTTGATGAAATAAAGGAAGATTTGGAGATTAACGACAATGATACGTTTGAACTATTCGGACATACGGCCAATGATTTCAATGGAGATGATTATCTTTCTGATAGACTGCAATACGCATTAACTACGGAAGATACACCGAAGGAATATGTAGATTTGCAATTGGCCTATATAACCACACAATACATTAATAAAGAAGATAAGATTGGAATAATAAAGTCATTGATTGAGTTGTATCAACAAAAGTGCAATTTCAAGCAATTCAGAAAGATGTATAAAGTAAACCTATACGCCCTGAATAGACTGTTATATGTTTTGGATGAAAAGGTGGAAATTAAGTCAACTCGAAGAGATTTTGTAGTCAAGCAATTAAGGCATATTTTAGGATATAACAATGATGAGGTTCTATTAAAATTGGCCGCCCCCAAAAATGTTAAAGTCGTAAAACACTATCTTGATAAATTGGAACAGCTTTACAAGATTAAAGAAGAAACATCTCAATATAGAGTCGGCATTATCCTTATGCTGTTTATAGAAAGATGCAATCTACTTTTACCCACAATTCAAGGCAAACTATCGGTCGCATCAAATTTGATAGCAGAATACTATGGAATAGAATCGCCAACATATAGGAGGAATGTACTATATGGGTACATTGATAAGAACAATCCATCCAACCCCCTTTATAAGAATATAATACATGAACAAGAAGAGTTTTGGAATATGCTTAAATGGTAGGATTTTTGATTTTCACGATATTTGCACAGTTTAAGAATGATTATTATATAAGTCGCTAATAATTAGCGGCTTATATTTTTATATGGTATTCTCAAAATTGCAATCAGAGCATTATGTGCCTACCTTTGCAGCGTCAATGAGGCCGAAATGACAGAATTAATAATTTAAAAATTAATTAGTTATGAAAGGAACAAACAAAGATACACAGTTTGAGTATACAACTCTTAATGAAGTTGTTGAAGATGGAATGAAAGCTGAAAAGCGAGAGTATTTATACAAAAATCTGTGGATTGAGAAGGAATTGACTGTATTCTTTGGAGCAGCCAATGTCGGCAAAAGTATGATTGCTGTGCAGATTGCAGAGGAAATTGCAAAGAAAGGTAAGACGGTGATGTATTTCGACTATGAATTGTCAGAGCAGCAGCTAAGTGATAGGTATGAAACTGAAGATGGGAAAGGACATTATGTCTTTTCTGAAAATTTACTTCGGCCAAACTTGGATGTAGATAAGTATTGCGTTGATAAAGAACGCTTGAAAAAGCTGTTTCAGAGGATGGAAGAAGCAACAGACTTGGGGATTAAGATTTTCATAGTGGATAATATAACTTACCTGAATTCCAATCTGCAAAAGGGGAATGAGGCAGCAAAGTTTATTATTAATTTTAAGTCTAAAATGAAGATGTTGGGGGTAAGTGTTTTATTGCTTGGCCATTCTCCAAAGGTTAAGGATAATGCAATACTTACCTTAGATAAACTTTCAGGGAGTAAAAACTTATCTAACTTCATAGATTCTTGTTTTGCCGTCGGAAAGGTTGAAGGAGAAAGAAAAGTTTATCTCAAACAGCTTAAAGCAAGGAGTTGTGCTATCAGCATGGACGAGAATAATGTACTTGTCGGTACTTTAACAAAGAGGAAAGATGGCTTCATAGAGTTTGTGGAAGAAGGGTATGCTGTGGAAAAAGAGTTACTGAAAGGAAAACCTGATATAACTCCACAGAAAGAACAGGCTTACAAACTGTATAAAGAGGGCAATAGCTATAGGAAAATATCAAAGATGATAGGCGTTAGTGATAAGACAGTAAAGTCATGGGTTGATGATTATATAGCTTATTATAATGCGAAAGTTGATAATTCTTTGGAAAATAAAGAAGTAGATCTAATGAATGATAATAATTAGGCTGATATTCAGTTTCGGTTTGCGGTAATGGTAGGTATAATTTAACTTTGGTCATAGGATGAAGATAGATATAGGTATGGTAAAAGAGGATAGGAACTTTTCTGAAATTGATAATGAAAAGGCAAGTGTGTTGGTAGATACTCTCTACGAATATTCAGTATTAGTGTTTAACATTTATAATAAAGCAGTAGCATGAATAAATTATTTGATTTAAAGGATTTTGCAAAGGGTGAGAAGGAAAGTGAAAGAGTAGAAGGCGGAAATGCGTTGATCTATACCCGCGTTAGTTCAAGCGAACAGGTAGATGGTCAAAGTCTTGATGTTCAGTTGGAAAAGTGCAGGGAGTATGCTGCAAAGCACTCTTACACCGTTCTTGGTGAATTTGGCGGTAGCTATGAATCTGCCAAGAGTGATAAGGAACGGAAAGAGTTTAACAGAATGCTTACTTTCATTCGGAAAAGTAAGATTAAGATTGATGTAGTGATTGTTTTCAGCACTTCCCGTTTCAGTCGGACGGGAAGCACGACAATCATTGAAGAAGTTGAGGCAAGGGGAGCTTATGTAGTGTCGGCTACATCGACCTACGACCCTCGGACTCCCGTAGGAAAGTATATGCAGTTGATGGAGTTGGCTAATGCAAGGTTTCAGAATGATGAAAAGCGAGCTACTACCATAGAAAACAGTATAAAGGCTTTATTGAAAGGACGTTGGATAGGGAAAGCTCCAAGAGGCTATGATCAAAAGACAACGAAGAAAGAGCAGGTTATCACTATCAATGAAGAAGGAAAACTGTTGCGCAAGGCTTTTTTGTGGAAGGCTTATAATAAACTTTCCAATGAAGAAATTAGACATCGTTTGGCTTCTGAAGGTTTGATTATCTGTAAGCAGAAACTTTCAGAGGTGTTTAAGAATCCTTTCTACTGTGGTTATATGGCTCATAAGTTTTTACAGGGTGATATAGTGAAAGGCAATCACCCCGCCCTTGTTTCTGAAGAAATCTTCTTGAAGGTCAATGGTGAGTTGAGTAAGAATCATAGCGGTTATGAGTTGAAGATTGATAAAGATTATGCTCCGTTGTTAGGCAGTATTAAATGCCCTTGCTGCGGACATAACTTGACTGCAAGCATTTCTACGAAGATGCGCAAGCGGTTTGGACGTACTGACATAGGTTATTATGTATGTGGGCGCAAGGGGTGTAGATTCAATAGCTCCACTCGGAAAGTGCATGAGGCTTTTGAAATCTTGCTGAACAGTTATGCTTTATCTAATAAAGTGGAGAATTTGTTAAAGATACAGCTTGCTATGACTTTTGATGCGATGAATAAAGAAAATCAGGAAAGAGTTAAGGGTATCAAGGCAAATTTGAAGAAGAAAGAAAAGGAGTTAGAGCAAGCAGAAACAAACTATGTGCTTTGTACGGATGCTAAGAAGCAGGGGATATGTGAGAAGGTGATTGGAAGATTGGAGGGTGAAATCAAGGATTTGAAGATAGAATTGGCGAGTCTTGACACGGGAATATTGAACCTCGATAGATTTATAGATTTTGCTTTCAAGATGAGGTATAACTTATTTGAACTGTGGCAATTACAAGGATTGGAAGGGAAGCGGAAGCTGCAAAAGCTCTTATTCTCGGACGGATTTATCTATGATAAGAATTCGGGCGATATTGAACCTAAGAGCGTCAATGTATTCTTTGTGCTAAATGGTTCATATACAAATCCTTATGGAGATAAAAACAAAAGGACGAACCGTGATTTTAACGATTCGTCCCTTAGAGTACTCGAAGCGGGACTTGAACCCGCACAGCCATCACTGGCCAAGGGATTTTAAGTCCCTCGTGTCTACCGATTCCACCATTCGAGCGCCTTATGGCGCTGCAAAGATACGCTTTTTCTGCTATACGGCACGCGGCAACCGACGTTTTTTCGCCGAACGCGGCGCTGGCGCGGCCCGGCGCACCGCCCGAAAAGAACGGTCCGAACGACCCGAAAAACAAGTGCCGCGACGGGAAAATACAAGTACTACGATAGAAAAAACGAACGCTGCGACAGAAAATCCTATCGTAGTACTTGGATTTCCTGTCGCAGCGCTTACCGAAAAGCGGGACCGGACCGCACCACCGGGGCGTGCTTACTTGCCGCCCGCGTTCAGCGCCTTCTCGATCTCGGCCTTGATGAGCTCGTTGCCGGGGTAGCCACCCTCGGTCAGGTTGCTGTAGGCCACACTGCCGTCCTTGCCGAGGAGCATGTAGCTGGGGATGCCGGGAATCTGGAGGCGGCTACAGAGGTCGTCCCACTGCTGTTTGGTCAGGCGGTAGTGGTCGCCGTCGATTTTCCGAATCATCTGCTGCCACGTGGCCTCGGGAGATGTTTCGCCCGTCACATAGACAAACTGAACGCCCCGCTTGATGAGTTCGGGCTTGATGCTGTCGATTTCGGTCATCGCGCGGCGGCAAGGTCCGCACCAGGTGGCCCAAAAGTCGATGAGCGTCACCTTGCCTTTGTAGTCGGCCGTGATGCTGTTGAGGATGGCGTCGCCGGCCACGGTCGGGGCGATGGACTTCACTTTGTAGTTCTCGGCCGGCTGACTCGCCGTCTGCGCCTGAGGCTGTGCCGGCGTGCTCTGTTTCTGCTGGCCGCAGCTGGTGCCCGCCACCAAGGCCGACATCAGCAGGAGTACGAATGTCTTATTCATTTCCTTTTCTTTTTAATGAAAAACTACGAGGGGCGAAAGCGGGGCACGCCCTCCTCCGTCACCCATTTTCGGGGCAAAGATAAGGATTATATCCGAAACTGCGTCC
This sequence comes from uncultured Alloprevotella sp., assembly GCA_944322325.1. Classification (GTDB taxonomy): domain Bacteria; phylum Bacteroidota; class Bacteroidia; order Bacteroidales; family Bacteroidaceae; genus Alloprevotella. Next base: position 5,189 of record CALUOQ010000009.1, read on the forward strand.
ATTTACCCTGCTGAGAAACAAGGCCGGCCGACAGCCCCGCGAAACGGCGGCGGGCGGACACGCCCCTGCGACACGGGCCCTCCGGACAGAGGAAAACGCAACTTCGCCGGCCGTAAAAACGTTTTCTTCAAACTTTTGCGCTAATTTTGCATTTGCTGTCGGCCCGCGCACGGCGAGGAGGCCGGTTACCGCCCCCGCCCACATGCGGCACAGACCGTCAGTAAAACGTTAAGCACTGATTATGGCAGACAACAGAGTGACATTCGGCAGCAAGCTGGGGGTAATCCTGGCCACCGTAGGCTGCGCCGTCGGGCTGGGAAGCGTATGGCGTTTTCCCTATATGTTGGGCACGAATGGCGGTGCGGCCTTTCTGCTCGTGTATATCCTCTTCACGATTTTCTTAGGACTACCCGTGATGCTCACGGAGTTTTTCGTCGGCCGCCACTCGCGGAGCAACACGGTCGGCTCGTTCAGGAAGCTGGCCCCCGGCACGTGCTGGAGCTGGATTGGCTACAACGGCATTCTGGCAGCCTTTCTGATCCTGAGCTACTACGCCGTCGTATCGGGCTGGACGCTCGAATACGTCTGGCAAACCCTCCGCGGCAGCCTCTACGGTCCCGGCCACGCGGACTACACCGCCGGTTTCCAGACCTTCGCCTCGGATGCGTTCCGACCGATATTCTGGACCGCAGCGTTCGTCGGGCTCACACACTTTGTCGTTGTCTCAGGCGTGGACAAGGGCATCGAGCGGGCGTCGAAGATAATGATGCCGCTGCTCTTCATTATCCTGCTGGTCATGTGCGTGCGGTCCGTGACGCTACCCGATGCGGGCGAAGGCCTGCGCTACCTTTTCCAGCCCGATTTGAGCAAGCTCACCTCCTCGGTCGTGCTGAGCGCGTTGGGGCAGGCTTTCTTCACACTGAGCCTCGGCATGGGCTGTCTCATCACCTATGCGTCGTACTTCAGCAAGGATACCGACATGCAGGCCACCGCTTGGCAGGTGACGGTCATCAACACGTTCGTGGCCGTGCTGGCCGGCATCATGATTTTCCCCGCCGTGTTCAGCTTCGGCATCACGCCGTCGGCCGGTGCGGAGCTGGTGTTCATCACGCTGCCCAACGTCTTCGAACAACTTCCCCTTAGCTTCCTTTGGTCGCTCATTTTCTATATTTTGCTGGCCATGGCGGCCCTCACGTCTACCATTTCGCTGCACGAGGTGGTGACGGCGTACGCGCTCGAGGAGTTCCACATGACGCGGCGTAAGGCGGCGTGGATTGTGTCCGTCAGCGTGTTCCTGCTCGGCACGGTCAGTTCCCTGTCGTTCGGCCCGCTGAAGGAGTTCACCATCGGCGGCCTGACCTTCTTTGAAGCGCTGGACTACCTGACGGCCAAAATCATGCTTCCGCTGAGCGGCATGATGACGTGCATCTTCGTCGGCACCCACATCGACCGCGCCGTGCTGAAAGCCGAGCTGACCAACGAGGGAAGCGTCAGGTTCCGCCTCTTTGCCATCTATGTCTTCTTCATGAAATACGTAGCCCCCGTGGCTATCGGCATCGTCTTCCTCAACGAGCTGGGCCTCCTCGCCTGGCTCATCGGGTAAAGCTCCGCCACCCCGGACCAAGCCCACCGCCCGCCGCCCCGCTGCAAAGGGAACAGGGATACGCACTTTTCGGCGGGCGATTCGCCGCCTTTCGGGAGAAAAGAAGTATCTTTGTCCGCCTAAGCGCACCGACCATGAGCAACGAGGAAGTGAAAGCACTGGCCCGCGAGCGGTTCACCGAATACCTGGAAGCCCACGGACAACGCAAGACGCCCGAACGCTACGCCATCCTTGACGCCGTCTATTCGAGCAAAGGACATTTCGACATCGAGGGGCTGCACCGCACGATGGTCGACGACTCGCGTTTCCACGTGTCGCGCGCCACGCTCTACAACACCATCGACCTGCTGGCCGATGCCGGCCTCGTGGTCAAACATCAGTTCGGCGACCACACCGCGCACTACGAGCGCTCGCTCCAGACCACTCCCCATCACCACCTCGTCTGCACGCAGTGCGGCAAAGTGACGGAGTTCGTCAGTGCGGAACTGGAGCGCGACATCGCACGGGTACAGACGCCCGACTTCCGAAAGACGAGCTACACATTATATATATATGGGCTCTGCGCCGACTGCGCGACAGCCGGCACCGCGGCCCGGAAACACTAAACAAACACTAACCCCGTAAAAACAATGAAGACCGGAAAAGTGGATGCCCTGCTGGGCATCGTCTTCGGCGACGAAGGCAAAGGAAAGATAGTAGACTTCTTTACCCCGAAATACGACGTCGTGGCCCGTTTTGCCGGCGGTCCCAACGCCGGCCACACCATTATTTTCGACGGAAAGAAGTTCGTGCTCCGCTCCATCCCCTCGGGTATTTTCGACGAGGGCAAGGTGAACATCATCGGCAACGGCTGTGTCATCGCCCCCGACCTCTTCATGGCCGAAGCCCGCGAGCTCGAAGCCGCCGGCTACGACCTTACGAACCGTCTGCACATCAGTAAACGCGCCCACCTCATTCTGCCCACCCATCGCGTACTCGACCGCGCCTACGAAGCCGCCAAAGGCAAGGGTAAGGTCGGCACGACGGGCAAAGGCATCGGTCCGACATACAGCGACAAGGCCGCACGCATCGGCCTGCGCGTGGGTGATATCCTCGAGGGATTCGAGGAGAAATACCAGGCACTCAAGGCCCGCCACGAGCAGATTCTGCGCGACCTGCACTACACTGACTACGACATCAGCGACGACGAACGCAACTGGATGGCCGGCGTGGAATACATGCGCCGCTTCCAGCTCTCGGACACAGAGCTCGAAATCAACCAACTCCTCCGCGAAGGCAAAAACGTACTGGCCGAGGGCGCACAAGGCTCCCTCCTCGACATCGACCACGGCACGTACCCTTTCGTGTCGTCGTCCAGCACCACGTGCGGCGGTGTCTGCACGGGCCTCGGCGTGGCCCCGGGCACCATCGGCGAAGTGTTCGGCATCTTCAAGGCATACAGCACGCGCGTCGGGTCCGGCCCCTTCCCCGTCGAACTCTTCGACGAGACGGGCGACACCATCCGCCGTATCGGCAATGAGTACGGCGCCGTCACCGGGCGCAACCGCCGTTGCGGCTGGATTGACCTCGTGGCCCTCAAGTACGCCATCATGATTAACGGAGTGACGCAACTGGTGATGATGAAGGGCGACGTGCTCGACGACTTCGCAACCATCAAGGTCTGCACCGCCTACCGGAAAAACGGTGAAACGACGACCACCATGCCCTACGACACCGCCGGCTGGGAGGCCGTCTACGAAGAGTTGCCCGGCTGGCAGACTGACCTGACCGCCATCCGCGACGAGAAGGACTTCCCGCCTGCCTTCAAGGCGTACATCAGCTACCTCGAAGAGCAGCTCGCCACGCCTATCCGCATCGTCTCCGTCGGTCCTGACCGCGAGGCTACGATCATCCGCTAAGACCGTCTGCCCCCCACCGACGACTGCCTCAGCCCCGACTACCGCGCCGCCATGCCTCGCCGCATGGCGGCGCGTCTCGTTTCCCGGCGCCACGACCTGCGGAAACTGGTACGAAAAAAGTCCGGAACCGCCCTTCGGCGATTCCGGACCCTTTTTCTGTAAGTACTGACGGCGACTCCCGCTTACTTCTTGAAGTAACGGTTGTACAGACCCTCGAAGCCGCGGCCATGGCGAGCCTCGTCGCGAGCCATCTCGTGCACGGTGTCGTGGATGGCGTCGAGGTTGAGTTCCTTGGCACGCTTGGCGATGCGCGTCTTGTCGGCACAGGCTCCGCTCTCGGCGGCCATACGCTTCTCGAGGTTGGTCTTCGTGTCCCAAACGCAGTCACCGAGCAGTTCGGCAAACTTCGAAGCGTGTTCGGCCTCCTCCCAAGCGTAACGCTTGAAAGCCTCGGCAATTTCGGGGTAGCCCTCGCGGTCGGCCTGGCGGCTCATGGCCAGATACATGCCGACCTCGGTGCATTCGCCCATAAAGTGCGCGTTGAGGTCCTTTATCATCTCGTCGTCGCAGCCCTTGGCCACGCCGACCACGTGCTCAGCCACGAACTCCAGGCCCTCTTCCTTCATTTCCTTGAACTTCGAGGCGGGTGCGCCGCAAAGCGGGCATTTCTCGGGAGCGGTGTCACCTTCGTGTACGTAACCGCAGACGGTGCAAATAAATTTCTTCTTCATGTCCTTGTTCGTTTAAGTGGTTATTATTGGGGTTGTCGTTAACGTTTCCGATTCAGTTTCCGGCCTGACGCCTGAGGCAGTCCGCACACGTGCCGCGGTAGTAAAGGCTGGCCTCGCGGGCCACGTGTCCGCCGGGCAGCACGCCGGGTGCAGCCACGGGCACCTGGTCGACCGGCAGGTCGTAGACCGTGCCGCAGGCCGTACAGAGCAAATGGGCGTGAGGCTCGACCATGGCGTCGAAACATACGTTGTGCTCGTCGATGGTAAGCATCCGGGCCGCGCCCTGCTCGACAAGCAACCGCAGCGTATTGTACACCGTCGTCTTGGACAGCGTGGGGATTTTATTCACCAGATGCACGTAAATCTCGTCGGCGGTGGGATGCGTGTGGTGCTGCTGTAGATATTCCATCACGGCCAAGCGCTGCACCGAGGGCTTCACCCGGTGTTCCAGCAGGTAGTCGTAGGTCGAAATCTTAGTCATATATAATTTTGTATCGGCTACATTGTTTGTACGACTGCAAAATTAGACATTTTCTTTATTGCCTCCAAATTTTTCAGCCGGATTTTTGGTAATTTTGCCGCTATGATTACTGAACCTTCCCTCCGCGAGCGTCTTGAAGCGCTGGCGGACAGCCGTTTGGCCGACTTCAGCCGCAAGCTCATGCCCGGCGTGACGCGACCCGTGCTGGGCGTCAGGGTGCCCCAGTTGCGGACTTTGGCGCGCGAACTGGCCTCGCGGCCCGACGCCGGGCAGTGGCTCAGCGTCGACCCCGCCCGCGCCTCGTTCGAGGAGATAGTGCTCGCCGGCCTGCTCGTCGGGCGGCTCAAGACGGATGCCGACACCTGGTTTGCCCGCGTGGCGGACTACGTCCCGCTCATCGACAACTGGGCCGCCTGCGACGTCCCTTGCAGCTCCTTCACCCGTATCCGCCGCGACGCCGAGCGCGGCTGGGCGTTCCTGCAGCCCTACCTGGACAGCCGTCAGGAATATGCGCAGCGCTTCGGCATCGTCATGCTGCTCGACCACTACGTCTGCGACGACTGGGTCGACCGCGTACTCGAGCGCCTCAGCCACGTCGACCCCGCGGGCTACTATGCGCGCATGGCGCTGGGCTGGGCGCTGTCGGTGTGCTTCGTCAAGTTTCCCGAACGCACCCTCCCCTACCTCGAGCGGCCCGGCCTCGACGCCGAGTCGCGCCGCATGGCCCTGCAAAAGATACTCGAATCGCGCCGCCTCGCCGAGGCGTGGCGCCCCCTCATCGTTCAACTCCGTCAACGTAAGTCATGAAACGTTTTTCCCTGCTTTCCCTCCTCTGGCTGGTGTGCCTCGCAGTCGTGGCCCAGCCCTCCCAGCCCCGCCTGCTGTCCCGACCGCTCACGCCCGTACCGGCCGACAGCGTAATGTTTATGAGCGCCGGCGAAAACTGGCGCACCATGGCGCTCGCCGCCGACCCTGCCCTGCGCCCCGCCCCGTTCCGCCCCGTCAGTCCGGCGGATTTCTCCACGCAGGCCAAAGTCTGGGAGGCACGCACGGCGGACAGCCTCAACCTCGTGGGCGGCACGGGCGACGAACTGCGCCAGCCGCAACTCGCCTCCGCCCTGCATACGCTCCACACGTCGGCCTCGCTCTTCCTGGCGTCGGGCGACGGCCGCTACATGGAAGCCGCCGAGCGCGCCCTGATGAACGCCGTAGCAGCCGGGGCAGCGCCGGACCGCCCCACGGCCGAGCGCCGCGCCGCCGGAGAGGCCCTCATCGCGGCGCCGTCGCTCATTTACGCCACCGACGCCGAGGGGCTCTACGTCAACCTTTTCGTCAACAGCTACGCCATAGTGCGCGCGGCGGGCTTCGACGGCGCCGTCGACCAGGTGACCGACATGCCCGCCACGGGCGTAGTCGTGCTGCGCCTGCGGCCGCGCGCCAACTCGAGCCCCATGACGCTGCGCCTGCGTCTGCCCGGTTGGGGCGCGGGCCGCGTCGTTCCCGAGGGGCGCTATACCGCCGAGGGCGCACAGCCCCTCCCCGAAGTGTACATCAACGGCAAGGAGGCACTCGCCTCGAGCGTCGAAGGCGGATACCTCACGGTACGCCGCAAGTGGAACCGCGGCGACGAGGTGCGCCTGGTCTTCCCCCTGCCCGTGCTCTCGGTGCGCAGCGTCGAGGACGGCGCGGCGCGACGCGGCCGGGTGGCCCTGACACGCGGCCCGCTGACCTACGTCGCCGCCAAACCGGGCGCCGGCCTGCACCTCTCGGACAGTGTGCCGCCTCAGCCCGACTACACCATCAACTACACCGGCTTCGTCCCCCTCGCCGGACGCCTCGACCCCGACACGCCCCAGGCCGGCAGCTCCGCCACGGCCGGCGTGGCGCTCAAGGCAGTGCCCTACGCCTATGCCTCACAGCTGCTCAAGGGGCGCCTGACGCTGTGGCTGCCCGAGCGGTCGTAAGGCGGTGCCTCCCGCCGGGCAAGGGCGTCTCACACGAAGACAGTCCCTGTTTTCACAAGTGTAGTCCCAGAAATTTCTATCGTAGTCCCAGAAATTTCTGGGACTACACTTGTTTTTGCCAAGTACTACACTTGTTTTCCGCCCCGCCGCGACCGCGACGCCACATGCGGTCTGCCGCTTATTTTTCAAGGAATCCTCTATTTTTCGGGGTGAGACAGGGCTGATTCGCACTTTTTTTCATAAATTCGCCGCAATACCTTTAATACCAATGATTATGAAAAAAATTACTACTTCCCTACTTGGGCTGTTGGCCGCCGGCCTGACGCTGGCGCCGGCCCACGCACAAGAGCTGTTCGAGCAGCAGACGCTGCCCAACCCCGACAACGTGCCCTCGCCCGTATTCCCCGTCCCGACGGAGCGCCAGATGGCCTGGTTTGAAACCGAATTCTACGGTTTCTCGCACTACGGCCCCAACACGTTCAACAACGTCGAGTGGGGCAACGACCGCAAGCCCAATCCCCTGGAGTACCGGCCGGAAACCATGCCTGACTGCGAGCAATGGGTCAACGCCATGAAGGCAGCCGGCATGAAGGCGGTCATCGTCATCTGCAAGCACCACGACGGCTTCTGTCTCTGGCCCACGGAAAGCACGGACTTCAATGTGCTCAACAGCGCCGGCGTCGGGCCACAGGTGGACATCCCCAAGCTCGTGTCCGACGCCTGCCGGAAAAACGGCATGAAGTTCGGTGTCTACCTCTCGCCGTGGGACGCCAGCAACGCCGCCTACGCCACGCCCGAATACGTGCAGAAAGTTTTCATGAAGCAGATTACGGAACTCCTGACGAACTATGGCGACATCTTCGAAATATGGTTCGACGGCGCCAACGGCGGCTCGGGCTACTACGGCGGCGACGCGCTCACCACACGCAACATCGACAAGAAAAGCTACTACGACTGGCCGAACACGATGGACTCCATCCACAGCCTCCAACCGGGCGCCGTCGTGTGGGGAAGGGAGTTCCGCTGGTGCGGCAACGAGCAGGGCTACTCCGGAGCGACCTGCTGGTCGAACTTTGATACGAACGCCGTCACCTCAGAGAAGATCAACAACGAAGGCTACGAGGAGGGCTACGAATTCATTCCCTCGGAGTGCGACGTACGTACCTCGCAAAAATGGTTCTGGCACGCCGACGAGCAAATCAAGACGCCGGAACAGCTGTTCAAGATTTACCTGGAATGCGTCGGACGCAACGCCACGCTCATCATGAACTGCGCCCCCAACACCGACGGCGTGCTGAGCGACGCCGTAGTGGAGAGCCTCGAGGGACTGGGCGAACTGCTCGAAAAACGCCTGTCGGACAACTTCGCCCTCCAGGCCACGAACGTCACGGCCGACAACGTCCGCACCGGCGGCAAGTACGAGGCCAAGAACGTGACGGACGGCGACAAGAATACCTATTGGGCCACGAACGACGACCAGACGACGGGCTCCGTCACCATCGAACTGCCCGAGGAAAAAACCATTCACTACGTGATGCTCCAGGAGTACATCCGCCTCGGACAGCGCGTGCGCTCCTTCCGCATAGAGTACAGCCAGGACGGCTCGCGGTGGATGCAATTCGCCAGCGGCACGACGATAGGCTACAAGCGCATTGTGGCGCGCGCGAACAACACGTCGAGCTACGGCACGGGCGTCAAGGCCAAGTACATCCGCGTCAACATCACCGACAGCCGCGCCTGCCCGCTGCTGAGCAACATCGCCATCTATTAATCCCCGAACCCTGAAAAACAAAAACACCATGATACGCAACAAACTGTTCATCGCGACCGCCGCGTTCGCCGCTTCGCTCGGCCTGCACGCACAAACGGGCGCATGCACTTTCGAAACGCAAGACTACAAGAGCATATCGACCTACGACACCTGGGCCGACTCCCCCTTCCGCGACGGCCGGCTCGAAGGCCACGCCCGCATCGTCGACAACCCCTACAAGGACGACAACAATCCCTCGGACAAAGTGCTGGCCTTCCAGCGCTCACGCTACGGCGGCCAGTTCTACGGCGCACGCATCGAGCTCAACGAACCCATCGAACTGTCGCCCACCACGAAGTACGTCCACGTGCTCATCTACTCGCCCAAAGGCGGCGAAATGGGCCTCGTCGGGCTGGGCAACCGCGCCGACCGCCCGGGCCAGAAGACCGACGTCGTCCAGGTGACCACCCTCGCCACGCTCAAGGCCTCCGAGGGCGGATGGTGCGACGCCGTGTTCCCCGTTTTCGGCAACGAAGGGGCGCGAATCCTCAGCATCGTCGTAGCGCCCGACGCTTCATTCAACCCCGGCGCAAGTCCTGACTTCATGACCTACATCGACGACATCGTCGTCGACGACAACGCCTCCCCGCGCATCGTCACGGGCGACTACCCCGTCAACTTCGACCCCGACCAGACCATGACGCGCACCGACCGCCATCTGAACAACGTGCGCTTCACTTCGGGCGGCAAGTCCGGCGGCTCCGTCACGACCAGCGGCTGCACCTCGCGCGTCTACGTCGACCTCACCGAGAGCGGCGTGGTCAACGCCAAGCCCGGCGATCTCATCGAGCCCATCTATGGCTTCACGGGCAACTCCATGCACAGTTACACCTACATCGACTTCGGCAACGACGGCCGCTTCGATGTCGACCTCGAGTCCGACAATCCCGCCCAGAACAGCGACCTCGTGGCCTACTCCTACTACGAGGGCAAAAACAGCCTCGGCGAAGAAGTTGCCCAAGGCATCAACTGTACCTCGCCCGCTTTCACCCTGCCCGCCGACCTGCCCCGCGGCTTCTACCGCGTACGCTCCAAAATCGACTGGAACAACGTCGACCCCGCCGGTTGCCTCACGTCGGGCAACAGCATCATCGACAACGGCGGCAACATCGTCGACTACCTGCTCAATGTCCACAGTGACAGCGTCAAACTCAACCTCGATGCCCGCATGTGCACCGTCACGATGGACGACGGCAGCGCCCTGAAAGACTCCGTCGCCTTCGGACGCGCCTTCCGCCTCGCCATCACCATGGACGGCGACTACCGGCTCACCGGGCTCGAAGTCACGCACGGCTACAACCACGAGCAGCCGCAGTACGTACACGGCAACCGCCAGTGGCAAGTCGACGAAATCGACGCCAACGGCCGCACCACCATCACCATCCCCGCTTCGTACGTCGACGGCGACCTTTCCATCTCCGTGAAGTTCGAGAACGCCCCCGTCGGCATCGACAATGTAGACAAAGCCAGTCCCGCCATTGACGTCACCGTCGAGCAGGGCACTCTCGTGCTGCGCAGCCAGAGCGAACAGCCCTACCGCGTCATCTCGGCCGACGGCCGTATCGTCGCCGAGGGCCGGCTGAAAGGCACAAAGAAAATCTCCGGACTGCCCGTCGGCGCCTACACCGTGAACGAAGTCAAGTGCGTCGTCCGCTAAGTCGACGACCACTTTCCCTCATCAAGCGCGAGCCGCTCCCCGACCGGAGTGGCTCGCGCTCATTTCTGCCCCCGCCACATTGCCCACACGTGTAAAAAAAACTGAAAAGCAAGCCCGTCACACGTAAGGCCGGGAAAATCAGCGTAACTTTGCCCCCGAAACGACGCGTACTTCCCTCCATGGAACTCCTCGACATTGACATACGCCTGATCTTTGCCATCATGAACGGCAAAGTGTCGTCAGCCATCAACCGCAAGCTGCAACGCAATTTCAGCGCAGCCGGCATCAGCATCACCCCCGAGCAATGGACCGTGATGTTGCACCTGGCCGAGCGCGACGGCGTGACGCAACAGCAGCTCTGCAACGCCGTGTACAAGGACAAGCCCTCCATGACGCGCCTCATCGACGCCATGGAGCGCGCCGACCTCGTCGAGCGGCGCCCCGACCCCCACGACCGCCGCGCCAACACCGTCCACCTGACCGCCCACGGACATGAAGTAAAGGAGCGCGCACAGAAAACAGCCCTCGTTACCCTCAAGGAAGCCCTGCGCGGACTCCGCCTCGACGATCTGCGCACCTGCCAAGGCGCCATGCGCACCGTCTTTGAGAACATCACCGCCAGCTCGAAGCCCTGAGGACGCAAGACATCCCCACACAGCAGAAGAAATCAAGACTATCGCCCCTGCAAAAATTACAATTGTAGGCTTACTTATTACATACCTTATACTTACCTTGTACAGCCTGCTCCGTTCTCCTTCATCGGTTCCTATTTTCCTCAGCGCACAAAGTTGGCGCTGAAAAACTTTCTTTTGGTATTTCAGAGTCAGGTCGTGATAGACTTATCCGCGCAGACAGGTCCCGCGGTCGGGGCCGCCGGTACGCAGACAGAAACGGGATATCAAAGTTGCGTTGTCGCAGAAATTGGAATCATTGTCCTAGGTGGTACAAGATTAGGAAAAATGAAACATAGGGCCGGGCATCAGTTCAGGAAAAGGCGCTCGGCCGTAAGTGTGGTGCGCGCGGCGACTTCGTCGGGCGTCACGTCGTAAATCTGGGCAAGCCGCTCAATGACCAAAGGCAGATAGGCCGGTTCGTTGCGCTGCCCGCGGTGGGGCGTGGGGGCCAGATAGGGAGCATCGGTCTCGAGTACGATGCGGTCGAGCGGCACGACTTCGGCCAACACGGCGGGCAGGGTAGACTTGCGAAATGTTACGATGCCGCCCACGCCGAGTGCGAAGCCCGGGAAGGACAACAGCTCGCGCGCCTCGTCCGCCGTGCCGCCGAAACAGTGAAATACGCCGCCCGCGAGCCGGTCGGACAAGGGGCGCAACGTATCGACCAGCTCGCGATGGGCCGAACGCGAATGGACCATCAGCGGCAGGTCGTACTGTACGGCCCACTCGGCCTGCTTCCGGAATACGGCGATCTGCTCCCCGCGGCGCGAGTTATCCCAGTAGAAGTCGAGTCCCACCTCACCCACGGCGACAAAGCGGCCCGCCTCGGTACTGAGCCTATGCTCCATGCGTTTGAGTGCCGGCCAAGGGTCAGCGGGTAGTTCCGTGGGGTGGAGGCCTATCATGGGGCAGCACAGTAAGGGCCACTCCGCGCAGAGACGCAACATGGATTCGAGGGAAGCCTCGTCGATGTTGGGCAGCAACAGGCGAGTGGCGCCGGCGTCCTGCGCGCGGCGGATAACGTCGTCGCGATCGGCGGCGAAGTCGTCGAGGTAGATGTGGGTGTGGGTGTCGATGAAGTCCGACATCAGGATTTCCGGTTAAGCAGTGAACCGACAAAGACGCGCAACTCGGTTGTCCGTTCCTCGGGCAGGGAGAGACGTCCGAGCTGCTCCTGAGCCTGGGCGAAGTAGTGCTCGATGGCGTCGCGGCATACGTCGGCGATTCCCAGTTCGTTGTAAAGGGCTGTCACGGCGGCAATTTTCTCCTCAGGCTGCCACGGACCTGAGGACAGGTACGAAACAAGGCGCTCGCGCTGCCCTTCGTCGGCCCGCATCCAGGCATTGATGAGCAGGAACGTCTTTTTGCCGCAAAGAATGTCGCCGCCGATTTTCTTGCCGAATACTGCCGGGTCGCCGTAGACGTCGAGAAAGTCGTCTTGCAGCTGGAAAGCCAGACCGATCAGCTCGGCATAGCGATAGAGCACGTCGGCATCGGCATCAGAGGCGCCGGCCAGCAAAGCTCCCGTCTTGGCGGCGCAGGCCAGCAGAACGGACGTCTTGAGCCGAATCATCTCAATGTATTCGTCAACCGTGACGTTCGTGCGCCGCTCGAAGTTCATGTCGTATTGCTGCCCTTCGCCAATTTCGAGTGCCGTGCGGGTAAAGAGCTCCAGCACGGCGGCGTTGCCTGTCTGCTGCATCAGACGATAGGCCAGCACGAGCATCGTGTCGCCCGACAGGATGGCCGTGTTTTCATCCCACACGCGGTGCACGGTGGGATGCCCGCGGCGAATGTCGGCGCGGTCCATCAAGTCGTCATGTAGTAAGGTGTAGTTGTGGTACGTCTCCAGTCCGAGCGCGGCCGGCATGGCGCGCTCCATGTCGTCGCGCCACAGATTGTAAGCCAGCAGTGTGAGTACCGGACGAATGCGCTTGCCACCAAGCGCAAGGACATACTTTACCGGTTCGTAGAGCCCCTCCGGACGATTGGGGTAAGTGATGGCAGCCAGTGCGGCGTTGATATTTTCCAGGAGTTGAGAAGAAGTGTACATAATTATAGCGATGAAAAAAGTTAGCTTGCTTATTCGAGGCAAAAGTCCACCGGGAGCGTCACCAATACCCGGGCGACACGACCGTCGACGCGACCGGGTTCCCAACGGGGCATACGGCGTATGGCCATGAGGCAGGCGCGGTCGAGGGTGGGGTCGAGCTTGCGCGAGATGTAGGCATCGCGCACCGTACCGTCGACGTCTACGACAAAAGAGACTTCGACGCGTCCTTCCTTGCGGCGGCGGATACTTTGTTGCGGGTAAATAACGTTGCGGTCGAGCCATTTCATCAGCTCGCCCAGCCCGCCGGGAAACTTGGGCATCTGCTCGACCACTTCGGTAGGCAGCAGTTGGGGACCGGCAAGGCTGTCATCGGTCTGCTCCGTCGGCACGGCAATGTCCTCGAGCAAGGCCAGCTCGCGCGCTTCGGCCTCGCTCAGTTCCACAGGGCCGTCGTGGCCAATAGGGCGCGGTGGAGGCATGTTTCTTACGATTTCGGGCGAGGAGAGCGTGGCACCGGGCTTCATGGCTACGGCATGACTCAAGGCTCGGCCGGGCGCCACCTGTTTCAGCTCGTGCCCCTTTTGGGCTTCGTCGCGCTTCAGGCGACTGAAAGCCGTGACGTCCACTTGCTCCTGCCGCAGCTGATAGCGCACGTAGTACCCCAATGCCAGCGACGTGCCGACCCACAGCACTACGACGCCCGCCACTACGGCCATCGCAGTCGCATAACGTCGCCCCGCCGAGGCGCGCAGACGGTAGGCACCGTAGTCCTTGTTACGTCCCTCAAAGACCAGATTGCACCAGTCTCTTGATAATAAATTACTTCTCCGCACGTTCAATAAACTGTAAGGCGCCTCGTCCCTGCTGAGGAAGCGAGCGGCGGGCCTATCGTTTTGCCTACAAAAGTAAGGCAGATAATCCAAAATAATGTAACTTTGGCCACAATTTTTGGTAAGCGGATGAAAAAATCAGGGATAATTGCCGGCTTGTTTCTGGTAGCGGCAGGTGGGGTCCGGGCGCAGGAAAGCGCGTCGGTCTACCATTTTCTGCAATTTCCCCAAGCGGCCCACACAACAGCCTTAGGCGGAGTAAACATCTCGGCCGTGGACGACGACGCGGCCGCAGCCCTAAACAATCCGGCTCTGCTTTCCACTTTGAGTGACAAGACGTTAAGCCTGAATTTCATGACTTATGCGGCGAGCAGTAAGCAGGTTGGCGCGACCTTCGTCAAGGCTTTCGGCGAGCGCCATACCGCCGCACTCGAGGCCCACTACTTCGGTTATGGCACAATGGACGAGACGGACAACGCGGGCAACGTCGTCGGCAGCTTTTCGGCCAAGGACATCGCCGTCACGGCGGGCTACGCTTACCTGCTCAACGACCGCTGGGCCGGCGGCGCCTCGTTCAAAATGCTTTACTCCCGGTACGCCGAATACGCGTCGGCCGCGTTGGCCGTGGACGTCGGACTGAACTATTACGACCCGGATGCCGACTTTTCGGCCTCGGTCGCGCTGAAGAACGTCGGCGTACAACTGAAGGCTTTCGACGACATTTCGGAACACGTGCCCTACGACCTGCAACTCGGCCTCTCCAAAGGGTTGGCCCATCTGCCGGTGCGCTTCTCCCTGACGCTGACTGACCTGACCCGGTGGCGGACGTCGGACTACTTTGTGCCTGAGGGCGAAGAACTGAAGTCGGCGCAAAAGCTGCTCAACCACCTCGTCGTGGGTTTCGACGTCTTCCCCATTCGTCAACTTTACCTCTCGGCTGGCTACAATTTCCGCCGCGCTTACGAGCTCAAGGCGGCCGGTTCGTCGCATGCCGCCGGCCTGTCGTTCGGTGGCGGCGTGCAGCTGTCGCGCTTCCGTGCCGGCGTAGCCTATGCCCGTTACCATCTGGCCGCCTCCTCCCTTCATTTCGATGTGGCCTACACTTTTTGAACGAACTTCCTTGGTTGCTAATTTCAGATATGAACAAACGAATCATCATCGCCATCGACGGCCATTCTTCTTGCGGAAAGAGCACGATGGCCAAGGACTTGGCCCGTGCGGTCGGTTACACCTATATAGATAGCGGCGCCATGTACCGCGCTGTCACACTTTACGCATTGGAGCACGGTCTGTTCAGCCGCGGCGACATCGATGCAGACGCACTGGCCGCACAGATGGACGACATACACATAGCTTTCGGACGCGACGAGGCAACGGGGCAACCCGTCACCCTCCTGAACGGACGCAACGTCGAGCGCGAAATCCGCACGATGGAAGTGTCCGGACACGTCAGCCCAGTGGCCGCCCTGCCTTTCGTGCGGGCCGCGTTGACGCGCCAGCAGCAGGCGATGGGGCGCGACGGAGGTATCGTTATGGACGGCCGCGACATCGGTACGGCTGTCTTCCCTGAGGCTGAGCTGAAGGTATTCGTGACGGCCTCGGCCGAGGTCCGTGCACAGCGGCGCTACGACGAACTGAAGGCAAAGGGCCAGGACGTGACCTACGCCGACATTCTGCGTAACGTCGAGGAGCGCGACTACATCGACTCGCATCGGGCCCTCAATCCGTTGCGGCAAGCTGACGATGCCCGCGTGCTCGACAACAGTCACATGACCATCGCTGAACAGCGGGAGTGGCTGCTGCGCGAGTTTCATCAAGTAGTCGGAAACTGAAAAGCTATGGACCTGACGATTGAGATAGATGAAGGATCGGGCTTCTGCTTCGGTGTGACGACGGCCATCCGTAAGGCTGAGGAGGAACTGGCCGGCGGGCGACAGCTTTACTGTCTCGGCGACATCGTGCATAACGGCAGCGAGTGCGAACGGTTGCGTGCGCTCGGTCTACAGACAATCGACCACGAGGCTTTCGCCCAGCTGCATGACGCGAAAGTTCTGCTGCGTGCCCACGGCGAACCGCCCGAAACCTACGCCACTGCCCGGGCAAACCGCATCGACATCATCGACGCCACCTGTCCCGTCGTGTTGCAACTCCAGCGCCGCATTAAGCGTGTGGCCGACCAGGAACCCGACGCGCAGGTCGTCATTTACGGCAAGCCGGGCCACGCCGAAGTCATCGGGCTCGTCGGGCAGACGGCCGGCCGCGCCATTGTCATCGAACGGCCGGAAGACGTGGAGCGCCTCGACCTGACGCGCGACGTCCGCCTCTTCTCCCAGACCACACAACCGCTGGAGGGCTTCCGCCGCATCGTCGACTACATTTCGGCGCACATACAGCAGCCCGCCACGTTCCGCCCTTTCGACACGATTTGCCGCCAGGTGGCCAACCGCTTGCCTGCCATCCGTGCTTTTGCCGCGCGCCACGACGTCATTCTCTTTGTCTGCGGATTGAAAAGCTCGAACGGGCGCGTACTTTTCGAGGCATGCCGGGCGGTCAATCCCCGTTCTCATCTTGTCGATGCCCCCGAGAGTATCTGTTTCGACTGGTTTCGCGACGCCCGCAGCGTAGGTATTTGCGGTGCCACCTCCACTCCGACCTGGCTGATGGAGGCCTGTCGTGAAGCCATACTCCGGTAATCCTTTTTTGCAGGGACAACGAAACCGCGCACAGCCCGCTGCCGGGCTGTGCCGCTTTGTCATGACCGTCTGTCAGGGCATAGGCCGTCCGGCCATCATCGCCACTGGCTCAGGTCGAGGCGTTCCTTGGTCGTGGCGTCGAGCGAGGGGAAAAAAGTGAAGCCCGTCAGGCGCTCAAGGTCGCTTACCGACAGCGCGCAGTCCATATAGCCATTCGGGTCGTCGTACGCCTTTTGCTCGAGTCGGAAGGCGATGGTCTGAAACCGGCCCTTGACTTTACGGGCCAAGGCCTTGTAGTAATAGCGGGGAACGGCGATGCGGCGGCCGTCGTTGTCGCGGGCGTAAGTGACGGTCGGGTGACGCTCGTCGGTGGGCATAGCGCCCGTGACGACGTAGAGCGTGTCCGTATGGCTGGCCCAGCGGCGCACCTTTTCCTCCAAATTGTTCCAAATGCTTTGGTTAAGCCCCTTTCCAGTCTGCGGCGTAATGTTAGTGTAGTAGAAAGTGGTGGCGTTGTCCGCCTTGGTCGTGAGGCGGTCGGCGCTGGGCAACTGATGGCCGCGGTCGTATCCGTCGATGCCGCGCTCCAAGTTGGCCTGTAGCTGCATGTCGATATCGGGGTCGTAGCCCCAGTCGTCCGTGCGTTTACCCGAGCCTTTCATGTAGTAGTCGCAGAGGGGGTAAGCCACCCAGTAAGCCATGCGCAGGCTGGCGTCGTAAAGCATGGCGTAGTTGCGCACCGACGGGTCGGAGGGCAACATGTGCACGATGTAGTGCAAGTCCTCGTCGGCAAGCTGTTCGTCGGTGATGAGGGGCGTTTCGGTGCGGCTGAAGTAAGCAGTCGGTGTGATGGAGAGGCCTTGTGCGACTCCGTCATTGGCCGGCGCGGTGGCCGGGGCTGCGCTGACCGCGCCCTCGGGGCTGTCGGGAGTGGTGAAGTGGTTGACAAGGCCGGCAATGACGACGATGCCGACCACCAGGTAACTGAGGATACGTTTCATGTGGGTGGAAAGGTGCGGAATGTCCGCAACGGATGAAATTAGATGTCTTCGGCTTTCACCAGACCGTGCATCACGGCGTAGATGGTCAGCGCCGAGACACTGCGGGTGCCGAGCTTTTCGGTCAGGTTCTTGCGGTGAGAGATGACAGTCGTCAGGCTGACACCCAGGCGCGCGGCGATTTCCTTGTTGATCAGTCCCGCCACGATGAGGCAGAGCACCTCGCGTTCGCGCGGCGTCAGTTGCTGGCGGCGGCTGGTGGCGGCCAATATGGCGTCGGCATGCGGGCGGTGAGGCCCGTGCCCCATCTGTTCGAGGCGCAGCAGACCGCGTACGAGCTGCGCCTCCGGTTGACAGATGTTCAGCGTATGCAGGTCGGCGGGAAGTTGCCCGGGTTCGTTGCCGTGGATGAGCACGAACGTGCGGTGGTGGCGCCCGTCGAACAGGGCGGCGTCCTCCATCAGCGCTTCGGCCGAGATGAAGTAATGGGCAAAGCGACCGTCATCAGCTGCGGCGAGTTCCGCCGCATGGGCAAAGCTCCGAATGTCGGCCTGAGGCATCATGGTATGTATGAGCGAAGCCAGGCCGACGGCCTCGAGCGTGTTACTCGTGACGATGGCTATGCCCGGAACCGGCCGGGCGCCGTCGGGGACGGTCATTCCTGCTTGGGCTTTTCGTCCTCCAGTCCTTGGCTCATCAGGTCGCGGCCCCAGTGGGTTGAAGCCAGCAGGGCTTCGCGCTCACGTACCTCCTTGGCTTTCTTGGCGTAGACAATCATGCGCAGAGACTGGCTGTAGGAAATATAGTTCCAGACCCAGTTGAAAAGCACGATGATTTTGTTGCGTACACCCAGTATGGAACGCAAATGCACGACTAACCACATCACCCATGCCAGGAAGCCCGCCATTTTTATCCGGCTGAATTCGGCTACGGCGCGGTTACGTCCGACGGTGGCCATGGCGCCCAGGTTGTGGTAGCGGAACGGCTTCATCTCCTCGCCGCGCTCCAGGCGTTGCAGGTTCTTCGCCAGCAGTGTGCCCTGCTGTATGGCCACTTGCGCCAGCTGCGGATGGCCGTTCGGATAGTCGGGATCAGAGGTCTGAATGCACTGGTCGCCGATGGCAAAGACGCCGTCGAGACCCTCGACGCGGTTATACTCGTCCACTTTGATGCGCCGGCCGCGCCCCAGGTGCTCGTCGCCCAGATTGCCGACGGGCTGGGCCGTCACGCCGCTGACCCAGATAAACGTACGGGTGGCAATGGAGCTGCCGTCCTTGAGGATAACGCGATGGTCGTTATAGTCCGTGACCATTTTGTTCAGCAGTACGTTGACGCCCATCTCCCGCAGGTAGCGCTCCACGTGTGCCGAGGATTCCTGGCTCATCGAGGCAAGCAGGCGGTCGCCGGCTTCGATGAGGTAGATGTGCATGAGGCTTGTCGGGAGGTCGGGATAGTCCTTCGGCAGTACGAAGTTCTTCATCTCGGAGAGCGCGCCGGCAATCTCGACGCCGGTGGCGCCGCCGCCGACGATGACCACGTTGAGCAGTTCCTGCCGTTCGCGTTCCGTGGCACAGGTCAGGGCCCGCTCGAAGTTGGCGAGCAAGGCGTTGCGCAGCCCCATGGCCTCGCTGACCGTCTTCATCGGCATCGCTTCCTCCTCGACGTTTTTATTGCCGAAGAAGTTCGTCGTTGTGCCCGCAGCGAACACGAGGTAGTCATAACTGACTTTTCCGATAGACGTCTGGATAATTTTGTGTTCCGGGAAGATAGAACGCACTTCCGCCATACGGAAATAGAAGTCGTGCCGTTTCTGGAAAATTTTCCGGAACGGGAAAGAAATGGAACTCGGCTCGATGCCGGCCGAGGCTATCTGGTAGATAAGTGGGGGAAACTGGTGGTAATTGTTGCGGTCGACCAGGACCACTTGAAAGCCCGACTTGCGGAGCTTGTTGCAAAGGCAGAGACCGCCGAAACCGCCGCCGACAATGACGACGCGCTTTTTGTCGCTTTGGGGTAGGTTAAAACTCATACGCGGTAAGTCTTTGGATTTTCTGTATCTGAATGAGCGAGGTGCAAAGGTACGGCGATTTTCCGGGTCGCAGCTCCTTTTGCACGGGATTTTTCACTCAGAGCAGCAACCGCCCGGCCAGGGCGCACAAGGCCAGCATGAAAGCCGGGTGGAACCGGTAGCGCCGCACGCCGACCACCGTGAAGGCGAACAGCAACAGGCTCACGCCGAATTGCCACGGCGACGCCGTAGGCGAGCCCAGATTGTCGGGTGTCAGGAGCAGGATGAGCGCCGCGCCGGTCAGTCCGCAGGCCAAGGGACGCAGCACGCCGACCACGGTGGTCGCCACAGCGCTCTTGCGATGGCGGTCGAGCTGGCGCAGGGCGTACGGCACGAGCCACAGCGACGGCACTGCCAGCGCCAGGGTGGCGAGCAGGCTGGCTCCCACGGCGGGCCAGAAACCGAACTCGGGCAGCACGACGGCATAGCCCGTATAGGTAGCCAGGTTGGTAGCCGTGGAACCAGGTGTCAGTTGCCCGATGGCCGTAAGTTCGGCAAACTCCTCCATACTGAGCCAGCCGTGGCGCACGACCAGCTCGCTCTGCAAGTAGGCCAGCAGAGCCGTGTCGCCGCCGAAGGCAAGGAAGCCGACGAGCAGGAAAGTGGCGAGAAGCAGCAGGAAAGGCATGGGCGCACGGAGTTACTCGAGGGGTTTGACGTACTTGGCGTAAAGATAAGCAATGAGGGCGACCGTCACGACGATGAGGAACGGCGACACACCCAGCAGCCACACAAGCAACATGGCCGCCAAGGGCAGGAACAGGGTGGCCGGCGTGATGCCGGCGCCGCGCCACTGGCTGACGGCGGCCAGCGCCACCAGGGCGATGACGGCCGGGCGCAGACCGCGCAGCCATCCGTCGGGGCGGGCGCCCGAAGCCAGCCACATGGCCAGCAGCCACATCACCGCGAAAGCCGGTACGAGCAGGCCGGCCACTGCGGCCACACTGCCCCAGCGGCCACCGAGGCGATAGCCCAGCCCGGCACCCAGATTCAGGCTGAATACGCCGGGCAGACACTGTGCTACGCTCACCGTAGTGTGGAACGTCTCGGCGCTGAGCAGCGCGCGGCGACTCACCAGCTCGCGCTCAAGGCGCGGTACCAGCGCATAGCCTCCGCCCGGCAGCGCAAGGCCGGTACGCAAAAATAGGGTGAACGTGTCGAGGTGTCGGGTCATAAGTAAAACGAAAGCCCGGATGCCGGCTGATAGCAGGGCGGTCCGGACGTCGCGCAAAGTTACGGCTTTCTCGTCAGTTGCCGCCGCAGCGCGCCGCGTTTTTTTTCGTAACGCCCTGCTGCGCGGCCGGAAAACGGGGCGAAGTGTGAATAAAACCCAACGCAGCGACAGAAATTTCTATCGTAGTCCCCGTTTTTCCTGTCGCAGCGACAGGAAAAACGGGGACTACACTTGTTTCGCCCGCCTGCCTGGACGGATTTTCCGGCGTCAGCCGACGGCGAGCGTATAGAGCAGGTAAAGATTAAGGGCGGTGACGAGCGCGGCGATGAGGTAGAGCACGGCGGTCGTGGTGCGACTGTTGGCATACGGGCCCATGACGCGGCGCGACGACGTCAGCCTGACTTGCAGGAACACCGTAATGGGCAGTTGCAGGCTCAGCACGGCCTGCGAGAGTATCAGCCCGCGAAAGGCATCGCCGATAAAGAGGATGAGCACGTAGGCCAGCCCCAGCGAGAGGAGGATGCCCGCACGCGAGTGCACGTCGCGCACGTCGTAAGGTTCGTCGTAGAGCCCGGCAAAAATGGTGCCTGCCGCCATGCCACTCGTCACGGTACTCGACAGTCCGGCCAGCAGCAGCGCCACGGCAAACACCTCGCCCGCCGCGGGCCCCAGCAGGGGCTGGAGCAGGGCGCCGGCCTCGGGCAGCGAGTCGACCGCGACGCCGTGGACAAAGAAAGTGGTGGCCGCAAGCACTATCATGGCCGAATTGATGGCCCACCCGACCGTCATGGCCAACAGCGTGTCCCAGAACTCGTACTTCAGCGCGCGGCGTATGCCGGCGTCGTCCTGCGTGTGAATGGCGCGGCTCTGGACTACCTCGGAGTGCAGGAAGAGGTTGTGGGGCATAACGACCGCGCCAAGCACACTCATCACGACGAGCATACTCCCGGCGGGCAGCGAGGGCGTCACGGCGCCGCGCAGGGCGGCCGCCCAGTCGGTGTCGACAAGCGTCAGTTCGTAAAGGTACGAGAAACCGATGAGCGAAACGAAGGCAATGATGCCCTTTTCGACCCGGCGGTAGGAGTTGGTGAAGAGCAGGACGGCCGTAACTGCCGCCGCAGCCGCCGCGCCGAGCGCAACGGGCAGGCCGAAAAGCATTTCGAGCGCAATGGCTGCACCCAGGATTTCGGCGAGCGACGTCGACACCGAAGCGGCCATGGCGCTCCACAGCACGGGGCGCGCTACGGCAGGGCGCAGGTGGCGCGTCGTGGCCTCGGCCAAGCAAAGGCCCGTAGCGATGCCCAGGTGGGCCACGTTGTGTTGCAGTACGACGAGCATCACGGTCGAAAGCGTCACGACCCAGAGCAGGGCGTAGCCGAACTCAGAGCCAGCGGCAAAATTCGACGCCCAGTTGCCCGGATCGATGAAGCCTACGGTGACAAGCAGCCCCGGCCCGATGTAGCGCAGGATGTCAAGGCCGCCCGTGCCGCCCGCCTCGCGCAGGCGCCAGTGGTGGCGGACGTGTCGGATGTAGTCAGTGAGTCGTTTCATGTGCGGGAGGATTGTACCGGGCAAAGGTAACCTTTTCTTCCTTGAGCGCAAGGGTCAAAAAATCTTTTCCTACCTTAAATCACGCTATATACCCAGATCCGGTGATTGCGCGGTGCGGGAAAGTTCACTACCTTTGCCGGCGTAACAACGAATGAATCACCCCTAAAATTGCAAGCAATGAAAATCAAGAAAATCGTTGGCCGCGAAGTGCTGGATTCCCGCGGCAATCCTACGGTCGAAGTCGAAGTGTTCACCGAGTCGGGCGCCATGGGACGCGCCGCCGTGCCGTCGGGCGCTTCCACCGGCGAACACGAGGCGCTCGAACTGCGCGACGGCGACAAAGGCCGTTACGGCGGCAAGGGCGTGCTGAAAGCCGTGAGCAACGTCAACACCGTCATCGCGCCCGCCCTCGTCGGCAAGTCGGTCCTTGAGCAGCGCGCCATCGACCGCCTGATGCTCGACCTCGACGGCACCCCCACGAAGTCCAAGCTCGGCGCCAACGCCATCCTGGGCGTGTCGCTGGCCGTGGCCAAGGCGGCTGCCGACTATCTGAAACTGCCCTTGTACCGATACATCGGCGGGACGAACACGTACGTCATGCCGGTGCCGATGATGAACATTATCAATGGCGGAGCCCACTCCGACGCTCCGATTGCTTTCCAGGAGTTCATGATTCGTCCGGTCGGCGCGCCGTCGTTCCGCGAGGGCCTGCGCATGGGCACGGAGGTGTTCCACGCGCTCAAGTCAGTGCTCAAGGCGCGCGGACTCAGCACGGCCGTAGGCGACGAGGGCGGCTTTGCTCCTGCGCTCGACAGTATCGAGGACGCGCTCGACTGCATCCTTGCCGCCATCGAGCAGGCCGGCTACCGCCCGGGCGACGACGTGCGCATCGCCATGGACTGCGCCTCGTCGGAGTTCTGCCGCGAGGAGAACGGCCGGTTCGTTTACGACTACACATGGAAGGACCCGAAGGGCGGCGTGCTGACCTCGGAAAAACAGGTGGACTTCCTCGAAAAACTCGTAGCCAAGTACCCCATCGACTCGATAGAGGACGGCATGAGCGAGAACGACTGGGCCGGATGGAAAGCGCTGACCGACCGCCTCGGCAGCCGGTGCCAGCTGGTGGGCGACGACCTCTTCGTGACGAACGTCGACTTCCTCGCCCGCGGCATAAAGGAAGGATGTGCCAACTCTATCCTAATTAAAGTCAACCAGATAGGTTCGCTGAGCGAAACGCTCGACGCCATCGAGATGGCGCACCGCCACGGATACACGACGGTGACCTCGCACCGTTCGGGCGAAACGGAGGACGCCACCATCGCCGACATCGCCGTAGCGACCAATTCGGGACAAATCAAGACCGGTTCGCTCAGCCGCTCCGACCGCATGGCCAAGTACAACCAGCTGCTCCGCATCGAGGAGGAACTGGGCGACGGGGCAGTCTATGGCTACCCGCGTCTGAAATAACCGCTTTTGCCGCATGAGACGCATAGCGGGACTTGTCCTGCTCCTTACGTTCGCCGCTACCGCCGCCTGGTCGCAAACCGTCATCGACCTCGGGCCCGGTGGCGGCGTCCGTTCGAAGACGTGGAAAGACTACGAGCGCGACGGCCGTACGCCGGCGCAGCAACTGGCCGACTCCCTGGCATATCGCGACTGCTTGACGCGGGCGTTCAACGCGCTGGCCACCGACTCGCTGGCGCAGGCCGAAACGTTGTTCCGCCGCGCGCTGAAACTGATGCCCGAGCAGCCGGCCAACGCCATCGTACACTACGAGCTGGGCCTCATCGCCGGGGCGCAGAACCGTTACCGCGAAGCGGCCGACTGCCTGACGCAGGCGCTCGACGCCCGCCCCGAAATGGCGGACGCCCGGCGCCAGCGGGCCTACGCTTACCTCGAGATGAACCAGCCGGAGCGCACCCTGCGCGACTGTAACTACCTGCTCGACGACGCGCCGGCCGACACGACGGCCCTCTTCCTGCGGGCGGCGGCCGAGGTGAAGCTGCGCCATTATCCGGCGGCGCAACGCGACCTGACGGAACTGCTCCGCCTGGCGCCGGGCCACCTGAACGGCCGCGTGTCGCTGGCCATCGTAAAGCAGCGTCTGGGACGACCGCGCGAGGCGCTGGAAGAGCTGAACCGCCTGGTGACGATGGCGCGCGGCAACGCCGACTGTCTGGCAGCCCGCGCGGACGTGGAAGTGGAACTCGGCATGATTGAAGCCGCCCGCGCCGACCTCGACGAGGCGTTGCGCCTGCGGCCTGACGACGCGGGCCTGCTCCTGCAACGCGCCGACGTCCTGACACGCGGCGGACACCGCGGTGCGGCGCGTGCCGACCTCGACCGGGCCGTGGAGCTCGGCGTGCCGCGTGCGAGCCTCAACGCACAATACGGTGCCCTTAACCGCCGTTGAGGGCACCTCCGCATGAGTATTTCATCGGAGTATGAACCTGCCCCCGGACGCAGCCGGCCTGCGCCCGAAGGAAAAATGTGACTGATTGCGGACGGCTACGAAAAAAAAGTAACGGTGCGTTACGAAAAAATTGTACTTTTGCACACAGTTTTCGGTTTGCCCTATACGACAAGCTTAGCGGCATAAGAACAATTCCTACTACGTAAACAAAACATGGGACTTCTCGAATTTAGCAAATTACCTATCAATACGCTGGTCGGCGCCGACTGGCAAACGTTTAAGGCTATCACAGCAGGACGCGACGTCGACCCGGCCTATCGCGGCAAGTACCGCCTGACGAAGGCCGTATGCCGCCTGCTTTCCGTGCTGGCTCCCATTCAGGACCGCCGCTACGAGAGCTTTCTGGCCGACCGGCCACTGGAACACGACCCGGTCTTTATTTTGGGCCACTGGCGTTCGGGCACGACGTTCGTGCACAACGTGCTTTCGTGCGACCGACATTTCGGTTACAACACCACCTATCAGACCGTGTTCCCGCACCTGATGATGTGGGGACAGCCGTTCTTCAAAAAGAACATGGCGTGGCTCATGCCCGACAAGCGCCCGACGGACAACATGGAGCTGGCGGTCGACTTGCCGCAGGAAGAGGAATTTGCCCTCGCCAATATGATGCCCTACACGTACTACAACTTCTGGTTTTTGCCGAAGTACATGTTGGAATACTGCGACCGTTACATGCTTTTCGAGGGCATCACTCAGGACGAGTTGCGCACTTTCGAGGAAACGTTCACCAAGCTCATCAAAATTTCGCTCTGGAACACGAAAGGTACGCAGTTCCTCTCGAAGAATCCGCCGCACACGGGACGCGTACGCGAACTGGTCAAAATGTTCCCGAACGCGAAGTTCATCTACCTGATGCGCAACCCGTACACCGTGTTCGAGTCGACGCGCAGTTTTTTCACCAACACCATCCAGCCGCTCAAGCTCGAAGACATCAGCCCCGAAGAACTCGAAAAAAATATCCTGACGGTGTACGAACGGCTCTACCATAAATATGAAGCAGACAAAGCGTGCATTCCGACCGGGAACTTGATTGAAGTGAAGTTTGAGGACTTCGAGGCCGACGCCCTCGGCATAACGGAAAAGATCTACCGTACCCTTTCGCTCCCAGGCTGGGACGAGGCCCACGAAGCCATCGCCCGCTACGTCGGCAGCAAGAAGGGGTACAAGAAAAACAAATACAAGTACGACGACCGCACCGTAGAACTCGTCGAAAGCCACTGGCGGTTTGCCATCGACGACTGGGATTACCACAACGTGCGCTAAACGCCCCACGGCTTCCGCGTTCCGGATTGCGGCATCCGCGGCCGACATTTCGTTATAGGAAAAAGGGGAACGCTTCGGGCGGCACAGGGCGTCAAAACCGCAGAGGAGGAAATCCATAACTGCCCGTTCCGAGGCTGTCGGACAGAAAATCAGGGTTGTAACCGTTTCGTCACATAAAAGCTGTATATTTGCGCGATAACCCGTAACACTCGTTCCCATGAAGAAGCACCTGAAATACCTGCATCGCGACGTCAGCTGGATGTACTTCAACCACCGCATCCTCCAGGAGGCGCTCAAAGACAATGTCCCCCTGCTTGAGCGGCTCTCATTCCTCGGTATCTATTCGAACAACCTCGACGAGTTTTTCCGTGTCCGCGTGGCCAGTATCAGCCGTATCGCCGAATGTGAGGACAAAGCCGCCCACGATGAACAGGAACAGGCCCACACACTGCTGCGCAAGATAAATCAACTTAACAACCGCTACGCCAAGGAATACGGCCAGGCCGTCGCTACGGTCACCGAGCAATTGCGGCGGGAGCATATCTGCTTGGTCGACGACACTCAAATCGACGATGAACAGCGCCGCTTTGTTCACGACTTTTTCCGGCGCGAACTGGCCGGCCATCTGGCTCCTATCTGGCTGGAAAACATCAGCCGCTTTGACGGCGAAGCGGACGACTGCATCTACCTGGCTGTCAAGATGAGCCGTGAAGGCGTCAAGCGCAACTACCACGCCCTCCTGGCCCTTCCGGTCAGTCGCGTGGGACGCTTTGTGCGCCTGCCGGACCGCGACGGGTGCAGTTATCTTATGTATCTCGACGACGTGGTGCGCAGCTGCCTGCCCCTTCTGTTCCCAGGACTCCACTTCGACCACTACGAAGCCTACAGTTTCAAATTCACGCGCGACGCCGAGATGGAAATCGACAACGACTTGCGCAACGGTCTGCTTCAGAAAATCTCGAAAGGCGTCAAGAGCCGCCGCACGGGCCTTCCCCTGCGTCTGGTATACGACGGCGCCATGCCTGCGGGCTTGCTGCGACGCGTGATGAATAAGCTCGACACGGACCGCCTCGACACGGCGTTGGCCGGCGGGCGCTACCAGAATCACCGCGACCTGATGAGTTTTCCCGACTGCGGTCGCTGCGACCTGAAGTATGCCCCCTGGCCCTCCATCCTGCGTCGTGAACTGGCGGGTGAAACCAGTCTTTTCGACCTCATCCGCCAGAAGGACCGCTACCTTCACGTCCCTTATCACAGTTTCGACAGTTATATCCGTTTGCTCCAAGAGGCGGCTATCCATCCCGCCGTCAAATCCGTCCGTACCACCCTTTATCGTTTGGCCAAGGATTCGAAGGTCATCAAAGCCCTCGTCTGTGCCGCCCGCAACGGCAAACACGTCACCGTGGTTATCGAATTGCTCGCGCGGTTCGACGAGGCTTCCAACATCAGCTGGAGCAAACGTATGCAGGACGCCGGTATCAACGTCATCTTCGGCGTCGAGGGACTCAAAGTGCACTCCAAAATCACGCACATCGGCTTTAAGAGCGGGCAAAGCATAGCCTGCATCAGCACCGGCAACTTCCATGAAGGCAATGCCCGAAGCTATACCGATTTTCTCCTCATGACGGCACATCGCGGCATTACTGCCGACGTCGACCGCGTATTCCGTTTCATCAAACGCCCTTACGCCCCGACCAAATACCACGAACTGCTCGTCTCACCCAACGAGATGAAGAAAAAATTCATACGCCTCATCGATGCGGAAATACGTAACCACAAAGCGGGACTTCCGGCTTACATCAAGATGAAAGTCAACCACGTCACAGACCCGGTCATGGTTGACAAACTCTACGAGGCCGCGGCAGCCGGCGTACCTGTCGACCTGCTCGTACGGGGCAACTGCTCTCTCGTCTGCGACCAGCCTCAGCTCGGCGGTCGTCTGCGCGTAGTGGGCATCATCGACCGCTATCTCGAGCACTCGCGTATTTACATTTTCTGTAGCGGTGGCCAGGAACAGTGCTTCATCGGGTCGGCCGACTGGATGCCGCGCAACCTGGACTACCGCGTCGAGGTGGTCACGCCGGTCTACGACCCCGACATCCGCGCCGAGCTGCATCGCGTTGTCGACTACGGCCTGCGCGATACCACCCAAGGCCGCCGCGTTGACGGCATTGGGACCGACTTGCCGCTGAGTCAGGAACCCGATGCCGTGCCTTTCCGTTCACAGGAAGCCTTGTACAATCACTATAAAGCAGATAACGAAAAAACACCCGAAGCATGAAAACAACCAACTACGCCGCCATAGACATCGGGACCAACGCTGTGCGACTGCTCATCAAGCAGGTCGACACCGACGGCGCCGAAGTTACGTTTAACAAGCAGCTCTTCCTGCGCGTCCCGTTGCGACTGGGTTTCGACGTGTTCCGCGAGGGACGCGTAAGCGGCACTAAAGGCAAAAAGCTGGAGCGCCTGATGAAAGCCTATCGCCAACTCATGAAAATTTACGAAGTCGACCGTTATCGCGCCTGCGCCACCTCGGCTATGCGCGACGCCGCCAACGGACGCGAGCTTATTGCCGCCATACGCAAGGCCACCGATATTAATATCGAAATCATTGCCGGCGAAGAAGAGGCCAAGATTGTGTACAACAATCACGTCGAGCAATTCGAGGATCGGCAGGGCAACTACATGTATGTCGACGTGGGCGGCGGCAGCACCGAAATCAATCTTCTCACCGACGGCCAACTCGTTTGTTCGCGGTCGTACAATGTCGGTACCATCCGCCTGCTCAGCGGCATGGTCGAGGAGGAATACTGGGAGCGCTTATTCTTCGAATTGAGCGAGCTTGCGGCACCGTATCCCGACATCCACATCATCGGTTCAGGCGGCAACATCAACAAACTTTACCGCCTTACAGGGAAAAAAGACAAACAGCGCATACTGACTATCGACGAACTGCGTGCGCTCTACGAAGCCCTTCATCCTCTCACCCCCGAGGAACGAATGAGAGCGTTTAAGCTCAAGGCCGACCGCGCTGACGTCATTGTTCCTGCCGCTGAAATTTTTCTCAACGTGGCGGCTGCCGTGCGTGCGGTCGACATCCGCGTTCCTGTCATCGGTCTTTGTGACGGTATTATCGATACCCTTTACAAAGCCGATAACCCTGAAGCGTAGTCGCGAACGCCACGAACGAAGTTCCATCTGTCTTTACGAAACTCCTGCCTTTATACATAAAGGTAAGAGTTACTTCTGTTTTCACAAGCAGCGCACCGTCGGAATCGGCCGGCGGTGCGCTGCTTGTGAAAACAGAAGCGAGCGAATTTCTTAGTTCTTCGGTTGCCCTAAACTATGTACGAAGAGCAGCAAACGGTTGGTGATGTTGACATCGCTCACGCCGCTGTCGAAATCCAACGAGAGCAGATGCATGTGTGGATGGAGCTGCTTGATGCGACGCTCGAGGCCTTTGGCTACAATATGGTTGGCTATGCAGCCAAAAGGTTGGAGGCTGACGACATGGTCGACGCCCTGCTCGGCCAGTGAGAGGATTTCGGCAGGCAGTAGCCAGCCTTCGCCAAACTGTGCATTAAGAGTGATAGCCTTTTCCGCTTTCTTGGATTCTTCGAATACGTCGGCAAAGGGGGTAAAGTAGGGATACGCTTTCCCTATCCGGTTAAATTTTTCTACGCGCTTCCATACCCGGCTGTAAAGCCAGCGTATCAGGGTATCGGGCAACTGCTTTCGTACCACACCGGAGTCCTGATTCACAATCTGATTGACGAAGCTCTGCATGAAAAAGTCGGTGAGCAGCGGCGGCACGACTTCGATACCCTTCCCGACCAGCCATTCCGTCAGATTTTTTTGAGCAAATGGGTTGAATTTCAGGTAAATTTCTCCGACAATGCCGACGCGCGGCCGCTCTCCGGACTGCGTGATGCGTTCGAATTCGTTGACTGCTTGTTCCAAAAGGGGCAGAAGCTCGTGTGAAGCGTTTCTTTCAATGACAGACTGTGCCTTCCGCAAATACCGTTCCTTTAGCCGGAACGCCTCGCCGGAGACCTTTTCGCGTACAGCGGCGGCATAATAAAGCTTGGCGATACTGTCGCTGAAAAGCAGAGCGTTCAGCACAACGGGGATGAGCCTGAACCAATTGATGCGGAAGCCGGGCTGTTCGTTGCGCAGCCCGCTGCTGAAGCTGACCGACACGACCGGCGTTTGGCCGAAACCGGCTTCTGTCAGCGCCCGCTTGATAAGGGAGATGTAGTTCGACGCGCGACATTGCCCGCCGGTCTGTGTGATAGCCACGGCGGTTTGCTCGGGGTCGTAGCGGCCCTCCTTGAATGCCTTGACAATGTCGCCCACAATAAGCGTAGCCGGATAGCAAACCTCGTTGTTGGCATAACGCAACCCGCAGTCGCACGAAGTGGCATCGCTCGGCGGCAGGATGTCTACATCGTAACCGGCCAGTTTCATGAGCGGTGGCATCAGCGGCGAGAAGAAAGGCGTAAAGAACGGGGCGATAATTTTCCGCCGTCGGTCCGCTTTGCGGTAAACCGGAGTCGTAGCGAACGGTAGCACGGAAGTGGAGTTCGCGTCCTGTGTTGCCCTGCGCAGACTCTCGATCGTAGAGCGCACGCGCAGTTTGAGTGACCCGATATGGCTGACATCATCGATTTTCAGCAGCGTCAGGGTTTTGCCGCGACGTTTCAGCAGATTACGCGTTTCTTCGGTAAGGAAAGCGTCGGGCCCACAGCCGAACGACGTCATTTCCATAAACTGCACATTGGCGGACTGGCCGGCCACCCATTCTGCGGCTTTGAGAATGCGGTTGGTGTAAGCCCATTGTGCGACAAAATGGGCGTCGCTGACCATGGAGCCGTCGCCACGCACAATGTCGTCGGTGATGACGTCGACGCCCAAAGCGGCAATCATGTCGGACAGCTTATGTTGGATGAGCGGATCGGCGTGGTAAGGTCGTCCGGCCAGCAGGACGGTCATTCGCCCCTGCTTGGCACTTTCGGTCAATACCTGCTTGTCGTACTCAGCCATGCGTTTCTCGTATTCGGCCATAGCCGCCAGTGCTTCGCCGAACGCCATTTTGAGCGTGGAGTTGTCCACTCCGAACGGACGCAGGTAGTCCCGGCATTGTTTGTAGAGCAGCTGCTTGTCCTTGAAAGTGATGGTCGGCGCATCAATGGGGATGCCGGTCGTCTGCACGCTTTTTACCACTTCCGAGTATCCGGTGACAATGGGACAGTTATAACTGTTCTGACCGCCATCGGGCTTTTCAAAAACCACGAAAGGCATGAAGATGCGGTCGACGTGGCGATCGATGAGGTCTTGGATATGGCTGTGCACCAGTTTGGCAGGGAAACAGATGTTGTCCGACATGACCATACGAGCGCTCGCCTCGTAGCGATTGAAAGTCGACGGGGCCGACAGGATAACCTGTATGCCGCAACGGCTCAACAGCGTGTGCCAGAAAGGGAACTCCTCGTACATATTGAGACAGCGCGGAATGCCAATGACGGTGCACGGCGAGGCAACAGGGATGTCGCGCTCGAAGAGCAGGCGCAACTTCTCGGTATAAGCGTTGTGTCCGGATTCGTGACGACGGCCGCGGTTGCTGAATACCTTCTCGCAGCGGTTGCCTGAATAATAGCGGTTACCGCCCTGAAAGCAGTAGGTCGTCACGGAACATTGGTTCTCGCAGCCGTGACATTGTGCCTGACGCGTCGTGTAGCTCGCTTGTTTGAGCAATTGGCCGAGGGTCACGCCCTCCTGGGCAAAGCGTCGGGCATGAAGGGCGCAGCCGATGGCCCCCATCAGCTCCGGGCAGTCCGAACGAAAGACGCTGCGTCCCGTCAGTTTCTCAAAGGCACGTACGATGGAGTCGTTTTTCATCGTGCCTCCCTGTACGACGATGTGGTCGCCCAGCTCCTCTACATTTTTCAGACGGAGCACCTTGAACAGGCAGTTCTTTACTACGGAATACGACAAGCCCGCTGCGATGTCCGGCGTCGTAGTCCCCTCGCGCAGGGCCTGCTTCACCTTGGAATTCATAAAGACGGTGCAGCGTGTGCCCAAGTCGTAAGGTTGACGGGCGCGACAAGCCTCGCGGGCAAAGTCGTCCACGCTGTAACCCAAAGAGCGGGCGAAAGTTTCAATGAACGAACCGCAACCCGAGGAGCAGGCCTCGTTGATTTCAATGCGGTGGATGACCCCGTCGGCGACGGACATGGCTTTCATGTCCTGCCCGCCGATGTCGAGGATGAACGACACATCGCGGGTAATGTGCCGCGCGGCAAGGTAATGGGCGATGGTTTCGATAATGCCGTCGTCGAGCCGGAAGGCAGCCTTGGTGAGGTCCTCGCCGTAACCGGTGGAACAGCTTCCTGTGATGTGTACGTCGGTTCCGGCTTGTTCAGCTTCGTGGAGAAATTGGGTCAGCCCTCTTTCGACCGCCGCAATGGGATTCCCCCGGTTGGCGTCGTAGAAAGTGAAGAGCAGTTCGTCGCGCTCATTGAGTACAGCTATTTTCGTGGTGGTAGAGCCCGAGTCGATGCCCAATGTCACTTTTTCAGTACCGGGACGCAACGCGCGGCGTTGAAAATGTTGTCCGCCGATACGCTGTTGCCACTGTCGGTAATCGGCCTCGTCTGTAAATATAGGCTCCAACCCTTTCCGGGGCGTGTAGTCCGCCGAGAGATGCGTCCGCAACGAATCCAGCAACTCGTCGAGCAGGCAGGTTGTCGCGTGGTCGTCCGTCAGTGCCGCGCCCCAGGCCGGAATCAGGTGGCTGTCGGCGGGTACGACAATGTCGCGGTCAGTCAGGTGCAGATAGTCAGTGAAAGCCTTACGCAGAGCGGGCAGGAACGTCAGCGGACCGCCGCAAAACAATATAGGAGCAGCGATGTCACAGCCGTGGGCCAGCGTGACGATGACCTGTACGGTAACGGCATGAAATATCGAAGCGGCGATGTCCTCGCGGCTCGCATTCTTGGCCACAAGATTCTGTATGTCCGTCTTGCTGAACACGCCGCAGCGCGAAGCGATGGGGTAGATATGTGTCGCCTGCATCGCCAGTTCGCCCAGCTGTTCCACCGATACGCCCAATAAAATCGCCATTTGGTCAATAAAGGCACCCGTCCCGCCGGCACAATTGCCATTCATGCGAAGGTCGGTCGCTTCGCCTTTGTCGAAGAACACGACTTTGGCGTCTTCGCCGCCTATGTCGATGAGCGTCGATACAGGCGTTTCGATATTCCGGATATATTGTGTGGCGGCTACAACCTCCTGCACGAAGGGCAGGCCGCAACGTTCGGCAATGCCCATGCCGACAGAGCCGGTAATGTGGAGTACGACCGGAGTTGAACCTACGGCGGTTTTCAAATCGGTGAGCACCTCCAGCAGTTTTTCCTGAATGCGGGCATTGTGGCGCTCGTAGCGTGTAAGTACGGGGGCACCCGTCGTATCGAGTGTGACGAGCTTTATGGTGGTTGAGCCGACGTCCAATCCTATTCGGTAAGCAGGCTTCATGTCTATCCGTATTGCAATCGGTCTGCAAAGTTACTGAAGAAACCTTAGAGCGACAAACGTCGCGACGCGGTAAAACCTGCGGAAAACCGGCATTTCGCCATAAAAAAAGGAAAAAGGAACACTCAAAAGCAGCAGTGAAGAAAGCGTCATGTCCTCCGCGGACGACGATTTCATCATAAATAAGGATTGCACGGACGCGGCGCACACCGTAATTTTGCATCCGAAAATTAATAAAGTCCTTACCATTGATGAATTTTCGACTTTTGCTGTGCGCCACATTGAGCCTGATCACGGAGACCGTGGCGGCTGACGCCATACAGCCTGCGGCCCCGAGGGATACGGGACGTGTCATCGACATCGAGGAAGCGACCGTCGTCGCTTCGCCCAAAGAGACGTCGCGACTGCGCAGTCAGGCCCTTTCCGTCAGCCTGCTCGACGGCGCCACGCTCGAACGGCGCGGTGTTACGGGGATAAAGGGCGTATCGACATATGCACCCAACTTCTTCATGCCCGACTACGGTTCGCGCATCACGTCGGCGGTCTACATCCGCGGCATCGGTTCGCGCATCAACACGCCGGCCG
Source organism: uncultured Alloprevotella sp. (assembly GCA_944322325.1). Lineage (GTDB taxonomy): Bacteria > Bacteroidota > Bacteroidia > Bacteroidales > Bacteroidaceae > Alloprevotella. The sequence continues at coordinate 39,231 of CALUOQ010000009.1, forward strand.
TGGGGCTCTATGTAGACAATGTGCCTTACATGGACAAAAGCACCTACGACTTCCATTTCCTTGACGTGGAGCGCGTCGACGTGCTTCGTGGCCCGCAGGGCACCCTCTACGGGCGCAACTCCATGGGCGGACTAATGCGGGTCTACACACGCAACCCGCTGGACTACCGCGGCACGGACGTCCGTGCCGGCTTTACCACGCGGAGCAGCGCCCGCCGCGCGGCTTTCACCACTTACCTGCACCCGGCACAGGATTTCGCCTTTTCGCTCGGCGGTTACTACGAAGGGCAGGATGGCTTTTTCCATAATCAGACTACGGGACAACATGCCGACGCTGCCAATGCAGGCGGCGGGCGGTTGCGTGCAGCTTTCAGGTCCGGTCATGACCTTGATTTGGACTTCCATCTGAATTATGATTACAGTGACGAATACGCCTGCCCCTACTTCTACGAGGGGCCGGCGAAGGGAACGGAGGAATATGCGCCCCTGTTGGGCCTTATCTCGCAGAACCGACAAAGTCGCTATCGCCGTGCGATGCTCAATACGGGCCTGTCGGTCGAATGGCGCGCCCCACGCGTGACCCTGTCGTCGGTAACGGCATATCAGCATCTGACGGACCGCCTTTTCATGGACCAGGATTTTCTGGCGGACGATGTGTTCAGCCTGACGCAGCGGCAGCGCCTGCATACGCTGAGTGAGGAAATCGCTGTCAAGAGTAAGGCCGGAAAGCGCTGGCAGTGGACTACGGGCGCCTTCCTGCTCCATCAGCGGCTTCGGACGTCGTGTCCGGTAGATTTCTACGGCGACGGCATTGACTATCTCAACGAACAGATGGCCCACTTGCCGATGGGGATGGAACTGGCACTGACCGACGCGGGCCTGACGTTCGACGGCACGTTTCAGACGCCGGGCACGAACGCAGCCCTGTACCATCAGTCCACCTTCCGCGACCTTTTGGTCCGTGGATTATCGGCGACAGTCGGCCTGCGCCTTGACTACGATTATCGTTCCCTGGAACTTGACGCCGCTACGGCCGCCGCCGTCAACTACCGTTTCAGTCTGGCCATGGACGGAATGCCCATGCGGGTCAACAAGGACTTCGCTTCCGTACCCGACATGGCGGGACGGCTTCAGAGTGACAGCTGGCAATTGCTGCCGAAGTTCGCCCTGCAATACGACCTTCCCGCCCGGCGCGGCAACGTCTACGTGACGGCGTCGAAGGGCTACCGCTCGGGCGGCTACAACATACAGGCGTATTCCGACCTGGCGCGTACGCGGCTCACGGGGCAGATGATGGGGAGCGTGAAGGGTTACTGCCAACCCGTATTGGAGGGGTTGGTCGGCAGTCCGGCTTTCGGCATGTTCTCGCCGGAGCAGCAGGCATCCATCCGGCAGGGGTTGGCCGTGGTCAGTGCCCTGCCCGACGAAATCATCCCCAACCTCACCACCCTCGACTACCGTCCCGAAACGTCGTGGAACTACGAGGCGGGTACACACCTGAATCTTTGTGACGCCCTTCAGGCCGATGCCGCCGTGTTTCTCATGGATACGCGCAACCAGCAGATTGCCCGCTTTGCCGGAAGCAGCATGGGCCGCACCGTGGTCAACGCCGGGAAGAGCCGTAGCTACGGTGCGGAGCTGAGTCTGCGCGCCGCGCTGGCGGACAACCGCCTTGCGCTGACGGCCACATACGGATACACGCACGCCACGTTCCGCCACTACGACATGGGGCAGAACGCCGACGGCGAATCTGTCGACTACACGGGTCACCGCGTACCCTTCGTACCGGCCCATACGGCGAGCCTCGCAGCGGACTGGACGCAACGTTTCGACGGTACGGGGTTCGTGCGTTCGCTCACCGTAGGGGCCGACGCCACCGGGGCGGGACGCATTTATTGGGACGAGGCCAACTCGATGAGCCAGCCGTTCTACGTGCTGCTCGGGGCGCACGTCGATGTCAGCCTGGCGCGTAACGTTACCCTCAGCCTGTGGAGTAAGAACCTCACGGCGACCCTGTTCGACACTTTCCGGTTCGACAACATGAACCGCCGCTTTGCCCAACGCGGCGTACCGCGCCACTTCGGCATCGACGTAAAGGCTCATTTCTGAGCAGTGCCCCGAGGGTGCGGGCTTCGTAAAGTAAAAACGAAAGAGGCGGATGGCCAAAACGCGAAGCGTGGTCATACGGAATTTATAAACGCGAATGACGCGGATTCAACGGATGAATAAATGTATCAGTCCGCTAAATCCGCGTCGTTCGCGTCTTGAAATGACTCCCTTGGTACTTATACTGCCTCAGGCGGGTTCATGCGTCTTGCGGGCGAATGTCCTTTGCCTTTGGGCAGTGTCCGTTTCGTACGGCGTTATCCGTGAGTTCATGGCTCAGGCCTCTGCCTGTATTGTTGCGGATACCGGAGTCAGGAGTTCCTTTTCTTAAACACCCGGCGATGCGATTATATCTCATAAGGCATCGTCAGGTGGTTTCAAAGCCGTGGAGGCTTATTCTGCTTCCCAGGACAGATAGATGGGCGTTACGGTAGTGGGCTGGTCGTCTGCCACTTTCTTTACGTGAACCGACACCTTGACGTAAGGCGAATCGCCGTACACGCTGGTGTAGTTGCCTTCTCCGTCCGTGGTGGGTCTGCCACTGATGCCGCGGTAAACGTTGTAACGGATTTCGTAGCCGTATTCAGGATAGTCGTTGACTTTGGTCAGACTGAGGCCGTCTTCGCCATCAGCTTGGCAGTTGATGTTGCAGCCGGCTTCCTTGTCGTTGTAAGCAGCATTTACCCACAGTTTCTTCATTTCCTCGTCGAACAGCTGGTCGTAGCTGCCGGTGCCGTCGTTAAGCGGCGTCTCGTTCTTCACCCAGAAGTAGGCCTCGAAGGTGTAGTCGTAGCCTTCCTGCATGTCGGTGATGTTGTCCAGACCGAGGATGCCCACCGTCAGGTTGGTCTGTCCGTCCAGTCCGAGGGAAGCCTTGTTGCTGGTGGAGCTTACGCCGTCAATCCAGCTAGCCGTCTCGATGAAGTCGCCATTAATGCGGATGTAGAAGTCGTCCGTCTCCATGACGAATGCCTCCTTGAGCACATCGCTCAGGTCGATGTCGAACTCAATGTCCGCGCTCGAACCGGGCACTACGGGAGTCTCGCCTTCACCTTCGTCTCCGCCCGGATTTTCGCCGGTATCGGGTTTGTCGGTCGATCCGCCTTCACCGCCTTCGTCGGGGGCTGTTGTGATGCTGGGCTCGCACTCGTGGGTTCCATCCAGACCGAGATCTTTGTGCTGTCCGTTGCCGCATTGGCATTTCCATTCCTTTCGGCCTTTGTTCCATTTCAGGCAATAGCTTTTACATACGTCACACCACTGCCACCAGTTACCGCCGTGTTCAATCACATCCCCGGCGAACTCCGTTTTCCAGCCATTGTCCTTGTCTTTGGCGGTAGCCATGATTCCGATGCCTCTCGAAGTGGCTACGGCATAGGTGTTTACCGTTTCGGTGACTGCCGGCTCGCTTCCGGTGCTTTCTCCGCCGCCACTTACAGTGCTGAGATCTTCGGACGAACATCCGGTCATCAGCGCAGCGGCTGCGAACAATGCTACTAATTGCTTTTTCATTTGTTCTCTCGTTTTTGGTTTGTACTCTCTTACTTGGTTAGTTAATATCCAATCTTCCTTGTGACCTCGCCTCGCATCGGTTCGGTCAAACGGGAGGGTGCGTCAAATCCCGGCGCGCCCTCCCATAGGGTGTGTCTCAACCCGCCGATTACAGACCTAACTTCTTAGCGATTTTCTCGGGAATGGCGTCCTTGTGGATAAGGATGTTCATCGTCTTGTAAGCCACGTAAGGCTTCGAGGCGTAGAAGATGCCGTCATACTTGCCGTACTTGCCCCAAGAGTTCTTGACCATGAAGTATTCGTTGCCGGCGCTGTCTTTTGCCAGACCGTAGATCTGCATACCGTGGTCGTCCGTGGTCGTCCAGTTGTCGTACCCTTCCTGACGCATCTCCTGCGTGATTTCCAGCTCGCCGGTCGAGGCTTTCTTGGCAGCCTGGTCGTTGGTGGCGTTCGTACCGGTCCAGCGGGCGGCGTCCGAACCCGTTTTGTCGCGGGCAGCCTTCGTGTCGGGCACGCGGGCGATGCCGTCGCGGCCGAAGCCGGCCTCGCTGACGTCGGCACCCCAGGCGAAGGTGTAGCCGTTACGTACGGCGGCGTCCATCACCTCCATGAATTCGTCGAGCGGCAGGTTGTAGCTCATGGCCCAGCGCCAGTTGTCCTGCACCTCAATGGGGAACTGCGTGTAGAAGGGGTGGTGCGTAAAGGAGGTGAGCGACACGTAGTCGTCGGGGTTCAGGCCCAGCTGCTCCATGTAGCTCTTCGGCGTGTAGGTCTTTCCGTCTTTCTTGAATTCCTTGGGCAATTCGCCGACGTAGCTGTCGTAGATACCGTAGAGGCCGTTGATCCAGCAGGGGGAGAGTTTCTTGAAGTTGCCCTTGGCGATAGCGCGCACGTAGGCACCGGCCACGGCGTCGAGCTCGTTGTGGTTGAAGAGCGTGTCGCCGTACAGGCTCCCGGGTGCTGCCATAGCCTCCTGCGGCACCATACCGTAGTTCTTCATGCAGTAGATGACGTCATAGAAGCTGCCGCCCTGCGAGAACGAAATGTCGCCGTGCAGGCGTACGGCGGCGCGGGCGCGGTCGATCATGGTGTGGTAGACGACAAAGGATTCGCACAAGTCGTGCGTACCCTTGCCCATGCGGAGCAGCTCGCTCTCGAAGAAGGCCAAAGAGGAGAAGGCCCAGCACGTACCGCTCTGGTTCTGGTCCTTGATCGAGGTGATCGGGTTTTCCTTGATGACCGTGAACTTCACGGCATCGTCTTTCGCTTTGTCTTTCTTTTCCTGCGCGACGGCGCCCGTACCGAAGAGGCAGGCTGCCGCGGCGACGAGAAGAATTTTCTTCATTTTTTCAATTTCTGTTATAACGTGATTAATAAATGTGAGTTCAATAGATGACAGGGCTGCTGTCGCGGTGTTCGGCCAAGTAGGCCTCCACATCGTCGGGGCGGTAGGGGATGCGCTCTTCGCCGAGGAAGCGGCAGCCGTCGGCCGTGATGAGCACGTCGTCCTCTATGCGGATGCCGCCGAAGTCCTTGTATTTTTCGATGGCGTCGAAGTTGAGGAAATCCTTGTTGACGCCCTTCGCGCGCCACAGGTCGATGAGATCCGGTATGAAGTAGATACCCGGCTCGTCCGTAACGACAAAGCCTTCCTCCAGCCGTCGGGCGAAACGCAGGCTCGCCGTGCCGAACTGCGAGGAGGGACGTACCTCGTTGTCGTAGCCGACGTAGGTCTGCCCGAGGCCCTCCATGTCGTGCACGTCCATGCCCATCATGTGGCCGAGTCCGTGGGGCATGAAGAGGGCGTGTGCGCCGGCAGCCACGGCGGCTTCGGTGTCGCCCTTCATCAGGCCGAGGGCCTTGAGCCGGTCGGTCATCAGGCGGCAGACGTCCATGTGCACGTCCCACCACTTCACTCCCGGCCGTGCCACGCTCAGCGCCAGGTCGTGGCAGTCGCAGACGATATCGTATATTTCGCGCTGGCGGGCGTCGAACTTACCGCTGACGGGGGTCGTGCGGGTGTGGTCGGAGCAATAGTTGTCGTTGGTCTCGGCGCCGGCGTCGCAGAGCATCAGCCGCCCGGCCTCCAGAGGACGCGGGGAGGGGTAGCCGTGGAGAATCTCGCCGTGCATCGACACGATACTGGGGAAGGAGACGATGCAGCCGTAGGACGAGGCGATGCCGTCGAGCACGCCGCCGATGTATTGCTCCGTGACGCCGGGCCGGCACAGCCTCATGGCCGTCGTGTGCATACGGTGGCCGATGGCGCTCGCCCTTTCGAGCTCTTCTATCTCTTCGGCCGACTTTTTCGAACGCAACTTCACGACGGCGTGAATCAACTCCTTGGATGCAGCCTCACGCTGTTCGCTTGGGTGGATGCCGAGCAGGTCGAACAGCTGTATCTGCGTGTCGAAGCGGTAAGGCGGCAGGAAGTGCACGGTGCGGCCCGCCTTGACGGCGTCGTCGACGAGCGTTTGCAGGCGGCTCATGGGCGCTGTCTCGGCCACGCCGACCTCGGCGGCCATGTCGCCGACGCTTTTCACCGAGCCGTACCACACGATGTCGTCGATGTCTATCTCGTCGCCCACGAGCAGCTCGCGACCCGCGTCGACGTCGAGTACGCCCACCAGACCGTCGCGCTTCTGACCGAAAAAGTAGAGAAACGAGCTGTCCTGACGGAACTTATACGCATTGGCAGGGTAGTTGACGGGACTGTCGTTGTTACCGAAAAGCAGAATCAAGCCGTGGCCCACCTCGCGGCACAGCGCGGCGCGGCGCTCTGTATAGGTCGTTTTTGAGAACATAATTTTCAACATAATTAGTTAACCGGACAAAAATACGGTTTTTGCGGCAGAAAATCCTATATTTGTCCTGATTTTTTCACTGACAGGCCTTAATATGTCCGACGCCGCACTTCCCCACCCCATCCGCCCCGTGACGCTCCACTGCTTCAACCCTTGGCACGACGAGGCTTTGGCCAGCGTTTCGCCTCACTACCAGCCACCGCTCGCCGCGCGCCGGCTGGCAGCCGACCTCGCCCTGCTTCCCGCGTGGTGGGCGGCGCCGGGCGACACGGTCGCAGTGTTAACGAATACGAACGCTACGACAGGAAAAACAAGTACTACGATAGAAAATCCTGTCGCTGCGATAGAAAATCCTGTCGCTGCGATAGAAAAAACGGGGACTACACTTGTTTTTTCCGGCGCCGACTCCGTACCGGCGGGCGTCGGGAGCGTCGCGCCGTGGGGCTGGGACGCGCTGCTGGTGCGCCGGCTTGGCGAACTCGGTGTCGCCGAGGAGCTGTTGCCCCCGCCCGGCCGCCTCGCGGCCATCCGCGCCGCGTCAAGCCGACTGACGGCTGTGCGCCTGTTGCGGGCAATGAGGGACGAGGAATCCTGCTTCGCGGGCCGTTCGGAGTGGTGCACGGACCTGGAGGCGGTGCGCCACGCAGTCGAGGCTTTGCCCCACACGATGCTCAAGGCGCCATGGTCGGGCAGCGGGCGCGGCCTGCGCCAAGGGTTCGGCCGGCTCGACGAAGCCTTGGCCGGCTGGGTGCGCCGCGTGCTGTCGCGGCAGGGCGGCCTGAGCGTCGAGCCGTTCCTGACGAAGCGCTGCGACCTGGCCCTGGAGTTCGAGGCGCACCCCGGCGGACAGTGGGACTACGTGGGCCCCTCGGTGTTCGTGACCGACGCCACGGGACGCTACGCGGGCAGCCTTGTGGCACCCGACGACGTGCTGCTCCGCGCCATCGGCCGGCAGGTCGACCTGCGCCTCGTCGATGAAGCCCGCCGGCTCGTCGAACAGCTTTTGCCCCGTCTTGCCGAAGGCTACACGGGGCCGGTGGGCGTGGACATGATGGTAGTCGAAGGCAAACGGGGCGAAGCGGCCCTGCACCCCTGCGTCGAAGTCAACCTGCGGCGCACAATGGGACGCGTGGCGCTCGACCTGCGGCGCCACCTTGCGGCCGGACTGACGGCACGTTTCGTGCTTGCCCGGCCTCGGATCGGAACGCCGGCCCCCATGTGGCACGGCGACCAGCTGGTGGGTGGCAGTCTGCCGCTTATACCCGTGGGTGCGGCGACTTCGGTAGCCGCCTATCTGGACGTGGCGGACGGCTCCCGGGGCAACTGGAGCGCCATGATGTAATCGTTCATGTAGAACCCGCCGCCGATGTCGAAGTCGCCCGAACGGCTGCGCGTCATGCCCATGTGCTCGTAGAAGCCCACGGCGCAGTTGTGGCGGTTCACGTTGAGCTCCACGGTGCAGGACGCGGGATGGACGGCCTCGATGTAGTCCGTAGCCTGCCGGAACAGGCGTCGGCCGTAGCCGCGGCCCTGACGCGAGGGGAGCAGGTAAATTTTCTGCAAGTGGAACAAGTCGGGACCCTGCTGTTCCACCGACACGTAGCCACAGGGGCCCTCGTCGTCCTCGGCGATGAAAAAGACGTGGCCGCCTGCCAGTTGTCCGCGCAGGCTCTCGGCCGAATACATCCACTCCATCATGTACTCCATCTGCTGCGGTTCGAGGATGTCGCGGTACGTCGGGCGGAACGAAGCGTCGGCCAGGCTGCGCAACAGGGGGATGTCCGTTTCGCCGGCGCGGCGGAACGTCAGCGGGAAGAGGCGGCGGAACTCCTGCTCGAAGTTGGGCGTGAATACATCCTTACCCAGCTGGGCACGAATCTCGTCGCCGCTCCAGAAGCGGCCGCCATCTAGCTCAGCGCTGGGGCGGAGGGGCGCGTCGGTCGTCGTACAGAACGAATGCACCAGCTCGCGCTCGCGGCGGCTCTCAAAGACATACCGGTCGAGCGGGCGGACACGAAATGCGGTCAGCCCGATTTCCTCGGCCGCCTCGCGCCGCAGGGCTTCGTCGGTGGCTTCGCCGAAGTCCACATGCCCCCCTACGGCCGTGTCCCAGCGCCCGGGCTGTATGTCCTTCCACTGCGGGCGGCGCTGAAGGTAGAGCTGGCCCTGCGTGTTGAAGACGTGGAGATGCACCACGGGGTGGAGACGTTTCGACCCGTCGTGGCACTCGCCCCGCGTGGCCGACCCGACGACACGGCCCTGCTCGTCGACCAGCGGCAGGCGCTCGCCGGCATTGTCATGGGGCTGGGCCGAGGCGCGGAACAGGAGGGAGCTGTCGCCGTAGCTGAGGAAACGGAATCCGTGGCCGAGGGCGTAGTCGTAAATGCGGCGCCAGTCACCACCGACAAAGGCCGAGACGAGCAGAAGGAGGGTGCTCTTGGGCTGATGGAAGTTGGTGACGATGCGGTCGACGACGTGGAACGTATAGCCGGGGGCGATGATGATGCGGGTGGAGGTGTGGAGCGCGGGCAGGCCGTTGCGCTCCAGCCAGTCGCGCACCTCGATGAGCGCCTCGACGGTCGAGAGGGGACGACCGGGGCGAGCGGCGTAGTCGTAGGGCATCCACTGCGGCACGTGGAGGTCCTCCTCGGCGGCATCGGGGTGGTCGTGAATGAGTACGCCGACGTAGTAAAGGCTTTCGAGCGTACGCACCGACGTCGTGCCGACCGCCGTGCAGCGGCCGCCATGGGCCAGCAGGCGATCGACGGTGTGGCGCGTCACGGCGATCCACTCGGCGTGCATCTCGTGGCCCTGGATTTCCTCGGACTTGACGGGCTTGAACGTACCAGCGCCCACGTGGAGCGTAATCTCGTCGCGCTCCACACCGCGGGCGTCGAGCGCGGCCAGCACGCGGTCAGTGAAGTGCAGGCCCGCCGTCGGGGCCGCTACGGACCCCTTGATTTTCGAATAAACCGTCTGATACGTGGTCAGGTCGCTGGCCTCGGTGGGGCGATTCAGGTAGGGCGGGATGGGCAGCTCGCCGACGGCGTCGAGTACCTCGGCGAACGACAGGTCGGGCGCATCCCAGGCGAAGCGTACCTCGTAGCTCGTGCCGCGCGGAGCGACGCGTTCGGCCGTCAGCGTCACCGTTCGGTCGCCCACCTGTAGCGTGCGGCTGAGCTGTCCCTCTTTCCACTTTTTCAGGTTGCCCACCAGACACAGCCACGAGCACGCTCCTGTTTGCGCGAAGGCTTGGGCGTAATCGTGGGGCTGCCAGGGTTCGAGGCAGAACACCTCGATGAGGGCGCCGGTCGCCTTGTGGAAATGCAGGCGCGCCTGTATGACCTTCGTATTGTTGAATACCATGAGCGAGCCCGGCTCCAGATAGTCCGGCAACTGGCGGAACACGTCCTCGCTCACCGCGCCGTCGCGGTAGACAAGCAGCTTCGACGCGTCGCGCTCCGTCAAGGGATATTTGGCGATGCGCCCGTCGGGCAGGTCGTAGTCGTAGTCGCTGATGTGTATATGCTTCGTTTCTTCCATGACAGACCTATGTATGATTTGCGGCGGCAAAGTTAGCGCAAAGCCGCCAATACGTGTCACTCGACAGGTTGCAAAATGAGGCTAACGGAGCCTGGCGGACACGCGCAGCGACATTTCGTCCGCGCAGTGCTTTGTGCGTTCACTTTAATTTACTTATCTTTGCTCCGGACTATAGTTACCAATCCAATAAACGATGAAAAAGACGATTACATCCTTACTGACGTTCACCCTGGTGCTGCTGGCGACAGTCAGTGCGCAGGCGCAGGTCCGCTTCGAGCGCGGCCGGCTCTACGTCATCCGCCCCAACTCCGCAACCGGGCAGTCCTGGAGCAGCGGAAAGAGCGGCGAGGCTGTCAAGCTCGGCAAGACCGACGCGACCGACGCCGCCCAGCAGTGGACCGTCACCGAACTGTCGGGAAGTTACCGGCTCATCAATCCGTTCAGCGGGCTGGCCGCCCACGCTACGGCCGATGGCCGCGTGGCCATGACCGAGGACAACGGGTCGGACGAGTCGCAGTTGTGGCTTATCGAACCGGTGGGCGAGGCCTACCTGCTCGTTCCGAGCAACGGTCCCTCCAAAGCCGCCCGCCAGCGACGCGACGGCACGGTGGAACTCATCGACAAGGCCAAGGCCCGCACCGACCGTGCCGCCCAGTTCCGCTTCGAGCCGAGCTCCGTGGCCGGATTTGACAGCGAAGCCACCTACCGCATCCTCGCCCTCGGCACCGAGGGCTTCGTGCTGGGTAACGGCGACAACGGCGGCAACAACGCGCGCATCCGGCCCGAAGCGCCGGACAGCCTGAACCGTGGCCAGTACTGGCAGGTCAAGATGCTGGACCTCAACCGCCGCGTCGTGAGCGGCGCCTTCTACGACCAGAACTTCGACGACGGCGGCGGTAACGCCAAGGTCGACTACCTGCTTCAGTGGCCCGCCGAGGAGGGCAAGTGGAACAACGCCCAGTTTGTATTCCTGCCCGTCAAAGGCGAGCCAGGAACGTGGCAGATAGCTTCGGCCGCGCCCGCCAAACAAGGGAAAGTGTACGCCGTCAAGGACGGGCAACTCAAGCTCATCGCAGCTGCCGAAGCCGGCCGCGAGTCGTGGTTTGCCTTCGAACAGGTGGAGAAACCGAAAATCCAGTCGCCCTACTGGGAGGACGAGACCCGCTTTGCCGAGAACAAGGAGGCAGGACATGCCACCTTCATGCCTTACCCCTCGGAGCGCGCCATGACCGACGACGCGGCCTTCTACGCCACACCGTGGGTCGCCCCGCAGAGCGCGTCGGTACAGTGTCTGGACGGCACGTGGAAATTCAACCTCGTGAGCGAGCCCTCGCAGCGTCCGGTCGATTTCTACAAGATGGACTACGACGTGTCGAAGTGGGACGACATACCTGTGCCGTCGAACTGGGAAATGCAGGGCTACGACCGTCCTATCTACTGCAACGTCGAGTATCCGCACAGCAACACGCCGCCCTACATCAAGGCCCGTCCGGGATTCAACGACGGCGGTAAGAATTACGGCATCAACCCCGTAGGCTCGTACGTCCGTGTCTTTGAACTCAAGGCGCCCAACCGTCCCGGCGACCGTACCTATATCCACTTTGGTGGCATATACAGTGCTGCCTTTGTTTACGTCAACGGCCACTACGTCGGTTATTCGCAAGGCTCGAACAACGTGGCCGAATTCGACATCACCGACTATGTGCGCACAGGCGCCAACCGGCTGGCCGTGCAGGTGCTCCGCTGGTCGGACGGCAGCTACCTGGAGTGTCAGGACATGTTCCGCATGAGCGGCATCTTCCGCAGTGTCTACCTTTACCACACCCCGGAAACCGCCGTGCGCGACCATTACCTCACCAGCCGCCTCGACTCGGCTTCGGGCTACCGCCGCGGTACGCTGAACGTACGTCTGACGCTCGACAACCGCGCCCGCGGTGCCGGAAAAAAACAGCTTATCGCCCGTCTCTACGACCCGCAAGGCCAGGAGGTCCGCAGTTTGCAGAAAGCCGTCACCTACCTCTCGGGCGACACGGCAAAAACGGTGGACATTCCCTTTGAGCTCGACAACCTCCAGCTTTGGACGGCCGAGACGCCCAATCTGTACACCGTCCGCATCGTGCAGCGCGACGAGAGCGGTTACGACGAAATGGCCTTCAGTACAAAATACGGCTTCCGCGACATCAAGATTCACGGTCCGCTCGTCTACATCAACGGCAAGCGCGTTTTCTTTAAGGGAGTGAACCGCCACGACACCGACCCGCTGCGCGGAAGAGCCGTGACCACCGAGTCGATGTTGCGCGACGTGCTGCTGATGAAGCAGAACAATATCAACACGATTCGTACAGCGCACTATCCGAACGCCGAACGCATGTATGCGATGTTCGACTACTACGGCCTGTACTGCATGGACGAAGCCGATCTCGAGGACCACGCCAACCAGAGCATCAGCGGTATGCCCTCGTGGATTCCGGCCTTTGTGGACCGCGTCGAGCGTATGGTTCTGCGCGACCGCAACCACCCCAGCGTCATTTTCTGGAGTCTGGGTAACGAGAACGGCGGCGGCAACAACTTCAAGTACTGCTACGACGCCGTGCGCAGCCTCGACCCGCGTCCCATACACCACGAGAGCACGCGCGACGGCAAACCCTATGGCGGCAACCGCTTCTCCGATCTTTACTCGAAGATGTATCCGGGCATGAAGTGGATGCATCAGTACGCCGACTACTTCGACAAGCCGATGTTCATCTGCGAGTATGCCCACTCCATGGGTAACGCAACCGGTAACCTCACCGAGTACTGGAACGTCATCGAGAACAGCAAGACCCTCATCGGCGGCGCCATCTGGGATTGGGTCGACCAGTCCATCTACGAGCCGCACGAAATCAAGGCGGGCACTTGGAAAGGCCGCATCCGCACAGGTTATGACTTCCCCGGCCCCCATCAGGGCAATTTCTGTAGCAACGGCATCATCCCCTCGTCGCGCAACGAGAGTCCGAAGCTCAAGGAAGTGAAAGCCGCACAGCAGTTTGTGAAGCTGGCCCTGCTCGACGTAACCGATAACCGTACGGCCACTGTCAATGTCCGCAACGCTTATGCTTTCCGCAGCCTGGCCGGGCTCAACTTGGGTTACCAGCTTGTCATCGACGGCTACACCCAGAAGATGCAATCGCAGCCGTTGCCTGACGTTCAGGCCGGCGATTCGATTCGTCTGGACCTGCCGCTTTCGAAATCGGCCTTGAAAAAAGCCCGGAAGCGCGGACAGGAAGTGCAGCTCAACCTCTTCGTGACGCTTGACAAAGCGGCCACTTGGGCTCCCGCCGGGCACATTGTGGCGCAGCGCCAGTTCCAGCTGGCGGACCGCGCTCCGCTGCCTGAAATCAGGACGAAGGGCGGTAAGCTCAGCGTAGAACGCACCAGTGACGCCGTCCGCGTGAAAGGCGACGGCCTCGACGCCACGTTTGACGCCAAGACCGGACAAATGACGGCCCTGACGCTCGGCGGACGCGCCGTCCTCGCTCCCGGTCAGAGTTTTGTCTACACCAACCAGCGCTACATCGAAAACGACAAGTTCGACAAGACGACTAACGGTCTCGACGCTACGGGCTCTATTCAGGTCGACGAACGCGATGGTCTCGTTGTCGTGACAACGGCACGCAAGGGCTCGCTCTGCTCGACCGACGTGACGTACACCCTTTCGCCTGCCGGAACAGTAGACGTCGACGCCCGGTTTGCGCCTCATGCCGAGAATCTGCGCCGGGCCGCCCTGATGTGCTGCGTGGACAGCTCGCTCAATCACGTGGACTACTATGCGTACGGCCCGTGGGAGAATCATGTCGACCGCAAGGACGGTGTGCTCGTCGGGCGCTATTCGACGACAGTCGAAGGCATGTTCGAGGAATACGTCAAGCCCCAATCGATGGGCAACCGCGAAGGTCTGCGCTCCTTGCGCCTGACAGACGCTGACGGCCGCGGCGTGCAGATTGACACCGAAGGCGACGTTTCGTTCTCTGTCCTGCCTTGGACAGACGAAGACTTGATGAACGCCAAGCACCTCTGGGAAATGGAACCGCGGCCTTACCTCGTGTTGCAGCTCAACGCCTATATGCGCGGTCTGGGCAACGCCAGCTGCGGACAGGACGTCGACACGCTGCCCATCTACTGGGTGCCCAATCAGCCGATGAGCTATAAGCTCCGCCTTTCGGCTGTGGAATAAATCCGGACACTGCTTTACGCGAGCGCCGTTCTACCGCAAGGAAGAGCGGCGCTCGCCTTTTCTGTTCCGGCCGGCGGTCTGCGATTTCTGTCCTTTGGTCGACAAAAACAAGCTGTCTGCCGATTCGACTTAAACGTTGCGTCCGATTTTCCGTCCAACTTGTGTAACGTTTCACTTAAAGTAGAAAGGAAAAAAATGAAAAAGTATCTGTTAATCCTCGCTCTGGCCGTGGCACTGCCTGCCGGAGCACAGCGAAACAACCGCGGCGACAACGAGGCCGACCGCAGTGCCCGGGCCACCGAGCGTATCGAGCGTCAGGCTAAGTCCTTGGTCAAGGAACTCGACCTGAACGATGCCGACGCCGAAGTCTTTACGAAACTCTACGTGGAGTACCAGGATACACTGCGTGGCTTACGCGCCAGCCAGCCTCGTCCCGACCGCCGTCAGAAACGGGACGAAATCACAGACGAGGAGGCCGACCGCCGCATCACGTCCGCCATCGCTTTCTTCCGTCAGGAAGCTGACCTGAAAGAGGCCTACTATGCCAAATTCCGCGAGCACTTCAGTCCGTCGCAGCTCCTCAGTGTGTTCGAGCGTCGGCCGATGGTGATGCCCCGTCAGGGAAACAACAATCGTCCTCCCTTTGGTGGACCGCAGGGTGGCGGTTTCGGACCGGGATGGTAAGCTGACTTCATGATGTTTCGTCCGTGCTTCTGACGCGGACCACAGCTATAGGTTTACCGCCTCGCGAGAGTCTTTCTCGTAAGGCGGTAAATCATTTTAGAGCCAGCCACCGGCCTGCTCGTTTTTCCTTAATAAAAAGGCCGCCGGCCCGGATAGCACATCCGGAGCGGCGGCCAGTAAAACCAGTCAGGGAGGGTTAAGCGAGCTCGTCGCGGACGATGCGTCCCATCTGCATGACAAATTTCAGTTGCAGGTCGGCGTCGAGCATGATGATATCGGCGTCTTTTCCTTCCTCAAGAGTTCCCTTCCGGTCGAGTATGCCCATAATGCGTGCCGGTGTCTCGGAGGCCATGCGACAGGCGTCCTCGAGCGGTATCCCGGCTTGCTGTACGCACGTACGTATGAGTCGGTCCATCGTAGCGATACTGCCGGCCAAGGCCGAGCGGTCGGCCAGTTTGCAAACGCCGTCCTCCAGGATGACGCGCGGGTCGAATGCCGTGTTTTCGTCGCTGGCCGAACAAGCCAGGGCATCGGTGATAAGTGCGGTATTCTCGACGCCCTTGATTTGGTAAATCATACGCAACATCACGGGCGGCACGTGAATGCCGTCGGCAATCATCTCGACCGTCATGTTCTGCTCGGCGAAAATACTCTCCACCGTTCCGCAAACCTTGAACTCCCGGTTCTTGTACACGACGGGCATGGCGTTATAAAAGTGAGTGGCGTGGGTCATACCGGCTTCGTTGGCGGCATGAACGTCGTCGTACGTGGCGCGCGTATGGGCAATGGCGGGCAGCACACCGTGCTTGCGGCAACACTTGATGAAGTCCACCGAACCCGGAAGTTCGGGCGCCTCGTCCCAACGACGCAGACACTTGGATTTTTCGAGCAGCGGCTCGTACTCTGTGGCGACGGGCGGTTTGATCCACTCCGGGATTTGCGCACCGGCCTGAGCGGGATTGAAATACGGGCCTTCGAGATGCAGGCCCATCACCGGGCTGTCAGGTTCGGCCATAAGCTTGTCGCACGTTTCGACTGCGGCCTCTATCATCGGGACTGTCGAGGAAGACAGCGTCGGGAAGATTGCCGTTGTACCGTGCTTCATGTGGGCGTCAACAGCTACACGGAAAGCCTCTTCCGTACCTTCCATGAAGTCGCGCCCGCCACCGCCGTGCACGTGCATTTCGATGCCGCCGGGCACCACGGCACAGCCCTTAGCGTCGATAGTCTCGACATCTTTCAGGGGAAGATTGGTGTTGATTACCTTAACGATTTTGTTGCCTTCGACAAGGACGGACCCTCCGTCCAGCCATCCCTGAGGCGTCAGGATGCGGCCATTTATAATCTGCTTCACCATACGATTTATTTTTAGAGTGAATGTTTATCCGACCACAAATGTACATTTTTTTATCGTAAGCACAGGCGTACGAGCCGGCTTTCTACGTATTTTTGCAACAACGTTGCACAATAAAAATAGAGGGCTGCTGTTTTTTCTTTAAGATGAAGTCATTTTTCTCGCTATATATAATAATATGTGTCGGCGTAATGTCCTTGACCGCGTGCGGCAGTGCGGAAAAATCCCTTAAGCGGGGTGACGCGGCGCTTGCCCTCGGTGAATACGCCGAAGCTGCCGAGCACTACAAACGGGCCTATGCCCGCACGCCGGCCCGCGAGCGGTTGAAACGCGGCACCGTGGCCTACAAGCTGGGCGACGCGTACCGGCGCTTTGGCAACGCGGCCCGTGCTGTGGGTGCCTTCCGCAACGCCGAACGCTACGAGCGCACCGACAGCTTCACTTATCTGCGTCTGGGCGACGCCCAGCGCATCATGGGGGACTACAAGGGGGCCGAAAAAAGTTACCTAGCCTATCTCGAACAGCACCCGGGCGACTCTGCCGCACTGCTCGGCGTGAAAGCCAGTCGCCAGGCACCCGAACTGAAGAAAGCAGACTCGGCTTATACGGTAAAGGAAGCCAAACTGTTCAACGCTTATCGCGCCGACTACAGCCCGGCCCTGACGGGCGACAACAGCGATCAGATTTACTTCAGCACCACCCGCCCACAAGTGACCGGCGACGAGGAAAGCGGTATCACCGGCATGATGCCCGGCGACATCTATTGGGCCAAGAAAGACGAAAAGGGGAACTGGCAACGCCCCGAACCCGTAGAGGGTGAGCTCAATACGGCATACGACGAAGGTGCCTGCTCGTTCTCGCCCGACGGTAAGACCATGTTCCTCACCGTATGCCGTACCGACCCGCAGTATCCGCGCATGGCCGAGATATGGACGTCAGCGCGGACTGACGCCGCGTGGGCCAAGCCGCAACAGTTGAAAATCACGGCGGACACGCTGTCTTCCTACGCGCACCCCGCGCTTTCACCCGACAGCCGATGGCTTTACTTCACGTCGGACATGCCGGGTGGGATGGGCGGACTCGACCTTTGGCGCGCCCGTTACGACGGCCACGGCATTGGCATTGTGGAAAATCTCGGGCCGGACATCAATACCGCGGGCAACGAAATGTTTCCTGCTTTCCGCCCGACGGGTGAGCTCTACTTCTCCTCCGACGGCCGCGGCGGCATGGGCGGACTCGACCTCTACTATGCCGTCGAGGACACCCTCGCCAAGCGCTGGCACGTCACCCACCTGCCTGCTCCCATGAACTCCAACGGCGACGATTTCGGAATTACGTTTGACGGCCTGCACAATCGTGGCTACTTCTCGTCGAGCCGCACCACAGGCGGGCGCGGATGGGATAAAATTTTTGAGTTCTCCTATCCCGAAGTGCTACAGACGGTAAAAGGATGGGTGTACGAGCAGGACGGTTACGAACTGCCGCAAGCTCTCGTCTATATGGTCGGGAACGACGGAACCTACCTCAAGCTGACGCCCCTGAGCGACGGCTCGTTCGAGCAGCCCGTAAAACCCGGCGTCGACTACGTCTTTCTCGCCACGTGCGAGGGTTATCTGAACTATCGCAATGACCTGCGTCCCGACAGCACAGCCGAGAGCCATCAGTACGTGCTTCAGTTCCCCTTGCCGTCGATATCGGCGCCCGTACTGGTGCGCAACGTGTTCTACGAGTTCGACCGCGCTGACATCACGCCGGCTTCGGAGGATGCACTCAACCGGCTCGTCACGCTGCTCAACGAGAACCCGAACGTGACCATAGAACTCAGCGCACACTGTGACTACCGCGGTAACGATGACTATAACGAACGTCTCTCGCAGCGGCGCGCCGAGAGTGTCGTGCGTTACCTGACGGAACACGGCATCACCGCCGACCGCCTCACGGCCAAGGGTTACGGCGAGAAGCAGCCCAAAACGGTGACCAAACGCCTGGCCGAGATTTACCCCTTCCTGCACGAAAACGACACACTCACCGAACCGTATATCCTGAGACTGCCTCCCGAACAACAGGAAACCTGCAACGCACTCAACCGCCGCACGGAGTTCCGCGTACTCCGCACCACGTACGGCCTGTTCGACGAGAAAGGACGCCTGAAAGTCGACGCACTGAAACCGAAAACCCCGGAAGAGCCTTCCGAAGACAACGTTATCATTGAGTAAGAATGAGCCGAATACCTGACCTTAAAGCCCTTGTGTTGCGCGACACTCCGTTTGCGCAGCTCATGAATAAACGCATTTACAACGTGTTGCTCATTGCGACGAAGTACGACGCCTTCATGCTGGAGGATGACGGCCGCGTGGACGAGCAAATCTTCAACGAGTACGCCGCCCTCGGCCTCCGCTATCCGCCCCGCTTCACCCAAGTCACGTCCGAGGAAGAGGCGCTGGCCGAACTCGCCGACCGCAACTTCGAGCTGGTCATCGTGATGCCCAACATGGACAACCGCGACATCTTTGCGGCTGCCGGCGAAATCAAACAGCGCTATCCGCATATTCCCATCGTTGTCCTGACGCCCTTTTCGCGCGAGGTGAGCAAGCGCGTGGCCAATGAGGACCTCTCGGCCATCGACTACATTTTCTCGTGGCTTGGAAATTCCGAATTACTCCTTGCCATCATCAAGCTGGTCGAAGACAATTGGAACGCCCCCGACGATACGGCCTCCGTGGGCGTACAAATCGTACTCCTGGTCGAGGACTCGATACGTTTCTACTCCTCTGCGCTTCCTCATCTCTACAAGGTGGTGCTCGAGCAAAGCTATGAATTTTCGAAAGAGGCGCTCAATGACCACTTGAAAACCCTCCGTATGCGCGGTCGCCCCAAGATTATGCTGGCCCGTACCTACGAGGAAGCCCTCGAGCTCTACGACCGTTACAAGGACTACATGCTGGGCATCGTGTCGGACATGAGTTTCGTACGCGAGGGACAAAAGGACCCGCTGGCCGGCTACCGCTTCGCACGGTATGTAAAGGACATCGACGAGAACCTGCCGATTATTCTCGAATCCAGCGAGGCTGCCAACTGCAAGTATGCCGACGAGCTGGGCGCCTCCTTCATCAACAAAAACGCCAAAAGCTATCCGCAGGACCTGCGCCGCCACATCATGGAGCGCTTCGGCTTCGGCGATTTCGTCATCATCAATCCGGCCGACGGGCACGAGGTGGCGCGCATACGGACGCTGAAAGACTTGCAACGAAAGATATACCAGATACCCGACGCGTCGCTCCGCTACCACCTGTCACACAACCACTTCTCGCGGTTCTTCTACTCGCGGGCCATGTTCCCGCCGGCCGCCATTCTGCGCAAGGTCGACGTAAACGACTACAAGGACATGCACGAGGCGCGCGACCTGATATTCAACCTCATCGTAGAGTACCGGCGCATGAAGAATGCCGGCGTCGTGGCCATCTACCAGAAAGACCGCTTCGATGAGTACAGCAATTTTGCCCGCATCGGCAACGGTTCGCTCGGAGGCAAGGGGCGCGGCCTCGCCTTCATGGGTACGATGGTCAAGCGCTACCCCAAGCTCGAGAGCGAGGGCTTCTCCGTAAACATCCCCAAGACTGTGGTCATCTGCACCGACATCTTCGACGAGTTCATGGAGACTAACAATCTCTATCCCGTCGCCCTGAGCGACGCCAGCGACGAGGAAATCCTTGCCCGCTTCGAGGAGGGCAACCTGCCCGGCCGCGTGCTCGACGACCTGCTTGCCCTTTTCGATGTGACCCACGCCCCCATCGCCGTGCGCTCATCCAGCTTGCTCGAGGACTCCCACTATCAGCCCTTTGCCGGCATTTATTCCACGTACATGGTGCCCCATCTCGACGACCGCCACGAGATGCTCCGCCTCCTGCGCAATGCCATCAAGGCCGTCTACGCCTCGGTGTTCTACCGCGACAGCAAGGCTTACCTGACGGCGACGCAGAACCTCATCGACCAGGAGAAGATGGCCATCGTGTTACAGGAGGTGGTCGGCACGGCCTACGGCGACCGATTTTATCCGACTCTCTCGGGCGTGGCGCGGTCGTTGAACTTCTATCCTATAGGCGACGAAAAGGCGGAAGACGGCATCGCCCATATCGCCCTCGGCTTGGGGAAATACATTGTCGACGGCGGGCTCACGCTGCGCTTCTCTCCGCGTCATCCTCACCACGTCCTACAGACCAGTACCACCGATATGGCCTTGCGCGAGACCCAGACGCGCTTCTACGCCCTCGACCTGAAAAATGCGGCCACCGACTTCCAGACCGACGACGCCTTCAACCTGCTCCGTCTCGGTCTCAAGGAGGCCGACGCCGACGGTGCCCTTCGCCTCATCAGTTCCACGTACGACCCCTACGACCAAGTGATTTACGAAGGCTACTATCCCGGTGGCCGAAAGGTCATTTCGTTCGTCAACATCCTGGAGCACGGCGTCTTCCCGCTGTCCGAGACCATCGACCGCCTGCTCCACATCGGCACGCGCGAAATGGGCCGCCCCGTCGAAATAGAGTTTGCCATGAACATCGCGCCGGGCGGAAAAACGGCCAGCTTCTATTTGCTACAGATCCGCCCTATCGTGGACAACAAGGAAACGGTCGACGAGGACCTCTCGCTCATCGACCCGGCCGACACTATCGTCTCGACGCACGGCGCCCTCGGCAACGGCATCGTCACCGACGTGGCCGATGTCGTCTACGTGCGCAGCCAGGCCTTCAGCGCCTCCAACAACCAGCTCATCGCTTACGACATTGACAAGCTCAACCGCCTGCTCACCGAGGAGGGCCGCGGCTACGTCCTCGTAGGTCCCGGACGCTGGGGAAGCAGCGACCCCTGGTTGGGCATCCCCGTGAAGTGGCCTCACATCAGCGGTGCGCGCGTCATTGTCGAATGCGGTCTCGAGAACTACCGCATCGACCCCAGCCAAGGCACCCACTTTTTTCAGAACCTCACCTCCTTTGGCGTCGGTTACTTCACGATTAATCCCTTCAAGGGCGACGGCTCGTTCGACGAGGCTTGGCTCAACGCCCTCCCCGCCGAACACGAGACGCCCTATCTGCGCCACGTGCGTCTGTCCGCCCCTTGTGTCATCAAGATGGACGGCCACCACTCACTTGGCGTCGTCATGAAACCCGCAACGTCAACCCCAGCCCGACCATGAGCCCTGAGGAAATCACCCGCAACCGCGAAGCGTTTGAATCCTGCTGCCATCAATACATCCAGCGCAACGGCATCGATGCCCTGCTGGAGTACCTGAAGACCAAGACCGACTTCTTCGAGGCACCCAGCTCTACCAGTTTTCATCTCAACGAGCCGGGGGGACTTTGCCGCCACTCGCTCAACGTGTTCGAAACGCTCCTGACTCTTTACACCTCGCTGGTCGAACCGCGCATCGAGGACGGCACGTCGCCCTTCGCCGACACGGTCTCGACGGAAAGTATCGCCGTCGTCGCCTTGTTCCACGACGTTTGCAAGGCCAATACTTACCGCCCCACCGAACGCTGGAAAAAGGACGCCAACGGCCGGTGGATGAGCTATCCGGGCTACGAGGTGAACGACAGCTTCCCCTTCGGGCATGGCGAAAAGTCGTGCGTCGTCATCCATTGGTTCCTCCCGCTCAGACAGGAAGAGCTCCTCGCCATACGCTGGCACATGGGCATGTTCGAAATGCCGGACGCCGCATCCTCCACCCGCCGCTCCTATCGCGCAGCCATGGAGCACAGCCCCTTGGTCAGCCTCCTGCAAGCTGCCGACCTCGTCGCCTCGAACTGCCTCGAGCGCACCACAAAGTACTGACACGTCATCCCTGTTTTCCGGCGCCGTGCGATGGGAAAACAAGTGTAGTTCCCGTTTTTCCTGTCGTAGTCCCAGAAAATTCTATCGCTACGACAGGATTTTCTGTCGTAGTACTTGTCATTCCCGCGTCGGTACGGGGTCACAAAAAAAAGCGGGCCGCCCGCGTTGCTCGAGGCAACGGGCGGCCCGCCATGTAGTAACGGGCGTATGTCGTGAGGACTTACTTACGCAGGCCGAGCGCCTTGACGATGGCGCGGTAGCGTTCGATGTCCTTACGCTTCAGATAGTTCAGCAGCGCGCGGCGCTTGCCGACAAGGCGAACGAGCGAGCGTTCAGTAACAGTATCTTTACGGTTCGCCTTCATGTGCTCCGTCAAATGGGATATACGGTAGGAAAACAGGGCAACCTGGCTCTCAACCGAACCGGTGTCCTTGTTAGACGCACCGTACTGTCCAAAGATCTCTTCTTTCTTTTTAGGGTCTAAATACATAGCGTTAATTAATTGTACGATAAAGGTTCATGACGTTATTAGCGCGGCAAAGGTACGAAGTTTTTCGATAACAGGGTGCAAAGCTGTGTATTTTTTATGAAATGCCGTCCTGGCAGGCCTGGCTATTGGCCTGAAGTTTTCTAAAAGTTTCGTAACTTTGCACGCCGAAATACTACCCTTTCTTATGCAGGACATCCGTAACATTGCTATCATTGCCCACGTCGACCACGGTAAGACTACGCTCGTGGACAAGATGCTTCTGGCCGGCCACCTCTTCCGTACGAACCAGCAGGCTGGCGACCTTATTCTCGACAACAACGACTTGGAGCGCGAACGCGGCATCACGATTCTCTCCAAGAACGTGTCTATTAATTATAAAGGAGTAAAAATCAACATCATCGACACTCCGGGCCACTCGGACTTCGGCGGCGAGGTGGAGCGTGTGCTCAACATGGCCGACGGCTGCATCCTGCTCGTCGACGCCTTCGAGGGCCCCATGCCGCAAACCCGCTTTGTGCTCCAGAAAGCACTTCAGATTGGCTTGAAGCCCATCGTTGTCGTCAACAAGGTCGACAAACCCAACTGCCGTCCCGAGGAGGTTTACGAGATGGCTTTCGACCTGATGTGCGCCCTCGATGCGACTGAGGACCAGCTCGACTTTCCTGTCGTCTACGGCTCGGCCAAAAGCGGATGGATGGGTGAGGACTGGCAGCAGCCGACCTCGGACATCACCTACCTGCTCGACAAAATCATCGAAGTGATTCCCGCGCCCCGCCAACTGGAGGGAACGCCGCAGATGCTTATCACGTCGCTCGACTACTCGAACTACACGGGCCGCATCGCTGTGGGCCGCGTTCACCGCGGCACGCTGCGCGAGGGCATGACCGTGACCATCGCCCACCGCGACGGAACCATGGAAAAAACCAAAATCAAGGAACTCGACGTCTTTGAGGGAATGGGACGTACCAAAACGCAGGAAGTCAGCAGCGGCGACATCTGTGCCGTCGTGGGACTGGACCACTTCGAAATCGGCGACACCATCTGCGACGCCGAAGCGCCCGAAGCCCTGCCGCCTATCGCCATCGATGAGCCCACCATGAGTATGCTCTTCACCATTAACGACTCGCCTTTCTTCGGCAAGGAAGGAAAATACTGCACCTCCCGCCACATCAACGACCGCCTCGAAAAAGAACTCGAAAAGAACCTAGCCCTGCGCGTGCGGGCCGAGGACGAAAACCGCTGGGTGGTATCGGGACGCGGCGTGTTGCACCTCTCGGTACTCATAGAGACCATGCGGCGCGAGGGATATGAGTTACAGGTCGGGCAACCGCAAGTCATTTACAAAACCATAGACGGCGTGCGCTGCGAACCTATCGAAGAACTCACCATCAACGTACCCGAAGAATTTTCCAGCAAAATGATCGACATGGTGACGCGGCGCAAAGGCGAACTCACCTCGATGGAAAGCCGCGGAGACCGCGTCGACATCGAGTTCGACATCCCCTCGCGCGGCATCATCGGACTGCGCACCAACGTGCTCACCGCCAGTCAGGGCGAAGCTATCATGGCGCACCGCTTCAAGGAATATCAGCCCTACAAAGGCGACATCCAGCGACGCTCCAACGGCTCCATGATTGCCCTTGAGAGCGGCACGTCGTTCGCCTACGCCATCGACCACCTGCAGGACCGCGGCAAATTCTTCATCTCGCCGGGCGACGAAGTCTACGCCGGACAGGTCGTGGGCGAGCATGTACACGAAAACGACCTCGTCGTCAACGTGACGAAAGCCAAGCAGCTCACCAACATGCGCGCCAGCGGCGCCGACGACAAGGCCCGCATCATCCCGCCCGTCATCTTCTCCCTCGAAGAAGCGCTGGAGTACATCAAGGAAGACGAGTACGTCGAAGTAACGCCCAAGAGTATGCGTATGCGCAAGGTCATCCTCGACCACAACGCCCGCAAGCGCGCCGGCCGCGACTGAGCTTGCCTTAATCAGCGTAATATATAACTGAATCACCAATCCGGAGTATTCCTAATGGAACTAACCGGATTGGTGATTTCGTTTAGATAAGATCCTGTTTTCGCAGAGATAGCGACAGTTCCTTACGTTTCAACCCTACGGACAATCAATTCACAGCAAACGGCGCGTGAGGCGGCGGACGGGATACCAGATAGCGGCGAAGCTGACGAGTGCCACGGTGACGAATACGGCTACGACGTCGGTGGCACGTACGCTCACAGGGTAGGCGTCAATGATAAAGTTGCCCGACGATTGGCCGAGCTTCAGCAGGCCGAAGTGTTGCTGCGCCAGACAAAGCCCCAGCCCCAGCACGATGCCGAGCACGGCACCCAGCGTCGAAATAAGCCAGCCCTCGAACAGAAAGATGCGCTCGATGAGCCGGTCGTCGGCACCCATGTGGCGCAGGGTTGCGACGTCGTCTTTTTTGTCGATAATGAGCATCGACAGCGAGCCTATGATGTTGAAACAGGCGACTAAGAGAATAAATGTCAAGAAGATGTAAGCAATAGCTTTCTCAATGTTCATGATACGAAAGACGTCCTCCTGCTGGTCATATCGGTCCAATACGCGGAAGCGGTCGCCCAGCGCACGCTGCAACCGGGCCTTTACGGACTCCGTGTCAGCACCATCGGCAAGGCGAAGTTCGAGCGAGGTAATCTGTCCGCCGCGGTCGAAAAGCCGCTGGGCGAGACTGAGAGGACATAGAAGCAGGTTGTCGTCGTACTTGCGCTGACGGACGGAGAAAACCACGCCCGAGGAATACAGCTCGTCGACATTGAAGCTCTCGGCGGGGTTGGCCATGTTGACGCGTTCGCCCTTGCGCGGCGCGCAGACGGTAATGGGTCCGTCAAAACGGTAGCCGCACCCCAGCTGCACCGCCACGCCGATGCCGGGCACGGCATAGCTCAGGTCGGCCGCGCGGAGCGTAAACGAACCGTCGCCATAAAGAATGTCGTTCAGGTCGGTACAGCGCACGAAGTTGTCGTCGACACCCTTCAGGGTCACCACGGCTTGCCGCCCGCGGTACAGCGCCAGAGCATGGTCGGCCAGGCACTCGGTGACAATCGCCACGTCGGCGTCCTCGCGCACAGCCTTCAACGAGGGATCGTCGGCACGCACGGGGACGCCCGTCGCCGTCACCACCTCCAACTGGGGGTCGAACGAAGTAAACAGCTGCGCCACGAGGTCGCGAAAGCCGTTGAACACCGAAAGGGTGCACACCAAGGCCATCGTGGCGACGGCAACGCCAGTCACCGAGATACCCGAGATGATGTTGATGGTGTGGTGGCTCTTTTTCGAAAAGAGATAGCGGCGCGCAACGTAGAAAGGGAAATTCATCGCCTTACTTCAGGAGTTCGTCGATGTGCTCGATGTAGTCGAGGGAGTCATCCACGAAGAAGCGCAGCTCCGGAATGATGCGCAACTGGAAGCGCAGACGCTTCCCAAGCTCGTATCGCACGCTCTTGACGTTGCTGTTGATGTTGTCGACGACCTCCTTGCTTTTTTCCGAGGGAAACACGCTCAGGTAGACGCGGCACACACTCATGTCGGGGCTGATGCGTACGGTGCTGACCGAAACGAGCAGCCCGTGTGTCGCCTTGGTCTGGAGGAGGAACATTTCGCCCAGTTCTTTCTGAATCAGTCGGGCTATTTTCTGTTGTCGTGTTGTTTCCATATAGGGTAGTGTTTCGCCGCCCGCGGGCAGCAGCTTGTGTTCGTACTGAAATGTGGTTTCACGTCAAGTGGTGAATGAGGGTCAATCCGTCGCGCAGGGGGAGGATGACGCACTCCACCTCGCGGTCGGCCGCTACACGGTCGTTGAAGCGACGTATGCCCAGCGTCTGGGGGTCGGCGTCGTAGGCGGGATCGACGACGTGCCCGTCCCACAGGGTGTTGTCCGCCACGATATACCCACCGGGGGTCAGGTGGCGCCGGGCCATCTCATAGTAGTCAACGTAGTGGCGCTTGTCGCCGTCGAGGAATACGAAGTCGAAGCGTAAACCCAACGTCGGCACCACGGTGAGGGCGTCGCCGATGACGAAGTGGATGCGGTCCGCCTCGGGAGCAGCGTCAATCCAGGGACGGGTGAAGTCCTCCTGCTCGTCATTGATTTCAAAGGTGAACAGCTCGCCGTCGGGCGGCATCGCCGAGGCCATGGCCAGCGCCGAATAGCCCGAATAGGTGCCCACTTCGAGAATACGCCGCGGCCTTACCATCCCGACCAACATGCGCAGCAACAGCCCCTGCATGTGCCCCGAGGCCATGCGCGGCCGGGTGAGCTGCGTGTTCGTGGCCCGGTAAAGGCGGTAAAGGACGGGGTCCTCCGGGCTACAGTGGGCCTCGATATACTCGTCAAGCGCCTCCTCCATGGTCCTGTCAGTTCTGGTAGGTTTCCTCGCCGTCGTTTTCGAAGAGGTTGCGCACGATGTTCATTTCCATGAACGAAGTGCGCTGTTCCTTGCGCTGGCTGCCCAGGTAGCAAATGCGGTCCTCCGGCTTGAGCAGACCGTCGGCCAGCAGTTTGCGCAGGGCGGCGAGCAGGAATTCGTGGCCGAAGCTCTTAAAGGGCATATAGATGGCCGACACACCGTAGGACAGCGCCAGATGGCGCACAGTCTTCGCCTTGTAGCAGATGGCAAGTATGGTGCACTGCCCGCGGAACGAGGACACGTAGCGCGCCGTGCGGCCCGTGTAGCTGTCCATGATGATGGCGCGGAGCTTCATGCGCTTCGTGGCCATCACGGCCTCCTTGGCGAAGAACTCCGTCACGTCGGGTTCGTCGGACAGGGGCAAATCCTCGTCGCCGAAGAGCTGGGCGATGTCCCTTTCGGCCTGCCAAGCGATGGAGGCCATCGTCTGCACAGCCTCCACCGGATAGGCGCCGTAGGCCGTTTCGCCGCTGAGCATCAGGGCGTCGGCGCGCGAGTAGACGGCGTTGGCAATGTCGGTCACCTCGGTGCGCGTGGGGCGCGGGTTCTTTATCATACTTTGCAGCATCTGCGTCGCCACGATGACCGGTTTGTGGGCGCGTATGGCCTTGGCCACCAGGCGCCGCTGTATGCCGGGAATGAATTCCTGCGGCACCTCGATGCCCAAGTCGCCGCGCGCCACCATGATGCCGTCGGCCACGTCGATGATCTCGTCGATGTTGTCCACGCCCTCCTGGTTCTCGATTTTGGCGATGATGCGGATGTCGCTGCCCGCGGCGTCGAGCAGGCGCCTCACCTCGAGCACGTCCTCCTTGCTGCGGACGAAGGAGTGCGCGATAAAGGCCACGTCGGCGTCAATGGCAAACTGTATGTTCGCCTTGTCGCGCTCGGTGAGAGCCGGCAGGTTGACGCGCACGCCCGGCACGTTGACGCTCTTGCGCGAGCCGAGGGTGGCGGCGTTTTCCACCAAGCACGTCACGTATTCGCCGGTCTTTTCCTCGACAACCAGACCGAGGTCGCCGTCGTCGATCAGGATGTGCACGCCAACCTTCATGTCCCTCACGAAGTCCGTATACGTCACGGCGATGCACTCGCGCGTCGTGGGGCGCGCGGGGTCGCCCACGATGCGCACGCGGTCGCCCTTCTCAAAACTGATGGGCGCCTCGCAGGCCGTAGTGCGCACCTCGGGCCCCTTGGTGTCGACCAGGATGGCAATGCGGCTCGACACCTCGCGCACATTGTTGATGACGCGCCTCATGCCCTCAGGGCCTTGGTGCGCCGTGTTCAGCCGTACGACGTTCATACCGGCGTCGTAAAGCTGTTGTATGAAGTCGACGCCGCAACGGGCGTCGGACACGGTAGCTACAATCTTGGTTTTCTTATACATCTTTTTACCTCTGATTCTTTCAGGAGCGCTGAGGCAGTCCGCACACCGGCCCGCCTCAGCCCAACAGCGCCTCGACGGCCAGGCGGTAGGAGTCGAGCCCGAAACCGCAGACTACGCCCCGGCAGGCAGCGGCTATGAGCGACGTGTGGCGGAAGGCCTCGCGCGCGTGCACGTTGGACAGGTGCACCTCGACCACCGGGGCCGGGATGGCGCGGATGGCGTCGTGCAGGGCCACCGACGTGTGGGTATAGGCGCCCGCGTTGAGCGCGATGCCGTCGTAGCTGAACCCCACCTCGTGCAGCTTGTCAATCAGGAAACCCTCCACGTTGCTCTGATAGTAGTCTATCGCCACGTCGGGGTATCGGCGGCGAAGCCCGTCGAGACACTCCGCCATGGTCCCCGTGCCGTAAATGCCCGGCTCGCGCTGGCCGAGCAGGTTCAGGTTGGGACCGTTGATAATCATTATTCGCTTCATGCTTTTCCTGCCTGTCGGAGAATTTGGTTACATTTGCATTCCGTCCGCAAAGATAGGGAAAAAGGCAGACACCACAAAGTCCGCCGCGGGCGGGAATAAAGCCGTCCGGCAAAACGCCGGAAACAGAAAAAAAAAGAGACACCACCGACATGGCCGAAGGCAAACGCGACATTATCTCAGGCTACCGGGCCTACCTGATGCTCGAAATGGGCCTTTCGCCCAATACGCGCGAGGCCTACTGGCACGACCTCGAGAAGCTGCTCACCTTCCTGCGCGAAGAGGGCATCGAGCCCCTCGCCGTGACCCTCGACGACCTCCACCGCTTCACCTGGGCCCTCAAGGACGTCGGCATCTCCATGCGCTCCGTGGCGCGCATCCTCTCCGGCGTACGCGCCTTCTACCATTTCCTCGTGCTCGACGAATACCTCGAAAAGGACCCCACCCGCCTGCTCCAAGCCCCCAAGATAGGCCACCGGCTCCCCACCGTCCTCACCGTCGAGGAAGTCGACCGCATCATCGCCTCGGTCGACATGACCGAGCGCGAAGGCCTCCGCAACCGCACCATCATCGAAATCCTCTACAGCTGCGGCCTGCGCGTCAGCGAAGCCTGCGACCTCAGGGTCTCCGACCTCAACCTCCCCGAAAGCTACCTCCGCGTCAAGGGCAAGGGCGGCAAAGAGCGCCTCGTGCCCCTCTCGCCGCGCGCCGTGCGCGAGCTGAAACTGTGGCTCGTCGACCGCGAGCAAATCAAGGCGCGCGAAGGCGAGGAGGACTACGTATTCCTCACCTACACGCGCGGCCGCCACCTCTCGCGCATCACCGTGTTCCACTTCATCAAGCTCCAGGCGCAGGCCGCGGGCATCACGAAAACCATCAGCCCCCACACCTTCCGCCACACCTTCGCCACCCACCTGCTCGAGGGCGGCGCCAGCCTCCACGCCATCCAGGCCATGCTCGGCCACGAGGACATCTCCACCACCGAGCTCTACACACACCTCGACCAGCGCGCCCTGCGTCAGGAGATACTGGCCCACCACCCCCGCAACCTGCGCCGCCCCGAGTGAGCCCCCATACCGCAACGCGCCACCCCGCGCCCACCGGGCACGCAAAGCCATACACACAAAAAAAACACGAAGCGCACGACAGCCTTCGTCCTCCGGCTGCCGCACGCTTCGTGTGCGTGACCCGCTTGGGGCTCGAACCCAAGACCCCAACATTAAAAGTGTTGTGCTCTACCAACTGAGCTAGCGAGTCGACCTCACATGTTTCCCGTTAGGTGGTGCAAAGGTAGGCCTTTATTTTCACTTCGCCAAGGCTTGCCCCCGTTTTTTCGCGCGAGGAGGGCAGTTTTGCCCCTCCCGCCCGGCCGGAGGGCGGGGAGCGGAGGCCGCCCCGCCCCCCGGCCCTACCGGGCCAGGCGCACAGCCCCCGCCTCGATGTACAGGCCCCGCGCCGGGCGCCCCTCGAGGCGACGCCCCCGCAGGTCGTACACAGCCCCGGCGCCCGGCGCCTCAGCCCCCCGAGCCCCGCCGATGCCCACAGGGCGCTCCAGCCGCAAAGCGTAGCCCGCCGCCTGACTCGACGCGTCTACCTCCTCATGGAGAAAAAGATAAACTGAAGTTATTTGCGTCAAATATATATCAAATCTATCACTTTTATTATAATCAATATAACGGTCATTTTCTCCCAAGAAGCAATGTCCTTGCTCATCAAATCGAATGGGCCATTCATCTGTATCTAAACCATTTTGATAAAGGTTATAATCATCATCAAACGAAAGCCCAATGGATTCCTCTTCGCCTTTAATACGTACCTCATCTTGCGAACCTACTCGTGTAAACGTCCATAAGTATGGCTCCTCGTCCGTAACGGGATAGGCTTTAAGTTTGTTCGTTTCGAATTCCCCGGCATAGTAACCCGCAGGTTGGCCGTCGTTGTTTTCGGTTACGAGGATGTACTGTGCGTCGTTGACGAAATTCTCCATCGACGTGATGAGGCGATAAGTGGCGCCCTTAGGCAACGTGAGGTAGGCGCGGTTGGCGGCGATGTATTCCCCGACAAAGGGGTAGAAGCCGAATGCAGTCTTATCATTACTGTAGCCGAGCCCCAGAATGTGGGCGTTGGCCGGCGGCGTGACGCGTTCGGCTGTACCCTTGAACAAGTCGTCAGCGTAATCAGGCTTTTCGACGGGGGGGGGGCGTTGAAAGAACAAAGTTCAAAGGCTCGTCATTGCTGGTTCCTTGTATTAAGTAAGGAACTTCAGCGGGAAGGACAGTACCAGCTTCGTCAGCATAACACTGCAACTGAAGCGTGGCCGTGGCATCGTCTTTCCCAGTGATGAGCCATGCCGCCGCATTGGCCGGAAGCTGCACCGGATAGGCCGAATAAAGCGTTCCGAGATGGTCTTCACCACCTAAGTTCACAACGATAGGCGGACAGTAAGTATAAGTCTGCTCTACCACTTCACTCGTCGTGCCGTCAGCTTCTACCGCAATGGCTTTAACCGTCGTCGTAGCTCCACTGATTTCTATCGAACCGGAATACTTAGTAGAATTGACGGTAGGCGTGCTTCCGTCCGTCGTATAATGAATCGTGTATCCGCCGGCCACAGTTAACTTTACTTGAATCGGATCGTAGAATTGTTGCGCTACAAGTGAAAACTCTGGTGCTGGGACTGTTATTTGCTTGAAGAGGTAAACACTTTTACTTCCACTATAATTGCCCCAATACTTATCGCTAGTTTCTGTCATTGAAAGCGTGCGGTCCGGAGTTAAAACATTTTGTATCAAAAAACTAGCAGGAATATCATCGGACTCTTTAATTTGCCACTTATCATTATTTCCAACCTTTAAGTCTGTCCCATAGATGTCTAGAATTCCCAATATATTTGTATTTCGCCGAATGGTATAATAATAGTCGACGGCACCTGTACTGCCTGAATTGGCTACAATTTCCCAAGTCCTATATTTAGATTCATCTGTGGGCAATTCTATCGATTTAAGTTTCCCTTGCTTATCGTCCATGTTGGTAAGCATGTTACTCATGATGCATCCGCGTTCCAATGTAGGTTCGGACGTTATCAGGTATTGTGCACCACTGGTGATTTCCTCAAGCGTCGTTACTTGAACGTATCTCGCTTGTGCAGGTAGGAGCAGAATGAGCCCAATAAGACTCATGAGTCCTCTGAGTTTGTATTTTGTTTTCATAGCGTGGGGAGGAGGGGTTTAGAAGTCTTCGCTCCAGGGGGCGGAGTGGTTGGGTCGGAACTTGTTGCTGAACATGGTGGACTCGTCGACGGTGCCTTGGGCGTCGTCGAGGGTGAAGGATACGTTGTGCTGACCTGATCCGGCGAGGATGGGGGCCTCGGGGTGGAGGTCGTAGCTGGTGGCTACGGGTTTGGTGTAAAATGTCTTCATGTTTTTGCTTTTTTTGACGTTGATTGTAAAATGAAGAAATATGAGAAGCGGCGTTTGTGTTTACGCCGCTTCTCTCTTTTGCTTTTGGCTAAACTTTTACGCTTTTGCCTTTTTTTTGCTCCGCGCGGCATTAGAGGAACCACTTGACGTAGCAGAAGTCTTGCCGGTGGGGCAGGAGGGGGTGTTTGGGGAACATGCGGTAGGCGAACTTGAAGGTGCCGGCGTAGTCGATGGACGTGCGGATCTGGAAGGTGTAGAGGTTGCCTTCGCGGCGTACGACGTTCATGGGGATGACTTCGTGGACGGACTCGGCGTCGTGGTCGGTGGCGATGACGACGAGCTCGAGGCCTATGGCGTCGTCGAGGCCGGCCTCGTCGACGACGTGGGTGACGGTGAACTCGGCTCCGCTCTCGAGGGTGGCGCTGGCGAGGTTTTCGCTGCGCTCGGAGCTGACGACGCGGATGGCGTCCCAGCGCTCGGCGACGAGCTCCTTCCAGGCGGCGAGGTCGCGGGCGCGCTGCGCGCCGTCGGCGGCGAGGAGGTGGTAGCGCTGTGCCTGGGGGGTGTAGAACTTGTCGTAGTAGTCGTCGAGCTGGCGCTTCATGGTGTAGTGGGGGGCTATCTGGGCGATGGAGTTCTTGATGGTGCGTACCCAGTTTTCGCTGTAGCCGCGGCGGTTGCGCGAGTAGTAGAGGGGTATGATTTCCTGCTCGAGCATGGAGTAGATGGTGGAGGCGTCGAGGCGGTCCTGGTATTCCTGGTTCTGGTAGGTGCGCTTCTCGGTGAGGGCCCATCCGGCGCCTTCGCGGTAGCCTTCGAGCCACCAGCCGTCGAGCACGGAGAAGTTGATGACGCCGTTCATGAGGGCTTTTTCGCCGGAGGTGCCTGAGGCTTCCATGGGGCGGGTGGGGGTGTTGAGCCAGATGTCCACGCCGGAGACGAGGCGGCGGGCGAGCTGCATGTCGTAGTTCTCGAGGAAGATGATCTTACCGAGGAACTCGGGGCGCTGCGAGATTTCGAAGATGCGCTTGATGAGCCCTTGCCCGGCGCCGTCGGCGGGGTGGGCCTTGCCGGCGAAGAGGAACTGAACGGGGTAGTCGGGGTTGTTGACGATTTTGGAGAGGCGCTCGAGGTCGGTGAAGAGCAGGTGGGCGCGCTTGTAGGTGGCGAAGCGGCGGGCGAAGCCTATCATGAGGGCGTTGGGGTTGATCTTGTCGATGAGGGAGACGACGCGCGAGGGGTCGCCCTGGTTCTTGAGCCACGTTTCGCGGAAGCGGCCGCGTATGTACTCGACGAGCTTGGCCTTGAGGCGTACGCGGGTGTTCCAGATTTCCTCGTCGGGGACGTCGTAGATGCGGTGCCAGATGGTTTCGTTGCTTTGGTCGGCGTCGAACGAGGTGTCGAAGTAGTTGTGGTAGAGCTGTTTCCACTCCTTGGCGCACCAGGTGGGGAAGTGTACGCCGTTGGTGACGTAGCCGACGTGGTTTTCCTGCGGGTAGTATCCGCGCCAGATGCCGGCGAACATTTGCTGGCTGACGGTGCCGTGGAGGCGGCTGACGCCGTTGACTTCCTGGCAGGTTTTGCAGAGGAAGGTGGACATGCAGAAGCGCTCGCCGTGGTCGTCGGGGTTGGTGCGGCCGAGGCCGATGAAGTCGTCCCACGAGATGCCGAGGCGGGCGGGGTAGCTGCCCATGTATTTGCCGAAGAGGGCTTCGTCGAAGTAGTCGTGGCCGGCGGGCACGGGGGTGTGGACGGTGTAGAGGGAGGAGGCGCGGACGAGCTCGAGGGCTTCGTCGAAGCTGTAGCCGCTCTCGACGTAGTCGACGAGGCGCTGCACGTTGCAGAGGGCGGCGTGGCCTTCGTTGCAGTGGTAGATGTCCTTGCTGATGCCGAGTTTCTGGAGCATGAGCATGCCGCCGATGCCGAGGAGGTATTCCTGCTTGAGGCGGTTCTCCCAGTCGCCGCCGTAGAGGGTGTGGGTGATTTTGCGGTCGAACTCGGAGTTCATCTCGTTGTCGGTGTCGAGGAGGTAGAGCTTGACGCGGCCTACGTTGACCTGCCATACGTAGGCGTGGACTTGGTAGTTGGGGAAGGGCACGTCGACGATGACTTGGTTGCCCTCGGCGTCGAGGAGGCGCTCAATGGGGAGGGAGTCGAAGTCCTGGGGCTCGTAGTTGGCGATCTGCTGGCCGTCCATGGAGAGGGTCTGGCTGAAGTAGCCGTAGCGGTAGAGGAAGCCGACGCCGCAGAGGTCGACGTTGCTGTCGGAGGCTTCCTTGAGGTAGTCGCCGGCGAGGATGCCGAGGCCTCCGGAGTAGATTTTCAGGACGTGGTTGAGGCCGTACTCCATGCAGAAGTAGGCGACGGAGGGGCGGCTGCTGTCGGGCTTGACGTCGAGGTACTGGCGGAAGGCGGTGTAGACGGCGTCGAGGCGGGTCATGAAGCGCTCGTCCTTGGAGAGCTCGATGAAGCGGTCGTAGCTGAGGCGGTTGAGCAGCTCGACGGGGTTTTGGCCGACTTTGCGGAAGAGGTCCTTGTCGATGCTGCGGAAGAGGTCGAAGCCTTCGCTGTTCCATGCCCACCAGAGGTTGCGCGACATTTCCTCGAGCTTCTTGAGCGAGGAGGGGATGTGGGACTTGACGGTGATGACTCGCCAGTTGGGGTTGTTGGCGTTGTTTACTTTGACTTTCATGTGGGGTTTTTGATTAGTTTGTATTTGCTTTTTTGTTTTGTCCTATGCCTCAGAAGAGGGTGGGCTCGGCGGGGCGTGCGTGTCTGAGGGCGAAGTCGTAGGCTTCGTAGTAGTAACGGATGAAGTGTTTCCACTGGGCGCGCTCGGCCAGGGCTGCGGCGCGGCGGCGCATGGCGGTGAGCTCGGCAGCGGGGGCTGCGGCTATCTGGCGCACGCTTTGGCAGATGGCCTCAACGACGTCGAAGTAGTTGAGGTCGGTGCGGTGGATGACTTCGACGCCGTCGGCGAGTCCGGCGGCGTGTCCGAGGGTGGTGTCGACCCACTGGCCAAAGCCGGAAAGGTCGGTGGTGACACAGGGTATCTTGAACGCGGCGGCCTCGAGAGGGGTGTAGCCCCAAGGCTCGTAGTACGAGGGGTAGACGCAGAGGTCGCTGGCGATGAGCAGGTCGTAGTAGGGCAGGTTGAAGATGCCGTCGCGCCCGTCGAGGTAGCAGGGGACGAGGAGGACCTTAACACGGCTGGCGGGGGCGTTGACGAGCCCTTTTTGCCGCATGAGGCTGAGGATGCGGTCCTCATCCATGTTGTAGAGCCAGTGGGTGATGTTGGGGCTGTCGAGGGGGGCACCGGCGCTTTGGCCGGAGGCAAGGCGTGTCTGGAGGTCGGCACGGGGCTCCTTGAGCCAGCAGGGCACCTCAATGAGAGCCAGGACAGGGCGCTCGGCGGGCTGCTGGCTGAGGCGGCTGAGGGCTTCGAGGTAGACGTCGAACCCCTTGCAACGGAAGTCGTTGCGTCCGCTGGTGGCGACAATGAGGGTGTCGTCGGGCAGACGGGTGCCCATGAGGGCGTCGGCTACCTGGAGGATGCGGGCACGGCCGGCCTTGCGCTTGCGAGTGAAGGCGGCGCCACGGGGCACGAAGTCGGGCTCGAAACCGTTGGGGAGCACGACGTCGGGGGCCTTGTCGAGCAGCTGGGCGCACTCGCGGGCGGTGAAGTCGCTGACGGTGGTGAAGCAGTCGGCACGGTGGGCGGACTGTTTCTCGATGCTGTGTTTGGCCTGCATGTTGAGCTCGGCGGCCATCTGGTCGCCATGGTAGCCGTCGAAGTACTCATAGAGCAGCTTGTTGTTGCCGGCTATGGAGCGGCCTATGCTGGTGGCGTGGGTGGTGAAAAGGGTGGCCACGCGGGGCAGGTTGTGCTTGAGAAAGAGCATGCCGAGGCCGGACATCCACTCGTGGGCCTGGTAGACGATGCGAGCCGTGGGGGGCAGGCACTGGCGGCAGATGCACTCGGCGAGCTGCCCGGCGGCGTAGGAGAACATGGAGGCTTCGTCGTAGTCGCCGTAACCATGGAGCGAGTCTACCTGAAAGTATTCCCAAGCGCGGGCGTAGATCTCGTTTTTCTGTGCGAAGTAGGGCTTGAAGTCGACAAGCAGCGCCACGGGCCGGCCGGGTATGTCCCAGCGGCCGATGCGTACGCCGATGCCTGCGGCTGCGGCAGATTTTTTCCAGTGAGTAAGGAGTTTGGGGTCTTCCTCGAAAAGGGAGGCGTCGCCGGCAGTTTGTCCCAGGTCGGGCCCGATGAAGCAGATCTGGTCGGGAAATGCTTCTTGCAGTGTCTTGGCTCGGGAGGAGAGCACGGTGTAGATGCCTCCGACCTTGTTGCAAACCTCCCAACTTGTCTCGAAGATGAAATCGGGGATTAACGTTTTTTCAGCCATTGCTTTTCATTTAACGGGGCAAAGTTAGCTTTTTTCCACCAATTAATCCGGATTTTCGGTTATCTTCCGCGCGAGAACCGGGGGCAAAGCACGGGGGCATGAGCAAAAAAACTGTCTGCCGGCGTGCTCGGGCCGGCAGACAGGGAAAGGGAATCAGGCGTCCCAACCAAGGGCGCTGGCGCCGAGCACGGCGGCTTCGCTGCCGTTGAGACTCGAGATGAGCAGCTTGGCTTTGCCCTTGAAAATGTTGAGGATGTTTTCGTCGTAGGCCTTGCGCAAGGGCTCCATCAGGTAGTTGCCGGCCTTGGTGAGTCCGCCGAAAAAGACGAAGGCTTCGGGCGTGTTGAAAGCGGCAAAGTTGGCGCAGGCCTCGCCGAGGATGCGGCCCGTGAAGTCGAATATCTGCTTGGCCAGCTCGTCGCCGGCTTCGGCAGCCTGGAACACGTTGTAGGACGTAATGGTGGCGGGGTCGAGGTCGCGCAAGAGGCTGGGCATGGGGCTGTTGGCCAGAAACTCGCGGGCGGTGCGGGCTACACCGGTGGCGGAGCAGTAGGTCTCAAGACAGCCTTTGCGGCCGCAACCGCAGGGCCGGGCTTTCTCGCTGCGGTCGACGATGACGTGGCCCAGTTCGCCGGCGAAACCGTCGCTGCCGTAGACGACGTTGCCGTCGACGACAATGCCGCTGCCCACACCGGTGCCGAGGGTTATCATGATGAAGTTCTTCATGCCGCGGGCCACGCCGTAGGTCATTTCGCCCATGGCGGCGGCGTTGGCGTCGTTGGTCACTTTCACAGGGATGCCAAGGGCTTCCTCGAAGAGCTGGGTGATGGGTACGATGCCTTCCCAAACGAGGTTGGCGGCATACTCGATGTTGCCGGTGTAGTAGTTGCCGTTGGGAGCGCCGATGCCCATACCCTTGATTTTGTCAATGCCGCCGACAACGTCGATAGCGGGCTGGAGGGCATCGACCGAAGCCTTGACGTAGTCGTGGATGTCGGGGTAGGCTTTCGTTTCGATGGCCGTCTGCATCTTGATGGTACCACGCTGGTCGACGATGCCGAATACGGAGTTTGTACCGCCCATGTCGAGACCGATGACGTAGGGTTTTTCTACTGTTTCCATAGGGATGATGTTTTTTATGGGTTGTTTAATTCATGGTTTCGGTGATGGACAAAGGTAGCCTTTTTCTATGAAAAGGGGCACGACAGCGGCAAAAACTTTCGGCGCGGAGGCTGAAAATGGTGTTTGCCGCATTGGTCAGGCGGTTCGGGCGCAAAAGAATCAGTCGTACCGCCCTTTCCAAAGCTGGCGCAGATGCTGGGCGAGACCGTCCTCGTGGCGGTTGGGCTGAGGCTTCCAGAAACGGCTGGCCGTAAGCTCGTCGGGCAAATACTGCTGGTCGACGAAGTGGCCCTTGAAGTCATGCGCATACTTGTAATCGGCGCCATAACCAAGGTCCGCCATAAGCTGCGTGGGGGCATTGCGCAGATGGAGGGGGACGGGCAGGTTGCCTGTCTGGCGGACGGTGGAGAGGGCTTCGCCGATGGCTTTGTAAGCCGAATTGCTCTTGGGGCTGGCGGCGAGGTAGACGGTGGCTTCGGCCAGGGGGATGCGTCCCTCGGGCCAACCAATTTTGGCGACGGCGTCGAAGGCGGCATTGGCCATGAGCAGGGCGTTGGGGTTGGCCAGCCCGACGTCCTCGGCGGCCGCGATAAGGAGACGGCGGGCAATGAACTTGGGGTCCTCGCCGCCCTCTATCATGCGGGCCAACCAGTAGAGCGCGGCGTCGGGGTCGCTGCCGCGTATGCTTTTGATGTAGGCCGAAATGATGTCATAGTGTTGCTCGCCTTCCTTGTCGTAGGCCAGCGGATTTTGCTGGAGCAGGCGCTCGACGAGACTGTCGGTGATGTGCACCTCGGCGTCAGGCGGGAAGGCATTGGCCACGAGGTCGAGCGTATTGAGGAGTTTGCGGGCGTCGCCGCCGCTGTAGCGCAGCAGGGCGGTGTCCTCGTCGACGGTGATGCGGCGCTGGCTGAGTTCCACATCCTCATGCAGGGCCCGGTCGATAAGCCGCAACAAGTCTTCCTTGCGCAGGCTTTCGAGCACGTAAACCTGGCAACGCGACAGGAGGGGGCGTATGACCTCGAACGAAGGGTTCTCGGTCGTGGCACCAATGAGGGTCAATACGCCGGTTTCGACGGCTGCCAGCAGGGAGTCCTGCTGCGACTTGCTGAAACGGTGGATTTCGTCAATGAACAGGATGGGAGCGGCCGACTGGAAAAAGCGGTTGCTGCGTGCACGCTCAATAACCTCGCGGACGTCCTTGACACCGCAGCTTACGGCGCTGAGGGTGTAGAAGGGGATTTTGAGCTGGTTGGCGATGATTTGGGCCAGCGTGGTTTTCCCCACTCCGGGTGGTCCCCAGAGAATGAAGGAGGCTATGTGACCGGACTCAATCATGCCCCGTAGGACGCCTTGCGGCCCTACGAGGTGCTCCTGCCCTATGTATTCGTCGAGCGTCTTGGGACGCATACGCTCGGCCAGCGGTTTTGTCATTGACAGTGGTGATTTTTCGGATGGGGAATGCAGATGAAGAAACTACCCGGCCCGGCGGACGAAGCCCGGACCTTATCGAAACGAAGGCAGTCCCAGGAATTTCTG
This sequence comes from uncultured Alloprevotella sp., assembly GCA_944322325.1. Classification (GTDB taxonomy): domain Bacteria; phylum Bacteroidota; class Bacteroidia; order Bacteroidales; family Bacteroidaceae; genus Alloprevotella. The sequence continues at coordinate 78,562 of CALUOQ010000009.1, forward strand.
TCGTAGTCTTAGAAAATCCTGGGACTGCCCTTGTTTTTCCGAGTGCTGCCCTCGTTCCGACCAACCGCCCGGAAGCGGCTGCGGTGGGCGGCAGTGCTTACTTGTTGGTCGACGTGGCTGCCGAGGGAGTCGACGTGGCGCTAAGGCCGAGCTTGGACTTGACCTTGGCCGTGACGTTTTCGCAGAGGCTCTCGTTGATAAACGTACCACCGGTGGACTGGGCTGTCTGCAAATCCATGATGTAGACAAAGCCTTCTGCTTTGGCAATACTGTTGACAGCGTCGACAATCTTGGCAATGATGGGCTGCATCTTTTCCTGCTGGGCTTTTTGGAAAGCCTCCTGGTTGTCCTGCTGTGCCTGCTGGAAGCGAGCCATCAGGTCGTTAATCTCCTGCTCCTTACGGGCACGCATGTTGTCGGGCAGGGAGTCGGCACTGGCCAGATAGGCGTCGCGCTTGCTGACGATCTCGTCCTGCATGTTCTTCAGGTCGTTCTCGTACTTTTTGCCCAAGTCCTCAAGCTCTTTCTGGGCGGTGGTGAACTCCGGCATGGACTGCATCACGTCTGCATAGTCGAAGAATGCGAATTTCTGGGCGCAGAGGCTCATGGGTGCCAGCATAAGGACCAGCAAAAGAATCTTCTTGATCATAATCTGTTTGGTTATATTTGTTATTTCTTATACGCTGTTCGGGCGGAATATCGCCGCGCAAAGATACGCATTTTTAGTTAGAATAGCCCAACTTAGCCAGTACTTCATTGCTGATGTCGGCCGTAGGCGAAGCGAAAACGATGCCGGTGTCCGAGGCCCGGTCGAGAATCAGGCTGTAACCCTTGCTCTGCGCGATGGACTTGACGGCGTTGTAGATTTCGTCCTGAATGGGCTGAATGAGACTGGTGCGCTTTTTGAAGAGCTCGCCTTCCGGGGCAAAATACTTCTTCTTCAGTTCTGCGGCTTCCTTCTCTTTGTCCACGATAGCTTGTTCGCGCTCCTTTTTCTGGGCTTCGGAGAGGAACACCATCTCGTTCTGGTAGTTTTTGTAGAGCGTCTGAGCTTCGTTATCGAGCGCTTCGACTTCGGCCTGCCACTTCTTGGACACTTGGTTAAGCTGTTCGTTGGCCCGTTCGTAAGCGGGGATGTTACTCAGGATATACTCCATGTCGACCAAGGCGAACTTCTGAGCCTGAAGGCCGGCTACGCTGCCGACGCACAGCAGCATGAGAATAAATAGTTTTTTCATAACGGCTCTTGGTTTTATGTTCGTTTTGCGGAAAATGCGGATGGAGATTTAGAATTCCTGTCCGAGGACAAAGTGGAACTGGCCGCCGCCGGAGTCGCGCCCATTGATGGTTTTCTGGAAGCCATACGCCCAGTCGATACCCAGCAGGCCGACCATAGGGAGCATGATTCGGACACCCAAACCGGCCGAACGGCGCATGTTGAAGGGGTTGAAATCCTTCACATCGCTCCAGGCATTACCTCCTTCAAGGAAGGCAAGGGCGTACATCTGGGTACTCGTTTCGAGCATCAGGGGGTAACGCAACTCGAGCGTCATGCGGCTGTAGGCGTAGGCAGGGTCGTTGTAGGCTCCGGCCAGACTTCCGTTCTCATAACCGCGGAGGCCGATGGTCTCGGTGGCGTAACCGGAACTGTAGCCCGACATGCCGTCACCACCGACATAATAGGTCTCGAACGGGGACTTCTTGTACTTGTTGTAGGAGCCGAGCAAGCCAAACTCGACGCGCGTCATGAGCACCGGACATTTGTTTTTGCCGGACAGGGCGGTGTAGGTGCGGAACTTGAATTTCCACTTGTTGTACTCAATCCAGCGATACTTCTCCTGAGCCTCGCGCCGATAGGCCGCACTGTTGTAGTTGTTGGCCAAATGTTCATAGTCCTTGCCGTCCCACAGTGAGAAAGGCGGAGTGGCCGATACCGACAGACTGAAATCGGACCCTCGGCGGGGGAAGAAGTTGTTGTCCGTGGAGTTACGGGCCAGCGTCAGGGTCAGGTTGACGTTGTTGCAGTTTCCATCAGTGATAAGGAAATACTGCCATGACTTCAGCATGTAGCGTGTGTAGGCCAGTTCGGCGGTGAAGGTGAAGTAATCGTCGGGCCAGCGGAGGCGGGTTCCGAAGCCAATGGAGGCGCCCAAAATCTTGACATACTTGTCGGGGGCGTAATAGTTCGTATAGTTGTAGTAATTGCTCGACGTTCCCAAACCATAGAGGTAGTTGTAGTACGAGTTGTAGTAATTGCTGCTGTAGAAGTTGGAGTTTACGTCACTTTGTTTGGAGTAGAACAAGGAGAACGAGAACTGGTTGGGGCGCTTCCCGCCGAACCAAGGATCGAGGAACGAGAGGGAGTACGACTGATAGTAGGTACCATTGGTCTGACCGCTCAGTGAGAGGGTCTGGGCGTCGCCTTGCGGTATGAAGCCGGCGCGTTTGCTGCCCTTTCCGAAGAGATTCTGGATAGAGAAGTTGGTAAAGGTCAGCCCGACGCGGCCTACGATACCCGTCTGGCCCCAACCGGCGGACAATTCAATCTGGTCGCCGGGCTTGGAGACCAGGTTCCAGTCGACGTCGACGGTTCCGTTGTAATAATCGGGCTTGATGTCGGGAACAAGCTTCTCCGTGTCAAACAGATTCATCTGCCCCAAATCATAGAAGGAGCGCATGATGGCATCGCGGTTGAAGAGGTCGCCCGGCTTGGTACGAAGCTCGCGGCGGACGACGTTTTCGTACACACGGTCATTGCCCGTGATGCGGACATAGTTGATGGTGGCCTGCGTACCTTCGCTGATGCGGATTTCAAGGTCGACAGAGTCGTTCTCAATGTTGACCTCGACGGGATCGAGACGGCTGAACACATAACCGTTGTTATAGTACTGCACACCGATGGCGTCCTCGTCCTCCTGAAGACGCTTGTTGAGCAGCGACTGGTTGTACACGTCGCCGGGACTGAGCTTGAGCGTAGTGTTGAGTGCGTCGGTCGTAAAGACGGTGTTACCGACCCAGTTGATACTCCGCAGATAGTATTTATCGCCTTTATAGAGGTCGATGTAAATATCAACGTGCTCCTCGTCCAGTGTTGCTACGCTGTCGCGCAAGACCAAGGCGTCGCGGAATCCCCACTCGTTCATTTTATCGATGAGATAACCTTTGTCTTCCTCGTATTTCTCGGGGAGGAATTTCTTAGACTTGAACAGGTTGAGCAACGTCTTCTCGTGGGTCTTCTTCATGGCCCGCTTGAGTTTCTTTGCCTCCTTCTCGTCCACGCCGGTCAGGTAAATGTGTTTCACCTTGACCTTGCCGTTTTTCTTGATGTTAATGTCAAGCATGACGCGGTTGTCACCGGTCACGTCATCGCGCTGCACGACGTCGACTGTCGCATTCTTGAAACCTTTTTCCTCGAAGTGGCGCTTAATGATGAGCTTGATGCGGTCTATCATGTCGGGGTTGATTTGTCCTCCGACTTGGAGACCGAGCATGGACTCTAAGTCTTCACGTTCAGACTTCTTGACGCCCGTGTAATTGATACTGGAAATACGGGGCCGGGCAGTCAAATAAATGTGGAGGTAAACGTACTTATTGTCTACGATACTGTCCGCTTCGATTTTCACGTTGGAGAAAAATCCTTGCTTCCAATACCGGCGTACGGCTTCACTGATTTCCTCGCCTGGAACGGCCACTTCCTGTCCGACTTCAAGGCCTGACGTCTCGCGCAGCCAAGCCATGTCGTAGTCCTTTACGCCGTCGATGACAATATCACCGATGATGTATTTGTTCTGGTCGAGGGTGTACACGATGTCGGGTTTCACATCGACTTTATGCTCGGTTTGTGCCTTAAGTCCAAGGGTAGCCCAAACAAGCCCCCCGGTCAACAAACAACGGATTATGGAAAAGAATTTCATGTCAGTCGTCAGTATCTTACAATTTGTTCTCGACTTGCTCGCCAGTAAGCCCATAACGCCGTTGGCGCGTCTGGTACTCGGCAATGGCGTTTCGGAATTGCTCCTCATCGAAGTCGGGCCAATAAGTGTCGCAAAAATAAAGTTCAGAGTAGGCGCATTGCCACAAGAGGTAGTTGCTGAGGCGCAGTTCGCCACCAGTACGGATAAGCAGGTCGGGGTCAGGCATAAACGACGTAGCGAGGTGCTGTTGTATCGTTTCTTCCGTAATTGCCTCCGGAGCGATGCCTTCCGCAACGATACGGCGCACGGCGTCAGTGACTTCCCAACGCGAAGAATAGCTAAGGGCCACAACCATGGTCATACTGCTGTTCGAGGCCGTGTGCGCCTCACACTGGGCCAGCCGCTCCCTGACAACTTCAGGCAGGCGGACGCGGTCGCCGATGACGCGGAAACGCACGTTGTTCTTCATGAAAATTTCCTCTTCAAGTGAGTCAAGAATCAAGGCCATAAGCGCCGCTACTTCATCCGTCGGGCGCTTCCAGTTTTCGGTAGAGAACGTATAAAGTGTCAGGTACTTCACTCCCAGCCGCGTAGCTTCTTCCGTAATGCGCTTTACGGTCTCGACGCCTTGCTGGTGTCCCATACTGCGGCTCAGGCCGCGGGCCTTGGCCCAACGCCCGTTGCCGTCCATGATGATAGCCACGTGGGCCGGTATGCGTTCTTTGTCTATCATTTTGCCTACTTTCCTAATTTCTGTTTCGCCCATGGTCTTAATCCCGGTTACAGTTCACACATCGAGGGAAGAGATCGTACGTCAGGGTGACGAGCGTCGTAGAATAATGGTCCTTGTTACGAAAACCCGAAGAGGGGATCGCCGTCGGAGCGTTCAGACCGTCCAGTTCGTCGGAGGGAGTAAAATGTATCAGCCAGTCCAGACCGAGATTCAGTCGCCGGGCAATTTTGCATTTCACACCGAAACCCACGGGCAGGTTCACGGTAAAAGTTCCCGACGAGGCATAAGTAAAACCCAACCCCAACTGTATGTAAGGCGTGATCCGCTTATGTCCCTCGAATCCGCGCACATAACCGTACGGAAGGAAGTTTAATTCGTATGTCGCACTGAGGTCGTAAACCCCACCGCTGAAAGTATAGTTCAAGCGTTCGGGCGAGACACTTCCCACAGTGACTGCGGGATAAAAATCGGAAACATTGTCCGTATTTCCCTTAATGCCCGTATAGGTCAGGGACGTTTTAATAGCCATTCGAGGGTTAAGCAGAAAACGGGCTACTGCCCCACCCGATACTGACACATTGCCATAAAATCGGTGGTTGATGTCCGTCAGTCCGAAACCTGCTCCAGCAGCAACGCCCATTTCCATCTTATACTGGACCTCTTCCTGCGCATGGAGAGAAAAGGGGCAGGCCGCGAGCGACACTACTCCACACAAAAGTATGACCGTGCGCAGTTCTCGTGTCATTGTCTGATACTCTTCTCAAAGGCCCCGTCGTCTTCCTCCCAGCTCAGTTTGTTCAGTCGGCCACACCACACGTCGCCACTTCCTGCGCAGACTATCCACAGATGGTGGTCGGCGTCTGCCGTCACGGTGAGGGACGACGGACGACCTACGTCCGGGAATGTATAATCCCTATACTCGTCTTTCCACGTACGGCCTCCGTCCGAACTGATGTACACTTTCAAAGTGCCGTCGGGCTGTAGACCAAACATAAGCAGCCTGTCGTCATACGCTATCAGCGAAGTTGAGGACATGACCGGCAGTGTATATACATTTTCCTCGGAAGGCGTGTAGTAATTCCACGGGAATACATTATAATTCTCCCGGTCAAGGTTTCGCTTCCATACGACCGTCTCGCCATTGCGAGTACCTACGAGCAACAGATCTTCGTAGTCGTCGTACGTCACAGAGGGTGTACAAATCGAGACGCAATCGCCGGCAGGCAGCGCGTCAGGGGTGTCAAGCGCATTGAGCGTCCACGAATGACCATCCGCCGAGCTGTGAATACCATTATTATATAAGGCGTACAAGCTGTCCGTACTGGCCGCAACAACAGGAAGCCCCCCCGTTACAGCCACCCAGTCGACACCGTCCGTCGAAGTCACCAGCCCCGCGTCGGCTGTCGCATAGTATCGTTCTCCAGTTTTCAAAACGCTCCGGGGAACGAAACCGCTCACTTCTCCTGTCATCAGCGTACGCGACCAGTCGTTCAGTCGCGGAAGGGAAGCAGTCAGCACACATGCCTCACCGCTTTCCACGCCAAAGACGCGCAACAGGCCGTCTTCTCCGGCCATAGCTTTTGCCGACTCCAACGCAGCAATGTCGGAGTGCGTTTCCACACGTTTTGTCCACGTAAACTGGTCGCCGTCCTGCTTATGGGCATTTATCGTCACGGTGTAGTCCTTGCGTGCTGTCCCGTCGGTGGAATATACCACGAACGTGCGCGGCGTGCGGAAGTCAATACTGTCGCTCATGTTGAACGTCGAATCTTCGCCGCTCAACGTGCGCAGCACGACGGTCCCGTCGGCGTCGAACACGGAAAAGACGATTTTGCTAAGGTCCACTTCCATCGGCAACGAGTCGCGGTTATAAATCTGACGGTTTCGCTGGTCTATCTGCATCCGGTAGTAGCTTCCGGAAACCGTAGTCTGGAACGTCGTGTCGTGTCCCGCACCCGTCGTTGTATTTATGTAGGCTTTCAGTCCGCCGAGAGTTACCGCAGTAACGGAACACCGGTTTGAAGTCGTTTCTATCAGGTCGTTGTCGCTCGAACAACCAGCCATCAAAAACAGGCCGGCAATCGCGCTCCACATGAAAGCGACAGCTAACGTTTTCGTCATAGATTAAGAATGTACAAATGTCGACAATATGATACAGTGTGCAAAGATAGCTACATTTCCGCCTTAGCGACAAAAGGTCTTGACTTTTTTAGTGAAATTTAGAGCTGTCTGTTTTTATTGTAGAATAATAATGGACTTTTTCTGTAGAGAAGAGCCCATTCTTATGGGGCTGTCAGTACTTCACAGACGCGGTCCTGAAACCGTCGACCGTCGGATTGGCGGCGAATCCCCTGATTCATAATGGCGAAACACAGCCGGTGGCCGTTTGCGGCCGTAGCATATCCGGCCAACGTGCTCACCCCCTCCACGGTGCCGGTCTTGGCCCGCACATTGGCATAGGCATTGCCGCGTCTCATGCGGTGCCGCAGTGTGCCGTCGCAGCCAGCTATGGGCAAGGCCGGGTACAGATGCGCGAAAATGTTGCTTTCCCGATAGGCGTAACGCAACGCCTCGACCAAGAGCTCAGGCGTAGCGTAATTGTAGAGCGAAAGCCCGCTCCCGTCGGCCACTTCGTAATTCTCGGGAGACAGTCCCAGTTCGGCAATAAACTGCTTCACATAGTCGGCCGACATTTCCCGGTCGGCATATCGGCGACCGCTTTGCCTGCCCAGTTGGTAAAAGAGTGCCTCAGCGTACAGGTTATCGCTTTTTTTGAGCATGGGGCCGAGTATTTGGTCGATACTGTGCGAACGCGTTCCCAGCAAAATGGCATCGGCAGGCAAATGTCCTTGCTCCAGTGTACCCCCGTAACAAATACCGGCCTCACGGAAAGCGCGGCCAAGGGCTTCCTTGAAATTGGCGTGCCCATTTACGGTCAGCGGGCAAAGCGGTTCCAGTTCGTCGTCCCAACACCAGCCCCAACCCCACCGGAGCGTGTCTTTCATCGAAAGGTCAAGGCACACGCTCCCCTCCACGCGTGTGATGCCCGCTTCGGACAGCGAACTGACCAATGCGCGTAAATCGTCGTGCCCGAAGCGAGGGTCAAAGCCACCTATGAAAAAAAGATCACCTTTTAGCACCGAGTCGACTTGCTCCCCCGTGCGGTACAAACAAGTCTCCAGCCGATAAGAGCCGCCCAGCTGTGCCAAAGCCGTGATGGCCGTCAGCAACTTTTCGGTCGAAGCGGGACGCATCAACTGCCGTTTCCCGTATGCGAACAAGGCGGAATCGGCCGTGAGGTCGTACACATAGAGTCCCAGCTGGCTACGTTCGAAAAGCGGTGCAGCAATCAATTCGCGAAGCGCATACTGCACGTTTTGTGGCCAGGTGCGCAGACTGTCCTCAGACACAACCGACGCGTCGACTGTCGTCGTGTCCGCAGGACACGGTGTCTGTGCCGACGTACGAAGGGGTGTCGACAGAGCAACCAGCGCCACTATATATAATATAATGTGTAGTCTGAACATGAATAACAACCGGGCCCTCAACGTTTATATGGCTTCACCCTGCAAAGTTAGCTATTTTTTCGGCAAGCCGGTCCTCGAGAGGACAACCAAGGTAACGGGGATTTATTTGTAGACGTTCCACAGAAAGGGCCGCCTTGATTGTGGAAAAATTCTACACTGCCACATACACGCTCTACACCCTTGCTGACATTTTGTCACCCCCCGCCTCATGTCTCAGGGAGCTTGCGGAGAAATACAAACCGTCTTTTCGGCCGCAGTGGAGCTTTTTCATACGAAAGCAGAAGTTTTCTTTTCATTTTTCCGGTGCCTGAAATAAAGTTTGGCACGGCGATTGTTATTCTTAGGGTAGTTGTTTTAGGTTTATTATAGAATTATAGAGATGTTGGGCGAACGGCGTAGTGATACGGCGTTCGCTTTGTTTTTTCCTATAACGCTCCCGGGATTTCGCCCATTTATTTCTACTTTTGCAGTCACTGCACTTATAACGCTAACCCTGTCGCGGCGCAAACCGCGCGCAATTTGACCGTTTTGTATGAAAGTAATGAAATTCGGAGGGACCTCCGTGGGGTCCGTCGAGAGCCTGATGAATGTGAAGCGCATTGTCGAAGGAAGCGCCCGCCCTACCGTGGCCGTCGTTTCGGCTCTCAGCGGAGTGACTGACAACCTGATTGCGGCCTCAAACGAAGCCGCTGCCGGACGCGAAAGCTATCAGGACATTTTCAACCGCATCGTCGAGCGCCACCACACGATGGTGAACGACGTGATATCCGCCGGGGCGGCGCGTGACCGCCTGATGGGCGACATTGACACCCTGCTCGAGGAACTCAACAGTATCTATAAAGGAGTTTTCCTCATCCAAGACCTTACTCCCAAAACGGCCGATGCCATTGTGGCTTACGGCGAGCGGTTGTCTTCGTTGATCGTAACGGCGCTCATTCCCGGCGCCAAGCGCTTCGACGCCCGACAGTTCATCAAGACCACCATGGTGGGTACGAAGCGGCTGGTCGATTTCGACAGCACCAACCGCCTTGTCCGCGAAAAACTGGGCGCATTTCAGGGGATTGCCGTCGTGACCGGTTTCATCGCCACCGACCTGACGACCGGAGTCACCACCAATCTGGGCCGCGGAGGCTCCGATTATACCGCGGCCATACTGGCGGCTGAGTTAGGCGCAGAGGAGCTGGAGATATGGACCGACGTCGACGGCTTTATGACCGCCGATCCGCGCCTTATCCCCACGGCCTACACCATCGACGCCCTGAGTTACGGCGAAGCCATGGAGCTTTGCAATTTCGGCGCCAAGGTCGTCTATCCGCCCACGATTTATCCCGTCTGCGTCAAAAACATCCCCATCCGCGTCAAAAATACGTTCCGTCCCGACGCTCCGGGCAGCGTCATACGCCGGGACGTGCCCCCCTCGTCGCGCCCGATCCGGGGCATCTCGTCGGTCAAGGAAACGAGTATCGTCACCGTGGCCGGCCCCACGATGGTCGGCGTCATCGGCGTAAACCGCCGCATCTTCACCACGCTGGCCAATACGGGCATCAGCGTATTCATGGTCGTACAGACCTCGTCCGAAACGAGCACGTCTATCTGCATGACGGCGGCCGACGCACCCCGCGCCTGTCAGGCGCTCGACCGCGAATTTGCCGACGAGATAGCCACGGGCGCCATGTACCCCGCCAAACTCGACGACGGTCTGGCCACCGTGGCCGTAGTGGGCGAACGCATGAAGCACACGCCCGGCATCGCCGGCCGCCTGTTCGGCGTACTCGGCCGCAACGGCATCAGCATCATCGCGCTGGCCCAGGGCGCACTGGAGATGAACCTGTCGTTCGTCATTGACCGGCGACAACTGCGCAAAGCGCTTAACGTCGTCCACGACAGCTTCTTCCTCAGCAGCTATCAGGAGCTCAACCTCTTTGTCTGCGGCACAGGCACCGTGGGCGGCAGCCTGCTGCGGCAAATCGCCGCCCAGCGCGAGCGCCTCATGAACGAGCGAGGCTTGAAGCTCAACCTTGTGGGCGTGGCCAGCAGCCACAAAGCGGCCTTCAGCGACGAAGGCATCGACCCGGCACACTACCGCGAGGCCATGGAGGCAGGCGGCGAAGGCGGGGCGCAGCGGCTGCTCGACGAGATACTGAACATGAACATTTTCAATCCCGTATTTGTCGACTGCACGGCCAGCCCGCAAGTCGCCGCGCTCTACGGCATCCTGCTGGAGCACAACGTGTCCGTCGTGGCGGCCAACAAAATTGCCGCCTCGTCGGACTACGAGAACTACGCCCGCCTGAAACGCACGGCCCGCGACCGGGGCGTGAAATTTCTCTTCGAGACCAACGTGGGCGCCGGCCTGCCCGTCATCAACACCATAAACGACCTGACCGGCTCGGGCGACCGCATCCTGCGCATCGAGGCGGTGCTGAGCGGTACCCTGAACTACGTGTTCAACACCCTTGCGGCCGACGTGCCCCTGAGCCAAGCCGTGCGCCTCGCCCAGGAGAACGGTTACAGCGAGCCCGACCCGCGCGTGGACCTCTCAGGCAAGGACGTCATCCGCAAGCTGGTCATCCTGGCACGCGAGAGCGGCTATCGCGTCGAAACCGACGACATCGACAAGCAGCTCTTCATTCCGGACGACTTCTTCACCGGCAGTCTCGACGAGTTCTGGAAGCGTCTGCCTTCGCTCGACGCCCAGTTCGAAGCCGAGCGCGCCCGTCTGGTCCGCGAGGGCAAACGCTGGCGCTTCGTCGCCGAATGGGCCGAAGGAAAGGGCTGCGTGCGCCTGCGCGAGATACCGAACGGACATCCGTTCTACGAACTTGAGGGTTCGAACAACATCATTCTGCTCACCACCGAGCGCTACCGCGAATATCCCATGCTCATCCAAGGCTACGGCGCCGGCGCCGACGTCACGGCCGCCGGCGTATTTGCCGACATCATGAGCGTGGCCAACATCTGACCGACGCCCGCGCCAGGCCGGGACTGCCCCCGAAAAAACAAGTGTAGTCCCCGTTTTTCCTATCGTAGTCCCAGAAAATCCTATCGTAGTCCCAGGATTTTCTGGGACTACACTTGTAAAATACGCACGCAGCGGCCCTGTTTCGCCGCACAGCGAACGGTCGTACGAAGATAAACGGCCGGCTTTTTAACCATACGTCAGGTAAAACGGAGAGGTATCAAATAAAAATTGTAAATTTGCCGGGTAACAGACAAACACTCCTGCATCATATCATGACTGAGCCTAAAGTTAGGGTGCGCTTCGCACCCAGCCCTACCGGGCCGCTCCACATCGGCGGCGTACGTACCGCCCTCTACAACTACCTCTTTGCCCGCCAGCACGGCGGCGAATTCGTTTTCCGCATCGAGGACACCGACTCCAACCGCTTCGTGCCGGGCGCCGAGGAATACATCATAGAATCGTTCAAGTGGCTGGGCATCCGGTTCGACGAGGGCGTCGGCATCGGCGGCGACTACGGCCCTTATCGCCAGTCCGAACGCCGGGCCATTTATAAGGAATACGTGGACCGCCTGCTCAGCGAAGGCAAAGCCTACATCGCTTTCGACACACCCGAGGAGCTCGAGGCGCGCCGCAAGGAGGTGCCCAACTTCCAGTACGACGCCCACACGCGCGACACGATGCGCAACTCGCTCACGCTGTCGCCCGACGAGGTCAGCCGGCTTATAGACGGCGGCACGCAGTACGTAGTGCGCTTCAAGGTGGAGCCGGGCGAAGACATTCACGTCGACGACATCATCCGCGGCGACGTAAAGATCAACTCGTCCATCCTCGACGACAAGGTGCTCTACAAGTCGGCCGACGGACTGCCCACCTACCACTTGGCCAACATTGTCGACGACCACCTGATGCGCATCACCCACGTGATCCGCGGCGAGGAATGGCTGCCCTCCGCGCCGCTCCACGTGCTGCTCTACCGCGCCTTCGGCTGGACGGACAGTATGCCGCGTTTTGCCCACCTGCCCCTGCTGCTCAAGCCTGACGGCAAGGGGAAACTCTCGAAGCGCGACGGCGACCGCCTGGGCTTCCCCGTGTTCCCCCTCGAGTGGCACGACCCGAAGACGGGCGACGTCTCGTCGGGCTATCGCGAGAGTGGTTACCTCCCCGAGGCCGTCATCAATTTCCTCGCCCTGCTGGGCTGGAATCCCGGAACCGACCAGGAAATCCTGTCGATGGACGACCTCATCCGCCTCTTTGACCTCGCACATTGCAGCAAAGCGGGCGCCAAGTTCGACTACGTCAAAGGCATGTGGTTCAACCGGGAATACATCCTCAAGACCGACAACGCCGTGCTGGCCCCTGCGTTCGACCGCATTCTCCGCCAGAACGGTATCGAGACGACAATGGACCGCGTGGAGGCCGTAGTGGGCATGATGAAAATGAAGAAGATAAGTTTCATCCGCGAGCTGTGGCCCTTGTGCGACTTCTTCTTCCGTGCGCCGGAGCACTACTCGACCGACGACAAGTTCACTCGCAAGAACTGGAACGAAGGCGCTGCGGCCGACATGACCGCCCTGGCCGGACTGCTCGAAGGCCTGACCGACTTCTCCGTGGAGAGCCAGCGGGCCGTGGTGGACCGATGGGCTGAAGAGACGGGGAAGAAACCATGGAACGCCTGGCGGGTATGTCTCGTCGGGACAGGGAAGGGGCCCGACATGTACGAGCTGGCTGCCTTCCTCGGCAAGGACGAAACGCTGAACCGTATGCGCCGGGCCATCCAGGCTCTGGGCTAACGCACCGAAACTGCCATACCGGAGATGTATTCACTGGCCATTTACATTTACATGCTATGTGCTGGCGTGGTCTCGCTGTTCAACCGCAAGGCCCGCCTGCTCATACGCGGCCATCGGGACACCTGGCGCATCCTGCGCAGCCAGATAGGCGACAGACGCTACGTGTGGTTTCACGCCGCCTCCCTTGGCGAGTTCGAACAGGGACGCCCCCTCATGGAACGGCTGCGGCGCGAACACCCCGAGAAGCGCATCCTGCTCACGTTCTTCTCGCCATCGGGCTACGAAGTGCGCAAGAATTACGAAGGAGCCGACGTGGTGTGCTACCTGCCGTTCGACACGCCACTGAACGCGCGGAAATTCGTTCGCCTCGCTAAGCCCGAAATGGCGTTCTTTATCAAGTACGAGTTCTGGCGCAACTATATAGACGTCCTCTACCACCAGGAGATTCCCGTCTACAGCGTGTCGAGTATTTTCCGGGAGAACCAGATATTCTTCCGCCCCTACGGTTACAAATATGCCCGCGTGCTGCGCCGCATCACCCACCTTTTCGTGCAGAACGAGGCTTCCCGTGAACTGCTGAAGCGACTGGGGGTGACGCAGGTCTCCGTCGTAGGCGACACGCGCTTTGACCGCGTCATCGACATCCGCCGTCAGGCCCGGGAACTGCCCGTCGCCGAGGCCGCGACCCGCCAGGGACACGTCATCGTGGCGGGAAGTACCTGGCCCCCCGACGAGGACATCCTCATCCCCTACTTCAACAGCCACCCGGACTGCCGCCTGATTCTCGCTCCCCACGTGGTGAGCGAGGACCACTTACGCGAAATCGAGCAAAAGCTACAGCGCCCGGCCTTGCGCTACTCGCAGGCCACGCCCGAAAGCGCAGCCAAGGCCGACTGCCTGCTCATTGACGGCTATGGCCTCCTCTCGAGCATCTATCGCTATGCCACGGTGGCCTACGTCGGCGGAGGTTTCGGCGTGGGCATCCACAACGTGCCCGAAGCGGCGGTCTACGGTGTTCCGGTCTTCTTCGGACCGAACAACCGCAAGTTCCGCGAAGCGCGCGAGCTTATCGAAGCCGGCGGGTGCTTTGAAATCCATTCGGCTGACGACTTCAATCGTCAGGCTGACCGCCTTTTTGCCGACGCACAGGCTCTCACGCAAGCCGGACAGGCTGCCGGCCGCTACATCAGCAATAATGCCGGTGCCACGGACGCTGTCTTTTCCGTCGTCCGCTTCTAAGTGCAAGCCTGCACACGCCAAAAGTTTTGCGCGTTATAGTTCCTTAAACGGAGGTGTCGGCGGAAGAAAAAAGTGTTCCTTTGTAGGACACTCAGGATACTACGCAAAAAAGAAAAACCATGGGAAGTAAAAAGAAAACAAGCGCCCGCCGCTTGACAAAAAAAGAGATACGCGCCCTTGTGCTCGACCTTTTCGAGCGCAACCCGGCGAAAGAGTTCGACACCAAGCACATCTTTGAAACCATCGGCGCTTCGACCCATCCGGCCAAAATGTTAACGATGGACGTGTTGCGCGAACTGGTGCTCGACGACTACCTCTCGACCGACGAATGCGGACATTATCGCTACGCCATCCGCTCGCAGGTGATGGAAGGCACGTTCAAGCGCAAGCGGAACGGACGCAACAGTTTTTTGCCCGACGACGGCGGCAAGTCGATACTGGTCTGCGAACGCAACTCGGGACATGCCATGGACGGCGACCGCGTCCGCGTGACAATGCTGGCCCGCCGGTCGGGCCACACGCGCGAGGCGGAAGTCATCGAGATACTCAAGCGCGCACGGGAGTCGTTCGTCGGAAAACTGCGGGTGGACAAGAACTACGGCTTCCTTATCACCGAAGGCCGCGCCTTGGCCAACGACATTTTCATCCCTAAGGAAATGCTGAAAGGCGGTAAGACCGGCGACAAGGCCGTAGTGAAAATCATCGAATGGCCCGACGACGCGAAAAGCCCCATCGGCAAAGTGATAGACATCCTCGGCCATGAGGGTGAGAACAATGCCGAAATGCACGCCATACTCGCCGAGTACGGCTTACCTTATACGTATCCCAAAGCCGTAGAAGCCGCGGCCGAGAAAATCCCGGCCGACATCACCGAGGCCGACCTCGCCGAACGCGAGGACATGCGTGGCGTCACGACCTTCACCATCGACCCCCGCGACGCCAAGGACTTCGACGACGCCCTTTCCATACGCCGACTCGACAACGGACTGTGGGAGGTGGGCGTACACATCGCCGACGTGTCGCACTACGTCAAGGAGGGCGACATCATCGACCGCGAGGCTCAGAAGCGCGCCACCAGCGTCTACCTCGTCGACCGCACCATCCCGATGCTTCCCGAGCGGCTCTGCAACTTCATCTGCTCCCTTCGTCCCGACGAAGACAAACTGGCTTTCTCCGCCATCTTCCAACTGAACGACAAGGCCGACGTCATGAAATGGCATTTGGCCCATACGGTCATCCGGTCGGACCGACGCTTCGTCTACGAAGAGGTCCAGAACATTCTCGAGCAAAACGGCGAAGCCTCGGAGGAGGACCTGCACCAGCCGGGGGAACACCCCGAACGCGTAACGCCCGGACCGGACGGACGTCCCGTAGGGGAATACGCCACGGAGCTTATCATCCTGAACCGTCTGGCTAAGCAACTGCGCGCCAAACGCTTTGCCAACGGAGCCATCGGCTTCGACCGTGCAGAGGTCCGCTTCGAAATCGACGAACAAGGGAAGCCCCTCTCCACTTATTTCAAGATTGCGAAAGACGCCAATAAGCTCGTCGAAGAATTTATGCTGCTGGCCAACCGGTCGGTCGCTGAAAAAATAGGAAGAGTGCCTAAGGGGAAAAAACCGAAGACTTTCCCCTATCGTATCCACGACGTGCCCGACCCCGAAAAGTTAGAGAAACTGAGCGCGTTCATTGCGAAATTCGGCTACAAGCTCCGCACCGAGGGAAGCAAACGCGACATCAGCCGCAGCCTCAACGGTCTCCTGACCGACGTGAAGGGCCAGAAAGAAGAAAACCTCGTCGAGACTGTCGCCTTGCGCGCCATGATGAAAGCGCGATACAGCGTGCACAACATCGGTCACTACGGCCTGATGTTCGATTATTATACTCACTTTACCTCACCTATACGCCGTTATCCCGACACGATGGTCCACCGTTTGCTGACGCGCTACATGGCGGGCGGCAGGTCGGTCAACGCAGATAAGTACGAGGAACTCTGCGAACATGCCTCGGCGATGGAACAACTGGCCGCACAGGCCGAACGCTCAAGTATAAAGTACAAACAGGTGGAGTTTATGGGTGAGCGCATCGGACAGGAATATGAGGGCACAGTCAGCGGCGTTACGGAGTTCGGCCTCTACGTAGAAATCAACGAGAATAAATGCGAGGGTATGATTCCGCTTCGCGATTTGGAGGGCGACTACTACGAGTTCGACGAGCGCAATTATTGCCTGCGCGGCCGTAAGCATCATAAAGTCTATGCCCTCGGCGACCAAGTCCGCATCCGCGTAGCCCGCGCTAACCTGGAACGGCGACAGCTCGACTTCGCCCTTCTTGAAAATCTTGAGCCCCAACCGGCCCCGTCTGACAAGCCCAAAGGCAAGGGACGCCGCGGCCGAAAAGCCTCGCGCCACCCGAACAAATAATTAAAGAAGCCTTTCGCATGTCACGCAGGAACATAGCCGCGATTCTCGCCGGAGGAAGCGGACGGCGCATGGGAGGCGAAAAGCCGAAACAACTGCTCGAATTGGCTGGCCGCACGGTACTCGAGCGCAGCGTAGATGCGTTCGACACTCACCCGGACATCGACGAAGTCATCATAGTCTCCCATCCCGACTACCTCACCGAGCTGACCGAAATGGCGGCGCGGAACGGATGGAAAAAAGTGACGCACATTGTGCCAGGAGGAGCGGAACGCTACGATTCGTCCCTCGCCGCAATGCAGACCGTTACGGACGCGGACGCCAATCTGCTCATACACGACGCTGCCCGCCCGCTGGTCAGTGCGCAGGTTATCCGCCGCGTAGTGACCGCTCTGCAAGAACATGCCGCCGTAGGGACGGCACTTCCCGTTGTCGACACCCTTGTCACGACCGACGACTCCCGCATTCTCTCGACGCCCGACCGTTCCGTCTTTCGCCGTATGCAGACCCCCCAAGGCTTTCATATCGAAACCTTGCGCACCGCTTATCGCCGGGCCTTGGCCGACCCGCATTTCCAGGCCACTGATGATTGTGGCGTGGTCGTCAACTATTTGCCTGAAGTCGCCGTTGTATGGGTGGAAGGCGAAGAACGGAACCGCAAACTGACGTACCCGGAAGACTTGCCGCTGTTCGAACGCGAACTGACCGCCGGATAAAGAAACCGGACAAAGCCACTCATAAAAATAACGCCCGCGAAACGGTTGCATAAAGCTCGTTTCGCGGGCGTCGCGTTATGTTACGTAAAGTCAGGTCAGACGCAGAGGAAAAGAATGATGATTTGCGCCGTCAGGATGCGCAGGAACATCGCCAGCGGGTAGACCGTGGAGTAACCTACGGCAGGGGCATCAGTGCTGGACGACGTGTTGGCAAACGCCAAGGCTGGGGGGTCGGTGTTCGTACCGGCGATGAGTCCCATCAGGGTAAAGTAGTTCATCTTGTACTTTACGCGTGCGATGATTCCCATTATTAGAATCGGGATTATCGTTATCAGGAAACCGAACAGCACGTACCATAGTCCGTCGCCCTCAACGACCGTATGCCAGAAACCCGCACCGGCCTTGATGCCCACGCTGGCCAAGAAGAGCACCAGCCCGACTTCACGCAGCAGGAGGTTCGCTGACGTGGTGGTGTACGTGACCAGGTGAAACTTGTAGCCGTAGCGTCCGGCCAGAATAGCGATAATCAGCGGTCCGCCGGCCAGACCGAGTTTCACCGGGTTAGGAATGCCGGGGAAGGCAAAGGGGATACTTCCGAATACGATGCCGACGAGGATGCCGATAAAGATCGACGCGATGTTTGGGTGGTCGAGGCGTTTCACTGAGTTACCCAACAGGCGGGTCACGCGGTTGACGGCATCCTCAGGGCCGACCACCATCAGACGGTCGCCTATCTGGAGACGCAGGTTGCGGTTGGCAAAAAGTTCCATGCCCGAACGCGTGATACGCGTCACGTTGACGCCGTACACGGAGTTAAAGTGCATTTCACCGAACGTCTTGCCGTTGACGTCGCTCTGCGTCACGACGATGCGGCGCGATATACTCGGTGTGTTCACGGCCTGCCAGTCGACATCGATGGTGGTGCCAAGGAAAGCCGTGATGGCGTCGGCGTCGTCCTTGGCGCAGGTGATGTTCAGCTCGTCGCCCACCTCCAGCGTCATGTCGACCCGGGTGTTGAGCACTTCGCCGTTGCGCCTGATATGGGTGCAGACAAACTCGCGACCGAGGAACTCGCGCACCTTACGCAGGGACTTTCCGACGAGCGCGGCATTCTGCACGACGAGCGACATGCGGTGAGGCGTAGCGTGGGGGTTGTCGGCCTCGGCACGGCGTATCTCTTCCTCCTCCTCATCTAACTTGATGCGGCAGATGAAGCGCAGCGCGATGGTCGCCCCGATGATGCCGAGCACACCCAAAGGGTAGGCACAGGCGTAACCCGAAGCGATAGGCAGATCCTTCAATACGGGCAATGCGTCTTTCAGCGCCTCCTGAGCCGCACCGAGTCCCGGCGTATTGGTGACCGCACCGCAGAGCACGCCGACCATCATGGGGAGGTTCGTCGGATCGTTGGTGTCGAAAAACGCGTAGTAGAGCCCCAGCATGACGGCGATGTTGAGCACGACGATGCCCACTGCGATGAGGTTCATCGTGATGCCCCCTCGTTTGAACGACTCAAAGAAGCCGGGTCCCACCTGTAGTCCGATGCAATACACGAAAAGTATTAGACCGAAGTCTTGCATGAAGTTGAGCACGTCGGCGGGGCAGGCGTAACCTCCGGGGGAGGGGTCGGCAATGCCGAACGATGTGTAGAGATGACCGACGATGATGCCGGCAAACAGAACGAACGTCACACCGAGCGAGATGCTGCCCACCTTGATTTTTCCAAGGAACACGCCGATCGCAATGACCAGTGCGTACAACAGCACGATATGCGCCACTGACCCGGTGGAAGTGAAAAGAGTTTCAAACCAATCCATAGTTTAGTTGAGCAAAGTGAAAAATTCCTTGCAAATATAGGCTTTTTTCCCGTCATACGGACAAAATACGGCGACTTTGGTTCCAAAAAGTCCGTTCTGGCCGTCAGCGAAAAGTTTTCCGGCCCCTGTAATCACGGAGGCTGCGAGCCTTTTGTGGGTCAGCTGGCGCGAAAGTCGTACCTTTGCGCCCATGAAACTGAATTCCGCACTTCGTCCGCACTACGCCGCTACGCTCCGACTGGGAATACCCATTGCCATCGGCCAGGTCGGCGTCATTATTCTGGGCTTCGCCGACACGATGATGGTAGGCCGCTACGCCACCGACGCCCTCGCCGCGGCGGCTTTCGTGAACAACCTTTTCACGCTCGTCACCTTCCTTATGATGGGCTACAGCTACGGGCTGACGCCCTTGGTCAGTGCCAGCTACGGCCGCGGACAGCACTACCGCGCCGGTTTCCTGCTGAAGAGCGCCCTGGCCGCCAATGCCGCCTACGGCAGCCTGCTCATCGCCGCCATGGGAGTGCTCTACTTTTTCGTAGACCGCATGGGGCAGGACCCCGCGCTGCTGCCGCTCATACGGCCGTACTATCTCGTGGTGCTGGTGTCTATGGTGTTCGTTCTTATATTTAATGTGCTGCGTCAGTTCACCGACGGCCTGACACACACGGCGACGGCCATGTGGATTCTCTTAGGAGGCAATCTGCTCAACATACTGGGCAATTATCTTCTGATATACGGCGTCGGGCCGTTCCCCGAGCTGGGGTTGCTGGGTGCTGGCCTCAGCACGTGTTTCTCGCGTATCGTCATGGCCCTCGCGCTGGCCGGCATCATAGCCTTTGCGCCGGGCTACCGCCGCTATCGGCTGGGCTTTGCCGCCGGGCGGCTGACGCGCCGCGCCGTGCTCCGCATCAATCGTCTCTCGCTGCCCGTCTCGCTCCAGATGGGCATGGAGTGTGGCTCCTTTACGACGAGCGCCGTCATGGCAGGCTGGCTCGGCGCCACCGAACTGGCCGCCTATCAGGTCATGGTGACCATCGGCACGCTCGGTTTCCTGTTCTATTACAGCTTAGGAGCCGGCATGTCCATCCGCGTCGCCACGTTTTGCGGCACGGCGGACTGGCTGCGCGTGCGCCTTGCGGCGAAAGCCGGCTGCCACATCCTGCTCTGCATGGCAGCCTGCTCGTCGCTCTTTTTCCTGCTTTTCGCCCGCATGGTCATAGGCATCTTCACGCACGACCCTGCCGTCGTGGCCTGCGCCCTGACGCTGCTCATCCCCCTCGTGCTCTATCAGTTCGGCGACGCCATGCAAATCTGCTTTGCCAACGCCCTGCGCGGCACGGGCCAAGTGATGTCGATGATGTGGATAGCCTTCATCAGCTATGTCGTTGTCGGCATCCCGTCGTGCTACCTGATGGGCTTCCCTCTCGGGCTGGGCGAGGCGGGCATCTTCCTGTCCTTTTCCGTTTCCCTTTTCACGGCAGCCACGCTCTTTGTCCTACAGTTCCGCCGCGTTGTCCGCAGCCACCCCGTCCCGGCCACGGCGCACTGAACCGCTACGGGCATCATGCCGGCCGAAGTGTGAAGAAAAACGAACGCTACGATAGTTTTTACGGGGACTACGATAGGATTTTCTATCGTAGTCCCCATTTTTTCTGGATATATACCCCGTTCGGACCGGGTCGCCGCCTGCCGTCCGCGCCGCAGCCCAAGGCGCCATCCGCGCTTTAACCCGTTGCGCGAGAACTACTTCAAAAAAAAGTTCTACCTTTGCACGACATATAAAGACAAGCAACAGAACACCCACATTCATGGCAAACGAACTTTTCACGACGCTGCCTTTCCGCGTGGCCGACATGGGCCTTACGGACTTCGGCCGCAAAGAAATCGAAATAGCCGAGCACGAAATGCCCGGCCTCATGGCCCTGCGCGCCAAGTACGGCGAAACGAAGCCCCTGCTGGGCGCGCGCATCATGGGCTCGCTCCACATGACCATCCAGACCGCCGTACTCATCGAGACGCTCGTCGCTTTGGGCGCCGAGGTACGCTGGTGCTCGTGCAACATCTACTCCACACAGGACCACGCCGCTGCGGCCATCGCGGCCGACGGTGTGGGCGTCTATGCCTGGAAGGGCGAATCGCTGGCGGACTACTGGTGGTGCACGCTCCAGGCTCTGAATTTCGGCGACGGGCGGTTGCCTAACCTCATTGTCGACGACGGTGGCGACGCTACCCTGATGGTACACCTCGGCTGTGCGGCAGAAAAGGACCCCGCCGTGCTCGACACGCCGTCGGCAAGCGGCGACGAAGCCGAACTTAAGGCCCTCGTGCGCCGCGTAGTAGCGGCCGATCCCACGTTCTTCAGCCGCGTGGCCGGCGGAATGCGCGGTGTGAGTGAGGAAACGACAACCGGCGTCCACCGCCTCTACCAGATGCAGGAACGCGGCGAACTGCTCTTTCCGGCCTTCAACGTGAACGACTCGGTCACCAAGTCGAAGTTCGACAACCTCTACGGTTGCCGCGAGTCGCTGGCCGACGGCATCAAGCGCGCCACCGACGTGATGATAGCAGGCAAGGTGTGCGTCGTAGCTGGCTACGGCGAGGTCGGGAAAGGCTGCGCACAAAGCATGCGGTCGTACGGCGCCCGCGTACTGGTGACGGAAATCGACCCCATCTGCGCTCTGCAAGCCGCGATGGAAGGCTTCGAAGTCGTCACGATGGACGAAGCCGCCCCCATCGGCAACATCTTCGTCACGACCACCGGCAACATCGACGTCATCACCGTCGACCACATGAAGGCCATGCCCGATCAGGCCATCGTCTGCAACATCGGTCATTTCGACAGCGAGATTCAGGTCGACGCCCTCAAGCACCTGCCCGGCGTGGAACGGACGAACATCAAACCGCAGGTGGACAGCTACCGCTTCCCTGACGGCCACCGCATCACACTGCTGGCCGACGGCCGTCTGGTCAACCTCGGCTGCGCCACGGGACACCCCTCGTTCGTCATGTCGAACTCTTTCACCAACCAGGTGCTGGCCCAGATGGAACTGTTCCGCCACGACTACGAAGTGGGAGTCTACCGGTTGCCCAAGGCGCTGGACGAGGAAGTGGCCCGGCTGCACTTGGCCCACACCGGTGCCCACCTGACGCGCCTGACGCAGGCCCAGGCCGACTACATCGGCGTGCCTGTCGACGGCCCCTATAAAGCCGAACACTACCGCTACTAACTCCACTCCCGTCGCGGTCGCCTGCGCCACCCCTTGACGGGCCGCAGCGCACAGGCCATGCACGGACTCACCTTGCAAATACTCAATTCATACGTCATGAACTTCCTGAAAAAAATCGCGCCCGACGCCATCGCAGTCATTGCCTTTCTCGTGCTGTCGTTCTGCTACTTCATCACGCCCGTGAGCGAGGGACTCGTCCTCGGCGGACACGACCACGCAGCCGGCGTGGGGCTGAACAATGAAATCAACGCCTACCGTGAAGCCACGGGCGAAACGTCGCGCTGGTCGAACGCCTTGTTCAGCGGTATGCCCACCTACCAGCTGTCGCCCTCCTACGGTTCCAGCCAGCTGCTGGGCAAAGCTACATTCTTCTATGGCCTCGGCACGACAGGCGCCGTGCTCTACGTATTCCTCTACCTGCTCGGTTTCTACATCCTGATGCGCGCCTTCAATTTCAAGGTGTGGATGTCGGCGCTCGGAGCAGTGATTTGGGCTTTCTCGTCGTACTTTTTCATCATCATCGCGGCGGGCCACATCTGGAAAGTGATGACCTTGGCGTTCATTCCGCCGACCATCGCCGGCTTGGTGCTTTGCTACCGCGGCCGCCTGCTTTGGGGCGGCGCCGTGACGGCCTTGTTCACGGCCCTTCAGATACAGTCCAACCACCTGCAGATGACGTACTACTTCCTGTTCGTCATGCTGTTCATCGTGCTGGCTTACCTGGCCGACGCCATCCGTACCCGCACGTTGCCCCGCTTTGCCCGCGCCACGGGCGTCGTCGTCCTGGCCGGACTCATCGGCCTGTGTGCCAACCTCTCGAACCTTTATCATACGTACGAATACAGCAAGGAGACCATGCGCGGCAAGAGCGAGCTGACCCCGACCGACGGTCAGCACGACCAGAACACCGGCAGCGGACTCGACCGCGACTACATCACGCAGTGGAGCTACGGTCTGGGCGAGACGTGGACCCTTCTTGTCCCCGATGCCAAGGGTGGCGGCAGCGGGTCGCTCATGGACAACGCCAAGGCCACCGAGAGCGACGCCTTTGCCGCCTATCAGCAATGCGTGGCGCAGACCTACCAGACCCTGGCGCAGGTCGACCCGCAAATGGCGCAGGCCACGCCCGGCCTGAACCAGTACTGGGGTAACCAGCCCTATACGGTAGGACCTGTCTACGTAGGAGCCATCGTTTGCCTGCTTTTCTTCGTCAGTCTTTTCTACGTCACGCATCCGCTCAAGTGGGGCCTGCTGGCTGCCACGATGCTGTCGCTGCTATTTGCCTGGGGACATCACAGTCCTGGCGTCACCAACTTTTTCATCGACTACCTGCCGATGTACAACAAGTTCCGCACCGTGTCGTCCGCACTGGTGATGGCGGAGTTCACGATTCCGCTCCTCGCCATGCTCGGACTGGCCGAGATTGTACGCCATCCCGAGAAATTGAAACAGAAGCCGGTCTATCTCTACGTGAGCTTTGCCCTGACGGGCGGCGCGGCCCTGCTGTTTGCACTGGCGCCGGGCTTCTTCTTCGGCGACTGCCTCTCGATGCAGGAAGAGACAGTGTTCGGCCAGCTGGGCCGTATCTTCCCGGCTGACTTCCTCGCCACTTATAAGGACAGTATCGGTGCCGTGCGCCACGCCATCCTGACGGCTTCGGCCTGGCGTACCTTCTTCATCGCGGCGCTCGGCTTCTGCCTGCTGCTGCTCTACCGCGCCGGAAAGCTGCAAGCGTGGCTGATGACCGCCCTGATGCTGGTCATTTGCCTTGTCGATATGTGGGGCATTGACCGTCGCTACCTCAACGACAACAGCTTCACCGAACCGGCCCAAGTGACAGTGGCCCAGAAATCGCAAGCCGACGAGATGATACTCCGCGACAAAGCGCTGGACTATCGCGTGCTCGACCTGAGTCATGACACCTTCAACGACAACACCGCCGGCGCCTGGCACAAGAACATCGGCGGTTACCATGCGGCCAAGTTGCGCCGCTACCAGGACGTCATCGACTGCTGCCTGCGCGGCGAGATGAACGGTCTGGTTTCCGCCGTCAGCGAAGCCGGCGGCGACATGAGCCGCGTGAACGGCGACTCCATCTTCCCGGTACTTAACCTGCTCAATGCGAAATACTTTATCTTCCCCGGACAGGACGGCCAGAGCTTCGCGTTGCAGAATCCCTACGTCAACGGCCCGGCGTGGTTCGTCAGCCAGATGAACTACACCACCACGGCCGACGAGGAGATGGCCACGTTGAAGCGCATCGACCTGAAGCATGCGGCCGTGGCTGACCAGCAGTTCAAGGCCGTCCTCGGCGAAGCGGCTCCGACCGACAGCGGCAGCATAAAGCTCGTCAGCTACGCGCCGAACGAGCTTCATTACGACGTGGAGTCGGCCCATGGCGGCGTAGTCGTATTCTCTGAAATCTATTACCCCGGCTGGAGCGCCACCATCGACGGCAAGCCGGTCGAAATCGGGCGGGCCGACTACATTCTCCGCGCCCTGCGCGTTCCGGCGGGCCGTCACAGCATCGTGATGGAGTTCCGCCCGACGAGTATCACGACGACGGAAGTCATTGCCTATACCGCCATCGCGCTCATCCTTATCGGATTTGTTGCGGCCTTGGTCCTGGTGTGGCGCCGGTCAAAGGGCGCGACGCAGCCAGCAGTCAAGGACTAAATCCGCAGAGCTGACCGCGCATGAATGCCAGCGACGAACGAAAGCAGGGGTACAACCACATCCTTAAGTACACCGGCCTGCTCGGCGGCGTACAGGGATTGACCATCCTGCTGTCGGTCGTACGCAACAAGTGCGTCGCCCTGCTCATCGGGACCGTCGGCGTCGGGCTCTCGGACATGCTGACGCGCATGGTCGAATTCCTTGGCAACACGACGAACTTCGGCATTTCGTTCAGCGCCGTGCGCCACTTGTCGCGCCTCTACGAGCAGGGCGACGGCCGGGGACTGACCGAGTACGTCGGACTGGTACGCAGCTGGACGCTGATTGCCGCCCTGCTGGGCACGCTGACCGGCAGCGTACTGTCGCCGTGGCTGAGCCGCATGCTGGTGGGCGATACGAGCTATACAGTGGGGCTTTGCGGCCTTTCGCCCATGGTCGGCCTGCTCACGCTCATCGGCGGCGAGATGGCCATTCTCAAGGGTATCCGTCGCCTGCGGCGGCTGGCGACAGTCATTGCGCTGAGCTCGCTGACCACGCTGGCAATCTCCGTAAGTATCTACTGGCTGTTCGGCACGGAGGGCGTCATCCCCGTCCTGCTGCTGACTACGGCGGCACAACTCGGCCTGCTGCTGCGCGCCACGTTGCCGCTGTTCCCCTACCGTATCGACCTCACGTCGCCGCGCCGTCTAAGGGGCGGCGCGGCGATGATACGGCTCGGTCTGGGATACATACTGGCCGGCATCATGGGCTCCGGGGCCGAAATGGCCATCCGCACGGTCATGCTGCGCTCCGCCACGACCCGCGAAGTGGGACTCTACAGCGTCGGATTCACCCTTACGGTAGCCTACTCGCGCATGGTGTTCGTGGCGATGGACGCCGACTATTTTCCGCGCCTCTCGGCGGTAGCCTCGACGCCGAACCGCTTCTGTCCCGTCGTCAACCGCCAAATCGACGTCTGCGTGCTGCTCATCACGCCCCTGCTCATAGCCTTAGGCCTTTTTCTGCCCCAGATCGTTAATTTGCTCTATACGCCGGAGTTCATGGCGGCAGTCCCCATGAGCCTTTGCGCGCTGTTCTACATGTTTTTCAAAGCCCTGACTTCGCCCATCGCCTACCTGGCCCTGGCGCGCGGCGACTCGCTCCGTTACCTCACGGTGGAATGCGTCTACGACGTAGCCTTCGTCGCCCTGGTTGTCGCCGGCTATTCCGCCTACGGCCTCGCCGGGGCCGGCTGTGCCCTGTCGGCGGCGGGCCTATTCGACTTCCTGCTGATTCTTACGGCCTATTCGTGGCACTACAAGTTCCGCTTCGAGCTCCGGACGCTGCGGCGTGCCTTGCTTCAAGGCGTCTGTCTGGCGGTCGGCGTAGCGGCAGCCTGGTCCGAAAGCCTCACCGTGAAATACGGACTGGGTGGGCTGGCACTGCTCAGCTCCGCAGCCTATTCCTGGCGGTTGCTGAGCCACGAGACCGACCTCGTGCGCAAGTTGCGGGGCTACCTCACTAAATTCTCACGCAAGTCATGACGAACATCACCGTATTGGTCGCCGTTTACAACGCCGAGGACTACCTGGAACAGTGCCTCGACTCGCTGTTGGGGCAGTCCCTCCGTGACATTCAGGTCGTATGTATCGACGACGCATCCACCGACCGCTCGCCTGACATCCTGCGCCGTTACGCCCAAGCCGACGGGCGGGTCTGCCTGCTGCGGATGGAGGAAAACAGCGGGCAGGCCGTGGCGCGAAACCGCGGGCTGGAAATGGCCACGGGCGAACTGACCACCATGGTCGACGCTGACGACTACTTGGCGCCCGACGCGCTGGAACAACTGTGGCGGGCTTATCGAGCTAACCCGTCGGCTGACGCGGCCGTGTTCCGCCTAGTCCGCGTCTATCCGGACGGACGGCGCGAAGCGCACCACGTCCCCGTCACAGCCAGCCTGCTCACCGGGCGCGAGGCCTGCTGCCTCAGTGTGGACTGGCGCCTGCACGGATATTACGCCATCCGCACCGACCTTCATCGCCGCTATCCCTATCATGCGGAACGCCGCGTCTATACCGACGACATCACTCCGCGCCAGCACTACCTGCACTGTCGCGAAGTGGCCCTGACCGAAGGAACATACTACTACCGCCAGCACGAACACTCCGTCACCCATCGCGGCGGCCTGGTCCGTCTTGACCTCGTCGAAGCCAACTGCATCCTGCGTCGCGTGCTTGAGGAGGAAGGCGCAGGCTCCGAGGCGCTGAAGCGGTGCGAGGTTTATGCGTGGGGCGTCCTTCTCAGTGTGGCGCGCGAGCTTTATGCCTCATCCGACCTCACTCCTGCCGAGCGACGAGCCGCCGAAACGCGCCTGGCAGACGCCTTGGCCACCGTCCGCCCTTGCCGCCTGCCGCATGGCCTGCGCCTGAAGCCCGGCTACATTCCCCTGCGCGCCTACGCCCTCTTCCGCGGACAGCAACGTGCCTACCTCCTGCTTCGCCGGCTCAGCGGCCGACCGATGTAACCGCCCGCACTGAAACAGAAAGGAAGCCCCAAACCATAGCCCCGTGCCGCCACGCGACACGCGGGCTTTTTTTTGCGCAGCCACCTGCCCCGCATGATTTCACGACTTCGGTATTCCGTACACTTTCCGCAGTAGAAACAACATTTTCCCGCCTGCGTAATTTGTCCTTCATGCCTGGAGAAAAAATTATTCAGCCTGGAGAAAAATTGTCCGACTACGGAAAAAGTTTCCGCCAAAGCGCAAAAAAGGCGACAGGAAGCCTTACCCGGACTTCCCGCCGCCTTAAGAAGTGTGCAGCCGGACTCAGCCTTTAAGCACCTTGCCGTCCTTGAACGCGTTGCCGACGCGCTCGCCCACGAGGAGGTAGCCGTTGTTAACGGGGTCGAAAGTGATGGGGCGCAGCAGGGTGGGATCGATGCGGCCGTCAGGCCCCAGGATGCGCTCGTCGGCCGAAACGTTGACAATGCGCCCCACAAGGTGACAACTCTCGGCGTCGTAGGACACGAGCTCGCATTCCAGCGCCATGGGCAGTTCGGCAATGAGTGGCGCGGCAACGAAGTCGGACTTCAGAGCTGTGAAGCCGGCGCGCGCGAATTTGTCGGGAACCTGGTTGGCCGAGACAATGCCCACGTAGTCGCAGGCCGTGAGTTGCTCCGCCGTACCGATGCTTACGGTGAAGGCGTGCGAGGCTAACAAATTCCGAACTGTCTTGTGCCCGGCACTGAGGCAGAGATTGATACGGTCGTCATAATCGATGCCACCCCAGGCTGCGTTCATGGCGTCGGGCTGCCCCTGTTCGTCGTATGTAGCCACGATGAATACGGGTTGGGGATACGTCCACGGTTTCGCTCCGAAATTTTTTCTCATAATAGTGCTGTTTTTAGTTGGGTCCGACAAAGATAGGATTTTCCCGGCGAACGATGGCCTTTGCCAAGGGCACAATACCCGGACGGCTATGCCCTCGCGGCCTCGGCCAGCGCTGAGCGGTCGACGGGGTTGGGCAGGCCGCGCTCCTCGCGCCGGCGGTGGCGCCAAAGCTGCCACGAATTGAACGTGTTCTGCCACAGCACGTAGCTGCCCGGTCCTATGGCGGCCAGAGGATTGAGGAAGGCGAAAGCCATCCAGATGGCGAAACCCGTATTCTTCTGACCAAGGGCCTGACCACCACTGATGCGATCACCCGAGTGACCACCGATGGCCTTGCCCAGCACGAAATAAAGGACGCAGACTGCGAGCCCCGCACCGGCAGCGCCGACCTCGAGCAAGGGATGGCTGCCCTCGTCGGCAATGGTGCGGGCCGTCTGCGCGGTGACAATGGTCAGCGTCAGCCCCCATAGATAGAAAGAAATGTCGCGTAGCCGCAAACATTGCGCATGAAGCCACGGCCACCAACGGCGCACCGCCATGGCTACGAGAAAGGGAAGGATGAGCTGCGTGGCAACCTGACCGAACATGCGGCCCATAAGGGCGGCAAAGCGCAGGTCGGGATGGGGTTCGACAAGGGGGCAGAGCAATGCAATGAGCACGGCAGACCACAGGTTGGACGCAAGGATAAACGTGGTCGTGGCAGCCGACGAGCCGCCCAGCTTGCCCGTGATGACAGCCGACGCCGTGGCGGCCGGACACAGGACGCAAGCCAACGCCGCCTCGACGACGACCTTCGCGGCAGAACCGGCACCGAGCTGCGTGGCCACACCGGCAAGCAGCAGGCTGGCGACGGTCTGCACGGCGAGCAGTTCGAACTGCCACAACCGCGGGCGGAGCTGACGAAGGTCCACCTTGTTGAACGTAAAGAACAGCATCAGGAAAATAAGCACCGGCATCAGGCGCGTGCCCAGCACGGCGGCGCCAGGACGCCACGGGGCCAATGCGTCGACACCATATAACACAAAATGGCACACAATGCCCGCCGCCATGGCACAAGGCAGGGTCCAGTTCTTCAAAAAGCGGATGAGAAACATGGGTCAAAGCGTAAATTGTCGCGCAAAAGTACGAAAAAACACGACGAACTGCTTACCTTTACGCTCGCTTTATCGGGCGCCAACAGCCCGGCGGCATTTTGTTTTATTACTTAACTCATTTATTATGTTACCATCCTTTCAGAAGAAAGAGGTGCTGACGTTCCGCTGCTTCTCGCGCAAAGGCTATGCACTGTTTGCCTGCCTGCACCGCGAAGTGCGCATCGGGGTGCTCTCGGCCGCGACGCTGCTCTCGGCCGCGCCGCGCCTGTGCGCCGGGGGAGCCCAGCTGCGGGCCACAGATGTGCGCCCCGACAGCGCGACAACCCTACAGCTCAAAGCCGCGAGCGTGAGCGGGACACGAGCGCCTCTGGCCGCCGAGCAGGCGGCGCGTATGGTGACGACGCTGACGCGGGAGGACATCGCCGCGGCGGCCGTCGCCTCGGTCAATGACCTGTTGAAACTCGCCGCGGGCGTCGACGTCCGGCAGCGCAGCGCTTTTGGCATTCAGACGGACGTCAGCGTGGACGGCGGAACCTTTGACCAAATTGCTATCCTGCTCAACGGAGTCCCCTTCACTCATCCACAAACCGGCCACCTTGCGGTTGACCTGCCTGTCGACCTGAGCGACATCGAACGCGTAGAGATACTGCGCGGCGCCGCAGCACGCGTATTCGGCACACAAGCCTTCAGCGGTGCCATCAACGTGGTCACTTCGCCGGCCGGCCGCCGCGTGCAGGCCAGCGTTGAAGGCGGCAGCTACGGCACGGCCGGCGTCAGCGCCCGGGGCGCCTACACGCACAGCACATGGAGCAACGCCCTGAGCGCGGGCTACCGTCGCTCGGACGGCGCCACGGAAAACTCGGACTTCCAGCAAACCCGGGCTTTCTACCAAGGCCGCTATGCCCACCCCGACCTGCGTGCGGACTGGCAGATCGGCGTTTCGACGCAGGATTACGGCGCCAACACGTTCTACTCCGCCGCCTATCCCAACCAGTGGGAAGCCACGCGGCGCTACTCCGCCGCACTAAAAGCCGAAACGCGCGGTCGCGTCCGCCTGACACCGACCCTGTCGTGGCTGCGGTCGACGGACCATTTCCAGCTGGTGCGCGGCACGCCGGCGGGAGAGAACTTCCACCGCTCGGACGTATTTACCGCGGGCCTTAGCGCCTGGACCGACTGGGCGCTCGGGCGTACCGCCATCGGCGCCGAGCTGCGCCAAGAAGGCATCCTCAGTACTACGCTGGGCCAGCCCCTCGACGAGGCACAACAAGTGCCCGTCCGCGGCGAGGACGTCCGGTATACGCGACGCGACAACCGCACCAACATAAGCTATTACCTCGAACATAATGTCGCCTGGCGCGGGCTGACGGCCTCAGTCGGCGTTATGGCCAACCGCAACACCGCCCTCGACGAGCGCTTCCGATGGTATCCCGGCGTCGACCTGAGCTATCGCGCCGGCCGCAGCGTCACGCTCTTCGCCTCTTGGAACCGCGCCTTGCGTCTGCCCACTTTCACGGACCTTTACTACCAGAGTCCCACGCTGGCGGGCAACGTGGGACTGCGACCGGAGCGCACCGAAGCCCTGCGCGGCGGCGCCAAGTGGAGCGGGCTGTGGTGGACGGTGGAGGTCGCAGCCTTCCACAACCGCGGCACAGACATGATTGACTGGGTGATGTACGACGCGACGGATAAGTACCACTCGACCAACTTCTGCCTCACCGGTCGCGGCGTTTCGGCCAGCGCCATCATACAGCTCGACCGTTGGTTGGGCGACGGGCAGCCTCTCAGGCGCCTCTCGGTCGACTACGCTTACCTCCACCAAAGCCGCGACGACAGCCGGCCCGTCTATAAGTCAAACTATGCCCTCGAGTATTTACGCCACAAGCTCGTCGCGCGACTCAGTCACCGCGTCGTGAGTCACCTTGAGGCCGACTGGTCATTGCGCTGGCAAGACCGTATGGGCGGTTACCTGGCTTATGCAGACGGACAGGCCACGGGCGAAATCGTGCCCTACGGCCCCAATGCCGTACTCGACGTCCGCCTGCGCTGGGAGGCGCCGCGTTACACCCTGCGCCTCGACCTGAACAATGTGACGGCCAGCCGCTACTACGACCTCGGCAATGTGCCGCAGCCGGGCTTCACCCTGATGGCCGGAGCCGCCTGGCACATGGACCTGCACTGACCGCCATCCGGCCTGCACTACGCACAAAAAAAGAACGTCTCTCCCACGACTGACGGTCGGCGCGGGAGAGACGTTTGACTGTATAATCAGACGGAACCTCACAAGGACTCCATTGCACAAATTACACATCCGGAAATTTCTGTAAGGGCAGCAAAAGCAGCGTCGGCAACTTGCCGCCCTGCGGAAAAGGCGAGTTGAGCCGCAGCGCGCAGGAAATAGGCGTTAGACGGAGTCAAGGGAAAAATACAGGCGCAGCGCCTGCATCAAAAAAAGCGAGGATGCGTCCCGCTGTCAGTACGGGACGCATCCTCGCTTGGAAAAGTGTGACGCCAATGCGGCGACGGATTTATGCCATGGCTACTTCCTTGCTTTCTTTGCGCTCGCGCTTGCTGAGCGTCAGGAAGGCTATCGGCGCGGCCAGGAAGATGGACGAAAGCGTGCCGAAGATAACACCCAGAATCATGGCGAACGAGAACGACCGCACGCTGTCGCCGCCGAGGAACAGGATGCAGAGCAGTACGAGCAGGGTGGTGCCCGACGTCATGATGGTACGCGAGAGGGTGTGGTTCAGCGCGTCGTTGAACAGCACGCGGCGGTCGCGGTTCGGATAAAGGCCGAGATACTCACGGATACGGTCGAAGACGACCACCTTGTCGTTGATGGAGTAACCGATAGCCGTCAGGACGGCACCGATAAAGGTCTGGTCGACCTCAAGGGAGAAGGGCATCCATCCCCAGCAGAGGGAGTACATACCGAGAATAATGAGCGTGTCGACGGTCAGCGAGACGACGCTACCCACCGAGAAGGCGATGTTGCGGAAACGCAGCAGGATGTAGAGGAAAATGGCGACCAGCGAGAGCACCACGCTGACGACGGCGCCGCGCGTCATGTCCTCGGCCACCGAGGGACCGACCTTCTGCGACGAGATGATGGAGCCGCCTGCGTGGTTGTCGCGGTCGATGAACGTGGCGTAGTCGGCCTTGATGAGGCCGTGCTCCTTGAGTCCGTCGTAGATGAAGCGCTCTACCTGCTCGTCGATGCCGTCGGCGTTGTCGTCGATGCGATAGTTCGTGGTCAGACGCACGGTGCGTCCGTCCGTACCGAGGGCCAGGGCGGTCACGTTGGCATTCGGATCGGCAGCTTTCACCTTTTCGGCCAATGCGTTGCCGACTTCCTCGGGCGTTACCTTCTGTTCAAACTGCACGACGAAGTTGCGGCCGCCCGTAAAGTCGATACCTTTCGACAAGCCGCGGATGCCCAGCGACAGCAGGCAAATGGCCACGAATACGCCGAACACGGTGAACGACTTCCGGTAGAACGACATGAACTTGTACTGCGCGTTTTCGAATACGCCGCGCGAGAGCTTCGTGTAGAAAGTCAGGTTCAACCACTTGTCCTTCTTCATGAAGTGCTCATAAACGATACGCGTCATCCACACTGCCGTGAAGAACGAGGCGCAAATACCGATGATGAGCGTCGTAGCGAAGCCGCGGATGGGTCCGGTTCCGAAGTTATAGAGGATAACGGCCGTGATGATGGACGTCAGGTTGGAGTCGAAGATGGCAGAGAATGCGTTTCCGTAACCGTCGGCCAATGCTTGCTTGATATTCTTGCCGGCCCGCAGCTCTTCCTTGGTACGCTCGTAGATAAGCACGTTGGCGTCGACCGCCATACCGAGCGAGAGCACCATACCGGCGATACCCGACATGGTCAGCGCGGCCTGGAACGAGGTCAGTATGCCGAACGTGAAGAAGAAGTTCAGGATAAGCGCACCGTTGGCCACCATACCCGGAATGAAGCCGTAGTAGGCGCACATGAAGATCATGAGAAGCACGAAGGCCACCACGCACGCCGTGAAACCGGCCTGGATGGACGCGGCGCCGAGCGACGGACCCACCATTTCCTCCTGGACAATCTTGGCGGGTGCCGGCATCTTACCGCTGCGGAGCACGTTGGCCAAGTCCTTGGTATCCTCGGGCGTAAAGTTACCCGTGATGGAGGAGATGCCGCCGGTGATTTCGTTTTGCACGGTCGGCGCACTGTATACGTAACCGTCGAGCACGATGGCCACGCAACGCTTGATGTTGTTGCGCGTCAGTACGGCCCAGTCGCGGGCTCCCTCAGTGTTCATTGTCATTGATACGCAGGGGCGGTGCATCTGGTCGTACTCGTCCGAAGCACCTTCGACCATGTCGCCAGCCATGGCGGCCTTGCCGTCGGTGGCTTTGAGGGCGTAGAGTTCGTAGTAGTCGCCCTTGATGATATCGCTGGCTTTCACACCCCAGCGTACGCGGAGGTCGGAGGGCAGGAGAGCCTTAGCCTCCTCGGACTGAAGAAGGCGGTTGACTTCGGCCGTGTCGCGGGCCTGCGCCATACCGATAATACAGTTCTGCGGCGAAACGACGTCCTGACGAAGCAGGGCGAAGAGCGGGTGCTGGGCTTTGAACGCCTCCAGCTGGGCCTTATCGTTGGCGGTGGGTTCGTCGGCCTTGTCTTTCTTAAAGGCTTCGAGCGCAGCGCCCTGGGTGGCAGCGGTGGTGTCTGCTGCGGCCTTGACGGTGTCAGCCGGGGCCTTCACACTGTCCGTATTGGCGCTTCCACCCTTGGCCAACTGAGCCAGACGGTTGTCGAGCGAGGCAAGCGCCGCGCCGACTTCGCCGGCGTTATACGTTTCCCAAAACTCGAGGTTAGCGCTTCCCTGAAGCAGCTTACGCACGCGCTCCGGTTCCTTGATTCCGGGCATCTCGACCATGATTTGGCCCAGCTGGCCCTTGCCTTCGAGCGTCTGAATGTTGGGTTGAGCCACACCGAAGCGGTCGATACGCGTGCGAAGCACCTCGTACGAGTTGCCCACGGCGGCCTTGACTTCCTCGGTCAGGGCTTTCTGTACTTCCTCGTCGGTGCTGGCCGGAGTGATGTTACTGCTCTTCAGCTTCATGGCAAAGAGCCCGCCCAAATGGTTGCGGCCACTGATCTGCTGATAGTGCTTGACGAAGAGGTCGACGACGTCGCCCGTACTCTGCGTGGCTTCCTTCTGCGCTTCAGCCAGGGCTTTCTGGAAGTTGGGGTCGGCGGCATTGTCGCCAGCCAGCGAACGGATGACGTCGGGAACCGACACTTCGAGAATCACGTTCATACCGCCTTGCAAGTCGAGGCCGAGGCTGATTTGCAACTCTTGGCAGTCCTTCAGCGTGTACACTCCGAGCCATACGCGCTCGTTTTTCAGTGAATCGAGGTAGGCCGGGCCTGCTTCGCCCATCGCTGCCGCCTTATTCTCGTAGTGATGCGTCACTGCGGAAAACGACAGGTAGAAAAGGCAGACAAGCGTCAGCGCGACCGCGATTACCTTTACAAATCCTTTGTTTTGCATTTCTTAAATTGATGTTTATATTTAGTTTCGATTTTTGCCGCGAAAGACGTGCAAATATAGGTATTTTTTCGGTATTGCACTGCCGCAGAGGCTTATTTTCAGGTATTGGCGCCGCCGGGCAGGGCTTCGGGGCGGTGTGTCAGCGCTTTCGGACAGCCCGACCGCGCTTTCGCACGCCACGGGGGCATTGCCTGGGCGGACAAGTACGGCGACCGGAAAAAACAAGTGCTACGACAGAATTTCCTATCGTAGTCTTAGGAATTTCTATCGCAGCGACAGGAAACACGCATCGCTACGCGGGACGGACTGGGCGCAAAGGCGCTTTCGTGAAACCGCGTGACGGCGACGTCGGAAAAAGCCGGGGGCGCTACGCGGAAAAGTCGTACCTTTGCGGCCGCTATGTGGATGTTGATTTTGACTTCGATGGCCCTGGGGTTCGGGCTGGGATGGACGCTTCGCCGGCACAGGCTGTCGCTCGACGGACTGACAGGTCCGCTGGTATGGCTGCTGCTTTTCCTGCTGGGCGCTGAGGTGGGAGCGAACGACGACCTCGTGGCGGCCCTGCCGCGACTGGGTGGTTGGGCCGCTCTGCTGGCCCTGGCGACAGCGACGGGCAGCGCTGTGATGGCTTGGTGGCTGACCCGCTGGGCAGGGATGAGAAAAGGGGGCGACCATGCGCGGTAGCCTGATCGCCGTAGCGTTCTTTGCCGTGGGCGTGGTGTGCGGCCGGCTGGACGTACTGCCCGGGGCAATTGCGGCGGGCGGTGTGAGCACGGCAGCCCTTTGTGCGCTGATGTTTGCCGTGGCCTTCGGTGTGGGGCGCGAACCGACGTCGCTCGTACGGGCGGTGCAGGCTCATCCGCGGCTGGCCCTGCTGCCCGTTGCCACCATTGTGGGCACCCTTGCGGGCAGCCTGCTGCTGGCGCTTGCAGATCCGACGCAGACGGCAGGGGAATGGTGCGCCGTCGGGGCAGGAATGGGCTACTACTCCCTGTCGAGCGTACTCATCAGCGAATACCGCGGTCCGGAGCTGGGCACACTGGCCCTGCTGGCGAACATTGCGCGCGAGCTGCTGGCCCTACTGGTGGCTCCGCTGTGGTACCGACTGTTCGGCCGGCTGGCGCCGATAGCGGTGGCAGGAGCCACGTCGATGGACACGGCACTGCCCGTCTGCGTGCGCTACGCCGGTCGCGACTACGCCTCGCTGGCCATTTATCATGGCTTCGTGACGGACGCCTCGGTCTTCTTCCTTGTGACGCTCTTCGTCGGCTGACTTTCCTAAAATGCCCAAAAACAAACGCGCCGGAGGAATATGGCATTCCTTCGGCGCGCATACATTTATCGGGAAAATACTATTTCACTTCACTACCGGGCTTCACCTCGCTGAGCGTAGTGACGACGCTAAGCGAGCCGTCGAAGTTTTCGGCGCTCAGTATCATGCCCTGGCTTTCGATGCCGCGCAGTTTACGCGGGGGCAGGTTGGCAATGAAGCAGACCTGCTTGCCTACGAGTTCCTCGGGCTTATAGTGCTGGGCGATGCCGCTGACGATGGTGCGGTTGTCGAGTCCGTCAGCAATGAGGAAGCGCAGGAGTTTGTCGGCCTTGGGCACGCGTTCGCATTCGAGGACTGTGCCGACACGGATGTCGAGTTTCTCGAAATCGTCGAAGCTGATGTCGGCTTTGACGGGATTAGCGCGGTAATTGGCCTCGGCGTTGCGGCGCTCGGCCTCCTTGAGCTTGTTTACCTGGAAGTCGATGACGTCGTCTTCTATCTTCTCGAACAACAGGGCCGGCGTGCCCAGCTTGTGTCCGGCTTCGATGAGGTCGGTGGAGCCAAGGCGATCCCAGTCGATAGGGCCGACAGCCAGCATTTCGCGCAGGCGGCTGCTGCTGAACGGCAGGAACGGCTCGAAGGCCACGGCGAGATTGGCCACAAGCTGAATGGCAATGTTCAGTATCGTCTTGACGCGCTCGGGGTCCGTTTTGATGACTTTCCACGGCTCGCTGTCGGCCAGATATTTGTTGCCGATACGCGCGAGGTTCATGGCCTCCTTTTGTGCGTCACGGAAGCGGAATTCGTCGAGCAGGCGCTCCACCTGTGTCTTGACGTCGGTAAATTCACGTATCGTCGCAAGGTCGTATTCCGTCAGTTCGCCGGCGGCCGGCACGACGCCGTCAAAGTATTTCTGAGTCAGCACCAAGGCACGGTTGACAAAGTTGCCGTAGACGGCCACGAGCTCGTTGTTGTTGCGGGCTTGGAAGTCTTTCCACGTGAAGTTGTTGTCTTTCGTCTCGGGAGCGTTGGCCGTCAGCACGTAGCGCAGCACGTCCTGCTTGCCGGGCAGCTCCTCAAGATACTCGTGGAGCCAGACGGCCCAGTTGCGCGAGGTGGAAATCTTGCGGTCCTCCAAATTCAGGAATTCGTTGGCCGGGACGTTGTCGGGCAGGATGTAGCTGCCCTCGGCACGGAGCATGGCGGGAAAAACGATGCAGTGGAACACAATGTTGTCCTTGCCGATAAAGTGTACCAGCCGGGTCGAGGGGTCTTTCCACCACGTTTCCCACGTATCGGGCAACAGTTCCTTCGTGTTGGAGATATAGCCAATGGGCGCGTCGAACCAGACGTAAAGCACTTTGCCGTCGGCGCCTTCGACGGGAACCGGAATACCCCAGTCCAAGTCGCGGCTTACGGCACGCGGCTGTAGTCCCATGTCGAACCAGCTCTTGCACTGGCCCATCACGTTCGACCGCCATTCCTTGTGTTGCTCCGTAATCCAAGGCTCAAGCCATGCCTGATGTTTGTCGAGGGGCAGGTACCAATGCCTGGTCTTGCGCAAAACGGGTTTGGAACCGCTCACGGCACTCTTGGGGTTGATGAGCTCGGTCGGCGAGAGGGCCGTGCCACACTTCTCGCATTGGTCGCCATAAGCACCCTCGGCGTGGCAGTGCGGACATTCGCCCGTGATGTAACGGTCGGCAAGGAAGGTGTGCGCCTCTTCGTCGTAGTATTGTTCACTCTCCTTTTCGACAAACTCGCCCTTGTCGTAGAGCGTACGGAAGAAGTCGGAGGCTGTCTGATAGTGCGTCTTGGACGTCGTGCGGCCGAACACGTCGAACGAGATACCGAACTGCTCGAAGCTGTCACGGATAAGCTTGTGATAATGGTCGACGATCTCTTGCGGCGAGCAACCTTTCTTCTTGGCGAGCAGTGTGATAGGCACGCCGTGCTCATCGGAGCCGCAGACGAAGAGTACGTCTTTCTTTTTCAATCGCTGGTAGCGCACATAAATATCGGCCGGGACGTAAACACCAGCCAAGTGGCCGATGTGCACACCGCCGTTGGCATAGGGCAAGGCGGCGGTGACGAGCGTACGCTTAAAATCTTTTTCCATATTATAAATGTGTATATCTGTGGGAATAAAGAGATTCAGGCACGGACAGCGTCGGCGAGTTCCTCGGGGGCCAGAAGTCGCTGTTCACCGGTGGCCATATTTTTCAACGTTACCTTGCCCTGTGCCATCTCGTCGGCTCCGACAAGCGCCACGTAGGGCACGCCCAACGCGTTGGCATAGCTCATTTGTTTTTTCATCTTGGCCGCATCGGGATAAACTTCAGTCGCAATGCCGGCCGCGCGGGCCGTGGCAGCCAGACGCAGGCAACAGGCCGCCTCGGCCTGCCCGAAGTTGAGAAAGAGCAGACGCACACCAGTGGTAGTTGCCTCGGGATAGAGGTCGAGCTGGTTGAGCACATCATAGATGCGGTCCGCGCCGAACGAAATGCCTACTCCACTGAGACCGGGCAGTCCGAAGATTCCCGTCAGGTTGTCGTAGCGTCCACCGCCGGTGATGGAGCCGATTTCGACGTCGAGAGCTTTCACTTCGAAGATGCAACCCGTATAATAGTTCAAGCCACGCGCCAGCGTCAAGTCCAGCTCGACGCGATTGGTCAGGCCGAGCGGTTCGATGGCCGACAGTACAAATGCACACTCCTCGATGCCTTTCATGCCCGTGGTGCTATCAGCCAATACGCTGCGCATGGTGTCGAGCTTATCGGCGTTGCTGCCCGTCAGAGCAATGATTGGCCGAAGGCGTTCGATGGCTTCCGGAGCAATGCCGACTGCAGTAAGTTCGCCGACAACGCCGTCGAGTCCGATTTTATCGAGCTTGTCGATGGCCACGGTCAGGTCCACAATTTTATCGGCAGCACCGATAATCTCAGCAATGCCACCAAGCAGCTTACGGTTGTTCACTTTAATTGCCACACGGATACCCAGACGCGTGAACACCGTGTCGATTATTTG
The DNA here is from genome assembly GCA_944322325.1 of uncultured Alloprevotella sp. GTDB lineage: Bacteria > Bacteroidota > Bacteroidia > Bacteroidales > Bacteroidaceae > Alloprevotella. The sequence goes on from CALUOQ010000009.1 coordinate 117,899, forward strand.
CAATAGCTCAACCTCGTTAAGCAGGGAATCCGAACCCACAACGTCGGCGTCGCACTGGTAGAACTCGCGGTAACGCCCCTTTTGTGGTCGGTCGGCGCGCCACACGGGTTGTATCTGGTAACGTTTGAAGGGAAGCTGCAACTCTTCACGGTGCTGCACCACGTAACGCGCAAAAGGCACCGTCAAGTCGTAACGCAGGCCTTTTTCGCAAATACGGGCGGCCAAACGCGTAGATTGCCCCGCGTCGAGATCGTCGGCCGTGAGCCCGTCCGCGAAATTACCTGAGTTAAGAATTTTGAACAGCAGTTTATCACCCTCTTCGCCGTACTTGCCCATCAGCGTGTTCAGCGTCTCCATGGCAGGCGTTTCTATCTGCCGAAAGCCGTAGAGGGCATATACGTCGCGAATAGTGTCGAAAATATAATTACGCCGAGCCATCTCAACGGGCGAGAAGTCGCGCGTGCCTTTAGGTATACTGGGTTTATTGGCCATTGTCGTAAGGATTATGATTTTAGCGGCCGTAAAGTTACGAAATTCTTCTCACCCTGCGACATCGCGGGCACCTTTAGCCGACCAATGACTACATCTATAGCAAAAAATCTTCTCGCCACGTTCCCCCTCTTCAGCCCGGGAGGGAGCCCTCAGGTATCTTTTCCGGCGGGCCACTCCGGGGGAGATGCCTTCCATCAGAAGGACAAGCTCGTCCCGGCGCATGGAACGGAAGCCTACGCTCTCGCGCAGGAATACCCCTGATGGAAACGGCCCACGGACAGGCGCCTGCAGTATAACGTGTATCCGCCACGCTCCCAATGCAGAAGCTTCAATGCGGTGCGGCCGTGGTTGGAGGATACATATACTTCACCGTTCAAGGGGTCCGGTGCGCAACTGCGGACTGTCCCGCACAGGCTGTCCACTCCCTTTCGCAGGTCCATGGGATTGCGGCTCATCACAAAGCGGTTGTTTTCATTCAGATTGAACATGCCTTTTTTGAGCGCAAAGGTCCAACCAAAAGTCGAATGGAAAAACACGCCTCTTTTCGGATGGTTACGATAAAAACTCATCAGCCCCATTAGTCCAGCCCCATTAGACCCATTGGCCCCATTAGTCCCATTGGCCCCATTAGTCCCATTGGGCACATTACTATTCCTCCTCCCTACCACCCTAACAACGAAACATCCCCG
>CALUOQ010000010.1 GCA_944322325.1 uncultured Alloprevotella sp.
CGTACTACGACCGCACCGGCGAGCGTATAGACCTTGTCGGCGGTCCAGTGCTCCGACGCGCCGGCCTCAATGGTGTGAGCGTTGATCGTTTCGCCGCTGGTCGGCGCGAAGAATCCGGTCCAGCTGAGTGCGGCGGTGTTGCAGCCCGTGTTGCCCTCGGGGAAGGTCACGTCGGCCTCGCCGTTCACGGCGTCGCTGGTCAGCGCGAGGCGGTTGGTCAGGCTGATGCTCGACGAAGCGATACCCTCGCCCTTGCTGTCTGTCATGTCTACGGCGTTGCCCGCCTTGCCTGCGCCGAGCGCCAGTCCGTTGATCAGGGTCAGCTTCGCGCCGCGGCGGCACTTCACGATGTCGTCCCAGGCGCTCTTGCGGCCCTCGGCCGAGGCGTCCACGGTCGACTCGTTGCAGAAGGTGACGTTTTCCACGGTGAAGTCCGACTGTCCGTTCTGCTCGGCATAGTTTCCGTCGAGGTTACCGTCGGCCTCGATGCCGCGCGGGTCTTGCTCGTCCGTCGAGAAGTCGGTTCCCCAGTAGGCGTAGGCGTTCGTCAGCTTGCCGCGGTAGCCCTGGGTGAAGTCGAAGCAGTCGTCCTCGCAGTTCACGGCGAGCAGGTTGGTGACGTTGACCGTTCCGCCGAAGAACTCGATGGCGTCGTCCCCGCCGTTGAGGATGTAGAGGTTTTCGATGCGCGTTCCGTTGCCGACTCCGTTCAGCGTCAAGCCGTTATGTTCTACGTCGCGGTTCACCTTTGCGCCGGTGTTGTTCAGTATGACGTAGGAGAGGACGCCTGAGTTGTCGGCCGCGTCGTTGCCTCCGTACTTCAGGCTGGCGTCGATTTCGGTCGTACCTTCGCCGCCGCCTGCGAGGGGAGCGCGTCCGTTGATGATGATGCCGCCCCAGTACGACGAGGGAGCGTCGTCGCGGTCCGCCTTAAAGGTGATGGGAGCCGTAGCTGTGCCTTCGGCGAAAATCTGTCCGCCGCGGTCCACGAGGATGTACTTGTTGAAACCCTCCTGGGCGAGGACGGTCGTACCGGCGTCGATGGTGAGCGTGCCGCGTACTACGACCGCACCGGCGAGCGTATAGACCTTGTCGGCGGTCCAGTGCTCCGACGCGCCGGCCTCAATGGTGTGGCTTTCGATCGTTTCGGCCGTCTGTGCGCAGAGCGGGGTTGCCGTCAGCAGGGCTGCGCCCATCAGCAGCGCACCCTTGCGGGTGAAGCTGCGCAGTTGTACTCTTTTTTTCATACCTTAAAGAATTAAAAGTGGTGTATTGATTTTTGTGGTTATCGTAGGGGTCAGAATTTCATCGAGAGTCCCAGACTCAAGTCGATGGCGTTGCGGTAGGAGTTCATGACGAGCTTGTCGCCCTTGCCGACGTAGTGGTAGTTGCCCTCGTCGTCGCGCTCCTTCAGAGTGGCGCGGCGCGTCAGCTCGTGGGTGGGGTTGAGCAGGTTTTTAGCCTTGAAGCTGAGCGAAAGGCGCTTGGTGAGCCTGGCCGAGGCCACGAAGTCGAGCGTACCGACGCCCTCCTCCATCACGTCCTGGTAGTCCTCCATACCGATGGAGTAGAGGCGGTCGCTGAAGTAGTTGAACACAAGGGCGGCGGTGACCGAGCGATGGCCGCGACTCCACTGGTAGGTCAGGTCGGCGTTGACGAGCCAGGGCGCGGCGCCTTCGAGCTGCGAACCCTTGTCCTCGTTCCTGAGGTTGGTGGAGTTCTGCACGCGGACGTCGGTGTAGATGTACGAGGCGTTGACGCCGGCCGTCAGGCTGTGGCGCGACTCGCTGCGGCCCGCCAGGTTGAAGAGCTTCTTGCGGATGTCGATTTCCGCGCCGGCCACCGTGGCGTGGTTGGAGACGTTCTCGTAGCGCAGATAGGTGCCGCCGCCGGTCGTCTGGATGCGCGAGATGGGGTCGGCGATGTACTTGTAGAAGCCCGCAAGCGTGACGACCTCCTCGTCGCCGAGGTACCAGTCCCATTTGAGGTCGACGTTGTAATTGTCGGAAGGGCGGAGGTCCGGGTTACCCACGCTGTTGAACGCAGCGCCGATGTAGGTGTACGGGGATATCTCCTTGGCCTGCGGAAGGGTGTACGTGCGGCTCAGGCCGAGGCGCAGGGCGTGGCGATCGTTGAGGTCGTAGCGCAGGTTGAGGCTCGGGAGCACAAAATGTTCCTGAAAGTCGTTACGCCCTTGGAGGCGGCGCTGTATGTCGTAGTCCACGACCATGTCGACGTGGTCGTAGCGCACGCCGAGGTTGGCGGTGAGCCCGACGGGGAAGCGGTACGTCGATTCGACATAACCGGTATGGATGTCCTTGTCCACCGTGTACGACGACGGGATGTGGTTGACAAACGTGTGGACGCCCTCGCCGTTGACGTAGCCGTCGTAGTCGGGGAAGTCGACGTCGAGCTGCGGGCGTCCGCCGGCATAGAAGCCGTAGTCGGCGGCGCGGAAGTCGTCGCGGACGATGCGGCCCTTGTAGCCCACGCGCAGGTCGGAGGGATTGGAGCGGTCGTCCGTGAGGCGGAAGGTGTAGCCGGCGCGCACGTTGAGGTCCTTCTCCTTCAGCTCGCTGTACGAGCGGTTGTTGTAGCCCTCGCCGGTGATGGGCACGAGGGCTTGGTTATCCGTGTCGAGGCCCATGTAGAGGTCGCGGCGGTCGGGCTCGTCGCCGCGTACGGTGTTGTAGGCCACACCGACGCCCAGCGCATGACGGACGGAGGGTGTCCAGTCATAGGCGAGCTGGTTGACGACAAGGAGGTTCTCATTGATTTGCTGACGTTGGTAGAGGCCGCCCGCCTCGGCGTAGTCCGTCTCGTCGAACTTGGAGTTGGTACCCATGTAGTTACCCACGGAAGCATGGCTGTCGTGCACGGCGAGCAGGTTGTAGCTCACCTTGTGGCGGCCGGGCACGCTGAACGTCAGGTTGGCCATGCCGAGTTGCTTGACGCTCTGTTCGGATTTCTTGCCGGTCTGGTCCTTATAAATGTTGCGGTTGTTGGTGCCGGCGTCGCGGATGGCCTCGGTGCCGTAGTTGAAGTTCGTGGAATGGCCCAGGGTGGCGAAGAACGAGAGGGGCAGCTCGCGCTCGCCGAGGCGGAAGCTGTAACCGCCCGCGATGCCGTAACTCTGATTGACAGGTACGTCGTGGCGCGAGGGGTTGAGCCGGTTGCGGAAGAGGCCGAAGTCGAGCTTCTGGAATTGGGCGTCGAGCGAAGCGGCGTCGGGCCAGCTGCCGCGCGCGCCGCCGAAAGCGTTCATGCCGTCGGGCAGCAGGAGCGTGGCGCCCGCCGTCTGCGTGTTCAGACCGCCTGACAGGCCGAAGGCCAGGTGACCCGCGCCGGACAGCTCCTTGGAGTTGATGTTGATGCGGGCGCCGGCCACGTCGCCCTCGGTGCTGGCGTTGAACACCTTGTTGACATCGAGCGACTGAATGACGTCCGACTCGAAAAAGTCGAGCGAGATGTTCTTGTACTCGGGGTCCTCGGAGGGCAGACTGAAGCCGTTGAGCGTCGTGCTGTTATAGCGGTCGCCCAGTCCGCGGACGAAAACGTTCTTCACACCGTCCTGCTTCGAAATGCCAGCCACCTTGCTCACCACGGCCTCGGCATCGGAGGCGCCCTTGCGGCTCATCTCGTTGGCACTGACCTGCTGCACGGCCACGACGGCCTTGCGCTGCACCGAGAGGGCCACGTTCTCGCTCTCGCGATTGCGCTGGGCGCGCACTACGGCGCCCCCGAGCGAAATTTCGGCCGGTTCGAGCTGCACGCGGAAGCTGACGATGTTCTCCTTGCTCAGCGCGACGGAATCGACGCGCTCCGGGTTGTAACCGATGTAGCGGATTTCGATGGAATAAACACCGTCCGGCAGGTTCTCGAGCAGGAACGTACCGGCCGTGTCGGTCGTGAGGGTGTGCATCTGCGTACCCTGTAGGCGGATGGTAGCGCCGAACAGGGGTTTGTTCGTCTTTTTGTCGACCACCACGCCGCGCACGTTCTCGTACGCCCAAGCGGGAGCGGCCGACGCAGCCAGCATCAGGGCCATCGTAGTGGCAAGGGGAAAGTGCTTCTTCATCATGTTGTTCAGCCTTGTTTTTCTCGGTGCAAAGGTAGACACCCAACATGACGGACCGGCTACGCGGCGGATACGTTACGGCGACAAGAACGTTACAAGCCGGTTACGGCACCGTCCGCGCAGCGACCGTATAATAATATAATAAAGGTGTGCCCCGCCGGCGCGGTACTCTGAAAAACAAGTGTAGTCCCCGGAAAAACAAGTACTACGATAGAAAATTCTGTCGCAGCGATAGGAAATTCTGTCGTAGTACTTGTTTTTCCGGGGGCAGTCGCGGGAAATGCGGCAGCAGATTCAGGGCTGGGGGACACCGGCCGCCGGCATAGAAAAGTTAGTGCCCGAAATAGCAGGTCTATGCGAGAAGTTTATTGTATATTCGCGGCATCAGCATTCCGGCGCGGCGGAAATCCCTGATGCCGCCCCGGGGTTTGGTCAGACTGACACTCAACCCAAAGCAATTACTATAAGACCCATGAACGTAAAGAATGTACTTAGAGGGGTAGTAGCGTGCGCCGGCATCGCAGCGTGCGTGCAGTTCACCCCTGCGCCCGAGGCGCGGGCCGCCCGTCCGGACTGGACGGACAAGGCCGTAGAGAATGCCCGCAAGCAAATCGGACTGGAAATCGACACCATCGAGGCCAGCGGCAAGTGTCTGAACCCGGTGACCCTTACGCCGGGCGGCAAGGTCGTTTACTGCGGTTACGCTGACTGGCGGAGCGGTTTCTTCCCGGGCAGCGTGTGGTACCTGTACGAGCTGACCGGCGACGAGAGCCTGCGCCCGCTGGCCGAGAAGTACACCGAGGCACTCGACAAGGCCAAGACCCTGACGTGGCACCACGACATCGGTTTCATCATCAACTGTAGTTATGGCAACGGGCTGCGCCTTGCGCGCAAGGAGGCCTACAAGGACGTGATGGTTCAGGCGGCCAAGTCACTCTGCACGCGCTTCCACGAAAAACCGGGCGTCATCCAGAGCTGGAATGTGACGGGCAACAGCTGGCAGGCAAAGCGCGGCTGGGAATGCCCGGTAATCATTGACAACATGATGAACCTCGAACTGCTCTTCGAGGCAACGAAGCTCTCCGGCGACTCTACGTTCTACAAGGTGGCCGTAGCCCACGCCGACCGCACCCTTAAGGAGCATTTCCGCCCGGACGGCAGCTGCTACCACGTGATAGACTACAGCAAGGCCGACGGCAGCGTGCGCCACCGCCAGACGGCGCAAGGATACGCCGACGAGTCGGCCTGGTCGCGCGGACAGGCTTGGGCCATTTACGGCTTCACCATGTGTTACCGCGAGACCGGCGACCGCAAGTACTTGGACCAGGCGTTGAAAACCTTCCGCTTCATGAAGAACCACAAGAACCTGCCCAAGGACCTCGTGCCGTATTGGGACATGGACGCACCGAAGATTCCCAACGAACCGCGCGACGCCTCGTCGGCCGCCGTCATAGCGTCGGCCCTCTACGAGATAAGCACGTACGACGTGCCGGACGCCGCCTCGTATAAGGACTATGCCGACCGCATCCTGCAATCGCTGGCCTCGCCGGCCTACACTGCCCCGCTGGGCGAGAACGGGCGCTTCGTGCTGATGCACAGCGTAGGGAGCATCCCGCACAACAGCGAAATCGACGTGCCCCTGAACTACGCCGATTATTACTACCTCGAAGCCATTAAACGTAAAAAGGACATAGAAAAGAACTGACGATGAAGACGAACCGAGTATTCGCGCTGCTGATAGCGCTTTTCGTAACGGCCGGATGGTGTACGGCCAAGGACGGGGCCGACGACCGCAAGGTCTGGGCCGACTTGTGCTACAAGATAGCCCGCCCCGTGCTGGAGAACATGAGCAAAGGGGAGTTGCAGAAAAACATGCAGCTGGAGTTGAGCCCGACGTGGGACGGCCGCGACAAGCGCGTGGCCTACATGGAGGCGTTCGGCCGCCTGATGGCCGGCATTTCGCCCTGGCTCGCCCTTCCGGACGACGACACCGAGGAAGGCAAGATGCGCAAGCAATTGCGCGAGTGGGCCTTGCAGTCGTACAAGAACGCCGTCGATCCGCAGAGTCCCGACTACCTGCTGTGGAAGAACTGCCCCACGCAGACGCTGGTCGACGCCGCTTATCTGGCCGAGAGCTTCCTGCGTGCGCCCGAGGCGACCTGGCAGAAGCTCGACAAGACGACGCAGCAGCGCTACGTCGAGTGTTTCAAGGGGCTGCGCGTCATCCGTCCCGCCTATAACAACTGGGTGCTCTTCCGAGCCATGACGGAAGCCTTTCTTATGTCGATAGGCGAGGCCGCCGACCAGTACGTCCTGACGGTCGCTACGAACAAGATAAACGAGTGGTACCTGGGCGATGGCTACTACGCCGACGGCCCCGAAATGGCGCTGGACTACTACAACTCGTTCGTTATCCACCCGATGTTCATCGAAGTACTCGAAGTGCTGGAGGCTAACCGTTTCTGGGCGCCCGTCGGCTCCAAACTGGCCATCAAGCGCATGCAACGTTACAACACGGTGCTGGAGCGCCTCATCTCGCCCGAGGGAACTTATCCCGCTTTCGGCCGTTCCGTGACTTACCGGATGGGGGCTTTCCAGACCCTCGCCATGGCCGCCTGGAAGTACGGCCTGCCCAAGAACATCAGCAACGGACAGGTGCGCAGCGCCTTGACGAAAGTCATGCAGAACATGTTTGCCGTCGAAGGCAACTTCAACGAAAAGGGCTACCTGGCTCTTGGTTTCGCCGGCCACCAGCCGAACCTGGCCAACTACTACACGAACAACGGCAGCCTCTACATGACGGCCCTGGTCTACATGCCGCTGGGCTTGCCGGCTGATCATCCTTTCTGGACCGACCCGGCTGAACCCTGGACCTCCCAGAAGGCCTGGAGCGGCAAGACTTTCCCCATCGACGGGCATGAGTCGCTGATGAAATAAAGCAGTAAACAACCGAACGGAAACAATTAATAGAAACAAAGACTATGATAAACTTTTCATTGACGGGCAAAGTGGCGCTGGTCACCGGAGCCGCTTACGGAATAGGGTTCGCCATTGCGCGCGCATTGGCCGAAGCCGGAGCAAAGATTGCGTTCAACTGCCGCAGCGAGGCACACATGGAGCAGGCCCTCGCCGACTACAAGGCGCTGGGCATCGATGCGCGGGGCTACATCTGCGATGTGACGAAGGAGCAGGACGTGGCACAGATGGTGGCCGACATCAAGAAAAACCTGGGCGTCATTGATATTCTCGTGAACAACGCCGGCATCATCAAGCGCATCCCCATGACCGAAATGTCGGTGGACGAGTACCGCGAGGTGATAGACATCGACCTGACGGCTCCGTTCATCATGGCCAAAGCCGTTATCCCCGACATGATTGCCAAAGGCCACGGAAAAATCATCAACGTCTGCTCGATGATGAGCGAACTGGGCCGCGAAACGGTGTCGGCCTACGCCTCGGCCAAGGGCGGCCTGAAGATGCTGACGCGTAACATCGCGTCGGAGTATGGCGAGTACAACATCCAGTGCAACGGCATCGGACCGGGCTATATTGCTACTCCGCAGACGGCCCCGCTGCGCGAGAAGCAAGCCGACGGCTCGCGCCATCCTTTTGATGCCTTCATCGTGTCCAAAACGCCGGCCGCGCGCTGGGGAACGCCGGAGGACCTGATGGGACCCGCCGTGTTCCTTGCTTCGGACGCTTCGGACTTCGTCAACGGACATATATTATATGTGGACGGCGGCATCCTGGCTTACATCGGGAAGCAACCTAAGTAAAGACAATGGCAGTAGGAAAAATCGCGCTGTGGCTGGGCAGCCTGTGGGGAACACTGACGCTGACGGGATGCGCGTCGACGGCGAACATCACGGTGGTCAATCCGTCCGACGTCGACCGTGTGGACGAAATGGTCGAAGTCCCTCTGTCCAGACTGGGAAGAGTGGCCGACAAAATCAGGCCGGGCGTTGGGCTTAAGGACGGGCAGGGGCAGATTGTCCCTACTCAAATTACGCACGACAGCCTGCTGATTTTCCCTGTTTCGCTGAAAGCCCACGGGAAAGCGACGCTCCGGGTCGAGCCCGGCCTGACGGCGAAGGTTCAGCCCGTCGCTTGCGGCCGCCAATACCCCGAACGACTGGACGACATGGCCTGGGAGAACGACAAGTCGGCCTACCGTGCCTACGGGCCTGCCCTACAGCGGACCGGCGAGCGCTCCTATGGTTACGACATCATGGTGAAGCGTGTCGGCTACCCCGTGTTGGAAAAGCGTTACGCCATGGAGTTGGACGCCAAGGCCCGCAAGCAAATCGCCGACTGGCGCAAGGCCGGCGAGCGGGCCAAGGCCGACAGCCTGAACCGTATTATCTCGTACCACGTGGACCACGGTGACGGCATGGACTGCTATAACGTGGGGCCCACGCTGGGCGGCGGAACCGCCGCGCTGTGGGTCGACTCGGCCATCGTATTTCCCTATTGTTACAAAGAGTACGAGATTCTGGACAACGGCCCGCTGCGCTTTACGGTGAAGCTGACCTACGGTCCGGCGACGGTCGGCGGGAACGCGGACGTGGTGGAGACGCGCGTGATAACGCTGGATGCCGGGTCATACCTCAACCGCACGGACGTCAGCTACCGCAACCTGGCAGACCCGACGCCGATGGTGGCGGGCATTGTGCTCCATCCGCAGAATCCCGACGGCTACCGCTATGACCGGGCGCAGGGCTATGTAGCCTATGCCGACTCGACCAATAATGCGAAGGCCGGAAACGGCGTAATTTACATAGGTGTCGTCTTTCCCGACGCTCTGACGGATGCCGGTGTAGCCCAAGGCCATGTGCTGGGCTTCGGCCAGTATCGCCCCGGGACGGCTTTCCGTTATTACTGGGGCAGCGGCTGGAGCAAAGGCGGCGTCGCCGGTATGGACGAGTGGTGCGACTACCTGACCAAGTACCCCATGAGGTGGAAGGAACCTTTACAAATAAAAATCAAACGGTGAGGACATGGAAAAAGTCTTTAGTTATATTTTAGGCCTGGGAGCGCCGGTAATGATGCCCATTATCTTTACGGTGCTGGGCGTTTGCATCGGCGTGAAACTGGGCAAGGCCGTCAAGAGCGGCCTGCTGGTCGGTGTCGGCTTCGTCGGTCTGTCGATTGTGACCGCTTTGCTGACTACGGCGTTGGGCCCTGCGTTGAACAACGTGGTCGACATTTATGATTTGCAGTTAGGCGTCTTCGACATGGGGTGGCCCGCTGCGGCGAGTATCGCCTACAACACGACGGTCGGGGCCTTTGTGATTCCCGTCTGTCTCGGCGTCAACCTGCTGATGCTGCTGACCCGGACCACGCGGACGGTGAACATCGACTTGTGGAACTACTGGCACTTCGCGTTTATCGGTGCCATTGTCTATTTTGCCAGTGACAACATCTGGTGGGGATTCTTCGCTGCAGTGATTTGCTATATCCTGACGATGGTCGTTGCCGACCTTACGGCCGACAAGTTCCAGAAGTTTTACGAGAAAGTCGACGGTATCTCGATTCCCCAGCCCTTCTGTGCAGGCTTTGTGCCGTTCGCCATCGCCATCAATAAGCTGCTGGATAAAATTCCAGGTATCAACAAAATACAAATCGACGCCGAAGGGATGAAAAAGAAGTTCGGACTGCTGGGCGAGCCTTTGTTTCTCGGCGTCATCGTCGGATGCCTTGTCGGTATCTTAGCGAAATACGAACTGCCCAAAGTCCTGATGCTCGGTGTCCAGATGGGCGCCGTCATGGAGCTTATCCCCCGCATCACGGGCCTGTTCATCGAAGGCCTGATGCCAATCTCCGACGCGACGCGCCAGCTGATAGCCCGAAAATTCAAGAATGCCGCCGGTCTGAACATAGGCATGAGCCCGGCGCTGGTAATCGGGCATCCGACGACCTTGGTCGTGTCCCTGCTGCTGATACCGGTGATTATTTTCCTGTCGGTGATACTGCCGGGCAACGAGTTCCTGCCGCTGGCTTCCCTTGCGGGCATGTTCTATCTTTTCCCGCTGGTGTTGCCCATTACTAAGGGAAATGTGTTCAAGACGTTCATCGTCGGCCTTGTCGCGCTGGTGATAGGTGTTTACTTCGTGACCAATCTGGCGCCCGCTTTCTCGCGTGCGGCCGAGGATGTCTACGCCATGACGCAAGATACGGCCGTGAAGATTCCCGACGGCTTCGACCATGCCGCCGCTTTGGACTTCGCGTCGAGTCCTTTCTCGTGGATTATCTACCACCTGACCGTTACGCTGAAGTATGTCGGCGTGGCGCTGTTGGTGCTGTTCACCGGGTTCATGGTCTGGTGGAATCACGTCAGGATAGTCCGTGCGAACAAGAAAAACAGTAACGAATCAAACCAATAAAGCGTATGAAAAAAATAATGCTTGCGTTGATGTTCGGGACGCTGCTTGCGCCCGCCAGCGCTCAAGTGAAGTATCGGATGCAGACTGCCTGCCATCCGCAGGACGTAAAGACCTACGACACGGAGCTGCTCCGCAGTCGTTTCATGATGGACAAAGTAATGGTGCCCGACGAGATCAACGTGACTTACTCCCTGTACGATCGTTTTATCTTCGGCGGCGCCATGCCTGTCGCCAAGGAGCTTTCGCTCGACACCATCGCTCCGCTGAAGGCGCCTTACTTCCTGTTCAACCGCGAGCTCGGTGTGATTAACGTGGGCGGCGAGGGCGTCGTGACGGTTGACGGCAAGGAGTACACCCTCGGTTTCAAGGACGCCCTCTACGTCGGCCGCGGCAACGAAAAGGTTACTTTCAAGAGCAAGGACGCCAGTCAGCCGGCGAAGTTCTACATTAACTCGGCCACAGCGCACAAGGCGTATAAAACACAGCTGATAACCATCGACGGAAGGAAGGGGTCGCTGAAGTCGAACTCTTTCCCCGCCGGAAAAATGGAAGAGAGCAACGATCGCGTCATAAACCAGCTCATTGTGAAGAACGTGCTCGAGGAAGGCCCCTGCCAGCTGCAAATGGGCCTCACCGAGCTGAAGCCGGGCAGCGTATGGAACACGATGCCGGCCCATACGCACAGTCGTCGTATCGAGGCGTACTTCTATTTCAACGTACCCGAAGGAAACCGTATCTGCCACCTGATGGGCGAGCCCAAGGAGGAACGGTTGGTCTGGCTGTCTAACGAACAAGCCATCATGTCGCCCGAGTGGTCCATCCACGCCGCTGCTGGAACGAGCAACTACATGTTCATTTGGGGCATGGCCGGCGAGAATCTGGACTACAACGACATGGACAAGATTTCGTACTCCGAGATGAGATAAACACTGTCGTCATGAGTAAGATTGTCACTTTAGGCGAAATCATGCTCCGCCTGTCGACGCCCGGCCATAGCCGTTTTGTTCAGTCGGACGCTTTCGATGTGGTTTATGGCGGCGGCGAGGCCAACGTGGCCGTCAGTTGTGCGAACTACGGGCACGACGCTTATTTCGTCACCAAGCTCCCGACGCACGAAATCGGACAGGCTGCCGTCAACTCGTTGCGCCGCATGGGTGTGCACACCGATTATATTACGCGCGGCGGCGACAGGGTAGGCATTTACTACCTCGAGAGCGGCTCGGCCATGCGTCCGAGCAAGGTCATCTACGACCGTGCCCATTCGGCCATTGCCGAAGCCACGCCGGACGACTTCGATTTCGACGCCATCATGGCGGGAACCGATTGGTTCCACTGGTCCGGCATCACGCCGGCCCTTTCGGACAGCACGGCCGAACTGACACGCTTGGCTTGCGAAGCGGCCAAGCGCCACGGCGTAATGGTCTCCGTGGATTTGAACTTCCGGAAAAAACTCTGGACGCCCGAAAAGGCGCAGTCCGTTATGCGGCCGTTGATGACCTACGTGGACGTCTGCATCGGCAATGAGGAAGACGCCGAGCGCTGCCTTGGTTTCAAGCCCGACGCCGACGTCGAGGCCGGCCAGACGGCAGCCGAGGGATACAAGGGCATTTTCCGCAGTATGGCCGAGGCGTTCGGTTTCAAGTATGTGGCTTCCACGCTGCGCGAGTCCTATTCGGCTTCGCACAACGGTTGGAAGGGCATGATTTACGACGGCCGCGAGTTCTACGTGTCGCGCCACTACGACATTGAGCCGATAGTCGACCGTGTAGGCGGCGGCGACTCCTTTTCCGCCGGCATTATCCACGGACTGCTGACCAAACCGTCGCAGGCCGAGGCCTTGGAGTTTGCCGTGGCTGCGTCGGCGTTGAAACATACCATTCCCGGGGATGTCAACATGGTGACAGCCGCGGAAGTCGAGGCCTTGGTGGGCGGAGATACTTCCGGCCGCGTACAGCGATGAACCGGCGCACAAACAAATTGAAAATCCAGAACCAAGAAGAAAAGGAATGGCTAAATTTGATCAGTTGGCAGTCTTAGGAAAGATGAAGGATACGGGCATGGTCCCCGTCTTCTACCATGCGGATGCCGAAGTGGCGAAGCAGGTCATTGCGGCCTGCTACGAGGGTGGCGTCCGCGTGTTCGAGTTTACGAATCGCGGCGATTTTGCCCATGAAGTGTTTGCCGACGTCGTGCGCCACGTGCGCCAGGCGTGCCCGGAGCTGGCAGTCGGTGTCGGTTCGGTGATTGACGCCCCAACGGCGGCGCTTTATCTGCAACTCGGGGCCGACTTTGTGGTCGGCCCGATGTTCAACGCCGAAATCTCAAAGGTTTGCAATCGTCGTTCGGTGCCCTACGTGCCGGGTTGTGGTACTGTGACCGAGGTGAGCGCGGCGCAGGAAACCGGTTGCCAGGTCTGTAAGGTGTTCCCCGGCGACGTGCTCGGCCCTAAGTTCGTGAAAGGGCTTCGCGCGCCTATGCCGTGGTCGAAGCTGATGGTGACCGGTGGTGTCGAGCCTACGGAGGAAAATCTTACCGCCTGGTTCCGTGCTGGCGTGTTCTGCGTCGGGATGGGCTCCAAGCTGTTCCCGGCCGCCGTCATCTCGTCCGGCGATTGGCCGGCCGTCACGGCGAAGTGTGCCGAAGCGTTGGGCTACATCCGGAAAGCCCGTTCGCTCTGACCGATGGCTTGAATTGATAGGCTGCCCGGTCCGCCTGAATCCTGTGGGACGGACCGGGCGGTTTTCGTTTGCCCCGCTGTGTTTTTTTTGTCTGCATTTGCGGGGGGTATGGTGCCGAGTGTCAGCCGCTGTCGCGCTGTTGGATTGGGCATCGCAGGCACAGGTAGACCCATGGCCTTGTTGTCGCTGTTTTTCAGCCGATTAAATCTATATAAGTGTAGTTTTGGAAAACTTTTTCGCTTTTGAAAAATCATAAATTGCAGATTTTGAAATGATTAGCGTTTTCTTTGGGAAAACTTTGTCAGCTATCGAAACTTTTAAGTTCTCCGCTATATATAATTAAAAAGTTATCCGTAGCTTTGCAACGCTTCTCCGGAGGTTCCTTCCGGCGTGGTGCGAATGAGACATTAACTTCTAATCTGACATACGACAGTGGAACAGAAAACTTACACTTACGACGAAGCCTTCTCGGCGACGCTCGCCTACTTCGAGGGCGACGAACTGGCCGCCCGCGTATGGGTTAATAAATACGCCATGAAGGATTCGTTCGGCCACATCTTCGAGCAGACGCCCGCGGACATGCATTGGCGTTTAGCACGCGAGGTGGCGCGTATCGAGCAGAAGTATGCGAATCCCGTCCCGGCTGAGCAAATCTTCGAGCTCTTCGACCATTTCCGCTACATCATTCCCGCGGGTAGCCCCATGACTGGCATCGGCAACGATCAGCAGATTGCCTCGTTGTCGAATTGCTTCGTCATCGGTCTCGACGGCGACGCTGACTCCTATGGCGCTATCCTGAAAATCGACGAGGAACAGGTGCAGCTCATGAAGCGCCGTGGCGGCGTGGGGCACGACCTTTCGCAAGTGCGTCCCAAGGGTTCGCCCGTCAAGAACTCTGCCCTGACGTCGACAGGCCTTGTCCCTTTCATGGAGCGCTACAGCAACTCCACGCGCGAGGTGGCTCAGGACGGCCGGCGCGGCGCCCTGATGCTCTCGGTCAGCATCAAGCACCCCGACTCGGAGGCTTTCATCGACGCCAAGATGACCGAAGGCAAGGTGACCGGCGCCAACGTGAGCGTGAAGATAGACGACGAGTTCATGCAGGCCGCCATTGACGGGCGTCCTTACGTGCAACAGTTCCCCATCACCGGTCCCGACCCTATGGTGAGCAAGGAAATCGACGCCGCCGCCCTGTGGAAAAAAATCGTGCATAACGCTTGGAAGTCGGCCGAGCCCGGCGTGTTGTTCTGGGACACCATCCTGCGCGAGAGTATCCCCGACTGTTATGCCGACCTTGGTTTCCGCACCGTGTCGACCAACCCTTGCGGCGAAATCCCCCTTTGCCCTTACGACAGTTGCCGCCTCCTGGCCCTCAACCTCTACTCCTACGTCAAGAATCCCTTTACCGAGCAGGCTGAGTTCGATTTCGAGCTTTTCCGCCAGCACGTTCAGCTCGCCCAGCGTATCATGGACGACATTATCGACCTGGAGCAGGAAAAAATTGAGCTGATTCTGCAAAAAATCGATTCCGACCCGCAAAGCGAGGACGTCAAGCACACCGAACGCCATCTATGGGAAAAAATCAGCCGCAAGACGGCACAAGGCCGCCGCACCGGCGTGGGCATCACGGCCGAGGGCGACATGATTGCCGCCATGGGACTGCGATACGGCACTGAGGAGGCCACCGCTTTTGCCGTCGAGGTGCAGCGCACCCTGGCGCTGGCCGCCTATCGTTCGTCGGTGACGATGGCCCGCGAACGCGGCGCGTTTGAAGTCTACGACGCCGAGCGCGAGAAGAACAACCCCTTTATTCTTCGCCTCATGGAGGCCGATCCCGAGCTCTACAACGACATGGCGCGCTACGGTCGCCGCAACATTGCTTGCCTCACCATTGCGCCCACCGGCACCACCAGCCTGATGACGCAGACCACTTCGGGCATCGAGCCGGTCTTCCTTCCCGTCTACAAGCGCCGCCGCAAGGTGAATCCCGGCGACCCCTCGGTTCACGTGGACTTTGTCGACGAGACGGGCGACGCTTTCGAGGAATACATCGTCTACCACCAGAAGTTCCTCACCTGGATGCGTGCCAAGGGCATCGACACCCAGAAACGCTACACGCAGGAGGAGATCGACCGCCTCGTCGAGCAGTCGCCTTACTACAAAGCGACAGCCAACGACGTCGACTGGCTCATGAAAGTCAGGATGCAGGGCGCTATTCAGAAGTGGGTGGACCACAGCATTAGCGTGACGGTCAACCTGCCCGCCAACGTCGACGAGGAACTCGTCAACCGTCTTTACATCGAGGCCTGGCGATGCGGGTGCAAGGGCTGCACCATCTATCGCGACGGCTCGCGCGCCGGTGTCATGATCAGCGTCAAGAAGAAAGACGAGAAGGCCCAGATTCCCGAGTGCCTGCCGCCCAAGGTGGTGGAGCGCCGCCCCGAGGTGCTCGAGTGCGACGTGGTGCGTTTCCAGAACAACAAGGAGAAGTGGGTGGCCTTTGTCGGACTGCTCGAGGGCCATCCTTATGAAATCTTCACCGGACTCCAGGACGATGATGAGGGCATCGTGCTGCCCAAGACCGTCACTTCGGGCCGCATCATCAAGCAGGTGAACCCCGACGGCACCAAGCGCTACGACTTCCAGTTCGAGAACAAGCGCGGCTACAAGACTACGGTCGAGGGCCTCTCCGAGAAGTTCAATCCCGAGTACTGGAATTACGCCAAACTCATCTCCAGTGTGCTGCGCTACCGTATGCCTATCGACCACGTCATTCGTCTGGTCGACTCCCTCCAGCTTGAGAGCGAGACCATCAACACCTGGAAGAACGGCGTCACCCGCGCGCTGAAGCGTTACGTCACCGACGGCACCGCCGCCAAAGGACAGAAATGCCCCAACTGCGGTCAGGAAACCCTCGTCTACCAGGAGGGCTGTCTCATCTGCAAGCATTGCGGCGCCTCGCGCTGCGGATAGCCTGTCGGTCGCTCAGCCCCGTCACGCCCGTAGCTTTCCAGTTTTTCAGCAAAGTCATGTGCCTTATGGGGGCAGTGATCCCGATGGCGGACAAAGCCCTGCGCTGAACAAGTACTACGATAGGATTTTCTGTCGCTGCGATAGGAAAAACCATCGTAGTACTTGTTTTGGCCGAGGGCAGTAATATGAAAAATCAGAACAATGACAGGCTTTATTTCCCAGTCCTCACTTACGCCCGACGTCGTATTCGACCGCCAGACCGTTGTCCTGCGTGCCCTCCGCTTCTACGCCCGTCACGGCGTGCTGTCCCAGGAGCGCACCGTGGGCGGATGGTTCACGGTGGACCTGCGCCTCGACGTCGCGCCTGACCCTCGTGCGCTCGATGCCGACTGTCTCGACGGTACGGTGGACTACGGCGCCGTCTATGCCACGGTGCGCCGTGAGATGGAGCAGCCCTCCCGCCTGCTCGAGCACGCAGCCGCCCGCGTGGTCCGCGCTGTGTTGCGCGAATTTCCCGCCGTGCAGTCGCTCACCGTCAGCCTACAAAAGGACAATCCGCCGGCCCGGGCCGACAGCGGCGGCATGGGCGTCGAACTGACCGCCCGTCGGCGCTGACCGGTCGGCCTTGTATTTATTCCAAAACCTACTCCGAACGTCATGAAAAGAGTCTTGTGTTTTTCTCTCCTGCTGTCCGTGATTCCGGTGGCAGCCCCGGCCGACATCATCGATAGCCTCTCGGCGCGCTACTGCCGCAGTCTGGCCGGTGCCGACGCCGGGTTGGTGCCCGCGCTGGAGCTACTCGCCCGCACGCCGCGCGAGGCCGAAGTGTCGGACCAGAACGTTGTCGAGCTCCAGCAGCGCTATCCCGTGACGCAGGCCGAGGCCGACAGCCTCGTCGCCGCGTTGCGCCCCGACGGCACCTGGCCCGACATCAACTACGCCGACACACTGCGGTCGGGCTGGGCGCCCAAACGTCACGTGGAGCGCCTCCACGCCTTGGCCCGCCGCCACTACGTCGCTCCTGCGCTCGCCACGGCCGAGGCCCTGCACCGCGCCTTGGGCTACTGGCTTCGCGAGCGGCCCGTCTGCCGCAACTGGTGGTACAACCAAATCGGTGTGCCCCGCACGTTGGGGCAGGCGTGTCTGCTTTTCGCCCCCTCGCTGACCGAGGCCGAGCGCCGCGGGGTGGGCGAGGTGATGCGGCAGGCCCGCTTCGGCATGACGGGGCAAAACAAGGTGTGGCTGGCCGGCAACGTGCTGCTGCGCGCGCTGCTTGAGGCCGACACCGCCTTGGTGCGTCGCGCGCGCGACGAGATAGCCGCCGAGCTGGTCACGGGGCGCGCCGAGGGCATACAGCCCGACTGGTCGTTCCATCAGCACGGCCCCCAGCCGCAATGGGGCAACTACGGCCTCTCGTTCCTCTCGGGCATGAGTTTTTACGCCGAGCTCTTCGATGCGACGCCCTATGCCTTTACGCCGCGTCAGCGGGCCTTGCTCGACAGCCTCCTGGTCCAAGGTTATCGCTGGGTGCTCTGGCGCGGACGATTCGACGTCAACGCCCTGGGGCGCCAGCTCTTCCGCAATGCCGACCGCGACAAGGGGTTCGTCCTCCTGCTGGCTGCCCAGTCGCTGCGGCGTGGCGCCAGTCCCGACGTGGTCGACGCCGTGCAACGCCTGGCCGACGAGAATTTCTTCCATCCCGACCGCCCTACGGCCCTGACCGGTTACCGCCATTTCTACAGTTCCGACCAGACCCTCTACCGCACGCCCGGTTGGATGGCCTCGGTACGCATGGCCTCGCAGCGCGTCGTCGGGACGGAGCTGGTCAACGAGGACAACCTGCAAGGTTATTACATGGCCGACGGGGCGCTCTATACCTACGTCCGGGGCGACGAGTACAGCAACATCTTCCCCTTGTGGAACTGGCGGCGCATTCCCGGCATCACGGCGCCCGACGTCGACGGCCCCCTGCCGCGCCGTCAGAGTAGCAACCGCACCCTCCGCGTGGGCGGGGTGGGCGATGGCGACCACGGCCTCACCGCCATGGAGCTCAACCGTGACGGCGTACATGCGCGCAAGGCTTGGGTGTTTGCGCCCGGCTTTGTGCTGTGCCTGGGGGCCGACGTGCGGACTGACCGTGCGCAGCCCCTTGTGACCACGGTCGAGCAGCGCCGTCGGCGCGGCGACGTATGGAAGGGCGACGACCGCTGGCACCATGACGGGACGGGCTACGTCGTGCTCGACGCCGACAGCATCGGCGTTCGTTCCGAGTACCGGCGGGGCCGCTGGCACGACGTCATGGGCATGTATCCGCCCGCCTGGACCGAGGGCGACGTATTCGAGCTGACCTTGCACCATGCCGCGGGCCATGCGGACAGTTATCAGTACGTTGTGCTGCCCGGCGCCTCCCGGCGCCAGACCCGCCGGTTCCGCCCCGACCGGGCTTTCCGCGTGGAGCGCAACGACTCGACGGCGCAGGTGGTCCGTCTGGACAGCCGTCGCTACGTGGCCCTCTATGCCCCGGCTGACGTTTTGCTCGACGGCGGCCGCTCCGTGCGTCTGGACACCCCCGGACTCTACGTGCTCGACGCCGCGGGCCGCCAGCTGGCCGGTAGTCCCTTTACTCCGGCTGAGGCTGTGCCGGCAGGGCGCTGATAGTCTGTACCGTCCGTGTAGTTCGGCGTTACGGGAGGGTTTTTCGTTCCCGCGGCGCCGAAAAATTTTCTCCTTCATTTTACTTTCGCCTTTTTCTCGGGTCTTTAGTGTGCAAGTGCCGCCGGGAGCTCACGCCAGGCCTTGCGTAAGTGAAATTCAAAAGCCGAAAGAATGAAACTGTTACGTATCTCCTTCTTCGCTGCGCAGCAGTCGTTCATGACGACTGCTCCCCTTGGAGCCCCGCCCCACCAGGGCGGCATTTTCGTCTGCCTGTGGCCTCACTTCCACGTGGTCCGCGCCACGCCCCGCGTCGTGATGGATGTCCGCGCCATCACCCGGCTGGCCGACCGCCGCGCCGTGGTGCCGGCCTGTCGGAGCGATCGCGACCACCTGACGGGGCACCGCTGTGCCTGCATGGCCGGCCTGAACCGCGCTTGGACGGAGGCCGAGCTCGGCAGCTTTGCGGCCGACCCACTCTGCCCGCTGATGCGGAAAAGCACCGGGCGGGGGAAAGAGTATGTCAAGCGCGTGCTAACCGTCCGGTCCGCCGTATGCCCGCCGACGACCGCGAACTGATAGCCGCGCTGCGCGACGACCTCGACTGGGGCTTCAGCCGGCTCATGGTGCGCTACGCCGAGCCCGTCTATTGGCACGTCCGGCGTTTGGTCGTGGACCATGCTGACGCCGAGGACGCCGTGCAGGAAACGTTTGTCCGCGTCTATCGCTCGTTCAGCCGCTTTCGGGGCGATACGTCGCTCGCCGTGTGGATTTACCGCATCGCTACGCGCGAAGCCCTGCGCTGCATCGCTCAGCGGGGCGGAGCGCCGTGTTCGCTTGACGCTCCCGGAACTCATGCGGCCGCCGTGCCCGCCGACGCCGAGGTGGACTACACCGACGTCGAGGCTGTGTGCCTGCAACGCGCCATACGGGCCTTGCCCGCCCGGCAGCAGCTCGTGTTCACCCTGCGCTACTACGACGAACTGGACTACGAGGAAATCGCACGTATCACCGACTCGAACGCGGCTGCCGCCAAGGCGAGCTTTCACGTGGCAAAGGAAAAAATCAAAAAATGGTTAATCGAAAATTCTTGAACGCATGATGAAACCCGCAGATGACTTCTCCTCCGTCGGCAAGCGTATGCCCTACCGCGTGCCGCCCGGTTTCTTTGAGCGTCTCGAGCTGCAAGTGAGGGCCGAGGCTGCCCGTCGACGCACAATGCGGCTGGCCCGCCGACGCATCGCTTGGGGCGGACTGACCGTGGCTGCCGTCGTGGCGGCGCTGTGTTTCCTGGTCGGTCGACCTGCTGTACGAGTGCCTGCGCCCGCCGACGGCCTTGCAGACATCGAGCAGGCCTTCGCGCGGCTCAGTGCTGAGGACCAGGCGTTTGTTATCGAAATGTACAGCGACGACGTCTTCCTGCAAGGGGAGGACTATGCCGCGCTTAACTCCCTTATACTTAAATACAAATGAGACAGAAATTCATAGTTTTGATGTGGCTGTGGGTGGCTTCGCTCGGAGCGGTAAGCCTCACGGCCCAGGAGAACGGACAGCCGCGCCTGGCGCGCGAGGAACTGGCCGAGGCGCAGGCCCGCCATATCGCCAGTGCCATGCAACTCGACGACAGCACCAGCCGCAAGCTCATCGACACGTATTGCCGTTTCCAGCGCGAGGTGTGGAGCCTCGGACCCCGAACAGGGCGGTCCGGCGCCCGCGGAGCGCACAAGGACGCCGACCGCGCCATACGTGATCGGATGGCGCGGAGTCAGCAGCTGCTCGACCTGCGGGTGAAGTACTTCGACGAGTATCGCAAGTTCCTGACCGCCGAACAGGTGGCCCGTCTGTATTTGCTGGAGCACGAAATCATGGAACGGCTGTCGCGGAAAGCGGAGCAAGGAGGGCGCGGGAAATAGTCAAAGCATGCCGACGTGATGGTTCGCGCTGCCATGATTGGGCCGGGTGTCTTTGGGCTACTCCCCCACGGGGTGGTCAGTATTTGGAACGCAGGGTTACCCTTTTCGGCCAAAGCCGGAGTCACGTGGTGCGCGTAAGATGACAGGAGGGCGTCCGTCGCGCGGGAGGTGCGGCGGACGCCCGTTTTTATGCCCCGGCCCGTTCTGTTACCGGCCAGCGGTTGCCGATGTACTCGGGGTGGCTGGTGGACTTGACGACGCGAGCTGGGACGCCGGCCACCGTCGTGCCGGGCGGGACGTCGTGGGTGACGACAGCGCCGGCCCCCACCGTGGCACCCGCGCCGACCTTGACGTTTTCGACGAGGCAGACGGTAGGCCCCACGTAGACGCAGTCGCCGATGACAGCGGCCTCGCCGCGGTTGGACCCGACGGTGGTGAACTGGCTGAGGTTGACGTTGTGGCCGATGACGGCGGTGGGATTGACGATGGTGCCAAAGGCGTGGCCGACATAGAGGCCGAAGCCGATGCGCGTCGTCGGGTAGATTTGCAGTCCGTACCGACGAACGTAGCGCCGGTGGAGCAGCCGGGTCAGCGGGTAGAGCCAGCCGCGATGGGCCGACAGCCGCAGCCAGAAGCTGAAGCCGAAGGCGGGATTGCGCAGGCCGTAGAGCCACATGCGCGGCAGGGAGGCGCGCCGACCGGTGTAGCGGAAATAATCACTGCGGATGTACTCGACGCACTCCGCGTAGTTTTGCGGCAGACGGGGCAGGCCGTCGGACGCAGGGGTGTAGAGACGTTGTACCATAGCTTTACTGAAACAGGGAGCGAACGCCACCTTTCCGGGCACGGCGAGGGCGAGGCGGAAGCCAAAAAGCGTGGACGGAATCTCATCCACGCTCTGGGCTACTTGGCCTCGCCCTCCTAATAGGATAAGTTCCGCCCACGCTGCTTGCGCGGGCGTTCACGTGACTTATCCGGCTATTAGGACTGTTTACGGCCAAGTATTCAGAGCATGCCGAAGAAGTAGCAAACGCTACGGTTGGTTATGTCGTTTTTTTGTCTTAACTGTTCATAGGCACAGGGATTGCGTGACAAATTTACGGATTTCCTCCCGTTGAGCGGTACGGGGTAGTGAAGTTTTCGTCCGCAGTCCGGCGGGAGACTTTCGGAGTGGGTGCAAAAAAAGCGGGGCGGCCGCCTCTGTCCATGGAAGCGCCGCCCCGATAGAGGGTTGTGCAGGAAGTGCTGACGTCAGAACATCCAAGCCACACCGAAGCGGAAGCTGCCGTTCTTGCTGTTGTTGTCGTCGTCAACCCAAGCGTTGTTGTACATCTTGACCAGACCGAAGTCGTAGCCGAGGCCGATTTGCAGGTGCTTTATCAGCTCAACGCCGAAGTGGATGCCGAGTCCGCAGTCGAAGCGCTTGGCATAGCCTTCGTCCGTGTCGCCGAAGAAATCCTCATCTTCGTCGTAGGAACCGGCTTCCCACTTGTTCTTGCCACCGACACCGACGGCAAAGTACGGGCCGAACTCGCCGAATACGCCCACCTTGTCGTTGAAGTCATAGCGGTAACCGACGCGAACGGGGATGGTGAGGTAGCCGGGATTGGACTTGTAGGTGACGCCGTCCTCGCTCTTTTTGGCTCCCTTTTGGGCGTACTGGAAGCCCGTACCCAAGTAGACGTTGTCCGTGAAGTTGACGTCCACTTTCAGACCGACGTTGAAGCCTATGCGGCCGCAGGTCTCGTTGCTGTAGTAATTAGTGATGCGGTTTGCGGTCATGTCGAGGCCGATTCCGAAGCGCACCATGTCGCGACTTTGTGCAAAGGATGTTCCTACGCCACACAGCAACAGCCCCGCGAGGAGCCACATTCTCATCTTTTTCATAGCGGTTTGTTTTTTGAAGGGTGAATGTAAAGTTTTTTAGTCCCGGCGTAGCGGATTTGAGTCAGCTCCGACCGACTCCGTAGCGCCTGGACGGGTTGTATTAATAGCGAAGTTAGCGGTTTTAGGAATAAGTTGGTTAACTTTTTCTCAGTTTTTGAGGAAAAAGAGGCAGTTTAGCGCTTTTTTCCCGAGGATTCGGCTTTTCGGCGGACGACGACGGGAGCAAAGGCCGTCGTGAGGAGCACAAGAAGCCAAAGGTTGCCCGTGGCCGGGTCGTAGGCCGTGAGCAGTTCGGCGGGGGTGTGTCCTTGTGCCAACCCCGTCACGGTTTCGAACGTAAGAGTCAGCAGGAGCCAGAGTCCGCCGATTTGTAGCCGGACTTTGGTGGAAAGTTTGCCCAGCCGGGGGAGCAGGGCCCACGTAGTCAGCAGAATGAGCAGACTGAGGGTGACGCCGCTCAGGGGCAAGGCCCATTGCCCTGCGACGGAGGTAAGCAAAAAATCCCGCGCACCACCATTGACGATGGCAAGCGGGATGAAACACAGCCAGACGAGGAGGGATTTGGCGACGGTCATCGCGGTTCAGGGGGCGGATGGCGCGTGGGCAGGGGCAATACGCGCCGATTGCATGAGGCGGGCCAGATCGGGGGCCTCGCCTACGGCCCATACGGTGGCTCCTACGTCAAGGCGAGTGGTGGCGTCGGCCAGGGTGATGGTGCCGGCGTTGTCCTCAAGCCCGACGACCATGCAACGGTAGCGCTCGCGGATGGCGCTGGTGGCGACGAGCTGTCCGGCCCAGGGAGTACCGCGCTCGACAACGAAGCGGCGCAGGTGCATTTCGCGGGCGGGGGTGCCGTCGGCCGGGCGGAGGGTTTCGGCGGCCATACGGTCGGCCAGGGCGCGCAGACTGTCGTCGTCGCCGATGACTTCGAGGCGGTCGGCCGGGAAAAGGCGCGTTTGTCCGTCGGGAATGTTGAGGCGCTCGCTGCCGCGCACCACGGCGGCTACCATAACGCCATGGCGGCGTCCGAGGTCGAGTTCGGCCAACGTACGGCCCGCCCAGACCGAGGCGTCGGGCAGTTCGAGCCGCGCGATGTGCACATTGCGTGAAAGGAGGCGGCCGGCGTAGGGCTGGTGGGGGCGGCGGGCGGCACGGGCGGCGGCTTCGCGCCAGTTGAGGTTGAGCCGGAACGTGCGCTCGAGGCGGATGCTGACATACTTGACCAGCCGCGAGGCAATCATAGCCAGCACGATCAGCGCAGCAGCGATGACGTGAATCCACCAGCGCAGCGGAGAAAGGAAGTCGAGCACGTAGTAGACGGGCAGGACGGCGATGACAAAACGTACGGCCACCGTGAGGTAGACGACGGCTCGGCTGAGCGTGCTTTTCCGCTCGAGGTGGCGGAAGGCGTCGGAGTGGTTTTTGCGCATCACGATGGCGCGCAGGAACGGGGCTGCCACGCACAGCGTGAGCAGGCCGCAGACGGCATTGCCCGGCCAGTGGCCGAACACGCCGCGCGACAGCGGAAGCAGCACACTGAACGCCAGCATGATGACGGCCACCGAGAGGGTGAAGTAGGCCGCTACCTGGCGCCCCAGGGCGCGAAGCAGTTCGGAGGCCGGACTGGGCTTGGCGTGGAGGGCGCGGTGGCGCGCGTTACGGCCGTTGTGCCGGCCGAAGGCCTGGCGCAGCGTGCCGGGCAGATGGTTGCCGACCCAGACAGAAGCCGGCTGGGCCGCCCGAATCATGTAGGGCGTGGTGAACGTGGTGATAATGGACACGGCTACGACCACCGGGTAGAGGAAAGAACTCGTTACGCCCAGCGAAACGCCCAGCGAGGCGATGATGAAGGCGAACTCCCCGATTTGCGACAGCGAGAAGCCGCACTGCATGGCCACCGGCAGTGGCTGGCCCGAAAGCAGGAAGGCGCCGGACCCGAATACGGCTTGCCCCACAAGAATGACGAGGGTGAGCACGACGATGGGGACGGCGTATTCCACAAGTACCGCGGGGTCGACCAGCATGCCGACGGACACGAAGAATACGGCTCCGAAGAGGTCCTTGAGCGGTGCGACAAGGCGACCGATGGTTTCGGCCTCGATGGTTTCGGCTAGGATACTGCCCATCATGAAAGCGCCGAAGGCGGCACTGTACCCCATCTGTACAGCCACGACTACCATGAGAAAGCAGAGGCCAACGGCTACGACGACCATCGTTTCGCTGTTCATCCATCGCCGTACGCGGCGCAGGAACAGCGGGATGAGGTAAATGCCGACCAGGAACCAAAGCACCAGACAGAAAGCCAGCTTCAGCAGTGAGGCGGCGAGGTCTGCTCCTTCGAAAGTGCGGCTCACGGCCATGGCGGAGAGCACCACCATGAGCAGGATGCCCAAGATGTCCTCGAGTATGAGTACGCTGAGCACCTCGCCCGTGAATTTCTGCGCCCGCAGCCCGAGATCGTCGAAAGCCTTATAGATGATGGTCGTGGACGACATGGCGAGCATACCGCCAAGGAACAGGCTGTCCATACGGCTCCACCCGAACGCATGGCCGGCGGCCGAGCCCAGACTCATCATGGCGAAAATGACGATGCACGCCGCCATGACGGGTTTGAGTCCCATGGAGATTACGCGCTTGAAGCTGAACTCGAGCCCGAGGGTAAACATGAGGAACACTACGCCGATGTCCGCCCATACGCTGACGGTGTCAGCGTCGCTCACCGAGGGGGTGTAAGGCATGTGGCGGCTGGTCAGAAAACCGGCCACGATGTAACCCAGTACGAGCGGCTGGCGCAGACGCTTGAAAAGCAGGGTAACCACGCCGGCGGTAATGAGAATGAGGGCCAGGTCGCTGATGAGCGGGGGTAGGGCGGACATGGGCGGTAGGTGTGTAGTGAGGGCCGGTTTACTTCAGTTCCTCAACGAGGGCAGCCGGCAGGTAGAATGTATTTTTCTTGTCGACGTACACGGTGACGGTAGGCAAAGTTTTCTTTTCCTTTCCGACCATAATCGTGCGGGTAAAGGCCGGGATGGTCAGTTGCTTGCCGCGTCGCCCTGGCGCTTTGACAATGAGTGTGGGACCGGCTTCGCCTTCTGCGGCGGGCTCGATGCGGCATTCGTAGTCGCGGAACACGGCGGTGTGCGGGGCGAAATACGTGTTGCTCATGCGGCTGAGCGAATCGGGAGCCATACCGAAGAGTGCGGCCATGTAGTGGTTGAGTTCCACGTTGGTGAGCATGCCGCGCGGGGGAGTGCCCGTGGGATGGTAAGCGGCCAGGTAGACATCCTCGCCCGTGTGGCCATCGGTCGTGAAGCCGATGCTGCTGTGCTGGGTGTAGATTTGCGCAATCAGTCCGTCGAGCGAGTTGCTGTAGAGGGCGGTGTGGCCCGTAGCCTTGCGCTCTTTGACGGGAATGGGGCTTTGCTTGTATCCCTTGCAGTTGTCGAGGGCCTTCAGCTCGGCGTCGTTGAGCTCAAAACCGGTGTACTCGCGGAACAGGGCTTGGACCTCGCTGCGCGGATTGGCGTTGAGCTTGTCGGCCAGTCCCTCGGCGGTGAGCCTGTAGCGGGCGAGCTGTGCAAAGAGCTGGTCCTTCGACAGTCGGTCGTAGCCTTTGAGGTCTGCGCGGCCGATGCTGAGTCCGCTGTTGCCGTGGTCGGCCGTGATAATGACGGCCGTCTCACCATTGGCGCGGGCAAAGGCGAGCGCCTCGCCCACAGCGCGGTCGAAGGCGAGGAATTCAGTGTAAACGCCGGCAGGGTCGTTGTTATGGGCAGCCCAGTCGACTTTACTACCCTCGACCATGAGGAAAAAGCCGTTAGGGTTGCGCGACAATTTGCTGATGGCGGTGCGCGTCATCTCGGCAATGGACGGCTGGCGAGTGGTGTCGCGGTCAAGGTCGTAGTCCATCTCCCGGTTGCCGAAGAGGGCCCACATGCGGCGGGCGGTGTCGGCGCGCATACCGGTGAGGTCGTCGCGGTAGACGCTGTGTCCCTCGTTGCGCAACTGCTCTTCCTGCGCCTCAGTGAGGAGCGAGGTGCCGCCGCCTATGACGACGTCGAGCCCGTTGCTGACCATCTGCGGCACAATCCACTCGTACTTGCCACGGTTGTAGCTATGCGCGGAACAGTCGGCCGGAGTGGCGTGCGGGAACTCGCAGGTAATGACGAGGCCCGTAGCTGCATTGCGGTTGATGCGGGCCGCTTCGAGCAGCGTCAGCGTCGGTTGGTAGGCGCGGGCGGTGTCGATGGGGAAGAGGTCGGCTTCACCGCACGAGTAGGGGTAGGTCGAGACGAAACCGGAGATACTAGGCTGGCCCGACATGTAGCACGACGTGGTCGGGGCGGAGTCGCCGATGGGGGCATTGGAGGAACTGGTGCGCACGGTGCCGCAGAGGTACGGGTCGAGGTTGAGCTTCTGGTTCGCGGGGTTGCGGTAGAACTGCATCCAGCGGGCGAGGGAAACGCTGCTGAGCGAAGTGCCGTCGCTGATCATGAGGATGATGTTTTTCACTGGGCGGACTGTGTTTTGTCCCATTGCGAGCGATGGGAGAAAGCCAAGCACTGCCGCAGCGAGAATAAGTTTCTTTTTCATGAGGAGGTAGTTTGTTTCTTGTGTGAGTAATGTTTTATTCGTTTTGTGCCGGGAGGATGTGTTTAGTAGCTACCGTAGCGATAACCTTGTGCTTCGAACCATGGTCGCATCGTCTCGACTCGTTCTTGGAAATCCGGCCATGGCATGAGGGGACCCTGATGCCACATTTGTTCGGCCAGCGCCAGGATGCGGGGCATCAGTCGGCTGTCGAGCAAGTTTTCCGTGAGTCCGTAGTCCGTCCACAGCGCGCAACTCATGCCGAGCACAAGCGAATCGGCCTCGGGCAGGTAGGACGGATTATTGGTATAGGCCTCGCGAAGCCCAAAGGTACGGTCGGCCGCGTAGCCCCGCCAAGGCGAGGTGGGGAAGTTGAGATAGGAATAATAGTTGGTCCCGCATATGACAGGATGCCCCAGCTCACGTGCCCGGCGCAGAGCCAGGTCCTTATGTCCGCGCCAGTTCCACCATTGGATGACCGAGTTGTCGGCCAACCGGACTCCGGGCTGGTAGACGATGTCGCCCCAGAAAATGGCCTTGCGACCGTGACGCGCCAAATAGTTCGCCATCTGGTTGGAGAACCAGCGCTGCAGGTCATGGCTGTCTCGGAGTCCCAGACTGTCGATGCGTGTCTGGCATCGGCAGCATCGGTCCCATTCGGCTTTGGGGGCCTCGTCTCCACCTAAGTGGATGTAGGGCGAGGGGAAGAGGTCGCATACCTCGTCGAGCACGTGGCGAAGAAAGGCAAGCGTGCTGTCGCGTCCGGCACAGAACAAGGCGGAGGTGAACCCAGCCTTGGGCACGGTGGCGTGTACGCCCGGACAGCCCAGTTCCGGGTAGGCCATCAGTGCCGCTTCGGCGTGTCCCGGCATGTCGATTTCAGGCACGACGGTGACGGCGCGTTCCTGGGCGTAACGTACGATTTCGCGGATGTCCTGCTGCGTGTAGAATCCCTGTTGCTCTGGCCCGTCTGCTACGAACGCACCTACGGACGTGAGTCGCGGATAGCGTTTTATTTCAACCCGCCATCCGAGCCCTTCCGTCAGGTGCCAGTGAAAGTAGTTCATCTTAAGCATTGAGGCCAAGTCAATGTATTTTTTCAGGGTCTCAACGCGTTGGTACTGTCGGCCAGAGTCGAGCATCAGGCTGCGCCATCCGACGCGTGGGGCGTCGGATATTTCCAAGCAGGGCAGGGCCAGTCCCTTGTCCGTGCTGGTTAGCTGGCGTAAGGTCTGTACTGCGTAGACGAAACCTGCGTGTCCGGCGGCGCTTACGGTGATGCCGCGCGGCGTCACGCTGAGGCTGTAGCCTTCGTGGGGGATGGTTGTATCCTTGACGAAATGGATGTCGGCCCGTTTCCGCCGGGTGATGTCCATGCGGATGTCGCTTGTCGCGGGAAGGGTCGAATTCCAAAGCCGTACGGCGGCCAAGGCTTCTTCATCCGCTTTGATGCGAAGTCGGTCTCCGCAGTTGAAGCGCAGGGAATCCGATTGTAGGCGGACGACGTTTGGAGTGGGCAACAGCACGACTCTCCCTTTTTCGGCTCGCAGTGGCAGGCCAAAAAGGAAAAGCGTGAGCATTAAGCCGAGGATGCCCCCTCTGTTTAGGGAGAGCAGTGTCATGCCGAGGGGTGCGTCAGTTGTGAAAGTCAGCCGTCAGGCGGCAGATTTCTATGATAGTGCGCATGGCTTTTTCGAGTGAGGGTATCGGCAGGAACTCGTACGGTCCGTGGAAGTTGATGCCTCCGGCGAAAAGGTTCGGGCACGGCAGTCCTTTGAATGACAGCTGTGCGCCGTCCGTGCCGCCGCGGATGGCCCGTACACGGGGCGATACGCCGGCGCGCTCCATGGCTTTGATGGCAATGTCGATGATGTGCATTTGCGGTTCGACCATCTCGCGCATATTATAATACTGGTCCTTCACCTCGAGGCGCACCGTGCCGGCCCCGTATTTCTCGTTGAGTTTACGGGCAAGGTCCGCGATGAAAGCCTTGCGGTGCTCGAAGCGGGCACGGTCGTGGTCGCGGATGATGTAGCTGACCGTGGCGCGCTCGACGCCGCCCTCGACGCCCGTCAGGTGGTAGAAGCCTTCGTAGCCTTCCGTGGTTTCGGGCGTTTCGTCCGTCGGGAAGAGAGCTATCAGTTCGGCAGCCACGCGGGCGGCGTTAATCATCTTGTCCTTGGCATAGCCTGGGTGTACGCTCACGCCCGTGATGTCGGCGCGCGCCGAGGCAGCGTTGAAATTCTCGAACTCCAGTTCGCCGACCTCACCGCCGTCCATGGTGTACGCCCATTCGCAGCCGAAGCCCTCGACGTCGAATTTATGTGCGCCAAGGCCGATTTCTTCGTCCGGGTTGAAACCCACACGGATGTCGCCGTGCTCAATTTCGGGATGCGCCATGAGGTAGACCATCGCCTGTACGATTTCGGCGATGCCAGCTTTGTCGTCGGCGCCCAGCAGGGTGTGTCCGTTGGTCACAATGAGATCTTCGCCGCAGTGGGCTTTCAGCTCGGGGAACTTGGCGGGCGAGAGCACGATGCCTTCGGCCGCGTCGAGCACAATGTCGCCGCCGTCGTACGCACGGACGATGCGCGGTGCGACGTCAGCGCCCGAGCAGTCGGGACTCGTGTCCATGTGCGCGATGAAGCCGATGGTCGGAATGCGTCGGTCGGTGTTGGCGGGAAGCGTAGCGTAAAGGTATCCTTGCTCGTCGAGTTCGACGTCGTCGAGCCCTATGTCTTCCAGCTCCCGCTTTAAGTATTTTGCGAAAGTCATTTGTCCCGGTGTGCTCGGGGTGACGCCGCTGGTCTCGTTGCTTTGCGTGTCGAACGAGGTGTACTTCAGGAATCTTTCAACGATGTCCATAGCAGTTGGTAATGATATGTTCGGTTAGATGGGCTATATATAGGGTATCGAGCAAAAGTACGGAATAAAATCGAGACAGCAAAATAGCGCTTCCAAAAGCAGCGAGGCGAAATTCTTAAGGTGAGGCATTGGATTTTCCCGTTGTGGGGATACATATATTTATTATAGGCGTCATTCGTAATTCTGGCCACCGATTTGCGGTCACAGCCTCAGAAACCGTAATTCAGGTTGTGCGTGTGGCTGGCGGTTTGATTAACTTTGTCGTCGAAATCCTCAAGGCTCCGGTCGCGGGGCCGGTTTTATTCACTTATAACACAACGAACGATGAAAAAGAAAGTTCTGTTTCTTGTCGCTGCGGTCCTGTTGGGCTTCGCCGCGTGTGCCCAAAAGAGCGAACCGTGGCCCGACCGCAAAGTGCTCGTGGCCTATTTTTCAGCTACGGGGACGACGAAGGCCGTCGCCGAGCGCATCGCTGCTGCTACGGGCGGCGAGTTGTACGCTATCACGCCCGCCGAGCCCTATACACCGGACGACCTCAACTGGAACGATGCCAATTCGCGCACTACCGCTGAGATGAACGACCCCAAGGCGCGTCCCGCCTTGGCCGGCGCGATGCCCGACGTCGAGGGTTACGACGTGGTCTACCTCGGTTTCCCCATCTGGTGGAACACTGCCCCGCGGCCCGTCAACTCTTTCCTCGAGCAGTGCGACCTTGGCGGGAAAACCGTTATCCCCTTCGCTACGTCGGGTGGCAGCGGCATCGCCAACGCGCAGCGCGAGCTACAGAAGGCCTATCCCGAGGTCAAATGGCAGGAGGGCCAGCTGCTTAACGATGCCACCGACAAGGACATCAAAGCCTTTCTGGCGCCTTGACGTCCGGTTGGTAAAAATTTCTGAAACCGTAAACGACGCGCCCGGAGCGAACCTTTTCGCTCCGGGCGCGCGTGTCTTGCGGACTGGGATTGTGACCGTGGCGTCAGTGGAAGCCGAGCGTCTGTACGGCAAAGCGAGGCGCCACACGCCGCCCGACGAGGATAAACACCATCGTAGCCGCCGTGACAGCGAGCCAGTGGAGCGTCCAGTTTCCGATGGGGCAAAGTTTATTCAGCGCGACGATGAAGTAACAGTGCGTAAGGTAAACGCCGAACGACACTTCGCCCACGCGCTGCACCAGCCGGGCCACGAGGCTGCGCCCGGTGTAGGCGTCCTGCAATCGCCTGGAAAACAGGATGAGGATAGCGAACGTGGAGTACAGGTAAACCGACATTTTGATGCCTACGCCTTTGCCGTGGAACGAATACTGCCACCACGATTCGGCCATCGCCAGCGCGACGGACAACAGCAGTCCCGCGCAGAGTGGCGTCAGGCGGTAACGGCGCGGGTGGCGCGCCAGCCATACGCCGAGTACAAAAAAGAAACCGTAGACCGGGAATGGGGCACCGTAGATAAGGAGCGGCAGTTCGTGCCCCTGGATGTTGAGATAATAGTTAACTGCCGCGACCGACGCGAAGCTGAGTAGGGCAAACAGAATTACCCCCCCCATTAACAGTCCTTAACCAAGGAAGCAGAAGGTAGCACTGGATAATCAGCGCGATAAAGTAATAAATGCTACAGCCGCCGAGCAGCGTGTAGACCGTGCGGAGCGCAACGCCGCCCAGGCTGAACGATTCCATCCCCGCAAGGCTGAGCGCGAAGAACGGAATGGACCAAACGAGGCACGGGATGTAAATTTTCGGAATCTGCCTGCGCCAGAAGGCGAAGCGTTCCTCGCACGTGTCCAGCGCCTTGTGCGCCAGAAAGAAGCCCGAGATGGCCAGAAAGACGGGTACGGCGCAGCCGATGAGCTGGCGGCCGAGCATCTGCGTCGTAGCCAGGGGTGTGGCGAACCCGTCGTTCGGGTACGTGTGGATAGCCACGACCATCAGTATGGCCGCGCCGCGCAGAAAGTCGAAGTACGTGATGCGTTGTCGCATAGGCATAAAAGTTAGGGATTAAACGAAAACAGCAAGCGCCTTAGCGCTTGCTGTACATTTTGTCGTAGTACTCTTGATAGTCGTCGTCCGAGACGGCTTCGACCCACTTGTGGTTGTCCAGATACCAGCGTATGGTCTTCACGATGCCCTCGTCGAACGTCGTTTCGGGGCGCCAGCCCAGGTCGGCGCCGATTTTCGTGGGGTCAATACCGTAGCGCTGGTCGTGACCGAGGCGGTCCTTGACGTAGGTGATGAGCTCGTCGTTGATCCACGCCACGCTCGTTTGTCCGTCCGGCCCCTTGTCCTGCCGGCGTAGCAGGGCGCGATAATTGGGTTGCTGCTCCATGAGGTCGTGGACGGTGCGGATGATGGTGCGGACGATGTCGATGTTGCGCCGTTCGTTGTGTCCGCCCACATTATATATACTGCCGTCGGCCCCGTGGTTGATGACGGTGTCGATAGCCTTGCAGTGGTCCTCCACGTAGAGCCAGTCGCGGATGTTGAGTCCCTGCCCGTAAACCGGGAGCTTCTTTCCCTCGAGAATGTTACGGATGACGAGGGGAATAAGTTTCTCGGGGAACTGATAGGGGCCGTAGTTGTTGGAACAGCGGGTGATGCTGACGGGCATGTGGTAGGTGTCGCGGTACGCGCAGACGATGTGGTCGGCGCTGGCCTTGGAGGCGCTGTACGGGCTGTGCGGGTTGAGCGGCGTGGCTTCGGTGAAGAAGCCCTCGTCGCCGAGGCTGCCGTACACCTCGTCGGTCGAGACCTGGTGGAAGCGCACGCCGCGTCGCCAGGTGGGGTAGCCCGTAGCGTCGCGGCCGGTGACCCACGCACGGCGGGCGCAGTCGAGCAGGTTTTGCGTACCGAGTATGTTGGTTTGCAGGAAGAGCTGCGGATTTTCGATACTGCGGTCCACGTGGCTCTCGGCGGCGAAGTTGACGATGACGTCGAAGCGGTATTCGGCGAAAAGGCTGTCGACGAGTTCCCGGTCGCCGATGTCGCCCCGGATAAAGAAGCAACGCTCGTTGTCGACGTCGGGCGCAATGGTGCCTAAGTAGCCGGCGTACGTCAGCAGGTCGAGCGCCACGAACCGGTCGTCCTCGTGAACGGCCAGCATGTGCTTAAGGAAGTTCGCTCCGATGAAACCGGCTGCGCCGGTGATTAAATACGTTCTCATATATATGCGGTTAATGCGGGGGCAAAGTTACGGATTTCCGCGCTAACGGCGGCCGCTGCGGCGGGCCGAAGCGTGTCAGCGGTTGATGAGGGCTTGGTGTTCAGGGGCGTAGCGGTCGCCCTGAGGGGTGACGCTGTGGATGGCCTCATCGAGTTCGGCCAGTTCCCCGGGGCTGAACTTGACGACGGTGGCCTCAATGTTTTCGCGCAGGTGGCTGATGTCGCGCACGCCGGGTATGGGCACAATCCACGGCCGCCGCGTCAGCAGCCACGCGAGGGACGCCTGGGCGGGGGTGATGCCCTTGCGGGCGGCGATTTGACCGATGTGGCGCACGAGGGCGTAGTTGGCGGCCAGATGTTTGGGCTGGAAGCGGGGCTGGGTGGAGCGGAAGTCCTCCTTGCCGAAGAGCATGTCCGCGCTGAGCTGTCCGCTCAGCAGGCCTTTGCCTATGGGGCTGGAGGCCACCAGCCCGATGCCCAGCTCGTCAAGCAGTGCGAGGAGCCCACGCTCGGCGTCGCGCCACAAGGGGGAGTACTCGTTTTCGACGGCGGTCAGCGGCAGGATGTGGTGGGCGCGCCGAATGGTGTTGAGGCTGGCCTCCGAGAGCCCCCAGTGGCACACCTTGCCTTCCTGAACGAGCTGACCGACGGTTTCGGCCACTTCTTCGATGGGGACGCGCGGGTCGACGCGGTGTTGGAAGAGCAGGTCGACATGGTCCGTGCGCAACCGTCGCAGGGAGTCCTCCACCGACTGGCGGATGGACTCGGGCCGGCTGTCGGGCACAGGACGCCCGCCGATGGACTTAAGGCCGAACTTGGTGGCGACGAACACGTTGTGGCGGATGGGCTGGAGGGCTTCGCCGAGCAGCTCCTCGTTGGCAAAGGGGCCGTAGCACTCCGCCGTGTCGAAAAAGTTCACCCCCAGGTCCACGGCCCGGTGAATCAGGTAGATCATGGCGTCACGGTCCCGCGCCGGACCGTAGCCGCAGGTCATGCCCATACAGCCCAGACCGATGGCCGAAACGCTTAGTCTTCGTTTACCTAAAGCTCTTTTTTTCATCGTCGTAGCGTTAGTGAGGGCTTCCGGCGCAGGTAGGGTTTGCGCCCGTCCGGAAAGCGGAGGTAAAAGTGAGACAAAGGTACGAAAAAAAGCGACAAAGTGTGCCAAACTCTTTTACGGTTTGCATAACCCTAATTACCGTTTATGCCCGTGCCGGCCTTGTCTGTGACAGGTGCTGCGGCAGGAAAAACAAGTACTACGATAGTTTTTACAAGTACTACGATAGAAATTTCTGTCGCTGCGACAGGAAATGCGGGGACTACACTTGTCATTTCGGGCGCTGGCGGCCCTCGTTTGGGGCGGACGGCCTGTGTCCCTGCGGCTGCGGGCGAATTTCTGTGCATGGCGGGCGGGGTGGGACGCGGTTTTCTGCTTTTTTATGCCTACCTTTGCAGGCGGACAGGCGGTGCCGTGCCGGCTTTCGGTCGGCTGCCGCGTCAGCATACCACCCTTTATGATAGAACTTCACGGTATCGAGAAAAGTTTCGGAAGCCTCCAGGTGCTCGGGGGGATAGACCTGCACATCGGTAGGGGCGAGGTCGTCAGCATCGTCGGCCCCAGCGGTGCGGGCAAGACGACGTTGCTGCAAATCATGGGTACGCTCTACCGGCCGGACCGCGGCTCCGTCCGCATCGACGGCACCGACGTGCTTGCCCTGGGGCGCCGCGAGCTGGCCCGCTTCCGCGGCGCGCGGCTGGGCTTCGTGTTCCAGTTCCACCAACTGCTGCCCGAGTTCACCGCCGTGGAGAACGTGATGATTCCGGCGCTGATTGCGGGGCGCTCCGTGCGCCCCTCGCGCGAGCGGGCCATGCAGCTGCTCGACTTCCTGAAGCTGACGGACCGCGCCGCGCACAAGCCGTCCGAGCTGTCGGGCGGCGAGAAGCAGCGTGTCGCCGTGGCGCGGGCGCTCATCAACGACCCTGCCATCGTCCTGGCCGACGAGCCGTCGGGCAGTCTCGACAGTCAGAACAAGGCCGAGCTCCATCAGCTTTTCTTCGACCTTCGCGACCGCTTCGGGCAGACCTTTGTCATCGTTACGCACGACGAGGAGCTGGCCCGGCTCACCGACCGCACCGTCCATCTCGTCGACGGCCGCATCGTCAGCCCTCAGCCGGATGGGCCGCAGCCTGCGGACGGGCCGGAAGCCGCCGTCTGAATCCTCAAAACCTCCTTACGTACATATTTACAGTTAATCTCTCACGCTTATGATAGACTTGGGGAAATGGAATGAACTTCCCATCGTCCGCTTCACCGACCATGGTGCCTACCTCGACGGTGGCGAGACGGGCGAAATCCTCATGCCGCGTCAGTACGTCAGTCCGGCGATGCACCCGGGCGACGTGGTGCGCGTTTTCGTCTACCTCGACCAGGCGGAGCGTCTCGTTGCCACGACCGAACAGCCCCTGGCGCAGGTGGGCGACTTCGCCTGCCTGCGCGTGGCCTGGGTCAATCAGTACGGGGCCTTCCTTCATTGGGGCTTGGTCAAGGATCTTTTTGTCCCCTTCGGCGAGCAGAAACGCCGCATGGAGCTTGGGGGCGACTATGTCGTACACGTGCACGTCGACCCCGAGTCCCGCCGCATCGTGGGCTCCGCCAAAATCGAGCACTACCTCGACTCCCATCCGCCCCTTTACCCCCGTGGCACCGAGGTCGACGCCCTCATCTGGCAGCGCACCCCCTTGGGTTTCAAAGCCGTCGTTGACAACCGTTACGGCGGTCTCATCTACGGCGACCGCAACTATGCGGACCTGCGCGTCGGCGACCGTGTCCGTGCCTACGTCGTGCAGGTGCGCCCCGACGGCAAGCTCGACCTCTCGGCGGAGCCGCTCGGCACCGCGCGCTTCCGGGACTTTGCCGAGACGCTGCGTCAGGAACTCCGCGAGGCCGGCGGCTTCCTGCCGTTCACCGACAAGAGCGACGCCGACGCCATCGCCGACCGTTTCGGCGTGAGCAAGAAAACGTTCAAGCGCGCGGTCGGCACGCTCTACAAGGACCGCGTCATCCGTATCGAGCCGGACGGCATCGCGCTTACCGGACAAAAAAAGTAAAAATAAGGGCGGAGGAAATTTGCCGCTTCAAAAGTTTTTTCTAATTTTGCCTCTGTCAATAACACCGGGGCAAACGCGGTTGCGGGCGCCCCAATACATACCATAATAATAACTCAGAAACCAACAACGGGAATAGTTTTTTCATCTCTATATAAGTTCTGTGAGAAGTGCGGCACGTTGCGAAACGCGCCGCATTTCTTTTCTGCCCCTTATCGCGGCGGAGCGGGCTGGGGCGTCAGTCCAAACCGTCCGCGGCGGCCTGCCTGAGCCAGGCGCGGGCCGTCTCGATGATGGTGTCGACGCCGCGCGCGTAGTCGGCAGCGGTTATGTCGACCTCAAGGTCGGGGTCGACGCCGCTCTCGGTGCACTGGCCGTCGCGGTCGTACATGGGGCAGGCCGAAAAGCGCACGCTCCAGCCGTTGGGCAGCTCGGACGTGAAGGGCATGCCGGCGCCGCCGCCCGTGCGGTCGCCGACCACCGCCACGCGGGGAAGCCCCTTGACAAACATGGTAAAGGAATTGGCTGCGCTGTACGTGCGCCGGTTCGTCAGCACGGCGACGGGCTTCTGCCAGCGCAGCGCCTCGAACGGCTCTATCCATATCGGCTCGGGTTCGGAGAAGTCGTCGTGGCCCGGACCGGTCTTGTGGCTCATGTAGCCGCCGAGCGTGCGCTCGTTGACGAAGAGCGAGGCCAGCTTCTGGGCGGCCGTGAGCATGCCGCCGCCGTTGTGGCGGATGTCGACGATGAGTCCGTCGCACACGGCCAGCCGACGCATGATTTCGTTGAGGTTGCCGTCGCCCGGAGTGGTGTTGAACGACTCACAACGGAGGTAGCCGATGTTGTCGTCGAGCACGCGGTATTGCAAACCGGCGGCTTCGGCGTAGTCCTCGCTGCGCCCCAGGTAAATCCGTTCGAGCGAGTCGGAATAGTTGGCCGGGTAGTCGTCGAACCATGCCCCGTAGCGCGCCACGTCGTGGGCGGCCGAGAGGTTCACGTGGCCGTCGCGCAGTTCGGCCAGCATGGCCGCCATCACCTCGAACAGCTGTTCGCTCGACATGCCCGGCACCACGGCGTCGCGGTACTCCGCCCCGACGGCCGACCAGTCCAGACCGTACTCCTCGCCTTTCTCCCGGAAAAAACAATAGTGCTCGTCGAGTGTCCGCCAAAGGGCCTCGAAATTACCCGCCGGCGAGTTGTCGGGCACGTCCTCGGTGATGCAGGACGTGAGGCATACGAGCGCCGTCAGCAGGGCAGTCAGGGAAGAAACCAACGTTTTCATCGCATCAATAAATCATGTCAGCGCGCCGGCGGTCGGCCGGGCGGATGAGGGTGAAGTGGCGGACGTAGCCCACAAGGAGGGCGTGGCTCCACGCGTGGCGCTTCAGGTGGTTCACGTCGCTTTGGCGGATGTCGCACAGGTAACCGACGCGCACCACGGCCCGACCGAGGGGCACGTCCAGCGTGGCCAGCCAGCGCATCGAGGGCGCGTTGCCGGGATGCGTGAAGCGCACATTGCGGTCGTAATGGCCGAGGGAGAAAAGCTCGTAGTACGACTGGCCGTAATGGGGGGTGAACATGGCGCCGAGCAACGGAGCGTCTGCCTGCACGCGCGCCGTCATGGGCCACCGTCCGAGGCGGAATTTGTACACCGCCAGCAGCGAGGCCGACAAGGCCACGTCGGCGCGGGCCTGCGCGGGGTTGTTGCCGTTGCGCGTGTGGTACTGAAAGCCCAGTCCGCCTGCCGCCTGGGCGCCCGCCATGAGGCGCAGGCCCGGCGCGGGGCGCCAGTTGTAGTGATAGCCCCAGGCCCCGTCGATCTGTCCGCTCCAGGCCTTGCCGTCGTCGGTGGGTGAGTGGGTGTAGGCTACGCCGGCCACGACGAGCCGCTGCGTCGAGATGCGGCCGGCGAGCCACCGCGTGGGGCGCATCGTCTCGCGCACGACGTGGAGCTCGGGGCCCGTGTATTCGAGCGGGGAGAGGTACGTGTCGAGCCGGTTGACGCGACCGACGCCCAGCAGCCACGCGCGTGTAGTCAGGCGGCTGGGAGCAAGGCTGTCGGACTGCGCCGGCAGCGTCGCTGTGTCCGTAAGGGCCAAAGCCAGAAGGAGGAGTAAGCGCCGTACCGACCGCATCTTCAGGACAAGCATAAGGCCAGTGCCAGCAGCACGGCAAAAAGAAACATGTTGCGCGACGTGGCGCCGAGGATGCCGTTGAGCGCGCGGCCCTGCCCGATGCGTACCATGGTTCGCCACGTGCGCACGTGGAGCACGACGTACAGCAGCGGGAACAGCGCCGTCCAGCGGTAGCCGTAGAGCGAAAGGGCCGCCACGCAGCCATAGGCGGCCAGTCCCTGACCGAGGTAGAACAGGCTGCCGAAGCGTCCGCCCAGCGCGACGATGAGGGTGCGTTTGCCGGCGGCGCGGTCGGTGTCGCGGTCGCGGTAGTTGTTCACCACGAGCAGTGTGTCCACTGCCAGCGCGCAGGCGGCTGCCACCCACCACACCGGCGCCGTGACCGCTCCGGCCTGTACGTAGTAGGTCGCAGCGACGGGCACGAGGCCGAAAAACGCCCAGACCAGCAAGTCGCCCAGCCCGCAATAGCTGAGCAGCGTCGTGTAGAGAAAAGCAAACACTACGCAGGCTGCGCCGATGCCGACGAGCCACCAGCCACCGTAGGCCAGCAGGCCCAGCCCCACGGCGCAGGCCGGCACGATCGTGGCCCCGATGCCCCAGCGCATGGCACGCGGCGAAATCCAGCCTTGCGCGCAGGCCCGCTCGGGGCCCAGCCGGTCCTCGCGGTCGGTGCCTTTGAGAAAGTCGAACAAGTCGTTGATGAAGTTGGCCGCCACCTGCATCAGCGAGGCAAAGACGGCACACAAGGCCGCCGCAGCGGGGCGGAAACGTCCGTCGGCCACGGCCAGGGCGGTGGCTGCGATGACGGGGATAAGGGCTGCTGTGAGCGTCTTGGGGCGCGCGGCCAGCAGCCAGGCCCGTGCCGAATTTTGTTGTACCGGTTTCATCGTCGTCACGCGGTGCCTGTGAGCACCAAGGCATACCGCGTCGGCAAAGATACGGATTATCGCCGAAATGACGGGCTGTGCGCCCGCCGTTTCGGCGATAATCCGTATAGGAAACAATGGCTTTCGCTGGTTTTTCAGGCGTCGACTTCAACCGTCACGGCGCGGCGGATGTCACGCCGTGCGACCGGGACGACAAGGCCGCCTACCGCGTCGTCGTAGCGGGCCCGCACGCGGCGGTCAGCCGGTATGCCGGGCAACTCTATGCGGTAAGCGCGGCGCTCGGGCTGACCAGCGTAGCTGCCTTCGGCCGGAGCCACCGTCAGGCGTACCGTACCATTCCGCAGGCTGTACGTCAGCGCGGTCGTGGCGAAGTGGCCCCGCTCGTAGTCTGTGGTCTGCCCGTCGTCTTCGTAAAGGCGATAGGTGTTTTCGTCGCCCTCCCGTCCGGGATAGCAGCGCACCACGAGGGTGTCGAGCGGCGCCGACGCCATGCGCGGCCGGTAGGGCTGCATGGGCAGGGGCCAGCCGCCCTTGACAAACACGGGCGAGTTCTCGAGCGGCGTGGGGACGGTGTCGGTCGTACCGCCGGTGTAGCGCTGGCCGGTGAAGAGGCTGTACCAGTCGCAACCGTCCGGGAAATACACGGGAACGTTTACCGTGAAATCAGGGCCCTGTCCCGCTTCCGTGACGGGAGCACCGAGAATCAGGTCGCCGAAGAGGAACTCGCCAGGGTGGTGGTAGGAGGCTTCGATGTCGGGCTGCTCGATGTAGAGACCGCGGTTGAGTGGCAGCATGTCGGTATGGCACTGCCGCACACTGCTATAAATATAAGGCATCAGGCGCGAACGCAGATGATAGATGCGCCGCATGGCCCGCTCCTGCCGTTCGCCCCACAGCCAGGGGCGACGGTCGAGCTTGTCGTCGC
Organism: uncultured Alloprevotella sp.; assembly: GCA_944322325.1. GTDB lineage: Bacteria > Bacteroidota > Bacteroidia > Bacteroidales > Bacteroidaceae > Alloprevotella. The sequence continues at coordinate 40,224 of CALUOQ010000010.1, forward strand.
TGACGGAGTGAATGCGCAAGGAGGAGTTGAGCAGACCGAACTGCGTCCAGCGCGTGTAGAGCTCGGGGTCGGTGCCGTCGTAGAATCCGCCGATGTCATGTGCCCAGAAAAAACAGCCGGCGTTGCCGCTGGTCGTCGTGAGGTCGACCTCGAAGCGCAGTACGTCCCAGTTGCCCACCGCGTCGCCCGAGAATTGGATGGGATGGCGGTGGTCGCCCCATCCGCCCCAGCGGGCGAAACCTTGTCCGCGCAGGCCGTCGCGTCGCGAGTGGTTGTAGTAGAGCTCATTGAGCCAGGGGACGTGGCGAGTCGTCGTGCCGCGCACGGTGGGGTAAAGGGTAGTCCTGCTGCCAGTCCTGCCACCAGAAAGCCACGCCGATGGAGTCGCTCCAGCCGTGGGCGTGCTTCAGGAAGGCGCGCATGTAGCGACGGTCGCCGGCGTCGAAAATGGGTACACCGGTGTGCGCCGTGTCGACACCGAGGTCGCGGATGAAGGCGTCGAACATGTCCTCATGCGGGCGGATGCCATCGTGAGGATGGTCGTTGAGGGTGACGTAAATCTGTTTGTCGCGGAATTCCTTAATCAAGCCCGCGGGGTCGGGGATGAGCTTGCGGTTCCAGCTGTAGCCGGTCCAGCCGCGCGTGAAGGCGTGTCCCGTGCCCGTAGTGGCGTCCTTGCGGTGCCAGTCCATGTCGAAGACAAGCACATCCATGGGGAAGTCGTGCTCTTCGTAGCCGCGCACAATGTCGCGGTAGTCATCCGCCGTATAGGCCCACCAACGGCAATACCACGAGCCGAGCACGTATTTACGCGGCAAGGGGGCGCGTCCGCTTACGGCAGCGAGCGAACGCAGTGCCGCCTTGAAATCCGTGCCGTAGACAAAGAGATAGAAATCCTGCACGTGCGAGCGGTCGCGCCGGCTCAGCCCCCCGTCGCGGTAGACGTCACGCCCGCTGTCGTCTATCAGGTACCAACCGTCGCGGCTCAGCAGTCCGTCCATGCGTGGCACCGGTCCGCTTACGGCGTCCAGCGTCACGACGGGGCCGAGCAGATTGCCGCGTTGCGTGTCCGTCAGGCACCAGCTGCGCCGCTTTCCGCCTTGGGTCCACGTCACTCGCAGGTTGTTCTGTCCGAACGGAGCGCCGTCGGCGTCCAGTGTCAGCTGCATGGCCGGCGTCGTGAAGATGTATTTCCGTCCCTGCCGCTCGAGGCGGACGTCGACTTCACGCGGCGTGCGGTTGACGGCGAAAAGTGTGGAGTCGTCCAGAAATTTTGCCCCGTCGGCATACTCCAGCCGGACGAGGTTTTCCGTGATGAAAGTCAGGCGGCTGTTGCCCACGACGAAAGGCTTGTCCGCCGCCCGGACAGTCCATGTCGTTCCCAGCAGCAGGCACAACGTCCCGACCAGGCGTGAAAGGCTTCTATTCATAGCGCCTGCAGAAATAAACAGTGAAAAAATCTTCGCAAAAGTAACAAAATCTCAGAGAAAGGCAAAGCCGCTACGTCTTCTGACTGAGGTGGAGAACACGATAGCTACGCTTGCCGAATTTGGGGTTGTCCGCCTGCCTGCAAGTGCTTAATACATATTTTGAACAGCCTTGTTGAGTGTCATTGCAGGTGAGGAAACGAATAGGCGGTATCTCCTCGCAAGCAAGGAGATACCGCCTGATTTACGGATGACCGACTTCTTATTGCGCATCTTCCACAGCAGCCTGCGCCGCAGCCAGACGGGCAATCGGCACGCGGAATGGAGAGCAGCTGACGTAGTTGAGGCCGACCTTGTGGCAGAACTTCACGGACGAGGGTTCGCCGCCGTGTTCGCCGCAAATGCCGCACTTCAGGTCGGGACGTACGGAACGGCCTTTTTTGACTGCCATGTCGATGAGCTGGCCTACGCCGTTTTGGTCAAGGACTTGGAACGGGTCGACGGAGAGAATCTTTTTGTCGAGGTAGACCGGGAGGAACGAGGCGATGTCGTCGCGCGAATAGCCGAACGTCATTTGCGTAAGGTCGTTGGTACCGAACGAGAAGTATTCGGCACGGGACGCGATTTTGTCGGCAGTCAGGGCCGCGCGGGGGATTTCGATCATCGTTCCGACCTTGAACGGAATTTCGATGCCTTCTTCGGCGAACACGTCTGCGGCTTCTTTGCGGATAACTTCCTCTTGGGCTTCAAATTCGTAGAGAATGCCCGTGAGTGGTACCATAATTTCCGGCATCGGGTTCAGCCCTTCCTTTTTCAGTTCGATAGCGGCCGTCAGGATGGCGCGGGTCTGCATTTGCGTGATCTCGGGGTACGTATTTCCCAGTCGGCATCCGCGGTGTCCCAGCATAGGATTGTGTTCGCACAGGCTGTCGACGCGTTGGCGGATGTACTCGACCGTGACGCCCATTGACTGCGCCAGTTCTTCCTGTCCCTTAGTGTCGTGGGGCACGAACTCATGCAGTGGCGGGTCGAGTAGTCGGACGTTGACCGGATAGCCGTCCATGGCGCGGAAGATGCCTTTGAAGTCTTCTTTCTGGTACGGGAGCAGCTTGGAGAGCGCTTTCTTGCGTCCCTCGACGTCTTCGGCCAGAATCATCTCGCGCATGGCGATGATTTTCTCGTTGTCGAAGAACATGTGTTCCGTGCGGCAGAGGCCGATGCCCACGGCGCCGAACTTGCGGGCCACTTCGGCGTCATGCGGCGTATCGGCGTTGGTGCGCACTTGCAGGCGGGTGTATTTGCTGCAAAGGTCCATCAGTGCGGCGAAGTCGCCCGACAGTTCTGCTGCCTGGGTGAGGATTTCGCCCTTATATACCTCGCCGTTTGTTCCGTTGAGCGAGATGAAATCGCCTTCGCGCAGCACGACGCCGTCAATCTCTACGGTGCGGGCTTTGTAGTCTACGTTGATGGCTCCCGCTCCGCTGACGCAACATTTTCCCATACCGCGTGCGACGACTGCGGCGTGCGACGTCATGCCGCCCCGTGCGGTCAGGATGCCTTCGGCTACGGCCATACCGGCGAGGTCCTCGGGCGAGGTTTCGATGCGTACCATGACGACTTTGTGTCCGTCGGCGCGCCATTTGGCGGCGTCGTCAGCAAAGAATACGATTTGCCCTGTCGCTGCGCCCGGCGAGGCCGGCAGGCCGCGTGTCAGCACTTGAGCCTTTGCCAGGGCCTGCTTGTTGAACACAGGGTGGAGCAGCTCGTCGAGCTTGCCGGGCTGGCAGCGCTCGATGGCGGTCTTTTCGTCGATGAGTCCTTGGCGGAGCAGGTCCATCGCAATCTTTACCATCGCGGCCCCGGTGCGTTTGCCGTTGCGGGTCTGGAGTAGCCACAATTTGCCCTCCTGCACGGTAAACTCCATGTCTTGCATGTCGCGGTAGTGGTTCTCGAGTTTCTGCTGGATGGCGTTCAGTTGCTGGAACAGCTCCGGCATGGCTTCCTCCATCGACGGGAAGGTCTTCCGGCGCTCCTCTTCGCTGATGCCTTGCAGCTTGGCCCAGCGCTGCGAGCCTTGAATCGTAATCTGCTGAGGCGTGCGGATACCGGCCACGACGTCCTCACCCTGCGCGTTGACGAGCCACTCGCCGTTGAAGCAGTCTTCGCCCGTGGCGGCGTCGCGGCTGAAGCATACGCCTGTAGCCGACGTGTCGCCCATGTTGCCGAACACCATGGCCATCACCGTGACGGCCGTGCCCCACTCGGCGGGAATGCCTTCCATCTTACGGTAAAGTATGGCGCGCTCGTTCATCCAGCTGTCGAACACGGCGCAGATGGCGCCCCACAGTTGTTCCATCGGGTCGGTCGGGAACTCCTTGCCCGTTTGCTCCCGGATAGCAGCCTTGAACAGCGCGATCAGGCGTTTCAGCTCGTCGACACCCAGTTCGTTGTCAAGCTTCACGCCTTTTTCCCGCTTCACTTGGTCGATGATGGCCTCGAACGGGTCGATGTCGTCCTTGTTTACGGGTTTCATGCCCAGCACGACGTCGCCGTACATCTGCACAAAGCGGCGGTAAGCGTCGTAGGCGAAACGCGGATTGCCGGTCTTGGCGGCCAGTCCCTCTACGACCTCGTCGTTCAGGCCAAGGTTAAGGATGGTGTCCATCATGCCCGGCATCGAGGCCCGTGCGCCGGAACGTACGGAGAGCAGCAGCGGATTCGCTACGTCGCCGAACCGGCTGTTCATCAGTGTCTCGATGTGCCGCAGGCTGGCTTCCACTTCGCTCTTGAGCAGTGCGGTCACCTGGTCCTTGCCGATGGCGTAATACTCGTTGCAGACGTCCGTCGTGATGGTGAAGCCCGGCGGGACCGGAACGCCAATCAAGTTCATCTCAGCCAGGTTGGCGCCTTTACCACCAAGCAGGTTTCTCATCTCGGCATTGCCTTCGGCTTTGCCGTTACCGAATGTGTAAACTCTTTTAGTGTTTTCCATGAATCCTATGAGTTAAATTGCTATGGCGGCAAATATATAGAGAAGTTTTAAGAAAGCCAAAACATTTTCCTACTTTTTTGACAGGTCTACTTGCTATTTCGCTGCTGAAATTTTGACGCTTGTTAGGATTGCGTCCGCTTGCGGGCAGAATTGTCAAGTCGGGCAGGGCATTTGGCCCTTAAGCGTCAGTAAATGCGGACGTAGAGCCACCAATAATTTTTCAGGCGGGGTGTGAGCGGGGCGCCGACATCCGTTTGCCGCCCAAGCGTTCCGGCCGATGGTATCCACCGTCGGCCGGAACAAGTACTACGACAGGAAAAACAAGTACTACGACAGTTTTTTCTGTCGTAGCGATAGAAATTTCTGGGACTACACTTGTGCAAACGGGGGCTACGTCCGTTTTTTCTGTCGGCGGATGGCGAGATGAGGCCGGTGCTTTGCCGTATGCCTCTTCTGCTTAGAGTGGGGCGACGGGGGCTCTGTCATTCCATCGCAGCCCGCATGCGTGAGATGGCATACAACGGACAAATCAGCACGTGGCGGATGACTCCCCCGGCTTCTTTGTCTGTGTAGTCAAACGCGCCGAAGTTTTCCAACGAGCAGCGGACGGCTTCCGTCCATCGCTTCTCGCGCATAAACAGCCACAGACTTTTCATGCCGCCTTGCGTCCTTGCTTTGACCTCGACCGGCAGGACTTTTTGCTGATATTCTGTGACGTAATCCACTTCGGCTAATGAGTTTTTGGCGGTGCGTTGCCAATAGTACAATTCGTGGCGGACGTTTGGGCTTTGGTAGCGAATCATTTCTAATCCGGTGATTAACTCAGCAATCGGGCCTTTGTTGACTAAATCTGCGACACTGCTTGTGAGTATGTGCACTGTCATTGATTTGATATTTCCGATGGCCAAGTTCAACCAACGAAGCATTAAGCCACTATCAAGGAGCAGGTATTTCCTATAAGTTCTGTCCGCTTCGCTTCCGAGCGGAAGGCCGTTTGCGTCTGAGTGCGTTACGGGGACCAGTAAGCCAGCGAGCGTCAGCATTTCAAGGGCTTTTTTGACTTCTCCTGCCTTGTAATTTCCGCCTACTTGGGCGAATACAAATTTTTTTGTCGCTTGTACGGCTGCGCTGCGCAGTGTCAGGCGAAGCAGCATGGGGTCCACCTTTTTACGGTACTTGGGAAAGTCGTCCTCATAGCTAATGACAAGGTCGTCCTGCACTTCCTGGCAGAGTAGGAAGTCCTGCGTTTTTACCCATTTGACGACGACTTCGGGCATCCCGCCGATAAGCATGTAGGTGCGTAATAGCCCGATGAGTTTTTCGTGTAGGGGGGAAGGCATAGGAGTTTGTGGCGTCGCATTGTCGCGTGCCGCCTTTAGGAGGCTTTCACCGTTGGCCTCGAGAAACTCGTCGAACGTCATTGGGTACATAAACATAGAGTGAATGCGGCCAACTCCGAATGTCGGCAATTCTTCTAATGCGAATTCCAAAAGCGATCCGGCTGCGACGACATGCAGGTCGGGCATTTCTTCCTTGAAAAAGCGTAGGGACATAATCGCTTCGGGGCAGGCCTGTATCTCGTCGAGGAAGAGAAGCGTACTTCCTTCTACGATGGGTTTCCCATACATGGCTGATATTTGTGACACAATGCGTGACACGTCAAGATTGACGCCGAATAAAGTTTTATACTCGGGCTGACGCTCAAAATTGATTTCGACGAACGTGGTGAATCGCTCTCCGAGATGGCGTACTACGGTTGATTTCCCCACTTGGCGCGCTCCGCGCAACAGTATGGGCTTCCGTGACTCGCGTGTTGCCCATTCCGATAAGTAATCGTCAATAAGCCTTTTGAAGTACATGCTAACTTCTTGTAATGGTGAAGGCAAAGCTACGAAATAAAGATTATCCAAACAAATAATCTGTCGCTTTATGACGAAATCTAAAGATATAATTCGTAGATTTATGACATTATCCAAAGAAAAACGGGCGTAGTGACAGGAATTTCTATCGTTGCGTCCGTTTTTTCTGTCGCAGCGGTCAGCGGTACTGGCCCCGCCACAGGTCGGGCGTGCGGATACCGGGTTTCAGTTCGCCGCCGAGATAGTAGAACGTAGTGCCCTTGCCGGTGAGGGCAGCGCCGGCGCGGGCAGCCTGGTCGGCGCGGTCGACGGTGGTCCAGTGGTCCGCAGCGGCCGAGTAGCGGAGCACGCGGCGGTTGAATCGGTACCAGGCGGGTTCGTGGGTCATGTAGTCGCGGCCGGCGGCTTGCAGGGTGGCGGCGAGGCTGTCGTCGCCCGTCGCGCGGGCCTGGGCCAACCGCTGTTCGCGGCGCAGGGCGGCCAGAAAAATGTCCTTGTCGACGCCCCCGAGGCAGAGGGCCGCTGTGTCGCCGAGGGCGTAGCCCGCTCCGCCGCCCAGCGCGATGGCCTCGCCCTGTTCGTCGGTAGGTGCGGCGACCTGCTCCCACCGGCGGGCCGAGGGCACGTAGCGCAGGGCTGTGAGCGACACGCTCGGCGCCCTGTCCGCCGCGGCTGCGGCAAAGCCGCCGAACACGTAGAGGCACATTTCACCCCCATGGCGCAGCGCCGCGGCTACGGGCTGCACCCGCGGTTCGCCGGGCATGGACGTCTCCTCGCGCCACCCGGCGGTCAGGCTGTCGAGCGACAGCGAGAACACGCGCTGTGACGGCGTGCCGTCCGCGTTGCCGCCGGCGACGTAGAGCCGGCGCCCCAGGCGTGCGCCCGCCATGTTGTCCACCGTAACGGGCAGGGGCGGCAGGTCTTTCCACTGGGCCGTGCGGCCGTCCGCCGACAGACGCAGTTCGCGCGCTCCGGCGCTCGGCCCGTCCGGACCGGTGCCCCCGATGAAGGCCAGTCCCTTGTCGGTGGGCAGGGCGACGCCATAGGCTGCCGCATCGGGCATGTGGCCCGCGCGAATCCAAGCCTGGCCGTCCGTGCCGGGCGCCAGGACGTACACGTCGTCGTAGTAACGTTTGGCTCCGCCGTCGGCCGCCGGCCGGTCGGGGAAGTTGCATCCACCGGCCAGTACGAGGTGGTCGCCGATGAGCCCGGCAAAGGCGGCCGAGACCCCCTTGCGGTAGGCCGTGTCGGCCGGTGCTCCCGTCCGGGGCAGCGGGGTCCAGACGATGTCGCCCGTGCGGAGTTGCGCCTGCAGGGTCAGGCTCGTGGCCGTCAGTCCGAGGACCATCAAGGTCTTTCTCCACATATATTTATTGTTTTAAGGATTTTCCGTCGTAAAGGTCGAGGCGGGCAGCCCGGCGCTGTTGACCAGATTGGCGCGCGTGAAGGGTTGCCAGCCGTAGCGCACGTAGCGCGGTTCGGCCACTTGCGCGGCTTGCAGGCGGACGGTGCCGCCGCGGTCGATGTGCGCGTCGGCCGGATAGAAGCGGCGGTCGCTCCCGGCCAGTTCGAACGTGCGCAGCGCGCCCCCGTCGGCCGTCCGGAGACCGTCGGCATGGTCGAAAGCGACGCGGGCCGTGCGTCCTTCGAACGTGACCGTGCGGAACATCGGGCCGTTGGCCACGAGGCGACCGGCGCCGTAGCCGTAGACATGGGCGAGCGCCTGAAGCGCCAGCCGTCGGCCCACTTCGCGCTTGCGGCGCGGATGGACGTCGAGCGAGTCGCCCACGTCGGTCGTTACCGCCATGTAGCAGTCGGGTACCGAGGCGGACAGGCGGCGCTGGCTGTCGCGGAACCAAGGCCACGACGCACGGTTGAGGCTCGACAGCTGGACGAAGCAGAAGGGCAGCGACGGGTCGTTCCAGTACGTCCGCCAGCTCTGGGTCAGCAGGCGGAATGTCTGTTCGTGCGCCTCCATGTTGTGGGCGTTCGATTCGCCTTGGTACCACGCCACTCCGCGTACCGGGAAGCGGTCCAGCGGTGCGATGCCCGCCTCGAAGAGGTACGCCGTCTGGTAGGGGTGGCGCCGGGCGTCGCCCTGGCCGGCCTTGACGTTGAGGGCGGCGCGTTCGCGTACCCAGGGCTGGATGAAGTCGTTGCGATACCAGTCGGTGAGCAGGTCGGGAAATTCCTGTTCTACCGTGGTGCGGTCCACCCACGCTTCGGCCGGCGATCCGCCCACGGCGTTCACGATGAGCCCTACAGGCACGTCGAGGCTGTCGGCCAGCATTCGACCGAAGTGGTAGGCTACGGCGGATACGCCGGCCACCGTCTGCGGCTGGCTGGTACGCCACGAGGCCGGGCGGAAGTAGTCGAGGCGGTTTACAGAGTCAACAACGGCGGCAGGCCAGCTGACGGCGTCGGTGGCCCAGCGCGGCTGCATGTCGTAGATGCGGAGGTCGGCGCGTCGGGAGTCGGCCAAGTCTTCGCGTGCCGTAGCACAGCGGCCGAGGGGAAAGGCCATGTTCGACTGCCCAGAGCAGACCCAGACTTCGCCCGCCACGACGCCGTTGAAGGTAAGGCGCCGGTTGGGCGTGCTCACTTCGAGCGTATAGGTCGGGCCGGCTTTCAGGGGACTCAGGGTGACGCTCCACCGGCCGTCGGGGCCGGCAGTTGTGCGCAACCGCTGGCCACCTATGCTGACCGTTACCCGCTCGCCGGCGTCGGCTTGGCCACGCAGGGGCATCGGGCGGTCGCGTTGCAGCACCATGCTGTCTGCATACACGGGGGACAGCCGTAGACCACCGTAGTCGCCCGTCAGGGCCGAGCAGACGGTGCGGGCCAGGATGGCGGCGCCCTCGGCGTTGGGGTGGAGGGCGTCGGGGAAAAGGTCGGGCCGGCTGTGCAGGGGTTCGTGCAGGTCGATGAGGCCTACGTCCCGCCCTGAGGCGACCGCCTCGATGGCCGACTGTATTTTCCGATGCCAGTCGCGCGTACCCGAACGGAAGCGCGGGTGACGGTCGAAGATAGGCGTGAGGCGGCAAATCCAGATGCGGCAGCGCGGATTGGCCTGTCGGAACGAGTCGATGAGCGCTTCGTAGTCCGCCACGAAGTCGTCGCGGAGATTGGGCCAGTTGCGCGGATCGGTGTCGTTGAGACCGAGATGAATGACGACGCAGTCGGCGCCGTAGTCGAGGGCTTGGCGAAACTCCGGCAGGCGCACGTAGGGCCGGTGGCCGCGGCTGAGCAGCGTGGCGCCGCTATGGCCGAAATTGCGTACTTCGTAGCCGTCGCCCAGCAAGCGTTGTAACTGGGTAGGGTAGGCCTCGTGTGCGCGGTCGGCCAGCCCGGCGCCGTAGGTGACACTGTTGCCGACGCAGGCCACCCTGATGCGCGTCGTTGCCGCTGCGGACATCAGGCCCGCGGCGGCGACGAACAAGAGGAGCAGGCGGCGCATCATGCCTCCTGCTTTAACAGTTCCTGGCAGAGCCGGTAGCCGCAAATCATCATGCGCGGTACGTGGAACGGGCCCTTGAACAGGTTGCCCTTGGCGGGCTGGGCCACGGTGCCGTCGCGGTGCAGGTAGCCGTACCATTCCCCTTTCTCGTGGTCGGGGAAGTGGCCGTACGTCCAGTCGCTGACCTGGCGGTGCAGGTCGAGGTAGTGCGTGTCGCCCGTGGCCTGATAGGCGTACAGGGTGGCGATGATGGCTTCCGTCTGGGGCCACCAGAACTTCATGTCCTGGGAGTAGTCCTGCGGGGGGAAGTGGCGGCAGTCGCGGAAGTTGATGAGGCCGCCGTAGACTTCGTCCCAGCCCCATCGCCAGGACCAGTTGAAGATAGTCAGCGCCGTGTCGAGCAGTTCGCGGTCGCCGCCGCGGTGTTTGGCCTCCTCCATGAGGAACCACGCCGTTTCGATGCAGTGGCCGGGGTTTATGGTGCGGCCGGCCGACGTGTCGATAAATTCGCCCTTTGGCCCGACCATTTCGAGCAGTGCCTCGAACTCAGGGTGCATGAAGTAGGTACGAATCAGTTCGACCGACTTCGCGATTTGCGCGTCCAGGGCCGGGTCGGCAATGACTTCGCGCACGCGTGCGGCCGTATTGATGAGAATCATCGTCACCGAGTGCCCCTGTGCCTGCATGGCGGGCAGGTATTTCGGTTCCAGCACGCCGGGTGTCGTCAGGAAGCCCTGCACGCGCTTGAAGAGCTCCAGCGCGCGGCGGGCGTAGCGCTCGTCGCCCGTGGCCTTGGCATACTCGGCCATGGCGATGATGGCGAACGTCTCGGAGAAGACGTAGCGACGCTTGCGGAGCGGCGTGCCGTCAGCGGCTACCTCGAAGTACATGCGTCCGTCGGTGTCGTAACAGTGGGCGTCGATGAAGTCGAGCGTCCGACGGGCGGCCTCGAGCCACTCGGGGCGTTGCTCCACATTGTTATAAGCGAACGCGCATACGAAGGCAAAGCGGCCTTGGAACCAGACCGACTTCGTCGGGTCCATCAGCGTGCCGTCGCGGTCCAGACAGGTGTAAATGCCACCGTGCTGGCGGTCGAGTCCGTGCGTCAGCCAGAACGGCAGGATGTTCGTAGTCAGGTCGTCCTTGTAGCGGGCGGCCCATGCGGTGAGGTACTGCTTTACGTCCATCTTTCGGGTCATTTGTTACAACGGTTGAAGAAGTCGATGGCCTCGAGTTCGGCCTTCATGTGGGCTTCCTCCTCGTCGGTCATGTTTTGGAAAGGTGTGCGGTTGCGTCCCAGGTCGAGGCCGATGAGTTTCATTATCCGCTTTCCGGCTACGATATTGCCGCGATAATGGCAGATAACGTTGATGACGTCCTGCGCATAGTTCTGCAGTTCGCGCGCTTTGTCGAGGTCTCCTGCCGCCCAGGCGTCGAGTATGCCCGTCAGACAACGGCCGTTGTAGTTCGTCGTTCCGCCGATGCCGCCCTGCGCTCCGCCCATGGCGAGGCACGGCAGGATCGTCTCGTCCTGCCCGTGGAGCATGTCGAACTTGCCTCCGGCGTACAGGCGGCATTGGTTGTACTCGTAGAGGCTTTCGTAGGTGTACTTGATGCCGGCGAAGTTGGGAATACGTCCGTCCACGGCTTTCAGGAAGTCGACCATGGAAAGGTAGGCGCCGTTGAAGGCCGGAATGTGGTAGAAGTAGAACGGCAGCTCGGGGGCGCCGGCGGCGATTTCAGCGCAGTAGTCCACCAGCTCGGCAATGCGGTTCACCTTGGGGAAGGGCGGCGCCATCGCCCCGATGCCCCACGCGCCGATGGCGGCGGCGTGCTCGGCCAGGCGGCGGCTCTCCTTGACGCAGGTGCTGCCCACGTGTACGATGACCTTAAAGCCCGGCCGCACCACGCTTACCCAGCGCTCGGCCAGCAGGCGGCGCTCGTCCTCGGTCAGCATGTAGCCTTCGCCGGACGAGCCGTTGATGAATACGCCCTTAAGCCCGTTGCGTTCGAGCAGGCGGGCGTAGCGTTCTATCGGTTCGAGATTGACTTCTCCGTCGGCGTCGAACGGAGTAAACGGGGCGTCGATGAGCCCGATTATCTTTTCCATAATTATTATAGGTGTGGTGATACGTTTTTGAGTAGTCGCCGGTCAGTCGACGGCCACTTTGATTTTTCCGATGAGTTTGTTCACACGGCCCGAGCCTACGACCGGCGCGTGGGGGTCTTCGGGAAAGACGATGGCACACTGCCCCGGGCGCAGCGTGAGCCACGACGAGGGGCGGTCGGCATAGAGGGCGCAGTCGGCCGCGGCGTCGTAGGGCTGGCGTACGTCGGTCGCGTCGGCCAGGGGGAGCCAGCCGAACTGTTCCTCGCCGTCGAGGACCACGTGGATGTCGATGTAGTCGCGATGGGCTTCGAGCGGCTGCGTCGCGGCGTCGGTGAGGGCGGTCTCGACGTGGTTGATGAAGAGGCGGTCGCCGTCGACGTCGATGCGCCCGGTGGGCGCGTGGCGCAGGTCGTGCGCCTTGACGTAGTCGAAGAAGCGCTTGAAGAGCGGATGGAGCGGCTCGATGCGTCCGCTGTCCGCCAGGGTGGTGAGTATCATAGAGTTTGAAATGTGAGTGTCGGTCGTTTATTCCATGTTGTCAGTCTTGGGCCGCAGGAAGTAAAGCTGCGCCGCGAGGGCCAGTACGACGACGAGCCCGAGCACGACGAAGCCGAAGCCCAGCGTCCCCTTGTCGGCCCACGAGCCCAGCACTGTGGTCACCGCGGCGCCGGCAAAGACGCCCGTCATGTTCATCAGGCCGTAAGCCGTGCCGCGATAGCGCGACGGGACGAACTGGCAGAGAATCGGCATGTTGTTGGCGTCGAACATGCCGTAGCCTATGCCGAACAGCAGTCCGGCGCCCACGACGCCGGCTACACTGTGGCTGTAGCCCAGCAGTACGAGCGACGGCACGGTCAGCGCCAGGCCGATGGCCCCGGTGTAGATGCGGCCGCGCAGGTCGCGGCGCACCCAGCGGTCGGAGAGGATGCCGCCGAAAATCACGCCGACAAACGACGACGCGGCGATGGTGATGGTCGACATGGGGCCGGCCTCGGACATGGGGATGCCCAGGGAAGAGGCAAAGAGCGTAGGCAGCCAGTTCTTCGTGGCCCAGCCCGGGAGGCTCGGCACGGCGAAGTAGAACAGGATGACCCAGAACGCCCAGTTGCTCAGTACGAACGACAGGGCGCCCCACACCGACGTGCGCGGCTGGCCCGGCGACGGAGTTGCGGGAGCCTCGCGTTCGGTGTTCTCGTGGAGCAGGAAAATGAGCACAAGGGAGTAGACGACGCCCACGATGCCGAACCAGTGGAACGTGGTGTGCCACGTGAACATCGCGGCGACGGTGGCGCCGAAACCGCCGACGGCCTGGCCCATGTAGAGGCCGGTCATGTGGATGCCCACGGCGAGCGAGCGCGTCGGGCCGCGGTGCCAGTCGGCAATGAGCGAAAGGGCCGAGGGGATGTAGAGCGCCTCGCTGACGCCCATCACGGCGCGCAGCCAGAAAAGCTGGTCGAACGTGGTGGCGTAGCCCATGAGATACGTTACGCCCGACCAGACGAACAGACTGCCCACGACGAGCCACTTGCGGCTCACCTTGTCAGCCACGACGCCCGCCACGGGGCTCACCAGTCCGTATATCCACAGAAACACGCCCATCAGCAGGCCGAACGCCTCGCCCTTTTGCAGTTCGACGATGTCGGCCTTCATGGCTTCCTGCATCGTCGACAGCATCTGCCGGTCCATATAGTTGAGCAACGCGACCACCCAAAGCAGCGCGACGACGAGCCAGGGATAAAACTTCTTGTCTTTCATGGTGATTCGTTGAGTAGTGATTCGTGGCCGTAAAATTACGCAATATCTCTCAAGCGTAGCCCGTGATGTACGAAAATTAACGCGGAAAAATCTGCCGGCTGCCTCCGGCGGTCGCCCCGGAGTGTGAAGAAAACCCAACGCAGCGACAGGAAAAACTGTCGCTGCGATAGGAAAAACTGTCGTAGTACTTGTTTTTCCTGTCGTAGTACTTGTGAATACCGGTGGGGCTGACGGGAGCGGCGGGTCCTGTGGAGCGGCGGGCTGGCGCCGGCCACCGCTATTTTCGCGGCCTGTGTGGCGCGCTTCGGGCAGAAAAGCGTATCTTTGCAGTTGCGGGAGGCAGCCCGGCGGCTGTCTCTCTCGTCCGAAAAAGCCCCTGTAGCGGTATGAAAAAAGCTCTCCTTTGCCTTGTCGCCACGCTGCTGTGCCTTGCGCCGGCGGCGGCCCAGCTCGACTCGGTCGGCCAGACGCCGACCGCCGTCACGCTCGTGACGGACACCCTCTCGACGGCTGCCGACTCGGCGTTCTACGCCCCGCAGTCCACCGTCCACCACCGTCAGTTCAGTTTCTATCTGGACGAACCGCTGCTGGAGTCGCTCCTCGGGCTGACGGGCCTCGGCCTGTTGGGCTTCCTGGTGCTGCCGCTCGTGGTCATCGTCGTGGGCGTCGTGCTCATCGTGCGCGCCCTGCGGCGACCCCTTGCGCCGCCCGTGGCGACGCCGTCGGCCGTGGCGCTGTGGATACACCGGCGGCAGAACGCCGCCGTGCGCCTCGCCGCGCTCGGGGTGGGGATGGCCCTGCTGTTCGGCATAGTCGGTTCGGGACTGCTTTCCGGCGTCGGACTGCTCATCGCCTGTATCGGCGGCGGCAACTACTGGACCGCCCGCCGCGACCGCCGCTTCTACGAAACGAATCACGCAAACAACGACCATAATCCATGCGACAATACCTCGAACTCCTCCGGCACATCCTCGACGACGGAACCGTAAAGCACGACCGCACGGGCACCGGGACGAAAAGCGTCTTCGGGCACCAGATGCGTTTTGACCTGGCCGACGGTTTCCCGCTGCTCACTACCAAGAAACTCCACCTCAAGTCCATTATTTACGAGCTCCTTTGGTTTTTGCGCGGCGACACCAATGTGCATTATTTGCAGGACCACGGGGTGCGCATCTGGAACGAGTGGGCCGACGCCGACGGCGAGCTGGGGCCCATTTACGGCTCGCAGTGGCGCTCGTGGCCCGACTATCGCGGCGGTCACATCGACCAGATAGCCGAGGTGGTGCGGCAGATACGCGAGACGCCCGACTCGCGCCGCATCCTGGTGAGCGCGTGGAACGTGGCCGCCCTCGACGAGATGCGCCTGCCGCCCTGCCACATCCTGTTCCAGTTCTACGTGGCCGACGGACGCCTGTCGTTGCAGCTCTATCAGCGCTCGGCCGACACGTTCCTTGGCGTGCCGTTCAACATAGCCAGCTACGCGCTCCTGCTGTTAATGACGGCACAAGTCACCGGGCTGACCGCCGGCGACTTCATCTACACCACGGGCGACACGCATCTGTACCTGGACCATCTGGAGCAGGCCCGCCTGCAACTGACACGCACCCCGCGCCCCCTACCCACAATGAAGCTCAATCCGGACGTAACGAGCCTCTTCGACTTCCGCTACGAGGATTTCCAGCTCGAGGGCTACGACCCGTGGCCCCACATCGCTGCGAAAGTGTCCGTCTGACCGTCTGAAAAATTCCACCCTCATGACCCTTACCCTCATTGCCGCCGTGGCCCGCAACGGTGCCATCGGCTACCGCAACGACCTGCTCTATCACCTGCCTGCCGACCTGCGCCGCTTCAAGGCACTGACCACGGGCCACACCGTCGTCATGGGCCGCCGCACGTTTGAGTCGCTGCCCAAGGGCGCCCTGCCCAACCGTCGAAACGTCGTGCTGACGCGGCAGGCCGACGCCGCCTTTCCCGGCGCCGAGGTGTTCGCCTCGCTCGGCGAAGCCCTCGCTTCGTGCGAAGCCGACGAGCAGGTGTACGTCATCGGTGGTGCGTCGGTCTACCGCGAAGCCCTGCCCCTGGCCAACCGCCTCTGCCTGACGCACATCGACGCTACGCCCGCCGCGGCCGACGTCTTTTTTCCCGAGTTCGACGCCGCCGAGTGGCAGGTCGGCCACAGCGAGCACCACGAGCCCGACGAGCGCAACAGCGAGCCCTACACCTTCGTCGACTACGTGCGCCGCGGCTGAGGAAGCTCCGTCGTGGCGTACTGTTACTTTTCCTGAAACGCCGCGCCGGGCAGCGCTTTTTTCTTACCTTTGCCGGGAAATTACGAACGCAGACCCCATGAATCGCAAAATACAGCTCCTCATTCTCCTGGTCCTGCTGGGCACACTGACCGCTGCGGCGCAGCCGCTCGTCGGGCTGTCCACGCGTCGCCACGAGCTGGGCACCATCCTGTGGAAGCAGCCCGCCACGGCGCGCTTCGACCTGGTCAACCGCGGCACGACGCCCCTCGTCATCACCGGCGTACATCCCGACTGCGGCTGTACGGCCGTCGAGTGGACCACCGACAGTATCGCGCCCGACGGCGTGGGCTACATCACTGTCACGTACGACGCCGAAATGCTCGGCACCTTCGAGAAGCAGGTCGCCGTCATGACAAACGCGGACGACGAGCCCCTCTATCTGACCGTATCGGGCATCGTGGCCCGCGAAAAGGTTGACTACTCCGACCGCCTTCCCTATCGCATCGGCGATATCTATTACGACCGCAGTGAGGTCGCTTTTGACGACGTGCACAGCGGCGACACCGCCCAGCAGGTCATCACGCTGCTCAACGGCGGCAGCAAGGCTTACGAGCCCGAGCTTATGCACCTGCCCGCCTACCTCACGATGAAGGCCGTGCCCGAACGCATCC
Organism: uncultured Alloprevotella sp.; assembly: GCA_944322325.1. GTDB lineage: Bacteria > Bacteroidota > Bacteroidia > Bacteroidales > Bacteroidaceae > Alloprevotella. Next base: position 56,744 of record CALUOQ010000010.1, read on the forward strand.
GCGGCGGCCGCACCGGGAAAGTCATCCTCACTCTCGACACGCGCAAACTCCTCGGCATGGGCCTCACGCAGACCAGTGTGTATCTCAGCCGTTACCCCGGCGACCGCGTAAGCCAGGACAACGAGATACCGGTGTCGGTGTTGCTTCTTCCGCCCGCCGACAGCCTCACGGCCGATCAGCTGGCCCAGGCACCCGTCGCCGCGTTCGACCAGACCTTCCTCGACCTTGGTCATTTCGAGGGTAAGAAGCGGCTGAAGGGAGAGTTCACCCTGACCAACGCAGGGCGCAGCCCGCTCGAAGTGAAGTCGCTCCAGGTGTACCATCCCAGCCTGAACGTTTCGCTCGGCGAAAGCACCCTTGAGCCGGGCGAAAGCACCTATCTGCGCGTCACGGTGGTACGCAAATTCCTGAAGCGGTCCAAATCGCGCCTCCGCATCCTGCTCATCACGACCGACCCGGTCAATCCGAAGGCCATACTGGAAGTGAAAACAGACAAGTAGGCGAAAAAATCAATCAAAGTTTTTGCATCTCCGAAAAAAGTCGTAATTTTGCACCGCACTTCGGAAAGTAGCGCAGTTGGTAGCGCACTACGTTCGGGACGTAGGGGTCGGGCGTTCGAGTCGCCTCTTTCCGACAGGCCACGGCGGCATCTGTTCCTCAGGGTTCGGATGCCGTTTTTTGCGTCGTAGCTTTTCTTTTCTCATTGTCGGCGCGAAAACCGCGGTGCGGAGCGGGCCGGTTTCCCGGATTTACTTATATTTGCAGGGTGGGGGCGCTGTGCGTGGCGTGTGCGGTCGCACCGTGCGCGCAATGCCCGACCTAGACCACTGTTTCACCGACAAAGATTCTTATCGTTATGAAATTCATCTCCTGGAACGTCAACGGACTGCGCGCCTGCTGCGACAAGGGCTTCCGCGACAGCTTCGCCGCGCTCGATGCCGACTTCTTTTGTTTGCAGGAAACCAAGTTGCAGGCCGGTCAGCTCGATTTGCAGTTCGACGGCTACCGCAGTTATTGGAACTACGCCGAGAAGAAAGGCTACTCGGGCACGGCGGTATTCACCCGCTGCGAACCGCTCACCGTGGATTACGGCATGGGCGTCGAAGCGCACGACCACGAAGGTCGGGTGATAACGCTCGAGATGGACAAGTTCTACCTCGTGACCGTCTACGTCCCCAATTCGCAGGACGAGCTGCGCCGGCTGGACTACCGCATGGCCTGGGAGGACGATTTCCGCCGTTACCTGCTGGAGCTCGACAGCCGCAAGCCCGTCGTGGTCTGCGGCGACCTGAACGTGGCCCACCGCGAAATCGACTTGAAGAACCCCAAGACCAACCGCCGCAACGCTGGCTTTACCGACGAGGAACGCGCGAAGTTCCAGCAGCTTCTCGACGCCGGCTTCACCGACACTTACCGCCATTTCTACCCCGACGCCGAGGGCGCCTACTCCTGGTGGTCGTACCGCTTCCGTGCCCGCGAGAAGAATGCCGGCTGGCGCATCGACTACTTCCTCGTTTCCGACCGCCTGGCGCCGGCCCTGACGGGCGCGGCCATACACAGCGGCGTTTTCGGGTCGGACCATTGCCCCGTCGAGGTAGACATCGACTTCCCCTGAACTACACATTATATAATATAGCGCAATGAAACAATTCCTGAAATACGTGCTGGCCACCGTTGTCGGGCTTCTCGTGACGGGGGCCGTACTGACCGTGGCGGGCCTCGCCACGCTGGGCTCGCTCGTGGCCGTCGGCAGCGCGACGACCGAAGTGACCGACGGCGCCGTGCTCCGCCTGCGCCTGACGGGCGAAGTGACCGAACGCGTCACCGAAAACCCGCTCAATACGCTCATGGGCGCCGACGCCGAGGCCACCGGACTCGACGAGCTGCTCGCCGCCATACGTATTGCCGCGGACGACGACCGCATCGCCGGCATCTACCTCGAGGGCGGTGTACTGCTGGCTTCGCCCGCCACGCTCGAAGAGCTGCGCGACGCGCTCGTCGCCTTCAAGCGGAGCGGGAAGTTCGTCGTGGCCTACGGCGACAACTATTCGCAGGGCGCCTACTACGTGGCCAGCGTCGCCGACCGCGTCGTGCTCAATCCGAGCGGCATGCTCGACTGGCACGGCTTCGCCGCGACGCCCGTCTTCTACAAGGATTTGCTCGAAAAGGTCGGTGTGCGGATGCAAGTCTACCGCGTGGGTACGTACAAAAGCTACGTGGAACCCTACACCCTTACGGCGATGAGCGAGGCCAGCCGTAAGCAAATCGACGCCTACCTGCGCGACATCTGGAGCCGCATCTGTCACGAGGTGGCCGCCTCGCGCCGCGTCAAGGTCGACAGCCTGAACGCCTATGCCGACCGTTACACCCTTCTGGCCGACGCCCGCGACTACGTGCGGCAGGGCCTGGTGGACACGCTCGCTTACGTCGACGGCGTCCGGGCGCTGCTGCGCCAGCGGGTGGGGACGGACAAACTGACCCTCGTAGCGCCGCGCGACGTCGTGGCGCTCGAGCCGGAGCGGCCCGACACCGAGAGCGAAATCGCCGTCTACTACGCGCACGGCGACATCGTCGGTACGCGCATCGAGGGCCTCGGCAGCACGGAGCTCATCGTCGCCCCGGACGTCGTGGCCGACCTCGACCGCCTCGCCTCCGACGACCGGGTGAAGGCCGTCGTACTTCGTATTAACTCGGGCGGCGGCAGCGCCTATGCCTCGGAGCAGATGTGGCGCGCCGTGCAGCTCCTCAAGCAGCGCAAGCCGGTGGTCGTCTCCATGGGCGGTACGGCCGCCTCGGGCGCCTACTACCTGGCTTGCGGCGCCCACTGCATCTATGCCGAGCCGACCAGCCTCACGGGCAGCATCGGCATCTTCGGGATGATTCCGGACGCTTCGGGGCTGCTCACGGACAAGCTCGGGCTTCACTTCGACGTCGTCAAGACGAACGAGGCCTCCGATTTCGGCACCGTGGGCCGGCCCTTTAATGCCGCCGAGGGTGCCGCGATGCAGGCCTACGTCGACCGTGGTTACGCCCTTTTCCTCCGTCGCGTGGCGGCCGGTCGCGGGATGAAGCCCCAGCAGGTCGACAGCATCGCCCAGGGCCGCGTGTGGACCGGGCGGCAGGCCAAGGCCATCGGGCTGGTCGACTATCTCGGCTCGCTCAGCGACGCCGTGACCCATGCCGCCCTCCGGGCCAAGACGGACGACTACACGGTCAAGGCCTACCCCGCCCGGCGTCCGTGGTACGCGGACATGTGGGCCGACCGGGGTGAGGGCTATTTCGAACAGGAACTGCGTGCTGCGCTGGGCAGTTACTATCGTCCGCTTGTCTTCCTCAAGAGCCTGCAAGGCACCGACTGCCTACAGGCCCGCCTGCCTTACGAACTCAATCTCCACTGACCATGCCTACGTCCGCTCCCCGCCCGTCGGTCAATCACCTGCTGCGTCCGCTGTCCTGGCTTTACGGCCTCGGCGTCGGGGCGCGCAACCTGCTGTTCGACACCGGCGTACTGACCGAAACCGCGTTCGACCTGCCCGTCATCTGCGTGGGAAACCTTGCCGTCGGCGGTACGGGCAAGACGCCCCACGCCGATTATCTCGTGCGCCTGCTCGAGGACGCCGGGCTGCGCGTGGCTCTGCTCAGCCGAGGCTACAAGCGAAGCAGCCACGGCTGGCAGCTGGCCGGGCCGCGCTCCACGTCGGCCGACATCGGCGACGAACCGTTGCAAATCTACCGCCGCCATCCCCGCGCCATAGTGGCCGTCGACGCCGACCGCCGCCACGGCATCCGCCGGTTGCTGGCCATGACGCCGCGGCCGGACTGCATCGTGCTCGACGATGCCTTTCAGCACCGCTACGTCCGTGCCGGGCTCAACATCCTGCTCACCGATTACCACCGTCTCTTTGTCGGCGACGCCCTGCTGCCCGCCGGCCGGCTGCGCGAGCCCGCCAGCGGCCGTCGCCGTGCCCAGATAGTCGTTGTGACGAAGTGTCCCGCGCGCCTGTCGGCGGTCGAGTGTGCCGCCCTGCGCCGCCGCCTGCGCCTGGAGCCGGGGCAGCATCTGTTTTTCACCGCCATGCGCTACGGCACGCCGTACCCCCTCTTCCCCGACGAAGTCCGGGCGGGGACAGGTGCAGCGACCGAAAAAACAAGTGCTACGACAGTTTTTACAAGTACTACGATAGGAAAAACAAGTACTACGATAGAAAATCCTGTCGCTGCGATAGAAAAAACGGGGACTACGACAGGAAATCCTGACGCGGCTACAGGAGGAACGGGGACGGCACCGGCTGTTTCCCCGTCGGCGCCCGACGCCCTGCTCGCTGTCTCGGGCATAGCCCACCCGGAGCCTTTCGTGCGTTACGCCCACACGCTCTGTCCCCGGGCTACGACGCTGGCCTATCCCGACCACCACGCCTTCAGCCACGGCGACCTCGTACACATCGACCGTGCGTTTGCCGCCCTCGAAGGCCGGCGGCGCGTCGTTCTCACTACGGAGAAGGACGCTGCCCGCCTGCTCCACGCTCCGGGCCTGACGCCGGCCGTGCGCGCCGCCCTTTACGTGCAGCCCATCGAGGTGGAATTTCTGCACGGCGGCGAGGAGAAGTTCAACGACATTATATACCGCTATGTTAGAAGCTATCCAAGAAACCGCTGACTGGCTGCGTGCCCGCACCAGTCTGCGCCCCCGTGTAGCCGTCGTGCTGGGCACGGGACTCGGTCGCCTCGCCCGGGAAATCGACGTCGCCGACTCGTTCGCCTATGCCGACGTGCCTCATTTTCCCGTCTCCACCGTCGAGGGCCATCAGGGCCGCCTGATTTTCGGCCACCTCGGCGGGCGTCCCGTCATGGCGCTTGAGGGGCGTTTCCACTACTACGAGGGCTACTCCATGCGCGAGGTCACTTTCCCCGTCCGCGTCATGCACGCCCTGGGCGTCGACACGCTCTTCGTGAGCAACGCCGCGGGCGGCGCGAACCCTGAGTTTCGCGTCGGCGACCTGATGCTGATCACGGACCACATCAATCTGCTGCCCGAGCACCCCCTTCGCGGCAAGAACCTGCCCGTCGGGCCCCGCTTCCCCGACATGAGCGAGGCTTACGACCGCGGGCTGCTCGCCCAGGCCCGCGCCATCGCCGCCGAGCGGGGCATCCGCGTGCGCGAGGGCATCTATCTGGCCACGCAGGGACCGACGTACGAGACACCGGCGGAGTACCGCATGTTCCGCCTGCTGGGTGCCGACGCCGTGGGTATGAGCACCGTGCCCGAAGTCATAGTGGCGCGCCACTCGGGGATGCGGGTGCTCGGCATCAGCGTTATCACGAACTGCGGCGTCGCCGAGGACGCCGTCGAGGTCAGCCACGCCGAGGTGCAGCGCGCCGCCGACGCCGTGCAGCCCCTTATGGCCGACATTTTCCGCACCCTGATAGCCCGACTCGAAAAGTGAGGGCGACAATTGTATAACCCTATTTCTTTTTACTCTTGTTATGTTACATTTTATCTCCCTTTACGGCAAAAAAAGCTCCGGGCGGCACTTGATCCTTGTCGCGCTGCTCCTGTGCAGTCTGTCGCCGTCATGGGCGCAGACTTCGGTGACCCGATTGTTGATTAACGGCTTGCCCTGTCTGCTCGACAGTGTCGCCAATACGTATTACAGCACGCTGGGCGCCGACCCCGCTTTTCCAGCTTCGCTCAGCGTAGCGTGGGACGAGGGGCGCGCCGCCACGGTGAGCCTCGACGGGCAGGCAGTGCCCGCGACCGGCGGCACGGTGACACTCGGCCAGCTTGAGGGCACGCATACCGTCGCACTGACCGACACCGCAGGCCGCGTTACGCAGGCGGACGTCTGCTTCACGCTGCTGCCGCTCGTCAGTCTGGATTCCGTGCCCGACGTCGTGGACCGCACGAAGCGCGCCTGCCATTTCAGCCTCGTCGCCGCGCCCGGGACAGGCAACCTCCCGGACGGGCAGGTCTTTGACCATACAGCCACCATCAAGATCCGCGGCGCGTCGTCCGCCGTTTATCCCAAGAAGTCCTACGGCATTGAAATCTGTGACAGTGAGGGCGAGGAGGTCGACGCCGCCCTGCTCGGCTACCGCGACGACGGCGACTGGATTCTCGAAGCCATGTACGCCGACCGCGCCAAGATGCGCAAGCAGCTCTGCTTCGACATTTGGCTGGCCCACGCCGGGCAGCCCGTCGACGACGCCAAGTATCCCAACGGCATACGCGGGCAGCTCGTCGAGGTGCTCCAGAACGGACGGTGGCGCGGCGTGTACATCCTGAGTGAGAAGGTGGACCGCAAGCAGCTTGGCTTGAAAAAAATAGACGAGGAGGACGACGGCACGCTCACTGTCCGCGGCATCTCGTACAAGGGCGAGGCGTGGGACAACGGCACCGCCATTTCGCTGCGGGGCTACGACGACGCTGCCCGCACCGACACTATTTATTGGCAGGGCTGGGAGCAGGATTATCCGGACGAGGACGGCGTGTTCACGTGGCAGTACCTGAAGGACCTCATCGACGCCATCGTGGCCATGGACGCGCAGGACGACGCCACGTTCTGCCGGCAGGTCGAAAGCCTCTTTGACCTTGACAACGCCATCGACTACCTGCTGTTTCTCGAGGCGGTGAACGCTGTCGACAACAACCTGAAAAACACGTTCCTCAGCACGTATAACGTGCAGAAAGGCAGTAAATGGTTTTTCACGCCCTGGGATCTTGACGCCACGTTCGGACGTATGCCCGACGGGAGCGCCAGTGGGCTTTATGCCTTCACCGAGGGCGGACAGATGGAGCGCAATGCGCTGTTCAGCCGCATACTCCGCTCCTCGCTGCGCGACCGTGTGTGCGACCGCTGGCGCGAGCTGAGCCAGACGGTCTATGCTCCGTCTGCCATAAAGGCGCGCATCGAGCGCTACGCCTACCTTCTCGAACGTTCAGGGGCCTGGGCGCGCGAGCTGGCGCAGTGGCCGTCGGTGCCGGACGACCTTGCCGGCGAAGTCAGCTTTATGGAAAATTGGTATGACGCCAACTTCGCCGTGATGAACAGCAAGCTGGGAAATACGAGCGTAGGCATCCGTCCGTCCGCCGGGCTGGACGGCGTGTCGGTCGCCGTGGCCGACGGTGTGGTGACGGTCGGCAATGCCGGGACCGGCGACGTGCGGCTCACGGTCTATAATGCCGAAGGAAGGCGCCTCCTTTCCGCGGGAATTACGGGCAGCCGGCAGATTGCGCTCGGCAGCGGCACATATGTCCTGCGCATCGAGAAAGGTGATGCGGTAAGCTACGAGAAAATCCTGATGCCTTAGCCTGTTGTCAGCCTCACCGCCCGAAGGTCGGGTGGTAAACGAACGTACACCTCCCGCTTCGTGCAGTGGTCACGGGGCGGGAGGTGTACGTTCGTATCGGTGTGCCCGGCGGGGGAGGGTCAGTCGGTGAAGGGCAGGGTGGTCTGTCCGGTTTCGTCGGCGGCGGGCGTGTCGTCGGGGGCGGGGGCATCGTCCGCCGCGTCGGGGACAGGAGTGTCGCTGTCGGGGTCGGCGGCGTCGGGCGCGTCGGGGCGGCGCAGCGGTTCGAGCTCCTCGATGCGTTCGACGGCGAGGGTCGTCAGGCGCTTGCCCTTGGCCTTGTAACTCTTGACGCCGATGAAACTTTCGACGTCGACCTCGAGCGCGTCGCGGAAGGCGTCGGCGCCGCCGTAGGTGACCTTGAGGCGCGGGTAGGGCTCGGCCGTGAGCAGGACGAAGCGGCTGGCGGGGTTGTCGCCGAGGAAGCTGAGGCGCCGGCCGGCCGGCGTGCGCTCGAAGGTGAAGCGCTTGACGTAGGGGAAGCCCTGCTGGTCGGCGTCGAAGAGGACGGCGGTCCAGACGGTGTGTTCGTTGAACTTCTCGATGCGCAGGATGTCGGGGTCGTAGTGGTTGTTGACGTCGAAACTGGTGGTGAAAAACTCGCCGCTCTGCATGACGACGAGCACGAGGTCGCCGCTGAAAAACTCGCCGAGGTACTGTCCGCGCTCGTCGTAGTTGAGGCGGTGGACGTCGTGGTCGAACCACACCTTGCGGCCGCCGAGCGTCGAACCGCCGTGGGCCTTGAGCGTGATGCGGTAGACCTCGTTGCGCGTCAGGAGGTTGCCGCGCGACTGTCGGCCCTTGACGGCCAGGGCGCCGAAGTCGTAGTCGAAAATCTGCTTCTTGATTTTCGGATTGGAGCGCAGCGTGACCTTGACGACCTCGGCCTCGCCGTTGGGGTTGGCCGTGAAGTAGAGGACGCGGCTGCCCGCGGCGCCGGTGGTGAGGTCGTATTCGCGGTCGTGGGTGACGGCGGTCACGTTGAAGCGCTTGACGTAGCAGGTGCCGTCGGCGCCGTCGCGGTAGACGACGTTGTAAATCGTGCGTTTGTCGTTCTTCTTGAATACGGCGATGTGGATGACCTCGGCCTTGCGCCGCTCCCGTTTGGAGCGCTCCGTCTCGCCGATGAATACCTTGTCGGCGACGCGGGTGACCTTGTACGTGCCGTCGCGGTAGAAGAGGATGACGTCGTCGATGTCCGAGCAGTTGTCGACGAACTCGTCCTTCTTCAGCCCGGTGCCCATGAAGCCGTCGGCGCGGTCGATGTAGAGTTTCTCGTTGGCTTCGACGACTTTCGTAGCCTCGATGGTGTCGAAGGAGCGGAGCTCGGTGCGGCGGGGGTGGTCGGCGGCGTACTTGTCGCGGATGAGGCGGAACCAGTTGCTGGTCACCTCGACCATGTTGCCGAGGTCGGCGTCGATGCGGGCGACTTCGTCCTTCATGCGGGCAATGAGCTCGTCGGCCTTGTCCTTGTTGAACTTCAGGATGCGCGCCATCTTGATTTCCATCAGGCGGAGCAGGTCGTCGCGCGTAACGGGGCGCACCAGCTGCGCGTAGAACGGCATGAGCCGCATGTCGATGTGCGCGCAGGCAGCGCCGAGCGTGGCGGCCTGCTCGAACTCGCGGTCCTTGTAGATGCGCTTTTCGATGAACAGGCGCTCTAGCGAGGCGAAGTGGAGGCTCTCGAGGAGCTCGTCGCGCCGGATGAGCAGTTCGCGGCGCAGCAGGTCGCGTGTGCGGTCCACCGAGGCGCGCAGCACGTCGCTCACCGAGAGGAAACGCGGGTGGCGGTCGTCGATGACGCAGCAGTTGGGCGAGATGCTGACCTCGCAGTCCGTGAACGCGTAGAGGGCGTCGATGGCCTTGTCGGAGCTCGTGCCGGGCGTGAGGTGGACCAGGATTTCCACGTCGGCGGCCGTGTTGTCGTCGACCTTGCGTATCTTGATTTTCCCTTTCTCGTTGGCTTTCAGGATGCTGTCGATGAGTGTCGAGGTGGTCTTTCCGTAGGGAATTTCGGTGATGACGAGGGTCTTGTTGTCGAGTTTCTTGATTTTGGCGCGCACCTTGACGCTGCCGCCGCGCATCCCGTCGTTGTAGCGCGAGACGTCGATGCTCCCGCCGGTGAGGAAGTCGGGATAGAGGTGGAACTCCTCGTCGTGGAGGTAGCGGATGGCGGCGTCGCAGAGCTCGCCCAGGTTGTGGGGCAGTATCTTGGCCGAGAGGCCCACGGCGATGCCCTCAGCGCCCTGCACCAGCAGCAGGGGGAACTTCACCGGCAGCGTGATGGGCTCCTTGTTCCGTCCGTCGTAGGACAGTTTCCAGTCCGTCGTCTTGGGGTTGAACAGGACGTCGAGGGCGAACTTCGAGAGGCGGGCTTCGATGTAGCGCGGCGCGGCGGCCGAGTCGCCCGTCAGGATGTTGCCCCAGTTACCCTGAGTGTCGATGAGCAGGTCCTTCTGTCCGAGCTGCACGAGGGCGTCGCCGATGGAGGCGTCGCCGTGGGGGTGGAACTGCATCGTGTGGCCGACAATGTTCGCCACCTTGTTATAACGGCCGTCGTCGAGGCGCTTCATGGCGTGCAGGATGCGGCGCTGCACAGGCTTGAGGCCGTCGCCGAGATGGGGCACGGCGCGCTCGAGAATCACGTAGGAGGCATAATCCAGAAACCAGTGCTGGTACATGCCCGAAAGGTGGTGGCGCGCCGTCTCGTCGCTGCCGCTGGCCGGCGTATAGTTCGAGTGCAGCTCGTCGGCGCCCTGCTGTATGTTCGTTTCTTCGCTCATCGTGGTTTGTGGGGTAAGGGAGAGTGCGGCCGCCAAGGCGCGGGCCGCGCTCCCTGCAAAATTACGATTTTCCCGCCGCCCGGCCAAACGACGCGGGGCTGACCCCCGATTTGCATCCGCACCGGGTGGAATGCGGCCCGCCGCTATCCGTACAACAAGTACTACGACCGTTTTTCCTGTCGCAGCGATAGAAAATTCTATCGTAGTACTTGTAAAAACGGTCGTAGTACTTGTGATTCGTGGGTCGGCGGGCTACGGCACGAGGACCTTGGCTACGCCCTCGGCGGCCCTGACGATGTAGGTGCCTGCCGGCAGCTGACGGGCGGGGTCTACGCGGATGCCTCCTGCGGTGTAGACGGCGTAGTCGGTTGCTCCGTCGACGGCGATGCGTCCGCCGACGACGTATACGGCGAGGCGGTCAGCCTGAGCGTCGGCAATGCCTACGGGGGTGGAGCCCACCGCTACGGGTGTCCAGCTGAAGCCCGAGTTGAGCAGGTTGCTGTCGTCGTACTCCCCGGGAGTCTGTCCCTCGGTGGCGGCGTACCAGTAGCGTACGATGTTGTCGTCCTCCTTGGCCGAGACGGTGTACTGCCCCTGTCCGAGGTAAGTCAGGGTCCACCCCATAGTAAGGGTGAGGCTTTCGGCCGGCTGGATGACGTTGTAGAGGTCGACGGGTAGTGACGTGGGGGCAATGAACCTTCCCGAGGCTCGGTTGACCATGACGACGCGTCCGCCGGGCCGTTGCACGAACTTCCACTGTTGGGCGGGATTGTCGTCGCTGAAGTTTTCCAGGACAAAGGGGTAGTCGCCCGCTTCGTCGACGGGGGCTTCGGTGATGCAGACTTCGGTCTGTCCGTCGCCAGCGTTGAAGATGGCGTACCAGTAGTCCGTTTCGTCGTCGCTGTATTTGAGGTCGCTTTCGTCCGTGTCGTCCCCCGCGGGGGCAGCGGTCGTGGCCGTCGCGGTCGCCGAGGCGTAAGCCCATCCCGCGGATAACGTGGCGGCCAGCAGTATGAATAAGATGCGTCTCATCGTTTCGGTTTTTTATGGGGTTGATTGATTTTATGGAAGTTGATGGGCGTGAGATGAGCCGGCTATTCGTCGACGCATTCGCGCTTGTACATCCGATAGGCCTCGTCGCGGCTTACCGCCTTGTCGTACATGCGGGCCACGGCGATGCTTCCGGAAAGCGGGTAGTCGACATGCTCGTCACTGTTGCTGGTGTCGCCGCCGATGGCTACCCAGTGCGTGTCCTCGTCGCTGGGGAAGGTCATCTCGCCGGGGGTGCTCAGCGTGCCGGCCGGCTGTCCGTTGACGTAGATGCAGGTCTGCCCGGCCGCGGCGTCGTAGGTGGCCACCACGTGGTAGGTCTGGCCCGGCACGGCGGTGACCGTACTGCTCAGGATGTACTGGTTGCCGCCCACATTGGCGAAGAACTGAATCGTGCCGCCGCTGCCCTGCTCGATGCCGGCGCAGCCGGCCTGCTGGCCGCTGACTACGCACATGTTGCTCGTATTGTCCGGCGTGTAGACAGCTTCGAACGTGAAGCCGTTCAGGAATGCCGTCTTCATCGCGGGCTGCGAGGCGTAGTCGATGCAGTAGAACTTGGTTCCGTCACCGTCGAAGTGAGGATAAGTCCGGTTGCGGGCTTCGTCGTATTCCATATCGGGCGTTTTGCTTCCCGTTATGACCGGATTGGCCAGTGGCGAGACGTCGGTGGCTGTGCCGTCGTCGGCCCAGACGAGGTCGAACAGCGCAGCTTCGGGGGCAGTCACCGACGGGTCGGGCTCGTAGGTGGACGTGCGGAACGGAGCGCTGGTCAGCGGCTCCGAGGTGTTGTCGTAGGAGTCGATGCCCCTTACGCGCGCTGTGAGCTCCGTTCCCGAGGGCATACCGCCGAAATGTATGGTGAGCGAGAGCGGTTGTCGGCTGTTGAGGTAGAATCCGGAGAACCGGCGGTTGCTGTTGACGACTTTGCCGTTGGCATCGACAACCTCGACGACGTAGTGGTGGACCACCTCGTCGTCCTGAGCCTGCGGGAGGGTGACGGTGCAGCTTTCCTCCGTCACGTCGGAAACGGTGATCGTGGCGTCGGCGTCGAACCACGGAGCCTTGCCGCCGTCGCGGTCGGCGTAGGTGAACTGTGTGCCGTCGTGGGGCGCCGCGATGGTCCAGCGCGGCAGGATTTCCTCGTCGTTGTATGTGTCCCAGCGCTCGACGGTCAGGTTCGAGGCGCGGTCGGCCGTGACGATGACGCCCTCCGTGACGTAGGCATAACGGTCGGGATGAATGCCTTCGTCGACGACGTCGGGTTCGAGTTCGGAATAAGTTGTGCTCCCTAAGTTGATGCTGGTGAAGTCGCCCTGAGCGATGGAGCGGGGGTCACCCAGCGGGAAGTGGGAGTGACCTGAGAAAATCACGACCTGCGGATATTTTTCGAGAATGTCGGTCAGGAGCTGCGTACCCCAGCCTCCCTCGCCCGGGCAGGAGCCGTAGACAGTGCCGTAGGCGGGAACGTGGTGTAGCTGTCGTCCGTAGGAGCCACGGAGGCAAGGAATCGTCGTTGTGCCTGTGTGCCCGTAGCGATGAGCAGCCAGACGAGCAGGACGCTCAGGGCGTGGTGAGAGATGGTAAGTTCCTTCATGTGGTGTAGGGTTGTGCGACCGGTTTGCGCAAGCCGTCGCGGGATGAGTATTGGTGCGTTCGAACTCAGCGCAAATATACGGCGAAATGCCTGACGGAGAAGGATTACATAGAGCGGCTCATGGATGTGGGCGAGGATAAGTGATTGATAAATAAAAGACTGCGATCAGTGCTCATAGATAAACGCGCAGAGTGATTCTCAGCTTTCGGCGCGGATCAGAGGTCTATTGCGCAGCGCTTTGCACGGCACTTGTATTTTTAAGAGAAGCGAAATAAATGTTCTGACGTCGTGGCGGTTTGTTGAAAAAGTGCTAAATTGGGCGGACTTTCACTGATGGGATTTATGAGACTATTGATTCGACGTTTCGTATGCCTGCTGACGACTTCGTGCGTTTTGACGGCAAATGCGGAGAACCTGGATTCTGTTTTGAACGTACTCGACGCAAGTTTGGCGAAGCGGGAAAAATACTTGGCGATTTATAAAAGGAAGATAGAGACAGCCGAACGCGAGGCTCTCGATGCGGAGCGACGAGGTGACGCGCGGGCAGCCTATACTGCGTGGGACGGGTTGAGCCGTTTGGCTTTTCCGCGTGATGGCGAACGCGCCCTGCTGGCTTGCCGGAAAGCGGCGGCTGCGGCAGAACGGCTGGGCGACGTTGGTGGCGTAGCCCGCCATCAGGAGCGGCGCGCCTTGGCGTACGGTTTGTGCGGTCTGCCGTGGGAGGGGAAGGCCCTGCTGGATTCGCTGAGTGCTTCCGCAAGGTTGCGGCCTTACCTGACGCGTACGATTCATACTGCCTATTACGATTTGTATGACTTTTTCCACGCCTATGCCCTGCCCGAGGATTTGCTGAATCGGAACTACGCTTACTTGGCGACACTGGAGGATTCGATTAAGAAGTACACGACCGACCCGACGGCACTGGCCATGACGTTTCACTATAGTACACGCGACGCCGACGCTATGATAGCGCCGCTGAAGGAAGCCTTTGGCCGGGCGGACGACGAAGAGAAAGGCCTTATTGCTACGACGATTTCCAACAAGTACTTTCTGAAACGCGACATTCCGCAACGCGATTATTATTGGGCCGTGGCCGCGGTTTACAACGTACGGACCGCCCGTCGCGACAACGAGGCCTTGACGCGGCTGGCCGCCCGTATGTTCGAGTTGGGCGACGTGGAGCGGGGAAGGCGTTACGCGTTTTGTGCTTACGACGACGCTGTGGCTTATCACTCGCGTTCACGGATGCTTGAGGTGGCACCTTTGCTTGCCGCGAGCAGTTCAAGTCTTGCCGCCCGCGTCGGGGAGATGCAGGCACAGCTGCGGGGGTGGCAGGCTGCGGCGGGTGGGCTGTCACTGGGGCTGGCGGCGCTTGCCGGGATGCTGTGGCGGATGCGCCGTCAGGCGCGGACCGCGGCCGCCCGGCTGACGGAGGAAAACGCTGCGTTGCGCCGGGAGTGCGAGAAGGCGCGTCGCGACGCCCAGGTCCGGGGCGAGTACGTCTCGCGGTTTCTGGATTTGAGCCTGGACGAGACCTACCGTCTGGAGCAACTGAAGTCGACCGTCCTGCTGAAGCTACAGGCGGGCGATACAGAGCGGCTGAAGAAGCTGATGCGCGACCCGGAGTTTCCCGACCACTTCCGCGGGCATTGCCTGCATCGTTTCGACATTGCGTTTCAGCGGCTGTATCCCGGTTTCGCCGAGGCGGTCAACCGCCTGCTGCTACCCGAGGAGCGGATAGAGTTGCCCGAGAACGAAGTGCTGAACAACGACTTGCGCGTGCTGGCATTCATGTGTCTGGGCATAACGGACAGTCAGAAAAATAGCTGCGATACTTGGCGTCTCGGTCAACACTGTTTATTTCTACCGCAACAAATTGCGACGCAAGGCGCTGCGCCGCGAGACGTTCGAGCGCGAGGTGGTCGATATCGTCGCGGCAGCCGTGCCGACAACTCGCCCGGTCTGAACGCACAAGTACTACGACAGGAAATCCTGTCGCTGCGATAGGATTTTCTATCGTAGTCCCAGGATTTCCTGTCGTAGTACTTGTAAAACGTGCCCGCCCGGCGGGAGTGTCGGGCGGGGTAGGAGATTATTTCTGCGGGATGTTCTCGAGCGTGGCGACTACGAAGCGGTAGTAGCGGTCGACGCTGGGGATGTGGCAGCGCTCGTCGGGCGTGTGGGGCGAGCGGAGCGTGGGACCGAAGCTCACCATGTCCATTTCGGGGTACATCGCGCCGATGATGCCGCACTCCAGTCCGGCGTGCACCACCTGGACTTTGTTGTCCTGACCGAAGAGTTCGCGATACACGTGCTCCATGACGCCGACGATTTCGCTGCTCGGGTTGGGCTGCCAGGCGGGGTAGGCGCCGTCGAGCGCTACGCTCATGCCGGCCATCGAGAAGATGGCGGTCAGCGTGTCGGCGCAGCAGTCGCGCATCGTGTCGCACGAGGAGCGCACGAGTACCTTGAACATCACGTCGCCGCCGCCGATGGTGACGATGGCCAGGTTGGACGACGTTTCGACTATCGTGGGGATGGCTGGGATTTGGCGCATCACGCCGTTGTGGCATCCCATGATGGCGTCGACAAGGTTGTCCTGAATTTCGGCCGGTACGATTTCGGCGGGCAGGTCGACGCTTTCGCACGTGAGGCTGATGGCGTCTTCGATGCCGGCGAACTCGTCGGCGAACGTCGCTTTCCAGTCGGCTACGGTTTCCTTGAAGGCTTCTACGTTGTCGCCCGGCAGGGTGAAGATGGCGGTGCAGTCGCGCGGGATGGCGTTGCGCATGTTTCCGCCTTCCCACGAGGCGAGACAGGCGCCGAACTCGCTGATGGCCTCGGTGGCGATGCGTGCCATGAGCTTGTTGGCGTTGGCGCGGCCCTCTCCGATCTCGAGCCCCGAGTGCCCGCCGCGCAGGCCGCCCAGCGTCACGCGCACGGCGCTGTCCGAGGCGTCGGGCTGGGCGGGCTTGTAGGTAAGCGTGGCGGTGAGGTTGACGCCACCGGCCGAGCCGATCATCATTTCGCCCTCGGTCTCGTTGTCGAGGTTCAGCAGGATGGAACCGGTCAGCGTGCCGGGCTCCATGTGGTTCACGCCGTACATGGTCGTTTCCTCGTCGACGGTGATGAATCCCTCAATGGGGCCGTGCTTGAGGTCGGTAGCCTCCATGACGGCCATAATGGTGGCCACGCCCATGCCGTCGTCGGCGCCGAGCGTCGTGCCGCGGGCTTTCACCCACTCGCCGTCGATGTACGTTTCGATAGGGTCGGTCTCGAAGTCGTGGCTGCTGGTGGCTGCTTTCTGGGGCACCATGTCCATGTGGGCTTGGAGCGTGACGGTTTTCCGGCTTTCCATGCCGGGCGTGGCAGCCTTGCGCATGACGACATTGCCGGCCTTGTCAAGGAAGGCTTCGACGCCGATGTTCCGGGCAAAGTCGAGCAGGAATTGCTGTACTTTCTCCACGTGGCCCGACGGGCGCGGAATGCGCGTCAGGGCGTAAAAGTTTTTCCAGATAGCTTTGGGCTGAAGATCTTTAATTTCGCTCATGGTAGTAAGGGTTTTAAGTGTATGAGGGTGCCGTCCCGTCCGTCGTGTCGGGGCGGAGACGGCGAATGAACAGCAGGTCGATGAGGGCGTAGACGCCGAGCACGACGATGAGCATCGTCTGGAGCGTGTGGACCACTAAGGCGAAGTCGGCGGCCAGGCTTCCCGCCACGCCGTAGAGCACGAGCATCGTTTTCACGGCAAAGTGCCACGGCCCGGCGCCGTTGGGCGTGGGGACGAGTACGGCGAACGACCCCACGCAGAACACCGCCAAGGCCATGCCGGGGTTGAGGTGGGACGTGAAGTCGAAGCAGAAGAAAGTCAGGTAGAAGTGGAGGTAATAACTCAGCCAGATGCCGACGGAATAGGCAATATAGAGCGGCACACTGTGCACACTGCGCAGCGACACAATGCCGGCCCACAAGTTGAGGAACACGCCTTTGGCCCGGCTGAAGGCCGACAACCGGCTCAGCAGGGCCGCCGCCGCGATGCCCGCGGCCAGCAGGCAGACGGCAGTGACGACGTAGCCCGTGCTCGTGAAGCGCGAGAAGAGGGAGCCGAGGTCGGTGCCCGTTTGCTGAAGGAAGCGGCTGAGCATGGGTAGCTGAATCAGAAATGCCACGCCGGTAAAGAGGAGCAGTACGACCGAGTCGACGGCACGCTCGGTGACTACGGTGCCCAACGCGCGGGGAAAGGAAGTGCCGTCGTACTGCCGGAGCGTGCCGCAGCGCGTTACTTCGCCTACGCGCGGCACGACGAGACTTGCTGTGTACGACAGGAATATGGCGTCCACGCAGGTACGCCGTCGCGGCCGTTCGCCGAGCGGGGCCAGCGTCATGCGCCACCGCAAGGCGCGGAGCACCTGGGGCACAACGCCGAACGCCATGGAAAACGCCATCCACTCCCAGTGCATGGTGCGCACGGTATAGAACAGACGTGTCCAGTCGGCGTCGCGATACATCCACCAAAGGATACTTAATCCCAGCGCAAAGGGAAGCCCCAGTTTCACTATGTGCTTAATTATCTTTGCCAACGTGTCTTTTTGCTACCGTGATTTCCATTATCTTTGCATCCGCAAAAGTAACAAAAAGCAGGAACAAATGAAGTCCGTGCGTCCTAAAAAATTCTTGGGTCAGCATTTTCTGACCGACCAGCGCGTCGCCAGTGCCATCGCCGACACCGTCGATGCCGCGCCCGGCCTGCCCATTTTGGAAGTGGGTCCGGGAATGGGTGTACTCACGCAGTACCTCGTGCCCAAGGGGCGCGAGTTGAAAGTCGTGGAGATAGACTTCGAGAGCGTGGCCTACCTGCGGCGCACGCACCCCGAGCTGGAGGACCAGATTATCGAGGACGACTTTCTGACGCTCAGTCTGGAACGTGTGTTCGGCGGGCGGCCCTTCGTGCTGACGGGCAATTATCCGTACAACATCAGCAGTCAGATTTTTTTCAAGATGCTCGACAACCGTGACCTTATCCCCTGTTGCACGGGCATGATACAGAAGGAGGTGGCCGAGCGGCTGGCCGCGGGCCCCGGAAGCAAGACGTACGGCATACTGAGCGTGCTGGTGCAGGCGTGGTACGACGTGACGTACCTGTTCACCGTCGAGCCGGGCGTGTTCAACCCGCCGCCCAAGGTGCGGAGCGCCGTGGTGCGCCTGACGCGCAACGCCACCGCCCGGCTGGGGTGCGACGAGCGGCTGTTCCGTCGCGTCGTGAAGACGACGTTCAACCAGCGCCGCAAGATGATGCGCGGCCCGCTGCGTCCTTTTCTGGCTCAGCTGGACGCCGAGACCGGCCGTCCGGCTGCGGACCACACTGCCTTTCTGGCCCAACCCCTGCTGACGCGCCGGCCCGAGCAGCTTTCCGTGGCTGAGTTTGTCGACCTGACCAATGCCGTAGCCGCCGAGGCGGGGCTGGCCGGCTGACGGCAGTCAGAGACGTCGTCAGTTTTCTGTCTGCCTATATATAATAATGAGCGGGAGTCCATAGGGCTCCCGCTCATGTCGTTATGGGGCGCGACGCGCGTAGCGGTCGTGCGGTTATTTCCGGGCTTTGTAAATCAGGAAAGCCACGACGAAGACAGCCAGTCCGAGCAGCACGTAACCAATCTCGTGGCTGTATTTCGTGGCGAGGACGTAGACGTCATTGGTCGTCTTGAGGTCGGTGAACTGGTAGATGCAGTAACCGATAGTGGCGAGCACCGTGTTCCAAAGACCGGCTCCGAGCGTCGTGTAGAGCAGGAAGGGTCCCATTTTCATGCGGGCCAGACCGGCGGGGATAGAGATGAGCTGGCGCACGGCCGGGATGAGGCGGCCGAAGAAAGTGGACGCAGCGCCGTGCTTCTTGAAGTATTCTTCGGCGTGGCGGACCTTTTCTTCGTCGATAAGGCACATGTGGCCGATGCGGCTGTTGGCGAAGCGGTAGACAATGGGGCGGCCCAGCCACAAAGCCAGATAATAGTTGAAAAGGGCGCCGATGTTGGCTCCGAGAGTGGCGAAGACAACGACCAAGAAGATGTTCATCGAGTCGTCAGCCATAGCCTTCCACGCGGCAGGGGGCACGACGACTTCCGAAGGGAACGGGATGAACGAACTTTCGATGGCCATGAAGACCGTTACGACCCAGTAATTCAGGTTTTCGAGTACCCAGCGGAACAGTTCTGCTGTTTCCATAAAGACAAGTTTAGTTGTGAGTAAAGGTGTTGAATCGGCTGCAAAGGTAGTGACAGACTTCCGTCGCAGCAAGTTTTTTGCACATTTCTTTATTATAAGTGAAAGAAACGCGCTTTTCGCCGGCACTTCCGCAGTCCGTCAGCCGATTCCGCGGCGGCGTCCGTCCGCAAGTACGCCGATGGGAAAAACAAGTGCTACGACAGAAAATCCTGTCGCTGCGACAGGAAAAACTATCGTAGTACTTGTTTTCGGCACGTCGGCGTCGGTGCACGTCCCGTGCGCGATGGCGCTTTCCGGGGCTTCGCCCGCCCCCTCTTCCGGCATGTCCGGCGGACGTTGCAAAGCCGACGTGGCATTTGCGTCCGGGCCGGGCGATTCGGCGAGTTAAATTATATCAAAAACCTGGCCGGCGGTTGCATTTTACGCCCTTCGGGAGACGGGCCGAACTGAGAATATCGCTAATTTTGTAGCGCAAAAGAAAACAAGAAAACTACTTAAACCGAGAGTGATTATGAACTTTTTGACGAACGACAAGCTAACCATCGTTGGAGCAGCCGGAATGATTGGTTCCAATATGGCACAAACGGCCATCATGATGGGCCTGACTCCTAACATTTGTCTGTACGACCCTTACGCCCCGGGACTCGAAGGCGTGGCAGAGGAGCTTTTCCACTGCGGCTTCGAAGGTGTGAACGTGACTTTCACTTCCGACATCAAGGAAGCACTGACGGGTGCTAAGTATATCGTAAACTCCGGCGGCGCCGCCCGCAAGGCCGGCATGACGCGCGAAGACCTGCTCAAGGGCAACGCAGCCATTGCCGAGGAGTTCGGTAAGAACGTCAAGCAGTACTGCCCCGACGTGAAGCACATCGTCGTTATCTTCAATCCTGCCGACATTACGGGTCTTATCACCCTGCTGTACGCCGGAGTGAAGCCTTCGCAGGTGACCACGCTGGCCGCCCTCGACTCTACCCGCCTGCGCAGCGAGCTGGCCAAGCACTTCAATGTGCCCCTCGACAGCGTGGAGAACTGCCGCACCTACGGTGGCCACGGCGAGCAGATGGCCGTGTTTGCCTCGACGGCTAAGGTGAACGGCAAACCGCTCATCGACCTCATCGGAACCGACGCCCTGTCCAAGGAACAGTGGGCCGAGATTCAACAGAAAGTGATCAAGGGCGGAGCCAATATAATCAACCTGCGCGGCCGCTCGTCGTTCCAGAGCCCGGCCTACGTGTCCATCGAAATGATCGCTGCCGCCATGGGTGGCAAGGCTTTCCGCTGGCCGGCCGGAACCTACGTCTCCAACGACAAGTACGACCACATCATGATGGCTTGGGAGACTTCCATTAGCGCCGACGGCTGCCATCTGGCTGCCCTCAACGGTACGCCCGAGGAGCAGGCTGCGCTGGACAAGAGCTATGCTCACTTGTGCGAGCTACGCGACGAGGTGATTTCCCTCGGCGTCCTACCGCCTATTTCCGAGTGGAGCAAGCTGAATCCGAACATCAAGTAAAACGACAATCGCTGAATACGGACAAAGGAGGACGCCTGCTCGGGTGTCCTCCTTTGTTGTTCGTAGGCGGGGCGGTGCCCGTGCCCGGCGGGTCGCGGAATGGCACGTTGCGGGCGTAAATGAGCAAAAAAGTACCGCAATCGCCGTCGCTTTTATCGAAAAAAGGTTTTTTCCGAGCCGCGGGCTTGCCATCAAAGCGAAAAGCCTTACTTTTGCAAATTAGTGAAGAAAACAGAATAAGTCCTGCCCCGCGCAGGACGCAACCAAGGATAGAAACAATGAAGAAGCAGTTACGCAGTGCATTGAGTACGGAAGGGCGCCGCATGGCCGGCGCACGCGCTCTGTGGGTGGCCAACGGCATGAAGCGCGAGCAGATGGGCAAACCCATCGTCGCCATCGCCAACTCGTTTACCCAGTTCGTGCCGGGCCACACCCACCTGCACGACGTGGGACAACTGGTGAAAAGCGAAATCGAAAAGCTGGGCTGTTACGCCGCTGAGTTCAACACCATCGCCATCGACGACGGCATCGCCATGGGCCACGACGGTATGCTCTACTCCCTGCCCAGCCGCGACCTCATCGCCGACAGCGTGGAGTACATGGTCAATGCGCACAAGGCCGACGCCCTCGTCTGTATCTCGAACTGCGACAAGATCACGCCGGGTATGCTTATGGCCGCCATGCGCCTTAACATTCCTACCGTGTTCGTCAGTGGCGGCCCCATGGAGGCTGGCCGTTGGAACGGCGAGAACGTCGATCTCATCACGGCCATGATTAAGGGCGCCGACACCAGCGTCAGCGACGACGAACTGGCCGAAATCGAGAGCCGCGCCTGTCCCGGTTGCGGCTGCTGCTCGGGCATGTTCACCGCCAACTCCATGAATTGCCTCACGGAGGCGCTCGGACTTTCCCTGCCCGGCAACGGCACCATCCTGGCCACCCATGCGAACCGCACGCAGCTGTTCCGCGACGCTGCGCGGCTGATCGTCGAAAACGCATATAAGTACTACGGCGAAGGCGACGAGTCCGTGTTGCCGCGCACCATAGCGACACGCGCCGCTTTCCTTAACGCCATGACGCTCGACATCGCCATGGGCGGTTCGACCAATACGGTGCTCCACCTGTTGGCCGTGGCCCAGGAAGCCGGCGTCGACTTCAGCCTCTCGGACATCGACCGGCTCAGCCGCCACGTGCCGTGCCTTTGCAAGCTGGCGCCGAACACACAGAAATACTCCGTGCAGGAGTGCAACCGGGCCGGCGGTATTCTCGGCATCCTCGGCGAGCTGGCAGCCGGCGACTTGCTCGACCTTTCCGCACGCCGCGTCAACGGCGCCACGCTGGGCGAGGACATTGCGAAGTACAGCATCCTGAAGCTCGAACTCGACCCCGAGGCCGACCGCATCTATCACAGCGCTCCTTGCGGACACTTCTGTAACCAGATGGGGCAGCACGACACGCGCTGGCCGTCGCTCGACACCGACCGCGCCGCCGGCTGCATCCGCGACATCGCCCATGCCTACAGCCGCGACGGCGGACTGGCCGTGCTTTACGGCAACATTGCTCAAGACGGTTGCGTCGTCAAGACCGCCGGTGTCGACGAGAGTATTTGGAAGTTCAGCGGTCCGGCCCGCGTCTTTGACTCTCAGGAGAGCGCCTGCGACGGTATCCTTAACGGAGCGGTGCAGGCCGGCGACGTAGTGGTGATTACGCACGAAGGCCCCAAGGGCGGGCCCGGAATGCAAGAGATGCTCTATCCCACGTCGTACATCAAGAGCCGCCACCTCGGCAAGGAGTGCGCACTGATCACCGACGGGCGATTCTCGGGCGGTACGTCAGGACTGAGTATCGGGCACATCTCGCCCGAGGCTGCTGCCGGCGGAAACGTCGGGAAACTCGTGGACGGAGACATCATTGACATTGACATACCTGCCCGTACCATCAACGTACGCCTGAGCGACGAGGAGCTGGCTGCCCGCCCGCTCGTGCCCCTCAAGCGGCAGCGCGAGGTGTCGAAGGCACTCCGTGCCTACGCCTCGATGGTCAGTTCGGCCGACAAGGGCGGCGTCCGCCTCATCTGACGGCAGGACGTACGCCACGGATGGCAATCCCCCTCTTTTCAAACCGACAAAAACAAAACACAATATCTATGGCGAAAGAATTAATCACTGGAGCGGAAATCCTGATGCGCTCCCTCGTGGACCGCGGAGTGACGACACTCTTCGGCTATCCCGGCGGGGCCATCATGCCCGTCTTCGATGCGCTTTATGACTACCGCGACAAGTTGAATCATATCTTGGTGCGCCACGAGCAGGGCGCCGCCCATGCCGCCGAAGGCTACGCCCGGGTGAGCGGAAAGGTGGGTGTGTGCCTCGTGACGAGCGGCCCGGGTGCGACAAACACGATTACCGGCATCGCCGACGCCATGCTCGACAGTACGCCCATTGTGGTCATCACCGGTCAGGTCGGCGCTTCGTTGCTCGGCACCGACGCTTTTCAGGAGTGTGACGTCGTCAACATCACGCAGCCTATCAGCAAGTGGGCCTACCAGATACGCAGTGCCGCCGACGTGGCTTGGGCGGTGAACCGGGCTTTCTATATTGCCAGCTCGGGGCGCCCGGGTCCTGTGGTGCTCGACTTTGCGAAAAACGCGCAGACCGAGTTGGCTGAGTATCGCCCCGTCAAAGTCGACTTTATCCGCAGTTACGTGCCGGTTCCCGCTACGACGCGCGACTCCATCGAGGAAGCAGCTGCCCTCATCAATGCGGCCGAGCGTCCGCTGGTGCTCATCGGCCAGGGCGTCGAATTGGGCAACGCGCAGGAGGAAGTCCGCGCCTTTATCGAGAAAGCCGACGCGCCGGCCGGCTGCACGTTGCTCGGTCTTTCCGCCTTGCCCAGCGATCACAGGCTTAATGTAGGTATGCTCGGAATGCACGGCAGTCTGGCCGCCAATACGATGACGCAAAAGTGCGACCTGCTGATAGCTGTCGGAATGCGCTTCGACGACCGCGTCACCGGCAACCTCGCCACGTACGCGCGGCAAGCCAAAAAAATCCATTTCGACATAGATCCGGCCGAGGTGAACAAAAACGTGCCCGTAGACGTGGCCGTGCTCGGCGACTGCAAAAATACGCTGCCCGCAGTGACCGCCCTGCTGAAGCAGCAGGACCACAAAACTTGGATTGACGCATTTTCGCCCTATGCCGAGAAAGAAGACCGTATCGTCATTCAGCCCGAAATCAACCCTGTCTCCGGGCCCATCCGCATGGGCGAAGTGGCGCGCAAGGTTTCGGAACACACGGCGCACAAAGCCATCCTCGTTACCGACGTCGGGCAGAATCAGATACTCTCAGCCCGCTATTTCAAGTTCACCGAGAGTCGCAGTATCGTGACTTCGGGCGGCATGGGCACCATGGGCTTCGGTCTGCCTGCCGCCATCGGCGCTACGTTCGGCGCTCCCGACCGCACGGTCTGCCTTATCCTTGGCGACGGCGGGCTCCAGATGACGATAGAGGAGTTCGGCACTATCATGGAGCAGGGCAGTCCCGTGAAAATCGTTTTGCTCAACAACAACTACCTGGGCAACGTCCGGCAGTGGCAGGAGCTCTTTTTCAACCGCCGATATTCCTTCACGCCGATGATGAATCCGGACTACGAGAAAATCGCAGAGGCTTACGGCATTGCCCACGCTACGGTCACCGAACGCGAACAGCTTGACGGCGCCATTGACGCCATGCTGGCCACGCCCGGCGCCTACCTGCTTCAGGTAGCCGTTATCCCCGAAGGCGAGGTGCTCCCCATGTGTTGTCCCGGAAGCGACGTCGACGACATGTTGCTCGAAGTAAAGAAAGAGGATTAGCCCTATGGAAAAAACACTTTATACGCTCATCATTTTTTCCGAGAACCTGGCCGGCGTGCTCAACCAGGTTACGAATGTCTTCACCCGCCGCCAGTTGAACATCGAGAGCCTCAATGTTTCGGCCTCCGGCGTGGATAACATACACCGCTACACCATTACCTGCTGGAGCGACGAGAGCACGATTCAGAAAGTGACCAAGCAAATCGAAAAGAAGATAGACGTCATTCAGGCTAACTACTTCACGAACGAGGATATATTCATCATGGAATCGGCCCTTTTCAAAGTTTCGACGTCCAAGCTGGTCAACGACCGCGGCATATCGAAAGCCATCCGTCTGCACGACGGCAAAATTGTCGAGGTCAACGCCACGTATGCCATCGTTTCCCAGGAAGGGCTTCCCGCGGAGGTCAGCGAACTTTATCAGAAGCTCCAGGCGTCGGGCTGCCTGCTCCAGTTCGTGCGTTCGGGCGCCATCGCCGTCACCAAGAGCCGCCGCGAGGAACTGAACGAGTATCTGGAACTCCGCCGTACGCAGTACGAGTGGCAGAGTCAGCACGTGAAATTCTGAAAACCGTCCCGCGTTTATGGAATCCGACGATTACGTAGGCCGGTACGGCTTCGAGGTCGAGCCCTTCCAGGAGGACTACACCGGCCGCCTGTCCTGGGGCGTGCTGGGTAACCTGCTGTTACGCTGCGCCAGCCTCCACTCGGCCCATTATGGCTTTGGCTACAACCGGGCGGAGGAGGACGCTTACGCGTGGGTGCTTTCGCGGCTGGTCATCGAGCTCGACGAAATGCCCCGCACCGGCGAGCAATTTACCGTCGAAACGTGGGTCGGCCGTATCTACCGGCTTTTTTCGGACCGCCCTTATGCCGTGCGTGCTGCCGACGGCCGCGTGCTCGGCTACGCCCTGAGCGTGTGGGCCCTCATTGACAAAGCCACGCGTCGGCCGGTGGACCTCGAGCAGATGGCAGATCCGGAATTCCGCCGCAGTCTGGTCGGCGACCGCCCCTGCCCCGTGCAGCCACCCCGCCGCATTCGCGTGAAGGCAGCCGCACCGACCGCCACATACACGGCCCGGTATACGGACATCGACATCAACGGCCATTTCAATTCCATCCGTTATCTGGAGCTCGTGCTTAACCTCTTTCCGAAGGAGCGCTATGCCACCCATCGCGTGGCGCGCGTCGAAATGGCCTACAGCAGCGAGACCTATTGCGGCGAGACCCTTTCGCTTTACTGCGAGGAGGTCGCGCCCGGCCAGTTCGCTGTGGAAATCCGTAAAAACGCCGATACGCAGCCTCAGGTCGCCGTGCGGGCGGACATCACGTTCAAACCCTACGAACAAGAGTAAACATCACAATATCGTTAAACCCGGACGAAGCGGGCGGCGCAGCGCGCCGCGACGCTGTCGCCCACAAACCAAACAACAAAATGGCACAAATCAATTTTGGTGGCACTATCGAAGAAGTGGCCACGCGCGAGGAGTTCCCCTTGGACAAGGCGCGCGAAGTATTGAAGAACGAAACCATCGCCGTGCTCGGCTATGGCATTCAGGGACCCGGTCAGGCTTGCAACCTGCGCGACAACGGATTCAACGTCATCGTCGGTCAGCGTCAGGGCAAAACCTACGAGAAAGCCGTTGCCGACGGTTGGGTTCCCGGCGAGACGCTCTTTTCCATCGAGGAGGCAGCCCAGCGCGCCACCATCGTTTGCATGTTGCTCAGCGACGCCGCTCAAATCGAGGTGTGGCCTCACATCAAGCAGTACCTCACTGCGGGCAAAGCCCTTTACTTCTCCCACGGTTTCGCCATCACTTATAAGGAACGCACGCACATCGTTCCGCCGGCTGACATCGACGTCATCATGGTCGCTCCCAAGGGTTCGGGCACGTCGCTCCGTACGCTTTTCCTCGAAGGCCGCGGCCTGAACAGCTCCTACGCCGTCTACCAGGACGCCACCGGCCACGCTGAAGAGCGCACCATGGCGCTGGGCATCGGCATCGGTTCCGGTTATATGTTCAAGACCGATTTCAAGCGCGAAGTCTACTCCGACCTGACGGGCGAGCGCGGTGCGCTGATGGGAGCCATCCAGGGCCTCTTCCTGGCGCAGTACGAGACGCTCCGCGAGCACGGCCACACGCCCTCTGAAGCCTTCAACGAAACCGTAGAGGAGTTCACGCAGTCCCTGCTGCCGATGGTAGGCGCAAAGGGCATGGACTGGATGTACGCCAACTGCTCGACCACGGCCCAGCGCGGTGCCCTCGACTGGATGGGCCCGTTCCACGACGCCATCAAGCCCGTCATGGAGAAACTCTACGAAAGCGTGGCCAGCGGCCAGGAGGCTCAGAACTCCATCGACAGCAACTCCAAGCCCGGCTATCGTGAGAAACTGAACGACGAACTCCGCGCCCTGCGCGAAAGCGAGATGTGGCGCACGGGCGAAACGGTGCGCAAGCTCCGCCCCGAGAACAACTAATCACGCCGCTCGCGGCGACATACCGACTGGCGTCCCCGCCGCTGTTTCCCGTCAGGGTAAACGGCGGCGGGGACGCCCTCGTTTTCCGACACCGAGTGCTTCCGCATTAGTCCGTCAGGCGCATGGGGACGATGGGGCTAATGCCGCCGATGCGCACCGCTGCAATTGGGGAAAACGATCGCTACGACAGTCTTTTCTATCGCTGCGACAGGATTTTCTGTCGTAGCACTTGTTCGGCGCCGGGCTGCGTCGGGTCCTGACAGTGGAGCAGTATGCAAAAAAAACGTCGCTTCGCAACGGCCGTGTGCGATAATTGTGTAATTTTGCACCCGATTTGTCTGAACAGCCGCCGCGAGCGGCCTGTGTGATGGCGAATTAAGCAAAAGTCATAAACACTTAATTTAGAGTAACACAATGAAGCAGATTTCCATCAGCGGTGTGACGCGCACCGAGCTGGGCAAGAAGGCCGCAAAGGCCGCCCGCAGAAACGAAGAAGTACCCTGCGTGCTCTACGGCGAGCAGAAGGACGAGAACGGCAAGCCCGTGGCCATCCCCTTCTCGGTGAAGTACAACGAACTGAGCAAGCTCATCTTCACGCCGCATATCTACCTGGTCGACCTGACCATTGACGGCGTTGACCACAAGGCCGTGCTGCGCGAAGTGCAGTTCCACCCCGTAAAAGACACCATACTGCACGTAGACTTTTACGAAGTACATCCCGAAAGGCCCATTGTTATGGCTGTGCCCATCGCGCCGCAAGGTCTGGCCGAGGGTGTCCGCGCCGGTGGTCGCCTGTCGACTCAGGTGCGCAAGCTCAAGGTTCGTGCCCTCTACGAGCAGATTCCTGAGAAGCTGGTTATTGACGTGACCAACCTGGGACTGGCCAAGTCCATCAAGGTCGGCGACCTCCACTTCGAGGGTCTGGAGCTCGTGACGCCGAAGGAAGTCGTAGTCGTTTCCGTCAAGATGACGCGTGCGGCTATGGGTGCTGCCGCTGCTGCCGCCAAGGCCGAGAAGTAACGCAGCCCTTGGCGAATGAATTTCCTGATTGCCGGGCTGGGCAACATCGGCGACGAGTACGCCGGGACCCGCCACAACATAGGATTTACCGTATTGGACGCCTTGGC
This sequence comes from uncultured Alloprevotella sp., assembly GCA_944322325.1. Lineage (GTDB taxonomy): Bacteria > Bacteroidota > Bacteroidia > Bacteroidales > Bacteroidaceae > Alloprevotella. The sequence goes on from CALUOQ010000010.1 coordinate 84,712, forward strand.
TAAGGCGTCCAATACGGTTTTTAGCGACCGGCGTTACGGCTTTGTCGCCGACTTGCGCGTGAAGAATCAGGTGCTCACGCTCCTGAAGCCGTCGACGTACATGAACCTCAGCGGCAACGCCGTGCGCTACTGGCTGAAGGAGAAGAACATCCCCGTGGAGCGCCTGCTTGTCGTCGTGGACGACCTGGCCCTGCCCCTCGGACAACTTCGCATGAGGCCGGGAGGCAGTGAGGGCGGGCACAACGGCCTGCGCCACATAACCTCCGTGCTCGGCACCAACCAGTACGCGCGGCTGCGCTTCGGCATAGGCAACGATTTCCCGCGGGGCGGACAGATAGATTACGTACTGGGCCGTTTCAGCGCCGACGAAGAAAGTCTCCTTGCCGAGCGCGTCGGCGTGGCCTGCGAAATGGTGAAAAGTTTCTGCCTGGCCGGAATCGACATCACGATGAATCAGTATAACAAAAAGTGACGAACCATGAACCCAACCGGTGAGGCCCGTCTCGACAAGTGGCTTTGGGCCGCGCGCATCTTCAAGACGCGCTCCCTGGCCGCCGATGCCTGCAAGAACGGCCGCGTGGCTATCAACGGCGCGCAGGCCAAACCTGCGCGCACGGTGAAGCCGGGCGACGAAGTGAGCGTGCGCAAACCGCCCGTGACCTACACGTTCCGCGTGTTGCAGACCATAGAGAAACGCGTCGGTGCCAAGCTGTTGCCCGACGTGCTGGAAAACATCACACCGCCCGAGCAATACGAACTGCTCGAAATGAGCCACATCAGCGGCTTTGTCAACCGTGCGCGCGGCACAGGCCGCCCCACGAAAAAGGAGCGTCGCGACCTCGACGAGTTTACCGCCGACAGCGGTCTGCCCGACTTCCTGTTCGACATGGGTGACGACGATGACGAATAACGCGCAGTCCGTTCCCCTCATGTTGCTCCTCAACGCCAGTCCGCGCCCGGCCGGGCGCGTGGCCCGCTGGCTGGCGGCCATCGAGTCCGCCGCCCGTGCCGACGGTTTCTGCACCGAGACGCTCCGCGTGGCCGACCTCAGCGTGCAGCCCTGCCGCGGGTGCATGGCCTGTCGTCAGTCGGGGCGTTGCGTGCTGCCGGCGGACGACGCCCAGCGCACACTGGCAATTCTTAAGGAAGCCGACGCCCTGGTTGTCGGCACGCCCTGCTATTGGGGCAACGTGCCGGGCCAGCTCAAGGTGCTGCTCGACCGCATGGTCTACGGCATGATGGGCGAGAGCCGGCGGGCAGTACCTGTCCCCCTTATGCAGGGCAAACGCGCCGCAGTCGTCGCCACGTGCAGTACGCCGTGGCCATTCAACAGATGGTTTCGGCAGTCGAGTGGTGCCGTGCGCGCCCTGCGCGAGGTATTTCGTTGGAGCGGCATCCGCCTGGTGGCCACCGTCGAGCGCGGCGGGCGTCAACCGGCGCGACCGCTCAGTTCCCGCGAGGAAGCTCGTTGCCGGCGCGTGGTCCGTAAGTTACATCCCCATAGGTAGTCCTGCGTATGAGAAACCTGATTGTCGACATCGGCAACACCGTGGCCAAACTTGTCGTCTTTGAGAACAGCGAGCCCATCAGCGAGGAACTCACGTCGAACACGGCGCTCGAAGCCCTGCCCGATGTGGTCCGGACGTTCGGCCCGGCGCGCGCGGTGGTTTCGGCCGTAGTGGAGCTGACCGCCGAGGCCCGTGAGGCCCTCGACGCGCTGGCGATGCCCGTGCTCTACGTGACGGGTCAGACGCCCACACCGGTCCCGGTGCTCTACCGCAGCCCTGCGACGCTCGGCCCCGACCGCCTGGCAGCCGTGGTCGGCGCCGTCACGTTGCAGCCCGGTCGCCCGTTGCTCGTGGTCGACGCCGGGACGTGCGTCACCTACGAACTGGTCGACGCGGCGGGGCGCTACGTGGGCGGAAACATATCGCCGGGGCTCGACATGCGCCTGAGCGCCCTGCGCGAGCATACGGCACGCCTGCCCCTCGTCGCTCCGATGGGCGACCTTCCCGCCATGGGCTACGACACCGAGACGGCCATTCGGGCGGGCGTAGTGCGCGGCATTCAGTTCGAAATCGAAGGCTACATCCGTCACTACCGGGAGAAATACCCCGACCTTTTCGTTTTTTTAACCGGCGGGAACCGCTTAAATTTTGACACTCGCCTAAAAAACTGCATCTTTGCAGACAAATATCTGGTCCCGCGTGGGCTTGACCGGATACTGGAATATAACGACCACTCCTAATGACAAGGATTTCAAAGCAAACCCTACTGCTTGCATGGGCCCTCGTGGCGGTGCCGGGTGCATTGTTCGCGCAGACCAACGGCAGTAATTCTCCTTATTCGCGCTATGGTTTCGGCCTCTTGTCCGACCGCGCAGTGGGTTTTAATAAAGGCATGGGCGGCGTGGCCTACGGTATGCGCAACGGGCGGGAACTCAATCCTGCCAACCCGGCTTCCTACTCGAGTATTGACTCCCTCACGTTCCTCTTCGACATCGGTATGACGTTTCAGAACGGCAACATCGACGACGGGCGTGCCCGTACCAATGCCCGAAACACCTCGCTCGACTATGTGACGGCGGGTTTCCGGCTCTCGCCTAACTTGGGCATGTCGCTCGGACTGCTTCCGTACAGTACGATCGGTTATCAGATGGAAACGTCCGGTTATCTCGGCGACGGCTCGGCCACCACGACGGAGACCTACATGGGCGACGGCGGCCTGCACAAGCTCTACCTGGGAGCCGGATGGAAGCCTTTCCATCCCGTTTCGCTGGGCTTCAACGTCGGAATGCTTTGGGGCAACATGAACCATATCGTGCAGGCCGAGGTGAGTACGACGGACGCCAACTCGCTTCGCCGGCAGTATGACACCGACGTCCTGACCTATACGGCCGACTTCGGCGTGCAGATGGATTTTCCCATCAACAAAGATAACGAGCTCGTCGTCGGTCTGACCTATGGCCTCGGGCATGGCATCAAGTCCAACGCCCATTTCTACAATCAGATAATCAATAGCGGCACCATCCTTGCCGGTGATTCCATCAGTACCCCCGATGCGTTCGAGCTGCCCCATACGTTCGGAGCCGGCCTCTCGTGGAAATACAAGGACCGTCTTCGCCTGGCGGCCGACTACGAGTTCCAGAAGTGGGGGAGCGTCCGCTCGCCGCAGGTGGTCGAGAGCGACGCCGCCATTGACTACCGTCCGCGCACGGGCATGTACAAGGATGCCCATCGCATAGCCGTCGGTGCCGACTATGTCGCCAATCCCAACGGAGCCCGCTGGCGTCATCACATACGTTACCGCGCAGGTTTCGAGTACAAGACCTCATACACGTTGGTCGACGGTCACGAAGGCCCCTACACCTATACGGTTTCCGCAGGCGTCGGTCTGCCCATCACGAACATCTACAGCAACCGCTCGCTGCTGAATCTGTCCGTGCAGTATCAGCGCGTGAAGCCGCGGATGGCCGGGATGCTCACCGAGAATTACCTGCGTTTCAACATCGGCATAGCGTTCAACGAACGCTGGTTTATGAAGTGGAAAGTTGAGTAAGCCGTTTCGTCTCCTTTTCGTGGCCCTGCTTGCCGTGCAGGCCGTCTGCGGTGTCAGTTCCTGCACGAGCGAGGCGCCGCCGATGGCGGCCGCCATTACGGTGCGCGACTCGCTGCCCGTGATGATAACGAAAGGCGTGTCGAAACTCATTTCCGATTCCGGCGTTATCCGCTACAAGATAGTCGCTGAGGAATGGGAGGTTTACGATATGACCCACCCGCCGCGCCAAGTCTTCCCCAAGGGGCTTTTTCTGGAACGTTTCGACGAGAAGTTCAACGTCGATCTCCACGTCACCGCCGATACGGCCTACTGTTACAACCAAAACCTGTGGGAATTGCGCGGACGTGTTTTCGTGCGTAACATCCGGGGTGAGACTTTCTCCACCGAGGAGCTCTACTGGGACATGGAGAAGCACGAGATTTACTCCCATCAATACATGCGCATCGTCACGCCCGACGACGAGCTGGAGGGAAACTCCTTTCGCGCCAACGAGCAGATGACGGACTACGTCGTCTTTTGGGCGCGCGGCCACATGCCCGTGCCTCAGGAGTCGGCGCCAGCCCCGGCCGACAGTGTGCCGCCCCGCGAGGCACCATCGTCGACCCGGCCGTAGCTCCCGTCGCGCAGACCTCCGTTGCCGGAATATGGGGCGCAACGGTCGCGTTTGCCGCCTTTTTCCCCGAAAAACGTGTGGGAGTGCTAAACTTTTTATATCTTTGTGCGCTTTCTACGACAATAAATATAAGTAATAATAAATAACTAACAGCGAATGGCAGCATTACAGAAAATCAGGAACAAGGGAGCGCTGCTGGTGATTGTCATCGGCTTGGCCCTGTTCGCGTTTATTGCCGAAGAGTTTTTCCGCTCGATAGAAACGTCGTCGAACGACAGCAAGATGCAGGTCGGCGAGGTGCTCGGCGAAGACCTTTCCGTGCAAGAGTTTCAGGCAATGGTAGACGAAACCGCCGAAATCATCCAGCTTCAGCGCGGTGTCAATAGCCTGACGGACGAAGAAATGACGCAAGTGAAGGACCAGGTCTGGAACGAGTTCGTCAGCTATAAGTTAATCGAAGACCAGGCGCGTGCCGCCGGGCTCACCGTAACCGACGCCGAAGTACAGGAAGTGCTTCGCCAAGGTACGAACCCCATGCTCGCGCAGACGCCTTTCGTCGATCAGCAGACGGGCCGCTTCGACGTGAAAGGCCTTCAGGACTTCCTGAAGCAGTACGAGGAAATGAAAAGCCGCGCCAGCCAGGTTCCGGCGCAGTACATCGAGCAATACGAGATGCTCTACCGCCTGTGGCAGTTTACCGAAAAGAATCTGCGCCGCCAGCTCCTCATGAGCAAGTACCAGACGCTGCTCGGTGCCGCTTTCCTCTCCAATCCCGTCGAAGCCAAGATGGCTTTCCAGGAGCGCACCGAACAGGCTACCTTGGACATGGCCACGATTCCCTATACGACCATCACCGACAAGGAAGTGACCGTGACCGACGCCGAACTGAAGGCAAAATACGAGGAAGACAAGGAACTCTTCCGCCAGGATGTCAATACGCGTGACATTAAATATATTGATGTCGCTGTCACCGCCAGCGACAAGGACAAGGCCGATCTGGACAAGAAGATGAACGAAACGTACCAGAAACTGCTGTCCGCCACCTCGCCGGCCGCAGTGGTCAACGCTTCGAAGTCCACCGTCCCTTATGCCGACGTCCCCCTCTCGCGCAACGCGTTCCCCATGGACATTCGTACCCAGCTCGACTCTGTTGCCGTGGGCAGCACCAAGGCACCTTACTACAACGCCGGCGACAACACGATGAACATCGTGAAAGTCCTGAGTAAGACAGAGGCACCCGACTCCATCCTTTATCGCATGATTCAGGTGACCGGCACTTCGCTCGACGACGCCCATAACCGCGCCGACAGCATCTACAAAGCCTTGGCCGCCGGTGCCGACTTCAAGAACCTCGCCAAAGTGTACGGACAGACTGGCGACAGCCTATGGATGACTTCGCAGCAGTACGAAGGCAGCGCCATTGACGAGGACGGCGCCAAGTATCTCTCCGCCCTTAACCTGACGGGTGTCAACGGACTGGCCAACGTAGCCCTGTCGCAGGGCAACCTCGTCATTCAGGTGCTCGACCGTCGCGACATGACGACGAAGTACAACGTCGCCGTAGTGAAGTGCCCCGTGCAGTTCTCTTCGGCTACCTACCAGAGCGCACTTAATAAACTCAACGTCTTCCTCGGTCAGAACAAGACCCTTGCCGATATCGAGAAGAACGCCGCCCGCAACGGTTATACCGTCCGCGAGCGCAAGAACCTCACTTCGGCTGAGCATTACATCGCCGGAATCGGCGGCACGAAGGACGCTCTGCGCTGGGCCTTCGACGACGCGGAAGTAGGTCAGGTATCGCAACTCTACGAGTGCGGCGCCGCCAATGACCACCTCCTTGTCATGGTACTCACCGGAGCCTGCGAGCAGGGTTACCGTAACTGGGACGATGCCGAAGTCAAGGAGTACCTGACCGAACAAGTGAAGAACGACAAAAAAGCCGAGCTCATCCTGAACCGTGCCAAGGACGTGAAGACCTTGGCGCAGGCCAAGGCCCAGAAGGGCGCTACGGCCGACACGCTCACGACCGTGACGTTTGCCAATCCGCCTTTCGTAGGTGCTACGCGTACGGCCGAACCACTCATTGCCGGCGAGATGGCCAAGATGAAGGCAGGCCAGTTCTCCGGTGCGGTTAAGGGCAATGGTGGCGTATTCTTCTTCCAGCTCATCGACAAGAAGAGTACGGGCGAGAAGTACGACGAAAAGACCGAGATGCAGGGCGTGGCTCAGACCAACCTGCGCATCATGGCCAACCAGCTGGCCAACGACCTGGCCCGCAAGGCCGACGTGGTCGACAACCGCTACAAGTTCTGACCCTTTCAGCCCCGCGGGCGTTCAAGTATAAGCGAGCAGGTCTCCCGGGAGGCCTGCTCGCTTCTTTTGATTCGCAAGAGTCATTCCTTTCATAATGTCGAGTAACGATGTCCGAACTGAAAATCTATTCCATCGATGCCAGCGAACCCGCTGAGCTTCCCTACGCCGACGACGGCGTAAGGGCCGGCTTTCCCTCACCGGCGCAGGACTTCATGAGCGAAGCCATCGACCTGAACCGCGACCTCGTGACGCATCCCGAAAGTACCTTCTACGCCCGTGTCGAGGGCGACTCGATGACCGGTGCCGGCGTTTTCGAGGGCGACATACTGGTGGTCGACAAGCTCATCGAAGCGCGCGACGGCGACATGGCGGTCTGCGTGGTCGACGGCGAGTTTACCGTGAAGTTTCTCGACCTCTCGGGCGGCCGTGTCACGTTGCGCCCCGCCAACGACGCCTATGCGCCCATCACGGTGACCGAGGCCGACCGTTTCGACGTATGGGGCGTCGTCACGTACGTTATACACCGCGTCCGTCGCCGCCGATGATTGGCTTGATCGACTGCAACAATTTTTTCGTCAGTTGCGAGCGTGTGTTCCGTCCGCAATTGCAGGGACGCCCGGTCGTTGTCCTTTCGAACAACGACGGTTGTGTCGTGGCGCGCAGCAACGAGGCCAAAGCGCTGGGCATAGCCATGGGAGTGCCTTACTTCCAGATACGCCGCTGCGTCGAGGCGGGGCAGGTCACAGCCTGCTCGTCCAACATGCGTCTCTACCGGGACATGTCGCGTCGCGTCATGTCGCTCATCGCGCGCCGCGCGCCACGTGTCGAGATCTACTCGGTCGACGAGTGTTTCATCGACCTCGACGGGATTGACGACCCGCTCGGTTTCGGTCGCGGGCTGGCCGCTTTTGTTACGCGCGGCACGGGCATTCCCGTCAGCCTCGGCGTGTCGTCGAACAAGACGTTGGCCAAGATGGCCAGCCGCTTTGCCAAGCGCTATCCCGGTTACCATGGTTGTTGTGCCATCGATACGGAGGCGAAGCGCGACCGCGCGGTCCGCCTCTTCGACGTGGCCGACGTCTGGGGCATCGGCCGGCGCCACCTCGACCGCCTTCACCGTTCGGGTGTCCATACGGCCTACGACCTGACGCTGTGGAGCGAGGACCGCGTGCGCCATGTCCTCTCGTTGCCCGGCGTCTACACTTGGCGCGAACTGCGCGGCCAGGCCTGCCTGCCCCTCGAGCCGCGTCAGCCACGCCAGTCCGTCACGTCGTCGCGCTCCTTCCGCGAGCCCATCTACGACCTCGAGACGCTGCGCCCCCTCGTGGCGGACTTTGCCGCCCAGTGCTGCCGCACGCTCCGCGCCGAGGGTACGGCCGCCGCGCAAGTCAGCGTTTATGTCCGTACCGACCGTTTCCGCCCCGACCTGCCGCAGTATGCCAATAGCGCCGCCCTGCGCCTCGACGTGGCCACGAGCGATGTGCGCGAGCTCGTTGCGGCCGCCGAACGCTGCCTTGAAGCCGTTTTTCGCCCGGGTTACGGATACAAGAAAGCCGGGGTCACGCTCGGGGACATCGCCGTTGACGCCGTACAGGGCCATCTGTTCGACACCGTCGACCGCGACAAGCAGCGGCGCCTTCTCGAAGCCATCGACCGCATTCAGCAGGCCAACGGACGCCACGCCCTGCGCGTGGCCCTACAGGGCGACGTCGAACAGAGTGTGCGCCGCGACCACCGTTCGCCCTGTTACACCACGCGTCTTTCCGACATCATCACCGTCCGCGCCGACTGACGGCGTCGCAGGGTAGTCTCCGGTTTTCTTCTTGTGCCGGATGGCCGGGACGAAGATAGTGCGGACGGATTTTATGGTTTGCGGCTAAATCCCTAACTTTGCGGTCAATGAATTTTGAGAAACGACAGAAAGGCGTGGCACTGGCCCTCTCGTGTGGCGGTGCACGCGGATTGGCGCACATCGGCGTCATACGCGAGCTTGAGCGGCGGGGATATGTGATTCACAATATCTCCGGCTGTTCGATGGGGTCGGTTGTCGGCGCGTTCTACGCGATGGGCCGGATGAGCAGCCTGAGCCAGTTTATGGAGTCCCTCTCGTTGGAGGATATGGCAGACTATCTGGATTTTACCATTTCGAGCGGTGGTTTCATCAAAGCCAAGCGTTTCATCGACAAGCTGAAAACGCTGTCGCCCGACCGGTCTATCGAAAGTTTGCCCGTGGAACTGACCATCGTGGCTACCAACCTGACTACGGGCAAGGAGGAAGTTTTTACGCAAGGCAGCATATACGCGGCCGTCCGTGCCTCGATAGCCATACCGGCCGTGATTACGTCTGTGCGCCAGGACGGCGAGGTGCTGGTCGACGGGGGCATCGTCAATCCCATGCCGTTGAATCATTTGCACGCGTCGCCCGGCGACATAAAGGTCGCGGTCAACTTGTACGGGACTGACACAACGGCTACGTTGTCGCCGGTTCCGGTTCGCGAGACGTCCAACGAAAGCCCCCTGGCTTACCTTCGGGACAAGTACCACAGCGTTCGGACGTGGCGAAGCAGCCTGCTTACCACGCTTTTCCGCGAGACGACGGACGTACGCGGCTACGTCGGCACGTTGCGCGCCATTGTCGACCTCATGACGCAGCGTCTGATTGAAGCCCAGCTGCGTGTCGCCCCTCCCGACGTCGTCATCGACATCCCGATGGCCTGTGCGTCGGTGTTCGACTTCAACCGCGCGAAGGACCTCATCCTGCTTGGCGAGCAGCAGGCCCGTGCGGCTTTGGACCGCTACGAAGCCCAGTCCGCGACTCCTTGGTGGCGGCGCAAGTGGCGGTGTTTTCGTTTTTAATTGCTAACTTTGCCCGAAAAATAAGGAACAGGCGGCCGGTCTGCCGCGTACGCCCCGGTGGCGTAGGAGGAAAGTCCGGGCAACGCAGGGCAGTTCGCTTCTTAATGGGAAGTCGTCCGCGAGGGCGAGTCGATGCAGAAGAAAACAACCGCCGGCCGTTCACGCGGCCGGTAAGGGTGAGAAGGTGGGGCAAGAGCCTACCAGCTGTGCGGTGACGCGCAGGCTGTGCATCCCGAACGTTGAAAGTTCATGTAAACCGGCGTCTGAGGGCGGCCCGCCCGAGCCGAGCACGCCGGAGGGTAGAACGATAGAGTTTGTCGGCGACGGCAAACCCAGATAAATGGCAGACGCTGCACCGCGTGCAGTACAGAACCCGGCTTACAGGCTGCCTGTTCCTTTTTCTTAGCTAAGCGGTAAATTTCAAAGCATATACGCTTCTTTTTGCGAGAGATGAGTTCCCTGAAGACCAACGTCGTCCTGAACCTGCTGAACACGGTGACCAGCATCGTGTTCCCTATCGTCACGTTTCCCTATGCGGCCCGTGTTTTGCTGCCCGGTGGGATCGGTGCGGTGAACTTCCAGCTTTCGATTATCAATTACATCGTTCTGTTCGTGAGCCTGGGCATCCCGATGTATGGTGTCCGCGAGGTGGCCCGCCACCGGGACGACTTGCGTCTGCGCAACCGCGTGGCAGTGGAGCTGTTGCTGCTCAGCCTGGGGCTGTGTCTGCCCGGCTATCTCGTGGTCTGGGCCTTGTCGGTATGGGTGCCCCAGATCCATGCCCAGGCCGTGCTGTTTTATCTTTTGAGTACGACGATTCTGTTTACGGCGTTAGGCGTGCAGTGGTTTTACCAGGCCGTAGAGGATTTCAAGTTTATCACGATTCGCGGCATCGTCGTCCGCGTGTTGGCGGCCCTTTCCTTGTTCCTGTTCGTCAAGTCGCCGGACGATTTGCTGATTTATGGTGCCATCACGGTGGCGTCGACGGTGGGCAACAATGTGATTAATTTTGTGCATCTCAGGCACTTCGTATCGCTGCGCTCTGTCGACTGGCGCCGCCTCAAAGTCATGCGCCATCTGCGTCCGGCGTTCCGTATTTTTGTCCTGAACCTGATTGTCAGTATCTACGTGAATCTGAACGCCGTGATGCTGGGATTCATGCAGGGCGACGAGGCCGTGGGGCTGTACACGGCGGGCGTGCGTTTGTCCCAGGTCGTGCTGTCGGTGGTCACTTCGTTGAGCGTGGTGATGTTGCCGCGGTGTGCCAATTTGTTGACGCTCGGCCAGATGGACGCTTTTTCGGCCGTGGCGCGCAAGAGTGTACGGTTTGTGCTCGGCCTGTCGCTGCCGTTTATGATGGGACTCATCGTGTTGTCCCGCCCCATCATCGCGCTGTTCTGTGGGCCGGATTTCGGCGGGTCGGTCGCAGTGCTTTGCTGGACGGCGCCCATTGTGCTGTTCGTCGGTCTGAGCAATCTGATAGGTATTCAAATCCTTTATCCTCAGGACAAGGAGCGTATCGTCATCTGGAGCACGGCGGGCGGAGCGGTGTTCAACGTGGTGCTCAATCTCTGGTTGATTCCGCTGTGGGCCGCGACGGGCGCTGCCATCTCGACGTTGGTCACCGAAGGCGTCGTGCTGGTGATACAGTGCTGGGCGGGCCGCAGATATTTGCCTTTCCGCCTGTTCGACCGGTCTTACTGGGTTTATGTCGTGGCTGCGGCGCTCATGTCGGTCGTCGTGGGGTGGGGGGCATACGTCGTCTCCGTCGATTGGCTCCGCATCTTGGTCGGGATTGTGGCCGGCGGACTCGTCTATGGCGGTGTCCTGCTGTGGGCGAAGGATGCCCTGATGATGGACATCTTGGACTACGTGGGGTTGGGCCGCTTCGTCAGGTCGCGTGCCGGTAGGGAGAAATAGTGCATGGCAGGACGGTTTGTCCGTGTCGTAGTGATATAATGTGGAAACGTAGAAATTGGAATTATGGAGAAACTCTTGACAATAGTCATTCCTGTTTTTAAGACTGAGGCGTACCTCGAAAAATGTTTGAGCTCGCTGTTGGTCGCCGGGTGGCAGGACCGGCTTGATGTTGTCGTCGTCATTGACGGCAGTCCCGACCGTTCGGCCGAGATAGCCCGCCGCTATGAGGCCCAGTATCCCGGCACATTCCGCGTCGTCGAGAAGGAGAACGGCGGCCACGGGTCGTGCTGGAATGTCGGGCTGCGGATGGCGGAGGGCCGCTATGTGCGTTTCCTCGATTCCGACGACTGGTTCGATACGCCGGCCTTTGCTACATTTCTGGCGCATCTTGCCACGGCTGAGGCCGACGTAGTCTTTACGAATTACGCCCGGGAATATGTGTTCGAGGGGCGGACCGAGCCCTGCTATGCCGGCGGCGTGGAGTACGGCCGTGTCTACGACGCCAAAACTTTTGACTATGCCACACAGCCCGTAACGCTCTGTTCGCTTTTTGCCGGGACTTATTCGACGGCGATGTTGCGCGCCGAGGGAGTCCGTTTCACCGAGAAAGCGTACTACGACGATACCATCCTTCAGGCTTACGGTTTCATGAGCGCCCGCAGCTTTGTCTTTCTCGAGCCGGTGGTCTATCGGTATTTCATCGGTCGCCCGGGGCAGACCATGTCCGTCGAGGCACGCATGAAGCACCTTGCCCACGCTCAGCGCGAGACGCTTCGCCTTTGTGCGGTCTACGAGGAGAGGGCCGCCGCCCTTGCGCCGGCAAAGCGGGACTTTCTCTTTCGCGTGGCAGCGGTAAACGTGGATGAGAAGTATCGTATCCTTCTGAATTTGCCCTATCGCGAGGCGCGACGGCAAATCCGCAGTTGGGATGAGCAGCTCGCCCGGTACGTTTTTCGTGACCGGCTTTATGCCGAGGGCGGTAAACTGATGCGTCTGTACCGCCACTTGCCCTTTTCCGTGTTCTATGGTATCTATTCGATGCTTTACCTTCGTTTAGGCGGTCGCCGGACATCATAGGCGCAATCGCCCGCCCCGTTCCCTCGCAATTCTCCTACGTACACTACCGGCCCCGATGGTTACACGGCCTTTCCCGCCCGTAACCATCGGGGCCGTTTTTTGTTAAGGCATAGCCTCTCAAGCCCTCTTTCCCCCTCCTTTCCTCATTAGTCCCATTGACCCCATTCGCCTCATCAGCCCCATAATAATTAAGAAGAAGTCAGGGAAAATTTCTAAGAAAAGGCCTGTGTCCATTCTATATAAGAATGAGAAATTCACAGGGACTGGCGGGCCTTGGGTCAACGCTGCAAAGATACGCATTAATCGGAATACCAAGCACTTCCGCGGACTTTTTTATTTG
>CALUOQ010000011.1 GCA_944322325.1 uncultured Alloprevotella sp.
TATGAAAATTTTTCGGAAAGAGATAGAACAACAAAGGACTGCCACCGGAAAAACCGGCGCTGCGACAGAATTTCCCGACGCTGCGACAGAAAAAACTATCGCTGCGCCGGGAAAAACTACAGGAAGTAAACAGAAAAGCACTCCCAAGGGCCAAAGGCTGCTGAAAGCCGTCGCGATACCCAAGCAGGGTGCGTGTCCGTATGCACCCATTGCCTGCGCGCGAAAGCGGCCGCGTTACTGTCCGGCGCGGCGGAGCACCTTGTCGCGCAACTTTTCGCGTCCCACGAAAATATATCCGGTCGCATAGGTATCGCCGCCGAGCGTGGACTGCAACCGGGCGAACCCTTCGGGACAATACACATAAAGCACAAGGGACGACGGCTCGCGACGGACGGAGTCGACAACCAGCGGGGGCAGGTCGCCGTGCGCTGTCTGTCCGACGCGGAGCGTATCGCCGGACTGCGGACGAAAGGCTGCGGTCGGGGTGGTGTACACGCGGCACGGCCCCTCCCCCACGACGAGGTTCACCGCCTGCTTCGTGCGCATGTCGAAACGGTTCAGGATAAAGAGGATGCCGACAAGCATCAGCACGAGAATGGCAAACACGCCGTAGCGCAAAAGGAGATTCTTCATTGTGGTCGGATTGGCGATAGTTCTTGAAAACCGTGAAAACGCCGGGTGGCTCAACCCTCGGCCAGTTCCAGCTGGTTCTGAATCAACTCATAGTAATAGCCGCGCTGTGCGACGAGCTCGGCATGGGTGCCGCGCTCCACCACCCGTCCTTTGCGCAGGACGACAATCTGGTCCGCATTCTTCACCGTCGAGAGCCGGTGGGCGATGACAATGCGCGTACGTCCGCGGAAGTGGCGGTCGAGATTCTCGGTGATGCGCCGCTCGTTCTCGGCGTCGAGCGAGCTGGTGGCCTCGTCGAGCATCAGGTACTGCGGGTCCTTGTAAATGGCACGGGCAATCATCATGCGCTGCTTCTCGCCGCCACTCACGCTGATGCCCTCCGAGCCGACTTTCGTCTCGAGTCCGAGCGGCTGTTTCTCGACGTAATCCGTCAGGCAGGCCATCTCGACGGCGCGGGCCAGGCGGGCGTTGTCCTCGGGCTCACCGAGCAGGATGTTGCGGCGCACCGTGTCCGAGAAGATAAAGTTATCCTGCATCACGATGCCCGACGCCTGGCGCATGGATTTGGCCGTGTAGTCTGCCAAGGGGCGGCCGCCCAGCAGGATATCGCCGCCGGTGGGCGCATAGAACTTAAGGAGCAGTTTCATGAGCGTTGTCTTGCCGCTGCCGCTCTCGCCGACGATGGCCGTCATGCGACCGGCCGGGATGGTGAAGCTGACGTCCTCGAGGGCCGGTTGCCCGATGCGCCCCGTGTAGCTGAACGTCAGGTGGCGCACCTCGATGTCGAGCGGCGCCGCGGCGGGCACTGCCGTCTGCAAGCGGCTGTCCTCGTCCTTGCAAAGGTGCACCTCCTCCGAACGTTCCAGACTGATTTTCGCATCCTGAAACTGTTGCAGGAAACCGATGAGCTGCGACAGCGGGCCGTTGACCTGCCCGATAATGGTCGAGATACTCATCATCATGCCGAGCGTCAGGTTGCCGTCGACCACCTCCGCCGCAATCCAACACGTAATAAAGATGTTGCGCAACTGGCCAATGACTGTGAATCCCGTGCTCTGTATCTGCCCGAGCTTCAGGGTCTTCTGGCTCATGCGGTACTGCCGCTCCTGGAGCTCGCGCCACTCGTCGAGCTTGTAGTCTTCGTAGGCGTTGAGCTTAATGTCCGTGATGCCCGACATGAGCTCGTACTGCTTGTTCTGGTTCTCGGCGCTTATCTTGAACTGCTCGTAGTCCAAGGCCTTGCGCCGCCGGAAGAAGTAGGTCATCCACGCCGTGCTCAGTCCCGTCAGGAACAGGTAAGCCACCAGAATGACGGGGCTGTACCAGCCGATGATGGCCAGGTAAAACGGCGCCGACACGAGGGAGAAGAACGTCTGCAACGTGCTGTAGGTGACGAAGGACTGCAGGCGCCCGTGGTCGCCGAGGCGCTGCTGGTAGTCGCCCACGCTCTTCGTCTCAAAGAAAGTCATAGGCAGGCGCAGGAGCTTCGTCAGGTAGTCGCTCAGGATGTGGATGTTGATGCGCGTCGTCATGTACAGGCTCACCCAGCTGCTGATGAGCCCCATGGAGAACGTACCGACGAAGATAAATATCTGCGCCATCATGATACTCACGATGAGCCCCATGTCGCGCAGCCCGATGCCGTCGTCCACCATGGCCTGCGTCAGGAACGGCGTCACGAGCGACAGCAAGATGCCGAAGAGCATGCCGAAAGCCGACTGCGACATCTCCCACCGGAAGGGCCACACGTATTTCCGCGCGAAGCGCACGAAACTGTGCTTCTCCTTCACCGGCTTCTTGTCGTAGAAGGCTTGCGTCGGGTCGACGGCCACGGCCACACCGCGCTCGCCGTTTAGCCAGAAGTGGGCGAAACTCTCCTCCGAGAAGGCGTGCTTGCCGTAGGCCGGGTTGGCCACGTAGTATTTCCAGCGGCCGCGCCAGCGGCTGCGCTTCACGTCGTAGAGCACGACGAAGTGGTTCTGCTCCCAGTGCAGGATGGCGGGCAGGGGGCACCGCGTGCGCAACTGTTCAAGCGTCAGTTCGAACGTGCCGCTCTCCATGCCTATCTCGCGCAGGGCGTCGCGAATGCCGGCCACGCTCACGCCCTCGCGGGTCAGGTGAGCCAGCGTGCGCAGATACGACAGGGGGTACTCTTTCCCGAAGGCCGATGCCACCATGCGGATGCAGGCCGGGCCGCAGTCCATCTGGTCGAATTGGCGGGTATAGCGCAGTTTCATTCCGTTTGTCCTTATTATAATATAGGTGTGCCGCCGTCGCGATGGCGATTGATGCACTCGATGAGCCCCGCCGACGTGCGGCTGTCCACCTTACGGGCGAACAAGGCGTCCGAGGCCAGGAGGGCGGGCAGGTCCGTCTCGTCAAGCACGGCGGGGCTTTGGCCACGGCGCGGGGTCCAGTCGATGTAGCGCAGCAGGCGGTCCGTCAGCGTGTCGCGCAGCGGGGAGTTCATCAGGAGCGTCTGCACGTACACCTCCTCGGGCACATAGGTATCGGCCAGCCGGTCGTACCACTCGTTCCAGTTGACGTGCGTGCAGACGTAGTCCACCGCCTCGCGCGTCAGGTCACACCACGTCGACCCGCCGTACACGGGAAAGTCGGGCAACGGGCGCATTTTTCCTGTCGCCCGCTGACGACGCAGATAACGGCTGTAGATGGCCAGCTCGTGCTCGTTGCGCAGGTCCAGCCGGTCCAGCGGGTGGCGCCAGGCCAGGCGCATCCATCCGCCGTGCCACCGCGGGGTGGGCAGCGGGAAGATTTCCATGAAGTTCTGCCCCTGGTGCGCCTCGAAAAAGTCACAGAACGCCTGCGGCGACTTCAACAGCAGATCCGTCCCGCTGACGAGGTGCAGGTAAGCGGCGTCGGGCGAACCCTCCAGCGCGCGGCGGCAGAGCCACAGGATGGCGTCGACGTGTGCCCGGCTGCCCCAGTTGACGGCGTATTCCTGCCCCACGGCCTTCACCCCGGGCAGCCCCTCCAGCAGGCGCCGTGCCGCCGCGCTCAGGTAGACGCGGCGGTCCACGTGGATGTACACGTCGAACCGCTCGTCGAAACTCGTGACCAGGTCCACCAGGTGGAGGAAGTCCGTATAAGCCGTTATCAGAATCGCATGTCGCATAGGCAGCAAAGACAAAATTAGTTCATTTTCCGTTTCTGGCCAAACCGCGCGCCATTGACAATTAAGATACCGCAGGCTCGTAGGGGCGCGCCATAGGCACGCCCGCTTGCCGCATGTCCCCGCAATCACAGAAACTGGCTTTACGTGAGTCTGCACAGCGGCGAGGCTGGGTTCACGGGCGTGCCTTGCGGCGCGCCCCTACGTGGTCCATGGTTTGTCAACGTTGTTTGGGCTGCTTGCTGAGGCGGTAGGTGATGCGCAACATGCCGTAGCTCGGTATCACGTTGCGCCACTGCTCGGTGCGGCCCTGTGCGTTGAGGCTGTAGCTGACCTGCGACAGCTGGCCGAGGATATCGAAGCCGATGAGCGTGAACGTCAGGTTGCCCTTCAGGATGCTCTTCGAGAGCTGCGCGTTCCATACGAGGTCGCGCGTGTTCATCGACTCGTCCGAGTAGCCATAACGCCAGATGTAGCTGAAGTCCGTGGCCAGCTCCATGTTCCACGGCAGCTGTGCCTTGGCCGACAACCCCGCGCTCATGTCCGCACCGTTCACGGTTTCAAAACCGGGGCGGTGGCTCGTGGCCCGGTTCCACCAGCTGTCGAAGCTGAAGCCCACGCGCCACTTGTCGCGGCTGTAGTCCAGCTTAATGGGTGCGTGCAGCGTGTTCGTCAGCACCACGCTGCGGCTGGTGCGCGCCGCGCCGTCCAGCGCCACGAGGTCCACGCTGTGGTTTACCGTGTGGCCCGGGCTGAAGGTCAGCATCAGGCGCTTCTCCTTGTCCAGCGGCGTGGCGAACGAACCGCTCAACGAGGCGTACCAGTTGCCGTTCACGTTCTCGGGGCTGTAGGTGCGCACACCCGTCTGGCTGTCGTACGTGTAGCCCGTGGCCACGGAGTTCTGATATGCCGAAAACTGCGCCCGGGCATTGAGCATCTGGCCCGATTTCAGCCAACTGCGGGCCCAATATCTGATGTCCAGCGAATACACGTTCGTCCGGCTCAGGTCTATGTCCCAGTCGCGCACGTTGAGCGGGTCGCTGTCCAGGCGTATCCCCAGCCCGTAGGAAAGCGAGGGGAGCGACTGGCTGAACGTGGCGTTGACGTCAATCTCGTGTTTGTTGCCGGGCGTGACACGGGTAAAACCAAGGTTCAGGTAGGGCAGCACCGCCGTGCGCTGCGGGCGTTTGTGCACCTGCCCCTCAAAGGCCAATTGTTCCCGCTGGATGATGAGACGCGGACTCCAACTAAAACGTTTTTTTTCATCGCGCTGATACGTCACGCTGTCCAAGACATCCACATCCCAACGTCCTCCGAGATTGAGTGTAACCGTATGGTTGTCCTGCGTCTGCAGGTAGCTGTTCACTTCGTCGAGCGTCGAAAGCAGGGCCTCGTGCGTAGAGGGCAGCGCGCCGAGCGGCTCGTCGGCCATATCCTCCAGCGCGTCGAGACGGTAGAGGGCGTTGTCCTGCGAACTATGACTATATGAATAAGAAAGATTGGGCGAAAGCATCCATACACCGTCTCCAGAGAGATCCCACCATTTACTTAGGGTAAGATTAGCTCTCAAACTATTGGCCGGACGGTCGTAATAACGACGGCGATGGTCAGAAGCAGCCCCCGTAGTGTAGTCCAAGCGATAGAGGTCATGCGATTCATTCGACTGGCGACTGGCAGTCACACCACCTCCAATGGTATAGCCTCGCTTGCCTGAAAACTCTATCGTACCTCCTCCGCCAACCGAATAGCCATGGGAAAGTTGCTCGCTACGCACACGGTTGACGAGCAATTGTGTCAAACGTGCGCCGATTTCAGGTGAGCCCATAGAGTCACGTAAACCGACGTATTCGCTGGGATCGAGGCAAAACTCGCCGGAAAGGTTATGGCTCCAGTTGTCATATTTGCTATAGCTAAAATTAGGAGATATTCTCAGTTGTGCAAGGAGCTTCGTTTTTTCCTCATTCAAAAAACGAAGTTTCAAACTGTGTGACGTAGACACGGAAGTATTTTCGTTTTCCCCTGTAAACCAGCGCCGCGCAAAGGTGTTGCTGCCCCCTGGCATGAAGTTCTCCACGGTCTGGTGGGTTTCCGACTTGCCGTCCGTATGCGAAGCCTCCACATTGCCTCCCACTTCATAATGATGATTTTTATCCGATATCAGATAATCGAATCCGCCGGTTTTCACCGT
Organism: uncultured Alloprevotella sp.; assembly: GCA_944322325.1. Lineage (GTDB taxonomy): Bacteria > Bacteroidota > Bacteroidia > Bacteroidales > Bacteroidaceae > Alloprevotella. The sequence goes on from CALUOQ010000011.1 coordinate 5,955, forward strand.
AGTTTGCCCGGTGATGTCGCCGGGCCACCAGTCGCCATTGTTGCCTGGTTTGCGCGTTTCGTTGGTGTTGTTGGCGTTGGCAAAGGCCGAAAGGCGGGACTGCGGCGTGAAGCGTAGCGCAAAGAGGCGCCCCAGCCAGCGGTCCTCCGTGCCGCCACCCACCTGCGCATTGGCCGTCCAGCCTATCGAGTATTCCCGCTTCAGCCGCACATCCATCACAAGGGCGGGGTCGCTATCCTTGATACCAGTCATACCACTGAACTCGCTCTGCTTCTCATATACCTTCACATGCTTCACCATGTAAGAGGGCAGGTTTTCAAGCATGATACTGTTTTTCCCATTAAAAAAAGCCTTACCATTGAGCAGGAGACTCTCCACCTGCTTGCCTTGTACAAAAATGCGACCATCGCGCTTCAACTCCACGCCGGGCAACTGTTCGATAAGGGCGTCGAGCATCGACCCCTCGGCCAGGTTAAAGGCGTCGGCATTGTAGACCAAGGTATCCCCCTTGTGGTAAAACTTGATTTTCGTGGCGCGCACCACAGCTGTCCCCAACATTCCTTCTTTCGGCATGCGTTTCAACTCAAACGTGGTGGCTTCCTGCACTTCCCCATCCTTCAGGGTGATGCGCCGCGTCATAGTTTCGTAACCTTCATGCGTCACCCGGACGATATACTCTCCCGTGGGCGAAGGCGGCTTCAGTGCCGTAAAGTAATGGTTTCGTGAGAATACATCCTGCACCGGTGCTGCCGCCATAATCAGCACACTGTCCTTAGACAGCAACTCCACCATGGTGCCGTCTACAAGATATTCCCTCGTCACTGCGTCTGTCACCGTTACTCTAAAATCAAATCGATTTCCCTTTACTTTCACCTGCGCCGCAAGTTGCATCGACAAAAGGGAAAAGAAGAATAAGAAAATTAATTGCTTTCTCATGGCACTACTCAATCTTTACTGTTGGGGAGGCCACGCGTGCCTCCCCAACAATGGTTAGACAATCAGAAGAACATACCGAAACCGGCAATCATCGGAGAGACGGGCTCCTTGGGCGGGTCGGTGGGTTCGGGGGCTTTTGTCTGACAATTACACGTACAATTGTCATTGTGAGAGCAATAAGGAGAATTACAATCACAGTTCTCATTTCCGGTGCAATCCCCCGTATTGCAACTGCAATTTCCATTCGTAGCTCCTCCACGACCAACAGTCGCATTAAGCATTACAAACCCTCCACGGAGCAAGCCTTCCTTGTCTTCCTCCATGCGCGGAACATCTACGAGTTCCGATAGCATTTTCTTGATGCGCATATTCAAAAGTTTTTCTTATTATTCCGGCACTATTGCCATTTATTTCTACAAATTAAAAGAACCGCCCAAAACCTGGTATCATAGGTGACACAGGCTCTTTTGGAGGGTCTGTCACCTCGGGAGGTGCCGTATTAACGCAAGTACAGTTCATGTTGAAATTGCAAATGTCATTGCAGTCGCAATTTCCATTATCTTCTTCTAACGCACAACTGCAATTTACATTGACTATAAACTCAACATCTTCACTTAAGCACTCCTTGTTACAAACACAATTTACATTCCTCACATTACTATCAGACCCAGACGAAGACAACATTACGAATCCTCCTCGGAGCAAGCCTTCCTTGTCCTCCTCCATGCGCGGAACATCTACGAGTTCCGATAACATACGTTTTATTCGCATGATACTAAAAATTATAGGATTAAACTTCAGCGGCACACTGACCGCCCTTAAACTTGTTGTGTTTGTTTCACAATTTCCTCCACGCGGGCCTTGATGTAGGCATCCTTGTCCGCCTCGCTCATGCCGCGGTAACACTCTGTCTGCTTGGCGGCTTCCATCTTGCTTTGGGAGCAGCCCCCGTTGCAGATGGGCAGGATTTTACAGGCGAGGCAGGCGGGATTGACGTAGCGCAAGCGCATACGCCGCTCGTAAACGTCGTTCAGCTCGACGGAGCCGTCGTCGTGGAGCACCCCTTCGCGCTGGGCGGACACGAAGTCGCGGGCCGTGCACTTGAAGATGTCGCCGTTGTAGTTGATGACCAGGTGCTGCGGCGTGTCGGCGTAGCAGACGTGGCGGTAGTGGATATTGTCGGTCCCGACGCGGTAGCCGTCTGCCTTGAAGGCGTCGCGCACCTGAACCAAATAGGGCTGTACGGCCTCGCGGGTGCCGCCGTCCTGCCACACGTGCTCGAACTTCACGGAGAGGAGGTTGCCATAGTCGGCCAGGTGGCGCGCATTGAAGTCGCCAAGCGTATCGAGGAAAGTGAGGATGTTGTCGAACGTATAGTTGAACCGGACGAACACCTCATGCCCGCGCCGCAGGGCCGCCTCGACATGAGCGAGAATGACGTCGTACGTCGGCTCGCGGTTGGCGCCGTAGCGCACCCGGTCGTGCCAGTTGCGGTAGCCGTCGAAGGTGATTTGGAACGTGGCCGGCTTGGCCAGGGGCAGGGCGTCGAGGGCCTCGAGCACCTCGTCCGTCAGGAGGACGCCGTTGGTCGTGAAGTTGGAGTAAAGCCGCACCTGCCGAGGCGCACAGGCCTCGGCGGCGTATTGCAGGATGGGGAGCACGGCCTTGCGGAACGAGAGCAGGGGCTCGCCCCCGAAGAACGACACGTTGAGGCTGCGCAGGCGCTCGTCGGCCGTGCGGGCCGCGATGAGCCGACAGATGGCCTCGCGCGTGGTGTCGGAAATGACGGTGCCGGCGCGGTGCTCCTCATAGCAGTACCAGCAGCGCAGGTTGCAGGCCAGCGTGGGGTTGATGGTGATGCCGAAATGGCTGGGGTCGTCGTCCTGGGCCTTCCAGCGGGCCACGAGATCCTCCGCCTCGTCGGCATCGTCGGGCACGAGGCACTGCGTGCGGTACAGCTGCTCGTAGAACGTGGGGTGGACGTCGCGCAGGGCGTCAGGCTGCCCGGCATGGCGGGCCAAAAGCTCGGCCAGCTCGGGCTCAAGCACGAAAATCTGTTCACCAGCGGCGTTGAACAAGAGGGTGCGCCGTCCGTCGGGATGGGTGGATACGTATTTGCTCAGTCTCATGATATGGATTGAACGGTTAGACTTTTATTGGAAATTCTCTCGATGTGTGGCGCCATGAGCATCGCCCGGAGCGAAGCGCCTGCCACGCCTCCGGCGAGGGAGAGCGACCAGAAATCGGAATTGCGCGGCAGGAACAGGGCCGCCCCGCACCAGTCGGCCGGCGAGGGCGGCAGGTCGTCGACGTCGCTGCCATCGCGCCGCAGGGCTGCATAAAGATAAGCATAATAGAGGGCCGTTTCGTCGCACGACGCGTGCTTCACGCGGGCGGCCAGGCGGTCCCAGCGCCGCAAGCGGGCCGGCGTCCAGCCCGTCGGCGTGCCGAGGCCCAGGCGCAGACACAGGTAGGGCAACACGCCCGCCAGGCCGGTGTCGAAACCAAGGTTATCGCCACCGGTGGGGTCAAGCAGGGCCAGCTGACGGTCGACAGCGTCGACCAGTTCGGCGGGATAGTCCTCCAGCAGACCGGCACGCCACAGGTAGAGGGCACACCAGCCCACGCCGCTCAGCCCGTAGCCGAAGCCCCACGGCAGGCGGCAAGCCTGCACGGCGGCTTCCACTTCGGTCCACAAAGCGGCGGCCTCGTCCTCGCAGGCGGGCCGACCGGCATGGCGCGCATAGCGGCAGAGCCACAACGCCCGTCCGGCCCGGCCCTCATAGAGTCCGTCGCCCACGGGCGCACAGCGCGTCAGGCGGTCGTAAATGTCGGGCAGGTGGTCCAACAGCTCGCACACGGCGGCGGAGGCGGTGGTGTCGATGCCGCGCCGCTCGGCATGGAGGGAGAGCACGTCGGCCATCGGGCGCGTGAAAATGGAACGGTAGTAGGCGCGCAAGCGGCCGAGCGAACGGCGGCGGGCCGAAAGGTCGTGCAGGGCCTGCACGGCGGTGGGTCCCCTTTGCCGCAGGGCACGGACCAGCGCGCGGCAATAGAGCGACTGCGGGAACAGGAGGCGGGCGATGAGCAACTGGTTGTAGACGGACTCCTTGCCCAGGATGACGTAAGGCGCGGCGTTGCGATAGACGTGACCGATGACGACGTCCTTCAGCAGGACGCAACGACCGCCCTCGAGCCAGACCTTGAAACTGAGATAAGCCTCGTCGGAACCGTAACTGCGCAAGCCCGCCAAGCCCCGCAGCCGGGCCCAGTAGCGCCGGCTGGCGGCATAGCCTGCCCCGAGCACGGCGGCGATGTCCTCGCGCGGCTCGCCGGGACGCATCTCGCGCAGGTTCCACGCGATGTCGGGCCACACGGCCCTGTGACCGAAGGGGCAATAGGCGCCATAAGTCGTCGGACAGGGATCGACGGCGCTCAGTTCGCCCGTTTCGGGATGGTGATAAAGGAAGCGCGTCTGGCAGCAGAGCAGTTGCCGGTCGTCGGCCTGCAAGGCCTCAACCACGCGGTCGACCCAAGTGGCGTCATAAAAACGCATGTGGGCGTCGAGCAGCAGGAAATAGGGCGTGCGGCACAAGCGCACGCCCAGGTCGCGCGAAGCGGCCACGCCGCGGCGCGTACGGTTCAGAACGTAGTGGACGCCACAGGAAGCCAGCTGCTCGCCGTAGGGAAAGCCGTCGTACGAGCCGTCGTTGATGACGAGGATGTCGACGCGGTCACCTGCCGTATCGCGGACACCGCGGACGGTGGCGACGACCTCCTCGCCTTCGTTGAGGAAAGGAATGATGACGGTCAGGAGGTTCGAGGTATCGGGCAGGCGGAGGGGCGACGGCAGGGCCCACGGGACTTCGCTGCGCGTCTGCCAACGGACGATTTCCTCCTTGACGCGCCGACCGGCCTCGTCCTGCGCGGCCTTGTGCACAGCGCTGACCTGCGCAGGCGACACCCTATATTTAATGAGTGGACGGTCCAGATTAACGAGACGCAGCCCGGCCTCGAGGGCCATGACCCACAAGCGGTAGTCCTCGGCGTAGATATACTCCTGTTCGTAGCGGAGACCGTGGGCCTCTATCGAGGCGCGCCGCATCATGACCGTAGGGTGCATCAGGGCACAGCCGCGCATGAACAGGCTGAACGTCAGTGGCCTTTCGCCGGGTTGCGGCAGGGCAGTGCCGTGCGCACCGCCGAAATACGTCATGCCGCCCCCGAGGATGTCGACTTCGGGATGGGTCTCCATGTAGTCGACCTGCACCTGCAGACGGTCAGGCAGCATGAGGTCGTCGGCGTCCATGCGGGCCACGTAACGGCCGCGGGCCTCACGCAACAAGAGGTTGAGCGAGCCGATATAGTCGTGCGCGTTTTCCAAAAGGCGGATGCGCGGATCGGCATAGGCCCGGACAACGTCGCGACTGCTGTCCGTGGAGCCATCGTCGACGATGAGAAGCTCGAAGTCGGTATAGGTCTGCGCCAAGATACTGTCGATGCACTCGCCAAGATGGACCGCGGCATTGTACACGGGCACGCAAACGGAAACAGTGGGAGCGTCGCTACGCATGACGACCGCCTCGCGCGAAGCGGGGGAAGCCGGGCTTGTGGGAAGAGTTGCGGTCGCCATACGTGAATTGTGAATTATAGTTACGCCCCAAAGATAAGAAATGTTTTTCGCCCCCCCAAGAAAACTTTTACTTTTTTTCGTTTGTGCTCCGTCGCCTTAATAAAAAAGCCAAACAGGCCTCGTAAAAAAACGACAAGATTCAGTAAAATTCGGACAAAGTAAAGAAAAAAGTCAGGAAAGCACCAGCCGTCAGGCACGCCCGCGGAGCCGGTTTCGTCCGTTGGTATCGGTGTGTCGGGCATAGTTCCTGCAGTCTGCCGGGCGTGCCTGACGGCGCGCTCCTACCTGCGTTTTCGCTCGACAGCGCTACGTAACGGATTGTTTTATTTGTGGTTAGCGACGGGCGCTGTCTCGTAGGGGCACGCCGTCAGGCATGCCCGCGAGCCCGGTTTCGTCCGATGGTATCGGTGTGTCGGACGTAGTTTCTGGCGGGCAGCCGGGCGTGCCTGACGGCGCGCCCCTACCTGCGTTTTCGTTCGGCGGCGCGACGTAACGGCGTGTCTTATTCGCTGTTAGCGACGGGCGCTGACTCAAGGGGCGCGCCGAAAGGCACGCCCGCGAACCCGGTTTCGTCCGTTGGGAATCGGTGTGTCGGGCGCAGCTTCAGGCGGGCAGCCGGGCGTGCCTTGCGGCGCGCCCTTACCTGCGTTTTCGCTCGGTAGCGCGACGTAACGGATTGCCTTATTGTATGCGCTGCATCCCTATGGTCATATACGCACCGTGCGGGCACTCCGGAAAGGGAATGCCCGCACGGCTTGGGTGACCACCCGCGGCGCGGAGCCGCGTCGGAGGGGTTATTTCACGATGTTGAGCAGCTCGACCTTGAAGATGAGCGTCGAGAACGGCGGGATGCCCTGGTTACCCCGTTCGCCGTAGGCCAGGTTGTAGGGAATGAACAGCTCCCATGTGGAACCCACGGGCATCAGTTGCAGGGCCTCGGTCCAGCCCTTGATGACCTGGTTGCAGGCGAACGTGGCCGGCTTGCCGCGTTGGTAGGACGAGTCGAAGACGGTGCCGTCGATGAGGCGGCCTTCGTAGTTCACCTCGACCTGGCTCGTGTCGGTGGGCAGGGCGCCGGTGCCCTTCTTCAGGATACGGTATTGCAGTCCCGAGGGGAGCGTGACGACGCCCTCAGCCTCCTTGTTGGCTTCGAGGTAGGCCATGTTGCGCAGGCTGTCCTGCTGGCGGACGAAGGCAGACTGGCGCTCGATGAGGGCAATGGCCTCCTGCTGTGTCAGGCCGGAGGGCTGGTGCAAAAGGCCTTCGGAGAGTCCTTTCTCGAAGAGTTTGCGGTCGATGTAGGTGGTGTCCTTTTTGCCCGTCGCCACCTGGTTAAGCGAAGGCAGGGCAGCCGTGTTCATCTGCGCGATCTTCAGGCCGGCAGCATAAGCGATTTTGCCTTTGGCGGCCTTCTCGTTGAAGCCGGCAATCATGCCGCACACGACGTCGTTGAGATAGGCCGTGTCAACGCCTTCACGCTGCACGAGGTACTGCTTCAGGCTGGCGCTCTGAGCCAGTCCCATGGCGTAGCTGAACGAATCGGCCGGCACGGGCTGGAGGCGCTCGACTTGGGGGTCCTTCTTCGACGTTTTCTTCTTCCGCGAGCTGGCCGGGGAGGCGAGGCAGACGCTCAAGGCCAGTCCGACGAGAAATAGGGTCTTCCGTGTCATGACGCCGCGTTATTTAGCAATGCCGTCCACGGTGACCTTGAAAATCAGCACGGAGTAAGGCGGGATTTCGGGAGTACCCTGGTTGCCATAGGCCATTTCGGCGGGAATGTAAATCTCCCACGTCGAGCCGACAGGCATGTGCGTCAGCGCAGCGCCGAAGCCCTTAATGCTGCGCGAAGGCACCATCTCGATGGCCTTGCCGTTATTGGTCTTGTCGGTGGAGTCGAAAACTTTTCCGTCGGTCAGACGGCCTTCGTAGCGGATCAAGACGCGCGAGGTGTCAGCGGGGATTTCGCCCTTGCCTTCGGTGATGACGCGATACTGCACGCCGTCCTGCAACTGCTTGACGCCGTCCTTCTTGGCATTCTCGGCGAGGAACTTCTCACCGGCGGCCTTGACGTCGCCGTATTTCTTCTCGAGCACGCTGCTGCGGATAGCGTCCATGCGCTTCGTAGCCGACTCGTAGGCCTCCATCGGGGTGAGGACCTTTCCGTTCACCTCGACGGTGTTGATCTCCTGCACACCGGCCGCAAAACCGGCCACGACGTTCTTCACGCTGAGGTGCTGGGTGGAGTCGCCGTCGAAGATCTGCATTTCCATGCCGCGGACCATGCGCTGGCTGATCTCCTGACCGATCTGAATACCGGCGTAGTAGGCCGATTTCTTCTTGTCGTCGGCGGAGAGGGCTCCGTCGCGGACACCCTTGAGGAACTCGTCGACATAGGCGGAGTCGACGCCGTACTGCTGGGTCATGATGGCCTTGAAGTTGTTCGAGCTGGCCAGACCCATCTCGTAGCTGAGCGAGTCGACTTCCGTTTTGAGGTTCGCCTTGGGCGTACCGTTGTTGCAGGCGCTCACAAGCGCCGTTGCGGCCACAGCGGCCGCCATGATTACGTGTTTCATATAAAGATTATTATACAGTGGCGTGAATAAACCGGACCGGGGTCAGAGCACCTCGATAAGCTCCACATCGAAGATGAGGGCGGCGTACGGCGGAATGGAGGCGCCGGCCCCGTTGGCGCCGTAAGCCAGGTCAAAGGGGATGAAGAAGCGGAACTTGGCGCCCTCGCTCATGAGCTGCACACCCTCGGTCCACCCCTTGATTACTCCGTTGAGCGGGAACACGGCGGGCTCGCCGCGACGATACGAAGAGTCGAATACCGTGCCGTCTATCAGGGTGCCCTCGTAGTGGCACTTTACCTTGTCCGTGGCTTTCGGCTTGCGGCCTGTTCCGGGCGTAAGCACCTGATATTGCAGGCCGCTGGGCAGGGTAACGATGCCTTCCTTCGCGGCGTTTTGCTTAAGGAACGCCTCGCCTTCGGCGCGGGCAGCCTTGCCCTTCTCGGCCATGGCGGCCTGCTGCCTGGCCTCCTGTTCGGCCAGGAATGCCTGCACGAGCCGTTGCGCCTCGGCAGCGCCGAGGGCCGGTTCGCGGCCGGCGATGATGTCCTTGATAGCGGCGGCGAAGTCGTCGATGTTGAGTTCCTTGCCTCCCATGCCGAGCAGTTGCTGCCCGATGCCCAATCCGAGGGCGTAGCTTACTTTATCCATTATACGGTCAGGATTCTGGTGAGTAGTTACAATTTTGTCGGTCGCAAAAGTACGACTTTTTATCGTAGTGTCCGTGGCTTACCCGTTATTTTTGCGTAGTTTTGCCGTAATCTACCAGGAAACGCAGACTACACGCTGCATAAAAAGTCGAAACGATGAAGAAATTAGTGGTACTGACCGGCGCGGGCATCAGCGCCGAGAGCGGACTGAGCACCTTCCGCGACGCGGGCGGGCTCTGGGACAATTATCCGGTGGAGCAGGTGGCCACGCCCGAGGGCTGGGCGCGCGACCCGGCCCTCGTCACCCGGTTCTACAACAACCTGCGGCGCCAGCTGCTGGCGGCCCGCCCCAGCCGCGCCCACCGGCTACTGGCACGGCTGGAGGCGGCGTACGACGTCACGGTGGTGACACAAAACGTCGACGACCTGCACGAGCGGGCCGGGTCGACGCGCGTCGTCCACCTGCACGGCGAACTGATGAAAGTATGCTCCTCGCGCGACCCGGACAATCCGCGCTTCGTCCGCACCCTCACGCCGCCCGACGTCGAGGTAGCACCGGGCGAGCGCGCCGCCGACGGCTCGCTGCTGCGCCCGTGGATAGTGTGGTTCGGCGAGGCCGTGCCCCAGATGTCCACGGCCTGCGAGGCGGCGTCCGCGGCCGACGTGTTCCTCATCATCGGCACGTCGCTCAACGTCTATCCTGCCGCCGGGCTGGTGCAATACGTACCCGCCGGAACGCCCGTCTACGTCATCGACCCCAAGCCGGTGCCTGTGGCCTCCTCGCCCCACCTCCACGTGCTGCGCACGACGGCCTCGGCCGGCATGGAGCAGGTCTACACCGAACTGACGGGCCATGCCGCACCCCCGACCGAGTGAGCGGCGCGGCGGATACGGACTTCCGCACATTTTTCCAGACCACAAATCGGCACAAAGGTGGACTTTTTTCTACCTTTGTGCCGATTTGCATAACTAAAACAACTTCAGACAATACCCATGGAAGCCAAACTATTCCCACCGAAGGCAAACGGAAACCGCCTGACGCGGCTGGTTCTGTGCGGCACACTGGCGCTGACCGGCACGGCAGCCCTGCACGCACAGTACAGCATGGACCTGAGTCGCATCAACCTGCCCGACACGACTTACCTCACCCTGGGCCATCCCGGCCCGACGGGAAAGGAAATCCGCGTAAACAACCTCTACATGGACGTAGGCGGCGTGCCCTGCCTGCCGGTGATGGGCGAAATTCACTACTCGCGGATGCACCCCAGGTACTGGCGCGACGCGCTGATGAAAATGAAAGCCTCGGGCATCGACGTCGTGGCGACTTACTGCATCTGGAACCTGCACGAGGAGTTCGAGGGCGAGCTGTCGTGGGAGGGTCGGCGGGACTTGCGCCGCTTCCTGAAACTGTGCCAGGAGTTGGGATTGAAAGTCCACCTGCGCATCGGGCCCTACTGCAACGCCGAGATACGAAACGGCGGACTGCCGGACTGGATTGTGAACAACCCGAAGCTCGAGACGCGGTCCAATTCGCCGCTCTACCTGGCCTACGCCCGGCGCTGGTATCAGGCCGTCTACGACCAAGTGAAAGGCCTTCTGTACAAAGACGGAGGCCCCGTCATCGCCCTGCAGCTGGAGAACGAATACGTGAAACCGGGACAGATCATCTCCCACCTGACGACATTGAAACGCATGGCGGTGGACATCGGCTTCGACGTGCCGGTTTACAGCATGACGCACTGGATGGACAGCGAGTACCCGCGCGGCGAAATCATCCCCTACGCGGGTTTTTACATCGAAGCTCCCTGGACGGCATCCGGGAAAAACGAGATACCGACGGGCAACTTCGAGTTTTTTACCTACAACCGACTCTCGGACAACATCGGCACCGACATCATCAAGATCGAGGGCGACGTGCAGTCGCTAAGCGGCAAGGACAACGACTCGCCCTTCTTCACATGCGAGGTGGGCGTCGGTACGACGGCCTTCTACCACCGCCGCGCCGTCGTGCCCGAAGAAATGGCCGGCGAGATGGTCAATCTGCGCCTCGGCTGCGGTGCCAACCTGATGGGGTACTACATGTACGCCGGCGGCACCAACCCCGTGGGCCGGGCGACCACCCTGCAATCCTCCGGCCCGCGCGTCAGCTACGACTACCAGGCCCCCATCCGCGAGTTCGGCACCCTCGGGACCGTCATGAAGGAAGTCAAAAAATACAACTACTTCATGAACGATTTCGGCCAGGCACTGGCGCCCGCCGTGGCCTACCTGCCGACCACGAACGAGAACCGCGACAGCCTGCAATGGGCCGTGCGCTACGACGGCCGGGGCGGCTACCTGTTCTGCTCGAACTACCTGTACAAGCACCACCGGGGCGACTACGACGGGGTGCAGTTTGCCCTGCAACTGCCCGGGGGCGAGCTGCGCGTACCGCGCTCGCCGGTCCGCGTCAAGGGCGGCACGTACTTCCTGTGGCCTTTCGAGCAACAACTGAACGGTGTACGGCTGCGCTACGCCACGGTCCAGCCGATATGCCGCATCGACGATGACGGCGTGCCCACCTACTTCTTTTTCGAGGACGACGGCATCGCGGGCGAGTACTGCCTCGCAGCGGACAACGTGAAACGCGTCCGCGCGCACAACGCCCGGTGCACGAAGGAGGCGGACGGTTACTTCATCGACGGCCTCACGGCGGGCCGGGACTGCATGGTCGAGATCGCACTTAGGAACGGCGGACGCGTGCGCCTCGTCACCCTGACCGAGGACGAGTCCGACCGCCTCTGGCGCGGCCGCATAGGGGGCAAGGACTTCCTGTGCCTGACCTCGTCGGCCCTCACGTATGACGACGAGGGCGTCACCCTCATCGACGAACGTCCGGAGGTCAGCGCCGACTTCTACGCCGACGGCAAGTTTGCACGCCAGACGCGGTCTGCCGCTCCGCGCAGCCTGCGCGCCGAGGTGCACCCGCTGCCCCCGATGGACGGCGCGCAGTGGATACGGCCCGCAAAGGGCGACGGCGTAGGGCGCACATTCACACTCCACTCGCTCTCCTCGGTCGAAAAAGCCCTTCTGCGCTTCGCCGCCCCGACGGGGGCTTCGTGCCACATCAACGGCAAAGCGGTTGAGACCCGGCAGACCGGCGAATACCGGCTGGCCGACGTCACACAGTTCATCAACGTAGGCACCGACTCCGTGCGCTTCACCCTCCCGGCGGGCGAAAGCGTCGTTGCTGAAATCGAGATACTGATGCAGAACGGCGAGCGCTGGGTGTGGAACACGGACGCCACGTGGCTGTCGGCCGACAGTACGACGCCCGTCGCCATCCTCACCGACAAGGGCAAACCCACGGCCTACGCGCCCGAGGAACACCTGGCCCTGTACGCCGTCAGCACCCCGCGGCCCGCGGGCGGCGACGAGGAGACGCGCCTCTACCTCACCTATCGCGGCGACGTGGGCAACCTCTACCAGGACCGCCAGCTCGTGGCCGACTCCTACTACGACGGCACGGACTGGATTGTGGGTCTCGACCGCCTGCCCTGCACTCCCGGCGCCGAGCCCCTCATCGTGCGTATCGACGGCCTGCACTCGGCCGACGCGCCCGTCTATTTCGAGAAGAACGTCGACCCCGCCACATGCGTGTACCCCACCCTCGAAAAGGCCGACGTGCGCCAGGAATACCGCTTCAGACTGCTGCCCGACGAGCTGGAATAACCCCGGGCTCGCCAAGTGCAGCCCAGCGAAAAACGGGGACTACGATAGAAATTCCTGTCGTAGTCCCCGTTTTTTCTGTCGTAGTACTTGTTCGTGCGGACCTCACCGCCGGAGCCTCGCCCGCCCCGCCGAGGCCAGCCACAGGCCGGCGAAGGTGAGCGCCCCGTTGAGCAGGAGCAGCTCGTAGCCGAAACGGTAGCCCGTCAGCCGCGGTACAGCGAAGTCGAGCCCCGCACAGACCAGCGGAGCCGTCAGGGCGACGGGCAGGATGGCCCAAGCGCGGGGCTGCCGCCGCGTGAAGAGGCCGAAAGCGTAGAGTCCGAGCAACGGGCCGTAGGTGTACGAGGCCATAACGTAGACGGCGTCGATGACGCTCGTGCTGTTCACCGCCCGGAACAGCAGGATACACCCGCCGAAGGCCACTGCCATGAGGGCGTGTACCGCCTTGCGCCAGCGCTCGCGGCGGCGCGTGTCCCATCCCCGTTCCTCAAGGCGCAGCAGGTCAATGCAACAACTCGTCGTGAGCGAGGTCAGTGCCGAGTCGGCGCTCGAAAAGGCGGCTGCCACTATCCCCACGGTGAAGGGCACGACGACGGCCGTGCCCAGCCATCCGCCCCCGACGAGGAAGGGCAGCACCTCGTCGCCCGCCGCGGGAAGGGCGACGTGCTGGCGGGCGGCAAACGTGTAGAGCAGCACGCCCAGCGCAAGGAAAAGCAGATTGACGGGAACGAAGGCGCAACCGTAGGCACACATGTCCTTCTGCGCGGCACGCAGGGACGGGCAGGTCAGGTTCTTTTGCATCATGTCCTGATCGAGCCCCGTCATGACAATGACGACAAAGGCCCCGCTGATGAATTGTTTCCAGAAGTTCTGCGGCGTCAGCCAGTCGTCGAAAACGAAGATGCGGCTCATGGGACTCCCGGCCACCGTCTGCACCACGCCGGCCACGTCGAGCCCCATGCGCCCCGCGACGATCACCATGACCCCCACCAGCGCTGCAAGCAGGCAGAGCGTCTGGAGGGCGTCGGTCCACACCAGCGTACGAATGCCGCTGCGCCGCGTGTAGAGCCAGATGAGCGCCAGCGTCGCCGCCACCGTCGCCCAGTAGGGCACACCCAGCCGGTCGGCCACGAAGGTCTGCAACACGAGGCAGGCCAGATAGAGGCGCGCCGACGCCCCGGTGAGTTTGCTCAGCAGGAAGAAAGCGGCCCCCGTGCGCCGCGTCGCCCTGTCGTAGCGCTGGCCCAGATAGCCGTAGATGCTGGTCAGTCCCAGCCGGTAGTAGAGGGGCAGCAGCACGAAGGCCACCGCCACATAGCCGACACAAAAGCCGAGACACATTTGCAGATATGTCATGCCCGTCTGCGCCACCCAGCCCGGCACCGAGATGAAGGAGACGCCCGAAATGCTGGCGCCGATCATGCCGAAGGCCACGGCGCCCCAGGGCGAGCGGCGGTTGCCGCGGAAAAAGGCGTCGTTGTCCCCACGCCGCGCGACAAGACGGGAAACAAGGAGCAAAAGGGCGAAATAGGCCACCATCGTGGCGACGACAAAAAGGGCGGTAGTCATAGGCAGAACAGATTGCGGAGCCGGCACTTTGCGGCGCGCAAAAGTAGTTTTTTCCGCCGACATTCCCTGCACAGCCGGGGAGAAATGGCTACATTTGCGCCGTAATCTCTCCGCCCATGAAGCACCCCGTACGCCTCACCGTCGTCACGCACACCCGCTGCGGCGACCAGCGCGAAACCCTCGAGCACCGCTTCACCGGCCACATGGTCCGGCGCGGCGACCGCACACTGCTCGTTTACCGCGAGCCCGAAACCGACAGCCTGACCCACCTGCTCGTGGAGCCCGGCCGCGTCGACCTGCGCCGCAGCGGCGCCTTGAAAAGCCGCATGGTGCTCGCGCCGGGCCTGCGCCACGACTTCGACTACTGCCACCCGCTGGCCCGCGTGAGCATGGCAGTCGTCACGCACTCGCTCAGCCTCGCGGCCGACGGACTGACCGCCGAATACGACCTCTACACCGGCACGGAGCGCCTCGCCTCGCACCGCCTCGTCATCCGCTGGCAGGTCCTGACGGACTGACCACCCCGCCGGCCACGCGTACCGTTTTCACCCTTATCCCTTGCTCCCTTGCTGAAAAAAGGCGAACTTTGCATCGCTTAACGCCGGCAGGCACACCTCATTAAGAAGCTGCCTCCGGGAAAACTTGCAGTTTTGATTTCAGTAGAAGGACTCTCCGTAGAATTCGGCGCACGCCCGCTGTTCAGCGACGTGAGCTTCGTCATCAACAAGAAAGACCGCATCGCACTCGTAGGGAAGAACGGCGCGGGCAAATCGACGTTGCTGAAAATCCTGGCCGGGATGCAGCAGCCCACGTCGGGCACCGTGGCCGTGCAGAAGGACATCACCGTGGGCTACCTGCCGCAGGTGATGGTCATCAGCGACGACCGCAGCGTCATCGAGGAAACGGAACGCGCGTTCGACAAAGTCAGCGAGATGCAGGACACCATCGCACGCCTCAACAACGAACTGGCCGAACGTACGGACTACGACAGCGCGGACTACATGGCGCTCGTGGAGCGTTTCACGCACCTGAGCGAACGCTTCCAGATGATGGGCGGCCTGAACTACCGCGCCGAGATGGAGCGCACCCTGCTGGGGCTGGGCTTCCTGCCGACGGACTTCGACCGCCCCACGCGCGAGTTCTCGGGCGGATGGCGTATGCGCATCGAGCTGGCCAAGATACTGCTCCGCCGGCCCGACGTCTTGTTGCTCGACGAGCCGACCAACCACCTCGACATAGAGTCCATCGCATGGCTGGAGCAGTTCCTGGCACGCAGCGCCGGGGCGGTGGTGCTCGTCAGCCACGACCGCGCGTTTATCAACAACGTCACCAACCGCACCATCGAAATCTCGTGCGGACGCATCGCGGACTACCGCGTGAAGTACGACGACTACGTGCGTCTGCGCGCCGAACGGCGCGAACAGCAGCTCCGCGCCTATGAAAACCAGCAGAAAGAAATTGCCGACATCAAGGACTTCATCGAACGCTTCCGCTACAAGCCGACGAAAGCCGTGCAGGTGCAGAGCCGCATCAAGCAGCTGGAAAAAATCGTACCCATAGAGATCGACGAGGTCGACACCTCGGCGCTGCGCCTGAAGTTCCCGCCCTGTATGCGCTCGGGCGACTTCCCGCTCATCTGCGAGGACGTCCGTAAGGACTACGGCGACCATTGCGTCTTCCACGACGTCACCCTGACCATCCGGCGCGGCGAAAAGGTGGCCTTCGTCGGCAAAAACGGCGAGGGAAAGTCCACCCTGGTGAAGTGCATCATGGGTGAGATTCCCTACACCGGCACCCTGAAGGTGGGGCACAACGTCCAGATCGGCTACTACGCCCAGAACCAGGCCCAGCTGCTCGACGGCGAAATCACTGTCTACGACACCATCGACCGCGTGGCCAAGGGCGACATCCGCACGAAGATACGCGACATCCTCGGCGCCTTCATGTTCGGCGGCGAGGCGTCCGACAAGAAAGTGAAGGTGCTCTCGGGCGGCGAGCGCAGCCGGCTGGCCATGATCAAACTGCTGCTCGAACCCGTGAACTTCCTGATACTCGACGAGCCGACTAACCACCTCGACATGCGCACTAAGGACGTGCTGAAGAACGCCATCCGCGAATTCGACGGCACGGTCATCGTCGTGAGCCACGACCGCGAGTTTCTCGACGGGCTCGTCACCAAGGTGTACGAGTTCGGCGGCGGACGCGTGCGCGAGCACCTCGGCGGCATCTACGACTTCCTGCGCACCCGCCAGCTCCAGTCGCTCGACGAACTCCACCTGGCCGCGCCGGCCCCGAAAGCCGCGCCGGCTCCCGAGCCCACCGCGGGCAAACTGAGCTACGAGCAGCGGAAAGAACAGCAGCGCCAGCGGCGCAAACTCGAAAAAGCCGTGGCCGACTGCGAGGCCCAGATAGGCGAGCTCGAAAGCGCCGTAGCTATCCTCGAAACCCAGATGAGCACTGCCGAGGGAGCCGCCGACGCCTCGCTCTTCGAGCGCCACGCCACGCTCAAGCGGCAGCTCGAAACCGTCATGGACGAATGGGAGAAAGCCGGCGAGGCACTCGAAGCCTTCGCCGCCGAAGCATAAACCATCAAAAACCTATCATTTATGAAACTAACGCATCTTTTACCGCTCGCAGCCCTCTGCCTGGCCGCCTCGTGCGCCCAGAAGGAGGCCGACACCGGTTTCATGAACCCCGACGCCGACCCGGGAGCCGACTTCTTCGAGTATGCCAACGGCGGCTGGAACGCAGCCCACCCGCTCACCGCCGAGTACTCCACCTACGGCGTCATGGACGACATCGCGGAGAACAACCGCAAACAACTGCGCGACCTCATTGAAGGCCTCGCCGCCGAGACCCACGCACCCGGCTCGCTCGAACAGAAAATAGGCGACCTCTACAAACTGGCCATGGACAGCACACGCCGCAACGCCGAGGGCTGGGCCCCCATCCAGGGTGACCTCGACGCCATACAGGGCGCCAAGGACAAGGCCGGACTGCTGCGCGTCATCGCCCAGCTGAGCCGCAAGGGTGTACCGACGTTCTTCGGCGTGTGGGTCGACGCCGACCTGAAAAACAGCAAGCAGAACCTCGTCTACATCAGCCAGGGCGGCCTGTCGCTCGGCGAACGCGACTACTATCTCGAAGCGGACAGCGCGACGGTCGGCATACGCAAGGCTTACCGCGACTACATCCAGCGCCTCTTCGAACTGACCGGCGACGACACGGCAACGGCTTCGGGGAAGGCTGACGCCGTGCTGCGCCTCGAAACGGCCATCGCCCGCCCGTCGTACAGCGCCACGCAGCGCCGTGACACCGAGGCCAACTACCACAAGATGGCTTACGCCGACCTGAAAGCCGACTACCCGGCCATCGACTGGGACACTTACTTCAACCTGCTGGGCTTCCCGGCCTTCACTGAAGTGTGCGTGAGCCAGCCCGAACCCATCCAGGCCGTCGGGACGCTATGGACCGACACGCCCATCGACGACCTGAAGACCTACACGAGCTTCAAGCTGATCAACTCGGCCGCCGGCGCGCTGAGCGACGACTTCCGCAAGACTTCGTTCGACTTCTACGGGCGCACCCTGAGCGGCCGCCAGCAGGAAAGCCCGGCGTGGAAACGGGCTGTCAGCGGCGTGGAAGGCGTGCTGGGCGAAGCCGTAGGACGCATGTACGTGGCCAAATACTTCCCGGCCACGTCGAAGGAACGCATGACCGAACTCGTCAAGAACCTGCAGACTGCCCTCGGCCAACGCATCGACGCCCAGGAGTGGATGAGCGACACCACCAAGCAAAAGGCGCACGAGAAGCTCGCGACTTTCCGGGTGAAGGTGGGATACCCCGACCAGTGGCGCGACTACTCGAAGCTGACCATCGACACCGCGTCGTACTGGGCCAACCTCTGCCGCGCCTCGGAGTTCGACCTGGCGTACATGATAGAGAAAAAAGTCAATAAGCCCGTCGACCCCAACGAGTGGCTCATGACGCCGCAGACCGTCAACGCCTACTACAACCCGACGACCAACGAAATCTGCTTCCCTGCCGGCATCCTGCAACCGCCCTTGTTCGACCCCCAGGCCGACGACGCCCGCAACTACGGCGCCATCGGTGTGGTCATTGGCCACGAGATGACGCACGGGTTCGACGACCAGGGACGCCAGTTCGACAAGGACGGAAACCTGGCGGACTGGTGGACACCCGGTGACGGCGAGCGCTTCAAGGCCAAGACGGCGCGCATGGTCGACTTCTTCAACCAAATCGAAGTGTTGCCCGGACTCAAGGCCAACGGCCAGCTCACACTGGGCGAGAACATCGCCGACCACGGCGGCCTCAAGGTAGCCTATCAGGCCTTCCAGAACGCCACGAAGGACCAGCCGGCCGAGGAAATCGACGGCTTCACTCCCGCACAGCGTTTCTTCATCGCTTACGCCAACGTCTGGGCCGGCAACATCCGCGACGAGCAGATCCGCATTTACACCAAGGGCGACCCGCACTCGCTGGGCCGCTGGCGCGTGAACGGCGCACTGCCCCACATCGACGCCTGGTACGAGGCGTTCGGCATCACGGAACAGGACTCCCTCTTCGTGCCCAAGGCCGAACGCGTGGACATCTGGTAAACACGCCCGACGCCATGCCGCTACTTGTACCCGCCGGCCTGCCCGCCGCCACCACGCTGAAGGAGGAAGGCACTCCTCTGCCCGACCGCGCCCCCGAGGGGGTGCGTCCCCTGCGCGTGCTGCTGCTCAACCTGATGCCGCAGAAAGCCGTCACCGAGCTCGACTTCGTGCGCATGTTCGCCCCCCTGCCGCAGTGGGTCGAACTGATACCCGTGAAAATCGCCGGGCAAACGTACAAGACCACACCGATGGCCTACATGGAGCGCTTCTACACGGACATCGACCGCCTCTTCGGCGACACGTTCGACGGCCTCGTCGTGACGGGCGCACCGGTGGAACACCTGCCCTTCGAGCAAGTGCGCTACTGGCGCCAGCTCTGCGACATCTTCGACTGGGCCGAACGCCACGTACGCTCCACCCTGAACGTCTGCTGGGGCGCGCAGGCCGCGCTCTACCACCGCTACGGCATCGCCAAGCACGTCCTGCCGGCCAAGATGTTCGGCGTGTTCGCCCAGCGGGTGCTCGCGCCGGACGTCCCGCTGCTCGACGGCCTGTCGCCGGCATTTCCCATGCCCAACAGCCGCCACACCGAAGTGCGCCGCGCCGACTTCCCCGTGACGGGCACCCTGCGCGTCGTAGCCGAAAGCGACGAATCGGGCGTAGGGCTGGCCGTTGACGACGCACGCCGCGCCATCTATGACGTGGGGCACCTGGAATATGAGCCTATGACCCTCGACCGCGAGTACCGTCGCGACGTGGCCAAACAGCTGCCCATCGACCCGCCGCGCCACTACTACCACGACGACGAGCCGGAACGCGGCGTGCGCTTCAGCTGGCGCGAAGCGGCCCTGCGCTTCTACGCCAACTGGGTGGCCTACTACGTGAGCCCTGCCGCCGGCTAAAAGTGCACCGGACGGTGTAGTGTGAAGAAAACCTAACACTACGATAGAATTTACGGGGACTACGATAGGATTTTCTATCGTAGTCCCCGTTTTTTGCAGGGCAGCACTTGTCATTTTCCTCATTGGCCCCACCAGTCCCAGTGCTGCGATGAGGCCAATGGGGCTTATGGGGAAAATGGATTGCCCGGAGGAAGGAATCAGTCGTCGGACGACGGGGCACCCTCGGTCTGCCCGCGGGGCCAGTTGACCAGATACAGGCGGTCGGAAGTACGGGTGAAGGCGGTGTAGAGCCAGCGCAGATAGGCGTCGTCGGGCAGGGTGTTGCCCAGATAACCCTGGTCGACAAACACGCGGCTCCACTGCCCGCCCTGGGCCTTGTGGCAGGTGACGGCGTAGGCATACTTGATTTGCAGGGCGTTGTAGTAGGGGTCCTGACGGAGCTGCTTCATGCGCTCGCGCCGGTTGCGGATATGGGCATAGTCGGCGTTGACGGCCTCGAACAGGCGGTCGCGCTCGTCGGCCGTCATAGCCGGTGCCTCGCTCTGCAACGTATCGAGCACCACGCGGCAGGTCAGCTCGTAGCCGTCGTAGTCGGGCCAGCGCAGGGTGGCGTCGGCGAAGCGGAAACCGTGCATCTCGTGCACGTTGCGCAGGCGGACCACCTCGGCGATGTCGCCGTTCGCGATGAAGTCGAACGGCAGGCGTTCCCCCCTGGGCAGCGCCGCGGCGGCCTGTTCGGCCCAATAGTAATTGTTCTTCACCGCCATGACAAGGTCGCCGCGTGTCAGTTCGCCCTCACGGTCGAAAATGCGGGCACGGATGCCGTTGTTGTAGACCACGGCCCGGCGGTTGGAACGCGTGACGACGATGGTGTCGTCCGTGCCGCCATAGCCGTAGGCGCTGACGAGTTCCTCGATGAGCTCGTCGCCGGGCACGACGCGCACGTCGGCGAAGCCCTCGGTGCGGATACGCGGAAAGTCCGCACCGCCCGCCCCCACAAGGCGGCGCAGGCGGGTGGCGTTCCACAGCACGCCCGACTCGGTAGCCTGGCGCACCACCTCCGACAGCTCCACGCCCGCCACGTGCAGGCCGAAACGCGCCAGGGCGTCGCCGTCGAGGGCGGGACTCACCTCCTCGCCCACCGGCGGGAGCTGCGCCGTGTCGCCCACGAGGAGCAGGCGGCAGTTCTCGCCCTCGTAGACGTAGCGCACGAGGTCGTCGAGCAGGCACCCTGTGCCAAAGAGCGAGCCGGCCGCGGCACGCCCCGAAATCATCGACGCCTCGTCGACTATGAAAACGGCGTCGCGCAGCTTGTTGAAGCCCAGCGCGAAGCGGGTGTCCTCGCCGTTGAAGGACTCCTGACGATAGATGGCTTTGTGGATGGTGAACGCCGCCGCGCCGGCATAAAGCGAAAACACCTTGGCCGCGCGGCCCGTCGGGGCCAGCAGCACCGGCAGGCGGCCGATACGTTTCAGGGCGCGCACCAGGGCGGCCACGAGCGACGTCTTACCCGTGCCCGCATAGCCGCGCAGGACGAAGGCCGGCCGCGGGCGCGGCGTCATGACGAAGCGCGCCAAGGCCAGCATGGCGGCCGTCTGCTGGTCGGTGGGCTCGTGGGGGAACTCGGCCCGGAGGATGCGGAAGACTTCGTCGTGAAGCATAAGGACAGGGTCAGAGCAAAGGCGAAAGGATGCGCGTGAACGACTCGAGCAGCCGACGGCGCACGGGACGACGGCGCCACTCGGCGAGGCTGACCTCGGTACACTGAAGAAGGTCGTGCTCGAAAATAGCCTTGACGCGCAACGCCGCGGAACGGCCGTAGATGAAAGCGTTGGCCTCGAAATTGTTCTCGAAACTGCGGAAGTCCATGTTGGTGGAGCCCACGGTACACCAGTCGTCGTCCATGACAATCGCCTTGGAGTGGAGGAAGCCCGGAGCGTAGGTGTACACGCGTATGCCCGCCGAGAGGACGTCGGCGAAGTAGGAGTCGTTGGCCCAGCGAAGCCAGAAGCTGTCAGGCTTGAGCGGCACCATCAGCCGGACGTCGACCCCGGAGAGCGCAGCGGTCTGGAGCGCTTGCAGGACGGGCTCGGTCGGCATGAAGTAAGGGGTCTGGATGTACAGGTAGCGGCGCGCGTTCTGAATCATCCAGGTCAGGCCGTACATAATGTCGGGCCACTTGGCCACAGGGTCGGTCGTGACAATCTGGACGAGGTCCGTGTCGTCCGCCGCGGGCTGGGGAAGGTCGGGATAGTAGTGGCGGTCGGTCACGAGTACGTGGGTGGCGAAATACCAGTCGGCCAGGAACACATGCTGCAAGCCCAAGACGGCCGGACCGTCGATGCGCAGGTGCAGGTCGCGCCAAGGCTGCCCGTCAGCGCCGCGCACGTAGCGCCGGGCGAGGTTCATGCCGCCCACGAAGCCCACGCGGCCGTCGACGACGCAGACCTTGCGGTGGTTGCGGTAGTTGACCTTGTGCGTCAGGCTGGGGTAGCGCACCGGAAGGAAGTCGCCCACGAAGACACCCGCCTTCGTGAGACGGTCGAAAAAGGCCTGGCGCACGTCCCAGCAGCCCACGTCGTCGTAGATGAGGCGCACGGTGACGCCGGCGCGGGCCTTGTCGATCAGGGCGTCGGCCACGAGGCGCCCCACGGCGTCGTCGTCGATGATGTAGCTTTGCAGATGTATGTGATGGCGGGCGCTGCCGATGGCGTGGAGCAGGGCGAGCGTGAAGCGGCTGCCCTCGTCGTAAATGTCGATGTGGTTGCCGTAAAAGGGCAAGGCCAGGTTGCGCCGCTCGAAGAAGCGGATGACCGGAGCGTAACGCACGGGACGCTCGGCCGGCAGCCGTGCGGCCGCCTCGGCCAGCAGGCGCCGATGGCGCAGGCCGGGGATGCGCCGCAGGATGATGTGGTCCTTACGGACGTTCTGCCCGAAAAAATAGAAGAAGACCAGACCCACCACGGGCAGGGTCACCAGCACGAGGGTCCAGGCGATGGTCTTGACGGGCTGGCGGTTTTCGAGCACGACGACAAGGACCGTGCTGAACACGATGCAGAGATAAAGCGCCAACGCGGTCCACATCAGAATTGTCTGCCACATGTCGAAATGTATGAAAGTTTGCCTGCCCCGCAAATCTACGAAAAAAATACGAAAAACCGCCCTGCGCGTGCGAAAGGTTGCGACCGTCAGGGGTACTATTGCCCCGACGACGGCAAGTGCCGTCCCCGGTCCAAACAAGTACTACGACAGAAATTCCTGGCGTAGTCCCAGAAAATTCTGTCGTAGTACTTGTAAAATCCTGTCGCAGTACCTGTCCGTCGCGACGGCGGGAGTCTACTTCCTGTAGCGCTCGAGAAAGGCGTCGATAAGCTGCTGTCCGGCCGGCGTGGCGCAGCCGCGCAGACAGACGGGGACAATGTTGATGAAGACGGTGCGCACGTCGTAATCGCGGCTGAGCAGGTTGTTGAATATCTGCGCGATTTGCCCCACGAGCAGGCGGTAGAAGATGTCGAAATCTATGTCCTGTCGGAACAGGCCCTGCTCCACGCCCTGGCGCAGGAAAGCCACGGCCTCCTCGGCGTCGGCCTCGCTGCAACGGTCGAAAAATTCCGTCACCGTGCGGTACTTGCCCATATCCGTAAAGAAAGCCGGGACCGTATGCTCGAGCTCCTGCATACGGTGATCGAAGATTTCGAGGATGGCATTGAGCACGTTGGGCGATTCGGCCAGCGTGGCCTCCATTTCCTGCCGCTCGCGGATGCGGCCCAGCTTAAGGCCCTCGAGCAGCAGCTCTTCCTTGTCGGTAAAGAGCAGGTAGAGCGTCCGTTTCGAAATAGTCAGCGCGTGGGCGATGTCGTCCATCGTGACGGCCTTGATGCCGCGCGTCCGAAACAAGGCAAGCGCCGTTTCGACCACGCGGCGGCGCAGCGCTCCGTCGTGGCGGCCGGTCGTGTGCACGTCCATGGTTGTTTTTTGTTTCACGGCGGCAAAGTTAAGAAGAAAACTTTTTGAACCCGCTTAGTTTTATTCAAAAAATTACGCCTACGCCTGTTGATTTTTCCGAAAAAGCGGGACCGGGACCTGCCGGTTGGTAAAAAAAGACTATCTTTGCCCTCGACGCAACAAGTACTAATCACAAAACGAGTGACTATGAAGAAAGCTATTTTCACCCTGCTGTTCGCCCTCATGGCCGTAACCGGATGGGCACAGCGCAGCCCGCACGCGCTGGGTCTGCACTTCGGTGGCGCCACGGCCGACATCGAATACCAGTACCACTTCAGCCAGAAGAATTTCCTGAACGTCGACGCCGGTATCTTCAACCTCGGCGACGGCTTCACCGTCAGCGCCATCTACAACTGGAACATACGCCAGTGGAGCGACTGGACGCCCCGCGCCGGCACGTGGAAGTTCTGGGGCGGCGTGGGCGCAGCGGCCGGCGGCACGACGTACGACAAATACGACGGCGGCTTTATCGGCCCGATGGGAAACCTTGGCTTCGGCATCACGTTCGACGGGGCACCCGTCACGCTCGGCCTCGACTACCGCCCGATGGTAGCCATCGTATTCGGCGACGAGACGGGCGTACTGACACCAGGCTTCTGGAATTTCGGTCTCACGGTGACCTACCGCTTCTGACGCCGCGAGGCAAAGCACGGGTTTAGCCTAATTTAACGGGGGTTCCGCCACGAAAAGGCGGTACCCCCGTTGTCGTTTTCCGCACGATTGGCTAACTTTGCGCACGCATTGCTCAAGGATAATTATCAACTATGGTAAAGATTACGAAAGAAGCCGCCCTGCGTTATCACGAGCAGGGCAAACCGGGCAAAATTGAAGTTGTCCCGACCAAGCCTTACCGCACGCAGACCGACCTTTCGCTGGCCTACTCGCCCGGCGTGGCCGAACCCTGCCTCGAAATCCAGAAAAATCCGCACGACGCCTACCGCTACACCAACAAGGGGAACCTCGTGGCCGTCATATCGAACGGCACGGCCGTGCTCGGACTGGGCGACATCGGCGCACAGGCCGGCAAACCCGTCATGGAGGGAAAAAGCCTACTCTTCAAGATATACGCCGGCGTCGACGCCTTCGACATCGAAGTCGACGAGAAAGACCCCGACAAGTTCATCGAGGCCGTCAAGGCCATCGCCCCCACGTTCGGCGGCATCAACCTCGAGGACATCAAAGCCCCCGAGTGCTTCGAAATAGAACGGCGGCTAAAAGAGGAACTCGACATCCCGGTGATGCACGACGACCAGCACGGCACGGCCATCATATCGGCCGCCGGCCTGCTCAACGCCCTCGAAGTGGCCGGCAAGGACATCGACAAGGTACGCATCGTGGTCAACGGAGCCGGCGCAGCCGCCATCTCGTGCACCCGCCTGTACTGCTCGCTCGGCGCGCGGAAGGAAAATATCGTCATGCTCGACTCGAAAGGCGTCATTACGAGCGACCGCCCGAACCTGACGGAACAAAAGCGCGAGTTTGCCACCGACCGCCGCGACGTACACACGCTCGAGGAGGCCGTAAGGGACGCCGACGTGTTCGTCGGCCTGTCGAAGGGTAACGTGCTGACCGGCGACATGGTCCGCTCCATGACGGAAAAGCCCATTATCTTCGCCCTGGCCAACCCCGTGCCCGAAATCTCGTACGAGGAGGCCAAAGCCGCCCGCCCCGACGTGCTCATGAGCACCGGGCGCACCGACTATCCGAACCAAATCAACAACGTCATCGGCTTCCCGTACATCTTCCGCGGCGCCCTCGACACCGCCGCCACCGCCATCAACGAGGAGATGAAACTGGCCGCCGCACGCGCCATCGCCGACCTGGCCAAACGCCCCGTGCCCGACATCGTGAACCGCACCTACCACGTGCGCAACTTCACCTTCGGTCCGGACTACTTCATCCCCAAACCCGTCGACCCGCGCCTCATCACGGAAGTCTCGATGGCCGTGGCCAAAGCCGCCATCGACAGTGGCGTCGCCCGCAAGACCATTACGGACTGGAAAGCGTACCGCACGCACCTGCGCGAACTGATGGGACAGGAAAGCCGCTTTACCCAAAACCTGTACGACACGGCGCGGCTCGACCCGCAACGCGTCGTCTTTGCCGAAGGCACCCACCCCACCATGCTCCAGGCCGCCGTCCGCGCCCGCGCCGAAGGCATCTGCCACCCCATCCTGCTGGGCAACGACGTGCAAATCCACCGCATGGCCAAGGAAATGGAGCTGAGCCTCGACGGAATAGAGATTATCAACCTGCGCGACGACGAGCAGTCGGAACGCCGGCTGCGCTACGCCCACATCCTGGCCGAGAAGAAACAGCGCGAGGGCTACACCCTGCAAGAAGCGACGGACAAGATGTACGAGCGTAACTACTTCGGCATGATGATGGTTGAGACCGGCGACGCCGACGCTTTCATCACCGGACTTTACACCAAGTATTCCAACACCATCAAGGTGGCGCACGAAGTCATCGGCGTGCGCGAAGGCTACAGCCACTTCGGCACGATGCACCTCGTCAACTCGAAGAAAGGCACTTACTTCATTGCCGACACGCTCATCAACCGCCACCCCGACAAGGACACCCTCCTGGACATCGCGAAGCTCAGTGCGTCGACCGTGCGCTTCTTCAACCGCACGCCGGTCATGGCCCTGATTTCCTACTCCAACTTCGGCACCGACAGCGTCGGCAGCCCGGCCATGACGCACGAGGTCGTGGCGCGCATGCAGGCCGAGTATCCCGACTTGGCCATCGACGGCGAAATGCAGGTCAACTTCGCGCTCAGCAAGGAGCTCCGCGACGAGCAGTACCCCTTTACCCGGCTGAAGGGACTCGACGTCAACACGCTCGTCTTCCCCAACCTGACGTCGGCCAACGCTTCCTACAAGATGCTGAAGGCCGTTTCGGACGAGGCGGAGGTACTCGGCCCTATCCAGATGGGCCTCAACAAACCGATTCACTTCACCGACTTCGGCTGCTCGGTGCGCGACGTGGTCAACATCACTGCCGTGGCCGTCGTCGACGCTATCGTACAGCACAAGAAAGCGGAACAGGCCTGACGCGGGTCTGCCCCGGATGATACCGACCGCGGGGGACGTCTCACAGAGAGGCGCCCCCGCTTCTTTTGCGCGACCGTGCGGAAACCTGCCCGCCTTTCTGAAAACTTTTGGAGCCGTATGGGGCATATTTCGCCGGAGTTCGGCTATCTTTGCACATATATATGAATAAAAGAAA
This sequence comes from uncultured Alloprevotella sp., assembly GCA_944322325.1. Classification (GTDB taxonomy): domain Bacteria; phylum Bacteroidota; class Bacteroidia; order Bacteroidales; family Bacteroidaceae; genus Alloprevotella. The sequence goes on from CALUOQ010000011.1 coordinate 32,781, forward strand.
GACTATCCGGCACGTAGCCATCGGGCTGACCCTCGTGGTGACCGTGCCTGTCGTGCTGTTTCTCGTACTGGCCGTATTGATATACCTGCCGCCGGTACAGCGCTTCGCCGTGGACCGCACCACGGCCATCCTGTCCGAAACGACGGGAATGCACATCCGCATCGGCCACATACGGCTGGCCTTCCCGCTCGACCTCACGCTGGGCAACATGCAAGCCGTCGCGGGGCGCGACACCCTGCTCGACGCCCGTGCCCTGCGCGTAGGCGTCAAGCTGTGGCCGTTGGTGTACGGCCGCGCCGAGGTTGACGGTATTTACGTATTCGACGCCAGCCTCAACACCCTCGACCTCATTCCCGACACCCACCTGAAGGGGCGCGTCGGCGTGCTGACCGCCGCACTGCCGGGAGGCGTCGACCTGCCCGGAGAGCGCGTCGACGTGGACCGCGTCCTGCTGAAAAATACCACCATGGCCGTCGAGCTGAGCGATACGGCCCAAAAGGACACTACGCCCTCGGCCAGCCGTTGGGATATCCGCGTCAGGCGCGCCGACGTGCTCAACACGACGGTGTTCCTGCGAATGCCGGGCGACTCCCTGCGCATCGGCGCCCGCTTAGGGCGCGTGGCGCTGCGCGGCGGACGATTCGACACGGGGCGCAGCTACTATGCCGTGCGCCGCTTCGCGCTCGACCGCTCGAGTGCCACTTACGACGTGCCGCAGGCTGTCCGCCTGCGACAGGGCCTCGACCCGAACCACATTGCCGTCGACCGCCTGAGCCTGCACGTCGACTCGCTGAGCTATGACTCCGCCGGACGCCTGTCGGTCGACCTCCGCCAGCTCGCCTTCCGCGAGAAAAGCGGCCTTGCCGTCGACCGCACCGCCGGCCGCGTCGGCCTCGACACGCTGGGGCTGACGCTGCCCGGCCTGACCCTGTCCACGCCCCACTCGCGACTGACGGCCGAAGCCGCCCTCGACTGGAACGCCCTCGCGACGGGGCGGGGCGGCCGGCTCCATGCCCGGCTCGAAGCCCACATCGGACGAGCGGACGTACTGGCCCTGACGGGCGACCTGCTCCCGGCCGACGTGCGCAGCATCATGCCGGCCACGGCGGCAAGCCTGAGCCTGCAAGCCGACGGCAACGTCAGCCGCCTGACGCTGGACCGGCTCGAGGCGGACGTGGCCGGCGTCGTGCGCCTCACGGCCAAGGGAAACGCGGCCGACCTGCTCACCGGACGGCGCAGCGGGCATTTCGACTGGACCCTGCGCACGGGCAACCCGGCACCGCTGGGGCGGCTGCTGCCGTCATCCCTGGCCTTCCCGCGGGGACTGAGTGCCCGGGGCGACCTGCGATTCCAGGGCGACGACTACCGCGCGAACCTGCGCGTTTCGGCTTCAGGCGGACGACTCGACGTAGGTGCGCGTGCCGGCCTGTCCTCGGAGCGCTACGCCGCACAGGTCACTGCCCGCGATTTTCCCCTCGGTGCCTTCCTGCCCGACCTGCCGCTCGGCGACTTCAGCGGCAGCCTGAAGGCTTCGGGCCAAGGCTTCGACCCGATGACCCGTCGCGCTGCGGTCGCCGCCAAGCTGGCGATTGACTCGCTCCGTTACGACCGTTATCCCCTCGGCGGACTGCGTGCCGAGCTCGACTACCGCCGCCAGAAAGGCCGACTGACCTTCGAGACCGACAACCCGCTGCTCCAAGGAAACGGAACGCTCGAGGCAACAGTGGCCAAGCAGCGCATCGACGCCACACTCACAGCCGACTTCCCGCTCATCGGGCTGCACCACTTCATGACCATGGAGGACACGCTCGACCTCGGTGCGGCGCTCACGCTGAACGCCGCGACCCGCCCCGACCTGGAAGCCTTGGCACTCGACGGCAGCCTGAGCAACATCCGCTTCCTTACGCCCCGGCAAAGCGTCACGATGAAAGACATCGCGTTCGCTTTCGGCACCAGTCCCGACACGACGCACGCCCAAGTGAAGTCCGGCGACTTCGACCTCAGTCTGCGCGGCCATGCCGGCCTCGGACGCATCAGCGAACGCGTAGGGCGCTTTACCACCCTGCTGACGCAGCAACTCGACGAACGCCGGCTCGACCAGGAAGCCCTGAAGCAGCAGTTGCCCCGCCTGTCGCTCCACGTCAGCGCCGGACGGGAGAACCCCGTCAGCCGCTTCATTGCCATGAAAGGCATCGACATAGACAGCGTGAACCTCAACGTGAACGCCGACCCGCTCGTCGGGCTCAACGGCACATCCAAGCTCTTCACGCTGCGCACGGGCGGGCTGCAACTGGACGACATCAGCTTCCGCATCGCGCAGGACAGCAACGGCGTCAAAATGAACACCCTCGTCGTCAACTCGGCCCCTGACAATCCCCATCATTTCGAAGTCCACTCCGACGCCTACGTACTGCCCGCCGGTGCAGGCGTCGAGGTGAAATACATCGACAGCGACCAGCGCACCGGCGTGGACCTCGGTCTGCGTGCCGAGCTCGTCGACAGCGGCATGTACGTCCACCTCTATCCCGAGCACCCCGTCATTGCTTACCGCGACTTCACCGTCAACCGCCGCAACTACATCTACCTGAACAACCACCAGCAGCTCTTCGCCGACGTGGCACTGCTTGCCGACGACGGCACGGGACTCCAGATTTACGGACAGCCGCGCGACTCGGTCAACGACCTGACCGTGAGCGTCAAGCGGCTGAACCTGGGCGAACTGTCGAACGTTTTGCCCTACCTGCCGCGGATTGAAGGCCTGCTGAGCGGCGACGTCCACTTACTGCAAAGCCCCAACGACCTGTCGGCCATGACGATGCTCGAAGTCGACGGCATGGCCTTCGAGGGCACGCCGCTCGGCCGCATCGGCCTGAACGCCACTTATATGCCCGACACCGTACATCATCTTTTCGACGCCAGCGTCCTGCGCAACGACGACGAGATTCTGCAATGCAGCGGTGTATATGCCGACAAGGGCGGCGGCTACTTCGCCGGAAGGGCCCAGCTGGTGCGTTTCCCGCTCGGTATACTCAACGGTTTCATGGCAGGCAGCGACATGGCCTTCACAGGCGACTGCAACGGCGCCGTCACCCTGCGCGGCCCCGTCGACACCCTGCGCATCGACGGCGAGGTCGTTTTCGACTCGGCGCACGTCTATTCGGACGTCTACGGCTTCGACTTCCGCATGGCCGACACCCCGATTCGCATCGCCGGCAACCGCCTGACGTTCGACGACTACGCCCTCTACTCCACCGGCTCCGAGCCGCTCCGTCTGGGCGGCGCGGTGGACTTCAGCGACTTCGGCAACGTGACTCTGGCACTCGACATGCGGGCCCGCAACTACGAGCTCATCAACACAAAGCGCAAGCGCGAATCCCTGCTCTTCGGCAAAGTGTTCGTCGACTTCGACGGCTCGCTCCGCGGCAACATGGAGCACCTCTTCATCCGGGGCAACGTCTCCCTGTTGGGAAACACGGACATGACGTACGTGCTCAAGGATTCTCCCCTCACGGTGGAAGACCAGCTCGAAGGCCTCGTGCAGTTCGTCAACTTCAACGACAGCCTGGCGCCCCCGCCCGCCGAACCGACTGTCATGGGCCTCGATCTGACGCTGGGCATCGACATCAGCGAGGCGGCCCACTTCCGTTGCGACCTGAGCGACGACAAGGAGAGCTACGTGGAGCTCGAAGGCGGCGGCAACCTGAACTTCCGCCTCACGCAGCAGGGCGACATGCGCCTGACGGGCCGCTTCACCACCAACAGCGGCGAGATGAAATATGCCCTCCCGGTCATCCCGCTCAAGACGTTCCAGCTCGTCGCGGGCAGCTACGTGGATTTCACGGGCGACGTAATGAACCCCACGCTCAACATTACGGCCAAGGAGCGCGTCAAGGCGACCGTCACCGAGAACGACGTACCGCGCTCGGTCAACTTCGACGTCGGCGTAGCCATCACCAAGCCGCTCGAGCAGATGGGGCTGGAATTCATCATCGAGGCACCCGAAGACCTGAGCATCCAGAACCAGCTGGCCGCCATGTCGGCCGAACAGCGCGGCCGCGTAGCCGTCACCATGCTGGCCACCGGCATGTACATCACCGACGAGGGCGGCATGGGCGGCACGAGCGGATTCAAAGCCAACGACGCCCTCAACGCGTTCCTCCAGAGTGAGATACAGAACATCGCCGGCAGCGCCCTGCGCACCATCGACGTGAGCCTCGGCGTAGAGAACGCCACGTCGGCCACCGGCGCCGAGCAGACCGATTATTCCTTCCAGTTCGCCAAACGTTTCTGGGGCAACCGCATCAGCGTCATTGTCGGCGGAAAGGTGAGCACCGGTGCCGACGCCGAGAACTCCGCCGAGAGCTTCATCGACAACGTATCCATCGAATACCGCCTCGACAAGAGTTCCACGCGCCACGTCAAAGTTTTCTACAACCGCAACACCAATGACCCGCTCGAGGGCCTCCTGACCAAAACGGGCGCCGGCCTTGTGCTGCGGCGCAAGACTAACCGGCTGGGCGAGCTCTTCATTTTCCGCACACGGAAGCCCCAGACCACCCAGACGCCCGTCCCGACAAAATAAACGAAGATGAAAAAACTACGCCACGCGCTTTACCTCATACTTTGCGCCACGCTGAGCGCGGCCTGCTCCGTGACGGACAAGATTCCCGACGACGAACTTTTCTACCTCGGCACGAAAGGCATCACCTACGTCGACCAGCAAAAACGGGACAAAGCCGGGCGCGACAGCGTCGGTGTCATCACCTCGATTGCCGAAGCCGTCGAAGCCGTCGACGCGCTGGTCAGCGGCAGCGCCCCCGTACGCGGCGACAGCCTCGCCGCCGACACCGCCACCCGCCGCCCGCCCAGCCGCGAAGAACGCGCCCGCCGCCGCATGGAGGCAGAGCAGGAACAAAAAGCCTTTGAGACAGCGAAGGCCGAAATCGACGCCGTGCTGAGCTACCCGCCCAACGGTTCGCTCTTCGGCTCCTCCTCGCTGCGCTGGCCCGTACAGCCCGGGCTCTGGATATACAGCGGCTTCGCCGACAAGCGCGGCAAGCTCGGCCGGTGGGTGTTCCGCAACTTCGCCAAGGCGCCCGTGCTCGTGTCCACCGTCAATCCCGACGTGCGCGTCAAGGTAGCCACCAACACCCTGCGCAACTACGGTTACTTCAATGCCGAGGTCGATTACGACGTCCTCCCCGCCAAGAATCCCAAGAAGGCCCGCCTGGCCTACAACGTGCGCACCCGCCAGCTCTACCGCCTTGACTCCATCGCCTACGTCGGTTTCCCACCCGTGGCCGACAGCCTCATCCGCGCCACGTCCGACGAGACCCTCCTCCACCGCGGCGACGCTTTCAACGTGGTCAACCTCAGCGGCGAGCGCACCCGCCTCGAGAAACTCTTCCGCGAGAACGGATTTTACTACTACGCCGCCAATTACACCACCTACCGCGCCGACACGTTCCAAGTGAAGAACCGCGTACAGCTACAGATGCGCCCGCTCGAGAACATCCCGGCCCGCGTCAGCCGCCGCTGGTACATCGGCAACACGCACGTCACCGTGCGCAACAATCCCGGCGACACACTCACCACGCACCGCACGTTCCGCAACTTCACCTACGACTTCCCGGGCAGCCGGATACCGCTGCGCTATCCCATGTGGTGGCGCGCCGTGAGCCACCGCCGCGGCGAGCTTTACAGCCTTACGCACCAACAGATGACCCTTGAGAAACTCAACGCCATCGGTGTGTTCAGCCAGCTCGACGTCAACTACCTGCCGCGCGACACCTCCGCCACGTGCGACACCCTCGACATCTACATCAACGCCGTCATGGACAAGCTCTACGACAGCAATTTCGAGGTCAACGCCACCTTTAAGAGCAACCAGCAGGTGGGTCCCGGCGTCAGCTTCGGCTTGGCCAAGCGCAACGCCTTCCGCGGCGGCGAAAAGGTCTCGTTCGACATTTACGGCTCCTATGAGTGGCAGACGGGCGCCGGGCGCGGCGACAACTCCCTGCTCAACTCCTACGAGCTCGGCACGAAGCTCTCGTTCGACTTTCCCCGCTTCGTCTTCCCCGGCATGGGGCGCCGCCACGTACGCTTCCCCGGCTCGACCGTCTTTGCCGTCGACGCCGACTGGACCAACCGCGCCGGCTTCTTCAACATGGTCAATGCCGGCGTCAGCGCCACTTACAAATGGCACCGCCGCAGCAACTCGCGCCACGAGCTCGCCCTGCTCGACATCGACTACGACCACATGCTCAGCACCACCGCCACGTTCGACTCCATCATGACCGAGAACCCCGCCCTCTCCGTCAGTATGCGCAATCAGTTCGTGCCCTCCGTCAGCTACATGTACACCTACACCTCGCCCGCCGGCCGACGCAATCCCGTCTGGTTCCAAGCCACGCTCAAGGAGGCCGGCAACCTCACCTCCGCCATCTACGCCCTAGCCGGCCACGGCTTCAACCAGCGCGACAAGGAGTTACTCGGCAATCCCTATGCCCAGTTCATAAAGGCCACGGCCGAGGTTCACAAAAGTTTTGAGCTTGCGCCGAAAGTCCAGGTCGCCACGCGCCTGTTCGGGGGCGTCATCTACAGTTACGGCAACAGCCTCCAGGCCCCTTACGCCGACCAGTTCTACGTCGGCGGCGCCAACAGCGTGCGCGCCTTCACCGTGCGCACCGTCGGGCCCGGCAGTTTCCGCACCGACCGCAGCCGTTACTCCTACATGGACCAGACCGGTGACGTCAAGCTCGAAGCCAATGTCGAGCTGCGCTTCCCCATTTTCGGCTCGCTCTACGGCGCGGCCTTTCTCGACGCCGGCAACGTATGGCTGCTGCGCGACGACCCTCAGCGTCCCGGCGGCAAGTTCAGCCTTGGCAACCTGCGGCGCATCGCCGTGGGCACCGGTGTCGGCCTGCGCTACGACCTGAGCTTCATTGTCGTACGCCTCGACTACGGCATTGCCCTCCATGCGCCCTACGACACCGCGCGCCGCGGCTGGTACAACATCGAGCGTTTCTCCGACGGCAACGCGTTCCACTTTGCCATCGGTTATCCTTTCTAAACAAGCGACAACAGGAAACAACAAGCGCGAGGATTCCCGGCCCGCCGTGGGCCGGGAATCCTCGCGCTGCAAAAAGGGGGATTATTCCTTGTCCGGCTGACCCATTTTGGCGCGGAAATGCTTGGGCGAGCAGCCCAAATGATGGCGGACGTACTTCCCGAAAAACGAAAGGTTGGGAAACTGGAGTTCGATGGCTATCTCCTTGATGCTCTTCGTCGTGTTACGGAGCAGATAGACAATGTCCGCCACGATGTAGCGCTGGATGAACGGCGAGGCGGAGAGTCCGGTCCTCTCCTTGACCACCGCGGAGAAGTACTTGGGCGTCACGCTGAGGCGACTGGCGTACCAGGCCACTTCGCGCGGACGGGGATAGGTGTCGCTGATAAGGTTGATGAAGTCCTTAAAAAGGCGATCGCTCGACGTGTAGCCCTGGGGCGTGAAGCCGGAGAAGCGCTCCGTCGTGTCGTAGAAGTCGTAAAGGAAAGCCGTGAGCAGGGCGCTGGCCAGCTCGCGGTGGTGCTGGCGCCGGGGGCGGGTGAGCTTTGTGTGGAGCAAGTCGTAATACTGCCGGAACAGGCCGGCTTCCTCGTCGGTCAGCGCGAGCACGGGATTGTGCTTCAGAAAGAGGTGCATGTCCCAGTTATTCCCCGCCATCATCGTCAGCCGCTCGGCATAGGTGCGGGCCAGCACGATACTGCGCGACTCGACATCGGGCGAAAGGTCCACGTGCTCGATAACCGTGTTGGGCACACAGACGAGCAAGTCGTTGCACCCGATGGTATAAGGTTCACCGTTGATTTTCAGGGTGTACGTGCCCTGCGTGCAGAGCGTCAGGACAATCGCCCCCAGCCGCACGGCATGTTCGGAATAAAGCTCCTTCGGTGTCTCGGCCAGCGCCAGCATGCCGTCGTTGTAACTGATGGCTGTGCTAACCTTGGCGTCCGTAATGTCTCGGGTAGTGAGGTCTTCTGTCATGGCTGGAATTATTGAATGGCAAAGTTAAGGAAAAAAGCCTTACCTCCCTATACGGATTCTTCGTCTAAACTGTCGGAAAATTCGCCTTTACGACGGGACCGGCTGTCCGCCAGCCAGCCTCACCAGAAACGGTTGTACTCGGCGCTGTACTCAAACCCCGCTTCGGCCAGCTGGGCCTTGAGTCCGCTTTCGTCGACGTGGAGGTCGTCGCACAGGGCGTCAAGCGAGGGATACACGTCGCGCAGCTTCATGTTGACCACGCTGAAAAGCATCATCGGGTCTTTAGGCAATTCGTTCATGGGTTTTCGGATTTGTTATTGTCGGGTTTGCGGAAAAAGGAGAAGTTCACGCTGCCATAGGCGCGGTGTTCGACGAAGCAGGGGTGCCCGTCGAACCGATGGTCCTTGCCGTGCTCGAGCACAAAAATCCCCCCGTCGGCCAGCAGCGCCGAACCGAACACGCGGTCGGGCAATTCGGGCAGCTCGGCCAAGGCATAGGGCGGGTCGGCAAAGACCAGGTCAAACTGTTCGCGGCAACGGGGAATGAACTTCAGCGCGTCCGCACGCAGCACGCGCCCGGCCCTGTCGTCCAGCGCGCGGAGCACCGACTGGATGAAGGCGTGGTGCGACGCCTCGCGCTCGACAGCCACCACGCGCGGGCATCCCCGCGAGAGGAGCTCAAGCGTGATGCTGCCCGTGCCGGCGAAAAGGTCGAGCGCCCGCGTCTCCTCGAAGTCCACGTAGGCGCGCAGCACGTTGAACAGGTTCTCCTTGGCGAAGTCCGTCGTCGGACGGGCTTTGAAGGTGCGCGGCACGTCGAAGTGGCGCCCTTTGTATTTTCCGGTGATTACTCTCATGTCAGTCTGGCGTAGTCAACTCATCTCCAGCAAAAAGCAGGCCAAGTCGTAGGGTACCTGCTTGTTCCTCACCACGGGGTGGCGGTTGAACTCGGCCGCCGGGTGGATGGCGTTCACCTGGCGGACGTATTTTCGCAGTTCGCCGAGGATGGCGTCGCGCAGGTCGCTGCTGCCCGCCACGTAGAAGGTAGCCGTCTGCGGGTCGGTCCCCGTGCGCCGTGCCATGTTGAGCAGGTAGTAGGCCGCGTCGGTCGGCGCCTGCATCCGGTAGCTGTTGGCCATGAGCAGGCGGCCGCCCTCGAACACCGACAGGTGGAGCCGCCCCTCGGCAGCGTAGGCGTAGAGGCGCTGGCCGCCCTGCGAGCTCTTGTCGGCGAAGTGACGCATCAGGGGGGTGAGGGCCGAAACGTAGTGTACCGACCCGAACGCGTCCTCGAGCGTGCGGGCCAGCTGGCGCTGTAGGGCAAAGAGCAGCACGGCGTTGGCCATGGGCAGCACGTCGTAGTAGACTTCACAGCCCTGGCTCTCGGGGAAACAGTAGCCGTAGAGGGCGGCACAGTCTTCCTCGCGAAAATGGGCCAGGGGGACCAGCGTCACGGGACTCGCCGCCACGAGCACTTGGGCGTCGGTGACGGTGTTGTCGGCCGGCGGCAGCGTGTCAAGCGCCGTACGCAGGTTGACCGCGAGCGAAGCCGTCGGGTTGACGTCGTAGGCGAAAAACGAAAAGCTCTCGGGCTGGCGGGCGTCGTAACGGGCGAAGTCGATGCCGTCGCCCAGCCTGACGAACAGGCGTTGACGCCCGGCGCCGACGCGGGAGGGGGTGGGCTGCGTCATGGGCGGGATTCGGTTGAGGTGAAAAAGCCGCGGCGGCCGGCCACGCGCGGCAGGACGTAACGCCCCAGGAGGGCGGCCAGCACGATGCCGATGCAGTTGGCCGCAAAGTCGGCCCAGTCGCCGCTGCGCGTCGCGGTGGCGTTGGCCTGCAGCCACTCGATGAGGCCGCTCATGGCGGCCGGCGCCACTACGGCCCACGTCAGCAGGCGCCGCCACTGCGGCCGGCGGTGCGCGCGCAGGTATTCGAACCAGATGAGGCTGCACGTGCCCAGATACATGGCGACATGCACCCACTTGTCGATGAGCGGCACGTCGTTAAGGCGCGTGCGCGGCGCGTTGAACAGCAGGCAGAGGTACCAGATGGCTGCAACGCAAAGCAGCGAGAGCGGGTAGCGCTTGACAAAGCGAATCAGGCGAGACATAGGCTGGGCGATGGGTTTTTACGGGGACTGTGACAGGATTTCCGAGGACTACACTTCTCTTCACGCGGGCGGCACTTACGGACGCCCGCACGTCAACGGCTCAGTCAAGCCCGGCGTCAGCGTCGGCCATGGCGGCGAAGGCCGGCCACGGCGGCAGCGCCGGGAGCGGGGCCACGGCGCGCACGGTGGCGTGGGTCACCGGGTGCTCGAACTCCACACTGCGGGCGTGCAGGCAGATGCTGCCGTCGGGGTTGGAGCGCGGCGCGCCGTACTTCAGGTCGCCCCTGATGGGGCAACCGATGGCGGCGAGTTGGCAGCGTATCTGGTGATGGCGCCCCGTGTGGAGCTGCACGGCGAGCAGGGCGTAACGCTCGGAGCGGCCGACGAGGCGGTAGTCGAGCACGGCGCGCTTGCTCCCGGGCACCTCGGCGGCGTGGACAAACGACTTGTTCAGCCGCTCGTTGCGCGTCAGCCAGTGGGTCAGGGTGGCCGCCGCCGGACTGGGCTCGCGCCCCACAACGGCCAGATACGTCTTCCGCACGCGGCCCTCGCGGAACAGGGCGTTGAGCCGGGCGAGCGCCTTGCTCGTACGGGCAAAGACGACGAGGCCGCTCACGGGCCGGTCGAGCCGGTGGACGACGCCAAGGAAAACGGCGCCGGGCTTGGCGTAGCGTTCCTTGATGTAAGCCTTGACGCTGTCGGCCAGGGTGGCGTCGCCGGTCTTGTCGCCTTGCACGATTTCGCCGGCTGCCTTGTTGACGATGATCAGGTGGTTGTCCTCGTAGACTACGGTCATGGGCTGGATGGGGGTAACGGGGTGAGACACGAGCGGAGTGCCGCCGGGCTGCGCCGGCAGGGCGCGCCCGGGCGGCACTCCGGGAAGGGGTCCGGACGCTGAGGCGCCGTTACATGTTCATGCCGCCGTCGACCTGAATGACCTGACCGGTCACGTAGCTCGACAGGTCACTGGCCAGGAAGACTGCCACGTTGGCGATGTCCTCGACGTGGCCGCCGCGGCGCAGGGGGATTTTGCTGGTCCAGTCCTTGCGCACATCCTCGGGCAGGGCGGCCGTCATGGCCGTCTCGATGAAACCCGGCGCGATGGCGTTGGCGCGGATGCCGCGCGAGCCCATTTCCTGGGCGATGCTCTTCGCCAGGGCGATGAGTCCGGCCTTCGAGGCAGCGTAGTTGCACTGACCGGCGTTGCCGTGTACGCCCACGACGCTCGCCATGTTAATGACGGAACCGCTGCGCTGGCGCATCATGATGGGCGTACAGGCGTGGATGAAGTTGAAGGCCGACTTGAGGTTGACGGCAATAACGGCGTCCCACTGCTGCTCGGTCATGCGCATCATGAGGCCGTCCTTCGTGATGCCGGCGTTATTGACAAGGATGTCGATCGACCCGAAGTCTTCCTTCACCTTGCCGACCACTTCGGCCGTCTGGGCGAAGTCGGCGGCGTTCGAGGCGTAACCGATGCACTTGACGCCCTTGGCGGCGATTTCGGCTTCGGTGGCCTTGCCGTTCTCGTCGATGACGAGGTCGGTGAATGCGATGTTAGCGCCTTCTTCGGCGAACTTCAGGGCAATGGCCTTGCCGATGCCGCGGGCGGCGCCGGTGATCAAGGCGGTCTTTCCGGTTAAAAGTCCCATAGTAGTGATTATTTGTATTGATGTGTAAACTCAGTAATTATAACTCATGCCCAGCGTACGCCTGACAAGGCTGGCCACGATGGGGCGGCTGTCGGCCTCGGTCAGGCCGCGGCCCAGGCGGCCGTAGATGTAGGGCACCTCAAGCCCCTTGACGGAGTAGTGCAGGATGTCGGCCATAAGGTCAACGTTGTCGATGCGGAACTTGGCCCTGCGGCAACCCTCCACGAGCACTTGGCGGAAGAGCTCGCGCTCGTCGTGGTCGAAAGGCTTACGGACCTGCTCCACTTTCCAGATGTTGCGGAAGAACTCGGCCCGGAGACTGCCGTTGCGGGCCACGGTCTCCTTGATCATGTTGAGATGCGTATAGATCAGCAACAACACCTTCTGCTCGGGCGAGATGTCCATGTGCGCCACTTCGTCCATGCGCTCCGAGAGGCGCTCCAGCTCGCCCTCGATGACGGCGTAGTAGATGTCCTCCTTGTTCTTGAAGTAGGTGTAGAGCGTACGCCGGCCCTTGCCCGACTCCACGGAGATGTCGTTCATCGTCGTGGCGTCGAAGCCCTTTTGCGCGAAGAGCTTGCGGGCTACTTCGACGAGGGTCTGGCGGGTCTTGGTTATCGACATGGTTGTGAGCGGTTCGTTGACAGCTGTGCCTGCACGCTTCTTCGTTTTTTGTGCAGCCCTGCAAAGTTATGACTTTTCAGGGGAAAGAACAACGTTCGCCGCCAAGAAGTTTTGCAAAAGGCCGTCGGCGCGGACACCCGCGGCTGGCGCAAGGCCTATGACCCCGACGGAACGAATGAAAATGACGGTCCCGACGGGCAAGTGCTGCCCCGCGAAAAACAAGTACTACGATAGAAATTCCTGGGACTACGATAGGAAAAACTGTCGCAGTACTTGTTTGCACGAACTGGCTGACGAATTATTTCAAGGGAAATGCTTATATTTGCCGAAACTCCGGCACATGCATGCACGGCAGTCCGGAGCGCGACAGACACTGCATGTGAAACCCATAAAACCCTGAAATAAAACACGGAAACAGTTTAACGAATAACGACATAAGACCCTGAGCTTACGGCTCTTATTCTCTCGTCTGAAAACCGCCAAACTGATGTATGTGAGAGTAAGCCTCGTAGTTCACGTCCCGCCGAGGGCGTGAACTGTTTGTGCTTATCTACATACAAGGTGCTTGGCGGTGCCTCAGACGAAGGTGAGCGATAAACGGTTCCGCCTTTTTTTATGCTTCACGTCGGACAACTCATCAAACGCGAACTGGAACAGCAGGAACGGACGCCGGCATGGCTGGCGCGGAAGATATGCTGCGACCGCACGAATGTACACAAAATTTTCCTGAGACCGAGCCTCGACACCGCCCTGCTGGCCCGCATCAGTCTGGCCCTACGACACAATTTCTTTGAGGACTTGGCTGAGGATTGCCCCGTAGAGCGTGAACAAACGGCAACTGCGGAGTGAATTATGGTCACGCCCAAACGCATGGACGAGGCTGCCATTCCCTTTATTTTTGCTTTTGTTGAATAAAGAACCCCTGCTATGCGAAAATTTTTAGCCTTGACAATGGCCCTTGCCACCTTGAATCTCTCCGTTTTTGCAGCTACTCCGCTAACGCGCGGCACCATGCTGAACGTAAAAATTGGCTCTGCCATCAACAGCAAGCACAAAAACACGCCTGCCGCTTACGTGGATATTGACGTAAGGAATGCACAAGGAATCGTCATTATCAAACGCGGAACACCCGTCGAGACAGCCGTCACGCGCAAGAAGGCCCGAGGTTGCGGCCGCGCCGGAGAAATTACGGTAAAGTGTCTGTATACGACGGCCGTAGACGGACAAACCATTATGCTACAGGGCGAAATATCTGAAGAAGGACAACAAAGAATAGGCTTAGCCATCGGACTTGGCGTCGGTTTGGGCCTGTTTTTCTTGCCGCTCGTCAGCCTTCTTGCCATTAAGGGCAAACAAGCCGTCGTTGAAGCTGACACGACCATCCCGAACGTAATGGTCACCAACGATTACCTGATAGCCGAATAAGGCCGCGTCCAAAACATTCGAAGTTACTCCTCAGGCAGACAAAAGCAAGCCTATAATACCTCCTTAGCTCCACACGCCCAACGGGCGCAACGGTCCCGACGGGCAAGTGCTGCCCCGCGAAAAACAAGTACTACGATAGAAATTCCTGGCGTAGTCCCAGAAAATTCTATCGTAGTACTTGTTCGGAGCCGTCGGTGCGGCCGGGTCAGAACTCGAACTGCTCGAGCTTCATCTGGCCGAGCTGCTCTATCTGACCGACGTAACGCTCAAAGTGCTCGGTGGCCGAATGGGCCGCGAGGGCGTCGGCGTCGGCCCAAGTCTCACAGATGAGGAGCACGTCGGGGCGCGTGGCGCTCTCGAAGATGTCGTAGGCGATGCAACCCTTATCCTGCAAGGAGCAGGCGGTGAGGGCCTTGGCGGCCTCGAGGGTGGCGGCGCGGCGCTCGGCGCTGACCTGAATGAAAACGTTGAGGCGTATCATGTTTTCGATAGGATTATGCGGTGAAACAAAACGACGGTCACTCGGATCAGAACAGGTAGGCCACCTGCACCTGCCATGTGTTGGCCTTGGCGCTGAGGTCGACGTCCGGATCCTTGCTCTCGGCCCACTTGCCTATGCCGAAATTGTAACCGGCACCGACTTGCAGGTGATTGAGCAGCGTGAGGCCAAAGCCTACGTTCCACGTCACGTTGGCGTCCTTCACCGATATATCCATGTCGCGGAAGAGGCTCTTGTCGCAATTGAAGCCGAACTGCGGACCGGTGGCGCCATAGATGGAGACGAGGGAGCTGAGGCCAATCGTGTAGCGGACGTTGATGGGCACCTCGATGCTCTTGTACGTCTGACTGTCGCTGAACTCGTACTCACTGGAGTTCAGGCGGCGCTGGGAGTACTGGATGGAGGCGTCGAGGCCGAGGCCGATGAGCGGCAGGGTGAACTGCGCTTTCGGACCGATGTACCAGCCGCAACGGTTGTCGGAGCTCAGGAGGCCTTTGTCGCCGCCCGAGAAGGACATCTTACTGAGGTTCAAACCGCCCACTACGCCGAATTTCAGTTCGGCCGATGCCGGAGTGGCCCAGGCAAACGTGAGCAACAGGGTCAGCGCGAGAAATAGTTTCTTCATAACGTGTACTTGTTTTTAGAGGTGAATAAATAAATCCGCGGGCAAAGGTACGGATTTCCGGGGAAAGCACCGCACCTCTGCCCGCAGTTAGCGTCAGAACAGGAGGGCCCGCACGACCCAGTAGGCGCCGATGCCGGCCACGTAACCGATGAAGGCAATCCACGTGATGTGGCGCAGGTACCAGCCGAAGGAGATTTTCTCCAGCCCCATGACGACCACGCCGGCCGCACTACCGATGATGAGCATACTGCCGCCGACTCCGGCGCAATAGGCGAGGAGCTGCCAGAAAATGCCGTCCTGCACGAAGTTGGCCAGCGACGGGTCGGCCAGCGCGGCGGCTGCGGGCGCAATGTCGTACATGCCCATGCAGCCGGCCACGAGGGGCACGTTGTCCACGATGGCGGACACGACGCCGATGAGGCCCGTGACGAGATAGGCGTTGTGGTCGGAAGCCTCGTCAATCCAGGCGCCGAAAGCCGAGAGAACCCCGATCTCCTGAAGCGTCGACACGGTCATCAGGATGCCGAGGAAGAAAAGAATCGTGGACAGGTCGATGCGCGACAGCAGGCGACTGACACGCTGGCCCGCGGACTCCTCCACGCCCGGCAGGGAGCGATAGAAAATCTCCGTCATCGTCCACAGCACGGCCAAGACCAGCAGAATGCCCATGAAAGGGGGCAGACCGGAAAGAAAACGGAAGATGGGGACGAACACCAGTCCGCCGACACCCACCCAGAACACGGCGGTACGCTGACCCTGGGACAGGTCGAGGCGCACGGACTCCTCCGCCTCGGCGACGGGCGTCAGCGAGCCGCGCAGCTTCGTCTGGAAAAGCAGCGCCGGGATGGCTACCGAGACGAGCGAAGGCACGATCAGCTCGGTAATCACGCCGACCGTGGTGATATTTCCCTTAATCCAGAGCATAATCGTAGTGACATCGCCAATCGGGGAGAAAGCCCCGCCGGCATTGGCGGCCAGGATGATGAGCGAGGCGTAGAGCAAACGGTCCTGGCGCTCGGCGACGAGTTTGCGCAGCACCATGATCATCACGATACTCGTCGTCATGTTGTCGAGCACCGCCGAGAGGAAAAACGTCATGAACGTGATGCGCCAAAGCAGCTTGCGCTTGCTCGTCGTGCGCAGCTTGTCGCGCACGAAGTTGAAGCCGCCGTTGGAGTCGACCACTTCGACGATGGTCATGGCGCCTAAGAGAAAGACGATGATCTCGCACGTGTCGCCCAAGTGCTCCAGCAGTACGCTTTCGCTGACGAACTGACGGGCTTGCGCAAGCATACTGCCGTCGGCTGCCGAACCGAGGAACGCGGCGAAATCGGCGGCGTGGAACTGGCTGACGTAGGGCAGGCAGTCCGCCATGTAGAGCGTCCAGCACGCCACGCACATGAGCAGGGCGACGGCGGCTTTGTTGATTTTCAGTCCTGCCTCGAGTGCGATGCAGGCATAGCCGACAATAAACACGGCTACGATTACAGTTGTCATCATTGCAGTTTTTTTACAGATTTTCGTTACGCTTGCAAAGAAAATCAAAATTGCGGAGTCGCGCAAGGCCGCCCCGGCTTTTTTCGGCACACCTATTAATAATATAAGGAGGCGGCCCGCTATTTTCAGGGAGGCCACGGCGCGCGTCGGGGCTTTTTCGTACCTTTGCACCCCGGTAATTGTCCGAACAGTCAAAGCATTCACGATTATGGAACACCAGCTTCAGATTTACAATACCCGCTCGCGGCGCAAGGAGGTCTTCGAACCGATCCACGCGGGCCACGTCGGCATGTACGTGTGCGGCCCCACGGTCTACGGCGACGCCCATCTGGGCCACGCCCGCCCGGCCATCACGTTCGACCTCGTATTCCGTTATCTCCGCCACCTGGGTTACAAAGTGCGCTACGTACGCAACATCACCGATGTCGGCCACCTCGAGCACGACTCCGACGACGGAGAGGACAAAATCGCCAAAAAGGCCAAGCTCGAGCAACTCGAACCGATGGAGGTGGCTCAGTATTACACCAACCGCTTCCACCACGCCATGGAGGAGCTCAACGTGCTCCCGCCGAGCATCGAGCCGCACGCCACGGGGCACATTATCGAACAGGAGCAGCTCGTCCGGAAAATTCTCGACAACGGCTACGCCTACGAAAGCCACGGCAGCGTGTACTTCGACGTCGAAAAGTACAACCGCGACCACCACTACGGCGTGCTCTCCGGCCGCAATCTCGAGGACGTCATCAACAATTCGCGCGCCCTCGACGGTGTGGGCGAGAAGCGCAACCAGGTGGACTTCGCCCTATGGAAGCACGCACAGCCGGAGCACATCATGCGCTGGCCGAGTCCGTGGGGCGACGGCTTCCCGGGCTGGCACTGCGAGTGTACCGCAATGGGGCGCAAGTACCTCGGCGCCCATTTCGACATCCACGGCGGCGGCATGGACCTCGTCTTCCCCCATCACGAGTGCGAAATCGCCCAGGCTGTCGCCTCGCAGGGCGACGAGATGGTGAAGTACTGGATGCACAACAACATGATCACCATTAACGGCCAGAAGATGGGCAAGAGTCTCGGCAACTTCATCACGCTGGACCAGTTCTTCACCGGGACGCACGAGGCCCTCGCCGAGGCGTACTCGCCCATGACGATTCGTTTCTTCATCCTCCAAGCCCACTACCGCTCGACGGTGGACTTCTCGAACGAAGCGCTGCAGGCCAGCCGCAAGGGACTGGAGCGCCTCATGGAGGGCGTAGCGCAGCTCGACCGCCTCGCCGCCTCGGCCGACGGCGACGTCACCCTGGCCTGGGTCGACGAACTGCGCGCAAAGTGCTACGCCGCCATGGACGACGATTTCAACTCGCCCATCGTCATCAGCCACCTCTTCGACGCCTGCCGCACGGTGAACCGCGTCGCCGACGGCAAGGCCCGCATCACGCCCGAGGCTCTCGACGCCCTGAAGGAAGTGTTCCGCACGTTCGTCTTCGACCTGCTCGGCCTGCGCGCCGAGGCCGACGGCAACGCCGCGCGCGAAGAAGCCTTCGGCCGCGCTGTCGACCTGCTGCTCGACGTGCGCCAGACGTCCAAGGCAAACAAGGACTGGGCTACGAGCGACAAAATCCGCAACGAACTGACGGCCCTCGGTTTCGAAGTAAAGGACACAAAGGACGGCGCTACGTGGCGGCTTAACAAATAAACGATACGGAAACTTTGGTCGGTCGCACGAAAAAGCGTACCTTTGCGCCGCCGTTACGAGATAACGGTAGATTCAAACCTATTAACTACAAATAAAACAGAATGGCAACAAAAATCAGATTGCAGCGCCACGGCCGTAAGGGCTACGCCTTCTACAGCATCGTCGCCGCTGACTCGAGAGCACCACGTGATGGTAGATTCATTGAGAAGTTAGGTACGTACAACCCGAACACTAATCCTGCCACCGTAGATTTGAATTTTGAACGCGCCCTCTACTGGGTGGAAGTCGGCGCGCAGCCCACGGACACCGTACGCAACATCCTGTCGCGCGAGGGAGTGATGTTGATGAAACACCTCAAGGGCGGCGTAAAGAAGGGCGCCTTCGACGAGGCCGCCGCTCAGGCCAAGTTCGACGCCTGGAAGACCGCGAAAACGCAGTCGCTGAACGCCGCTATCACGAAGACGGCTGAAGCCAAGAAGAAGGCTGCCGCAGCCCGTCTGGAGGAAGAGAAAGCCATCAACGCCAAAGTCGCAGAAAGAGTAGCCGAGAAGAAAGCCGCTGAGGCCGCCGCCAAGGCTGAGGCCGAGGCTGCCGCAGCCGTTGAGGCCGCCGGCGAAGAGGCTCCCGCAGCAGAAGCTGCCGAGGCTCCCGCCGAGGCATAACTTCCCGCATCCGCTGAAAAATTCAGGGCCGGTACGCTCCGCATCGCGGACGCTGCCGGCCCTTTTTGTATCCCCGTCGTTTTTTTCCTTACCGTGCCGATGGCATGACACGGCGGAGCCACCCTGCCTCGCAGCACTCCCGCGCGAGGCCACGCCCGGCCTTGCCGTCGCGCGAAAACCGCCCGCGACGTTGGCGGGAGGGCATACGAAAACAGCCAAGCGGCAATCAAATTGTCTACTTGGCTGTCTGAAGTTGCGGAGGCTCGACTCGAACGAACGACCTCCAGGTTATGAGCCTGGCGAGCTACCAACTGCTCCACTCCGCGGTGTTCTCTTGATTTCGAGTGCAAAGGTAGCACTTCCCGGGATAAGTACCAAATGTTCCCCGGACTTTTTTGCGAAAAAAATGAGCCGTTCCGCTCTTTCCTTTCGCGCCGTGCTGTATGTCAGTCGCTTAGAAGTAGGTGACCAGGACTTCGTAATTTTTCCGCCTCGTAGCTCCCATGATGAGAAACCAGTCGACGATGGTCCACACGCCGCAGCCGCCGCCCGTGAGGAGCTTGGCGATGCCCAGTCCCACTTGCCCCAGATAGAATCTGTCTATGCCCAGCGAGCCGATAAGCAGGGAGATGATGAGCGCCACGGTGGGACTCTTGTACGGGTAAGCCGCGATTCGCGTGAACTGGCTGTCGTCGAGCAGGCCCAGCTGTTCGCGGATCATCGGCACCGACTCCGTCGGAAACTTGTTCCCGTGCATGAGGATGAACTGGTCGATACGGTTAACGTCCATAGGCAAGATGTTTATTTCGGTAATAGTTGTGTTTTGGGGCAAATTAAGCGAAAAGATTTGAGCCGGACAAGGGATGCCGGCCACTTTTTTCAGCCTCACTCGTTGACGGCGCCGCAATGCGGACAGCGCCCCAGGCGGTTGATGCGCCGGCCGCAGCGGCCACAGACGTAGCGCGGCGAGCGGTGGCGGAGGTAGCGCGTCAGGGCAAAGGCCCAGTAAGCCACGAGGCACGGGTAGCCCAGATAACAGGGCGTAGTGAGCGAGAAGAAAAGGTAAAGCACCATGCACACGCCCAGCAGGCTGGCGCCGTAGGCCGGTATGTCCGCCCAGTCCATGCGGCGGCGCAAGTCGTCGGCCGCGGCCAGAGCCGTGATGACCATCAGCCACACCGACGCGACGAACACCGACAGCACCGCCGGCAGGCCGAAGGGATTGAGCGTCGGGTGATAGTAGAACTCCTCCCACGTCTCGGGGACGAAGTGCTGCATACTCCCGTAAAGCGTGGCCGCCCCCGAGACCGTCAGGCAAAGCAGTGTGGGATAGAAACTGTCGATGTCGTTGAAGTGAACGGTGCGCAGGTGGCGCCGACGGATGCCCTGGACCAGAAAAAGCAGGAAGGCCGTGGCCGCCACGAGCAGCGCCACGCGCATACGGCTGCCGCTGAACGTATGGATGAACTGCGAGATGGGGTCGGCGGGTACGGCGTGGTCCGTCAGCCGGCTTTCCGCAATCCAGCCCATTGTGCCCTGATCGCGCGCCACTTTGACCCACAGGCTGTCCGTGCTGTCCTCGGGCACGAGGGCTATGTCCGCCACGACCACCTTGTCGCCCCGTCGGATCGTGCACGAGTCCGGTGCCCACGCCAGCCGGCTCTCGCCCGGCCGTCGCAGGCTCAGGCGCAGCGAGTCGCCCGTCACCTTGAAGTTATAGTTCAGTCCGTAGTGGTGCTCGCGCACGAAGGCGGCCGTGTCGAGGCCTCCCCGCGTCGTCCGCCAGCCGTCCGAGGGCGAAGCGTCGTCGTAGTGGCAGGCCGTCAGTGTCAGCAGCCCCACGAGCAGCAGGGCCAGCCGGCGCATCGCAGCCGCGGCCCGCAGTCCTGCCGGGAGCGTCCCGACAAGTGTAGTCCCCGTTTTTCCTGTCGCAGCGATAGGATTTTCTGTCGCAGCGACAGGAATTTCTATCGTAGTACTTGTTTTTCCTATCGTAGTACTTGTTTTTCGTGCCGTCGGACGGGCTGTTCGCGTGTGGCTGTACAAAGGTTTATTCGGGCGCATGGACTTTCATCAGACAACGTTGGCAATCAAAACTCAGGGGGAAGCGGCGCCCGTCGGGCAGGCGAAGGGCAAGGGGTTCGCGCCAAGGCGCTCGGCGTCCCTGACGGACGGGACAGACGCCCAGGGCGTAGCGCAGGCAGTAGCGGCACGTCATCAGCACGGCGCCCGCAGGCGGCGCGAGCTCGTAGGCGGGGTCCGCCTCGCTGACCCCGTGCGCCGCATAGTAGTGGCGGGCACGGGCGTTGGCCACGTTGCCCAGATAGGTCAGGCGCCGCTCGGGATAGAGGGGCTCTCCCCTCTCCTTGCGGCTGCGTGGCCGCATCGCGACAGGCTGGCGCATCAGGGCTTCGACGGCCTCGCGGCGCCAGGCGCCCAGCAGCGAGGCCGGAATGAAGCGCTCGCCGCGCAGGTCGAGGTCCACGCGCCGCGCCGCGTAGGGCGTCTGGCCCAGCTTGCTGAGCTGCTGCACCAGCTGGTCGCGCTGCGGCGTACGGGCGTCCTGCTTTTCGGCCGGAAAACTGAGCCTGACGCTGCGTCCACCCTCGTCGCTGAGCGCCAGGGCGTAGCCCTCGTCCGTCTCGCTGAGGCACAGGTCCAGCGCCAGACGCCGCTCGGCCGAGGGGCGCGCCAGGAGGCGCTCGAAAGCCTGGTCGGCGTTGCGGAACAGGGGCGTGCCGCGCCGCAGGCCGTGGGGCATCTCGGCCGGATAGAGCCAGCCGTCCGCCACGCGGTTGACGCGGAAACCGCGCAACTGTCCGTCGCTGTCAACGAAGCACAGCCCGTCGCCGTTGGCAAATTCGGCCGCGCCGTCGGTGCGCAGGGCGCGGCCGCGTATCTCGCGGACACGGCCGACGGGCTCGCCCGTCGCCTTGGGGGTGTCGAACGACGACATGTCGGCCGTGCGGCCGTGCAGGAAGTAGTCCGTAAACCCCCGGTTGAAGCTCTTGGCCGGCGCGGGGCTGAAGCTGAAACGCGACTCGCCCAGCGAGGCCCGCCGGTAGTCGTCCGGCCGACGCCGGAGGATGGCGTCGAGCTGCTGGCGGTAGTGGGCCGTGACGTTCTTGACGTAAGCCGTGTCCTTCAGTCGGCCTTCGATTTTCAGGGAACTGACCCCGGCGTCCAGCATCGCCTCCAGGTCGGCCGTACGGTTCATGTCGCGCAGTGAGAGGAGGTGCTTCTGCCTGACGACGGTGCGCCCCTCGGCGTCGACGAGGTCGAAGGCCAGCCGGCAGAACTGGGCACACTCGCCGCGGTTGGCCGAGCGGCCGAAACAGTACTGCGAGGCGTAGCACTGGCCGCTCAGGCTCACGCAAAGCGCACCGTGCACGAAGACTTCGAGCGCCACGGGCGTGGCGGCGTGGATGGCGCGGATTTCGTCGAGCGTCAGCTCGCGCGCCAGGACAACCTGCTCGAAGCCGGCGTCCGCCAAGAAGCGCACCTTCCCGGGCGTGCGGTTGTCCATCTGCGTCGAGGCATGGAGCGCGATGGGCGGCAGGTCGAGCTCGAGCAGCCCCAGGTCCTGCACGATGAGCGCGTCGGCCCCTGCGCGGTACAGCTGCCACGCCATCTCCCGGGCCTGCTCCAGCTCGTCGTCGTAGAGGATGGTGTTGAAAGCCACGTAGACCCGCGCGCCGAAGAGGTGGGCATACGCGGCGAGGCGCTCGATGTCGGCCACGGAGTTTCCCGCGGCGGCCCGGGCGCCGAACCCCGGCCCGCCTATGTAGACGGCGTCGGCGCCGTGGCGGATGGCCTCGACGCCCGTATCGGCGTCGCGCGCCGGGGCAAGGAGTTCAATGTTTCTCGGAGTCATTATATAATATGTGTGGCGACCGGCGCGTCGCGCCCGCTGCTGCGGCAAAGTTAACCATTCGCCCGCAGACGCCGCGCCGGCGGGAGTCAAAATCTCGCCCGCCGCCCCTCATCGGGCCCATCCGGGCTCATTAAATCCAGGATTACCATGGACCCGATGGAGGCAATGGGGCTAATGTGGGAAACTTTTTTGAATAAAAGTGGGGCGGAGATGTTACGTTTTCGCGCTTCAGGTGTCATCTTTGTAGTATGGAACGAGTCGAGTTCGAGCAGTGGACCGTCTGCCTGCGTCCCTCGCTGATGGAACAGGCACAGCGTCTGCTTCCCCACGAGGAGGCCGAGGACATCGTGCAGGACACGCTGTGCCGGCTGTGGCTGCTGCGCCACCGGCTCGATGCCTACCGCTCGCGGGACGCGCTGGCCCGCACCGTGCTTCGCCACCTGGCGCTCAACCGCCTGCGCGACACGCGGCGCACGGCCGCCCTGCTCGACACGAGGGCCGAAGTGCCCGACCTCGCGGACGTCACCGGCGACACGGACGAGCGCCTCGCCGCCGTCCTGTCGCTCGTCGACCGTTTGCCCGACCGGCAGCAGACCATCCTGCGCATGAAGCACATCGACGGGATGGAGGTGCCCGACATCGCCCGACTGACGGGCTGCTCGCCCGAGGCGGTGCGCATGAACCTCAGCCGCGCCCGCCGGCAAATCCGAGACCAGTTCTTAACCCGACAAAAGCCATGACACAGCCCATAAACACCCCGCCCGAACGCGTGAAACGCCTGATGGAACGCTTCTTCGACGGCGCCACGAGCAACGCCGAGGAACGCGAGCTCTACGCCTACTTCCGCCGGCCCGACCTGCCGGCCGAATGGCTCGCCTACCGCGACCTCTTCGCCTACTTCGAGCAGGGCCTGACCGACGCGGCGCTGCCCCCGGTGGCCGCCACGCCGGGCCGCCTGCACCGCCTGTGGCGCCGCGCCATGGCGGTGGCAGCCGTCGCCGTCGCGCTCCTAGCGACCGGCGCCACGGGCTGGCACCACGCCAGGATGGAGCGCTGGATGCACACCTACGAAGGCAGCTACCGCATCGAGCATGGGCGGAAAATCACGGACCTGCGCGACCTGCGGCCCTACATCGAGCAGTCGCTGGCCAGCGCACGCCAGCTCCGCCACGAGGCACGCGCCATCGAGCAGGCACAGGCCCGCCAGCTCGACGAACTGCGGCAGTCGCTGACCGACGGCGTCGACGACCCCGAACTGCGCCGGGTGATAGAAGAAGTCTGCTCGCAACCCTAACCCTACGGAGGACTGAACATGAAACGCTGGTTATTAATCGCCTGTCTCGGCGCCTCGCTGATGCTGACCACCGGCGCCCGGGCGCAAAAACGCATCGACGACGTGGTGGACCGCCTGTCGCTCATCGGGAAGGCCACCTATACCTCCACGCTGGTGCGCGACCCCAAGACGCGCCGCGTGCGCACCATCGTGCGCGAGCTGAGCGTGACTTCCGCGCCTCAGCTGGGCCATACGCTGAAAGAGGCCTTCCGCGAGGAAACCAAGAACGCCACCCGCTCTACCCAAAAGCAGGAGAAAGGCACTTTCCAGCAGTGGCTCACCTTCGAGAACAAGTCGCGCGAAAGCGTCTATCGCCTGAGCGTGGAAGCCAGCGGGGCCGCCGAGGTGACCATCGTCGTGAAAATCAAGTAAAACCATAACCCCATAAAACACAACTCCCATGAAAAAGACACTCACCCTGCTTGCGACCCTCTGCCTCGTCACGGGCGCACAAGCCTGCCGCAACGCCACGGCCAGCCAGGCTGCCCTCACGAATCCGGCCACTACGGCCGCGGCATCCGCGTCCGACGACACCATCCACCGTCCGGACGTCGACATCTCGGACCTGCACGCACTCAACGTGGAGTCCGGCGCCACGATCATCTACCGCACCGGCCCGAAGCCCCGCATCGTCGTCCATGCCTCGGAGGAGGAATACCAACAGACCGATATCAGCTGCGAGGGCGGCGTGCTGACCATCCGCGAAAAGCCCGGCAACTCACGCCAATACATACCGGGCTGCACGTACTACATCACGACACCGGCGCTTTCGCACATCGACGTCAAGGGCCACCTGAAGTTCGTCGCGTCCGAACGGGTCGCGCTGCCGGAAATGACGTGGGACGTGAAAGGCGCCCTGAGCCTCGACATGGACGAGGCTGAAATAAAGGATTTCAAAATGGACATATCGGGCGCAGCCTCGCTCGACCTGAATTTGAGCGAAACCGAGCTTTGCGAAATCGACGTCAAAGGGGCCGGCAGCGGCTACATAGACCTCTCGGGTTCGGAATGCGCGGTCAGAATGTGGGGAGCGTCGTCCATGACACTGAATGTCGACTGTCGCACTTTGAACGTGGTGAATAGAGGGGCCGGCACGCTGCGCATCACGGGGCTGGCCGATAGCGTGAACCTCGACGGCTCAGGCGTGACGACCATCGACGTCACGGGCCTGAACCGCTAAGCCGGGGTCACGAGCGACACAGTTTCGACATCGGGCGGGGCGCTGCCGGCGACGGCGCGCCCCGCCTTGCGTGTGCCGATGCGCTTTTCAGCGTACACGCCCGGCGGTTTGCCCATTTTTTCGTAAGTTTGCCGCAGAACCTGCATCACCGAAAAATATGGCAACCATTCCCCCCTCTGAAATCACGCGGCGCGTCGAGAGCCTGCGCCAGTGGATGCGGCAGCGCGGGCTGTCCGCCTTTGTCATTCCCAGCACCGATCCGCACGCCAGCGAGTACGTCCCCGACCACTGGCTGACGCGGCAGTGGATTTCGGGCTTCGACGGCTCGGCCGGCACGGCGGTCGTCACGCTCACGGCGGCGGCCCTGTGGACCGACTCGCGTTACTTCCTGGCCGCCGGGCAGCAACTGGCGGGCACACCGTTCAACCTGATGAAAGACGGACTGCCCGAAACGCCCTCCGTCGCGGACTGGCTCGCGGCGAACACGGAGCCGGGCGCACGCATCGGTGTGGACCTCTGGGTGTTCAGCGTGGCGGAATACCGCCACCTGGCGGACGCGCTTTGCCCGCACAACCGCCTGCTGACCGGGGCCGACGACCCGGCCGCCACGCTCTGGACCGACCGCCCCGCCCTGCCCGCTGACCCCATACGGGTGCAACCGCTGGAATACGCCGGACAGCCCGCCACGGACAAAGTGGCCGCCCTGCGCCGCGCCACGGCGGAAGCCGGCTGCACGCACCTGCTCGTGACGGCCCTCGACGAGGTGGCGTGGACGCTGAACCTGCGCGGGACGGACGTCCACTGCAATCCCGTTTTCGTCGGCTACCTGCTACTGTCGCCCGACGGCGCCACGCTTTACGTCGACCCGGCGAAGGTGACGGACGAGGTCAGCACCTACCTTTCCGCACAGGGCGTCGGCCTCCGGCCCTACGGCGCCATCTGTGACGACCTCACCGGTCTGCGAAGCGGCCGGCTGCTTCTGTCGCCCACAGCGAACTTCCGGCTCTTCATGGATGCACAGGAAGCCGTCGACGTCGACGTCGCCCCCTCGCCCGTTGCCCCGCTCAAGGCCGTGAAGAACGACGCCGAGATAGCCGGTTTCCGCCGCGCCATGGAGCGCGACGGCGTGGCGCTGGTCCGCTGGCTGCGCTGGCTGTACCCGGCCGTAGCGGCAGGCGGACAGACCGAAATGAGCATCGACCGCAAGCTCTCCGAGCTGCGCGCTGCCTCGCCCCTCTATCGCGGTCCGAGCTTCGACACGATTGCCGGATACGGCCCCCACGGCGCCATCGTGCACTACGAGGCCACGCCCGACACCGACGCACCCCTCGAGCCGCGCGGCCTGCTGCTGGTGGACACCGGCGCGCAGTACCTCGACGGCACAACCGACATCACGCGCACCTTGGCGCTCGGCCCGGTCAGCGACGAGGAGCGCCGCGTCTACACCCTAGTGCTCAAGGGCCACATCGCGCTGAGCCGCTGCCGCTTCCCGGACGGCGCCTGCGGCACGCAGCTCGACGCCCTTGCCCGCGAGGCGCTCTGGCACGAAGGACTAAACTACGGCCACGGAACCGGCCACGGCGTGGGCGCCTACCTGAACGTGCACGAGGGACCTCACCAGATCCGCATGAACTACATGCCCGCCCCGCTCCGCGCCGGCATGACCGTCACCGACGAGCCGGGCGTGTACGTCGCCGGGCACTTCGGCGTGCGCTTGGAGAACACCCTCCTCGTCCGCCACTGGCGCACGACGGACTTCGGCCGCTTCCTCGAGTTCGAGCCCCTGACGCTCTGCCCCTTCGACCGCGCGCCCATCGACCGCGCCCTGCTGCGCCCGGACGAGGTGGCATGGCTCGACGACTACCACGCCGAGGTGCGACGCCGCCTGCTGCCACTGCTCGACGACGAGGCCGACCGCCAGTGGCTCACCGAGGCCACGCGCCCGCTACACGACGAATAACGATTTTTATATACACGCGACGCCAGCCGTCGCGTTTTTTTGTCTAATTTCGCGGCCATGAAACGTTGCTGGCTTGCCCTTGGGCTCATGGTCCTGCCCCTCGCCACGATGGCGCAGGAAACGGCGTCCGAAGAGGTCGTAGCCCCCGCCGTGGCCTTGGAAGTGCAGGTGGGGAAAGCGCTGTACAAGGGCGACAGCATCCCGCACGTCATCCTCCCGACGCTGAGCAAATACCCGCCCCTGAAATTTGCCAACGAAAGGGAGCGCCAGCGCTACAACCGCCTGGTGGCGAACGTGAAGAAAGTGCTGCCCATCGCCAAGCTGGCGAAGCACACCATCATCGAAACGTACGACTACCTCGAGACGCTGCCCACGAAGGAAGAGCGCGACGCCCACATCCGCCAGGTGGAGCTCGGGCTGCGCCGGCAGTACACGCCACTGATGAAGAAACTGAGCTACTCGCAAGGGAAACTGCTCGTAAAGCTCGTGGACCGGGAGTGCAACCAAACGTCGTACGAGATCGTGAAAGCGTTCATAGGACCTCTGCGCGCCGGGTTCTACCAGGTTTTTGCCGGGCTCTTCGGCAACAGCCTCACGAAGCGCTACGACCCCGACGGGGACGACCGCTACACCGAACGGGTGGTGCGGATGGTCGAAAGCGGGCAGCTCTGAGCGGCGACAGGTCCGCCAGCCGTGCCCGGGCGTCGCCGCCCCGTTTCCTTTTCACCCCCCTTGTTTTTTCCGCCTCCGCGAGCCGCTTCACGCCCGCGGAGGTTCTTTTTGCACCCTCGCCGCCGGTCCGTCCGGGAACACGGTGCGCACATTTTTTCGGCCCGACGGTGCAGCGTTACTCACTTTCGGGGATTACGGCGCGCACCGTGCACAGTACGCGGGGCGAAGAAATCACATTTTGTAGGTATTGCCGCGACGGCGGGATTGTCCGACCTTTGCACCCGGTTAACAAAGGTAAAAAGAACATCCCATGCACATAAAAGCCCTCCTACGTTGCGCCACGCTCGTCGCCCTTTGGCTGACAGCAAGCGCAACACCCGCACAGCCCGTCGGCCAGGCCGTCGTGACCGGCCGCGTCACGGAAGGACATCCTGCCAAGGGCGTCCCCTTTGCCACGGTCCGGCTCAAAGAAACCCGCCACGCCGTCACGACCGACGCCAAAGGCGCGTTCCGCCTCGAAGCGCCGGCCGGCAGCTACACGCTCGTCGTCTCGTCCGTGGGGTACCGCACAGCGGAAACCGCCGTGCGGCTGATGCCGGACAAACCGGAAAAGGTGCACATCCGGCTCAAAGCCGCCGACCGCGAACTGGGTGAGGCGCGCGTGACGGCGGGGCGCATCAGCCGCGTCCGGCAAACGGCCTACAACGTCGTGGCCGTCGACACGCGCGCCCTGCAAAACACGACGAAAAACCTGGCCGACGCCCTGACGGCCCTGCCCGGACTGAAGCTCAGGGAGTCGGGCGGCGTGGGCTCGGACATGCAAATGACGCTCGACGGATTCACGGGCAAGCACGTCAAGGTGTTCATCGACGGCGTACCGCAGGAAGGCGTCGGGCAGGCGTTCGACCTGAACAACATACCGGTGAACTTTGCCGAGCGTATCGAGGTGTACAAGGGCGTAGTCCCCGTGGGCTTCGGCACCGACGCGCTGGGCGGCGTCATCAACATCGTCACCGCCAAGCAGCGCCGCCGCTGGTTCGTGGACGCCTCCTACTCCTACGGCTCCTTTAATACGCACAAGAGCTACGTCAATGCGGGCCAGACCCTCAGCCGCGGACTGACGTGGGAGGTCAACGCTTTCCAGAACTACTCCGACAACGACTACTGGATCGACACCCCGGTCGAGGACTTCGCCACCGGCGCCATCAACCGCCGCAAACCGGAACACGTGCGCCGCTTCCACGACAAGTACCACAACGAGGCCGTGCAGGGCAAGCTCGGCCTGACGGGCAAGTCCTGGGCCGACCGCCTCATGCTGGGACTGACGTGGGCCAACTTCTACAAGGAGATTCAGAACGGCGTGCTCCAGACGGTCGTCTTCGGCGGCAAGTTCCGCGAGGGCCACTCGTGGATGCCCTCACTCGAGTGGAGCAAACGCAACCTCGGCGTCAAGGGCCTCGACCTGCTGGCCACGGTCAACTACAACCGCAACCTGACGCACAACGTCGACACCGCCCGCACCCGATGGAACTGGC
The DNA here is from genome assembly GCA_944322325.1 of uncultured Alloprevotella sp. Classification (GTDB taxonomy): domain Bacteria; phylum Bacteroidota; class Bacteroidia; order Bacteroidales; family Bacteroidaceae; genus Alloprevotella. The sequence goes on from CALUOQ010000011.1 coordinate 62,171, forward strand.
ACGGCGAGACGAAGCAGGGCAGCGGGCGCGGCGAGCAGTCGTACCAGGACGCCGAGTTCCTGAACGAGAACTGGAACGCTACCTTCACGGCCAACTACCGCCTGGGCCGCTGGCACACCTTCACCCTGAACAACGTCTTCACCCACTTCACGCGTCACGCCCAGACCGACGCGTCGTCCACGGCCGCCACGAGCAGCCTGTTCGACAAACGTACGGCGAAGAACATCACCGGCCTGTCGTACCGCCTGATGCCTTCGCGACAGTGGAACGCCACGGCTTTCGCCAAATACTACTGGACGCGCAGCGAGGGCGCCGTGGCCGAGAGCGAGAACTCCTCCGTCTACCTCCCGGCCAGCGGCAGCAGCCGCACACCTGGCTGGGGCGTGGCCGGGACGTGGTTCCCCCTGCAGACGTTCGGCCTCGACGAACGCGCCGGCGACGTCCAAGTAAAACTGTCCTACGAACGCGCTTACCGCCTGCCCTCCGACACAGAGCTCTTCGGCGACGAGGACCTCGAGATGGGCAACGTCAACCTGCGCCCCGAGCGGAGCGACAACTACAACCTCAACCTCAGCTACGAGGTGCGCCTGCCCCGCCGCCACACCCTCTACGTCGAGGGCGGCCTCGTCCTGCGCGACACGAAGGACTACATCATGCGCACCACCGACCGCTACTCGGGCAATAAGTACTACGCCTCCTACAACAACTGGGGCCGCGTCATCACCAAGGGCGTCAACGTCTCGGCCCGCTGGGCCTGGTCGCACTGGCTCTCCGTCGGCGGCACATTCAACTATATGAACGCCCGCGACCACGAACGCTACGAGTCGCTCGAGACGGGCCTTAAGCCGAGCCTCACGTACAAGGTGCGCATCCCCAACCAGCCCTACCTGTACGCGAACTCCGACGTGGCTTTCCACTGGCGCGGCCTCGGCGGCGAGGGCAACGTGCTCAGCCTCACGTACGACAACTACTACGTGCACCGCTTCCCCCTCTATTGGGAAAACATCTCCGCCGCGGGCAAGGAGGAGGTGCCCACGCAGTTCTCGCACAACCTCGGCCTGACGTACAGCCTCCGCGACGGGCGCTACAACTTCTCGCTGGAATGCCGCAACTTCACTAACGAAAAGCTCTACGACAACTTCAGCCTCCAGAAGGCCGGCCGGGCTTTCTACGGCAAGGTGCGCATCTACTTCGCCGGGAAATAGGTGTCCCTCCGCCGCCGAAACACATTCGCCCCGTAATCCCAATTTGTCTCATCACCCTAATCATTCACACACTATGTACAAACCCCTTCCCCTCCTCGCGCTGACGGCCTCGCTGACGCTGGCCGGCGCCCTCACCTCGTGCTCCGACGACACCGTCGACACCCCGACGCCCACACCGCCCACCGTCACCGACTCGACCGGCGTCGCCACCGGCCCCGGCATCTCGGCCCTCAACGACTACGCCATCGTCGCCACAACGTCCGACGTCAACAGTATCGTGCAGACCGGCAACCTCAACACGGGCAGCGTCACTTCCGTGAACAACGGCCTGCAGACCGGCGCCGGAACCACGTGGCTCTTCTGGCGCGACAAGTACCTCTACCGTCTGCAATATAACCAAGGCAACGCCGGCGTGACGTCGTCGTACCGCATGGGAGCCGACGGCCGCGTCGAGGAGCGCGACATGCAGTATAACATCACGCGCTTCGTCACGTACGGCACCTGGGGCGACAACGTCATCACAGCCTCGGCCATCGACACCGACGAGAGTATCAGCTCGGACGTATTTCTCAACGACAGCACCGTCTATGCCAAAGGTCTGGGCATTGTCTACCTCAATGCCGAAGCCGAGACGAAAACGGAGAAGGTAGTGCCGTGCGAAAACTTCCTCGGTAACGGCGAATACGTCACCCTCGCCGGCATCGTCGAGGCTGGCGGCAAGCTCTACACCTCCGTCGTGCCGATGGGCATGAGCCAGTACGGCGTGGCCAAGTACTACGGCCGCACCGAGGCCGACGGCGTCCACATCAAGTACCCCGACCTCATCAAGACCGAGAGCGGCGGTTCGGGTTCGGGCGCCTACGAGGCCGGCGAGCTGCAGTGGACCCAGTACCCCGACGAGGCTTGGGTGGCCATCTACGACAACGACCGGTTCGAGAACCCCACCCTCATCCGCACCGACCGCATCAGCTACGCCTGCGGACGCTTCAAGTCGCAGTACTACCAGACCATCTGGCCCGACTCGGCCGGCAACGTGTACGTATTCTCCGCCAGCTATGCCAAGAACATGAGCGACCCACGCCAGCAGACCACCCTCCCGTCGGGCGTCGTCCGCATCAAGGCCGGCCAGAAGCAGTTTGACCCGGACTTCTACTTCGACATCGAACAGGCCTCCGGCGGCTACCAGATGTACCGCTGCTGGCCCATCTCGGGCGACTACTTCCTGCTGCAGATGTACACCGGCACGAACCTATCGAAAGCCGGCAAGACGCGGCTGGCCGTGTTCAAGGGCGGCGACTCGCCCTCGTTCCGCTACGTCGAGGGCCTGCCCGACCAGGAAGTCATTAGCTCGCTGGGCTCGACGCCCTATGCCGAGCAGGGCATCGCCTGGATGCCCGTCGTGACCTCCGACGGCGCACAACCCGCCCTTTACCGCATCGACGCCGCCACCGCCACCGCCACGCGCGGCCTCGAAGTCGTCGCCTCGAGCGTATCGGCCATCGGAAAGCTCGAAGCCGCCCGGTAAGCCTCCACTTCGCCATGTACGACGATCAATCTATTTAATAAGTTCGAGCCTGAGCAGGGAACGCCTTCCCCGTTCAGGCTCATTTGTTTCTCCGTCCGAAAAATCCATCCCACTCCCCTACGCCTTATGAGAAAACTCCTCCGCAAACTCCACCTTTGGCTCGCCCTTCCGTTCGGCCTCGTCGTCACGCTCATCTGCTTCTCGGGCGCCATGCTCGTCTTCGAGGACGAGGTCATGCGCCTCGCCCGCCCCGACTTGTACTACGTCGACCGTGTCGGCACGGCCACCCTGCCCGTCGGCGAACTGGCCCGCCGCGCCGCCGCGGCCCTGCCCGACGGCGTCGGGGTAAAGAGCGTCAACATCCCCGCCGACCCGCGCCGCACGTGGCAGGTCGTCCCCGAGCGCCCCAAGCGCGCCTGGGTGGCCGTCGACCCCTACACGGGCGAGGTCCGCGGATACAGCGAACGCGCCCCTTTCTTCACCGTCATGTTCCGCCTCCACCGCTGGCTGCTCGACGACGCCCGGCCCGAGGGACGCCCCGCCTGGGGCAAGCTCGTCGTCGGCACGAGCACGCTCCTCTTCGTCCTTGCCCTCCTCACGGGCGTCGTGCTCTGGTGGCCGCGCTCAGGGCGCGCCCTGCGCCGCAGCCTCACCGTCACAGCGCGCCGCGGCTGGCGACGGCTGTGGTACGACCTCCACGTGGCCGGCGGCATGTACGCCCTCGTCCTGCTGCTGGCCATGGCGCTCACCGGCCTGACGTGGTCCTTCGACTGGTACCGCACAGCCTTCTACGCCGTCTTCGGCGCCGAAAGCGGCCGCAGCGGAGGACATGGCCCGAGTGATAAAAAGGACCACGGCGTCAAGCACGCCCCCGACTTCACCGCGTGGCAACAGGTCTACGCCCGCCTTCGTGCCGACCGCCCCGACCACAGCCAGATCAGCGTAGCCGACGGCACAGCCACCGTCTCCACCAACCGATGGGGCAACCAGCGCGCCGCCGACCACTACACCTTCGACCGCGCCACCGGCCGCCTCACCGCCTTCACCCCCTACGCCGACACCCCTGCCGCCGGCAAACTCCGCGGCTGGATCTACTCCGTCCACGTCGGCAGCTGGGGCGGCTACCTCACCCGCACGCTCAGCTTCCTCGCCGCCCTGCTCGGCGCCTCCCTTCCCCTCACCGGTTACTACCTGTGGCTCAAACGCCTGCGCCGCCGCACCTGAAACCCATCTCCCGCTCACTCATCGGTCTCATTGCTCCCATCGCTCCCCTCTCCCGCCCTCTCATCAGTCCCATTACTCCCATGGACCTCATCGGCCCCATCCTCTCCCGCCCCTCAACGACACAGCCCGGCGACGCAATGCGTCGCCGGGCTGTGTCGGGAAAAACAATGCCGAAACCGTCGTCACGCACCGCCCACGAGCCGCGCAACCGCCTCGTCGTAGCGCTGCACAATGAGCCGCACGTCGAAGCGCTCCTCCATCAGCCGGCGGCCTCTGAGGCCCATTGCGCGACGTTCCTCGGCAGGCAGCTCCAGCATACGCGTCATTGCTGCCGCCAGGCTTCGCGCGTCTTTCGCCCGACACAACAGCCCGTTCACGCCGTCCTGCACCACTTCGCGGCAGCCCGGCACGTCCGTCGCCACCAGCGGGCGCCCCATCGCCGCCGCCTCCATCAGCGTGCAGGGCACACCCTCGCGGTACGAAGGCAGCACCACGCAGTCCGCCGCGGCCACGTAGGGCCGCACGTCCGACGTCGCTCCAAGGTATTCCACCGCGCCCGTCCGCTGCCACGCCTCGAGCTGCTCCGCGCTGATGGCCGCAGGGTTGTCCCGCCACACTGCGCCCAGCAGCTGGAAACGCGCCTCGGGGTGGTGCTGGCGTACGTAGCCCGCCGCCTCGACAAACTCGCGTACGCCCTTGTCCGTCAGCATACGCCCCACGAGTAGAAAAGTCACGCCCGGCCCCTCCGGCGCGTCCGTCAGGGCAAAGTGCGCCAAGTCCACGCCCTCGCCCGGCAGCTGCTCCACACGGTCCGCCGCCACCAAGCCGCTGCGCCGGAACGTCGACACGTCGTCGCTGTTGAGGAACCACACCCGGCGCGCCCGGCGAAACGCCAGCCGGTACAGCCCCTTGGCCACCGCCGACACCAGGCCACGCTTCAGGAACACGTAGCCCAATCCCGTGGTAATGGGTAAGTAGGGGATTTTCAGACTTTGTGCGGCCAGACTGCCGTAGATGTTGGGCTTTATGGTGTAGGTAATGCTTGCGTCGGGGCGCAGTTTTTTGAACATTCGTCTGTATTGCAGATAGAGCCCCATGTCCTTTATCGGATTGGTCCCCTTGGCGTTGATGGAGATGTGGTGAACTTCGCAGCCCAGTTCCTGAAGTTTGGGGAACCAGGTGGCGTCGTAGGGTGCAAGGACGCTGACGCGCACTCCACGTGCTGCGAAATGTGCGAGCACGTGTCCGCGAAAGTTCCACATTCCCCAAGCATTGTTGCCTGAGAAAACGATGTGCATAAGAAAAATCAGTTAAATATGGCCGGCAGTATCAAGGTCCGTTTCCTGCCAGTTTGGGATAAGGAAGTAGGGCTACTTGCCCGAAAAAGTTTTTTTGAGAAACATATTCAATCTGTCCCCGCCGACGGCCAGGACGATGCGGCGCGCCCACTGTCGGTAATGACTTCAGGTATTCTCTGGATATGGCGTAGATTTACAGTCGTCGTTCTCGCGCCTACGGGGCTTATCCCAGTAAAAAAGGGTATATGCCTGTAGTTGCAGGAGGCGACGAGAAGGAAATAGAACCGCGTTAGCCCGTCCACCGGCTACATCTCGGATAAACGTTTCCCACTTATTTGTACTGTTGTAATTTATGCAACAGTTCTATTCTTTTCTGATTCGTTCTGATCTTGAAATCTTTTATTCTTTGTATGACCGTATTACGTTCTTGTTCCAATATGTTGAGCATTGAAAGTAATTTTGCAGATGAGACTTCATCTATGGGAATCGAGAATTTCTCTAAGCCCAAATCACGCATAATTCCCGTGCCCTTGTTTCCTCCATAAGAGATTGCAATAGTGGGAACGAACTTATTCTGGGCAAAGATGACTGAGTGGAAGCGAGTGCCAATAAAGGCGTGACATTTACCATATAGTTCCATCATATCTATACAAGTTAGGCTTTGGTTCTCCATAACGGACACATGACTTGTAGATTTGTTGAGTTGTTCCATAATGTCACGTATGGCAAGGCGGTCGTCTTCATGTGCGCTTGGTCCTAATGTATGTGCGAAAAGTATTACATGCCAATTGTTTGCTGTTACAGTGTGAATGAAGGTGGATAACTCATGGATGTAACGTCGGTATGTTTCGCCGGGTGAAGTAGAAGTCGGAAAACGCCAAGGGCGAACCGTCATACCTAAAATTTTACGTGACGTGTCTATCTGGTCCAGAAGTTGGAACGGAGCGACATAATTTTGGGGTGTAGACAAATAATATCCTAAATCTGGCGATAAATAATTGTTGATGCCCAGTGTGTTAAGGAACTCGTGTGAAATGTTTTCTCGCGTCGAAACAAACTGGCACCCTTGGAGCATACGTGTGGCCAATCGCCTGGCGTACCTGTTCTGCAAAGGTCCGAACGAATTCGGCAATATGGATACGGGCTTTTTTAGGCGTAGGGCTAACAGAATGGTGTATATGGAAAAATACATCTGGTATCCATCTGAGATTTTCCCGTATGAGTGTACGAAGCCGCCACCTTTGACAAATACCGCATCGGCGTCACGTAAGGCATTGAGTGTCGACTTCTTGTTTTTCGACAAGAAAATTTCGAAAAATCGGCGCACCAGGGAACACCGAGATAATAGTGGTCGCGTTCGCATATAATCGAACGCAGCTACAATTCCCCATTTTATTAGTCTGATTACAGAGATTCCAATAGTTTTGTGTGATTCCCGGACAAAATATCGGCTTGGATGTTCTAATATCGGGGAGAAGAAGTGAAAGCCTAATTGTTTGGTCTGCGCAGATTGCGCCTCACGCTCCGACGCGGAAACGCCCGATTCTATAAGACTAATTTCCACTTTATCATCACTATACAGGTCTTGAATTAAACGGGCGGACTCCCACACGAGAGCCTGATCTCCTCTGTTCAGGTCCGTATTAAGTGGAAGAATGAATACTTTTTTCATGATTGTTTTACGAATGTGATAAACTCTTGGAGGAAGTCGTTGAACTGCTGGTCCAGGGCGGCATGCTCGTAGGAGCGGGCAGCGTGGAAGTTCTGTTCGGCTGCCTGACGGCGGGCCTCGGCCGGCAACAGACGGCGGAGGATGGACACAAGCCCCCGGACGTCGCGCTTGGCGAAAAGGCAGGAGGACGGGAGCAGTTCCGGGATGCCACCTACCCGCGTACCTATGGCGGGACAGGCGCGGCTCATGGCCTCCACCAATGCGCGGGGCAGGCCCTCCAGGTCAGAAGGCTGGACGTAGATGTCAGTCTCGTCGAGGAGGCGGAACACTTCGTCGTGGGGCATGGATCCGTGGACGAAGAACTGGCTGTCGAGGTCTAACTGGTGGGCGAAACTTTGCAGCGTGGCCGGATCGCCGGCCCCGGCCACGTGATACTCCAGGCAGAAGCCTTCGTCGCGCAATCTGGCCATGGCACGGAGCACCTTGCGCTGGCCCTTATACACCACGTCGAGGCCGCCGAGCGTGGCGAGGCGCAAGTGGGCGTGGTCGGTCAGATGGCTGACACGTCGGGCGAGGACGGCGTCGTCCAGCGGCGGGATGTCTACGTCGCTGCATCCGAGCGAACGGCCGTGGGTGGGATAGCGGTGCTGCAGGAAGTGGCGGGTGACGTAGATGGCGTGGGTGGCGTGGCGAAGGATTTGGCGCATGGTCCACCAACGGAAGGGGGCGATGAGTTTTCCCTTCCAATTGTAGTTCCACATGGCGTCCCAAGGGCAGCCGATGGCGACGATGAGGGTGGGGATGCCGCGCCGGCGGGCCTGGCGGGCCACTTCGTAGCCGCCGTCCGAGGGGACGTGGCAGATGCAGGCGTCAACGCCGGCGAGGGCCCGGGAGATGGTGGCCCGGTTATTCCGTTTGGCGGTCAGCAGGCGGGGCAGGTTGTTGACCTTCTCAATCTCGAAGAACCGTATGTGGTCCGCCGGCAGGGGCGAGGCGGTGGGGCTGTCCACCGTCTTGGCGTGATTGACAAGGATAATTTCGTCGGCCACGCGCTGGTAGCGCTGTAGGGCCGAAGCAATGGAATTGTTATAGTACCGGCCTTGACAGATTTGCAAGGTGGCCGGTGAGGTGAAGAGTATTCGCATTTTGACGGGGTATTAGGTGGACTGTTCTTTCCAATAGGTCGGAGCACTGGAGAACATGATTTTGGGGATGGAGTTGTTCATATACTGTGTGCCGTAGCTGGAATCCGGGGCCAACCGCTCATAGGCTATGCGTAGATTGATAATCAAGGTGGCGGCGACAAAGCCGGTCAGAACGACGCGATTCAGCAACAAGTTGCGCCGGAACCTCCACAGCTCGATGAAGAGCATGCAGTAGAAGGGGAACATATTGTTCAGCAGGCGGGTGAAATTGTGTGAGACGCTGTAATTCAAGTTCAAGATGACGATCATGAGCATGGTCGCTTTGGCCAGTGCGTCGTGGCGGGAACAGGTGGTCGCGAAGACGAAGAGTGTGGTGAGGGTATAGACCCAGAACGTCAGCGTGAAGAAGGTGGCTGAGGAACTAAAAAAATGGTCCAAATTTTCCTCGTACTGCTCCGCAAGTTTGTTGATGATGGGAAATATGCCCAAATCGGACAGTACGTTGGCCACGGTGCTCATGAGGTTGAAGCCCCGGCAGGCAAAACTGGCGATGACCAGCAGCACGAGGGTTCGACGCCCGATTTTTCCGGCCAGGAATATGGGACAGAGGAACAGCGGCGAGAAATGGATGCCCAGTGACAAGACCGCTACAAGCAACGCTCTCCACTGACGGCCGACAAGAAAACAACTGTACGAATAGAATATCAGGGCCGTAGCGACACCTTGTTTCATGAGTTCGGTGACCTGGGTGAAGAGGATGAAACAGAAGAGAGAAGCGGAGATGAGGCCGCCCATAATCTTCCAACTGGGTTCGATGCCCTTATATTCCAGAATGTGAAGTATTCCCATAAAGAAGGAATAGTACAGCAGGAATATCCAGAAGAAGGAAACCACCTGGACGTTGCCCGTGAGTTTGTAAAGGAACAGGTTCGTCCAGTCGGACAGAATGTATTTAGACCCGGACAGCATAAAGACGATGTAGCGCTGAAGGCTCATCGCGTCCGAGGTCAATATCTTTTTATAGACCCTCGACAGGTCGCCGGTTTCCGTAAACTGTGTGTAGGCAAGCAATGCCAAAAATAGGGCGACGAAAAAGAGCAGCACTTTGTATTCCTGTACTTTCCAGGACCGGTAGCAGAGGAGAAACAGGGTTAGGGCGAAGGACCAGAATGGGGTGAGGATAAACAGGACACTCAGCCACAAAACGGCCTTGTAGTACATGCGTCGCCGGTTCAACTCGTTTATATGGGGAAGAACGTAAGCAGGCATCTCAGTAGTTTTTTGATTTTCTGAACAAAGCGGATGGCAGAGATGAACCTGAGACTAAACGGGTCGCGCTTTTTGAGGTATCGGAACTGCAGCCGCATGTAGGGAGAACGGGTGTTGTGTGCCAGCGCGTCGAAATAGGCCGACTGCCTGAAGTCCGATTCGGGGTGGCGCAAGGTTTGCCGGACCATGGTGTTGGCCACGAAGCGCCAATACTCTGGCTGAAACTTCCCGCCGAGAACTTTGTCCAACTCGGCGAAAAGTTTGTCCCACCTGGCAACAGGTAAGGCCTTTTGAGAGGCACTGCCTTCCCGCTTAATATAATGGTATACGACTCGGCGCGGACAAATCTTCAGTCGCCGCAGATTCGAAGTAAGGGTGAGGTTCATCAACAGGTCCTCGTTGTTGGTGATTTCCGGCGGAATATTTAATGCATCGCTTTCCGTCAGCGATGACCTACGGATGATTTTCCCCAAGATACCGGCCGGAGCATCCCCTTTCAAGAGTGCCCGGACGTATCGCTCCGGGGTAATTATGCCGCTGAGGGGTATCAATCCGTTTCGGGATGACGAGGTGGAAGGCCAGACTATGCGCCAGTTTCCCAGGACCAAATCAATTTGTTCGCCGGCGGCCTGGGCGTGCAGATATTCTACCGCGTCGGGCGGCAGCGTGTCGTCCGCATCCACGAAAACCACCCACGTGCCCACGGCTTGCTCCACACCGTAGCGTCGGGCAGCCGTCACGCCACCATGTGGCTTGGGCAGTGGCCGGATGCGCCCGTCGGTTTTTGCCAGTCGTTGGGCAAGTTCCGCACTGCCGTCCGTGCTTCCGTCGTCCACCAGCAGTATCTCAATCTTTTTGTACGTCTGCGCGGTGAGCGACTTCACCGTCTCAGTAAGATACTGGCACGCGTTATACACTGGGATGATGATGGATACCAATTCTTTCATGAGTCAAGAGCATTGTCTAAATACAGAACAGATGCAGCCCGTAAAGTTTGGAGTCTATTCCCGACAGATTCCCAGTCCGGTTCGGCATAATCAGTGATATTCTCATCTCCGCGAATTAATTTTTCTCCTAAGTTCAGTGCCGTTAAAACAGACCGGGAGCGTAAGTCCGTATTGTTACCAAAGCCTAAGGTGTAGAATCTCTTATTGAACAAGATGGAGAAACAAGTACCGTGGAATGAATTAGTTATAACAAAAGCGGCATTCTTTATCATTCCAATAAAATCGCCAGGTCCTGCGGTGCGTAGAGGATGTTCGAGCGGTTTGTAGGTGGGGAATGCCTCAAGGTTGTAAACCTGCAGGCCCGTCTTTTGAGCCAGTCGTCGTGCGAAGTTGTGCAACTGAGGCATATGAGATACCTCGTAAGTCAAGATGTAAGCTTTTCCCTTGAATGGGGCAGGAGTTGTCGCAACCTTTGCGAAGGCATCTTTTCCCACCAGCAATGTAGGGTCGAGCACCTGATATACGGGCTTATTCGTCAATGAACCTATGACGCCTACCGCACTTTCTTCCCTAACAGATATGTGGTGAAAATTGTTTAGTAATTCGGTCGCCTGCAACAGCTCGGACCGGTTCCACTGAGACCGACCGATGCTGGCGGCATAGCTAATGATTTTCGCATTTATTTTGTGCGGGAAATTTCCCCAATAAAGATTATCAAAACCTTTGCAAATGATGGTGCTCCATACTTGGTCGCTTCCTATGACGTAAGCATCAAAATTGGCCAACTGACTGATGGGGGATAGCCTGAACTCACGAGAGAAGTCAACAAATCTTTCATACCTGGCCCTTTGCTCAGCGCGATGTTTTACTTTGGAATAGATATTTTTTACACTTTGCACGGGGTTCTTGGACAGTCTATACCGCCATGAAGCTATATCGTATTGTGACGTTAAGTAGTTTGGCCGATAATCAACAATGTGAACGTCGTAATTTTTCCCCAATAAATAGCTCTGCAAGGCATAGGCCTGCAACACTGCACCATAGTTATGCGCACAATGAAAAGTCAGTATTCCTATTTTCATATCTTCGATTTCAAGCGCCGCAGCGCGTTTACTATTCTTCCTTTAAGCAGGGCTGCCCTGTACCGCCAGCCCAGGTCGCCGTAACGACGGGCCACGTATTCGAAACCGCGCGCCTCGTAGTCGCGGATAAATGACTCCCGCAAGCGGTGTCGTCCACTCGGATTCTGTAACTGCGGTTGCAGACAGTCAGTCGGATTACTCGGAATGAGATAAAGTTCTGATTGGGCCTCGTCAAACATCTCTCGTCCTCTGTCCGAGTTGACAAGCACGAGCGACACACCTTTGTTGTCGCCGAACTCCCGGCTGATTTTCGTCCAGCCCCAGAAGTCGCCGACCGTCACGTCCGAACAACGCTTCAGGTTTGTATAAGGGCATACGTGACAGGAATCCCGCAACATGTAGTGTGCATAAAACAGGATTCTGAAAGTAATGCGATCTAATTTCCTGCCTTTTGCAAAGCAGAAGGTCTCACGGTGTGACGCCCATCCGAACGCCTTGTCCCGAAATTTCACCGACTCACATTTCTCGCCGGTTTTCCGCTCCACATAGTCCACGTAGTCGGCCCACACTGCAGGGGAGGGAACTCCATGACAAACAAGATCCACCGTATAAAGACCGGCCCGGAGACGCCTTCCCACATAGGACTGAAGCCCTGATACCTGGCACGGAGTTCCTGAAAACAGCACCTTACGGCCTGCCCGCAGGTCATCCTTTACCCGGGGAAACACTCCGCGAAGATCACTCTGTACATACTTCGACCCGCGCAGTTCTTCGAGTTCCGCTACCGTTCCCACCCGTTTGTGTACCACTCGGAAATGTTCCGCAAAACAGGCCCCGTAGACCACGCCGCCACGCTCCAGCATCTGCACGGCCAGGGCGTAAAATGCTCCACCGCTCTGGCTCCTACACAACTGTTCCTCGTCTTTCAGGCGTACAGCGTACACTGCCGGTTCAGCCCACTTTTCCTCACGCGAATACTCCTTGCCGAACTGGCAAACTTTCACACAAAGACCGCAGTCCACGCATTTCGAGTCGTCGATGCACGGGTACAGGAAGCCCAAGCTGTCCGCTTTCATACTAATAGCGCCGTGCGGGCACACACTCTCGCAAGCCGTACAGCCACAGCACTCCTCTTTACCTTTCGTATCTACTCTCATTTGTTTCTCAATTTCCTGATTATCCGGGCCGACTTGGCCACCACAAACTCACGCTCCGCCTTCGTGCAGCCCACGAAGTACACCGTGCACGCCACCGAACAGACAGAGACGGCCGTCACAAGTACCAGACGTGGCAGACCTTCCTCCATCAGCGTCGCGCTCCACAACGGAAACAGACAGGACACGCCACTGACCACCATTACATTCAGCAGCACACGGTGTAGGAAATAACACACCGGAAGCCTTACCATGCCCCGCAGCATGTACAGACGCGCCGCCAAGCATACAAAGGCTATCACTATCGCAGCAGCCATTGTCGTTTCGGGAGCAAAGCCGGATTTCAAGAGCACATAAGCCACCGGAAAATTCAGCATCTGGAAACCGCCTACCACTATCTGGTAATTGCGTATCTTACCCGTAGCCAGCATTAGTGTGACCAAGGGGAAGGAGATGGACTCACTCATCACGTACACCAGTACCAGACGGACAAAGGTCACCGTATGCACCGGCACCATCTTCAACCACAGTTCCAGCACTGCGTGTGTCTCTACCAATATGGGCATAGACAGAAATAGCAACAGGTAAAACGACAGGCGGCTGCCCTGACACACCAATGTCAGCAGGTATGAGCGGTTGCCTTGGGCGTACGACTTCGTGATCTGGGGATTCAGCGCCATCATGAAATTCGACGTGAAACTGTTCACAGCCGCGCTCACCTGCATTGCAATGCCGCGGGCCGCATTCACCGCCGGGCCGCAGAACACGTTCAGAAGTAAGTTCACGCCCTGGTCGCGCAGCACGCCCGACGAACTCCCAATGAAGTTCCAGCCCGCGAAGCCCGCTATCTCGCGGAACAGCCCGCCGTCGAAACGCCAGCGGAAACGGCACTCCGCAAAATGGCGCTTGCAGTACACCCCGTAGGTCAGCCGGACGGCCAAGGCCACCACGCACATCAGCACGCCGTAGTAGACCAGACGGTCGAACGGCGAATACATAATCAGGAAGGCGATCGCCAGTTTGCCGCCCGCCTCCAGCAGACCGATACAGGCAAACGCCGACATGCGCTCGTGGGCGATGATGCAGGCGTTGTAGGGCACGCTCACCAGATTGATGACAAACGACAGCAGCGAAAGCTGGAGCACCCAGTTCGCAGCGGTCATACGTTCTGCCGGGATATTCATCTTCGCGTTCAGGAACCACAAGCCCGCGCTTTCTCCCAAAACAACAATCGCCAGACCAATGAGCAATTGGATGATAACTGCCGTTGAGAAAATACGCGTCAGCTTTTCCCCGTCTCCGCGCCCGAGTTCGAACGTGATGAAACGGCTGATGGCCGCCGACAGCGAACCTGATATTACACCGAACATCAGCACGAAACCTGCCACCGCATTGTAGATGCCGAAGTCCTCCACGCCCAGCGCGTTCAGCACCACGCGCGAAGTGTACAGCGTCACCGCCATCATCAGCAGCATCCTGACGTAGAGCAGCGCCGTGTTCTTCGCTATACGCTTGTTGTTTTCTGCGTTCGACATTATGAAATTTTGGGGATTCGGAGGGTGCGTGAGTTATACCGCCACTTCCAGCGCCGCCAAGAGGGTCCGGGCCTCACGCGTCTGGGCGTTCGTGGGGAGGTGGCACAGGAGTTCTTCGGCCGCGCGGCGCCAGCGGTCGGCGTACGTTGCGGCGTGGAGGTACGCCAGGGCGAGGGCCTTGCGGCTGTCGGGCAGGCACGTCTGCACCTCCCGCGCCGCGGCTTCGGTGAGGGAGGCGATGAGCGACTCGTCTGGCGGGAAAGTGCTCCGCAGGGCCACCGACGCGCGGGCCAGCGCAAGGGCGCGGACGCTTGACGACGAGGTCACATTTCCTCTCGCCGCGCCCGGTTTTCCTGTCGCTGCGATAGAATTTCCTGGCGCTGCGATAGGATTTTCTGTCGTAGCACTTGTTTTTCCTGTCGCGGCACTTGTTCCGCCGGGCACTGCCGCAGGCGTTTGCAGCGCCTGTCTGGCCAGCTCTTCCAGCTCCGTGCGCAGCCCGCGAAGCTCACTGAGCGTCATGTCCTCCGACGCCCGGAGCAGCCGCTCCGACGCATCGTCCAGCGCGCGCCACAGGGCGCACCACTCCATTTCTACTTGGGGATTCACTCCGGTCTCTCCGTTTTTATTTCGTCTTCGTTTAGTTTCTCTCTCATTCCGCC
>CALUOQ010000012.1 GCA_944322325.1 uncultured Alloprevotella sp.
CCAAGCAATGTGGAAAGATGGGAACATCGAACCATCAATAAAGTACCGAAAAGAGGGAAAATACCCTCTACCACCGCCCTTTGAGTGTTAAGAAATAATAAAAAGGTTAAATCTTCACCTTTTAGAATGTACCCCTAAAGGTTATGCCCATATTTCTGACTTATAACTCACAAAATATTGAGTAATAACTGGTTGCAAATACTATTATTGTACCAGTTTGAAATACGTTGACTTGGGTTACGTCAGCGCAGTCTTCACGAGAGCTTTTGCCAAGTGCCCGCAACTGACGAACGTCGTGGTATCACGCGGCACCCCAGACGACAACGCTGTGCTTTTCGGCGCAGAAGAAGCCTTTGAGGACAGCCATATCAAAAACGTTGAAGTACCAAGTGACGCATCACTCATTCCCAATCGTCTTTTTAGTCCGAGGTCAATGGTAACCGTTGACACGCTTACTATTGCCACAAACAAACTGACAATTGAATGCTATGAAGATGAACAGTGGAGGACGATCAGTCCCAAATACATACGATATGCCTATGGCGTGACTGATGCCACCGGCCACTTCGAGAGCTCTAATCTCTGCACAATTGACTTTCCCGAAAGTCTGATATACGTGCACGCCACTTTCACTGACTGTGACAGCTTGGAGAGTGTAACCCTGCCCGACGGGGTGATTTACATCGATTCGAAAGTATTCAAAGACTGCGAAAATCTTACTGACGTGCATCTGCCCGCCAGCTTGCGCGCCATTCCCGACGACGCATTCAACAAAACAGCCATCCAGCACATTGACATTCCGGACGGAGTGAGAGCCATTGGAGATGGCGCATTCGCGAACTCCGCACTGAATGACGTGACCCTCCCGAAAGGCATTACCGCCATTGGAAACAGCGCTTTTTCGGGATGCAGCAGCTTGGAAAGGATCAACATACCTGAAAGCGTGACCACCATCGGGGAAGAGGCTTTTTACCGCTGCTCCAGCTTGGAAAGTCTGTCAATACCCGAAAGCGTGACTTCGGTAGGTGCGGACGCCTTTAGTATGTGTCCATTACTGATCTGAGCATAAATGGCAACCTCTGCTGCTATTATACCGTCTCTCCATCTTACCCATACAACAATATATACCATTCCAATTTTGCAAATACCTCTGTGACAAACCTCACGCTGACAGCTCAAACCGAGTACATTCGCAAGTCAGCCTTTATTCACTGCACAGATCTACGCAGTGTTACCTCACTGGCCGAAACACCACCCTCACTTAGTGAGGAGGCGTTTTCAGACGAAACCTTCCTGACCGCCACGCTCTACGTGCCTGCCGGGGCATTGGAAACCTACCAAAACGCCAGTAACTGGAAAAACTTTTATGACATCCGCGAGCTGGATCTTACGGGCATCACATCAGCCGCCGGGGCCGACGAAACGATTGTCAGCGCCGAAACGGCAGTATCAGTGTGAGCGGCGCCACAGGCTGGGTAGAAGTATACACTACGAGCGGAAATCTTGTGGGTAGGCAACGTGTCACAACTGGCGGCAACGTAACGATGAGCCTGCCACAGCGTGGCACTTACATCGTAAAAGCCGGCGGACGCGCCTTCAAGTTGAACGTGGAATAAAAACCTTTTTATCCCTCCAAGCGCTACGCGGATGTAAAAAAGAAAGAATAATTTTGTTCGTTCAAAAAGTATCGCTACTTTTGCACCCTGCAAATGCTATAGACAGTAACGAAACAAAAATAAAATAACAAAAGCACAACATGATTGTAGTACCCGTGAAAGAAGGCGAGAACATAGAGCGCGCCCTCAAGAAGTTTAAGAGAAAATTCGAAAGAACCGGCATCGTCAAGGAGCTCCGCCGTCGTCAGCAGTATGACAAGCCTTCCGTAATAAAGCGTCTGGCCAAAGAGCACGCCGTCTACGTGCAGCAGCTCCACCGTCAGGAAGACTAAACACGCCCACAACAACCTTTCATAACTTATCAAGGGAATGTACCGCCCCACACAAGGCGATGCGTTCCCTTTTTGGGCTTTGCCGCAAAGCGGATGCAGCCAAACGAAAGCAATCAGATAGAGTCATGAAAAACAAAGACATACGTGTCGTTGCCTTGGGCGAAGTACTGTGGGACCTGCTGCCCGAAGGACCACGGTTGGGCGGTGCACCGGCCAACTTTGCCACCCATGCAGCACAATTCGGCCTCGATGCCCAAGTTGTAAGCGCCGTAGGCGACGACGAATGGGGACACAAAGCCCTCACCCTACTCCATGCACATGAGCTGGACCGTTCCATCGCTGTCGTATCCGGCCACCCGACAGGTACTGTCGGCGTAAATCTCGACACAGCCGGCGTCCCGACTTACGACATCCGCCCCAACGCAGCGTGGGACTTCATCCCATGGTCCGCCGCACTCGACGAGCTGGCCCACCGCACTGATGCCGTCTGCTTCGGAACCTTGGCACTACGTTCACCACTGAGCCGTCAGACCATCCTACGCTTTCTCGACACGATGCCAAGGGACGGAAAACAGCTTCGCGTATTCGACGTCAACCTGCGCCCACCCCATTGGACGGCAGACGCCCTCGCCGAAGGATTGAAACGGTGCGATATACTTAAGCTCAACGACGAGGAATTGCCGCTCGTAGCCGCTTCCGCCGGACATCCCTTAACCAACGAAAGCCCAGCCGAGACAGCCCGCCACGTGGTAGAACATTACGGATTGCGGGCGCTCATTCTGACCTGCGGCGCGGTGGACAGCCACATCTTTACCCCGACCGAAGAAAGCCACCTCACCACTCCTCGCGTTGAAGTAGCCGACACTGTCGGTGCGGGCGACTCGTTCACCGCAGCATTCGTAGCCTCCCTTCTGCTGGGCCGCACAGTGGCCGAAGCCCACCGGACCGCGGTACACACTGCCGCCTACGTCTGCACGCAACATGGCGCCACGCCAGCTCTCCCGGAATACATTCTACAATCCCAGTCTCCGCCTGAAAAGTAGCGAACCCCCACCGAGCGTTCCTCGTCATAATAACCGCCATACCGGGTATTAATACCAGACTTTCCAAGTATTAATACCCGTTTTCCTTGGTATTAATACCCGGAAGGTACCCCACTAACACAATAAAGGAACGCCCGTCCTTGCAGATTTTCCCCTCAGCCTGCGTGCGTCGCTTCTTTATCCGGTGTTTCACCCCCAGCCAACGCCGGTAACTGCTTACACTTCCCGCTCATCGTCACAAGGTCGATGCACACCACCTCCGTACGGTAAAATGAATGCTCGGCATAACGTTGTCCCCGCTCGACGTAGGCCGGACAATACTTCCCCACCAAAAGGTGCAAAGCCCGACGACGCTCGTCAGCATCAAGTCCCCGACGGGCCGTACCTCGAAGCAAAATACTCTCGTAGGCCGTAGTAAAGGCTCCCGGGAGGACCTGCGTCCGCCCGACGACGGTCAACACCACGTCGGCACATCGGTCGATAAGGCGCAACTTCTCCCCCTCGGGGGCACAGTGGATATAAACCTTGTCATCCCCGTCCCACACATAGTTGACAGGCACGGCATAAGGCCGACACTCAGCGTCGGACAGAGCCAGCACACCGTACGCCCCCTCACGCAGCAACCTGCGGGCCTCTGCTTCGTCGAGCAGGCGGTCCTGCCGCCGCACATGACTGTTGTCGTACTTCATTTCTTTTTCAAATATCTGTTCTGCACAAAACAGCCCTAATTCCAGGAACAAAGATAGGCAATAAATCCGAGCTGACGGCAGATTAAGCCCATCACAAACACACGCGCTATATAATAAAGTGCTACATTCGCAGCGAGAAAGCCTAAATTTGCTCAACCTGACAAAACGATAGACTGTATGAAAAGAATCCTGACAGGCCCCGTGTGCCGGGGCGCGGTGGTTTTGGCCTTAGCCGCTCCGCCGCTCACGTCGCTTGCCACCCTGTCCGACGCGCCGAATCCGGGCATCGAACAGGTAAATGCGCAAGTGACAGACCTCAAACTGACAGGCGCTACGTCGGCCGAACTCACCTTCGCCAACGGACAGCGCCTGGTGTTCGACTTCTACGGCGACAACATCGTCCGTCTTTTCATGGACCCCAACGGAGGCCCTGTGCGCAACCCCGAAGCCAAGCCTGAAGCCATCATTCTCGTCGATCAGCCGCGCAAACCGGTAGCGTCGCCCAAGTTGGGCAAGGAATCCGGCGGTTACACCCTTACGACGGGCCGCCTCACCCTCACCGTCGACGCACAGAGCGGCCTGATGCGCATCGTCGACAAACAGACGGGCCGCACCGTCGTACAGGAGGCAGCCCCGGCTCTCTTCGAGAAGAACAAAGTGACGCTAACCCTTAAGGCCGGTGCCGACGAGTACTTCTACGGCGGCGGTGTACAGAACGGCCGCTTCTCCCATCGCGGCCAGCAAATCGCCATCGAGAACACCAACAGCTGGACGGACGGAGGCGTGTGCTCGCCCGCTCCTTTCTACTGGTCCACGGGTGGCTACGGCGTCATGTGGCATACCTTCAAGAAAGGCATCTACGACTTCGGCGCCGAGAAAGCCGGCGAGGTGAAACTCAGCCATGAAACCAATTACCTCGACCTCTTCGTCATGGTCAACGACACGCCGGTCAAGCTGCTCAACGACTACTACCAACTGACGGGCAACCCTGTCCTGCTGCCCAAGTTCGGCTTCTATGAAGGCCACCTCAACGCCTACAACCGCGACTACTGGAAAGAGAACACCGACGGCAAAGGCATCCTCTTCGAGGACGGCAAACGCTACGTCGAGAGCCAAAAGGACAACGGCGGCATCCGCGAGTCGCTCAACGGCGAGCAACCCGGCAGCTACCCGTTCTCGGCCCGCGCCGTCATCGACCGCTATGCGGCTCACGACATGCCCCTAGGCTGGATTCTGCCCAACGACGGATATGCCACCGGCTACGGCCAGACAGGCACCATCGACGGCAACATCGCCAACCTCAGGACCTTTGGTGACTACGCCCGCCAACACGGCGTCGAGATCGGCCTCTGGACCCAATCGGACCTCTACCCGAAAGAGGGCGTCGAGCCCCTGCTCCAGCGCGACATCGTCAAGGAAGTGGGCACCGCCGGGGTGCGCGTGCTCAAAACCGACGTGGCCTGGGTGGGCGCCGGCTACTCGTTCGGTCTCAACGGCATCGCCGACGTGGCCGGCATCATGACGCGCGAGGGAAAGGGCGCCCGTCCGTTCATCATCACCGTCGACGGCTGGGCCGGCACACAACGTTATGCCGGCGTCTGGACCGGCGACCAGTCCGGCGGCGAATGGGAATACATCCGCTTCCACGTCCCCACCTACATCGGCGCCGGTCTCGCCGGTATGCCCAACATCACGTCCGACATGGACGGTATTTTCGGCGGGCGCAATCTCCCCGTCAACGTGCGCGACTTTGAATGGAAAACCTTCACCCCCATGCAGCTCAACATGGACGGCTGGGGGTCCAATGAGAAGTATCCGCACGCCTTGGGCGAGCCCGCTACGTCCATCAACCGCTGGTATCTGAAGCTCAAAAGCGAGCTGATACCCTACACCTACTCCATTGCCCGCGAAGCCGTCGACGGCAAACCGATGCTCCGTGCCCTCTTCCTCGACTACCCCAATCCCTACACGCTGGGCAAGGCCACACAGTACGAGTACCTCTACGGCCCGAGCTTCCTCGTCGCCCCGATTTATCAGGAAACGGCAGCCGACAAGGAAGGCAACGACATCCGCAACGGCATCTACCTGCCCGAGGGCCAATGGATTGACTACTTCGACGGACAGGTGTACGCCGGCGGACGCATCCTCAACCAGTTCGACGCTCCGCTGTGGAAGCTGCCCGTATTCGTAAAGGCCGGCGCCATCATCCCCATGACGAAGCCGAACAACAACGTGAAGGAAATCGACAAGGCTTTCCGCGCTTACGAGCTCTACCCGGCCGGCGAGTCGAGCTTCACCGAGTACGACGACGACGGCACCACTGTGGACTACCTCAACGGCGAAAGCGCCACGACGCACATCGCCAGCCAGGTCGACGAGAAAGGCCGCCTCACCGTGACCATCGACCCGACCAAGGGCAGCTTTGACGGCATGGTGAAGGATAAAGTCACGGAACTCCGCATCAACGTCACGGCCGAACCCAAGAAGGTGACGGCCCGCGTGGGCGGTAAGAAAGTGAAACTGCGCAAGGCCAAGACGGCCGAAGAGCAGACCACGGGCACCAATGTCTACTACTACGACGCCGCACCCGAGCTCAACCGCTTCGCCACGCCGGGCAGCGAGTTCGCCAAAGTAAGCGTAAAGAAAAATCCGCAACTCATTGTGCGCCTCGCCGCTACCGACGTCACCGCCGCTGCTACCGAGGTCGAAGTGAAGGGCTTTGTCTACGCCCCCGCCGACCGTCTGCTCGCCTCCACCGGCGCGCTGACCGCCCCCACCGGCGCCACCGTACCCGACGCCGGCCGCACGGCCTACACCCTGACGCCGACCTGGAGCTTGCAGGACAACGCCGACTACTACGAGATAGAGTTCGACGGTATGCTCTACAGCAACATTAAGCAGCCGACGCTCGCCTTCGAAGGCCTCCAGCCCGAGACAAAGTACAACTTCAAGGTGCGCGCCGTCAATCGCGACGGACGCTCCGACTGGACCAACTTCAGCGCCACCACCACGGCCGACCCGTTGCAGTTTGCCGTCAAGGGCATCAAGGCCTCCAGCTCCGTGGCCAACCAAGGCGGGCAGGCTGTCAGCCATCTCTTCGACTTCGACGAGAAGACCACTTGGCACACCGCCTGGAACAAGCCTAACGCCACGCCCTTCGACGTTGAGCTGAATCTCGGCTCCGTCAATCAGCTCGACAAGCTACAGTATCTCGGCCGAGAGGACGCCGGCAACGGCACACTTCTGGAGGGAAGCATCGCCGTCAGCATGGACCGCAAGACGTGGACCGAAGTCGGCACCTTCAACTGGGCCAAGGACGGCACGCCCAAAGTGCTCGAATTCCCCAACCACCCGACCGCACGCTACGTCCGTCTGCACGTGACGAAGGCCGTAGGCGGATTCGGTTCGGGCCGCGAACTCTACGTGTTCAAAGTGCCCGGTTCGTCAAGCTACATCCCCGGCGACATCAACAGCGACGGCAAGATTGACAGCAGCGACCTCACCTCGTACATGAACTACACCGGTCTGCGCGCCGGCGACTCCGACTTCGACGGCTACGTCAGCGTGGGCGACGTCAACAAGAACGGCCTCATCGACGCTTACGACATCTCGAACGTCACGACGCTCCTCAACGGCGGCGTCAACGAAAGTCGCAGCGGCCAGGTGGCCGGCAGCCTCACGCTCGAGGCCGACAAGGCCAGCTACAAGGCCGGCGACACCGTGCGCATCACCGTCAGTGGCAAGGACCTCGCCAATGTCAATGCCCTCTCGTTTGCCCTGCCCTACGACACAAAGGACTACGAGTACGCCGGACTGGATCTCGTCGACATGAAGAACATGACCGACCTGACGCGCGACCGTCTGCACACCAACGGCACTAAGGCGCTCTATCCTACCTTTGCCAACCAAGGCAACGAGTTCCTGCTCGAAGGTTCCGGCAAGCTCTTCGTCATCAAGTTCGTCGCCAAACGCAACGTCAAGTTCAACCTCAAGGCCAAGGACGGCATCCTCGTAGACCGCCGCCTCGGCACCGTCGAGTTCTGACGCAACGAAAGGAAACAATTCCACCCCGCCCGGACGCAGCAATGCGCTCCGGGCGGTTTTTTTCGTACCGACACGGTCTCTGCACAAGCCCACAATTCCGCCCTTGGCTGTCCCCGCTAAAATTAAGAGGCAGCTTTTGAGCTCACTGTCAGCAGAAAACACTATCTTTGCCTTGTTACAACTTTACGACTATGGCTGAAAAACTATCTAAAGAAGACTTTATTGCCCGCGTCAGCACGGTAAACGCCGCGGTCAGTTCGATGGGAAAGCACTACACGTACCGCGTCGACGGAAAAACTTGCCTCGTACATCGCGTCGAAGCAGGGACAGACTGGGAAATAGACCTCGACGAACTGTACACTATCTACTGCAAGATTCCCGACGAGAAAATCACCACGACATCACTGAAAGTTTACCTCAGGGCTACGCAGTCGCCCGCACTCGCCCTGATGAAAGCCGCAAAAGTGCTATCCTGATTATCCCGCAGGGACTCGTGTGCCTCTTGCCGCCGCTCCGCTCCGGCGCTGGCGGTGACAGGTGTGCCCTCCCTACTGCGCGCCGCCCGCGGCATCCCATCTGCCGTCGCCAAGCCTACGGCAGGTCCGCCCACGGGCACAGACCACTCGCCCCATCCGCCCGCCCGGAAAGCGAAAGTTCGCTTTCCGGGCTTTTTCGTGCGCCTCCCTTCCCTGCATCCGCCGGATACGAATTGTGGCCACCCCCTTCGGGAGGAAGGGAGTGGCCACAAAAGGGTTCAGTCCGGCAGGGGCTTAGCCTCAGTCCTTGACCACGTGGATGGTCTGCTGCGGGAAGGGGAAATTGATGCCGGCCTTGTTGAAGGCATCGTAGATGCGGCGGTTCGTGTCGTAGCTGACGTCCCAATAGTCGGGTGTCTTGACCCACACGCGGGCCACGAGGTTCACGCTGCTGGCGTCCAGGGCCTGCACGGCGACGTAGGGCGCAGGGGCGTCGAGGATGCGCTTGTCCGCGGCGATGACTTCGCGAACCACGGCCTCGGCCCGCGCGGTATCCTCGCCGTAGTCGATGCCGATGACCCACTCCACGCGACGCGTGTCGTTGCGGTTGTAGTTGACAACCACGCCGCTGCTCATCACGCCGTTAGGCACGTAAACGACTTTATTGTCGACCATCGTCAGGATGGTATGGAAAATCTGTATGGCCGTTACCTTTCCCTGCACGCCCTGCGCCTCAATCCAGTCGCCGACTTTGTAAGGACGGAAGAAGAGGACGATGATGCCGCCGGCCAGGTTCTGCAACTGTCCGGACAGCGCCATGCCGACAGCCACACCGGCGGAAGCCAGCAGGGCGGCAAACGACGTCGTGTTGATGCCCAAGGCGCCGATGACGCTCACAATGAGCAGCACCATCAGCAGGATGTTCACCAGACTTTTCAGGAACGTCTGAATCGTAGGGTCTACCTTGCGCCGATCGAGCATACGGGCCACAAGACGGTTGAGTACGTTCACGATGAGCCGTCCGACGACCAGGATAACGACAGCAAGCAGGATGTGCTTGCCCGCCGTGACGGACAGATCGATGAGTTTGTCGATGAGTTTTTCCAGTTTCACAGCGTCCATGGAAAGGGATTCGCCCGCCGTTTGGGCGGCGTTCAGTAAGGGTAGCATAGCGTTGAGGTTTAGAGTTTCACTTCGCCGCCGGCCCTGCGGGCACGAACGACATCGCGCGACAAAGATACGTCTTTCTGCCGAGCCGTCGTGGCCGCGGAGGTCCCAAATCGCTCGCCCCGCACCGCCACAAGCACAATCCGGCCGGCCCCCGCGAAGGAGCCGGCCGGACATTAGCCGCACAGGACAGTGTGCTCACTCGTCGCGCAGGACGACTTTGTAGGTCTCCGCGCTGCCCTGCCCGAAGTCGAGCCGCACCAGGACGACCGCCCCGGCCCCCTGATCCACCGTAAGCGTACGCTCCGACGTCGTACCCCAACTGCGGCCCTCGGCGTCGGCGACGCTCATGCGCGTTACGGCGTCGGGAGCGGTAAGCGTGCGCCCGCTGACAGTCAGCGGACAGCCGGAGGCCGCCGTAGCGTCGGGCCGGATGCCCACTTCACCGCCGCCGAACGTAAGGGTGTAGACCCCGCCCTTGCGGGTGGCGAACTTCACCACGTCGTCGTTCACGACCGTCACGGGCACCTCGGCGCCCGTCTCGTCGGTCACTTTGGCACCAGCCACGCCCGCATAGCGCACTGCGCATTCCTGCCCGGCACCCGACGTGATGACAGCCTGCGTCAGACGGACGTTAGCCCACGTCTGGTCCACAGTAAAGTCACCCACTCCTTTCAGGCCCTTGATGGTTCCGGCGCGCCACTGCGCGGGCAGTGCGGGCAGCAAATGAAGCGTGTCGGTATAGCTCTGGAGCAACATCTCGGCCACGCCCGAACAAGCGCCGAAGTTGCCGTCGATCTGGAAGGGGGCGTGCGAGTCGAAAAGGTTGTAATAGATGCCACCGGCGTACTGGTTGGTGGCATAGGAGGTGGAGTGCTTGAGCGCATTGCGCAGGATGCGGCGCGCGTGGTTGCCGTCGAGCGCACGGGCCCACAGGTTGATTTTCCAGCCCATAGACCAGCCCGTCGATTCGTCGCCGCGCAGCTTGAGCGAGTTCACTGCGGCTTCAAAGAGGGAGTCGCTCTGATTGATCTGTCCCAGCGGATAGAGGCACATCAGGTGCGAGAGGTGGCGGTGGCCGTTCTCACCGTTCTCATAACCGCTGTACTTCCATTCGCGAAGCAAGGGGTCGCCCGTCCGGACGCCGTTCAGCGTGGATCCCCAGGCGCCCGTGTACTCCTCGGCATGCAGGCCGCGGTCCAGGTGGGTGTACTTCTCGGTCAGCTCGGCCACGAAAGCGTCGTCGACGCCGGCCTCCTCCTGCCCGAGTACCCGAATGGCCTCAAGGGTGTTGTGGAGCAAATCGGCCACGAGCTGCTGGGCGTAGGCCGTGGCGTCCTGCTTGATGATGGCGGCGTTGTTCTGCTCCGGCGAATACTCGTCGGGGCACACCCAGGTGCCGTCGTTCACGCGGCGGTCCTTGATGAGCCGCTCAAGCCAGAACTTCGCGGCACTGAGCATGACGGGGAAACCCTTCTCGCGGAGGTAGTCCTTGTCAAGGGTGTAGCGGTAGTGCTGCCAGATGTGCGAGGAATACCAGGCGTTGGCCACGACGGAATTCTCGCCCCAGTTGGACTGACCGAAGATATTGTTCTGCGTGAAGCACGTCCAGCCCGTGGTCTGTCCGGACTGCCGGGCGTACGCCTTCCACTGCGGTTGCACCTCGGCCATGTTGTACAGATAGTTCAGGAACGGCAGGTGAAGCTCCGAAAGGTTCGTCGGTTCGGCCGGCCAGTAATTCATTTGCACGTTGATGTTCGAGTGAATGTCCGACTCCCACGGTGGTGTCGACGAGTTGTTCCATATGCCTTGCAGGTTCGACGGCAGGTCGACGCCACGCGACGAGGCAATCATCAGGTAGCGCCCGTAGTTGAAGTAGAGCTGCTCGAGCATCAGGACGTAGGGCTGCGTGCTGCTGACGGACTGCTGGTTGTAGCGCGTGACGAGGCGATCGGTCGTCATGGTGTTCTCCGAGGTAGGAAAGTCGAGCACCACGCGGTCGAAGAGACTGCGGTAGTCGGCCTCGTGGGTGGCATACAGTTCCGCCCATCCCTTGGCCGCAGCGTCGTCGACGCGGGCGCGGACCTTGTCGGCCAGCTGTGCCGTCTGCGAGACGTAGGTGAGGCTCGTGGGGTCGTAGTCCGTCGCGCCGGCCAGCACGATGAGCACCTCGTCGGCCCCGCTGACCGTGACGCCGTCGGCGGCCGTGGTCATCGTGCCGCCCGTGGGCACGACGCGCAGCCGGGCGTCGTAGCTCACCGTAGTCAGTTTGCCGCTGAAGTGACCGCCGCCGTCGGCGTAGGCCGGCAGGGAGCGGCCGGCCGCGTCGTCCATCGACACGCGGACGCTGATCTGTCCGCCCTCGGAAGCCGCGAGCCGCATGGCCACCACCTGGTCGGGATAGCTCGCTATATACTCGCGCGAGTAGCTCACCGACTTGTCGGGCGACTTGTAGTGGACAGAAGCCGTGGCGGTGTGCAGGTCGAGCTGGCGATAGTAGTCCTGCACCGTCTGGCCGCTCGTCGAGCCGAAGACGCCGCTGAGGTCCTCGACGTAAACGTTGCCGAAGTTCTGATAGGCGCCACGCTCGGCCGTAGTGCTGGCTCCGGTCCACAGGGTCTTGTCGTTGAACTGAATTTGCTCCTGCGCGATGCCGCCGTAGACCATGGCGCCGAATTGCCCGTTGCCAATGGGCAGTGCGAACTCCATCCACGGATTTTCCACCGTAGCGCGCGTCGTGGGCAGGGTGTACCAAAGCGTGTTCTTGTGCTCCGGTTCGTAGCCCACGACGGGCCGCACGTTGTACGGCACGACGACTTCCTTGGGCTGCACGAAGCGCAGCAGGTTATTCTTGTCGCCGGCGGTCCACGTACCCAGCTCGCGGCCGGCGCCCGTACCGCCAAACTGGTTCAAGTAGGCGTAGTCGCCGTCCGCGGCGCCGAGGTATTTCAGCTCCCACGACGTCCCGTTCTGCACAAGGGCGAAGTCGGAAGCCTCGTCGGCCGCGGCGGTGGCGACAAAGCGGCTCCCGCTGAACCCTACGTAGCGCCCGCTTTTGCCGACGAGGTGCAGGCTCTCGGGCGAGCCGAGCAGTTTCCAGCGCTGGCTGTCGTCGTTGCCCAGCGCCGCCGTCTGGAGGTTGCGGCCGTCGCCCTGGTCTTGAAGGACGGCCTCGCCGGTCGTAAACTGAAGGACGTACCACTCCTCGTCGGTGTCCGTACTAAAGGAGGGTAACTGGGCGTATGTCCTGAAAACGAGGCAGAACAACGCGCCAAGGAGGAAATAGAAACGTTTTCCCATGATGGTGATTTTTTAGATAGTAATTAGAACATACAGATAAGTCGGCCACAAGGCCGTCGCAAATATACGAAAAACCTGAGAAGTGTGAAGAAAAGCGAACGTAGTCCCCGTTTTTTCTGTCGCAGCGATAGAAATTTCTATCGTAGTACTTGTTTTTTCTATCGTAGTACTTGTTTTTCCCAGCGCGGCACTTGCGGTTCGGCCCGTCAGGGCCCGTTGCCTCCATTAGCCCCATGGGCCTGATCATCCTAACGGACCTCACGAGGGAGGCGGCATCCGCAGCTATTTTCGCGGCCGGCCGAAAAATTTCCCGGCCGGGGCGCGGCTGTGTCGGCGCGATTGGCTACTTTTGCTATGTACTACAGAGATATGACACTTCGCCGGCGAACCCAAAGCCGGCTTTGCGTCCCCACACGTCTGAATCCACGAAAGCAAAGTATAACCTCTGCCGGCTCCGGCACTGCCTTGGCCGGCTCTAACAAACTTATCGAATCTCTCATCTATGGACCTAAGAATCCTTCGGCTGCTCGTAGTCGGTTGCGGCCTGACGCTCGCTGCCGGCGCGACAGCACTCGTCCCCACCCGACCCGACCTGCCCGTAAGCGTGGGCGACACGGCCACCCGCCGCCCCGACCATGTGAACAACGCGCTCACTCCCTTTTTCCCGCCCGTCTTCAATCAGGACGGCGGATCGTGCGGCTCGGCCTCGCGCATCAGCTACATGTTCGCCTACGAGCTCAATGCCTTTCGCGGCGATGACGCCTCGCGCCCCGAGCACATCTACCCGTCCCACTTCACCTGGCTCCTGACCAACAGCCACTCCGGCAAAGAGGGCATGGCCCGCGCCAACGGTGTGCCCAACTCCGTCGTCTACGGGGGAAGCACTTATTCAAAACTCTTTGGCAACCAAGACTGCTCCGCGCCCGACTTCGGCTGGATGCAAGGCTACGACAAGTGGTACGCGGCCATGTTCAACCGCATCTCCCATAACTCCTTTTCGCCCTACGGCGTCGACACGGAGGAGGGGCGCGAACTCGTGAAAAACTGGCTCTGGAACCATCAGGGCGACGGCAACTTCTTCGCCGGCGGCATCTGCGGTATCGGCGTGGCCAGCGCCTGCAAGCAGGGCACCATCGGCGACGACCCCGAGGGCCGTAACGCCCAGGCCGGCGTCGTCGGCATGAAGTACGTCACGCGCTGGGGCGACGGCGTCGACCACGCCCTGACCATCGTGGGCTACGACGACCGCATCGTCTTCGACCTCGACAGCAACAAGGTGTACGGCGAACCGGACAAGGACGAGCGCGGCGCCTGGATCATTGTCAACTCCTGGGGTAACGGGTGGGCCAACCGCGGTTTCATCTACTGCCCCTATAAATACGGCTTCCCCGTCCGCCAGCACGAGGGTGGCGCCTGGAAGCCCGAGTTCTACCACGTCCGCAAGAACTACCGCCCGCTGCGCACGCTGAAGGTGCTCATGGACTACTCGCGCCGCAGCGAGCTGAAGCTGAGCGTCGGTATCGCGGCCGACCCGGCGGCCACCGAACCCGACCGCGTCGTCGAGATGGAGCACTTCAAGTTCGCGGGCGACGGACGCTCCGACAAGGCCAAGGCCGGGCAGGAGGCCGAAACGCCCATGCTGGGCCGCTGGGCCGACGGGGAGCTCCACGCCGAACCGATGGAGTTCGGCTACGACCTGACGGACCTTTCGGCCGACTTCGACGTAAGACGGCCGCTGCGTTACTTCCTGATCATCGAAAGCCGCCCCGAGGCCGTCGGGACGGGCACGCTGCGCGCCCTTTCCGTCATTGACTACGAGTTCGACCACAAGGGCATCGAGACGCCCTTCGAGCTGAATGGCGGCGTACAAGTGCGCAACCATGGCGGAAGGACGGTGGTGTCGACCGTCGTCAACGGCGAGCCTTTCTTCGCTCCGCTGAATCTGCGCTGCGCCGACGGCCGCACGCTCCAATGGGGCGCACCGCCCCTCACGTGGCGCACGCTCAAAGGGTATGTGGTCTATAAAGACAGACAACCTCTCGACACCCTCGCCACGACCGAGCGCGCCTTCACCGTGCCCGACCCCTCCGCCCGCTACACCGTACGGGCCGCCTACGCCTACGCCGACAGCCTGCTGCAGTCGCCGCCCACCGAAAGCGTCCGCCCCGACTTTGCCCGCATGGGCAAGGCGCCGGACTATAGCCTTGTGCTCGACAGCTGCGGCTTCAGCGTGCCCGGCGCATTCCGCTCGCACTACGACCACGCCACCATCGAGTACTGGCTGAATCCCCGCACGCTGCGCGACTGGAACCAAAGCGTAGGACCGGGCTGGGACCGCTTCCTGATACATGCGAACAACGACGGCGCCGTCACGGCGGGCTGGGACACCGACAACCGCCTCAATACGAGGCCGGGCACGCTCGCCCCGGGCCGCTGGACGCACCTTGCTTTCGTCGTCGCCAGCGACACGCTGACCGTCTACGTCAACGGCGTGCCGGCCGACACGCTCGTCGCCAAGGGGCGCTCGGGCTTCGGCGGTTTTGGCCGGATGCCTTTCTCGTCGAGCGCGGATGGTGCGCTGGACGGCCGTCTGGCCGAGGTGCGCCTCTGGAAGTGCGCCCGCACGGCCGACGAGATACGCACGATGATGCACCACCGCTTCGAGGCCGCCGGCCTGCCCGACGACCTGCTGGCCTACTACCGCGGCGACACGCTGCGCGAGGGGCGGCGAACCTACCTCTGCGACCTGACCGGACGTCATCACGCCCGGATGGCCCGGTTCGGGCACTTCAGCGCCACGACCGATACGCCCGTGTTCACGCCCGCGACGGAGGCCCAAGTCAACTTCCGCCTGCCAGAGGGCAAGCTCTACGCCGGACAGCCCTTCACGCTGCGAGCCGAATGTTCGCCGGCCATCACGGCCATCCGCTGGCAGGCTCAGGGCGGCGGCATCGACGGCCTGTCGCTCCGCCAGCCGTCCCTGCTCTTTGCCGAACCGGGCGACTACGACGTGCAACTGGTCGGCGCCACGGCGGACGGCAAGGTGGTGCGCCACGGGGCTACGCTGCACGTCCTGCCCCGCGAGCTGAGCGCCGCGTTCAGCCCCATCCGCAGCGAGGGCGCCGCGGGCGAGCGCATCAGCTTCCGCCCCGACCATCCCTTGCAGGGCTATCAGTATGAGTGGGAACTGCCGGGTGCCGACTGCGAGCAGGCCACGACGCTCGGCGCGGCGGCCACCTACGAAAGACCGGGCGACTACCGTGTACGCCTCCGCGTGACCGATCCGCTGACGGGGCGCTCAGCTCGCAGCTCGATGCGCCTGCACGTACGCAACGTAGCGCCTGCCGCAGCGTTCGACCTCGCGCCCATGGCGCTCATCAAGGGCGAAAACGTGCGCCTCACCGACCGCAGCCGCTACTTGCCCGAGGCGTGGCGCTGGACCCTCGCCACGACGTCCGACACCGTACGCGCCGAAGGCCGGCACCCCGAAATCGCAATGCACCGCCCCGGCGTGTACGACGTGACGCTCGAAGCCAGCAACGCCGAGGGCACCGGCACGTTCACCCAGCGCCGCGCGCTCATCGTCTGCAACGCCGACAGCAAGAACGGCCTCAACTTCAGCAACGCCGAGGCGGCCGTGACGACGGACCGCAGCCCGTGGACCGGCGAAACCGGCGCCCTGACCGTCGAGTGGTGGATGAACGCCGCAACGGGTAAGGC
This sequence comes from uncultured Alloprevotella sp., assembly GCA_944322325.1. GTDB lineage: Bacteria > Bacteroidota > Bacteroidia > Bacteroidales > Bacteroidaceae > Alloprevotella. The sequence continues at coordinate 16,388 of CALUOQ010000012.1, forward strand.
CACGGCCGGCATTGGCGACGCCGCGGCCACGTGGCTCATCCAGGCGAACGAGAACGGGCGCCTCACGTTCTGGGCGGACAGCCTCTCGATGTCCACCGGCAACGACTTCATCCAGCCGGGCAGCTGGCACCACTACGCCGTCCGCTTCGACCGCGGCGAAGTCAGCTTCCTGCGCGACGGCATCTGTCTGGCACAGGACTCCTTGCGGCGCAAGGACCGCCGCACGCGGACCGTGCCCGCCGCCACGGCGGTCCGCCTGGGCGGCACGGAGCACCCGATGAATGCTGTCGTCGACGAAGTACGCATCTGGTGCCGGGCCCTGCCGACCGAAACCCTGCGTCGATATGCCAACGCACCGATAACCGACATCGCGACCGCCGAACGCACGGACTCGCTCTGCCTCTATTATACCTTTAACCAGAACGGAGGCGACGTGACCGACGCCACGTCGAACGGACTCACCGGACGGCGCTCGGGCTTCGGTCCCGACGGCGACGCCTGGGGCGTATCGACCGGCGTATTCAGTCTGGATTTTCCCGAAGGCCTGACCGACGTCTCCGCCGACTACCTGCCGCACAGCACACGCCCCTTCCCCACTACCGGAGAGAGCGTCAACTGCCGCGACCCGAAGCGCTTCCTCGAACTGAAACCGGACACGATGGGCCGTAGCTGGCGGATAGAAAACGGCATCGACGCCGACACCATCCGTACCGGCTTCTACGTCGATGCCAACAAGCGCCACGCGCTCTGCGTCTACACCGGTTGGGACCAATTCGCGCCCGAGTTGAAGAATCACAAGCTCTACACGACGATCGAACTGCCGGCCGGGCGTTACGAATGGGAGATCGAGTCACGCGACATGCCCCAAACCGGCCGTGCGGCGCTGGTCGTGGCGCGCGGCTCGTCGTTGCCCGACCTCGACACGACGACGGGCGTCATCGCCACCGCACCGCTCGATGGCCGTCGCGTGGTGTTCGAGTTGCCCCGTCCGGAGACCGTATCGCTAGGCATTGCCCTTGACCTGAAAGGCCGTGCGGGCCTGCGCATTGAGCGCCTGATTCTCCGACGGGCCGAACTGACAGAAAACGAAAAATAAGCGAAACTCAGATGTATCATATCTTCCGTAATTTCCATAAGGCACTGCGCCGCGCGCGGCGCAGTGCCCTCCTGGCGTGTTTCGCCGTCGGCAGCTTCGCGCTGGCCGGCGCGGCCCACGCCTCCGACGACTTCGAGCGCTGGTTCGAGCCCCGTACGTTGCGGGTCGACCTCGTGATGGCCGGCGACAGTGCCCGCCAGTCCATCTACCTTGACGAGCTGAGCCAACTGCCCTACTGGGCCGGCCGGCGGGAGCGTCTCGACAGCCTGTACCTGGCCGGAAACGGACGCATTACCTTGCGCGACGAAGCGTCGGGCCGGGTGATTTACCGGCATTCCTTCTCGACGCTCTTCCAAGAGTGGCAGGCCACCGTCGAGGCGACCCAGCGCGCCCGCTCGTTCGAGAACGTGTTCCTGCTGCCGTTCCCGAAACGCCCCGTGCAGCTCGAGGTGGAACTGAGCAACCTGCACCGCGACGTCACGGCGCGCTTCGCCTGCCGCGTCGACCCGGCGGACATCCTTATCCGCCATGCGGGCACCGCCACGCCGCCCCACCGCTATCTGCATCGTGGCGGAAGCCCTGAGAAGTGCATCGACGTGGCCATCGTCGCCGAAGGTTATACGGCGGCCGAGGCCGACAGCTTCTACCGGCACGCCGCCGCGGCCACCGAGGCCCTCTTCGCGCACGAGCCCTTCGGACGTATGCGCGACCGTTTCAACGTCGTGGCCGTGGCGCTACCTTCCGAGGAGAGCGGCGTCAGCCTGCCGGCCTCGCACCAGTGGCGCCGCACAGCCTTGGGCTCCCACTTCGACACGTTCTACTCCGACCGATATCTCACGACGCTTAGGCTGAAACGCCTGCACGACGCGCTGGGCGCCGTGCCCTACGAGCACATCATCATCCTGGCCAACACGGAGGAGTATGGCGGCGGAGGCATCTTCAACTCCTACACGCTGGCCGCCGCGCGCGACAAGTGGTTTCTCCCGGTCGTCGTCCATGAGTTCGGGCACAGCTTCGGCGGACTGGCCGACGAATATGCGTACGACGACGGCTACGTGGCTTACTACACGCCCGACGTCGAGCCGTGGGAGCGCAACATCACGACGCTGGCCCGCTTCGACCTGAAATGGAAGCACCTCGTCCCGGCCGGCACGCCCGTACCCACGCCCACCGACAAGTACGCCGAGGGCGACACGAAGCACGTCGGCGTGTTCGAAGGCGCCGGCTACCAGTCGAAAGGCGTCTACCGCGGCACGGTGGACTGCCGTATGCGCGTCAACACGGTCGAGGAGTTCTGTCCCGTCTGCCGCGAATCGCTCGAAGGCCTCATCCGTTTCTACACCGACCCCTCCGGCGAGCGTTGAGACTACCCCACACCTACGCGCGAGGGCGGCAGGAATTCCTGCCGCCCTCGCGCGTAATATATTATATAATGTGTATGTATTCGGGATGGCTCATTGCGCCGTCAGGCGTACGACGCGGCTGCGCATCTGCCCCGTGGTGAAGACACTGAGGCCCACCTTCATCAAGTAGTCGCCCGAATAGACTTTGCCGTTCGCCGAGAGCGAGGAGCGGGCGCCGGGCATGAGGTTCGTCTCTTCGACCTTGTAATTGCGGTCGGGGTCGAGGCCCTGTAGACGTACGTTTTCCATCTTCTCGGCATAGCGCGGGTGAATATCGTAGGCGAAGAGGACGGCCATCTTCCGGTCCTTGCTCACATAGTTGACGGCCATGTGATTCGTCTCGTAGGGCGAGACGAGCCGGTACTGGTCACCGTCGAGCAGGGCGGGGCCGAAGCTCTTCCAGTTGCTTACCGCCTGCTGGCAGAAGGTGAGTTCGTCCTTGCTGAGTCCCTGCAAGCCCATGTCGAAACCGAGCTTGCACATCGAGGCGACGTCCGTGCGGAACTTGACGCTGGCTGCGCGGTTCCAGCTGGTGACATGGGCGCACATGGCCTTGGCCGGGAAGAACTGCGAGAAGCCCCACTGGATGTAGAGGCGCTCCACGGGGTCCGTATTGTCGCTGCACCAGAACTCAGTAAAGTACTTCAGCGCCTCGTAGTCACAACGGCCGCCACCACCGGAGCAGAGCATCATCGTCACGTCGGGGTAGCGCTCGTCCACGCGCTGCAGCACGTTGTAGAGGCCGCGCACGTAGTCCACGTAGAGGTTCCCCTGTTTCTTACCGAGATAGGGCGAATAAATGTTGGTGATGGGGCTGTTACAATCCCACTTGAAGTAAACAATGTCCGGGTTCTCCGTCATGATTTTGTCTATCACGCCGAACACGAAGTCCTGCACTTCGGGGTTGCTGAGGTCGAGCACGAGCTGATTGCGGTAGTAGTAGAGATCGCGGTTGGGGTAATGGATAACCCAATCGGGGTGCTCCTCGAAAAGCTCGCTCTTCGGGTTCACCATCTCCGGTTCGATCCAGATGCCGAACTCGACGCCGGCCTGCTTGGCCGCCGCGACGAGAGCAGGCACGCCGCCGGGCAGCTTGTCGCGCGTGGCTTCCCAGTCGCCCAGTCCGGCATTGTCGCCCGAGCGGGGGTACTTGTTGCCAAACCAGCCGTCGTCGAGCAGGAAGAGGTCGACGCCCAGATGCTTGGCCTCCTGCATGAGTTCCGTCAGTCGCTGCTGGTCGAAATTGAAGCCGGTATTTTCCCAGTTGTTCAGCAGCGTCAGCCGGCCTCCCATACCGTCGCGGAGACTATACTTGCGGGCCCAGTCGTGCAGGTTGCGGCTTCCCTCGCCCGTACCGCCCTGACTGAGCGTAAAGATGAACTCGGGCGTGGTGAAAACGTCACCCCGCTCCAGCGCGTAGGCCGAGGCGTCGGGATTGATGGCGGGGATGACGCGCAGATTGCCGAGGTTGTCCACCTCAAAGGTGAAGCGGAAATTGCCGGTCCAGCCGAGGGTGCCCATGAGCACCTCGCCGCGATTTTCCTCCACCGGACTGCCGAGCCCTACCTCAAAGAAAGGCGACACCTTCATGGCGGCGCGCGTGCCCAGCTTCGTGTCCACGACTTTTTTGCCGTACCGCAGACGCTGCGAGCTCATCTGCACTTCTTTCGCCCAGTCACCGCTGAACTCCGTGAGGTAGTAAGCGGGACGGTCGAAATAGAGCAGGGTCGAAGCGTAAGCCGTCAGCGTGACGCTACCCTTCTCGTCGTGCGTGATGTCGCTCCACGTTTTGATGACGTCCTCGTCTTCGTAGGCCGTGTAGTGCAGGGTGACGGTCAGGGGGTACTTGTCGTCGCGCAGCACGATGTCCGTCTGCGTGCCGCCGTCGACAGGCTTCGACGTCGAGGAGACGTAATAAAGGTAAGTGGAGGGATTGCCGTCGCTGTGGGTGACGGCGATAGCCGGGTCGAAGTGGCTCTCGTTGCCCCCGCCGGCGCAGACCTCCCACTGGTTCTCCGTGGAACCTCCGCCCGCGCCCACATGGGCGTTACGGGCCACGAGGGCCACGTCGGCGTCGTGACGCAGTTTCTCGCCGTAGTAGGCTTGATAGAGGCGCCCGGTGCGCCCCACGCTGAGCACCAAGTCGGTGGCGTCGGTCGAAATGCGGATAATCTCGGGTTCGGCCGCAGCGACTGCCGTCGCTGCGCCACAGGCCAGCAAGGTGGCCATCAGGATTGATTTCATGGACTGTGTTTGGGTTGTTTTGAGTGATGCGACGTGCCAAGGCTGTTGCGGCACGCGCCATGTGTGCCCGCGCGTCGGCGGACAAAGTTAGAAATAAAATGGAGATGTCGGGCGATTTTTCGTGCAGTTTGGTCGATTTTTTTTGACTGGCGGTCGGCACGCACGACGTCCGTCCCCGCCCTACGGATACAAGCGCGCCGCCCACGGCCGCCGGCTGTACCGGGGCCTTGGGCGGCGCTGTGCGTCGGCACGGGGTCAATGGACAGTCGTGTCACTGAACAGGGCGGAAGCCCTCGCGGGGTTGTCGTACGTGTCGAAACGTTGTTCGCTGTCGGCGGACTGCTCGGAGAGCATCTCGCAGTTTTCGCCCAGGCTCAAGGCAATGGCCAGGCGCATGTAAGAGTTGTTCGTTGTCATGATTCCACTTTTAATTTTACGTTGGTAACTGATGGTTTGACGCCGCGCGGCGGGCGGAGTTTAAGGCCCAGCGCGCGTTTTAAGGCAGTTTAGCGGGCGAAAACTTTTCTTAGTTCCCCGGTTTTTCCGCCCTCCGATGGGCGACAATCCGTCTGCCCACAGGGCTTGCAGCCTGCTCCGTCAAGGATCCGACGCCCCGCCCGCGTCGACACCCGTAGTGTTAAGAAAAGCGAACGTAGTCCCCGTTTTTTCTATCGCTGCGACAGGAAAAACTATCGTAGTACTTGTTTTTCCCGGCGCGGCACTTGTTGTCGCCCACGGGGCAATAGGACCAATGGAGGTAACGAGGCTAATGAGCGGAACGGCACTTGCCGCTTTTTTCGCCGGAGGACGAAAAAATTCCGGGCTCGGGCTTGGCGGGCTCGCGGCGATTGTCTACTTTTGCAGTGTACTATTAAAGTATAACACTGCATTCGTTACGGTCATGATACAGATCGACCATCTCAGCTTTGCCTACGGCGGGCGCCGCCCGGCGGTGTTCAGCGACTTCGCGCTGACGCTCGAGAGCGGCGGCATATACGGCCTGCTCGGTAAGAACGGTACGGGCAAATCGACGCTGCTCTACCTCATCGCGGGACTGCTGCGGCCCGGCCGGGGAAGCGTCCGCTTCCTCGGGCAGGAGACGCGCTCACGCCGGCCGGAGCTGCTCGAGGAGCTCTACCTGCTTCCCGAGGAGTTCACGCTGCCCCCGGTGTCGCTGCGTCGCTACGCCGCGCTCAACGCTCCGTTCTACCCGCGCTTCAGCGCCGGGCTGTTTGCCCAATGCCTGCGCGACTTCGACCTCGCGCCGACCGACAACCTCGCCGAGCTGTCCATGGGCCAGCGCAAGAAGGCCATCGTCAGCTTCGCACTGGCCACGAACACGCGCCTGCTGCTGATGGACGAACCGACGAACGGACTCGACATCCCCTCGAAGAGCCAGTTCCGCCGCGTCGTGGCGCGCAGTATGACGGAGGGACGGACGCTCGTCGTCTCGACCCACCAGGTGCACGACGTCGAGGCGCTCATCGACCGCGTCGTCATGCTCGACGGCGGCCGCCTGCTGCTCGACCGCAGCGTGGCCGACATCTGCGCCCGCCTCTGCTTCGAGGAGCGCCCCGCGGGCAGCCCCGTGGACGACGCCCTCTACGTGCAACCCACGGTTCACGGCAACGCCGTCGTGCGGCGCAACGACGACGGCCGCGACACGCCCCTCGACCTCGAACTCCTCTTCGGTGCCCTGCTCGAACGCCCTGACCTGTGGGAGCAAGCCACCGACAAACGCTAAAACCTCCGCGCTATGAAATGTTTCCACCTTCGCCGCTTCGGCCTCGTGCTGCGCCTCGACCTCCTGTCGGGCTGGAAGCGCAACCTGCGCTACGTGGCGTCGCTCTACGCCGGCTGCCTGGCCATCGAGTTCGCCAACTTCTATGGCCCGTCGCGCAACGGCTTGTCCGAACATTACCTGCGCCTCGGCGAGCGAGCCTGCCCGGGCCAGCCCGACGCTGCCCTCGCCGCAGCCGAAAGGGGACTGCTGGCCGACAACGCCCCGGCCTTCGTCGCCTTCCTCGGCTTCGTGCTGACGCTCGCGGCGAGCGCCGCCTTCGAGAACCTGCGCACCAAAGGCGGCCGTACGGCCTACCTGACGCTCCCGGCGACCAACACGGAGAAGTACCTGTCGCGCCTGCTCTGGGCGACGGTGGGCGCCGTGATCGCTTTCTGGATAGCTTTTGTCGCGGCGGACGTCACGCGCATGGCGCTCTTCCCCATCCTCGGCCACGGCTACGGCTCCACCGTGCCCTACGTCTTCCACGAGCTGACGCACTTCTTCTCGCCCGACGGCTACCTCAATTTCCACATGCCCGACGCGACGGAATACTTGCTCGGCGTCGCCTTCCTCGCCGAACTGCTCCTGCTCTTCCACGCCGTCTATCTGCTCTGCGGCACGCTGCTGCGGCGCCACCCCTACCTGCTGACGACGCTGGGCCTCATTGCGCTGGGCGCGCTGACCGTCGTCCTGATTGACCTCTACGCACAGCGGCTGGAGCGCATCCCCGCCTTCGACCCCATCACCCTGCTCGCCGTCATAGACGGCGTGCTGTTCGCGGCCATCGTGGCCTGCTACGCGCTGAGCTACCGCAGCTTCTGCCGCATACAGGTCGTCAGGCATAAATGGAGACGCCGATGACGTTCAAGGAGGGACAGCCCATCTACGTGCAGATCGCCGAGCGCCTGTGCGACGAGGTGCTGTCCGGTACCTACGGCGCCGGGCAGCGCGTCCCGAGCGTACGGGAATACAGCGTGCTCCTTGAGGTCAACGTGAACACCACGGTGAAAGCCTACGACTACCTGGCTCAGCGTGGCGTCATCTACAACCGCCGGGGCATGGGCTACTACGTGGCCGACGACGCGGCCACCCGTATCCGCGACGAGCGGCGACGTGCCTTCGTCGGCGAGGAGCTGCCGGAACTCTTCCGTCGCATGGCGCTGCTCGGCATCAGTCCCGACGAAGTGCTGGATTACTGGAAAAAATGGTCGGCCGGCCGACCCGGCGCTCCCCCGGAGCCCCGCTGACGCGCTCGGGCCTTCCCCGTCAAACGAACTAAGACTCAGACTTTATGTCCCTTATCCACCTCGAAAATATCGAAAAGACCTACCATGCCGGCGCACCGCTGCACGTGCTCAAGGGCATCTCCCTGGACATTGAACGCGGCGAATTCGTCGCCATCATGGGCGCCTCGGGCTCGGGCAAAAGCACCCTGCTCAACATCCTCGGCATCCTCGACACGTACGACAGCGGCGAGTACTGGCTCAACGGCACCCTCATCAAGCACCTCAGCGAGAACCGCGCCGCGGACTACCGCAACCGCATGATTGGCTTCATCTTTCAGTCCTTCAACCTGATTCCGTTCAAAAACGCACTGGAGAACGTGGCCCTGCCGCTGTTCTACCAAGGCGTGGGACGCCGGCGGCGCAACGCCTTGGCCATGGAATACCTCGAACGGCTGGGTCTGAAGGAATGGGCGCACCACCTGCCCAGCGAACTTTCGGGCGGACAGAAACAGCGCGTAGCCATCGCCCGCGCCATCATTACGCAGCCGCAAATCATCCTGGCCGACGAACCCACGGGCGCACTGGACAGCCAGACGTCCGCCGAGGTGATGGACCTGCTCCGCCAGCTCAACGACGCGGGCATGACGGTGGTCGTCGTCACGCACGAGAGCGGCGTGGCCTACCGCACCCATAAAATCGTACACATCAGCGACGGCGTCATCGGACGCATCGAAACGAACCTCGACCCCGCCGCCACGCCCTTCGGCGAAGGCGGCCTCATGAAGTAACGCCTATGTGGGACAGTATGCAAGAGATATTCGCCAACCTAAGGCGCAACAAGTTGCGCACGGCACTGACGGGCCTGTCCGTCTCGGTGGGCATCTTCCTGCTCATCGTGCTGCTCGGAGCGGGCAACGGACTGATACACGCCTTCGAACACAACGCCGGCAACATGGCCCTCGACGTCGTGCGCCTCTGGCCGGGCTTCATGTCGAAGCCCTACGACGGACTGGGACAGGGGCACACCGTCCGTTTCGACAACCGCGACCTGCGTCTGACCTCCGCGGGCTTCCCGGGACGCGTACTGCGCTCGACGGGCGAACTGTCGCAAAGTAGCGTCCGCGTAACGGCGGGCAGCGAGAACGCCACCGGCGAACTGCGCGGCGTGTTCGCCGACTACGCCGACATGAACAAAGTCGTCGTCACCGACGGACGCTTTGTCAGTCCGCTCGACCTCAGCGAGCGGCGCAAGGTGATGGTCGTCGGGCGCAAGACGGCGGCGGACCTCTTCGGCGATGCCCGGCGCGCAGTGGGCCGGCTCGTCGTGGCGGACAGCACAGTGTTCCGCATCGTGGGCGTCTACGCCGACCGCGGACAGATGGGCAGTATGACGGCCTACGTTCCCTTTACCACCCTGCAACTCATCTATAACAAGGGTGTCAACGTGGAGAGTATCCTGATGCGCACCCGCGGCGTCGACACCGAGGAAGCCGACGAAACGTTTCGCGCTGACCTCCGCCGTTCGATGGGAGCCCTCCACCGTTTTGCCCCCGACGACGAGAGCGCCATCTGGATCTACAACTCGACCACCGGAGCCAAGGAGAGCGCCAAGGCCATGGGCGTCCTGCGCACCGCGCTCTGGCTCGTGGGACTCCTGACGCTCCTCAGTGGCGTCGTGGGCATCTCCAACATCATGCTCATCACCGTCAAGGAACGCACGCACGAGTTCGGCATCCGCAAGGCGCTCGGTGCGCGGCCCTGGAGCATTCTTCGCTCCGTCCTGCTGGAGAGCGTGATTATCACGGCGCTGTTCGGCTACGTCGGACTGGTGCTCGGCGTCGTCGCCACGGAGTACATGAACGTCGTGGCCGGGCAGCAGACCGTCACGGTGGCCGACCTCGAGATGCCCGTGTTCCTCGACCCGACGGTCGACCTCGGCGTGGCGCTACGCGCCCTGGCGGTGCTGATTGTGGCGGGACTGCTGGCGGGATTCGTCCCGGCGCGCAAGGCGGTCCGCGTGAAGCCTATCGAGGCCCTGCGGGCGTCGTAGCCGAAGACCTATATAATAATGAGAAATCCGACAACCGATGACGAAACTCTTTGACCTGGATCAGTGGAGCGAGATACTACAGACGGTAACGCGCAACAAGTCGCGGAGCCTGCTGACGGCGTTCGGCGTGTTCTGGGGTATATTCATGCTCGTGTTCCTCATGGGAGGCGGCGAGGGCCTCAAACGATTCATGGCGCAGAACTTCGCCGGACTGGCGCAGAACTCCTGCTTCCTGATGCCGGGCACGACGAGCAAGGCCTACAAGGGCTTCCAAAGCGGGCGCGAGTGGAGCCTCAAGAACGCCGATGTCGACCGCATACGGCGCGCTGTGCCGGCCGTGGAAACCGTAACGCCCATGGCCGCGTGCTGGGGGCGGACTTTCTCCTACGGCGACCAGCAGTCGCGGGGCACACTCAAAGGCGTCCGGGCCGACTACGCCGACATCGAGGAGCCGCACCTGACGCACGGCCGCTTCCTCACCGACACCGACGAACGCGACAGCCGCAAGGTGTGCGTCATCGGCAAGCGCGTGTACGAGGAACTCTTCCCCGACGTTGACAACCCCTGCGGCCGTTACGTCGAAGTCGACGGGGTGTACTACCAAGTGGTAGGGGTAAGCAAAATGACCAGCAACATCGGCATCATGGGGTCGGCCGAACAGTCCGTCATGATACCGTTCCGTACGCTGCAACGGCTGTACCATAGGGGCGACGACGTGCAGGCCATCGGATTCACGGCGCGACGCGGCACGACCGTGACGTCCATTCAGGCCGACGTAGAGCGCGTCGTGCGCCAGGCCCACCTCCTCGCGCCCGACGACGGGCAAGCGCTCCACGTCTTTAACCTCGAAACACTTTTCCAAATGATAGACAATCTGTTCCGCGGCATCGAGACGCTCGTGTGGCTCATCGGCGTAGGCACCCTGCTGTCCGGCGCCATCGGCGTAAGCAACATCATGATGGTCACCGTGCGCGAACGGACGGGCGAAATCGGCATCCGCCGCGCCATAGGAGCGCGGCCGTCAAGCATACTGTGGCAAGTGATGGCCGAAAGCATCGTGCTCACCGTCATTGCCGGGCTGGCCGGTATCACTTTCGCCGTCGCCTTGCTCTCGGGCGTAGAGCACATCGTCGCGGCACAGGGCGAAACCATCTCTTTCCAAGTCTCGTTCGGTCTGGCCCTTGGTGCCGCCGCGGCGCTGGCCGTGCTGGGCGGGCTGGCTGGGCTGGCGCCCTCGATGCGTGCCCTGTCCATCCGGCCCATTGACGCCATCCGCGACGAGTGAACCCCGCCCCTGTCCCACCGATCTACGCATATTCACATAACCCATAAAAACCCATGAAGAAGTTCCTGAAAATCCTGGCCCTGGTCCTGGTCGTCGCACTGTTCCTCGGCACCTTCGTATTCCTCTACCAGAAGTCGCGACCGGCCGAGACCGTCTACCAGACGCTGCGCGCCGAACGCCGCACACTGGAACGCACCACCGTGGTCACCGGCACCGTCGAACCGCGCGACGAGGTGCTCATCAAACCCCAAATCTCCGGTATCATCGCCGAGCTATACAAAGAAGCTGGCCAGCAGGTCAAGCGCGGCGAAGTCATCGCCAAGGTCACCGTCATCCCCGAAATGAGCCAGCTCAACTCCTCCGAGAACCGTCTGCGCCTGGCCCGGCTTAACGAGCAGCAGGCCCACACCGACTACGACCGTATGAAGGTCCTCTTCGACGACAAGCTCGTCAGCGCAGAAGAGTTCGAGAAAACACGACTGGCATACGAGCAGGCCCGCGAGGAACTGACCGCCGCCGACGACGCCCTGCAAATCGTGCGCGAAGGTGTCTCGCGCTCGAACGCCGACTACAGCACGACGCTCATCCGCTCCACTATAGACGGCCTCATCCTCGACGTGCCCGTCAAGGTCGGCAACTCGGTCATCATGAGCAATACTTTCAACGACGGAACGACCATCGCATCGGTCGCCGATATGCAGGACCTCATCTTCCGCGGCACCATCGACGAGACCGAGGTGGCGCGCATCCACGAGGGGATGCCAATGAAAATCACCATCGGTGCCCTCCAGGGCCACACGTTCGGCGCCCGCCTCGAGTACATCGCCCCCAAGGTTTCCTCCGCCAGCGGCAACGCCAACCAGTTCGAGATTAAGGCCGCCGTCGACATCCCCGACAGTGTGCGCATCCGCGCCGGATACAGCGCCAACGCCGAAATCGTACTCGAGCACCGCGAGAACGTCCTCTCCGTGCCCGAAGGGGCCGTCGTCTACAGCGGCGACACGACCTTCGTGCAACTGCTGACCGCCGACAAGCCCCAAGCCTTCGTCCGCCGGCAGGTGACGACGGGCCTGAGCGACGGCGTGAATATCGAAATCAAGGCCGGACTCCGGGCGGGCGACCGGGTACGCGGCAATGTCATAGCCCCCGAAAACTGACCCGCCATGCGAATTTTTCTTCTCGCCCTCGCTCTCCTAACCTCCGTCACGATCGGCGCCCGCCGCACCCTGACGCTGCGCCAGTGCGTCGACTACGCCCTCGAGCGCAACGTCGACGTGAAACGCCAGGTCCTCGTCCGTCAAGGCCGCGAGCTCGCCCTCCACACCGCGCGCCACAGCCGCCTGCCCGACCTCAACGCCGCGGGCAGCCAGTCCTTCGGCTTCGGTCGCAGCCTCACTGCCGAAAACACCTATGCCAGCCGCAACACGCAGAGTACCAGCCTCAGCGTCAGCACGAGCCTGCCCTTGTTCACCGGACTGCGCATTCCCAACCAAGTGGCGCAGGCCCGGCTCAACCTGGCCGCCGCCACGGCCGACTTGGAACACGTACGCGACGACCTGAGCCTGCGCGTGGCGCAATACTACCTGGAGGCGCTCTACCAGAAAGCCATGTGGCGCGTAGCCGAGGAGCAGGTCGAACTCAGCCAGAAGCAGTTGGCACGCATCGAGGCCTTCGAGCAAAACCAGAAAGCCTCGGGCGTCGACGTGGCCCAGGCCCGCAGTCGCGTGGCGCAAGACGAGTCGTCGCGCGTGCAGGCCGAAAATGCCTACCGGCTGGCCCTGCTCGAGCTGAGCCAGCTCATCGAGATGCCATCACCCGACAGCCTTGACGTCACTGACCCTGAAACCCTGCCGCCCGTAGCGCCCGCCGGTTCACCCGAAGCCATCTACGCCCAAGCCGTCGCCCTGCGTCCCGACGTCAGAGCCGACTCCCTGCGCATCGCCAGCGCCGAACGCGGCGTGCGCATCGCCCGCAGCGCCTACTGGCCCACCCTCTCGCTCGGCGCCGGGCTGGGCACGTCGTACTACCGCACCAGCGGTTTCGACAACTTTGCCTTCGGACGCCAGTTGCGCGACAATTTCAGCAAGAGCGTCGCCCTGTCGCTCAGCATCCCCATTTTCAACCGTTTCTCCACCCGCAACGCCGTGCGCCAGGCCGAGCTCGACCTCCAAGACAGCCGCTGGCAGCTCGAGTCCACCCGCAAGGCCCTCTACAAGGAAATTCAGCAGGCATGGTACAACGCCGTGGCCGCCCAAAGCAAGTACGTGAGCAGCAACGTCGCCGTCGACGAAGCCAAGGCCGCATTCGAACTGATGGCGAAGAAATACGAGAACGGCAAGGCCAACGCCACAGAGTACGACGAAAGCCGCACCAACCGCCTGCACGCCGAATACGACCGCCTGGCCGCCCGTTACGAATACCTGTTCCGCATGAAAATCCTCGACTTCTACCGCGGCGAGCGCCTCGAATAGTCGCCGCGCCGCCTAAACCGCTCCTCGCTCATCGTCCCACCGGCATTCATTTCCAGCCGGGCCGCCTCGCGTCTGCCACAAGGTGGCCCGGCGTTTTTCTGCTTTCCTACAATTTTTCCTTTGGTATGGGAAATTTCTTCTTCATGGGCAAAGAAAAAACTGTACACCGCCGGAGAAAATCACAAGCCGCCGCGCCTGAACATCGGAAAAGGCGACCGGACTGCGTGACGGCATGCACGCGTCTCTCATAATATATGTATAAGCGCGGCGAGTAGGGGGAGTCAAGGCGAGCAGGATTCGGAAAAAAGCACTACCTTTGCCGCGTCGCTTTCCCCGGCCCCTGACGGGCTACACGCCGCACCGGGCGCCGTGGGAGACTTAGATAGCACGAAAATGAGCATTACTTCTATAATCCGCCCGCTGCTGCTGCCGCGCGCCCGTCGCGTGGCGCGCTGGGCCACACAGGCCGAGGAAACCCAGGCGGCGGTGCTGGAACGTCTGCTGGCGCGGGCGGCCCACACGGAGTGGGGCCTGCGTTACGAATATGGCCGTCTGACCGGTTACGAACAGTTCGCGCGCGCCGTACCACTGACCACATACGACACACTCAAGACTGACATCGACCGGATGCGCCACGGCGAACCAGACGTGCTGTGGCCGGGCCGCGTGAAGTGGTTTGCCAAGTCGTCGGGGACTACGAACGACAAGAGCAAGTTCATCCCCGTCAGTCCCGACGGGCTCCACGACATTCACTACGCCGGCGGCGCCGACACGGTGGCCCTCTACCTGATGAATCACCCCGAGAGCCGCCTGTTCGACGGGCGGTCCCTCATTCTGGGCGGCAGCCACGCGCCCAATTACAACCTGCCCCACAGCCAGGTGGGCGACCTGAGCGCCATCCTCATAGAGCACATCAATCCGCTGGTGAACCTGGTGCGCGTTCCCGCCAAACGCACGGCCCTGCTCGCCGACTTCGAGGTGAAGCGCGACCGCATTGCGCGCGAGACGGCCCACTGCCGCGTGACGAACCTCAGCGGCGTGCCTTCGTGGATGCTCTCCGTACTCCACCGCGTGCTCGAGACGACGGGCCGCGAGCGCGTGACCGACGTGTGGCCTCACTTGGAAGTATTTTTCCACGGCGGCGTGGCGTTCACCCCCTACCGCGAGGAGTATCGCCGGCTTATCCCCTCAGAAGGGATGCACTACATGGAAACATACAACGCCAGCGAAGGATTCTTCGGCATACAGAGCGACCCCGCTGACCCTGCCCTGCTACTGATGTTGGACTACGGTGTGTTCTACGAGTTCATCCCCTTGGAGGAGCTCGAAAGCGACAAGCCGCAGGCCGTCCCCCTCTGGGGCGTGGCGCCGGGCCGCAATTACGCCATGGTAATCTCGACGTCGTGCGGGCTGTGGCGCTATCTGATTGGCGACACCGTGAAGTTCACCTCAGTAGCTCCCTACAAATTCATCATCAGCGGCCGCACCAAGAGCTTCATCAACGCTTTTGGCGAAGAGCTGATTGTGGACAACGCCGAGCGCGCCCTGGCTACCGTCTGTGCCCGGACGGGCGCCGAAGTGGAGGAATACACGGCCGCCCCGGTGTTCATGGACCAACGGGGAAAGTGCCGCCACCAATGGGTCATAGAGTTCAGGCGCACGCCCCCGTCGCTGACGGAATTTGCCCGCCTGCTCGACGAAGCCCTCCAGCAACTCAACTCGGACTACGAAGCAAAACGCTACAAGGACATTACCCTGCAACAACTCGAAGTTGTCCCGGCGCGTCGCGGGCTGTTCGCCGACTGGCTGCGCTGCCAGGGAAAATTGGGCGGCCAGCACAAAGTGCCCCGCCTGAGCAACACACGCGACATCATCGAGCAAGTATTGGCACTGAATTCCCTGACCGTATGAGAAAACTGCTGTACTTCGTCCTGCTGCTGGCGCTGGCTGCCGCCTGCGCCAACCCCGGGGCGGGCCCCGACGGCGGACCATACGACGAAACGCCGCCGTTCGTGGTATCGACCACGCCGGCAGCCGGCGACAGCGGAGTGGAAGGCCACAGGGTAACACTCGTGTTCAACGAATACATACAGCTGGAAAACGCCAGCGAAAAGGTAACCATTTCACCGCCCCAGATAGAAGCACCCGACATCAGCGCCAACGGCAAGCGCATCACCGTCACGCTGAACGACACCATGCGCCCGAACACGACGTACACCATTGATTTCTCGGATGCCATCGTGGATAACAACGAGGGCAACCCCATGGGCAACTACACTTTCTTCTTCTCAACCGGAACCACCGTCGACACCTTCGAGGTCGCCGGCAACGTGCTGACGGCGCAGGACTTGGAGCCCGTAAAGGGGATTCTGGTGGGTCTGCACCGCGACACGACCGACTCAGCCTTCCGGACGCGCCCCTTCGACCGCGTGGCGCGCACTGACGGAAGCGGCCGATTTTCCATCAAAGGCGTGGCACCGGGCACTTACCGTATCTACGCCCTTCAGGACGGCGACGGCGATTTTCGCTTCGGTCAGCGCAGCGAGATGATAGCCGTCGGCGAAAAGACGGTCACACCGTCATCCTACCCCGACATCCGCCACGACACTATCTGGCGCGACACGATATACTACGACTCCATCGTGGAGCGCCCCTTCACGCACTTCACGCCCGACGACGTGGTGCTTCTGGCCTTCACGGAAAAGAATCTCGCACGCCATCTGCTGAAGACCGAACGACCTATCCCCGAACAATTCTCAATCTATTTCACCGCGCCGTCAACGCAGGTCCCCGAAATTCGCGGCCTGAACTTCGACGCCTCGGCCCTGCTCCCCCGCATTTCGGAGGGAAACGACACCCTGCTTTTCTGGGTGACCGACACGGCCTTGCTCCGACAGGACACGTTGCGCATGGCCCTGACCTACGACGAAACGAATGACTCCACATTGCTCAACTCGCCGCGCACCGACACACTGGAACTCTCGCCGAAACTCACGTGGGCCAAGCGAGCCGAACAGCAGCAGGAGAAACGGGAAGAGTGGGAGAAACGGCGCGATAAGGCACTGCGTAACGACCGCCTCTTCAACGAGGAGCCGCCCACGGACTGGCTGAACGTGACGTTCAATTACGCCCGGCCGCTGCCGCCGGACAATAACCCGATCATCGGGGTAAGCGAACCACTGGCCCGGCTGGACACGGCGGGTATTCACCTGCTCCTGCAAGTAGACTCGCTCACCGAAGAGGCGCCCTACCTGCTGGACACCCTGCCGGGACGCGACTTCCGTTTCCGCGTGTACGGCGAATGGCGACCGGGGCAAAGCTACACGCTGGTTGTCGACTCCGCTGCGTTACAAAGTATCTACGGCCACGTGAACAAGAAGACGGAGCAGAAATTTGAAGTGGCAACAAACGATGACTTCGGGGCCCTCTTCGTCAACGTGCGAGGCCTCGACGGCGACACGACGGCCATCGTCGAACTGCTGAACGAGCAGGGCAAGGTGGCCCGGCGCACCCATGCGCCGGAGGGCAGGGCCGACTTTTTCTACCTGAGGCCGGGAAAGTATTACCTGCGCCTGCTGCTCGACCGCAACGGCAACGGGCAGTGGGACCCGGGTGAGTTCGACACGCACACGAAACCCGAACCGATTTACTACCACCCTGCGACATTCGACGTCCGGGCACGCTGGGACATTGAGCAGGACTGGGACTTCCGCGCCCTGCCTTTCACGGCCCAAAAACCTGAGGCTCTGATTAAACAGAAAGCAGACCCCAAAAAAACAATAAAGAACCGCAACGCCGAACGGCTACGCGAAAAGGGCCGATGACGCCCGAACCGCCAACTGCCACAGCGTCGCACAAACGAAGGATAGCGATGAAGAAGCAAATGATTGCAGGACTGATTGCGCTGATACTGGCCAGCGGCTGTATGCTCCCGGCCAGTGCGCAGTGCTCGTCGGAAAACCATGCGTTCAAAAGCGGCGAGACGCTGATGTACGCCCTCTATTTCAACTGGAAGTTTGTCTGGGTGAAGGTGGGCTCCGCCTCGATGAACATCACCTCCACCGTATACAAGGGACAGCCGGCTTTCCGCACACACCTCATCACCCGTGGTTCGAAACAGGCCGACAAGTTCTTCGTCATGCGCGACACGTTGCAGTGCTACACTACACCGGACCTCGTGCCGCTCTACTATAATAAGCGCGCACTCGAAGGGAAAAGCTACCGCCGCGACGAAGTGTGGTACTCCTACGCGCCGGGACAGGTGACCACCAAAATGCGCCACCAGCGCAACAACCTGGAACCCGAGTGGAACACTTTCTCCTCGAAGTACTGCGCCTATGACATGCTCAGTATGCTTCTGCGCGCCCGCTCCTTCGATCCGAAAGACTACAAGGTCGGTCATCGCATCACCTTCCTGATGGCGGACGGCCGGCGCTCGGAATGGCAGAACATCATTTATCGCGGCAAAGAGGAATTCACCGTAGAAAACACCGGGACCACCTACCGCTGTCTGGTATTCTCCTTCGTGGAAAAGGAGGACGGCGAGGAGAAAGAGGTCGTCACCTTCTACGTCACGGACGACGACAACCATATCCCCGTACGCTTGGACATGTACCTGAACTTCGGCTCGGCGAAAGCCTTCCTCATTGGCGCCAGCGGCCTGCGTAACCCGCAGAAAGCCAAACTGAACTGACGGATGAAACGCGGAGCGACCTCCGACAGCCTGAGGCTGGTTGTCGACGACAAAATCCCTTACCTGCACGGACAGGCCGAGAAGCTGGGCACGGTGCACTACCTGCCCGGGGCAGCCATCACGGCTGCTGATGTGCGCGAAGCCGACGTGCTCATCGTCCGCACCCGCACCCGCTGCGACCGCGCTTTGCTTGAAGGCAGCAGCGTGAAGTTCGTCGCCACAGCTACTATCGGCTTCGACCACCTCGATACGGATTATCTGAACAAGGCTGGCATCGGATGGGCCAACTGCCCGGGATGCAATGCTGCATCCGTCGGACAATACGTGAGCGCTTCGCTGATTCGTCTGGCACGCGCCGGCTTCGTCCGCCTCGACCAGTGCCGGGTGGGCATTGTCGGTGTAGGCCATGTGGGCGCAGCCGTGGACAAGGCAGTCCGCGCCTTAGGCTGCACCACCCTGCTTTGCGACCCACCGCGCGCCGAGGTGGAACATCTGCCCGACTTCGTCCCTATGGACACCATCTACCGCGAAGCCGACGTCATTACCTTTCATACTCCCCTGACGCGCGAAGGCCGGTGGGCCACGCTCCACTTGGCGGACTTCAGTCGTATGGTCCGTCGGCCGGTCGTTATCAACGCCGCGCGTGGCGAGGTAGTGGACAACGGCGCTTGGCTCCAAGCGCTTCAGGACGGCAAAGTCAGTGCCGCCGTTGTCGACACATGGGAAAACGAACCGCGCATTTCTCCCTCTTTGCTTGAACGCGCTTTTATCGCCACCCCTCACATTGCTGGCTATTCCGCCGACGGCAAAGCCACAGGCTCACGCATGGCGCTCGAAGCCGTAGCGCGTTATTTCCATCGAGACGTCACGTTCGACATCCAGCCGCCTGCGCTACCCGCGTCGCTGGTCCCGGCCGACGACCCGCTCGACCGCGCTCTTCAACTATACGACCCCTTGACTGATACCGCTGCGCTGAAGGCCCACCCCGAGCGCTTCGAATGGCTGCGGGGTAACTATCCCCTGCGGCGCGAGCACTTTTGAGGCCCACACCGCAGTTTCTGTAAAAATCCGGATATAGCCTAAAAGTCGCGAAAACCTTTCGGGCGGTGGAAGAACTTCGTGTAATAAAGCTTGTGCGACCACTTGTAGAACAGCGGCGCCGTCAGTAACCCCGCAATGGCGTCAATGAGATAATGGGCCTGGATGTACACCGTCGCACCGCACAGCAAAACATAAAAAGGCGTAAGGACAAAGAATAGCCGCCGGCTGGTACGCCAGCTCAGAATCATGAGTATTGTGCTGATACCTACGTGCGAAGAGGGGAAAGCCGCCGTGGGGCGCTCGCCGCTCTCCTGCGTCTGCTCGACCAAGTCATAAAAGAAACCTCCGGGCGACGGCGAGGGCAACAAATCGTGGTGACTGTTGAAATAGTGGCCCACGTCGGGAAACACGTGTGCCTGGACCGTCACCTCGCCCACTGCCTGAAAGTAATACTGCGGCCCCGTGACGGGAAGCAATATATATATGGTGTAATACAGAAAGAAGCTGCACACAATAATAAAGGTGCTCTTCTCAAAACGACGGTAACAACAGAAAAGCGTGAAGAACACCACCGTCACAATCATCGGGTAGTACGAAAAATATCCCAGATTGAATGCCTCGCTCCACCCCACCGTGTGTAACGCCTGCGGGAACGCGAGAGCCGGCTGGCAGCCGAAGATGGCGTCCTCAGCCGCCGCGAAGTAATGATCGAGGTTAGGGAAAATGCGATTAATCTCGTACGTGTCCGGATACCAGTAGGCCAGCAAACCACACTGGTAGAGCACGCGGAGGAAGAGCGTAGCGCGGCTCGGCGCCATCCGGTAAAGCGTGATGACCAGCCCCATGCAGACAAGAATGAACGCCCTGCCCGCCAAGAGACGGACAGGTTCGTCAATGCGGTCCCACATGACGGCAATGATGAGCGTAGTCAGCCCCATGTAAATGAGCATGATCTTTTCGACGCCGATAAGCCCCGGCCTTTTGCGCTGCGTATGAAAGAAGTCTAAAGCCATTTTTCTTGTTTGTACCAAGCGACAGTTTCTTTTACCCCCTGCTCCAGCGAATAGCGGGGACAGAATCCCAAATCGCGCTGGATAGGCGAGATGTCGCATTGCCAGTTACGTTGTTTCAGAATACGGAATTTGTCGAGATTCAGGGTGACGCCCTGCCTCGTCAGTCGCCCCCAGCTCTCGCCCGCCGCACACACGGCGTGCAGCAGGACTACGGGCACCCTCACGTGCCCCACATGGCGCAGGCCCAACTCGCGTTGTACGAGTTCGGCGAAGGCACGGCTGTCGTACACCCCGCCGTCGCTGACGAAATATGCCCGGCCGTTCACGCCTCGCTCGGCGGCTAAGAGAACAGCCTCAGCGAGGTCGCGCACATAGACAAAGGTGATTTCTTGCGGCCGGTAGCCCACGGCGAAATCCAAGTGCCGGGCCACGCAGCGGGCCATGAGGTAGTAGTCGCGTTCGCGCGGTCCGTAAACCCCCGTAGGGCGTAGCGTGACGCAGGGAAAGTCCTTGAGGGCGGCCAGCGCCTGCTCAGCGGCCAGCTTGCTTCGTCCGTAGGCCGTATTGGGCTGCGGCACATCGCCCTCGCGGATGGGAGCATAATAAGGAGGGCGCGCCGCAACAGGAGTCTCCCGGATGGCGCCAAAGGCGCTGAGCGAACTCAGAAAGACAAAGCGCGTCGTCACCATGCCCCCGTCGCGCAGCAGCGTAGCCAGCCGACGGGTGCCCTCAGTGTTGACGGCCTGAAAGTCGCGGACGTCCACACACTTCGTAGCGCCGGCCGCGTGTACCACATAGTCCCACGCGCCATGACGTGCCTTGTGCTCCGCAAGCTGGCATCCCAGCCGTTCGTCATTGCCAAGGTCGAGCTCCACAAAACGGATACGCTCGTCCGCCAGATAACGGCGACTACTCGTCGGACGGACAGCCGCCCAGACCTCGGCTCCCCGTTCAAGGGCCAGTTCCACTACGAAGCTGCCTATAAAGCCGCTCGCACCCGTGACCAGTATTTTAGCGCCATGCAGACTCACTGTCCTGAATCATTTCAGTTAGTGCCGGCAAAGATACGCCTTTTTCGGCAGTCGCGCACACGTCGGCCCCGCATCCTTTGGCCGCTATTGTTCCGTTTCGGGCTTTTTGAGTTCTATAGTTTCCCTGCGCTCTGCTTCGGCCAAAAGCTCCTCGGGAATTTTCACCGACGGATTGAACCCCTTCTTCTTCCAGCCTTCCAGTTGGCGAACAATGTTGCCGTTGCCTGTAGCCAGCTGGCGGAAAGCCTCGTCGTAGGTCGTCTCAAGCCGGCGTATGCCCTCGCCCACCTTGGTGAAGTTGCGGGCAAACCCGACAAACTTATTGTACAATTTCTCAGCCGACTCGTAGATTTCCCTGACGCTCTGCGACTGTAGCTCGGCCTGCCACAGGTTATAAGCCAGCTGCAAGGCCATCAGCAGGTTGGTCGGGTTGAGCAGGATGACGTGCCCGCGATAGGCATCCGTAGCCAGCAGGCGGTCGTTCTCTACAGCCGCAATGTAGGCCGCCTCGCTGGGGATAAACATCAGTACGTAGCCGATGGCACCCTCTACGCGCTTGTCGTACTGCTTTGCGCTCAGTTCACCGACGTGGCGGCGTACCGAGTCGATGTGCGCCCGCAGCTGGGTGCGCCGCTCGTCGGCGTCCTCGCTGGCAGCATAAGCCGTAAAGGCCGTAAGGGATACTTTGGAGTCGACAACGACGGCCCGACCACCCGGCAAATGCACCACGACGTCCGGTATGAGCTCACGCCCTTCCGCGTCGCGACTCCGCGCCTGCACGACGAAGTCGCGCCCCGGCGTCAGGCCCGAGGCCTCGAGCAGGTTGCTCAGCACCGCCTCTCCCCAATCGCCTTGCAACTTCGACTGGCTACGCAAGGCATGGGCCAGTTCGGCCGCCTCGCGGCTCACCGCGGCCGTTTGCTCCATGAGATCCTTGATGTGCTGCTCGGTGGCTGCAGTGCCCGCAGCGTACTGGCGGCGAAAACGGTCAATGTCCTCGCCCAACGGCGCGAGCAACCCTTCAAGTTGTTCGCGGTGCAGACGACGCAACTGACCGGACTCGGTCTGCGCCAGGTCGTGCGCCATGGCGCGAAACTCCACCCGCAGGGCGTCGGCCGCCCGCTGCTGTTCTCCGGCCAGGTGGGTGCGTTCCGCCTCCAGCCGGGCCGTTGCCGCCACGGCCTCCGCACGCGCCGTCTGTAGCGCCTTCGCACCGCGTGAGCGCTCGTACAACAATCCCGCCGCAAAGCCAGCGAGCCCGGCCAAAGTGGCTACAAGTATAAGCGAAAACATCTTTTTTGGCGCAAAGGTAAACATTATGACCCGCAGGGAGAAAAAAGATGCCGGCGTTTATTGAGAGAAAAAACGGGCTAAAGCTCGTAATTTTAAGAGCAAAATACATTTATGAAAAGAAGTGATTCCGTGAACAATCAGTTACATTCACAAATGTAAACACGGAAACAGAAGAAACCGCAAGTAATTTGCCTTAACTTTGTGCTGTTTTTATTCTAAATCTATAAACTCCTAATTGCAATGAGAAAGCTTTACTTCTTGCTGACGTTACTCCTTGGAATCACGGGAATAACATCTGCACAGGCTGAAACGGTGGTCGTACCGACGGCCACGGGCGATCCGGTCACGTCGTTGGCTGACCTGAATGACGGTGACGTCGTCATGCTCTACAACACGGGCCGTACGCGCTTTGCCGACAACCATGCTTATTCCGACGGCACATTCAAAAGTGTCCTGGACTACGACTTGGAGCTCGGTTCCATCGATTGTCGCGGTTTCCTCTGGCGTCTGGTGAAGACGGACGGAGAAAACACCTACCGCATCCAGTCCCTTTCAGACGGAAACTACATGACCTGTACGTGGGGCGCCGCGCCGCGTACCTGTACGACGACTGAAGAGGTCGAAGAGTCCGAGACGTTCACGATTTCAGCCTTCGACGAAGCCGCTGGGCTCTTCCTTATCAAGGCCAACCGGGCTTCCGAAAACGAGGGGCAGGACCTCTTCCTAAACGGACAGGGCGGCTCGTCGTCGAACAACCTGCTGGTGGTTTATCCCGGCACGGCTGCAAACGGCCAGTACCTCATTTATAAACCGACGACCCTGAACAAAGAACTCCACACTATCACTTATTCGTTTACCTTCTACGACGGAGAGAGCCAGACTACGCTCGACGATGCCGGACTGAGCGCCCTCATCCCCTCGGCTGTGGGCGAAGAGCGCACAATGACGGCTACTGCCGCCGTCGGCGACACCGTGACTTTCCCCACGTTCAGCCACATGTCGCTGCGTACGGCAATGAAAGGCGACGAACTGGTGAGCGATTCCGCGTCGTTCGTACTCGACGAGGACGACCTGACCGACGGAGCGTTGTCCCTGACCCTTAGCTACACGTCCGACCCGCAGATTTCTTTCGTATGCACAATGGATCTTAGCGCTATCAACGGAGCCGACGGTGAGTATGTTTTCCCTGAAAGCGGCGCCACAAGCGAAGTGCGCACGGTGCGCTACGCCGTAGGCGATACCATCATGCCACCGGCCATCGAAAACTTCACGGTGCTGACCGACCTTGGAATTTCTGTGGCTTCGACGTCCAAAGAAATCGCCGTAACCTATCGCCCATGGCGACAGCTCACGGTCACCTGCGGCGTACTGCAAAGCGGTGACGTCCTTACCAGCATCCGCAACATGAGCGTTTACGTCGACGTCGACTCTACGCTGGTTGCCCCCGACTTGGGCAGTCTTTATACTTTCGACGCCGAGGCTACCGCCGAACACTCAAACCTCACGCTCCCTCTCCTTATTACGACGGACAATATCTACAACGGAATGCAACTGGAGCTGGTTTACACGTACACAGTGCCTTTCGAGCTGGGTGAAATCAATGCCGACGGAACGCTTAATCAGGAAACGGCAACGTGGTACGTAGTCCGCGTACACGGCAACAAAGTACTTACCGACCAGGTGGACGACGACAACATGCTCATACTCGACCCCGACGCGCCCATCGACGACCATACGCTTTGGGCCATCGCTCAAGCCAACGACGGGTCCGGCGCTTTCTTGCTGTTCAACAAAGCCAATCCCGACAAGGTGCTTTGCGACAACGGCGGCGGCCTGACTTATCCGGAACTGATACCTGCCGCAGGCGGTGAAATCGGTTTCGACCTTGTCAACGTCAACGAGAATTACGGCCTTCGCGTCTCCTCTTATTACATAGACAACGAGAATGCCTTGATGAACGACCTCTCCAACGCCGGTCACCTCGGTTATTGGAACAACTCGGCTGCCTGGACCGGCGTCGGCTCTGAAATCACTTTCGAAAAGTACGACATACGCAACTATAGCTTCCTTACGGGGCGCGCCTACCTCAACGCGCAGGACTGCATCGGCGGTTTCACGGCCGAACAGCTTGAAAACGTCCGCAACCTCGTCGAAGCTGGCGACCTCAGTATGGAAAGCGAAGTGGAGTACATCTGCAACGACGAGCTGCGCTACGCGGAGGAACGCGTGCCCTACGTCGAGGGCGACGTGTACGCCATCATCTCGGCCGCCAAGCAGTACATTCAGCGCGACAACGTGCAGATGGGACTTTACGTCGGTGAGGACAGCGTTCTGGCCTGGAAGGAATTCGACCCGACGGACAACCGTTTCTTCTTCCAGCTGCGCGACCGCGAAACGCTCCCCGCCACGAGTGGTCAGGATTCCGTCGTTTTTGCCCTCTACAACATCGGCGCCAACGGCTATCTTTGGGGTAATTTCTCGTATGGCAGCGAAGTGAAGCTCGACTCGGTGTACCACATTGAAACAGACCGCTTCCATGCCGCGCCCGTCGAGGAGCGCACCGACGCCGAGTCTGGCGACGTTTTGCGCAGCTATGTACCTGCCGGTTTCTACATACAGCGCCTGCGTCCGGGCACTTGGGGCGACTCGATGAGCGCACCGATCATCGTGACATTCTGTATGCACAGCGGCGCAGTCGACGCTACGACTGCGGGCAAGGTCACTTCGTACAACACACACGAGGACGCCTATGCCAACGTGTTCCGTTTCAAACACATCGGAACGGCCGAGGAAGTAGGCATCGGCAGCGTGACGACGGACGCCGAGGCTGTCGGTGACGGCAAGCTCTACGACCTGAGCGGCCGCCAGCTTCAGCACGAACCCGAGCAGGGCGTCTTTATCAAGAATGGCAAAGCTGTGTTGAAGTAAGAGCCCGCATTCTGCCATCATCCACGACTCTATTCAGACGGGCCTGCCGCATTTTCAGCGGCAGGCCCGTCCCGTTTTTCACAAGACAGTCCGAAGTACTGCGAAGGCGAGCGGCAACAAGGCGAATAGCCGGACTGCTCTACACATGTCGCCTGACAAAATTTTCACCCGTAGCGTAAGGACGAAATAAAGCCTCGTCTGAAATGAAAAGAGTCGGAAACGGGAAGCACGAAAAAAATCATAATTTTGCAAAACCGTTATCCTGCCGGGCGGAACGCTTCGACGGCGACAAGGCCCGCAGTCTGTCATTCTCTAAATGTTATGTCCATGAAAACGTTCACAAGTCTGATTCTCTCATGTGCGGCGATGCTGTGCTCTCCCACTGCGGCCGAGGAGGTCGTTCAGCCTCGCGATACGTACACTTCACGCTACTTTCTCGTTTTCTCGCTGGACTCCACGCGTCTGGCCCGGTCGTCGATGTTTTGGGTCAGGCCGGGACACGGTTACAACGCCCTTTTCCATAGCCGGGACGAAACCGTCAGGTTGCCCGGAGGCGGACCTGCCTGACCTTCCACGACGCCCCGCTCCCGGGTCTCGGCAACCTGACTCCGGTACTCCGCCTCGACTGGGAGCAACACCTGCCCTTGCCGACACGCCCGTACTGATGCGCGCCGCCAACGGGCGGACGGACGGGCACGGCTTCTTCCGCTGCAACCCGCACGGGCGCTATGCCGGTGTGCTCTTCGTCGGTAAGGATGTCCCGATGCCTTCGCGCTACCTCAACCCCAACCGCATGAGCGACCCGAGCACTTTCCGGGCCACAACAAAGCGCCGCAAACAAGCCCTGAAGCGCATCCACGAAAGCAAGACCTACCGGACGTACAAACAGAATATACAGTAGGTTTTTACAAGTACTACGATAGAAATTCCTATCGCTACGACAGAAATTTCTATCGTAGTACTTGTTTTTCCTGTCGGCTCACTTGTCCGACGAAACGGAGCGGGCGAGAGGGCGCCGCCGGACAAAAAAAGGGCAAAGGCTTGCTTCTTCGGGAAAAAAACGCTACTTTTGCCCGCAAACGTAGACGACCGTGACGCTCACCGCAACGCTATTCCGACTGTGCTGCACCCCGCTACCGCTTTTGGGCGAGGGAAGTGAGGCGCGTGTCTGACCCGTGAACAACGCCCGTTGCGGGCGAAACGACATACGGCAAGGCCCTTTTTCACTTCCCGGTGGAAAGGGCCTTGTTCGGTTAGGTAAACAGACATATCACAACGAAAATCATAAAAAACATGAGCGACAGACTTTTCATCTTCGACACTACGCTGCGCGACGGCGAGCAAGTGCCCGGCTGCCAGCTGAACACGGTGGAGAAAATCCAAGTGGCCAAACAGCTCGAGGCGCTGGGCGTGGATGTCATTGAAGCGGGCTTCCCCATTTCGAGCCCGGGCGATTTCAATTCCGTTATCGAAATTTCGAAGGCCGTGACGTGGCCCACGATTTGCGCCCTGACACGCGCCGTGGCCAAGGACATAGACTGCGCGGCCGAGGCGCTGAAGTTTGCCAAGCACAAGCGCATCCACACGGGCATCGGTACCAGCGACTCGCACATTAAATATAAGTTCAACTCCAACCGCGAGGAAATCCTCGAACGCGCCGTGGCGGCCGTCAAGTACGCCAAACGCTACGTCGAGGACGTCGAGTTCTACGCCGAAGACGCCGGCCGCACGGACAACGAATACCTGGCGCGCGTGGTGGAGGCAGTGATCAAGGCGGGCGCCACGGTGGTCAACATCCCCGACACGACGGGCTACTGCCTGCCCCGCGAATACGGCGAGAAAATCAAGTACCTCATGGAGCACGTGGACGGCGTCCATCGCGCCGTGCTCTCCACCCATTGCCACAACGACCTCGGCATGGCCACCGCCTGCACCCTTGAGGGCGTGCTCAACGGCGCCCGTCAGGTCGAAGTCACCATCAACGGCATCGGCGAGCGCGCCGGAAACACCAGCGAGGAGGAAATCGCCATGATACTCAAGTGCCACCACGACCTGGGTATAACGACGAACATCAACACCGAGCGCATCTACGCCACGAGCCGTATGGTCAGCTCGCTGATGAACATGCCCGTGCAGGCGAACAAGGCCATCGTCGGACGCAACGCTTTCGCCCACTCGTCGGGCATACACCAGGACGGCGTGCTGAAGAACGCCTCGACATACGAAATCATCGATCCGAAGGACGTGGGCATCGACGACAACGCCATCATCCTGACCGCGCGCAGCGGCCACGCCGCCCTGAAGCACCGGTTGGAGGTACTGGGTATCGAAGTGGAGGGCGAGAAACTCGACAAGATATACCAGGATTTCCTGCGACTGGCCGACAAGAAAAAGGAAGTGACGGACGACGACATCCTCGTACTGGCCGGCGCCGACCGCACGACGATGGACACCATCAAGCTGGACTACCTGCAAGTGACGAGCGGACACGGCGTGCGCCCCGTGGCAGCCATCGTGCTCGACATCGCGGGCGAAAAGTTCCGCGCTGCCGCCGAGGGTAACGGCCCGGTCGACGCGGCCATCAACGCCGTCAAGGAAATCATCAAGCGCCAAATGACGCTGCGCGAGTTTACCATTCAGGCCATCAACCGCGGCTCGGACGACGTGGGCAAGGTACACATGCAGGTCGAGTTCGACGGCAACGTGTACTACGGCTTCGGTGCCAACACGGACATCGTCGCCGCTTCGGTCGAGGCTTACATTGACTGTATCAACAAGTTCCACAAATGAGGCAGTTTCCCTGGTGGATGCTCGCGCTGGCCTTCCTGAACCTGTGGCCTGCCGTGGCGTGCCCCCTGTTCCTGTTCGGCGGACTCCATCCGTTCGGGACGAGCACATCGGCGTGGCTGAACGGTCTGCTCTACGTGCTGACCAATCTGCTTTGGGTCGCGCCGGTGCTGGTGTTCTTCCTCAGTCTGGACCTGTATCGCCGCGGTTGGGAGTGGCAAGGGGCCTGCGTGGCCACCGTCGGACTGCTGCTGACCGTAGCGATGGGGTTCTGGGTATTCGGGTAACTGACTTTTCAAAAAACAACAAGGACATGGCAAAAACTCTCTTCGACAAAATCTGGGACAGCCACGTCGTACAAATCGTCGACGACGGCCCCACGCAACTCTACATCGACCGCCTCTACTGCCACGAGGTAACCAGTCCGCAGGCCTTCGCCGGCCTGCGCGAGCGGGGCTTGAAGTGTTTCCGCCCCGACCACATCTATTGTATGCCGGACCACAATACGCCGACGCACGACCAGGACAAGCCCATCGAGGACCCCGTCTCGCGCAAGCAGGTCGACACGCTGAAGAAGAACGCCGACGACTTCGGCCTCACGCACTTCGGCATGATGTCGCCCCTCAACGGTATCATTCACGTGGTAGGTCCCGAACTGGGCCTGTCGCTGCCGGGCATGACCATCGTGTGCGGCGACTCGCACACATCGACGCACGGCGCCGTCGGCGCGGTGGCTTTCGGCATCGGCACGTCGGAAGTGGAAATGGTACTTGCCTCGCAGTGCATTCTTCAGGCTAAACCCAAGTCCATGCGCATTACCGTCGACGGCAAGCTCGGCCCGGGCGTGACGGCCAAGGACCTCGCCCTTTATATAATGAGCCAGATCACCACGAGCGGCGCCACGGGCTACTTCGTGGAGTATGCCGGCGAAGCCATCCGCGCCCTGACGATGGAAGGCCGCCTTACGCTCTGCAACCTTTCCATCGAGATGGGTGCGCGCGGCGGCTTCATCGCCCCCGACGAGACAACGTTCGCCTACCTCAAAGGCCGTCCTTACGCACCGCAGGGCGAGGAGTGGGACCGCGCCGTGGAGCGCTGGAAACAGCTGAAAAGCGAGCCCGACGCCACGTTCGACAAGGAAGTGCGCTTCGACGCCGCCGACATCGAACCGATGGTAACCTACGGCACAAATCCCGGTATGGGTATAGGCATCACGCAGCGCATCCCCGAGCCTCAGAACGCCTCTGACGAAAAGGCCCTCGCCTACATGCAGTTCCGCGCCGGCGACCCGATGATCGGCCAGCCCGTGGACTACGTATTCCTCGGCGCCTGCACCAACGGCCGCATCGAGGACTTCCGCGCCTTCGCCTCCATTGCCCGCGGGCGGCACAAGGCCGAGAGCGTGACGGCGTGGCTCGTGCCCGGCTCGTGGCACGTGATGGAACAAATCCGCCAAGAGGGCCTCGACCGCGTACTCGAAGAAGCCGGCTTCGCTATCCGCCAGCCGGGCTGCTCGGCGTGTCTGGCCATGAACGACGACAAAATTCCGGCCGGCAAGCTGGCCGTATCGACAAGCAACCGTAACTTCGAAGGCCGCCAAGGCCCCGGCGCACGCACCGTGCTGGCCAGCCCCCTCGTGGCTGCCGCAGCTGCCGTCACCGGCGTCATCACAGATCCAAGAACTTTACTCTGATTTCCTATGAAAGCTAAATTCAATATCCTGCGCAGTACCTGCGTTCCCCTGCCGCTCGAGAATGTCGACACGGACCAGATTATTCCCGCGCGCTTCCTTAAGGCGACCGACAAAGAGGGCTTCGGCGACAACCTCTTCCGCGACTGGCGCTACAACCCCGACGGCACGAAGAAGGACTTCGTGCTCAACGACCCCACCTACGGCGGCCAGATCCTCGTGGCGGGCAAGAATTTCGGCTGCGGGTCGAGCCGCGAGCACGCGGCGTGGGCGATAGCCGGATACGGCTTTAGGGTCGTCGTAAGCAGCTTCTTCGCAGACATTCACAAGAATAACGAACTGAATAATTTCGTACTGCCCGTCGTGGTGAGTGAAGCGTTCCTCGCCGAACTCTTTGCCTCCATCAAGGCCGACCCCAAGACCGAAGTTGTCGTCGACCTGCCCGCACAAACCATCACGAACACCGCCACGGGCAGCAGCGAACATTTCGACATCAACGGCTACAAAAAGTATTGCCTTATCAACGGACTGGACGACATCGACTTCCTCCTGCAGAACAAGGACAAAATTGAAGATTACGAACGCCGTGTCGGAAAAAACTAAAGCAGCGACAGGAAGAACCGCCGCCGAATCCGTGCGCATCGAGATTATGGACACGACCCTGCGTGACGGCGAACAGACGAGCGGCGTCTCCTTCATGCCGCACGAGAAGCTGGCCATCGCACGCTGTCTGCTCGAGTCGGTGCGCGTCGACCGCATCGAGGTAGCCTCGGCGCGCGTCTCGGACGGTGAGCGCCGCGCCGTGTCGCTCATCTGCCGGTGGGCTGAGGGCGCGGGACTGATTGACCGCGTCGAGGTGCTGGGCTTCGTTGACGGACGGGAGTCGGTCGACTGGATACAGTCATGCGGCGGACAGGTGATGAACCTCCTGACCAAAGGGTCGGAGCGCCACTGCACCCTCCAGTTGCGCAAAACACCCCAAGAGCACATCGACGACATCCGACGCACGCTCGACTACGCCCGGCGACAGGGCGTGAAGACCAACGTGTACCTCGAAGACTGGTCCAACGGCATGAAGGATTCGCCGGGCTATGTCTTTGCCCTCGTCGATGCCCTGCGCGGCGAAGGCGTCGGGCGTTTTCTGCTGCCCGACACGCTGGGCGTGCTCAATCCCCTTTCGGCGCTCGACTTCATGCGGCGGATGGTACGCCGCTACCCCGACCTGCGCTTCGACTTCCATGCCCACAACGACTACGACCTGGCCATCTCGAACGTGCTGGCCGCCGTGCTGGCCGGCTGCCGCGGCATCCATACCGCCGTCAACGGACTCGGCGAGCGTGCCGGCAACGCCCCGCTGGCCAGCGTCCAAGCCATCCTGAAAGACCACTTCAATGCCGAAACGGGCATCGACGAGAGCCAGCTCTACCCCCTGAGCCGCATGGTGGCAAGCTACTCTGGCATCTCCATCCCCAGCAATGCGCCCATCACAGGCGAAAGTGTCTTCACCCAGGTGGCTGGGGTGCACGCCGACGGCGACAACAAGAGCGGCCTCTACTGCAACGCGCTCCTGCCCGAGCGCTTCGGGCGTCGCCGCGAATACGCGCTGGGCAAGAACAGCGGCAAGGCCAACATCCTGCGCAACCTTGAGGAGCTCGGGCTCGAACTTAGGCCCGACGAGGCCCGCCGCGTGACACGCCGCATCATCGAGCTGGGCGACCGCAAGGAACTCGTGACGCAGGAGGACTTGCCCTATATCGTTGCCGACGTGCTCAAGCACGACGCCCCCGACGACCGCGTGAAGCTCGTCAGCTACGTCGTCACCACGGCCAACGGCCTGCGCCCCTGTGCCTCCCTCCGCATCAGCATCGACGGCACCGAATACGAGGCCAGCGCCGCCGGCGACGGCCAGTACGACGCCTTCATGCGCGGGCTGCACAAGATTTACGAACGGCGGCTGGGGCGCAAACTCCCGAAACTGACCAACTACGCCGTGACCATTCCGCCCGGAGGGCGTACAGATGCCTTCGTGCAGACGGTCATCACGTGGGAAGGCGACGGCAAGGAGTTTCGCACGCGCGGCCTCGACGCCGACCAGACCGACGCCGCCATCCAAGCCACCATCCGTATGCTCAACCTGCTCTGATCTGCCATGCGAAAAGCCCTCGCCGTCCTGCTCTTTCTCCTCATGCCGACGCTGGCCGCGGCCCAGTCCATCCGCCCGACGGGCAGCTGGTTCGACCCGCGCAACGGCGAGTGGACATTGAGTTTGTTCGGCGACTGTGTCGTCTGGAAAGGGCATACGTGGGACTGCCACATCGCCCGCTCACAGGACGACGGCTGGCTCGTCGCCCTGCAAAGCGAAGGGCAGCAAACGGAGCTACGCCTGGCGCAGCCCAACGACACGACGCTCGTCGTCCGTGCCGACGGCGGACCAGCCCAGTTACTCCGCCGCCTGCGGGATGAA
This sequence comes from uncultured Alloprevotella sp., assembly GCA_944322325.1. Taxonomy (GTDB): domain Bacteria; phylum Bacteroidota; class Bacteroidia; order Bacteroidales; family Bacteroidaceae; genus Alloprevotella. The sequence continues at coordinate 48,886 of CALUOQ010000012.1, forward strand.
CTGTGCCCGCTTCCCACGACGAAAGACGAAACGCCTTTCGCCGCCGTTACGAGCGACGCAGACAGTGCCACGATTGCCGGATGCTACGCGGGGACGGCGGGGACCACGGTCCACCTGCTCTGTTCCTGGCTCAATGTCCACGAGGGAGAATGGCAGACCACAACGGACCCCCTCGGGCGTTTCCACTTCCGCCTACGGACGGACGTCCCGCTATATGCCTTACTTATAGGCGGGAGACAGTCCGTCCCGGTCGTTATCCTTCCGGGCGAGGCGCTCTACTGCCATTTCGACCGCCGCAATGGTCGCGACGAGCGGCTGGCCATGGGAACGGCCGCCCGCCTCGTCAATGAACTGTGGCACTTCGGCGCACCCGGTCAGGTCTACATTGAATACGACGAACGTTGCCGTCTGAACGACGCCGACTTCGAGCGACGTCTCGATAGCTGCTATGCCAGTGAATTCCGGCGCCTTGCGACGTTCGAGGAGGCCCATCCAAGCCTTTCCGCGCAGTTTCGTTTGCTCTGCCGGGAGTCGCTGCGTTTCGCGACACTGAGCCAGGCCATGCAGCGGCGCTTTGTGAAGCGTCGTGCGCCGAGTCCGGACTTGCCGGTGACGCTGATGGCCCGTGTGGACAGCCTGCTGGCCGCGCCGCCCGCGGTGCCACTCGGACTGCTGGACGACGTGGCGCTTTTTCTGACCGACTTCATGGATTACCACAACGACATGCGCAACCACACCGCTGTCGGTACGATTCATCCCCACTACCTTCGCCAAGCCTTCGCCGAACAACCGGGCATCTGCCTGCCTGACAGTGCCCGCCGCCTGCTCGACGCGGCCGTCCGCTTGTCCGATTCGCTCCATTGCGTCGCCCAGCCCGACAGCTCGCTGCGCCGTCGCTACGACCGGTTGGCCCCCCGGTTGACCGCCCTGCTGAAATCGCCAGCCGTAGTCGCCGTGCAGATGGACATATGGAAGTCCATGAACTACCGGGCACAGCGCGACGTGCTTGACAGCCTGCCCCTCTGTCCCGCCCTGCGCGACTACGGCGCTGCCCTGCAGGCCTGCGCCATGATGGAGCAGGACCATACGCCCCTTCCACTACCTCTGCGGGACGAAGCGCTACGCGCCGTAAAGTCGCCGGCCTTGCGGCGCTACGTGGAACAACTCGACAGTCAGTACGCCGCCGCAACGACAGCCCTTGTCGGTGCAAGCCTCCAGCCGAACGACAGTCTCGAAGGCTTGACCGACGGTCAGGCTGTTCTCGACCGCATCGTGGCGCCCTACCGCGGCAGCGTGGTGTACGTCGACGTCTGGGGCAGCTGGTGCGGACCTTGCAAGCATGACATGCGCCACTGGGCTCCTATCATCAAAAAACGGTTCCAGGGGAAACCGGTAGTGTTCCTCTACCTGGCCAACCGGACGAGCAACGCCTCGTGGCGCTCCGTAATCAGCGAATATGGCTGCTACGGACCGCAGGTTGTACACTACAACCTGCCGCCCGCCCAGCAGGAAGCCGTGGAACGGGTGCTCGGCGTGACAGGATACCCGCACTACAGCCTGATCGGCCCCGACGGACGGCTGGTCGTGCCGCGCGCACCGCGCCCCCACGCCACCGACGAGCTGACCCAAGCGATAACGCAACTTATCACTACTCAAAAATAAACCAAGCATGAAACTGAACATTGCAGTACTTGCCGGCGACGGCATCGGCCCTGAGATTTCTGCACAGGGCGTAGCCGTTACCGAAGCCGTGTGCCGGAAATTCGGCCACGAAGTAACCTTCAGCGACGCCCTCGTCGGTGCCGCTGCCATCGACGCCGTGGGCGACCCCTTCCCCGAGGCTACTTACGAAACCTGCCGCGCGGCCGACGCCGTGCTCTTCTCCTCCGTGGGCGACCCGAAGTACGACAACAATCCCGCAGCCACCGTACGCCCCGAGCAGGGCTTGCTGGCCATGCGCAAGAAGCTCGGTCTGTTTGCCAACATCCGTCCTGTCGAGACGTTCGACTGCCTCATCCACAAGTCGCCCCTTAAGGACGAGCTCGTGCGCGGCGCCGACTTCATCTGCATCCGCGAACTGACGGGCGGCATGTACTTCGGCGAAAAACACGAAGGCGACGACATGGCCTACGATACGAACAAATACACGCGCCCCGAAGTGGAACGCATCCTGCGCGTAGCGTATGATTATGCCCGCCGGCGTCGCCATCACCTCACCGTTGTCGACAAGGCCAACGTTCTGGCCTCCTCGCGTCTGTGGCGCCGCGTGGCGCAGGAGATGGCGCCTCAGTACCCCGACGTGACGACGGACTACATGTTCGTGGACAACGCCTCGATGCGCATGATTCAGGAGCCGACGTTCTTCGACGTAATGGTAACGGAAAATACCTTCGGCGACATCCTGACGGACGAGGGGTCCTGCATCACGGGGTCCATGGGGCTGCTTCCCTCGGCTTCGACGGGCGAGGGAACCCCGGTATTCGAACCCATCCACGGCTCGTGGCCGCAGGCCAAGGGGTTGAACATCGCCAACCCCGTAGCGCAAATCCTTTCGGCCGCCATGCTCTTCGACTACTTCAACCTGAAGGAGGAGAGCGCCCTTATCCGCCGCGCCGTCAACGCCTCGCTCGACGAGGGTGTACGCACGCCTGAGATTCAGGTGCCCGGCGGAGCCCGTTACGGCACCCGCGAGGTCGGCGCTTGGATTACCGACTACATCGTGAAAGCCTGACCCTCGCGGTCTGCGCTCAGCACGTACACAAGCCGCCGTTTCCCCCGACAGAGGAAGCGGCGGCTTACCTTATCCCACGGGACGTCCGGTCACATCCAGGCGTCACAGGCATCGGCATCGGCAAAGCTGGCCGTGTAATACGTAGCCTTCTCGCGCAAATTGTCGAGCGCCTCGTCGGGCGTCTCACCGAAGGCACAGTTGCGATAGTCGCTCACGACGTAAGCAATGAAGAGCCCGTCCTCCGTCGGCTCTACGTTCAAATTGGCAAATCCTGTCATGTCCATCACTGTCAAAGTTTCGATTGATATGCAAAGGTACCCCCGACCTGTGACAGAAGCGTAACAAACCCGTGACGTTCACATGATAAGTCCCGGCACGCCTCCAGTCCGTACCTCCAGCCGAAAACAAACGTCCGACACGCCGACGGGAATTATATCCGGCACAGAAATTATACTTCCCAAGCTGGGGATTTTTTCCTTCGCCCCTGAGAAAAGATCTTTCCAGCCCGAGAAAAAAGCAAGAATTACTCGCGCCCGCACGTCCGCAGCCCAAGGCTCACTTGGCGGAAGTTCCGACAAATTCGCCCTTATCCCGCAAAATCCGAGTGCTGAGGCAGGCTTATGTGACTGGCTTGTGCTATTTTTGCCCGTAGAATCCTGAAAATCATCCTTAGCGCGAATGTACAGACCCCTTACCGACAGCGAAATCCGGCAGCTCGAGCAACAGGGCTGCCATGCCGAGAGTTGGACTCGCGTACGCGTGGCTGAGGGCTTCCGCCCCGAAGCCGTGGAGCGGGTGCGCTTTTGCGGCACGGTGGAACTGGGCCGTTTCGAGCGGCCCGTCGAAATAGAGCCCGGGCTCTTTCTCCCCTCAGGTTTGAGCGACGCCGTGCTGGCCGACTGCTGCGTAGGCGACGACTGCCTCGTACGCCACGTGGGCGGTTACCTCCGCGGTTACCATCTGGAAGAGGGCGCGACCGTCATGAACTGCGGTACGCTGACGCTCGACGACGAGGCGGAATTCGGCATGGACGGCGCCCTGGCCGGCCCCGACGAGGGCCAGCCGCGGTGCGTGGCCGTATGCGACCGGCTGGCGGCCCCGATGGCTGCCCTCATGACGTCGGACTCGGCGGCAGCCGCCCCGATGCGGCGCCTCGCGGCGCGACGGGCCGTAGCGTGGGCCTCAACACCGCGCGGCGTAGTGGGACGCGGAGCCGTCGTCGTCAACACGGCCCGCGTGGCCAACACGTACATCGGAGACGCCGGCGAAGTGAACGGCGCCGCCCTGCTCAGCGAATGTGCCCTGCTCAGCACGACTGACGCCCCGGTTTGGGTGGGCACGGGCGTCGTAGCCGAGGAAACCGTGGTCAGCGCGGGGTCGGCCATCGACGGCGCCACGCGTCTCTACCACTGCTACATAGGCCCTTATATCCGCACCCGAGGGCTACAAGCCGTGCGTCGGGCCTTTTTCCCCGAAACACCGCCCGACGGCGCCGCCTTCCGCCCCGACGAAGCGCCTGAACAACCCGGCGCGCGGCTGGACACCGATGGCTGGACGCCCGAACGCCCCACGTTCCGCACAGCTTCGCCCTTGGCCTTCGCCGACACCGATACCTATGACGCCACGAGCCGCGCTGCCGAACTTCACTACCTCAACACCCTGCTCACCGCCCGGCTGCGCACGCCGGCAGGCCGAGCCGGCGACCTGCTGCCCCGATCGACCGAAGGCACCGGACGCTGGACCGAACAGGGCGGCCGGCTGATGCCCCTGAGCGAATGGGAACAATGGGTCGGCGAGCTCGAGGCCGACGGCTTCCTGACATTCGACGAAGCCGCCGATGCACTCGACACCATCGACCGCCGCTTGCCTGACCACCTGTGGGCTTGGGCCTACGACCGCCTGCTACGCCTGCACGGCCTCGACACGCTCACCCCCGACGACGCACGACGCATCCTCGACAGTGCCGGACAGGGGCAATAAACTTTTGCGCAGCCCCCTCGCCCCGACGGACAAAAAAGTAGTAACTTTGCGCTGGACAAAACAATTCCGACTAAATACGAACACTATGGCACAAGCACCTGAATTTAAGTATGCGCCCATGTTCCAGCTGGGCAAGGACGACACAGAGTACTATCTGCTCACCAAGGACTACGTCTCGCTCGGCGAGTTCGAGGGAAAGCCCATCCTGAAAATAGCGCCCGAAGGCCTCACCGCTATGGCCAACGCCGCTTTCCGCGACGTCTCGTTTCTGCTGCGCCGCGCCCACAACGAGCAAGTGGCCAAAATCCTCGCCGACCCTGAAGCCTCGGACAACGACAAGTACGTGGCGCTCACGTTCCTGCGCAACGCTGAAGTCGCAGCCAAGGGCCAGCTTCCGCTCTGCCAGGATACGGGCACGGCCATCATCCACGGCGAAAAGGGACAGCAGGTCTGGACCGGCTACTGCGACGAAGAGGCCCTCTCGCGCGGCGTCTACAAGACTTATACGGAGGAGAACTTGCGCTACTCGCAGAATGCGCCGCTCACGATGTACGACGAAGTAAACACGAAGTGTAACCTCCCGGCTCAGATTGACATCGAGGCGACCGAGGGCATGGAGTATCGTTTCCTATGCGTCACCAAAGGCGGCGGCTCGGCCAACAAGACGTATCTCTATCAGGAAACCAAGGCTCTGCTCAACCCCGACACGCTCGTCCCCTTCATGGTTGAGAAAATGAAGACGCTCGGTACGGCCGCCTGCCCGCCTTACCACATCGCCTTCGTCATCGGCGGCACTTCGGCCGAGCGCAACCTGCTCACCGTGAAGCTCGCTTCGACCCACTACTACGACAGCCTGCCCACCACGGGCGACGAGACGGGACGCGCCTTCCGCGATGTGGAACTCGAACAGCGCATCCTCGAGGAAGCTCACCGCATTGGGCTCGGCGCCCAGTTCGGCGGCAAATACTTCGCCCACGACGTGCGTGTCATCCGCCTGCCGCGTCACGGTGCCTCCTGCCCTGTGGGACTCGGCGTCAGCTGCTCGGCCGACCGCAACATCAAGTGTAAAATCAACAAGGACGGTATATGGATTGAAAAGATGGACGACAATCCCGGAAGCCTTATCCCGGAAGCCCTGCGGCAGGCCGGCGAAGGCGACGCCGTACGTATCGACCTCAACCAACCGATGAGCGAGGTGTGCAAGATACTCTCGCAATATCCCGTGGCAACCCGCGTATCCCTGAACGGCACCATCATTGTAGCGCGCGATATCGCCCATGCCAAACTCAAAGAGCGCCTCGACCGTGGCGAAGACCTGCCCGATTATATCAAGAAGCACCCCGTGCTCTACGCTGGTCCCGCCAAGACGCCCGCCGGAATGCCCTGCGGTTCGATGGGTCCCACGACGGCCAACCGCATGGACCCGTACGTCGACCTCTTCCAAAGCCACGGCGGCTCGCTCGTCATGATTGCCAAAGGCAACCGCACGCAGCAGGTGACCGACGCCTGCAAGAAGCACGGCGGCTTCTACCTCGGCTCCATCGGTGGTCCGGCTGCCATCCTCTCCCAGAATAACATCAAGAGTATCCGGTGTCTCGAGTATCCCGAACTCGGCATGGAGGCCGTCTGGCAGATTGAAGTGGAGGACTTCCCTGCCTTCATCCTCGTCGACGACAAGGGCAACGACTTCTTCAAGCAAATCAAGCCGCGCTGCGCCGGGTGCTGACCTCGCAGCCAGCCGCGTGCTCTACATACGGGAGGCCATCCGCACGGGTGACCTCCCATATTTTTGTAGCCCACTCACCACGTCCACAGGAAACGGCTGTCAGCCGAAAAAGCGTCCCAAGTTTCCGTATCCCGCTATTTTGTACTATCTTAGCCGTCGAAACATAAAGCCAACTCCTTAGTCCTGATGCCTATTCATAGTTTTGACATTCTGCTGGACTGTCTGGCCGACACCAAACGCCGCCCCCGTATCGCAGCGGTATGCCCTTACGACGAGTCGACACAGACGGCGCTGCTCCGCGCCCTGGAGCGACGTATTGCCGACTTAGTCCTCGTGGGCGATGCCGCACACATCGCGTCACTCAACACCCTGCAAACATACGGCGACCGCGTTTGCTTGTATCCTGCCACAACCGCGGACGAAGCCGCAGCAGCAGCCGTCCGCTTGGTCCGCCAAGGCGAAGCCGACATCCTTATGAAAGGACTGCTGAACACCGACACCCTCCTGCATGCCATACTTGACAAAGAGCTGGGCCTGCTGCCACGCGGCAGGGTATTGACGCACGTCAGCGTGGCCGAACTGCCCGGCTGGCGGCGCCTGCTCTTCTTTTCGGACGTAGCCGTCATCCCGCAACCTACGCTCGACCAACGCCGCGCCATCATTGACTACGGCGTAACAGTGTGCCGCACCTTCGGCATTGAGCAGCCCCGCGTGGCGCTACTCCACTACTCCGAAAAAGTCAACGAGAAATGCCCGCTGACGCTCGACTACCGCGAACTGGTCCGCCGCGCTGAGGCCGACGAATGGGGCAACACCATTGTAGACGGCCCCATCGACCTGCGTTGCGCCCTCGACGAAACAAGCGAGCGCGTCAAAGGCATCGACTCGCCCCTCGGCGGCCGGGCTGACTTTCTGCACTTTCCCGACCTTGAGGCCGGCAACCTGTTCTACAAAACGCTGCCTTTCCTATGCGGCGCCCGGGTGGCCGGTATGCTGGCAGGGACATTGTGCCCCGTAGTGCTCAGCTCGCGCAGCGACAACGCCGACGACAAGTTCCTGAGCCTTGCCGTCGCCTTGTTCGTTGCTTCGCATCAACACACCTAATCCCCCAACCCGAACCCCTCCTCACCGATACACATGACGATTCTTGCCATCAACCCCGGGTCGACTTCGACCAAGATAGCCGTTTACGACGACGAAAAACCGATCCTGCTCCACACAATTCACCACAGCGCCGAAGAACTGGCGGCTTTCGCTTGCATCACGGACCAGTACGCCATGCGACGTGACCTCGTCCTGCGCGAGTTGGACCGGGCTGGCATCCCGCTACATTTCGATGCTGTCATCGGACGCGGTGCGCTGACCAAGCCTATCACGGGCGGCGTCTACGAAATCAACGACGCCATGCGCCGCGACGCGGAGCAAGCGCCGCGCAAACACGCCTGCAACCTGGGCTGCCTCATCGCAGCCGAACTGGCCGCCCGCATTCCCGGATGCCGCGCCCTGACGGCTGACCCTGTCGTCGTGGACGAGCTTGACGACATCGCCCGCCTCACGGGTTCGCCCCTGCTGCCCAGACGTTCTATCTGGCACGCCCTCAACCAACGCGCCATCGCCCGGCGTTACGCCCGCGAGCAAGGGCTGCACTACGAAGACCTGAACCTTATCGTCTGCCACCTCGGCGGAGGTATCACCGTGGCGGCCCACAGGCAGGGACGCGCCGTCGACGTGAACAACGGGCTTGACGGCGAAGGCCCCATGTCGCCCGAACGGGCTGGCACGCTGCCCACAGGCGAACTCATCAACCTCTGCTTCAGCGGGAAATTTACGCGCGAAGAGCTGTTACGCCGCATCTCGGGCCACGCCGGCCTGGTGGCACACTTGGGGACGACGGACATGAAGGAAATCCTGGAGCGCATAGAGCGTGGCGACGAGCACGCCCGTACCGTCGTCGATGCCATGATTTTCCAAATAGCCAAAGCCATCGGGGCCGAAGCGACTGTACTCTACGGCAAAGTCGACGCCATCCTGCTCACGGGCGGACTGGCCTACGCCACTTACATCACGTCGCGCATCCGCCAACGTGTCCGCTTCATCGCACCCGTGGCCGTCTTTCCCGGGCAGGACGAGATGCAGGCCTTGGCGCTCAACGCCCTTGCCGCCCTGCGCGGCCAACGCGAAGTAAGGGTGTACGAGTAAATCACGACGATAGGCCCATCCAAAAGAAACGTCGACCTCCCCGCTTCGCCATGGCGAAGCGGGGAGGTCGACGTTAGGATTCTCCCGAAAACGGGAAATAAATCAATTCAAGCCTTCTGCCAATTCAGCTCCAGCCTTGAACTTAATCACCTTCTTGGCCGGAATCTCAATCTTAGCCTTGGTTGCCGGATTAATGCCCGTGCGAGCGGGACGCTCAGCGACAGCAAATGTACCGAAACCGATAAGGGCTACTTTGTCATTGGCCTTCAGCGCGCCGGCAATGGCGCCGAGAGCTGCATCCAATGCATTCTTTGCATCTGCTTTGGTCAAATTAGCGCCCGCAGCGATAGCGCTTACAAGATCTGCTTTGTTCATAACTTAACAGGTATTGAAAATGTGAGTAGTTACTATGTTCAGTATCGTCAACGACGTGACAAATATAAAGCAAGTTTCCGGCTCGTACAAAGAAAACATTCTTTTTTTCGCACACAGGATTGAAAAAACTACGAAACGGTCCTGAAAATGCCACGTCTGCCTATCCGAACCGCCCGTCTTCCCCACGAATCTGGCACGATATCCAAAGGCTGCCTCAACGTACTATCGTAATCTTTGCGGCAGCTCCTTCCTTGCCGTCGGCCGTCGAGGCCATCACGAAATAGACGCCCGAGGGCACCCGACGCCCCGCCCGGTCACGGCCGTCCCACGTGAAGACACCGCCGACGGCGGTTCCGGCTGCTACAACCTGCCCGCCGGTCCGCGTAATCTTGATGTCGGCGCTCTCAGGAAGCCCGCTGACCGTGATACGTCCGTAGTAGCCCGGCCTGACAGGGTTGGGATACACTCGAATCTGGTCGCCGCTGATGCTGACGGCGTCAGCAGCCGTACCGGCCTCATAGGCCACAATGCCGCGGTCAGTACCAATCATCACCACACCCGTCGATTCATTCACCGCAAGGGAATAAACCACATTTGAGGGTAGTGGTGAATTTTCGGTCGTAAAGTGATGGACAGTCGTCACGCCGTCGGGCGAAGTAACAAAAACGCCGTCCTCAGCCGTGCCAAACCACTTGCGGTCGAGCGCGTCGACCGCAATCGCATTGATAGCCACACCGGAAAGCAGATAATCGGCATAGTTCGTGCCATCGTTGCGGGGCACTTTCACCTGAGTGACGGTGAAATCGTCTGCGAACCACTCGTCGGGCTGCTCGATGAGATACGGTCCCGTGGCCGTACCAAACCAAATCCGGCCGCTCTTGTCCTCCACGACTGAACTGGTTCCGGTAAACTCGCAAGCCGTACCGTCCTCGTTGGTAGCACTGGCACGGAAACGGGAGCGGTCGTCATCGCGGTTTTCAAAGGTGCCGTTCAGATCAAGGCAGTAGAGCCCATCATCGGAGTAAGCCGTCTCACGACGCGAAGTGACCCACAGGCGACCGGAAGAGTCGAAAAGCGTACGCTCGCACGTGGGGAACATGGCAATGCTTTCGTCGTAAAACTCCTTCCAGCTGCCGTCAGGCCGCATGGCGCGCAGGACGGTGTCCACCTGGTTATTGATGATCCAAAGGTTGCCCCACGGATCGTAGTTCAAGCCGTCCGTCCGCACGTGGTAACGGCTACCTGCCACCATGGCACAGAGGGGACTGTTGTCCAAGTTATAACATTTCACGTAACGGCCATCCCGGTATTCAAACAAGCCACCTCCGGCTGCCGTGGCAAAGTGATGTGCAACATCGGCGGGGTCCTGCGCCACACTGGTAATGTTCAAGTAATTGGTATTGGCACGCCGGGCGATGTCGTCGTCGGGGAAATTGTACCAACTGCCGCCGGCATAACGCATGACGGTGCCCTCATAGTCAATACCTACGTAATTGAGCGAACCGCCGGCTACAAGGAGCGTATCGCCGACGTACGTCATATAATAACAGTAGTCGTGCACCGGACTGTCAGGCGAAAGGGCCGAACCGTGGACAGCCAACGTGTCGGCCGCGGCATCGAGGGCATACGGCTGCAGGCCGTTCAGCCCGCGCGACGCCCAATAAGTGCCACCCGAAGTGCGCGTCACTTCGTTGAAGTCGTTGTCCTGTATCCACTCCGTCAGCCGTTCGCTGGCGTCGAACTGCATCACGCGCGACGCGTTGCCGCAAAGGAGGTAGCTGGAGCCGTCCGTGTTCAAATAATACAGGAACTGCGCATTCACCAGCACCCACTGGTTGTCGCGCCCGATGCGGAACAGTCCGCCACCCCAGCCCTGAAGATACAGGAAGTTGCGAAAAACAACCATATTGGTACCCGCGAGGTTTGTGGCAGCCGTATGCCAGTTGCTACGGTCGAGCAAATTCGCCTGAAGCTCGCCATAAACCAGACTGTCGGCGACCGACGCATACAAGCGGTCGGCATAAATTGCCGTAGAGCGGACGTTGCCCACGGCATAGAAGTTCTCGAGCGTCGCGTCGGCAACGTTCACCACCTCGACGCCCTGCGTCATTGCAATGTATGCCCGACTGCCCTCGACGGCAAGATTATTGACTTGCTTGTCGGTGAGCTGACTGTTCATAAGACCGGGCAAGTTGACCACGGAACCGTCGTCGTAAAGAAAATCGATATTGGCGTTAGTGTAAACGATGACCAGACAACCCTCTGCACGACAATAGGCTATCTGACTGATGCCCGAATCGCTCAAACCGTTCTGGCGCGAAAAAAGCTGAACCTCCTCGGTTTCCGGATGGTAACGAAACAGGTTCGTACTGCTCAGCGAGTAAATCCACTCGCCGGCCACGACATTGCGCGTCGCTTCCTTATAGGCTGGATACACGGTCCAATCTCCCAGCCGGGCACTGAGAGGCAAAACGGTCAGGAAGAGTTGCAGACTTAAGAGCAGCAGGCGTCGTCGGGTCATCGGTTAAAATGAAATTAATGCGTCGTACAATCGTGGAGAAGGAAGTCGCAGAGCTGTGCCACCGCACGTCCGCGATGACTGATGCGGTTTTTAGCGTCCGGCCCCATCTGCGCGAAAGTCAGACCGGTGTCTTCGGGAATAAAGACGGGGTCGTAGCCGAAACCTTCGGTGCCGCGCTTCTCGGTAGCGATGTGCCCTTCGACTTTTCCCTCGAACAAATGTTCCTCTCCGCTTATAATTAACGCAATAACGGTGCGAAATTGTGCACGACGGCTGTTTTTTTCTTTCAGTTCGTCGAGGAGCTTGCGCGTATTGGCTTCGGGGTCATGGCGGTCGGGGTAGGCATAACGCGCCGTGTGGACACCGGGTGCACCGTCGAGGGCTTCGACTTCGAGGCCGGTATCGTCGGCAAAACAATCGCAGTGATAGTGGTCGTAAACGTAGTGCGCCTTTTGCAGGGCGTTGCCCTCGAGCGTATCGGCCGTCTCGGGAATATCCGCATGGCAGTCGATGTCCGCAAGGCTGAGCACTTCGATCCTGTCGCCCAGCATGGCACGAATCTCGTTGAGCTTATGAACATTGTTGGTGGCAAAGACCAGTTTTCTTTTCATTGTTTCCATATTATATAAATGTGTAACTACAAATCGCGGGCGGGGCAACCGTTCGTAGTCAGTCGGCGCCTCCGCCCGCGTATTCAGTGAGAATGAATTCAATCAGCCGCTTTCGGCCGCTTCCGTTACTTCACCTTGATCTTGTCAAAGCCTTCACCAAATACACCGATAACCTTGCTCTGCGAAACGAAAGCGTTAGGGTCGATGTGCTTTATGATACGGAATATGTTCGTGCTCTCCCGTTTTTTGGCCAGAACGACGAGCACTTTGCGCTCGTTCTTCGTGTACCAGCCCTGCCCATCGAGCACGGTCACTCCTCGGCCAGTTTCGCTGATGGCGGCGGCTATGGCGTCGTACTCGCGCGAAAAGATGAAGAACTGCACCGACTGACGACCTCGGTCCATAACAAAATCAAGCAGGAGGTTGGAGATGATGAGCGTACAGTAGCCAAAGAGTAATTTCTGGAAACTTCCGACCGGCGTAAAGAAGCTCGACGTGATAATGATGATGTCGCAAAGCATCATCATCTGGCCGAGCGTCACGTCGCGGTACTTGTTGACGATGGATGCGATAATATCCGTTCCGCCTGTACTGCCGTTGTTCAGAAAGATGATACCGAGACCGATACCTTCAAGCGCGGCTCCCATGACGCACGCCATGAAAGCCTGGTCGCCCACCAGCTGCGGAAGTCCTTGCGCACTGAGCTGATAATTGTCGGCTGCGAGAGTCGGCAATGCCTCCAGCAGTTCCTGCATCAACCCCAGCAGGAAGGTCAACATAAAGACGGCATAAATCGTCTTGACGCAGAACCTCCATCCCAAAACCTTGACGGCGACAATCAAGAGGAAGATGTTAACACCAAAATAAGTGAACTGCACGGGAAAACCCGTCGTGTAGAAAATCACGGCTCCTAGACCTGCCACGCCGCCCGTAGTAATCTGATAAGGCAGCTGGAAGAAAGTGAACCCGATGGCGTAGCAAATCAAGCCCAGCGTTATCGACAAATAGTCGCGGGCTTCCTGAAAGACATTGATGCGATAGGTTTTCATTTCTTTAGGACTATGTTTACAATACGTTTCGGCACCACAATAACTTTTACGACTTGCATTCCGGCGAGGTACTTAGCCGCCTGTTCCGACGCCAGCACGGTGCTTTCGACGTCGGCGTTGCTCGCGTCGGCGGGGAAGTCCATCGTAAATCGTGTCTTGCCGTTGAACGACACGGAGAGCGTCACCGTATCCTCCTTCAGGTAGGCTTCGTCGAACGCGGGCCATGGGGCGTCGCACACGGTCGCCGTATGCCCCAACCGCTGCCAGAGTTCCTCGGCTACATGCGGCGTGAACGGCGCAATGAGCGTCACGACGGTTTCCAACACCTGCCGCGAACGGCATTTCTGGCTGGCCAGTTCGCCCACCGCAATCATGAAGGCGGAAATCGCCGTGTTATAGGAAAAGACTTCAATGTCTTCGCTGACTTTCTTGATGAGCTTATGCAGCGTTTTCAAGGACTCCTTTGCGGGAGTTTCATCGCTGACACAGAATGCACCATCGGCGTCGAAGAACAGATTCCAGAACTTCCGGAGGAAGCGGGCGCAACCGTCGATGCCGTTGGAATCCCACGGCTTGCTCTGGTTGATAGGCCCGAGGAACATCTCGTAGAGACGGAGCGTATCAGCGCCGTAACGCTCGATGATCATGTCGGGATTGACGACGTTAAACATCGACTTGGACATTTTCTCGACGGCCCAGCCGCACACATACTTGCCGTCCTCAAGAATAAAGTCGGCCGTGGCATACTCCGGACGCCAGGCCTTGAAGCGATCGAGGTCGAGGACATCGTTCTCGACGAGGTTGACGTCAACATGGATAGGCGTGACGTCATAGCCATCCTTCAAACCGAGCGAGACGAACGTGTTGGTGTCCTTGACGCGGTAGACGAAGTTCGAACGTCCCTGAATCATTCCCTGATTGACGAGCTTCTGGAACGGTTCCTCGGTGCAGCTGTATCCGTAGTCGTGGAGGAATTTGTTCCAGAAACGACTGTAAATAAGATGACCGGTGGCATGCTCCGTTCCGCCGACATAGAGATCCACATTCTTCCAATAATTGTCGGCCTCGGCGCTGACAAGGGCCTTGTCATTGTGCGGGTCCATATAACGAAGGTAGTAGGCCGACGAACCGGCGAAACCGGGCATTGTATTGAGTTCCAAGGGGAACACGGTGCAGTTATCGATGCGGGTGTTGTCCACGACGCAGCGCGCCTCGGTGTCCCACGCCCAACGGGCGGCATGACCGAGAGGCGGTTCGCCGCTCTCGGTCGGCTCGTAGGTCTTCACCTCGGGCAGCTCGAGCGGCAGACAATCCTCAGGAATGAGCTGCGGCATACCATCCTTGTAGTAAACGGGGAAAGGCTCACCCCAGTAACGCTGGCGACTGAAAATGGCATCGCGCAGGCGGTAGTTGACTTTCACACGACCGAGGTGATGCTCGCTGACATACTTTTTCGTCGCAGCAATGGCCTCCTTGACCGTCAGGCCGTTCAGCGAGAAATCCACATAAGGCTTCACGTCGGGACGGGGGGAGTTGCAAACGATGCCTTCCTTGGCGTCGAAGCTCTCCTCACTGACATCGCATCCCTCAATGAGGGGAATGACGGGCAGGCCAAAGTGACGGGCAAAGGCATAGTCGCGGCTGTCGTGTGCCGGCACGGCCATGATGGCTCCCGTGCCATAGCCAGCCAACACATAGTCGCTCACCCACACGGGGATGGCTTCGCCCGTAAAGGGGTTGATGGCGTACGAACCGGTGAAGACTCCGGTCACGCGACGGTCGGCTATGCGTTCGCGCTCGGTGCGCTTCTTCGTGGCCTCGAGATAAGCGTCAACTTCAGTTCGTTGGGTGTCGGTCGTCAGTTGTGCGACGAGTTCGCTTTCGGGGGCAAGCACCATGAACGTCACGCCGAACATCGTGTCGGCACGCGTAGTGAAAATGGTAAAGTGCACGTCGCTGTCTTTCACCGTGAACTCCACTTCGGTTCCTTCCGAGCGGCCTATCCAATTGCGCTGGGTCTCCTTGAGCGACTCGGTCCAGTCTATCGTGTCCAGACCGTCGAGCAGGCGCTGCGCATAGGCCGACACGCGCAGGCACCACTGCTTCATCTTCTTCTGTACGACGGGATAGCCGCCGCGCTCGCTGACTCCTTCGACCACCTCGTCGTTGGCCAGCACCGTACCGAGCTTCGGGCACCAGTTGACCATGGTTTCGCCGAGATAGGCAATGCGGTAGTTCATCAGCACCTGCTGCCGCTTCACGCTGTCCCAGCCGTTCCACTCGTCCGCAGTGAACGTGAGGTCTTCCGAACAGGCTGCGTCGACGCCCTCGGTACCATGCGCGGAAAAAGCGGCCTCAAGCTCGAAAATCGGACAGGCGCGGTCCTGACGCCGGTCGTAGTAGCTCTCAAACATACGCTCGAAGGCCCACTGCGTCCAATGGTAATACTGCGGGTCACAGGTCCGCACCTCACGGCTCCAGTCGAACGAGAAACCAATCTTGTCGAGCTGTTCGCGATAGCGGTTGATATTGTTCACCGTAGTGATGGCAGGATGTTGACCGGTCTGGATGGCGTACTGCTCAGCAGGCAGGCCGTAAGCGTCATACCCCATGGGGTTGAGCACGTTGTATCCTTTCTGCCGCTTGTAGCGGGCGTAGATGTCAGAAGCGATGTAACCCAGCGGATGACCGACGTGCAAACCGGCCCCCGACGGGTAAGGAAACATATTCAGTACGTAAAACTTGGGCCGCGCGGCGTC
The DNA here is from genome assembly GCA_944322325.1 of uncultured Alloprevotella sp. GTDB lineage: Bacteria > Bacteroidota > Bacteroidia > Bacteroidales > Bacteroidaceae > Alloprevotella. The sequence continues at coordinate 64,837 of CALUOQ010000012.1, forward strand.
TTCCGTCACGCGGTATGTCTGCTGCTCCGCCCAAACGGCGTGCCATTTTTTCTCAATCTCTCTGAAATTATATTCCATGACTGTATTTCAAATCCGGGAGCAAAGGTAGTAATTTTTTAAGAATCAAGGGAACGCGCGGAGCAGTTAGCGGCAAAACTGCGACCGCCCCACACATTGCCGGCCGGTGCGACGGACATGAGGGTCGCACCGGCCGGCAGTAAATGCTCAAACCTGGAAATGGCCGGGGTTACGGTTCGGGGGCGAACATGGGGTCCCAGGCGGGCAAACGCTCCGGTTCCTGCTCGAAGAGCTTCAGTGTCTCGGCCGGAACATACTTGCGCTCGGCCACAATGCGGAAGGTGTATTCCTCAAACCAGCGGTCGGTCATGATGAGGTGGCCTTTGTAACCGGACGAAGGGCCCCATGAGTTTTCCACCATCCACTGGCGCGGCTGCCCGTCGGCATCGAGGTCGACGGCCATCAGCGTCATGGCATGGCTCGACAGCGAGGCGTAAGTGCGGATGCGGTCGGCCTTGTCCATGCCGAACTCCGTGCCCATCAGGGCGTCGTAGTCATAGTTGTCAAGGTCCAGACGGCCGGTCTTGCTGTCGAGGAACTTGTTCACGTCGCAGGAGTAGTAGAGCATGGTGCTGTCCTTGATGGACGCGATGGCGATGGCTTTGAGCTCGTCCATGGGCAGGTTGACATAGGTCCAGTTGGCGCCGTCGTAGACGTGGCGGTCCATGTCGATGGTATAAGTCTTGTGGTACGGGCGACTGGGGTCGTTCATCAGCATGACGTAGTTGCCCTTCAGGTCGGCGCCCACAAATTTCTCATAGAACGACTTGGGCGTGTACTCAGCCGTCGGGCCGGGTTTGCCGCTGGCCGTGGTCTGCGTCCAAGTGAACTTCGTCGGCGGCTCGCCCAGACAGAGGCTCAACATGTGGTAGATGGTGCCGAGCATCTCCTCCTTGCGTTTCTGCAAGTCGGCGGCGCTTTTTCCGTCAGCGGCGAGACGGCGCAGCTCGAGCCCCTGCTCGCGCAGCTTCAGGGCGATAAGGCTGCTCATGCGGCTGGTGTGGTTGGCACTGTACGTCTCCGGCATGACGGAGGCAGGCACCAATCCATACTTCGTTATCAGGTCGGAAACGCCGGTAAACTGTCCGCCGTCGGACAAGGGATGCTGGAAGAGCCACGTAACGAGCTGGTCGTCCATGGGCTTCGAGGCGTTGTCGATGACCGACTGGAGGAAAAGGTTGGACTTCTCGAGCTGGTCGAAGAAGAAGATGTAATTGTGCGAGAAGGTGAACTCGCCCAGCCCGTGGCGGGCCTGGGCCTTCGCACGCAGGACGTTGAGTCCCGTAAAGAGCCAGCAGCGGCCCGAGGATTGCTGGTCGGTAATGCCGCGGGAGTTGACGCGGTTCGAGAAGTAGGCGTCGCCCTCCTGCCTCAGCTTATTGGCGGCCAGGGTGTTGAGATTGGTGCCCGCAGCGGCGTTCTGCAAGGCACGGTCGGTTGCGGTGCGCGACTGCGCGGCCTTGAGGCGGGCCAACATATCGGCATCAATGCCCCCTTCGGTTTGGGCCGAAGCGCCCATGGCGCAGAGGAGGGCAAGCATCAGTGTCCATTTTCCTTTCATAATTATCGTGTTTGATTGGGTTTGCGTCGGAGTATTTTCTGGGCCACTTCGAGGGCTTCGTTGATGCTCGGGCAGATATGGTCGCGCCCCAGCAGGGTGTCGAAGCCGACATGTTCGAGCACCTCGCGCACTTTCGGGTTGACGCCCGACAGGACAATGTGCGTCCCCTCGCGGTGGCTCATGGTACAGAGGGTTTTCAGGTTGTGCAGACCGGTGGAGTCGACAAACGGCACGCGGCGCATCCGGATGATGCGCACGCGGGGACGGTCGGCCATCGTCGCCATGACGTCCTCGAACTTATTGGCAATGCCGAAGAAGTAAGGACCGTTGATTTCGTAGACTTCGACTCCGGGCGGTATCGGCAGGTGCTCCTCGTGTATCTCGACGTCGCTCTCCTGGTTCGGGTCGATTTCTTCGGTAATGACTGACACGCGCGTCGTCTCGGCCATGCGGCGCATGAAGAGCAGGCAGGCGATGACAAGGCCCACCTCGATGGCGATAGTCAGGTCGAAGAGCACCGTGAGCAGGAACGTGATGAGCAGCACGACGACGTCGCTCTTCGGATTGCTCAGCAACTCACGGAATGTGCGCCAGCCGCACATGTTGTACGACACGACGACCAGCACACCGGCCAGGCAGGCCATCGGGATATACTGCGCCAGCGGCATGAACACCAGGAAGATAAGCAGAAGTACCGCTGCGTGGACCATTCCGGCCACTGGGGTACGGCCACCGTTGTTGATGTTCGTCATGGTCCGCGCTATCGCTCCGGTGGCCGGGATGCCTCCGAAAATGGGCGAGCACAGGTTGGCAATGCCCTGACCGATGAGTTCCTGATTGGAGTCGTGGTGGCGGCCCGTCACGCCGTCGGCCACGGTGGCCGAGAGGAGCGACTCGATGGCGCCAAGCACGGCGATGGTGATGGCCGGTTGTACGAGCTGCTTCACGCCCTCCCAGGTCAGGGCGGGCATCGTAGCCTCGGGCAGCTCGGCATTGATGCTGAACCGGTCGCCGATAGTCTCGATGGAACCTACGCCGGCATACGTGCGCAGCAGATAGGCGCCGAGGGTCATCAGCACAATGGCCACCAACGAGCCGGGCACCTTGCGCGAGAGGAGCGGCGTCAGGGCTATGACGGCCACGCTGAGTACGCCGACTGCCGTCGACCAAGGGTCAATCGTGGTAATGGCTGCGGCATACGTGGCCCACTTGGCCACGAAGTCGGCCGGCACGGGCCCCGTGGTCAGCCCGAGCAGGTCCTTCACCTGCGTGGTGAAGATGGTCACGGCAATGCCGCTCGTGAAACCCACCACGATGGGATAAGGGATATACTTGATAATCGTGCCGAGCCGGAACACGCCGAGCAGCACAAGGAACGCACCCGCCATGAGCGTAGCGACAGTCAGTCCGCTCATGCCGTACTGCTGCACAATGCCGTACACAATAATGATAAAGGCGCCCGTCGGGCCGCCTATCTGCACACTGCTGCCACCGAACGCCGACACAAGAAAGCCGGCCACGATGGCCGTCACGATGCCCGTTTCGGGCGAAACGCCGGAAGCAATGCCGAAAGCAATGGCCAGCGGCAGGGCCACAATGCCTACAATGAGACCGGCCATGGCGTCGGCGGCAAACGTGCGCCGGTCGTAGTGGCGCAAGTCGCTCCACAGCTGGGGTTTGAACAAAAAGCCTTTCATTTTTAACGAAAAGAAAGCGCAAATTTACAACCGTTTAGATTTACAGCCAAACCGTAGCCCCGATTTTTGCCCCGCCTCCCCGGGAAGTGCCGCCGTCCGCGCCCAAGGAAACAAGTACTACGACAGGAAAAACAAGTACTACGATAGAAAATCCTGGGACTACGATAGAAATTTCTGTCGTAGTACTTGTTTTTACCCGCACTTTGCCACCTTTTCCCGCTTCGCAAAAAATTCTGCATACGGCGACGCCCTCAGCCGGAAAGACAGCTTCAGAAAGAGTGGGACAAGGGGACGACAAACCGGTCGAAGCCCCGGCCCTTCCCTCCAGCCGGGCACAAAAAAGAGCCGCAAGGGTGAGATTTCCGTCTCCTCCCTTGCGGCCCGCAAACAGTTCAAACAGGTTTTAATCTTCTTCTTCGCTCTTACGGCGCAGGCGGCGCTTGGGCTTCTCCTCCTTGACAGGCTTTTCGATGTGTACGCCGGCCAGTTCGGGGTCTATCATGATGCGGCCGCAATACTCACATACGATGATTTTCTTGCGCATACGGATGTCGAGCTGGCGCTGGGGCGGAATCTTGTTGAAGCATCCGCCGCAGGCATCGCGCTGCACGTAAACGATGCCCAAGCCGTTGCGGCTGTTCTTACGGATACGCTTGAAAGCGGCGAGCAGACGCGGCTCAATGGTCACTTCGATGTCCTTGGCTTGCTCGCGAAGTTTTTCTTCTTCGGCTTTGGTCTCCGTGATGATCTCGTCGAGCTCGTTTTTTTTCACTTCGAGGTCGGCTTTGCGCTCTTCGAGCAGCTGAGCACTCTTTGCCTGCTCGTTTTGTTTCTCCTCGATGGCACGCTTGGCCTCGGCGATGCGCTTGTTGAGCAGCTCGATTTCGAGGGTCTGAAACTCTATTTCCTTCGACAGGGTGTCGTACTCGCGGTTGTTGCGTACCTCGTCGAGCTGTCCCTTGTAGCGGTCGATGGACGCTTGGGCGGTCTCGATGTCGCCCTTCTTGGCGGCGATGCCGCTGTTGAGCTCCTTGATTTCATCGCCGTAGCGGTTAATACGCGTGGACAGGCCTTCGATTTCGTCTTCGAGGTCCTGAACCTCAAGCGGCAGCTCGCCGCGCAGCGTTTTGATTTTGTCGATTTCCGAAAGCATAGTCTGCAATTCGTAGAGTGCTTTCAGTTTTTGCTCGACCGTCATGTCTGTAACTTCTTTCTTGGGAGCCATAATTACGAAATGTATTGAACGTTATAAATAATGTACTGGATTCGTGTCGCGCCACTCCGCAATGCGCAGCCCGGGGTGAGCCTCGGCGAGCAGGCGGTGCATCAGGTCGACGGTAAACTGCTCGGTCTCGTAGTGACCGGCTACGGCGAGCTGCATCCGGCCGTCGTAACCGAAATAGTGGTGGTAGCTCATCTCGCCGGTCAGGAAAGCGTCGGCGCCGGCAGCGAGGGCCTCGTCGGCGAGAAAAGCGCCCGCTCCGCCGCACAGGGCGACACGCTCGACCGGACGGCCGAGGAGGGCGTTATGGGACAGCGCGGCGACACGGAACGCCTGCTTCACTTGCCGCAAGAAAGCACCGGCCTCCACGGGGCGGGGCAATCGGCCGATCACGCCGCTGCCGCCCTCAAGCCCACCAGGACGCCGGAAAGGCTGAAGAAAGCGCACCTCCTCCAGGCCCAGGCGGCGCGCCATCTCGAAGTTGACCCCACCCGGAGCATTGTCGAGGTTGGTATGCGCGGCATAAACGGTGAGGTCGTGGCGCACGGCCAAGCGAATACACCGCCCGACGTACGTGGCGTCAGTGACGGACTTGACGGCGCGGAACAGCAGGGGATGGTGGGCGATGACCGTGTTGCACCCTTGGCGTACGGCCTCACGCAGGACGTCTTCGGTGACGTCCAAACACAACAAGACCCCTGAAACTTCCGTCTCTGTTACTCCAATTTGCAGGCCGGCATTATCATAGTCTTCCTGCAACGGCAGAGGCGCGAAACGCTCAAGGGTCGCGACGACTTCCTTTATTTGCATGATGTGGAATTGTGGCTGCAAAGTTACGGATTATTTCGCGAACAGCAACCCTTATCCCGCGAAATCCGTCTGTATCTCCGCCTATTACGCCCAAAGCCTCCACCGTTTCAAGCGGCCGGGCACAGTCACCGCCCGGTCAGGTCTGCTCCTTCACGACACCGTCGTTCACTACGAACCGCCGGTAATAGGCAAGGAGCAACGTCGTAGCCGGAAGGGCGATAATGAGCCCGATTACACCCAGCAAGTAACCCCAAATCGAAAGGGAGAGAAGAATGACAGCCGGCGACAACCCCATGATGTGACCCATGACTTTGGGTGTGACGACAGCATCCTGAATGACCTGCACAACGCAATAAACCAGCACGACACTGCCCATCATCCACCAGAAGCTTTCGCCGGAATCGAACGTTTTGAGCAGGGCGAGCACCAATGCGGGCAAAAATCCGATAAGCTGGAGATAGGGCACGAAACTAATGACACCGATGAATATGCCTAAACCTATCGGCATGGGGAAGCCCACAAGAAGAAAACCCACGGAGAACATGATGCAATTGCTCAGCGCCACGAGGGCCTGACCGCGGAAGTAGCCGCTCATACCGCGCTCCACGTCGCTCACAAGCGTCTTGACAAACGCACGACGGCGCAAGGGGATGAACTGGGGCCAGCTCTCGGTGATTTTCTCGTAGTCCATCAGGAGGAAAAACAGGTAAAGCAGAGCAACCAACGACGAGACCACGCTAATCAGCACATTGGCCGTTGACCATACCACGTTCCACACGCGGGGCAACAGTTCCTTCAGCAAAACGCCCACATCGTTCTCAGTCAACAAGCGCTTGATTTCCAGCCGCGAAAGGTTGTCGCTGATAAACGTCTGTACGCCCTGGGGAAGGGCCGGATTGCGCCAGCCGCCGTCGACATAACGCAAAGCCACGTCTTTCAGGTGCACACATTCGTCTATCATCGGCGGTACGGCCAAATAGAGCAGACCGAAAATGATGCCGAACAGCAACAGCAACGTCACAGCAATGGCCGCCACGCGACTACGTAGCCGACAGCGATACTGAAAAAAGCGCACAATAGGGTAAAGCATATAGGCCACCACCCACGCCACAGCGAAAGGGATAAGCACTCCGCTCAAATAATGAATGGCATATATAATCAGCACAAAGCCAGCCAGCCCCAACAAGAAGCGGACGAAGCGGTCGAACGTAATTTTTTCCTCAAACATACAGGCAGGACCTTGACAAAATCTTCGCGGGCAAAGATAAAGATTACTTACTGAACCGCGAAATATCGCTTTCGGTTTATTCCGTATAACGGGAAATACATATATTTGCATCATGGGAATGTTATATCTTGTACCCACTCCTGTCGGTAATCTGGAGGATATGACCCTCCGCGCCATCCGCGTCCTGAAAGAAGCCGACGTCGTCCTCGCCGAAGACACGAGGACCTCCGGCACGCTTCTCAAGCACTTCGACGTCAAGAACCGGCTCATGGCTCATCATAAGTTTAATGAACATCAGACGGCCGAAATGCTTGCGGCACGTATGGAAGCGGGCGAAACAATGGCGCTTATCTCCGACGCCGGCACACCTGCCATCTCCGACCCTGGCTTTATGCTGGTCAGGGCGTGCGTAGAACGCGGCGTCGCAGTACAGTGCCTGCCGGGAGCCACGGCTTTCGTTCCGGCCTTGGTCGCTTCGGGACTGCCGTGCGAACGCTTCTGCTTCGAAGGTTTCCTACCCACAAAAAAAGGGCGCAGCACGCGCATCGCCGCGCTCGCCGACGAGGCACGCACCATCGTGCTCTACGAATCGCCTTATCGTGTGGTCAAGACGTTAAGCGAACTGGCGGACGCCCTCGGCGCCGACCGCCGCGCCGCCGCCGTCCGCGAAATCTCGAAAATCCACGAGGAAACCTGCCGCGGCACACTGAACGAATTGCTCCAACACTTTCAGGAAAACGAACCACGTGGCGAGTTTGTCCTCGTAGTGGAGGGAGCGGGAAAAATCAAAAAGGATAAGAACAAACAAAATCAGACAAAGGAATTATGAAAAAGATTGCCATCATTACGACAGCTGTGTTCGTAATTGCACTGTCGGCCTGCGAGAACAAAGCCTCACAGACACAACAGGTGAAGACCGAAGCCGCCGACCGCGACTCGCTGATGAGCGTCATTGCCCAAAAGGACAACGAGCTGAACGACCTCATGACAACCATCAACGACATCCAGGAAGGATTTCGCCAAATCAACGAAGCTGAGGGCCGCGTCAACCTGAGCAAGGGAACCCCTGAACGCTCGCAGCGCGAGGAGATCAAAGAGAACATCGCTTTCATACAGCGTACCATGCAACTGAACCGCGACCTCATCGCCAAGCTGCGCCAACAGCTCAAAAACAACCAATCGGCCAGCAGCAAGCTGAAAACTACACTCGAAACGACCATCGAAGGCCTGACGGCCGAACTGGACGCCAAAAACCAGCAAATCCAGACACTCACAGCGGAGCTTGAACAGAAGAACCTGTACATCGCCCAGCAAGGGGAGCAAATCAACACGCTCAACGAAAACGTCAACCAGCTCACCGCGCAGAACTCCGAAAAAGCCCGCACCGTGGCCGCCCAAGACAAGGAGCTGAACACAGGCTGGTACGTTTTCGGTACGAAAAAGGAGCTGAAGGAACAAAAAATACTCCAGAACGGCGACGTACTCCGCTCCAACCAATTCAACAAAGACTACTTCACACGCATTGACATACGAGTAGATAAAGTCATCAAACTCTATTCGAAAAGCGCCAAACTGCTCACGACGCACCCCGCCGGGAGCTACACGCTCGACAAGGACAGCCAAGGACAATACACCCTGCGCATCACCAATCCGACCCAGTTCTGGAGCGTAAGCCGTTACTTGGTCATCCTCGTCAAATAACCTCGTGACACGGTTTCAGCGAACGGCATACTTTCCAAAGACATACGCGCACCCCGTTTCACCCTTATGGCCCATATTGACATGAAAAATCATTTTTCCCTCCTGCGCCGATTGACGCTGGCCGTCATACTACTCGGTATCTTTACCCCGCTACTGGCGCAACAGAACCAAGAAATCCGCCGCACCAACTCCGTCTTTGCCTTCCCGGAATTCCGGAAAGCGAAGATACTGCAACCTTTCGGCCGCTCGGTCACCGCCGAAGCCAACATACTGCTACGCAACAGCACCCTCTGCTACATGGACAGCGGCAAGGTGATGCAGGCCTATGTGCGCAACATTCTGGGCGTGGAGTTCGACGACTCGACACGCTACCTCAAAGTCGATTCCGTCATGGGCCGCGTCCTCGCGGAAAAGGACTGGAAGTCGCTCGTCGTAGTCACCTCCATTGACAAGCGACGCTACGATGCCGAGACCACGGGCGGCGACAATCTTCCCTACTTCGAAATCTCGGACCTCAACGTATTCCTCGAAATCAACGGAGACCAGCGTGACGATGCCCGTGGCTACCCCCTGAAAGACGAATACTACTTCATCATTGACGGTATGCCCGTCCGTGCCAACGAAAAGAACATCAAGAAATACGTACGCCCCGAAATGAAGAAGGCCTTTAACAACCTGATGCACGACAAGTTCTGGAGTTGGAAAGACGCCGCCTCGCTGATGGAACTGTTCGCGTTTTTCTGATACGGCGCCCGGCGACGAAACACGTTCAGGCTACCATCGGTGCCCACACGCACCTTACAACTTTCAGAGCCGCACATACATCATGCAGGGAAACTTCGATAGAGTTTCCCTGCATTTCTTTTTTCCACACCGAGGCAACGATAGAATCACCTAAAGGGGGCGATAGGTACACATTATATAATATAGAGAACCGATGGAAGCTGCGGAAGCTCAAAACGCAGAAACAGAGACAGCCTCAGGAGCAGCCCGGCGCAGTTCTTTCACAAAAGTAGTCAACACATGCGAGCGACCACGGGCATCGAGCGTACGAACGGTATAAAAACCCGGTGCGAGACGAGCCACACCAAGGTACGCAGAGGGACGTGCGGTAAAGACATGACGCCCCGTCGCATCGGTCACAAGGATAAACTCGGCATTACAGGGCGGCAAGGCCACACTCTCGTTCACTACGTAAGAGGGCAAAACCGCGGGCGTACGGCCCAAGCTGACGCAGGCCGGACGGCTCTCATTGCCATAACGGTCCATTGCGGTGACGAGGTACGTGGTGCGACGCAGGACAGGCAACACAGGCGAAACCCGGAACACAGTGTCTGTCTGTCGCAACGATAAGGGGCGCGGTCCGTAACCTTCATCGACATAAACGTTATACGTAACACCACCCGGGCGGTTGTCATATACTCGGGGCCAAGACAGATTCAACGCGTGCCCCCCGCGCTGTAAAGCCACGGCGGGCGCGTCGGGCGCGACACTGTCGACCCACGTCATGGCTGGCGGCAAGGCCTGCGAAGTGTAGAAATCCTCAGCCAGAAAGCGGTAGACCCCCTTCACGTCGTCGGTCAGGAAACGGCTACGGAAGTAGGCCTGCCCCATTCCGAGGTGACGGACAAAGTGAAGTTCGCGCTCGATAAGCCCCAGGGGCCAGTCCTTTTGTCGTGGACTAAGCATATAAATGCCCAAACCGGGCACAACCAGCCGACCGGCCGACTGCTCCTGCCAGTCGGCAGCAAAAGGATAAAAATGGTCGCCGGTGAAATACATCATCGGGAAGAGCATGTCCATCAACCCCTGCCGTAACCACACTTGAGCGTCCTGGAATACGGCGTCACGGGCATTCCAACCTCGCGAGGAGTAACGTGCCAGATCTGCGTGCTTCCCTACGGGCGAACAGCTCAGTTTCACCCAAGGCTTAAGCGCCTTGACCGTATCGTGGATGGCTTGCACACAGCGCGTCACGTTGGCACGGCGCCACTCGGCCAACGACTTCCTGCCACCATAACGACGATAGGTCGTACGGTCGTTGAAAGGAATTTCCCGCTCGGGATAACGGATATAATCGAGGTGAAGACCGTCCACGTCATAACGGCGGACGATTTCGCCGCACAAAGCGGCCAAATACTCAGCCGTAGCAGGTACACCGGGATCCATCAGCCATTGGTCACCGCAGCGCCGGCACAACTCGGGCCGTCGTTGCGGCAACCCCTTACGCCCCAGCCTTCGCATCGCTGCCACGCTGCCCGCAGGAAAAGCCACGACCCAGGCGTGAAGTTCCATTCCCCGCCGATGACACTCGTCGACGGCCACCTGAAGCGGATCATAGTCCGGTGCCTGTCCGGCACGACCGGTGAAGACCCCATCCCAAGGCTCAATAGCCGAAGGATAAACCACGGTAGAACGGACGCGCGTCTGAAAAAGCAAAGTATTGATGCCGACTGCCCGCAGGCTGTCGAGCGTACGACGTAATTCCTGCCGCTGCTGCTCAAAACCGGCCGCCGTCGTAGCCGGACGCGACGGCCAGTCCAGACCGCTGAGCGTCGTAAGCCAGACGGCACGCACCTCGCGGGGCAACACCGAGGCCGAAGCGGGGAATACGCCGGCCATAAAAAGCAAAAAGACGAGAAAGCCTTTCATCATCGTGTGGGAATAAACAAGCACAAAAGTACGCATTTTTACCGGGCTGCTCCGCGTTGCAGGCACGCTTCTGTTTTTTTACGCGATAAATGAAGGTGCGATTCGTGCTACATTCGTTTTTTTCGTATATTTGTTGTAATCAGGTAGGTTTTATTTGACTATCAACAGATTGGATAAAACTCGCACGAGAACGGGCAATGG
>CALUOQ010000013.1 GCA_944322325.1 uncultured Alloprevotella sp.
TGCGGGGATGTTTCGTTGTTAGGGTGGTAGGGAGGAGGAATAGTAATGTGCCCAATGGGACTAATGGGGCCAATGGGTCTAATGGGGCTGGACTAATGGGGCTGATGAGTTTTTATCGTAACCATCCGAAAAGAGGCGTGTTTTTCCATTCGACTTTTGGTTGGACCTTTGCGCTCAAAAAAGGCATGTTCAATCTGAATGAAAACAACCGCTTTGTGATGAGCCGCAATCCCATGGACCTGCGAAAGGGAGTGGACAGCCTGTGCGGGACAGTCCGCAGTTGCGCACCGGACCCCTTGAACGGTGAAGTATATGTATCCTCCAACCGCGGCTGCACCGCATTGAAGCTTCTGCATTGGGAGCGTGGCGGATATACGTTATACTACAGGCGCCTGTCCGTGGGCCGTTTCCATCAGGGGATATTCCTGCGCGAGGGCGTAGGCTTCCGTTCCATGCGCCGGGACGAGCTTGTCCTTCTGATGGAAGGCATCTCCCCCGGAGTAGCCCGCCGGAAAAGATACCTGAGGACTCCCTTCCCGGCGGGAGCGTGGTGAGAAAAGTGGAGAAGAAAGTTCCTCCCAATCTCGGAACACCTCCATAAATCCTTAGCTATCTCGCTAAATATCAGTATCTTTATGGCATGGAAAGACGACCTACATATGAGGAACTCCAGGCCAATGTCCGGCGCATGGCCGAGCGGATAGCCTATCTCGAGCGCTTGCTCTGGGGAGGCAGGCGCGACAAGCGTGTCATGCAAGGGCCGATCCTCTTCGACGCGTTCTTCAACTAGACGGCCGAGGCCAGGGAGGCCGCCATAGCCTCCACGGTGCGGGAAATCCGCAAAGAGGCGGAGAAACGGCGCGCCTCGGCGGGCCCGGACGTTATCTGTATGCCGGACTTCCGGAAGAATGGCGGACGGAATACCCCCAAGGCATGGACCTTACCCGGTACGACATCATCGGCAGGGACGTGGAGCGCATCCTGCACCGCAGCCCGGCCCGTGTATGGGTGGAGTGCGTGGAGCGTCCCGTTCTGAGGAAGAAGGGGGAAAGTAACGCCCCCTCCCCGGTCATCCTACAGGCGTCCGCCCCATCCCGGTGCTTGGCGGAGGACATGTGGAGGCCGACTTCCAGGCCGGAGCGCTTGTCGACAAGTTCGTCTAACATATTCCCGAATACCGTCAGGTGAAGATGTACGCGGATGCCGGGGTAGGGCTTTCCACTTCCACGCTCAATGACTGGGTGCACAGGGCTGCCGACAAGCTTTATCCGCTTTGTGAGACGCTCATCGACGCCCAAAGGAGCCATCCCCATCTTGCCGCGAAGGCGCTCGAATACATTGCCACATTATACATGCTGGAGGAGAACCTCAGAAGCCGCGGTGCTTCCGGGGAGGAAATCCGTGAGCAAAGACGCACCAGGGCGCTTCCGCTAATGGACGGCCATGGAAGCGTGGGTGGAAAGCGTGCAGCACCGGTGCACGCCCGACGACCCGCTGGGCAAGGCGCTGGAGTACGCCTACAAGCTGTGGCCGAGGATGAGGAGGTATGCCGACGACGGTCGGTACGAAATCGATAACAACCCCGTGGAACGGGGACAAAGGCCCACCGTCATGGGAAGAAAAAACTACCTCTTCAGCAAAAGCAATGAGGGGGCTGTGGACAATGCGGTCATATACTCACTGCTGGGAAGCTGCGAAATCGCCGTAGTAAACCCGCTCAAATGGATGGAACATGTGCTCGGCAGGCTCAGACCCGACAACACTGAGGACGAACTTGCAAAGTCGCTCCCTTGCAACTTTTCCTGAAATACGGCGATTTTCAGATGGTTACGATGCGCTCGCCACCCGCAATCTGCTTACTTCTCACCAAATGTCGTTTGCCCTCGGTAGTAAGTAGTTTTGGTGGCTGACAATGACTTGAGCGCCGATGTGTGGCATTCGGTTGGCTTTGCATCGGTCGAAGGGCTCAATGACGCACAGCTCAACAAGGTGGAAACGTTTAAGCCCATTATGCCGAGGGACGGTCTGGTGCGTGTTTCGGACAAAATGATGCCGCGCAGTGAAGTTTCTGTGCTGGACGCATTTTCTTTCGTTCGGAAAACACTAACTTTGTGATTGAAAGGTTTTGGGCCTTTGTCAAACGATTGTCGTACATAAAATAGAATACCATGGTAACAGATGCAGATCGGAAACAATTATCCGAGAAAGGAATCAGCGAAGCACAGTTAGGCGAACAGTTGTCCTGTTTCAAGACCGGCTTCCCCTATTTGAAGTTGAGTGCGGCCGCTTCGGTGGACAAGGGTATCCTTGTGCCGTCGGACGAGGAGCGCGCAGCCTATACGGCGGCGTGGGACGTTTATGTGGGCAAAGGCAGCAAGGTGCTTAAGTTCGTACCCGCTTCGGGAGCAGCCAGCCGCATGTTCAAAGATTTGTTCGCTTTCGCCGATGCGTCGTACGATGTCCCGCAGACGGACTTCGAGAAACACTTTTTCGAGCACATTCATGACTTCGCGTTTTTCGAGGACCTGGATGTCGCGTGCACGAAGTGCTGCGACGCAGGTGTCGACGCTTTGGTCGAGGCCGGGCGGTATAAGGACGTCGTCCGCACCCTGCTGGGAAAGGACGGTTTGAATTACGGCCAGTTGCCCAAAGGCCTCTTGAAGTTCCACCGTTACCCCGAGGGCGCGCGCACGCCGCTCGAGGAACATTTGGTCGAAGGGGCCCTGTATGCGCAGAATGCCGACAAAACCGTCCCGATACACTTCACCGTTTCGCCGGAGCACCGCCCGCTTTTCGAGCAGTTGATTAAGGAGAAGGCCGAGCAGTATGCCCGCAAGTACGGCGTGCGCTACGACATTACCCTCTCGGAGCAGAAGCCCTCTACCGACACTGTGGCCGTGACGCCCGAGAACGAGCTTTTCCGCGACGACAGCGGTCGCATCCTGTTCCGTCCCGGCGGTCACGGTGCGCTCATCGAGAACCTGAACGACCTGAGTGCCGACGTGATTTTCATCAAGAATATCGACAATGTCGTACCCGACCGTCTGAAGGGCGACACGGTGACTTACAAGAAACTCTTGGCGGGCGTGCTCGTCAGCCTCCAGCAGCAAGCGTTCGCCTACCTGCGTAAGTTGGACAGCGGTCTGTACTCCATGGACGAGTTACTGGAGATGTTGCAGTTCGTACAGAAAAAACTGTTCTGCAAGAACCCCGAGACGAAATTCTTGGAGGACACGGAGCTGGCTATTTACCTGCGGCGTAAGCTCAACCGCCCGATGCGCGTCTGCGGCATGGTGCGCAATGTCGGCGAGCCCGGTGGCGGCCCGTTCCTGGCCTACAACGCCGATGGCACCATCTCGTTGCAGATTCTCGAAAGTTCGCAAATCGACATGAACGACCCCGAGAAGAAGCGCATGTTCGAGCAAGGAACGCACTTCAACCCCGTGGATCTGGTTTGCGCCGTCCGCGACTATCAGGGCCGTCCGTTCCACCTGCCCGACTTCGTCGACAAGTCTACCGGCTTCATTTCCCATAAGTCGAAAAACGGCCGTGCGCTCAAGGCCCTCGAACTTCCCGGTTTGTGGAATGGCGCTATGAGCGATTGGAGCACCGTCTTTGTCGAGGTGCCGCTCTCCACGTTCAACCCCGTTAAGACTGTCAACGACCTCCTGCGCGAGCAGCATCGCTAAGGCTGCGGAATCCATCCGTCCGGACGCATAAAAAACGCTCCGCCACTTCCTTCGGGAATGTGGCGGAGCGTTTTTTGTATGGTGTCGCCGTGCGGGCGGTGCTTATTGCAGCGGTTCTACGTCCGCCAGGAACTTCTCAATGTCGCTGTCGCTGGGGGCGTAGTCCACCAAGTCGCCGGCGAGGTAACGGTCGTAGCTGGCCATGTCGATGAGCCCGTGGCCGGACAGGTTGAAGAGCAGCACTTTTTGTTCGCCGTTTTCCTTGCATTTCAGGGCCTCCTGAACGGTCGCCGCGATGGCGTGGCACGATTCCGGGGCGGGCACGATGCCCTCAGCCTGGGCGAAGAGCACGCCTGCGCGGAAGCTTTCGGTCTGCTGGATGTCGACACCGTGCAGATAGCCGTCCTTCATCAGTTGCGAGATGATGACGCCGGCGCCGTGGTAGCGCAGGCCGCCGGCGTGGATGTTGGCCGGCATGAAGTTGTGGCCGAGGGTGTACATCGGCAGCAAGGGCGTGTAGCCGCTCTCGTCGCCGAAGTCGTATTCGAACTTGCCGCGCGTCAGTTTCGGGCACGAGGCCGGTTCGGCGGCGATGAACTCCGTCGTCCGGCCGTCCTGTAGGTTGTGGCGCATGAAGGGGAAAGCGATGCCCGAGAAGTTCGAACCACCGCCGAAGCAGGCTATCACCTTGTCGGGATATTCGCCAGCCATCTCCATCTGCTTTTCCGCCTCGAGGCCGATAATGGTCTGGTGCAGTGCCACGTGGTTCATCACCGAGCCCAGCGCGTACTTGCAGTGTGGCGTCGTGCGCGCCAGTTCGATGGCTTCCGATATGGCCGTGCCCAGCGAGCCGTTGCATTGCGGGTCGCGCGTCAGGATGTCCTTGCCGGCGCGGGTCGACATGGACGGGCTGGCCGTCACTTGTGCGCCAAACGTCTGCATGAGCGAGCGGCGGTAGGGTTTCTGTTCATAACTGATTTTCACCATGTACACGGCCAGTTCCAGCCCGAACACGCTACAAGCGTAGGCCAGGGCCGTGCCCCACTGTCCGGCGCCGGTCTCCGTGGTCACGTTGGTCGTGCCCTCCTTTTTGCAGTAGTAGGCCTGCGCCAGGGCCGAGTTGAGCTTGTGCGAGCCCACGGGGCTTACGCTTTCGTTTTTGAAGTAGATGTGCGCCGGGGTGTCGAGCGCCTTTTCCAGCCCGTAGGCCCGCACCAGCGGAGTGGAGCGGTAGTACTTGTACATGTCGCGCACCTCTTCGGGGATGTCTATCCACGCGTGCGTCTGGTCCAGCTCCTGGCGGGCGCACTCCTCGTTGAAGATGGGGAAGAGGTCTTCTGCCTTCAAGGCCTCGTGCGTGGCGGGGTTCAGCAGGGGCATGGGTTTGTTCGGCATGTCGGCCTGTATGTTGTACCACTGCGTGGGTATTTCGCTTTCAGGTAGGATGAATCGTTTGGTCTTTGTCGTCATGTTTTCCTATTTTGAAATTCTCGAGCAAAAGTACGAAAAAAATGGCAGGCGTGCTGACCCATGTTCAGAATTTTGCGGCCGGGCTGTGTGCGTAAAGCTCGGCGCACACGGCCAGCGTGAAACACGCCGTCAGGGCGTAGACGTACGCCCGGCGGCGTGTGGCCAGTGCGGCCACGGTCAGTACCAGTCCGCCGTACGTCAGTGCCACGCCCGTCGGCGAGGGCGCGTAGTGAATCGCGGCGCCCGGCCATTGGGCGATGGCGGCGAGCAGGGTGTTCATGGTGTGCGTCGTGATGTCGAGCACGTGGCCGAGCAGCGTCTGCACTCCCTCGAAGGGGAGGAGGAAGAAGGCGAGTGCCGCACAAAGGATAACGAACGACGCCGGCACCGCTACGGCGTTGGCCACGAGGAAGTACGCGGCCACCGTGTGGAAGTAGTACGCCACGAGCGGCAGCACCGCCACCTGCGCGCTGACCGGTACGGTCACCCACGTCGTCAGCAGGCGGCCTGCGAGGCTGTGCCCGCGTGGGGTCAGGAGCGGCAACAGCAGGAGCAGGGCCGCCATCGACAGAAACGAGAGCTGGAAACTGACGTCCATGAGGGCCTGCGGCCACACCAGCAGGATGACCAGCGCGGCCGTGGCCAGGCTGTTGACGGCCGAGTAGCCGCGCTGCAACAGCTCCGAGACGACGAGCACGGAGTACATCACCGTGGCGCGCACCAGGGCCACAGGCAGGCCCGCCAGCAGGGCAAAGGCCCACAGGCCCAACAGCATGGCGATGCCTACCGCGAGCCGCAGCGCGGGATGCCAGCAGCGGCGCAGCACGCCCGTCAGCACGAGCGAGAACAGGATGGTCAGGTGCAGGCCCGAGAGCGACAGCACATGGCTCGCCCCCGTCTGTGCGTAGACGTCGCGCACGTCGCGGTCGAGGTGGCGGTTGTCGTTGAGCGTCATGGCCGCCACGACGCCGAGCTCGCTGCCCGTCAGGTGCGGGGCGTAGCGTTCCGCCATCCGGTCGCGCAGGGCGATGGCCCTGACGCGCAGCCGCTCTCCGGGCGGCAACAAGTGTAGTCCCTGTTCGTCCTGTCGCTGCGATAGAAAATCCTGTCGCTGCGATAGAAAATTCTGTCGCTGCGTTAGGAATTTCTGTCGCTGCGACAGTTTTTCCGGGCGTAGTCCCCGTTCGTCCCCGGGGGCTGACAGGTTGACCCAGCGCCATGGCGGACAGTAGGCCTGCCCCGCGATGCCCTGCCGGCGCAGGTAGGCGGCGTAGTCGAACGTCGAGGTGCTCCCCGCGAAGTTGTGGGGCGCCTCAATGCGGGTGCGGACGAGCAGCGTCTGGCCCACCCTGAGGCGTCCGGGACGGTCGTCGCCGCGTGTGGGCAGGGTGAGGCGCACGTGGCGGTGGCGCCAAGGGCCGTCCGCGAGGCTGACGGTCGCCGTGACCGAGCGCTGGCCCGCGCGCGGCGTTTCGACGATGACAGCGCGCGTCGTCACGTCGTGCAGCGCCGGCCATCGCACCGCCGTCCGGTCGCGGTCAGCGACCAGCAGGGCACATCCCGTAAAGAAGAAAAAGAGGAGTACAAAAAGCCCGAACAGGGCGGGCCGCCTGGCCGACGGGCCGGGGTGGACAAGGGCCGACGCCGTGGCGCCGAGGCAGGCCATGACGGCGCCTAATAGTAGCGGCCATGTGTGGAACGACAGGTGGGCGTAGAGCACGTCGCCCGCCGCGATGCCCACCATGAGCGGCAGGGCCATCCACAGCACGGGATGGTTCCGCAGCAGGCCGCCCGGCGTGTTCAGCGCGTGCAAAGCGTCTTGAGCACTTCCACCTCGGCTGCCGGGTCCGCTGCGCCGAACACGGCGCTGCCGGCCACGAGCACGTCGGCGCCGGCTTCCGTCAGCAGGGGCGCGGTCTGGCGGTTCACGCCGCCGTCGATTTCGATGAGGGCCCGTGAACCCGTAGCGTCCAGCAGGCGGCGCAGGCGGCGCGTCTTGTCGAGCGTGTGCTCGATGAAGCGCTGGCCGCCGAATCCCGGGTTCACCGACATGAGCATCACCACGTCGAGGTCCGCCGCGATTTCCTCGAGCAGACTGACGGGCGTGTGCGGGTTGAGCGTGACGCCGGCCATCATGCCCTCGTCCTTGATTTGCTGCACCACGCGGTGCAGGTGCGTGCAGGCTTCGTAGTGCACGTTCATCACGCGGGCACCGAGCGCCCGTACCTGCTTGACGAATTTTTCCGGTTCCACTATCATCAGGTGGACGTCCAGCGGCTTGCGCGCGCTGCGCGCCATGGCCTCCATCACGGGGAAGCCGAACGAAATGTTGGGGACAAAGACGCCGTCCATGACGTCAAGGTGCAGCCAGTCGCAGGCGCTGGCGTTCATGCGCTCCACGTCGCGCGCCAGGTGGCCGAAGTCGGCCGACAGCAGCGACGGGGCAATCAGGGGAGTGGTCATCGTGTCGGTGAAGTTTGAAAACGGAGGCAAAGGTACGCTTTTCCCGAGGAATTGGGACCAGCACCGGGGCCCTTTCTCAAAACGGAGGTTTGGGCTTCCCTTTGTGGGAGTGGGAGGTGGCGTCACGTGTGGGGGAAGTAGAGTGACGCTACGTGTCATTTTTGTGTCTTGACTTGTCTTCGCAAAGCGTAGCCAAGTGTCAAATCGCGGTCAGATTCGCTTTTCGCAAGTGACGCTACGTGTCATTTTCCCGGGTGGCCTATTCCAGTCCGCTGCCGCTCCACTGCACGTGGGGGAAGCGTTGCCGTCCTTCGGCGTCGAGGGTGAAGGGCAGTTCCTCGCGCCCCTCCGTCAGGTCGGTGAGGCGGTAGAGTCCGCCGACCTCCAGTTCGGCTTCGAGGTAGTCGTACGTGGCGGGGCGCATCCACTCCGTGCGCCATCCGCGGCGGTCGTCCCATCTCATCAGGCGGTAGTGGTGTCCGTGGACCACGGTGTTGGCCGCGCTTTTGGGGGCGAAGCGCAGGGCGTCGACCCACTGCGGCTCGGCCAGGACCAGCGTCACGTCGGGCCAGCGGTCGGGGGCCGTCTGCACATTGCCGTCGTACTCGCGGCGCCAGCCGCATTTTTCCAGCGGCTCGGCCATCAGGCGCACCCAGCCCGTGTCGCGGCGGGCGGTGTCGGCCGGCGTGTGGGCGACGAGGGGCGTCGGCGCGATAACGTTGGTGTAGTCCCGGTCACGGCGGGCGAGGAATTGCAGTTCGGCCAGGTGCATGTGGGGATGGCTCTTGGGCGTGCGTACCCGGTAGTAGCGGTATGGGCGCTTGGCGTGCAGGGGGACGTCCGCCCAGTAGGGGCCCTCGATGGCGCCGATGCGGGCCAAGGTGTCGGCTTGGGCAAAGTTACGCTGGTCGCTGCCCAGCACGACGACGTCCTCCATGCGGCGCGCCTGGGCCACGAGGTCCGATTTCCACGGGAACTTGCGTGTCAGGATGGCTTTCACTTTCTGCCCCGTAGGTGCGGGCAGGGTGTCCACGCGCAGCCCGCCGGGGCGGGTGCTGTCGGCGGCTACCCACAGGGGGCGGCCCGCCGGGCGCAGGCGCCCCATGGCGTCGGCACAGGTGGGAAAGTACAGGTTGTCGGGCACCACGTGGTCGAAGGTGGCCTGTCGCGCCGCGGAGTCGATGCGGCTCCACGTTACGGCCTGCAGGCCCGCTTCACCCCGGAACGTGGCCAGGTAGAGCATCCGGCGCTTGGCGGGCACCGTGGGCGGCACGTCGAGTGTCAGGCTCCCCACGGCCCCGTAGAGGGCCGTCACGTCCTCGATGCAGGGGTCTGCCATTTCGGGCGGCAGGGGCTCGCCGGGCGCGCGGAGCGCGTAGGGATTGTCCGGCCACGGCGCGAAGTGCAGACGGTACAGGTTCAGGCTGCCCGGAAACTTGCCGGAGGCGGCCACGGGCAGGTTGCTCTCGGGGCTGAAGGGGCGCCACGCCCCGTCGGGCATACGCACGGCCACCATGAAGTGGTGGCCCTCCCACAGGCGGTAGGCCGAGTTGTACTCCACCGCGACGGGTACGCCCGCCGCGCGTAGCGCCAGGGCACCGTAGTGGGCCACGTCGATGCAGTCGTGCAGTCCGCCGAACATCAGTTCAGGCAGGCTGCAGTTGCCCTCGAACGGGTATTTGCCGCCGGTGCGCCGCAGCCACGACACGTACTGGTTGTAGCGCTGCGCCACGTCGACGAGGCTCTGCGCCGTGTCGGCCCGCAGGATGGGAGCGAAGAGGCTGTCCGTCCGCGCCGGGTCGTCCGTCATCGGGTAGAAGCCGATGGCGCGATAGGGCAGGACGTATTCGCAGAAGTCGTCCCACTTGAGCGAGCGGGCCCAGGGAGAGCGCTGGCGCAGGCGCATGGCGTGTTCCACCTGCCGGCGCACGTAGTCGCCCGTCAGGCTGGCGGCGTCGGGCAGTTCCTCGATGTGCATCGCTGGCGGCGTCAGCCTCAGGGCCTGCGTGCGTTTGCGCAGGGCCGCGGCGGTGTCGTTGAGGGCCTTGCGCAGCGGCTGGCGGCGCTGGTCCGCCGCGCTGTGGCCGGTGGTCAGCTTCAGGTAGGCCGTCGTGGCCACCGTCCACAGACTGTCCAGCCGCGGGTCGTAGCGCTCGACGTATCCCGCCCGCTTGTGCCAGCGCATGTGGGCTACAAGGTAGCAGGCAGCGTCGTATTTCTCGCGCGAGGGGCCGCGGCGGTAGTCCTCCAGCACCCGTTCGAGCGAGGCGCGGTTGACGCCCGCGCCCTGAAGCCCTTGTTCCACCGCTTCGGGCGGCACATCGGCGCGGGCGCCGGGCAGGGTCAGCAGACTGAGCGACAGCAGCAAAAGGGCCGCCCCCGTGCGGGGGCGGCGTCCTGTCAGTTTCAATGGATTCATGCAAGTTTGGGTTTACGAATTTTGTGTACAGTTCATTCCTTGCGCACGGGGAATACGTAGATGCCGTCGCCCTGCGCGGCCTTTGGGCGCCCCTGGTCCAGCCAGAGGCGGTAGACGTACTTGCTGACGACGAACTGGAAGCCCATGTCGTTCTTCAGGCGTCGCTTGGTGACCTTTCGGACGAGGCGCTTCATGCGCTTGGGGTTGGTGATGGCGGAGTTTTCGAAGAGGGCGTCGACGTAGGCGGGAATGTCGCCGCCGTACTCGCGGTCGATGGTGGCGTATAGGTAGGGCAGGGCCGTGGCGGTGTCGCGGAAGGCGGTGAGCTGGCGGACGAGCTTGGCTTTTTCGGCGGCTTCGTCGTAACGGCCGGAGGTGAAGAGCTGCTGTTGTACTTTCTGAAATTTGAGGGCGCGGCGACGCGGGGCATTTACACTGGCAGGTGGCCCTCCGACGGAGGAACCCGATATGCCGTAAGGGCCTATATTGCTCTTGGATGCGTATGCCGCTCCGAAATTAACACGATCAATGCACACGTCCATGCCTACGTAATAAGCGTAGCAACTGTCGAAAATGCATTTGTCATGAATGAGGTCTGTATGGGCAGACTTGGTGTAAACGTAACGGATGTTGTTGCTTGCGTGGGGTACGATAGTGAGTCCTGTCGCGGACACGGGGATGCTCAATGAAACGATGAATAGCAAGCCCACAGCTACCGTCATTTGTAATACGTATATAAACAGTTTTTTCATGCTTTCAGGTATTTATAAGTCGTTGTATTTTTGTCGGTGCAGTGTGTGTCGCGTGTCCCGTTCACTCCTTGCGCATGGGGAATACGTAGATGCCGTCGCCCTGCGCGGCCTTTGGGCGCCCCTGGTCCAGCCAGAGGCGGTAGACGTACTTGCTGACGACGAACTGGAAGCCCATGTCGTTCTTCAGGCGCCGCTTGGTCACCTTGCGGACGAGGCGCTTCATGCGCTTGGGGTTGGTGATGGCGGAGTTCTCGAAGAGGGCGTCGACGTAGGCGGGTATGTTGCCGCCATACTCGCGGTCGATGGTAGCATAGAGGTAGGGCAGGGCCGTGGCCGTGTCGCGGAAGGCGGTGAGCTGGCGGACGAGCTTGGCTTTCTCGGCAGCCTCGTCGTAGCGACTGGAGGAAAGGATGCCTTGTTGGTAATCTTGGAACTCTCGGGCGACCCTTTGTAGTGTTCTAACGTTGTCGCGCTGACCAAAATATACCGCACTGGGATTCATCCATACGGTGTGGGCCATAAACGTAGCGCCATAGCGCGTTCGACCTACTCTGTCGTTCAATCTCACAAAGAAAGTGTAGCAGCTGTCGAAGACACACTCGTCGTGAACAAAGTCGGGCGACGCTTGCAGCGCGGTTGTTGAAGTGGAGCGTGCGCCGTCGGGGGTGGAGGCTTGGCCGAGCTGCGGGAATCCCCAGCCGGCGAGCAGGCTTATGGCAACGAGACTCCATAGTCGGTTCAGGCTAAGCGTAGCCGGGGCGCTGCGGGAAAGGAGTGGTTTACTTTTCATCGTTTGAGATGTTTTGAGGGTAAACATTTGCGCTTCCGGCTGCGGCCGGCGGTCGGCGAGTGGCGGTGCGTCCTTACCGGCTGTGTGGCCGCAAGGGTCGGTAGACATTTACAAAGTTAGGGATAAAAGGAACAAGTCGGTTGCTGCGCGGAGCGGATTTATACAAAATTAGCGCAACAGGGGTATAAAAGCACGAAAAGCTCCCATTCAGCACCGCGGCAAGCGGGCCCGGCAGGCCGACTATGGGGAAAGAGCGGGCCGGACCGGCGGCTGTTTCCCGAAATGTGCTTACCTTTGTCCGTAAGTAACCCAAACAACTCAACAATGAGGACATTCAGGACATGGATGGCGGCGGGCCTGATGGGTTGCGCCGCTACGCTGGGCGTCCGGGCGCAGGACGTGCAGGGATTCGTACACGAGCAGTCGGACGCGTCGGGCTACGTGTGGCCCGAGGACCGACAAGTGAGGGAGAAGCTGGCTGAGTGGCAGGACCAGAAGTTCGGCGTGCTGTTCCACTGGGGACTCTATTCCGTGCCGGGCATCGTGGAGTCGTGGTCCATCTGCTCGGAGGACGAGGAGTGGATACCGCGCGATACGACGATGAGCTACGACGAGTACAAGCGCTGGTACTGGGGGCTGAAGGACCGGTTCAACCCCACCGGCTTCGCCCCCGAGCAGTGGGCCGCGGTGATGAAGGACGCGGGCATGAGGTACATGATCTTCACGACCAAGCACCACGACGGCTTCTGCATGTACGACTCGAAATACACGGACTTCTCCATCGCCCGCGGGCCTTTCCGCACGAATGCGCGGCGCGACGTGGCGCGCCACGTGTTCGACGCCTTCCGCGAGGCGGGCTTCATGGTGGGTGCCTACTTCTCGAAGCCGGACTGGCACTGCCCCTGGTATTGGCACCCGTACTTCGCCACGCCTACGCGTCGGCATAATTACAAGAAGGAGCGCCACCCCGACTGGTGGCAACGCTACCAGACGTTCACCGAGAATCAGCTCCTCGAACTCACGGCGGGCTACGGGCCGTTCGACATCCTGTGGCTTGATGGCGGATGGGTGACGGGTGAGGACGTGCATCTGGACAACGTGCTGGCCCGGGCCCGACAGACCAGCCCGGGACTGATATCCGTGGACCGCACCATACGCGGGCGCAACGAGAACTACCAGACGCCCGAACGCAGCATACCGGACCGTCAGCTCAGCTACCCGTGGGAAAGCTGTCTGACGCTGAGCAACGATTGGGGCTGGACGCCCAACGCGCCCTACAAGGCGCCTGAGCGCGTCATCGCCGCTCTCGTCGAGGTCACGGCCAAAGGCGGCTGCCTTTTGCTCGGCGTGGGGCCCACGCCCGAGGGAACCATCGAACAGCCGGTCGTCGAGCGGCTACACCGTGTGGGCGAGTGGCTGCGCCAGAACGGCGAGGCCATCTACGCCACGCGCCCCACGCCCCACTACCACGACGGCCATGTCTGGTTCACGGCCAACAAGGACGGCCGCACGCTGTACGCCATCTATACCGTGGAGGAGGGCGAAGCGCTCCCCGCCGAAATCGGCTGGACGAAGAACCTGCCCAAGGGGAAGATGTACCTGTTGCAGACGGGCAAGCGCGTGAAGTATGCCGTCGACGGCGAGCGCGTGACGGTCAGCCTGCCGCAGGGGCTGCGCAGCGAGAGCCTCGTGTTCCGTTTCGAAGCGGAGTAGAGGCGCAAGGTATGGAACAAAGTGAGCGCCGGAGCAGTCACAGCTGCTCCGGCGCTCCTCGTCTATGAAAACTCCCTTGCGGAAAAGGGCGGAATCAGAAAGCAATCTTCAGACCGGCGTTCACGCGGACACCGTAGTACTCGGCCTGCATCGTGCGGTCTTTCGAGCCCTGATAGTAGCGCAGGGGCTGGTTGAGCAGGTTGGTGGCTTCGGCGTAGACGGTGGTCTTGAACGTCTTGCCGAAGGTGTAGCTGGCGTTGACGTCCATGTAGTTCACCTTGTCGTAGTAGCGGTCCTCGAAAGACTCGTCGCCCACCTCGTCGATGAAGTCGCTGGCGAAATTGTAGCTCCAGCGGACGTTGAAACCGGCCTTCTCAAAGTAAAGCGAGAGGTTGGCGGTGTGTTCGGGCGAGCCCGGGAGGCGCAGGTCGTCGTTCTCGCGGCCCTCGAAGTTGAAGTGGCTGACCTTGCTGTAGGTCCAGGTGTAGTTTCCGTAAAGTCCCAGGCACTGGAGGGCGGGGTGGATGAATCCGAAGTCGCGCTGGTAGGCCACCTCAACGCCGAAGAGGTTGGCGTCGCCGGCATTGAACGGGCGTTTCATCTCGTCGTAGAGCGTACCGTTGTACGTGTAGTCGTTCTGGCGGAAGTCGACGATGAAGTCGTTGACCTTCTTGTAGAAGACACCGGCGCTGACCAGCCCGATGCTCTTGAAATAGTACTCGGCGTTGAGGTCGAGGTTGTACGAGAGGGTCGGCTTCAGGTCGGGGTTGCCGAAGGCGATTTCGTCCTTGTCGATGATGACGTTGGGGACGAGGTTGGCGTACTTCGGACGGGAGAGGGTGTTAGTAAAAGCGGCGCGGATTTTCAGGTCGTCGCTCACGTTGAACTTGGCCAGGAAAGCCGGGAGTACGTTGAGATAGCTCTTGCCCTGCTTGCCGGTGGGGGTGAGGCTTTCGTCGGCGCCGCTCTCCTTCCCGTCGTCGTAAATCCAGCCACTGTAGTCCACGCGGGTGTTTTCGAGGCGCAGGCCGGCCATGAGCTGCCATTTCTTGCCGATTTGTTGGTCGAAGCGCAGGTAGCCGGCGCTGACGGTTTCGGTAGCGTCGAAGTTCTCGGCCTCTTCGTCGAGCTTCTCTTCTTTCTCGAACCGGTCGGCGTCGTTCACGTTGAGGTCGCCGATGTACTCCTTGTCGACGTAGTTGCCCACCTTGTAGCGGTCGCCGGCCAAATAGCCGTCGCGGTCCTGGTTGCTGAGGTGGCCGAACGCGTCGTCGATGAAGGCGTCCTCGTCGACGGGCTTGTAGTCGTAGAAGTCGACCTCCTTGTACTTGTCCTTGCTGACCACCTTCGCGCCGAACTTCAGCTTGTTGGCGTAGCGGCCCTGCATGAGCGGGAGCTCGAAGTTGGCGGCAAACTTAAGGTCTTTCTCCTTAATATCCTCGAAGCTCTCGGTCAGCTCGTCGAACTCGTAGCCGTTGCTGTTGCTGCGGTTGAGCAGGAGGTCGCCCGGGTTGACAGCAGCCATGTAGGGGCGGCGGATGTCGCTGAAGTCGGTGGTCATGTCGACGCCCTCCTTCTTGAAGGCGAGGTAGCGCTCGTGCGGGCGTTCCTCGCCGGCTTGCGAGTAGGAGGCTTTCCAGTCGAACTTCAGGCGGCCGAAGAGGTGGTCGCCGCTCAGGGCGTAGTCCATGGTGCGCTGGCGCTCCAGGCGGGCGTAGCGCTCGTCGGGCCCGCCGGCCTTGCTTTCGTAGACGACGTCGTAGTTCTCGTCGTTCCACTCGTAGGTGGAGCGGTAGCGGTTTTCCCAGTCGTTGCGGTTGTTGAAGATGCCCTTGAAGTCGATTTTGTGGTTGGCGTTGATTTTCCAGTCGAGAGCGAGGGAGTAGCTCTGGCGCTCGCGGGTGACGTAGTACTGGCGCATCTCGTATTCGTCGATGTACACGTTGTCGTCGTCATCGCGCTTGTAGGCCATCTCGACGTCGTCGCTGCCGGCGGGGTTGTTCTGGTAGGAGGCGGCCAGCATGAGGCCCAGTTTGTCGTTGAAGAAGCGGTCGCCGTAGCTGAAGCCGAGGTTCAGGCCCAGCGTGTTGCGCACCCAGTTGTAGCCGCTACCGACGGTGGCGGTGAAGAGGCGGCGCGAGGGCGAGTTTTTGGTGACGAGGTTGATGGAGCCGCCGATGGCGTCGGCGTCCATGTCGGGGGTGACCACCTTGTTGACCTCGATGGTCTGAATCATGTCGGCGGGAATGAGGTCGAGCTGTACATTACGCGTCTCGCCCTCGGCCGAGGGGATGCGGCTGCCGTTGATGGTGACGGAGGTGAGGTCGGCGCCCGTGCCGCGCACCTGGCCGAAGCGGGCCTCGCCCTGGTCGTACTGCACGTTGATGCCCGGGATGCGCTTCAGCGCATCGCCGATGTTCGAGTCGGGGAACTTGCCCACCTGGTCGGCCGACACGATGTTCGTGATGCCGAGGTTGTTTTTCTGCATACTCAGTGCGCGGCGCTGACCGCTGAAGGCGCCGCCCACGACGGCTTCCTTGAGCTTGAGCGCCTCGACCAGGGTCACGTCCTTGCTGACGGTTTTGCCCTCGCTTACGGTAAGGGTCATTTCGACGGGCTTGTATCCCACGTAGCTGACGCGCACCTTATATGTGCCCGGAGCCAGGTTCGAGAACGTGTAGTAGCCGTTCACGTCGCTCGTCACGCCGGTGTGCAGCGATTCGATGTAGATGTTGGCCCCCGGGAGGGTCTGTGCGGAGGCGTCGACAATGCGGCCGCGGATGGCACCCCGGCGCTCGGCGCCCATGTCGTCGTTGGCCATCAACGCACCTCCCGACAGGGAGAAGAGCGTCGTGAGGAGAACTGTTTTTGTGACTTGTCGCATGTTGATAAGTGTAATTGTTATCCGGTGCAAAAGTACGGCGGCTTTGTTGCAAAACTTTGGCGAAATTATTAACAAACGGTTACGGATTTTGGGGGCCTTTGGGGATTGACGCCGCAGTTTGTTAATGAACAGGGCGTCTGTCGGTGTCGCCAGCCTCGTAGCGCGGGCAAAAACAAGTGCTACGTCCGTAAAAACAAGTACTACGATAGAAATTTCTGTCGCTGCGACAGGAAAAACGGGGACTACGCCCGTTGGCCCGAAGTGGAGCGATGGAAAACACGGGCGGGCGGAACCGCGTGCCGGGCTTTGCCATGTGGGGAAAAATGACTTTCTTTGTCGACTACATATATAAGCATATCCTACATGACAACAACGAACAGCGCCCCTTTCGTACCCCGCATCCCGGTGGAGGACTTTTTCCGCAATTCCGAACGCACGGGCTATCAGATTTCGCCCGACGGCCGTTATTTCTCCTACTTCGCGCCCTACGCCGACCGGCAGAACCTCTTCGTGCAGCCCGTCGACGGCGGCGAGGCCGTGCGCCTTACGTCGGAGACGGAGCGCAGCCTGGCCGGCAGCATCTGGGCCAACGAGCACCGCCTGCTCTTCATGAAGGACACGGGCGGCGACGAGAACTACAAGCTCTTCGGCGTGGACCTCGACGGCACCGACCTGCGCGCCTACACCGACTTCGAGGGCGTCAGGACGCAGCTCATCGACCCGCTCAACCACGTGGACGACGAGGTCATTGTCGGACTGAACCGCCGCAACCCGGAGGTGTTCGACCCCTACCGCCTGCGCCTCTCGACGGGCGAGCTGACGCTGCTGGCTGAGAACCCGGGCAACGTGCAGGGCTGGATGACGGACCACGCCGGCCGCCTGCGTGCCGCCACGGCCATCGTGGACGGCGTCAATACGCAGCTCCTCTATCGCGACACGGAGGACGAGCCGTTCCGCGTCGTGCTGACCACGAATTTCAAGGAGACCGTCAGTTTCGTCGACTTCACTCCCGACAACCGGCTGGTCTACGCCCTGACCAACCTGGGGCGCGACACGGCAGCCCTCGTGCTGATGGACCCACGCACCTGCCAGGAATTGGAAGTGCTGTTTGAGCATCCGCATTACGACGTGGCGAGCATCAGCTACTCCGAACGGCGGCAGAAATTGCTGTCGGCCTGCTGTGTGGGCCACAAGGGTGTGATACGCCATTACTTCGATGCCGAGGAGGAGGCCATTCGCGCCCGGCTCACGCCGCGCTTTGCAGGCTACGAGTTCGGCACAGCCGACTGGGACCGCAGCGAGCGGAAGCGGCTCATTTATTCGGCAAACGACCGCACGCGCGGCCGATACACCTTTTACGACGCCGACACTGACCGCCTCGAACCCGTGGCCGAACTGGCGCCGTGGCTCGACGAGGGCGCGATGGCCGCCATGCATCCCGTGACGTACACCACGCGCGACGGCCTCACTATCGAGGCTTACCTGACCCTCCCCGCTGGGCTGACGCCCGACACCGCTCGCCGTGTGCCCGTCGTTGTCCATCCCCACGGCGGCCCTTGGGCGCGCGACACGTGGGGCTACAATCCCGAGGTTCAGTTTCTGGCCAATCGCGGCTACGCCGTTTTCCAGATGAACTTCCGCGCCTCGACGGGCTACGGGCGCCGGTTCAACGAAGCGGGGTTCAAACAGTGGGGCCGCGCCATGCAGGACGACATCACGGACGGCGTGCGCTGGCTTGTCGGCAAGGGCATCGCCGACCCGGCCCGCGTGGCTATCTATGGCGCCAGCTACGGCGGATATGCGGCCTTGGCGGGCGTCACGTTTACGCCCGACCTGTATTGCTGTGCCGTAGACTACGTGGGGGTGTCGAACCTGTTGACATTCATGCGGACCGTCCCGCCCTACTGGAAGCCTATGCTCGACATGATGTACGAAATGGTGGGTGACCCCGTGGCCGACCGCGAGATGATGGAAGCCTGCTCGCCTGCCCTCCACGCCGACCGCATCGTGGCGCCCCTGCTCATCGCACAAGGGGCCAACGACCCTCGCGTCAACAAGGCCGAGAGCGACCAGATGGTCGAAGCGCTGAGGGCGCGCGGCGTCGAGGTGGAGTACATGGTCAAGGACAACGAGGGCCATGGATTCAGCAATCAGGAAAACAAGTTCGACTTCTATCGCGCCATGGAGCGCTTTCTGGAGCGCTATCTGGGCCCGGCGGTCGGCTGAGCGTCCTGTACCGCCGGGGCCGGGCATGCCTGCGGCCGGGCAGATCCGCGTCCGGCGTGCGGGAAGTAGCGGAGCTCCTTCTGCCGGAAGTAGAAGTACATCAGCACGGAGAGGCCCACGATGAGGGCACCGGTCGCGTAGGCTGCGTAGGTGATGAACGTCAGCCAGTTGACCTCGCGGGCCAGAAAACTCTTGGTCAGCAGCACACCGACGCTGCCCAGATAGCCGAAGGAGTCCGACACGCAGATGAGGAAGGCTATACTGCCGCGGTAGCGGAACAGCGCTATCCATCGCTCGAAGAACATGGTGTGGAAGCAGATGTAGCACAAGTAAAGGCCAAAACCGGAGGCGATCATCCAGACGGCGGGAGCCAGCTGGGCATGAGCGAACAAGTAGGTCGTAGTCAGCAGGACGCCTCCACTGAAAATGAAGATGCCGATATTTCCGTAGAAGGCCGTACGGTTGTCGGTGACCTTAATCAT
This sequence comes from uncultured Alloprevotella sp., assembly GCA_944322325.1. GTDB lineage: Bacteria > Bacteroidota > Bacteroidia > Bacteroidales > Bacteroidaceae > Alloprevotella. The sequence goes on from CALUOQ010000013.1 coordinate 18,889, forward strand.
CGAGGCTACGAGGCTGAGCACGAGGACGGCGACGCAGATTTCGCTTGTGGCAAGGATGCTCGAGTCGTTGGCGTAGCCCAGTTGTTTCCAAAGCTCCACGGCGAAATTGTCGCGCAGGTCGCGGAACACGGTCAGCGTCGAGTAGACAACGGTGGACAGCAGCACGCCGAGCCCGAACGTGCGGAAAAAGCGCCGGCGCTCGGCGCCGTCCATCGGTGCCCGCTCGTGGCGCAGCGTCTTGTCGGCCTCGCTGGGCGCGGGGATGCGGTGGAGCAGACTGACACCCAGCAGCAGGAGCGGGACGAAGATGCCGCCGACGGCGAAAGGCATCCAGAACTCCGAAACGTGGAAGTGGACAACCAGAAACTTGCCGACGGCCTTGGTGATGCCGGACGCCGTGATGAAGCTGATACAGAGGCCGGCGCCCAGCAGTTCGGTGTTGCGCCGTCCCTCCAGGAAAGAAATGACGATGCCGAATATCATGCCCAGCGGCAGGCCGTTGACCACGAGGAACGGCAGGTTGTACGGATGGGGCACGAGGGCGAAACCAAGCAGGGCTGCCCAGGCTACGCCGATGAGGCCGAGGATGTAGCGGATGCGCTGTGCGGGGCGCAGCTCCGATACGACCTTGATGCCCAAGAACTTCGAGCCAGTGTAGCCGACGACCTGTGAGATGAGTGCGATGACCTTGTAGTCGATGCCCCAGTAGCTGAGGCCTTCGAAAGTGGCGGCCGAGAGCGGCTTGCGGAAGGCATACATACTCATGTAGGTGAGCAGGGCGCCGCCGATGCAGAGCACGGTCAGTCTGAAACGGGATGACGTCTGCGGAGAGGTGGGGAAAGTGTTCATGTTCGTCGGATTAAAAATAGATGGCAACGCGGTAGGGGTTCTCCTTGAGCGCAAAAGCAAAAGCAGCATCGGCTTCGGCAAGCGTGAAATGGCCCTTGACGAGCGTGTCGAACGGGAAATCGGTGTGATACGCTTTGATGAACGAAACAGCGTATTGGAAGTCATCCGCGTTGTAGTTGTGAAGGCCACGGATGCAGGACAAGTTGCGGATGACGCGCTCGGAGTCGATATGAACCTTATTCTGCGGAAACACTCCGCCGACCCACACCGCCGTTCCGCCGACGGCGAGCCGTTCAACGCCTTGTTCCATAGCGCGCAGGTTGCCGCTGAAGTCGATGGCGATATCCGTTTTTTCATCAATTGCGTCGAAGGAACCGGCCGGGACCAGGCGCGTGGCGCCGAACCTGGCGGCAGTATTCAGTCGATGGGGAGCGATGTCAACGGCTGTAATTTCTGCCGCACCGGCCGTCCGGGCCATGGCGCAGGCTACGACACCCAGCATTCCAACTCCCCAAATGGTGACGCGTCTCCCGGCGATCGGTCCGGCCAGACGCAGAGCGCCGGCGGCTGTAGCCATGGCGCAGTTGATGGTAGCGGCGACAGGCAGGGCTACGTCCGTACTCAGAGGGAGTATCGGAGTGTGGCGTCGGAGAATGACGTACTCGCCGAGGCCGCCGTGCAGCGTGGAGTCGGCCGTGAGCCGCTCATGGCCGTATTTGAATAGGTCGGGCGATTTCTGCGGGATGCCGCGGTGCGAGAGTTCGCTGTCGGGGGAGGCGGCATAGATGGCCCATGTCACGCGGTCGCCGACATGAAGCGTTTCCCCACGGGCGTCGCGGGTCGGAGTGCCGGGGCCGAAAGCGGCGATGCGGCCCACGATTTCATGACCGAGGATGGTCGGTGTTTTTTCGATGCGTCGGCCGACATAAGTAGCCAGGTCGCTTCGGCAGAGAGTTGTGCATTCGGTGCGGACAAGGACTTCGCCTGCTTTGAGCGCAGGGATTTCCACTTCTTTCAGCGTCAGGGGAACCCCTGCCTTTTCGAAAATGGTGATTTTAGCTGTAGGCATGTTGTTAGGTTTTACTTCCGGCTGCAAAGGTCCGCTTTCGGAACGGCTCAACGGCACGTTAATCATTAATAATACGCTACCTACAATAAATTCCCGATTAATTATTCTGAATGACACAGTATTTACATGTTCTTGTAGCAGCTTTGTAACAAGAGGATGGGAATTTTGTGCGCCAAAGGTAATGCAAATGAGAGACGAAGAAAAACTCGTGGCGATTTATGAACGCTTGAAGGTTTTGCGCGAGGGCGGTGCGAAGATGAAAGACCTGGCGAGGGCCGTAGGGCTGGCGCCGAGTGTGCTTTCGGTGCTTTATACGACCGTGTTGCCGGTTTTTTCTGCCCAGCTTTCGCGGATGGGTTTCGACGCTGCGCTGGATGCGGCTTTGCGTGAGGTGAACAATTTGTCACGCAAGCGGCTGATGGAGCAACTTGACAGTCTTTATGCGGGTTTGAATACTTATGCGAACTACGGGATCTGCACCCGCGACATACATCCGTTCCTGCGTTTTCTGGACGGCGAAGCCCGGCTCTCGGTAACCAAGGCCGCCGCGTTCGAGGGCGTTTATATGTCATACAGTTGCTCTTCTTCCGTGCGGGCGCTGAAAGCGGAACCTTATTACATAAGGCAGGAAAAGGACTCTCGGACGCTGATTGTCGGACGGAAAAGTGTACACGACTCTATTCGCGAGGGTATTGGCATTATTCAGGAGCAGCAATGTCTTTATTTGTTCTTCAATGCGTTCAAGGAGCCCAGCCTTTCTTTGGTTTCCGTTTACCTTCAGTTGCCTTTTCTGGAAGAAGTTGATTTGTTGAAGGGACTTTATCTGGTCCTGGACTACAATAAAAACCCCATCGCGCGGCGTATCGTTTTTGTGAAGCAATCGGAGGAGTACGAACCCGAACTCTTTGCCCGAATGCCCGCCCGGCTGATTATGAAAGGGGAGTTTTCGGAGGAAGAACAGCAGATTTATAATTATGTGTGTGGCCGGGCGGATTTGCTGAAGATGTGCACCTTGCCTTCGCCGAAGCTCGATTTGCGCGACTTGGAGGCCGAGAAAAAATTGTTGGACTCCGAGTCGATGTTCAACGGTGAGCCCTGAAACGTCAAGCCGCCCGCGCGTTCCGATAAGAGGACGCGCGGGCGGCTTGACATAAATGTGCGTATGGCGTCAGTACACCTCGACTTTCGAGGCCAGGCGCTTGCACTTGTCGCGCAGGGCGTCGAGATCGCCGTCGAGCGGTCCGTGGCAGACGACGACGCCCATGCGGCGGTTGAGGCGTGTGGTGGGTTTGCCGAAGATGCGGAGGTCGGCGTTTTCCTCGGCGGTGACAAACTCCAGCCCGCGGTAGCGCGGCGGTTCCTGTGACGCGATGGGCGAGAGGATAACGGCGCTGGCGCCCATGCGCAGCGCCTTGATGGGGGCTATCGGCAGGCCGAGCACGGCGCGCAGGTGGAGCTCGAACTCATTGAGGTTTTGCGTGCCGGCGAGGGTGACCATGCCCGTGTCGTGGGGGCGGGGCGACAGCTCGGAGAAGTAGACGCCGTTTTCGTGGCTGAGGAAAAACTCCACACCCCAGAGTCCGGCGCCGGTGAGGGCGGCGGTCACCTTTTCGGCCATACGTTCGGCCTCGCGCAGATGCTCGGGAGCGATGTGTGCCGGTTGGAAACTTTCGCGGTAGTCGCCGCCTTTCTGCACGTGGCCTATGGGCGGGCAGAAGAGAGTCGGCCCGTTTTTTTGCGTCACGGTGAGCAGCGTGATTTCGCTGTCGAAACGGATGAATTCCTCAATGATGAGTTCCTTGATGTCGCCGCGGCTGCCGCTGATACCGTATTCCCAGGCGTGCTGTAGCTCGTCCGGACTGTTCACGAGCGACTGTCCTTTGCCCGAGGACGACATGAGGGGTTTCACCACGCAGGGGTAGCCGATGTGCTCGGCGGCTTCCTTGAGTTCGTCGAACGTCTTGGCATAGAAATACTTTGCGGTCTTCAGTCCGAGCTCCTTGGCCGCGAGGTCGCGGATAGCCTTGCGGTTCATGGTGAAGTTGACGGCGCGTGCGCTCGGTACCACCTGTATGCCTTCCTGCTCGAACGCGTAGAGGCGCTCGGTGCGGATGGCTTCGATTTCAGGCACGATGAGGTCGGGCCGGTGCTTGGCCACGGCGCGCTCTAAGGCTTCGCCGTCCAACATAGGGAAAACTTCGGCTTCGTCGGCCACCTGCATGGCCGGAGCGCCCGCATAAGCGTCGCAGGCAATGACATATTGTCCCAAGCGCTGGGCGGCGATGACAAATTCCTTGCCCAGCTCGCCCGAACCAAGTAACATGATTTTTTTCATTCCGTATGGTTTTTATAGGAACACTTTGCTGTCAGCCGGTGTCGGCCGACAGACGTATGCAAAGTTACGCTTTTCCGTGGAAAGGGGTGCGGGAAACTTGAAAAAACGCGTGATAAACGGTCAGCAGCACGCTTGGAGAAACAGGGTCGGCGTTTCCGGTTCCTCCTCGTGTGTCTCGTTGTCGGCCTCGGGCTGGTAGTTGCGCGCGAAAGCGCGTACGAAGTCCAGCGTGGCTTTCTTGGGCCGTGTTCGCTCGGGTGTAAAGTTGTTCATAGGCACAAATGATTTTGCGGCATTCACGTTTATATTAACGCGGGTGCTTCTTAGTTATTGTGCCAAAGTGGGAAAATGTCGCTCCGGACGACTTACTGGTTTGGGCGCGGCGGCCCGGGAGAGGTTCAGAGCAGGTGGTGCTCGCCGGCCATGCGCCGCATGTTGAGCAGGGCGTAGCGCATACGCCCGAGGGCGGTGTTAATGCTGACGCCGGTGTAGTCGGCAATCTCCTTGAAGCTCATGTCGCGATAGAAGCGGAGGTAGACGACCTCGCGCTGGCTCTCCGGAAGCTGACCGACCAGTTTGACGACGTCGGTCAGGGTTTCACCTGTCACGATCTGCATTTCAACGCAGGCTTCGGCAAGGGCGGCGTTGTTGAACAGGTCGGTTGGCGTCTCGTCGTTCGACACGGTGTTTTCGTTGCGCTCGTATCGGAACTGGTCGACGATGAGGTTGTGCGCGATGCGGGTGAGCCACGCCGAAAACTTGCCGGACTCGACGTAACGGCCCTGCTTGATGGTCACAATGGCCTTGACAAACGTTTCCTGGAACAAGTCGTCGGCCACGTCGTTGTTGCGCACGAAGTATAGGATGTAGGTGTAAAGCCTTTTCTCGTAGCGGCTGAGCAGGGCATCGAACGCCTCATTGTTGCCTTCCGCGTAGAGCTTCACCAGCAGTTCGTCGGTGAATGAAGTGAAATCTGCCATTACTGCAAGTTTTTTTATTCGGAGTAATGTCTTTCGATAGGCTTCGCGTTTTTTTGAGTTAGACAGTGGCAAAGATAGGTAATAATTGAAAATCGGCAAAGAGTTGCGGGATTTTTATCGGTTGCCCCTGGCGGGGGCGGCGTGGCTGGCGTACTCTCCCTCGCTCTTTTCGAGTAGGGGGAGGTAGGCTTCGACGGCCTGCTCGACGGTGCGGACAGCCTTCTCGAGCGGCCAGGGCAGGCGTCCGCCCGAGGCGTTGAGATGGCCGCCGCCGTTGAAGAACTCGGCCGCCATGCGGTTGCAGGGAAAGTCGTCCACGGAGCGCAGCGAGACGCGGATGATGTCGGTCTCGGTGTCCTCGCGCAAGGAGATGCTTAGCCTGGTGCCACGGACCTGGAGGGGCAGGTTGACGAAACCCTCGGCGTCGCCACGGATGTAGTTGAAGCGTGCCATGTCCTCGCGGGTCAGGGTGAAGAGCGTAGCGCGGCCGCCGGCCAGAAAGCGGAGCCGCTCGTAGAGCACGTAGCCCATGAGGCGCAGCCGGCTTTCGGTGTAGTTGTTGAATACGTTGCGGTAAATTTTGTCCTTGTCGATGCCTTTGGTCAGCAGCCGGCTGATGATGAGGTATATTTCCGGGTCGTTGGAGTTGTAGGTGAAGCCGCCCGTGTCGGTCATCATGCCGGTGTAGAGGGCGGCCGCGGCGTCGCTCGTCATGGCGTCGAATCCGCCCAGCTGGTCGATGAGTCGGAATACGAGTTCGGACGTGGAGCTGCGCTCGGGGTGCGAGATGGTGAGCGCGGCGAACGACGTGTCGGGGTCGAGGTGGTGGTCGATGATCACCTTTTTCGCCTGCGACCGCGCTATGGTTTCGCCCATGTTCTCCAGCCGCGAGAGGGCGTTGAAGTCGAGACAGAAGATGAGGTCGGCCTCGCGGATGTAGCGCTGGGCGGTGTCGGGCTGCCGGTCGTAGAGTACGGTCATGCCCGCGCCGGGCACGGTGCGCAGAAAGTCGGGGAAGGGGTTGGGCATGACGATGTTGGTCGTCTTGCGCAGGGAGCGCAGGTAGAGGGTCCACCCGATGGCCGAGCCCAGGGCATCGCCGTCGGGGCTGCGGTGGCCGCAAACGACAATGCGCCGTGCCTCCTGGATGAGGCGCATCAGGGTAATGAGTTCTTTGTCCGTGAGGAGCGGTGTCAGCATAGTCGAAAATGAATGAGACGAGGCGCAAATTTACGAAAATCTGCCGAACGGCGCGCGGCCGGCGGCTTTCATCTTAAGCCGGAGGCGGGTGTGGCTCGGGGGCGGGGATGGAAAAACACCGGGCGCGGGCTGCCGAAAAGCAAGCGTAGTCATCCGAAAAACGGGCGCAGCGATAGTTTTTCCTATCGCTACGCCCGTCGATTCTGTCGCTGCGCCAGGATTTGTCGGCGCGGCGACTGGGACTCACGGTTCGAGAACCAGTTGCTGGGTCACTTTGTCCTTCGTGACTTTCATCTGGAGCGGATTGGGGTTGTCGGTGTTCTTTTCTCCGTACTGGAACTCCATGAAACCGGTCCCTTTGCCAGACTGGTGCCAGTCGCACATTTCGGCCTTTGCGACTTCGTAAGTGCGGTTCAGTGCGTCGGTGATGTTCATGCCGTCGACGATGATGGTCTCGTCCTTGTAGGGTGCGTCGCCGAGGAAGTGCAGGCATTTGTTGTAAAAGCTGAGTTGGGCCGGCGACATGTTGCGGTAGCCGCAGTATTCGCACGCGGGGTCGACATGGTCGAGGTAGTTGCGGAACTCGTAGCGGAAGGTGCGCAGGCAAATCAGGTAGAGCAGGTATTCGCCGTAGTCGTAGCCGTCGCGGAAGTCTATCTGCTTGCCGTTGCGGGTGAACGTGTAGTATTTGTCGGTGTAGTACTTCTTTCCCTGTTTGTTGGTTTTGAGGCCACGCTGTACGTACGTGGCTTCTATCCCCTCGTGGGGGCAGACTTCGACTCTTTCTACTTTTTCGACTTCCTCTTTCTTGACGATTTCGTTCCTGTGGCTGTTGTTTGTCGTGCAGATCCACAGTGTGGAGAGCACGAGCGCACCGATGATGAGGCAGATGGTTATAAGCATAAGGCATGACGTTTTTACGGTGAGTAATGAAGTTGGGTTGCTCCACGGCGTGGGGCATGGGGACTGGGCGTCCGGACCGGCTGTCGGCAGGCCGGCGCTCCGCGGGCCGTGTATGGCCGCGCGGCGGACCGCCGGTGGCCGGTGGCCGGCTTCAGTTGCCGGAATGTTCGGAAGCGGGTACGGCCTCTGCTTAGGAAACCGTCGCCCGAAACGGGGATATACGTTTCCATGTTCCTGCTGATTTCAAAAGTGTCGCCCAGTCTCCTTTTGGCGGCGTTCGACTAAGGGTTTCAAGAAAAGCGTGAGACTGTGTTCGGCCTATCGCACATCGGGGTGTCGGCCCTTCCTCTTGAAGTCATCGCAGGGATAGGAATGCAGGGTAAGCAAAAACGTCTTCTTGGTCCGCAGCCAGATGGCTTCGGGACTATGCAAAGATACCCCGAATAATTTGAGGAATCCAGACGGAGGAGGACAAAATTCGGAAAAAGCGTAAAAGGGGCAAAAAGTGCCGACTTTTCGTCCCTTTTACGCTGTGACAGGAAGTGCTTGCGGTGTGCCTGACTGTTTCAGCGGCGGCTTATGCTGAAGGAGTACCGCCCTTTGGTCTCGAGGCGCTTGGCCTTGAAGGAGAGGCGGTATATCTGTTTGCCCCAGACGCGGGACAGGCGCGGGTCGGGCAGGGCGACGGTGTCTACGCTCAAGTCGAGGCGGCTGGCGTCGTAGCGCAGCTCGGCCCCGACGCTGTCCACGCGGATGCCGACGCGGCCGGGGCGCGACGTGTCCACCTCGCCCCAAGTCATGAAGTTGACCACGTTGGGCGCCACGGTCTCGGTGAGCACGAAGTCGTCGGTCACGTCGACGCGGTCCTTGCGGACGCGGTAAGCACGGGTCCAGCGCTCCACCTTGGCTTCGGGCGGATAGGCCGTGGCGATGTTCGTCTCGAAGCGGCCGGGCTGTGCCTCGACATCGGAGGCCTTGTACTTACGGCCGTTGCGCTGGGCCACGCCGTTAATGAGGGGCAGGTTGTGATAGTTGCTTTGCATGGTCCAGATGGTGTAGCGCTCGCTGCTGAAGGTCTGGCGCGTGTAGGTGCCGACGCCGGCGTCGATCATCACGGGCGTCTGGTCTATCCACAGGGAGAAGGTGCCCACGTCGTTGTGGTTGTGGCTTTCGTCGTTGTGTCCGCCCTTGGTGGCGAGGAAAAGGCCCCCGGGCGTCGTGAGGTAGCAGAACTGCGTCTCGTCGTACCACGTGAAAGGCGGCGTGGTGTGGCCGGGCGTGGCCTCGCGCAGCTCCTTGTCGACAGCTATGGCGGCCAGCGTGCGCCCCACGTCGCGACCGCAGTTGGGCGCGGCCGGTGCCTTGCGCATCAGGGCGGCGAAGCCCTTGAGCTCGTCGCTGCCGACAGCCTTGCCGAAGCGGTAGATGAGCGGGGCGTCGCCGTCGCCCTTGGCCGAGGCGTCGGCGAAGTTCACGACCCAGCCGTTGCCGACGTACGAGCGCGAGATGTATTCGCCCATGTGGCGGACGAGGGGTTCGTCCCATACGTTCACCTTGCCGTCCGTAGCCTGGGCCAGGAGTTCGAGGTAGTCGAGCGTCTTGCCGGCGGCGTGGCCCCAGTACGAGGGGCCTTCCTCGCAACCGCCGTCGGCCTTGATGTAGTTCAGGAACTTGTCCACGGACTCCATCGTCAGCCGTACGCCGCGTGCCAGCCGGTCGCGGTCGTCCTCCATGAGCAGGAAGGTGGCCAGCACGTTGCTGTTGCACCATGGATTCCAGTTGTTGAGCATCTGCCCGCGGTAGTTGCGCCCCATCCACCAGAAGGCGTCATTCTCGACGTAGGGGTCCATGATGCGCACCTGGAGCTCGTGGCGCAGGCGGCGGGAGATTTCGGGGTCGACGCGGTCGAAGGCTTCGTGCATGAAGTAGTAGGTCCACGAGAGCAGCGCCCCCATGTCGCCCGAGACAAGGTCAATGACGGGATAGTCGTACGCCGGCAGGGCGCGGTGCGTGGGTTGCACGACGAGGTGGGCGGCCAGGGCCCACGACGTCATCTCGCAGGCTTGGAACACGCCGTTGATGAGTTGGTCCGTAAAGCGCCCCTTGCCCTCGGCCAGCTCGGCCAGCAGCAGGTCGGCGATGGCGCGGTTGTTGCTCTCGAGGGGCGATTCCATGACGTCGCGGTTGCCCGAGCGTTCGAACTCCAGGTAGTCCGTCGCCCGCACCACGCGCCACTCGTAGTCGAGTCGCTTTTCGCCCCGGCGGATGTAGTCGTCGCGGTACTCGCCCAGGAAGTCCGCCCAGCCCTGACGGTCGGCATAGGCGGGGTAGGGCACCCAGGCGCGGTCGGCTACGAGGGCGGCTTTCAGGGTTTCGAGGTCGGCCCGTCCGGTCAGCAGGTTGCGCTCCGTGTAGGCCGAAGCCGTCGTGGCGCTTAGCACGAAAGCAAGCGCGGCGCACAGCCTGAGCAGCGCCGTGCGGCAGGAGGTTTTCACACTCATAGTTTTTCTTGTGGTTAGGGTTGTCAGCATATTTTATTATAGGTAGGTGAACGTATGTCGGCGGCAAAGGTATCCGTTTTTCCCGTACGCGCCGCCCGCGGCGCCCGAAAACCGCTCAGTCCGGTTGCGACCTGCTGCTCGCAGTCCACGAAAAATTCCTCAGGTACGAGGACGGTTTTCTCCATATTTGAAGAAAAATTTCCGCAGCAGACGAAATCAAAAATGGACTGCGTGCCGGAGGCCTGGCCACGCGGGAGAGCTCTCGGTCTGCGCCCGGGTCGAGGTGCGGGGCGGAGGAAACAGGCTAAGTGCGGCGACGGATGAAAATTCCATGCCGATTTAATTGGCTATAACTGTTTTTTGTTATTTTTTGCAGGACAAAAACCAACTAAAAGCAACTGTTATGATGAAAAACTGGTTGATGGGCGGCGCGGCCGCCGTGTGTCTCGCTCTGTGCCTTACGTCCTGTAGCGACAGCGAAGACGAAGAGAAAGTGTACGCCGTGGCTCCGCAGTGGGCCGGGAAGATTACGTTTACGCCCTCCGAGGATATCCGTCCGGGCGAGAAGGTGACGGCGAGCATCCTGCTGCCCACGGGCGGCGAGAACATCGCCACAGCTTCCTATACCTGGAACGATTACATCGACGGTACCAACGACGGCACGCAGTCCACCTATACGTTGTTCACCACCGGTCGGCGCGGAGGAACGTACATCGTGTCTTTCGAGGCCCGCTATACGTTCTCGATGCTCGACGCGACGGGCAACTCGATGTGCGTGCTGCGTCAGGACACCGTGTGTGCCGTAGAGTCGTGCGACGCGTTCGGTTCGAACTGGACGGACAACGTCGCCCGCACGTGCCAGATATACCCGAGCCTCAAGCCCAGCGACGACGATCCCAACGTGTACACCGGACGGGTGATGGACTGGCTCAGCCAGAGTTCCACGGGCACCATCGTGCGTGACTTCTACTTCCAGAATGACCGCCTGGCGCGGATAAAGGAAGAAGAGACGCTGAAGAGCTCGACGGCCCGGAGCTATGTGGACAAGCTGGCTCAGTTGCGCGAGAAGGCTGAAGAGGAATTGTTCCAGGTTCCGACGAGGGAATACTACGTGTCGGAAAGCGCGCCCGGCGACACTGTAGACATCGATTTCAACCAAAGCGGCAACGAGTGGAAGGACGAGCTGGGTGCCCAGCTGAGCGCCGGTACTGTCCGCGTTTACAGCGAGTTGCATTCGAAGTACGGCGTGAACACCATCATGCGCATCAGCGTGGCCAACTGCGGCAACGGCGACAACGAGGTCCGCTTTACCCGCGAATACAAGCCGGCCCGCTAAGCGGACGGCAACCGACAGTCATTGCGCCCCGGCCACGGCATCCACCCGAAGGTGGAGCCGCGGCCGGGGCTTCTTCGTGGTTGTAACGGGCCTGTCGGGGCGGAGTAGAAAATGAAGTTGGCGGGATGCGAGGACATGGCGTACCGTTTTTTGTCGTATATTTGCGCGTCAAGAATTTCTAAAGCAGTGATAAAAATGAAAAATCGGATGATGGGCGGCATGGCCGCCGTGTGTCTGGCCCTGAGCCTGACGGCTTGTAGTGACGACGACGTGCTGTACGGCGTGGCTCCGACGATGAACGGCCGGCTCAGCCTGTCGCGTACGGAGGACATACGCCCCGGCGAAGCGTTGACGGCAAGTATCCCCCTGCCCACCGGAGGCGAGAACATTTACGAGGCTACCTATACGTGGAATAACTTCTATGAGGGCGAGGAGCGTGACGGCGTGTCCTATTATGCCTTCCACGCGCCTGAGGAGCCGGGTACTTACACCCTGGCGTTCGGCGCCCGTTACATCTTTTCCTCCCCCACAACATCGGGCGACATCTACAATACGCAAGGAATCGAGCTGGACTACACCGTGGTGAGCTGCGATATTTTCAGCTCAAAGTGGGCGGACAGCGCCGAACGCACGTGTGAAATCTATCCCGGCCTTGAGGCCTCGGCGGACAGTGTCGGCACGTACGTAGGGCACTTCCCGGACGTCCTGCAGACGAACACCACGGACGAGGTGGAGCGCTCGTACGTGTTCACGGGCGACCGGCTGACTGAAGTCCGCGAGGTGCTGGATTTTTCGGCCGCCAGTGCCGTGTCTTACGGCCGCAAGCTTGCCCTCATGCGCCGTCTGGCTTTGCGCGAGCTCGGCATGACTTCCGTGCGTGAGTACTACGTGACTGTCGACGACCCCGACACGCCCGTCAGCTTTGACGCCGACGCTGCGGACGACAGTTGGATGGCAGACTTGGGTGCTAAGGCTATCGCCGGCACGCACCGCATTTACTGCGAGCTCCGCTCGGCCGGTACACAGCTCGTCATCAGCATGGCCCAGCGCGGTGAGGGCTTCAACGAGGTGCGCTTCGAACGTGTTTACAGCCCTATGCAGTAAAGCTGCCGTAAGTCTCTGCATATGAAGTTCCGCTCTTGGCGTGTCCAGCCTTGCTGGTCGCCGGTGCGGAACTTTCTTTGTGTGTACAACGGCAGGCGAATGATTTTTTAACACGACGAAATTGCCGAGTGCCGTACGAGTAGTATGGAAAACCGCTATTTTTGCCTTGTTTTATAAGGATTATAATTATGTGTAAACGTTTACTTACTGTGTTTGCGGTAGCGTGGGGTACTCTCAGCCTGTCGGCCGGGCCGCGTTCGACTGCTGAGGCCGAGCAGCTTGCTGCCAATTTTTTCGAGAAACACGCTGTGAAAGCGCGCGGCGCTGCGGAGACCGGAGGGGTGACGCTGGCAGCCACGTCGGCCGATCTGTCGACCGCGTCGCGGACCGTACGCCAGGCTTCTGTGCCGGCTTACTACGTGTACAATCAGGCGGACAACGGTTTCGTCATCATCTCGGGCGACGACCGTATGCCCGAAGTGCTGGGCTATTCGTTCGAGGGTGAGTTCGCCCTCAGCGAGGTGCCCGACAACATGCGTGCCTGGCTGCAGCTCTACGAACTGAAGCGGGACGAACTCGACGCCCCGGGTGCCGTAGTTGAACCCTCGTCCGCCCCGACGGCGGACGAGGGCCTTGCCCCGTCGGTCGAGCCGTTGCTGGGCGACATCAATTACAATCAGAACGACCCGTACAACCGCAAGTGTCCTACGGTAAACGGCCAGCGGTGTGTGACGGGATGCGTGGCTACGGCAATGGCTCAAGTCATGCGTTACTATAAGTATCCCGAGAAAGGCACTCGTGTCAAAGGATATACGACGCAGACCCATGGCATTCAGCTTACATATAACTACGTGCGCACCACGTTCGACTGGGACAATATGTTGCCCGCCTACACGTCGGGGCAGTACAACGCGACGGAAGCCGACGCTGTGGCCGAGCTGATGTTGGCCTGCGGAGTGGCCGCCAGTATGAATTATACACCCTCGGAGTCAGGCGCTGTGACGACGACAGCCTTGGCGGGCATGATGGATTATCTGAGCTATAACCCATACGCATACATGGCCTCGGCCTTCTGTTATTCGCTGGAGGAATGGCAGAACCTGATAAAGAGCGAGCTGAGCGCCCGGCGGCCTGTCTTGTTTAGCGCGGCCGATGAGGTGCCGAGCGGTCATGCTTTCGTCATAGACGGCTACGACGAGACGGGGCTTTTCCATATCAATTGGGGATGGTCCGGGTCGAGCAACGGTTATTACCTGGTGACGAAGTTGAAACCGGGTGTGTCCGGAATTGGCGGCAGCGACGGGTCGGGTTATCAGTTCGAGCAAATGATGGCCGTGGGACTGGCTCCGTCTACGCAACTCTCGGAAGTGCGGTCGTATTTCGAAATGGGGCGTCTCGACATTGATGCGCAGAACCTCAAGGCTACGGCCAACGCGATTTACAACCGGGCCAATGAGTTTACAGGCCGCATGGCCATCATTGCTGATTTGAACGGCGAGCAAAAGCCGATTAGCAATATCGTCTCGTTGTCCGGTTTGGCGATTACTTATGGGTACACGAGTTATGGTTTCAACTTGAACGTGCCCTCCGGGATGGCTGATGGTGTCTACGAAGTGTACGTGGGCACAAGGCTGAACGAAGGCCGTACTTGGGACCGCGTACGTACGGAGTATGGTATAAGCCCAGAGCATTTCCTCGTCGTCGAGAACGGCAAGGCGCGCTTTGTCGAAGAAGACGACGGCACCATTGTGCCGGAAATCACGGTGACGCCGGCCGGCGAACTGCACAGCAACCGTTCAGAGCTGTTTACGATTGTCATCAAGAATCCCCGTCCCGAGCATGAATTTACGGGCCGCATCGAACTGGCTGTGCTTGATGAGAATCAGAATCAGCTTAAGAGTCAGCGCATCGAGCAGGTTTACGTCGGTCCCGGCGAAACGGACACTATCGTCTGCGCGGTGAAGATGCCGGAATACGTGGGCAAGGCTTTTATCCGCCCGATATGGATGTACAGCTATACCAATCATTATGTGGGCGAACCGCTCGAAGTGACTATTGGTGAACAAGGGACGCCAGCCCAAGTGGTGCGCGCCATTCGCTGCAAGCTGGCCGACTCGCGGGTAGCGACAGGGTCAAACATCGTATGTACCGGGCAGATAGGCATCAGCGGGGCCGGCGATTACTTCGACGGTTCTCTTGTCGCCTACCTCTACCGCAATGGTTCGTCGAGCGCGGCGGTGCAGACGCAGCGTTTCCCTGTCAACTTGCAGAAAGGCGAGGTGCAGGACTTCAGCGTCACGCTGAACGCGGACGTCACCCCCGGTTCCTACTCGTTCCGTCTCTACGCTTACGATGCGTCGAAAAGCTCTCCGCTCACCCAGCTTTGGACCTCGTCCGTGCTCGTCACGGTCATTGTGGGTATCCCCTCGGTCGAGTCTGGCGACGGTCTGCAAATTGAGGTGGAAAAAGGCGCGTCCGTGGTCAGCTTGACGAGCGATCAGCCCATGCGCAGTGTCCACCTGTACAGCGCTCAGGGCGCTTTGCTGCGACAAACTACGCTTTCTGGCAGCGACAGGGCTTACAACCTCGACGTGGCGGACCTCTCCGCGGGGACTTATATTGTGCAGGTCACTCTTGCTGACGGCACCGTCCAGCAAGCGAAGTTTGCTCGTTGACCTCTTGTTGTATAACCCGTTACATGTGAGCAATGAAACATAATCGAATTTTTCAGAAAGGAACTCTTGCCGCAGCAGGTGGTCTTTTGCTCTGTGCAGCTGCGGCTGCGGGGTGCGCGTCCCATCGGGGCGACGCTTCTTCCGAGCCGGCAGTTTCGGCCGGTAGCCCGTCAGTGCCGCCCGGCGGGACGATCGCGGGTGGCAGTCCCCAGGTGGCGTCACCTCCAGTCATCATTTACAAGACGCGGAAGGACTATTCGCACAACGTGCCCGTGATAATGGACGCGTCGCGCCGTCGCATCGTTTCGTACCCGGCTCCTTCCGACTTGCGGCGGGGCAAGGAGCTCGCCTTGCCTACTCTGCTCGAGGGCGGTTTCTGGCTTGACAACCGGGGCATCAACGAGCATGTGGCCTTCCTCACTTATACATACGAGGAGTACAGCCGCCTGCCTAAAGCCCCGTCGATGGACGAACTCATGGCGCACCTGCTCGACAAGCAGCCACTGGTTGATTTCCGTGTGTGTGGCCGTCGGGCGGATTACGACGACATTGTGAGCGAACTCAACGCGCTGATTCGCCGTAACGGCTGGTAGCGCGTTCCCGGTGAGGGCTTCGCCCGAAAGAAAAATATGCCCGCCGGCCTTTCCTCCAGTTACGGGGGATGGGCCGGCGGGCTTCGTTGTTGTTTCAGGTCTCTGAAATGGTTTTGTTATTGGATGTTGAGCGAAATGCGTCCGTAGCAAGGCAAGGCTTCAAGGCACTTGCAGTAGTTGCCCCAGGCTATTTCGGGATAGTCCCATCGGTTGTTGACATAAAGGAACAGGCTTTCGTCAGCCTTTCGGCTGAGGCGACAGGCCACCGAAGCGGTCGGGTCGGTCACGGTCAGGCGGTGCGTCTTGCCATCGCCTTGCTGGCTTAACTGATAGACGTAGATGTTTTCCTTCATACCCTTGGCGGCCTGCGTCAGGGGGCGTTTGCAGTTGGCGCCGGCATCGGCCCAGTAATAGTAATTGTGTGTGTCGAGGGGCCAAGGCTGGTCGGGACGCTCGCCATAAGCCGGGACGTTTGCGTTGTAGAGCGGGAAACGGCCCTCGTTGCCGGCAAATTCGCCTTCGGGGTAGTAGTTCCAATATCCGTCGCGTTCCCACGAGACGGTGTCGTACACGTCAGCGGGCAGACGGAATCCCAGTCCCGTTTCGCGCAGGTAGCCGTTGGGCAGGCCGTCGGTGGTGTAGCTGATGTCGAGCTGTCCCGTCGGTTTGATGCAGATGGTGTAGTCCACGTGTACATCGCCGTAGTGGCCGGACAGGCGGACACAGACGTCGTCACCGGTTTTCTTCCAGTCGAAACTTTCTTTCTCCCACGAGTCGGGGTCGACCGTGTATGAGCTGGCCATCTTGCGCACTTCGGCGCCCGAGAGGTGATTCAGGTTGACCTGCATGTGGGCGAGCGGGCCGCGCTCGATGACGACTTCGTTGCCGGATTTTGCATTTGTGATAAGCCCTGTGTTTTTGTCGAAAGGGATGGTGAAACCAGGTCCGGCGACGGTCAAAACGGTCGCAGCGTCCGTGACGACGAGCGCAGCGCCAGAAACGACGGGCGTAGCACTTGTTTTTCGCGTCTGGCCGATGGTGGGCTGATAGGCATCGATGAGCTGGCCGTCGCGGTCGAGAAACTCGATGAACACGGATTTGCCGTCCGTCCAGTCGCAGGCCGGCAGGGTGAGCGTTCCTTTCCGGTGGGGCTCCGTCGGGGTGAGTGTGGCGGCGGCAGTGTGGCCGTCGTAGGTGAAGCGGGCCGTGATTTCACGGAGGTTGGTGTGGTCGAAGCGGTTGTACACCGTCAGGACTATCGGTGAGCCTGCTGTGGCGTCGATATAGTCATTCACAAAGAGGCGCACCGGCGAGTAGGCTTTCTTCGTCGACCAGAATTCGGGTTTTGGCCGTCGCCATACGTCGACGATGCCCCACTCGCCGTAGCCGACGCATTTGCCCTGCACGTCGGCAGGTTTGGCCGTGTGGGCGAAAGTCTTCCAATAGGCCGTGCCGACTTTCGGTTCGGGCAGGGCGAACGTCTCGTCGACGTAGCCCCAGATGGCGCCACCCAGTCCGCCGGGGGCGTCGAACAGTCCGCTCCACATGCGGTCGAGCGATTGCCCCCAGAACTCGCGGATGCCGGGGTCTTCCTGAAGGGTGGAGTAGGTGTAGCAGGCAGGATGGGCCCACTCGTCGAAGAGGGCGGGGATGCCGTGACCTTGGAAGCCACGGGTCGACATGCCCCACTGGTCGAGGTTGCCGTTGTAGTCCTGATAGTGCATACTGAGGATGTCGAAAATTTTCTGTTTGCGGTCCACCGAGCCGGGATAGCTGAATATGACCGGGCGGGTGGAGTCGTTCGCCTTCACCCAGTCGTAGCTGAGCTGGAAGTTGGTACCGTAGGTGCTTTCGTTGCCGATGCTCCACATGATGATGCTCGGGTGCGTACGGCTGCTTTTCACCATTTCCTGACATTGCCCCACGTATTGTGCAGTGTGGGTAAGGTCGTTGTGGGAAGCGCCCGGCGCGTAATTTTTCTGGCGGTAGGTGTTGACGAAGCAGACGGCTGTTTCGCTTTCGACGTAGATGCCGTAACGGTCGCAGAAGTCGAGGAAGCGCTCGTTGGGCGGGTAGTGCGACGTGCGGACGAAGTTCATGTTGGCTTCCTTGAAGAGGCGGGCGTCGAGGCTGTCGATTTCGCGTGTGGTGGTGCGGCCGAGAGTGGGATGGAGGTCGTGCCGGCAAGCGCCGCGCAGTTTGACGGGGCGGCCGTTGACCAGGAGGCGGGCACCTTGCACCTCGATTTCGCGGAAGCCGACCTGCCGGCGGAGGGTATAGCTGTCGCCCCCGGAGGCAGTGGTCGTCAGAATGAGGGTATAGAGGTTGGGATGTTCGGCGTCCCATTTGGCCGGGCTGTCGACGTTCAGCGTGAGCGTATCCCGACTACCGGGGGCAAGGGTAAACTGAGGGGTCGCCAACGGAACGGGCTTGCCCTGCGGGTCGAGCAATTCGACGCGCACTTTGGCCGGGCGTTTGCCGTCGACGTTGCAGCTGAGCCGCAGTTCGGCGTTTTGGTAGACGGAATCGAGGTCCGTTTCGACGTTGAGGTCGTACAGGTGGGTTGAGGGCAGGCTGTAGACCGTGACGTCGCGCAGGATTCCGCCGATAGGATGGTGGGCGTATCCTGCGGCGTAGGAGATGTCGTCGATGCGGTCCACGACTTCAAGCGCGACGCGGTTGTCCCGGCCCGGCGTGACGAGGTCGGTGATGTCGGTTTCCCAACGGGTGAAACCACCGCGGTGCTCGCGGACGAAGCGGCCGTTCACGTAGAGCTTGGCCCGGCTGTAGACCCCGTCGAAGCGCAGTATGGTGCGACGGTCCTTGAAGTCGGCCGGCAGGCGAAAGCTTCGTTCGTAATAGAAGGGCTTGTCGTGTTGGATGGCATAGCCTTGCATCGCTACTTCGCCGGGTACTTGGACCGTGGTCCAGCGGCTGTCAGCCGTAGGGCGGAAGCGCCATTCGCCGTTGAGCGATACGACCGGTGTCCGCACGCCGTTTACCGACTCGGGAAGCACGTACGTGCGTGGGCCCGCAGGGTCGTACGTCTGTCCCAGTGCCTGCATTCCGCTCCAGCTTAGTGCGAGAGCGGCAATCAGTATCCGGGAACGGGATTTTGCTGTACAAGGAAACTTTTGCATGTGGTCTGAGCTTATTTTTAACTACATGCAAAGTTAGCAAGGCTTTTCTGTCTTTTGTCAGAGCGCCGTTGTCCGAAATTGTTCAAATCGGCTTTTCGCCTATTGCTTTTTTATGGAAACGGAACACGCTCAGGGTCATTTGTTGAGTTCATGGGGCAGACAGCCTTCGTAGCGTTTGAACATACGCGAGAAGTGGGCTTGCGAACGAAAGCCGCACTGGAAGCAAATTTCCTTGATGGAAAGCGTCGTTTGGCGAATCAGTTCGGCCGCTTTGCTGATTCGTGTCCGGTTGAGGAAGTCGTTGGGATTCGTGTGGAGGTAGAGCGTGAAGAGGCGGCGCAGGTAGCGTTCACTGATGCCGGACTGAGTGGCCATCGTGCGGACACTGAGTGGCTGGGCGTAGTTGGAGCGCACGTTGTTGACGGCCTGCTTCAGTGCGTCGGGATAGTCCTGCGGCAGGAAGTTTTCTTCCAGATACCGGCAAAGGTGTAGCTGAAGCTCCGCATAGTGGAGCATGACCAGCTGTTCGTGGAGGGGGCGCTTGGCCGTCAGTTCGGAGATGATTTGCCGGATGGTTTGTGTCAGTGACGTGTTGTCAATGATTCGGATGACTGTATCCGAGGTGTCTTCGGAAAATGCGGCAGGAAGAAACGAAGTGAGTGAGGAAATGAGGCTGGGAAGAAATTCGAGTTGCATCAGGGTGCATCCCCGCGAGCCGCTTTCGAAAAAATGGGGAACCAGTGAGGGAATAATCATCATCTCGCCGTGGCGGAACTTCAGCCGTCTGCCGCCGACCTCAAGAAAGCAATTGCCGCGGTAGACATAGTTGATTTCAATGCGCAGGTGCTGATGGGGACCGTAAGTCTCGTGCGGCGTGAAGGAGATAAAGCGGAACACGTCGGCCAGACGCTTGTGTTCGATATTGTCGGAGAGTTGCGACAATATTTGGGCGAGGGACTGGGGCGTAGTCACTTTCTGGTTTTTCGGTTCTTTGAGGTCAGTGTGAGCGGACATGGCAGATTTTTATAAGGTGCAGTGAAACTGCGTTTTTTGAGGATGCCTGATGTGACGCTTCGGGAGGAAGTGTCGCATGGCACATAGACGGTCCCTTTAGGCGGAGCGCCGGGAGGACGAACTTGCGATTTTACAAAAATAAGGGTTGCGTCCATCAGAAGAGCAACGCCGAGACGTAAAATTTGTTAATTCATGTCGATTTTGCGGATTGCAGTATGCCGCACGAGGGTACTGCGCGGAAATACGGTTAAGGTACAGGGATAAGAAAAGTCCCTCTCCGCAGACAGGGACGAGCGTGCGGAGAGGGACATGGAGGATTCCTGGGTGTTTGGAACGTTATTCCAGATAGTGCGTGATGTGGCCGCTGATTTGCAGCAGGGAAATTTCGCAGACCTTGGTGTCGTATTCGGCTGTCAGGAGACGGTCTTCGGCGTCGAGCAGACTGTTCTGGGCTTCACGCATTTCGATACCGGCCAAGTCGCCAAGCAGGAAACGCTCGTAGGCGATGGCATGGTTTTCGCGGGCTACGATAAGATTCTGGCGTTCAAGGTTGAGTAAGCGCTTGTTGTTCTGATAGGCTTGCCACAGGTCGGCCAACTGGGCGCGGAGGCTGACTTCGAGGTCCTGACGTTCCCAGGCAGCGCTCTCGGCGGCGAGTTTGGCGTTTGCGCGTTCCCGGCGTCGATTGCCGTCGAAGAGATTGAAACCGATAGTGGCTCCGAAGTTGAGGCCCAAGTTGTTGCGCTTGGACGTGGAACCGAAGCCGTAGCGGTTGTGCGTATAGCCGTAGCCGGCGTTGAGGCGCAGGTAGGGGTAGTCGCGCGAGCGGACGGCCTTGAGGTCGATGGCGGCAAGGCGTTGGTTGTGGGCGGCGTTGAGCAACTGGCTGTTGCTCCGCAACATGCCGGCGAGCAGAGAGTCGTAGTCGAGCTCCATGTCGAGGCGGATGACGGTGTCGGAGACGGTGATTTGCCGCGTGATGCTGTTGGAAGCCATGAGTTCGTTGAGCCGTATGCGCGAGGTGGCGAGCACTTCGATTTGCTTGAGACACTCGGCGCTGTCGGCATTGAAGTCGACGCCGGCTTGGCGGTAGTCGAGGCGTGAGTTGTCGCCGATAAGGTAGCGCTCCTCGGCAATACGCAAACGCTCCTTGGACAGCTTGACGGCGTAGAGCAGGTTCTTGTAACGGATTTCCTGCTGAACGAGGTTGAAGTATTCGCTGGCCAGATTGGCCATGTAGTCCTCGATGGCCATGCGCGTGGCCGTTTCGCCCTGACGTTGCAGCTCGCGCAGGCGGCTGATGTTGGTCTGTATCTTGAAGCCGTCGAACACGGTCCATTCGGCGTCGACGCCGGCCGTGAAGGTGTGGTCGAGGGCGCCGCGGTTATGCGTGACGCTGCCCGTGAGACGGTCGGTGGACTTCGAGTTGTCGAGGTTGCCCGTATAGCCCACGGAGAGGTCGACGGTGGGCAGGGCGCCGGCGTTGGCCAAGGTATTGTTGTTGGCTGCGGTTTGCTCGTCGTTGCGGACCACTTTCAACGAATAGTTGTTTTGCAATCCTTCCTGAAGAAAGTCGCGCAGGGTGCTGTTTTGTGCCTCTGTGGGTTCGCTCCAGGCGAGGAGCAAGAGCAGGATCAGGGGCAGGAGGTGGGGTTTCTTCATGCTTTTGCTTGTTTGGCTGCCTTTTTGGACAGGTCGGTGGATAGGTAGGTGTAGATGGCGGGAACGATGAAGAGGGTGAGGAACGTCGATATGATCATTCCGCCTACTACGGCAATGCCCATGGCGTTGCGTCCCCTGGCTCCCTCTCCGTTGGCGTAGACCAAGGGAACGAGGCCGAGGATGGTGGCTGCACTGGTCATGAGGATGGGGCGCAGGCGCTGGGCGGCCGCGTCGCGGATGGCCTGTAGCTTGGCTTCGCCGGCTTTCTGTTTTTGGTTGGCAAACTCGACGATGAGGATGCCGTTTTTGGCGACGAGCCCGATGAGCATGATGATGCCGATTTGGCTGTAGATGTTCATGGTCTGGTCGCTGAGTGCCATGAAGATGAGGGCGCCGCAGATGGCCAGCGGCACGGTCAGCATGATGACGAAGGGATCCTTGAAGCTCTCGAACTGGGCGGCGAGGATAAGGTAAATGAGGACTAGCGCAAGCGAGAAGGCGAAGATAAGGCTCGAAGCGCTCTCGCTGAAGTCCTTTGACTCGCCGGCCAGAGCGGTGCGGAAAGTGTCGTCGAGTGTGTTTTGGGCTATCTTGTCCATTTCCTCAATGCCTTGGCCTATGGTCTTACCTTCGGCCAGACCCGCCGATACGGTGGCCGAGACGAAGCGGTTGTAACGGTAGAGCTTCGGGGGGGCGATGTTTTCCTCGAGGTCGACGAGGTTGTCCATCTGTACCATGGTGCCGTCGTCGCTGCGGACGTACAGGGACTTCAGGTGCATAGGCGTGTTGCGCTGCTGCCGGTTGATTTCACCCACAATTTCGTATTGCTTGCCGTTGAGGTAGAGGTAGCCCATGCGCTGTCCGCTCAAACCGTACTGGAGGGTTTGGGCGATGTCCTGCGTACTGACTCCCATGAGGTTCGCTTTTTCACGGTTGATGTGGATGCGTACTTCGGGGTTGCTGAATTTGAGGTCGACGTCTGCCATTTGGAAGGTGGGATTCTCGTAGACTTGGGCCATGAATTTGGGCAGTACTTCCTGAAGCTTCTCGATGTTGGTCGCCTGAATGACATACTGTACGGGCATGGCTCCGCGCTGGTTGCCGAACGACGAGCGCTGTTGCACAAAGGAACGGGCGTCGGTTTTGCTCTTGATGGCTTGTGACAGCTTTTCGGCAACCTCCATTTGCGAATAGTCGCGTTCCTTGATGTCTTTCAGGGTGATTTGGATGTTACCCGTGCCGTCGGACACTCGTGCCGTGATGAACTCGGCGTCGGGCATGAGAGAGTCGGCCAAGCGGTTGATGTCTTCGGTGTAGTCGCGCATGTACTCGTACGAGACACCTTCGGGACCAGTGGTGCGGATGGTGATGCTGGAACGGTCCTCGAGGGGGGCCATCTCGCTGGGGATGGTCTGCCAGAGCCAAACGATGACGCCCACGGAGACGGCCATGATGGCGATGGCCCACGCGCGGTGTTGCAGGAAGGCGTTCAGGCTACGGGCGTACAGACGGTTCATGCCGGCAAAGAAGGGTTCCGTCTTGGTGTAGAACCAACTTTGCTTCTCGCGGTGTACGAGGATTTTTGTGGCGAGCATGGGGGTGAACGTCAGGGCTGCAAAAGCCGAGATGAGCACCGAGCCGGCGACGACAAAGCTGAACTCGCGGAAAAGGCGACCCGTGGTACCCTCCATGAATACGATCGGGAAAAACACGGATACGAGCGTAATGGTGGTCGAGACGACAGCAAAGAAAATTTCCTTGGCACCCTCAATGCCTGCCTCCTTGGGTGGCATGCCTTGTTCGATGCGGATGTATATGTTTTCTGTCATGACGATGGCGTCGTCCACCACGAGCCCGACGGCCAAGACGATGGCCAGCATGGAGAGCACGTTGATGGAGAAGCCCGCGACATACATGACGAAGAAAGCGCCGATGAGCGATACGGGGATGACGATGCACGGGACGAGCGTCACGCGCCAGTCGCGCAGGAAAAGAAAGATGATGATGATGACGAGTACAAACGCTTCGTACACCGTGTCTTTCACTTCGTTGATGGAAGCGCGGATGAAGCGCGTATTGTCGAAACCATATGAGTACTGGACGTCGTCCGGGAGGTCTTTCTTCATCTGTTCCATACGCTCGTAGACGGCCTCGGCGATGTTGATGTGGTTGGCTCCCGGCTGCGGAATGACGACCACGCCGACCATGGGCACGCCGTTCATTTTCATGTAGCTTTTCAGATTGCGGGCGCTGAGTTCTGCCTGTCCGATGTCGCTGAGGCGAACGATTCTTCCGTTGGTCTCCTTGATAACCAGGTTATTGAATTCCTCAGTCGTGTGCATTTGACCGAGGGTACGAATGGTCAGTTCGACTGTGTTGCCCTCGATGCTGCCCGAGGGAAGCTCGATGTTCTCGCGGTCGAGCGCATTCTTTACGTCAAGCGGAGTGATGCCGTAACCTGACATCTTGACGGGGTCGAGCCACAAGCGCATACAATAGCGCTTTTCACCCCAGATGGATACGCTGCTCACTTCGGGGATGGTCTGGAGTTGTTCCTTGACGGTGAGGTCTGCGATTTCGCTGAGTTCCAGCAGGGAGCGCTTGTCGCTTTGGATGGCAACCATAAGGATGGGTTGGGCGTCGGCGTCGGCTTTGGAGACGGTCGGCGGGTCGCAGTCGCGCGGCAGATTGCGCTGTGCGCGCGACACTTTGTCGCGTACGTCGTTGGCGGCGGTTTCGAGGTCTACGGAGAGTTCGAACTCAACCGTAATGCGGCTCTGTCCTTGCTGGCTGACACTGGTGAGCGAACGGATGCCTGGGATACCGTTGATGTTCTGTTCGAGCGGTTCTGTTATCTGATTCTCAATGACGTCGGCATTGGCTCCGGAGTAGGAGCACTGCACTGAAATGATGGGATTGTCGACGGACGGATATTCCCTGACGCCGAGGCTCAGGTAGCCGATACAACCGAACAGCAGAATGACCAGCGTCAGCACAGTGGCCAACACCGGGCGGCGGATGCTTAGTTCTGAAATGTTCATACTTGGGCTGGGCTTTCAGGATTAATCGACACTATCGAGGATGACTTTCTGCCCCGTGCGCAACTGCATGGTTCCACTCACGATAACCGTGTCGCCGGGTTGCACGCCTTTCAGTACTTGTACTTGTGAAGCCGTGCGGAGACCTTTTACGATTTCGGCCGGTTGTGCGATGCCGTTTTTGTAAAGGAATACTTTGTCCTTGCCCATTTCCGAGATGATGGCTTCGCTCGGAACCGCGATGGCGTCCTTATATTCGTGGGCATTCAGACTGACGTTTACGTAACGGCCCGGCATCAGTTTGCCGTTGCTGTTGGCATATTGGGCGCGAATGGTGTAAGTATGAGTCTCCGGGTCTACTTTAGAGTCTGTGGCGTAGACCTTTGCGGAAAGGGTATCCATCTGTCCCTCAACGGTAAAATGAAGTGATGCGCCCGGTTTGAGCAGTCCGGCGTAACGTTCAGGCACGGAAAACTCTACTTTCAGCGGACGGATTTTAGTTAAGGTAGCGATGACGGTTGTCGGTGAGGCGTAGGCGCCCTGACTGACTTGGCGCAAGCCGATGATACCCTCAAACGGAGCTTTCAGTTCAGTTTGGTCAATGTTGGCTTTAATCATGTCGATTTCAGCGCGTAGGGTGGCAAGATTGGTTTGGGCTTCCTGGAAAGCCTCACGGCTGACGGCTTCCTTGGCCAGCAGTGCATTCTGACGGAATACGCGGTCGCTGGCCAGACGGAGTTGCGATTCCAGTTTGCGGAGTTCTGCCTGTAGCGGAGCGTCGTTTACTTTGGCCAACAATTGTCCTTCGTGGACCGTAGCGCCTTCCCTAAAATGAATTTCTGTGATTTTTCCGGACGTTTCGAACGAAAGCTGAACTTCTTCATCGGGAAGGAGGCTACCACTGACCGACAGACCGTCGTTCAAGGTCTGTCGCTTGACGGTCACGGCCCGGACGTTTAGCGAATTTTCCTTTTTTTTCGTAGGTTTCGTGTTGCCTTCGGAAAGTTCTTTGTTTTCGTGCGGAACGAATGTGTGTATTCCCAATCCTGTTAAGCCGACGACGATGACGCCGACTATTCCCCATCTGACGTATTTGTTCATATCTGCTTTTTTGGTTTGCTTTTTTAGTTGGACGTAAAAGTATAAAAAGGATTAATTGGTTGTGCGATTTTTTTCGGAAAAAGTGTGCGTGACGTGGAATTTTGGGAAAATTAGGTATGAAATCCGGTGGAATGTATGCTTTTGAGTGATGAACTCCGTCCGCAAACGGTATTTATGGTATAGGTCTTTTATCCTATAATAGTTGTGTTTCTCTCGGAAAAGACGGGTGGAATACCGGGTTATTTGATGGGAAATCATTACTTTTGCCTCGTTAATTTTACTTACAGATTCAAGTGCGCCCAGACTATTTGTACACCGATACGAGCCAACTTATGCAGAAGTATTTCGGCGGAAAGGTGCAGAAGATTTCTATAAATGCGGGTGCGACTTGTCCCAATCGCGACGGAACGGTCGGTCGTGGAGGCTGTACATACTGTAATAACCGCGCTTTCAGTCCGGAATACTGTACGCCGCAAAAGAGTATCACGACGCAATTGGAGGAAGGTAAACGCTTTTTTGCGCGAAAAAGTCCGTCAATGCGTTACTTGGCTTATTTCCAGTCTTATACCAATACTTATGGCCCCTTGGAAGTGCTCCGTGCGCGGTTTGAGGAGGCTTTGTCCGTGGATAGTGTCTTGGGCCTTGTGATTGCGACCCGACCAGACTGTATGACGCCGGACCTTTACGATTATCTGGCAGCGTTGTCGCACTCTGCTTTTGTCATGTTGGAGTTTGGCATTGAGAGTACCTGCGACCGGACTTTGAAGCGCATCAATCGCGGGCACGACTTCGCGACGGCGTGTTTGGCTATTCGGGAGGCTGCCGCACGGGGAATTCTGGTCGGAGGACACGTGATATTGGGGCTTCCCGGAGAGACGCGTGAGGAAATTCTGGCACAAGCCCCAACTCTTTCCGCCTTGCCGCTCGATGTGTTGAAACTTCACCAGTTGCAGCTGATAAAAGGTACGGCTATGGCCGAAGAGTTCAGAAACGCTCCTGAACATTTCCATTTCTATAGTGTGGATGAATACATCGATTTGGTCGTAGACTATTTGCAGCTTTTGCGGCCTACGATTGCCGTCGAGCGTTTTACGGCGCAATCGCCCAAGGAATTGCTCGTTGCGCCTGACTGGGGTTTGAAGAATTATGAGTTCGTAGAAAAACTGAAACGCAGAATGCGTCAGTTAGGCGTCCGTCAAGGCGATAAATTCGTTATGGCGCCCTATATATAATATAATGTGTAAATCGAGGAGTGAAGACTGCCCGCGATGCCATAGAGACAAATTGAGAACGATGGAATACTTTGTGATATTGACCCCGAAATGTGGAGGAGGTTTTTCAGAACGTCTGGACGACTTGACCCGGCAGTGGCAAGCGTGGCTGGACGCGCACCAGTGTAGCAAGTCGCAATTATTGGCGACACGCGTTTACCTGAGCGATGCCATCAACCAGTGGCCGGCGGTGGAGAACCACTCTTTGTATATACAGTTTCTGTCGGTCGGAGCGGTTTCGTATGTTGAGCAACCTCCTTTGTCTGGATGCAAGATTGCGCTGGCGCTGCTCGTCTCTACTCGGAACTGGAGTCATGCCGGTACGTCGGAGCGTCATGTCCTGAGTTTGGGGGAGCTTCGGTTGTTGTTCCATTCCGTGCGTTATGTTTCAGCGGATGTTTCCGGTCTGGGTACTTACGAGCAGACAGAACGGGCATTCAAAGAACATGTTGGCTGGCTCCAGCAGTATGGATTAAACCTGAAGGACCATTGCCAGCGGACATGGATTTACGTTCGGGACATCGATCGCCATTATGCGCCGATGGTAAAGGCGCGCAATGCGTTTTTTGAGGAAAACGATCTGACTCCTCGTACGCATTTTATCGCCTCGACGGGAATTGAGGGGTATAGTCTCAGTCCCGCGGCAACTGTAGCTGTCGACTTCTTTTCTGTGTCTGGACTGGACGACGGCCGTATTCTGTATTTACAGGCGCCGGAGTTCCTGAATCCGACTTACGAGTATGGTGTGGCTTTCGAGCGCGGTACGCGCCTGAGTTTGCCTCATGGTGATTTGTTCCTTATTTCCGGGACGGCCAGTATTGATAAGCATGGTGTTTGTCTTTACCCCGGTGATGTCGTCCGTCAGCTGGACCGTCTGTTCCTGAATATAGATGCGTTACTCCGTTCTGGTGAAGCGGAAATGCGGCATTTGCGAAGCATGACGGTGTATTTGCGCGACGTGTCGGATTACGAGACTGTCGAGCGTTATATGCAAGCGCATTTCCCCTCGGTGCCATATGTGATTACCTCAGCTCGGGTCTGCCGGCCCGAGTGGTTGGTCGAAGTTGAAGCGGTTGGTTGGAAGGCCATCGAATAGCGGTGAAGTAGTTTGCAATAGCCTTTGTTCAGTCGCCTTGCGCTTTTCGTTCTTAAAAAAGGAATGCCCGGGAGCAAAGTTTGCCTGAAGCGTTTTAACAATTGAGCTTGCCGCATGTATGAAAAAAAGTTAATCACCTTAAGAATACTTGTGCGCTTAACAAGTAGACCAATAAAAAACTATTAATTTTGCCTCATTCAATTGGAGTGAAAAAGAAGAGAATCAATAAATAACTTAATAAATGGATTGATGCGTATGAAAAACCGTTTATTCAGAATGGGGAAAGCGCTGATCGGAACCGCGTGTCTATTAACGACATGCGGTGTGGCGTATTCCTGTTCAGATGACTACGATTTGCCAGACACGAAGCCTGAGTTCTTAGGTTCGAGTATCTACGATGAACTGAAGAATCGTGGGAACTTTACGACAGTCGTTCGCCTGATTGACGACTTGGGTTACACCGATGTCTTGTCGCGTACGGGTAGTAGAACGCTTTTCGTGGCCGACGATGAGGCTTACGACAAGTTCTTCTCTACGACGACGTGGACGGACGGTAATGGCAATCCCGTGCGTAATTACAACCAGTTGAGCCTCGCGCAGAAGAAAATTCTGGTGAACAACTGTATGTTGAACAACGCCTATCTGCTTGAGATGATGCCGAATCTCTCCGGTAGCTCAACCGTGACGAAGGATGTCGGTCTGCGTCAAGGCACCACGGCGGCTGTGACGGACTCTATTGCTTGGTTTGCAGCTTCGGAATTGCCAGTGACTTATAGCAATACCGAGCGCGACTACTGGAAAGACCTCCGCGACCGCAAGGAAGCCAGTGGCGAAAAGGTGCTTATCGCGATGGACAACACCTCGACGCTGATGACGCACTTCATGCTGGGCCAGATGAACATGCAGGGCATTACGACGGACGACATCTCCTTCGTGTTGAACTTGCCCGATAGCCTCGCGTGGCGTACCGGTCAGCGTCGTAACTTTATTTACGACGCTGAAGTGCGTACGGGCCGCGACGCCAACGGCGCTTACCAGAGTGACGTGACCTGCTTGAATGGTTACTTCAACGTGCTCGACAAGGTGATGCTCGTGCCCTCCAACATGGCCGAGGCTATCCGCCAGAACAGCAATACGAAGCTCTACAGCCACATCCTCGACCGCTTTAGCGCTCCGTTCCCCGATGGGACGTTGCAGGATGAGTACGAGTCTGTTTACGGTCAGGGCTCCTCTGGTGATACGCTTTACGTGAAGCGTTATTTCTCCAACCGTTCTCAGGGTGAGAATGCCTTGAACACGGCGCCGGACGGAACGTCGGTTACTTCCGACGTCGGTCTGCTTTCCTACGACCCGGGGTGGAACCTATATAATAATGGTAGTGACGCCGCCGAGCGCGACATGGCCGCCATGTTCGTGCCCAATGACTCCGCAGTCCGCGATTACTTCCTCAACCTCGGTGGTCGTATGTTTATCGAGCGTTACAATCCCGACTACGTTCCGGGTACGCCCGTCAATGACGACGAAGAGCTGTTGCGCTTGATTGACCAGATTCCCAAGAACCGTCTTCAGCCGCTCATCAACAACTTGATGAAGTCTTCGTTCAACGCTAGCGTGCCGAGTAAGTATCTTTCCATCATGAACGATGCTCGCGACCCGATGTTCGTCGGTATGTCTCAGGAGGATTACAAGGCTGGCATCGAGAAGTGTATCTTGGCCAACAACGGTGTGGTTTACGTGATGAAGGGTGTGACGGCTCCGGCTGCCTATTCCGCAGTTTCCGGTCCGGCGCTGGTAAGCGACCAAGCTGAAATCATCAACTCCATCATCACGGCCGACGACAACTATATCCAAGGTAGTGCGTACAACTCCGCCCCGATGAAGCAGTACTTCAGTACGTATCTGCGCGCCATGCAGTCGTACTTTACGCTGTTCATCCCCACCGACGAAGCGCTCGGCTCGACCGGTTATGTCGATCCCGCCGTGTACAATGCGCCTACGGCCCGCCGGTATTGGCAGCTGACGTACAATCCGCCTTCGGTAACGACGACTACGTCCATCCTTCCGGTCGACATGTACGCTTTCAACTTCGACCCCACTACCGGTCAGCAGCCCGGTATTGATGCGTCCAAGGGTAATGCCGTCCGCTCGCTGTCCACGCAGGCTTTGACGAGTGGTTATGGTATCACCAAGCGCTACATCGCCATGGAGCTGATGAACCAGCACATCATCGTGCACGACAGCACTGAGTCTAAGGATTATGTATCCGGCGATGCCCAGTACTACCTGGCCCGCAACGGCGCTCCCGTGTTTGTAGAAAGCAAGGGCGAAGCCGATGGTACCGGCATGGTTGTCAAGGGCGGTTTCCAGCTGATGATGGAAAAGGCTGGCGTAGAGCAGCAGTGCAACGTTGTGGAAACTTACAACATGACGGCTGAGAACAATAATGGTTATGGTAACGGTATGACTTATTTCATCGACCGCGCCATGCAGCCGACCATGACCAACGTTCGTGCCACACTGACCGGAAACGCCGAGTTCTCCAAATTCTATAATCTGTTGGCCGGTTACGACCTGTCGGCCGATCCTAATAATCCGGACCCGACCCTGAGCTTCGACATCGGTACGATTGTAGACGACGCCGGTTTCACTGAGGGAATGCCTGCCGCCGATGCTATCGACGAACGCAATAAGTATCAAGTCTTTAGCTCTGCGCAGTCCTATGCGTATGTGCGTTTCTTCAACAACTATCGTTATACCGTTTATGTGCCTACCAACGAGGCCATCGACTATGCGGTGAATACGTTGGGCCTGCCGACGTGGAGCCGTATCCGCAGCTATCTGGATACGTACTGCAACGCCGAGGATCCCAATATCAGCGAGGAGACGCTTGCCGCCAACAAGAAAATCGCACAGGCCATGGTGACCTGTCTGGTCAACTTCCTGCGTTATCACTTCCAGGACGGTTCCATCTTCTTGGAGAAGCACGTGACCGAATCTACCGATGAAACCGAGACTTCTTGCGTGGACAGCGAAAGCAACGTCTACCTGAAGGCTTATCATATCGACCAGGCTCCCAACTCCTTGTCGCTCACCGATGAAGGAGGCGTGCGCCATAGTGTGAACCCCAGTCTGTGCAACTTCCTGGCCCGCGACATGGAAACATTCGTTGATAGAGCGAATGCCGTGACGACCAATCCTACGCAGGCTTACGCCGTGACTTCTTCTTCGTATTCCGTGCTTCATGCCTTGTCGCACAATCCTTCTGCCAACCAGCCGGGATGCCTGCTCTTCAAGGAGTTGGAAAACGGAAAGATTTTCAATGTCAACACGGGCGAGCAGGCCACAGCGTTTGTGAAGAAGTACCGTATCAGAAAATAATTTGCTAGTATCATGAATAACGTGAAGTATCTATTGACTCTTGTCCTGTGCTTCTGCTTTACGGCAGTATTGGCGCAGCGAAGAATCTCGGGCCACGTTTGGAGTAGCGAGGGACCGGTGATTATGGCAAACGTAATCGAAGTGGATAAGGACAACCGTAACGTGTCGGCCACCCAGACCGACGCCAGCGGTAACTTCTCCATGACGATTAAGAATGCCGCCAACAAATTAAGGATATCCTATATCGGTTATGTCACCAAAGAGTTGCCCATCGGCGGAACGTCCGTGTTCCGCGTCGAGCTGAAGAGCAAGGGCGCTTTGAACGAAGCCGTCGTTTCGGCCGAGCGCCGCGTAACGACCAATGGTTTCTCCATCCCTGAGCGCGAAATCTCTGTGGCTCAACAGTCTCTGAACATGGATGAGATGGAAGGACTTTCGTTCGAAACGGCAGGCGAGGCCTTGCAGGGCCAGATTGCCGGTTTGGACATCGTTGCCAACTCCGGTAACCTCGGTGCCGGAACCAGCATGCGTTTGCGTGGTGTGTCCTCCATCAATGGCGATCAGGAGCCCTTGATCGTCGTCGACAACTACATCTTGGAGGACTATAACTCCGACGAGCTCGACTTCAGTGACATGGAGAACTCTGAGCAGTTCGCCACCTTGCTTCAGGTCAACCCTGACGACATCCAGAGTATCAATGTGTTGAAGGACGCTGCTGCTACGGCCATCTGGGGTTCGCGCGGTGCCAACGGTGTGATCGAAATCAAGACCCGTCGTGGTAAGCGCGGTAAAACCAAGGTGAACTTCTCCTATCGTTTCTCCGGTTCCTGGCAGCCCGAAGGCATGAAGATGCTCGACGGTGACGGCTACACCATGATGTTGAAGGAAGCCTACTTCAACCCGAACCAGAGCGACGTGGCTTCCGGTATCATCGAGTTGATGTACCGTCCGGACTACACCGCTTATTATGGCAACTTCAGCCAGAACACCGACTGGGTCGACGAAGTGACGCAGTTCGGTCAGAAACACAATTACGGTATCTCCATCGAGGGTGGTGGCGAGAAGGCCACGTTCCGCGTGTCCGGTAGCTACGACCACGAGACCGGTACCATCATCGAGCAGTCGCTCGACCGTTTCACCTCCCGTCTGGCTTTGGACTACTATGTGTCCGACCGCATCAAGTTCTCCTCCAACTTCGCCTTGACATACACGAAGAACAACAAGAACCTTGAGGAGGGCAATGTTTCCATCCTCTCCCGTGCCTATCAGGCTATGCCTAACATGGCCGTCTACCGCCAGGAGTGGGATCCCGTCAGCCGCACCTATGTGTCGTCCGACCAGTTCTACCAGATGTATCCCAGTGCGTCCGCAGCCGGTCTGGTGTCGCCGACGTCCGGCCTGTCGTCCTACTATCTGAGCGACATGGTCAGCAACGGTAACCCTGTGGCATGGGCCCGTCTGGCTTGGGCACAGCAGTCCACCTATACCATCAACCCGCAGTTCCAGCTCGAGTACAAGCTCTTGGGCAAGGATGAAGAGGAAACTCAGCTTAACTATACGGGTGAAGTGTATATGAACTCCTATACGGAGACCTATAATACCTATAAGCCCGGTGCGTTGAACTCCGCCACGTGGCAGGATAAGATCAACAAGACCTCCAACAAGGAGTACAAGTCGTTGGATTTCCAGACTCGTCACACGTTGATTTTCCGTCCATGGTTCGGCACGCCCGACCACAGCCTGCAAGTACTCGGTCGCTTCGAGATGCGTACGACCGACAACTCCCAGCAGTACATGGAGTCCACCGGCGTAGTCGGCGGCATCACCGACCCCAACGTTGAGGCTTATCTGAACTCGCTTTCCACTTCTACGGGCAAGGGCCACAGCATGAGCGTTACCGGTTCGTTGCACTATGCCTACAAGTCGAAGTACATGTTCGACTTCACCATCCGTGGTGACGGTAGCACGAAGTTCGGTAGCGGCAACAAGTGGGGTTTCTTCCCCGGTATCTCCGGTCGTTGGAACATCAGTGACGAGTCCTTCTTCCGCCCCCTGCGTGGTGATGACGGCAAGTACGTCAGCATGTTGGGCGTCAGCGGCGGTTGGGGTGTCGGCGGTAACGCTTCGTTCGGCGACAACCTCATGTACAACAACTACGCTTCTATCGGTTCCTACCTCGGTAGTACCGCCATCGCCCCGAGCAACCTTCGCCTCACCCTCATCCAGTGGGAGAAGACCAAGTCTTGGAACATCGGCGTCAAGTTGGGCCTTTTCAAGGACCTTCTTAACTTCGACCTCAATGTGTACGACCGTCGTACGTCCGACTTGCTTATGAGTAACGTCGGCATCCCGTCGTCCACGGGTTTCTCCGCGCTCGACTGGGCCAACGTCGGTTCACTCCGCAACAACGGTTGGGAACTCTACTTCAACACCGGCCGCATCTTCAATGTCGGCAAGTTCTCCATGGTCGTCAAGTTCAATCTTGCGCAGAACGTCAACCGCATCACCAGCATGGACGAGACCGTTCTCGCCAGCATGAACCCCGACTTCGAGAATAAGAATGAAGAGTGGATGAGCCGCGTACAGATTGGCAATGCACTCGGTGGCATCTACGGTTTCCGCAACTTGGGCGTATATCGTTACGACTATGAACACAGCGGTTACTTTGCTGACGAGGAGGACAATACCAAGTACGGTACGTACGAGGAATGGCTGAACGATCCTACTTCCGCTCCTCCCACGGCAGCCATTGCCGCCGCCGTCGGTCAGAACGCCACTACGCCTGTGGCCCGTGACGCTCAGGGCAACATCATCTACGACCAGGATGGCGACCCGAAGCACATGATGTTCAACTACGGTGGTGTCAACTATGCGTTCCAGGGCGGTGATGTCATTTACGAGGATATCAACCACGACGGTCAGATCGACGAACTTGATATTGTCTACCTCGGCAACTCCAACCCGAAGCTGAATGGTGGTTTCGGTTTCGACTTCTACTACGACAAGTGGACGCTCAAGGCCAACTTCAACTTCCGTATCGGCAACAAGATTGTCAACATGGCCCGTATGAAGGCTGAGGACATGCGTACCAACAAGAACCAGAGCGCGGCTGTCAACTGGCGCTGGCGCAAAAACGGCGACATCACGGAGATTCCGCGCGCCATGAACGCAACGGCTGCCAATTCTGCCACGTACAACTCGTTGGCCAACGACCGTTATGTGGAGAAGGGCGACTTCGTCCGCCTGCAGTACCTGCAGCTGACCTATCGCTTCGACCCGGGCAAGCTGAAACGTTTCGGCATCAACCGCCTGAACCTTGCCGCCTCTGCCAACAACCTGTGGTTCTGGACGCGTTACAAAGGCGTCGATCCCGAGCACTCGCAGAGTGGTTACTCTCCTTGTATCGACAATTCCGAGACCCCGCGTTCGCGTTCGTTTACGGTTAGTTTGAATATCGGATTTTAATTAAACACGTCATGAAAAGAAAAAACATATTGACAGCTATCGCTGGCAGCTGCCTCGTGTTGGGAGGCCTGACCTCGTGCGAGGACTTCCTGACGCTTTATCCGACGAACCAGATTACCGAGGAGCAATTCTGGGAGGATAAGGGTGACGTTGAGAGTGGCATGATGGCCTGCTACGTGCAAATGACGCGCAAGGGTCTCCAGCAGAAGGTTCTGCATTGGGGTGAGGGGCGTTCAGATAACAGCGTCGTGCAGGATCAGGGTAACTCCTCGATTGTCAACCTGAAGGCAGGTATTCTCGAGGACACGGAGGGCATGTTTTCCTGGTCTCCTTTCTACACTGCCATCAACTATTGCAACAAGGTAATTGAAAATGTGCCTGTCGTGGCCGAGCGCGACCCGAGCTTCAACGCGGGCGAGCAGCAGCAGTACATTGTCGAGGCCAAGACCCTCCGTGCGCTGAACTATTTCTATCTTGTCCGCGCTTTCCGCGATGTACCTCTCGTACTTCAGTCCATCAGCACCGATGCCGAAGCGTTCAACGCCCGGGTGCCCCAGACCCCCGGTCTGCAGGTGCTCGATACGCTGATTGCCGACCTCGACACCATCAAGGATATGGGCGCGCTTACCTACGCCTCCTCGTCCGAGCGTTGCGGTCGTGTCACTCGTCTGGCCACCTACACCCTGTTGGCCGACATGTACTTGTGGCGCGCCTGCATGTTGAAGGAAGCCGAGGCCAAGGGCTATCGTTTCGATTCCCTGAGTACCTCCATTACCGAGGCTACGGCCGACGAGCAGAGTGAGGCCGACCTGAACAAGGTCATTGAGTACTGCGACTATGTGATTGACGAGCTTCGCGAGCGTAAGCGTGCGTTTTCGTTCGGATTTGGCGAAGACGAGGAGAGCGATCAGCAGGAGGACATGTATCCGCTCATCCTGCAGGAGATGGCTTTCGATGGCGCCCTTGACGAGGTGTTCAGCCAGATTTTCGGCGCGAAGAATTCTGTCGAGAGTATCCTTGAGTTGCAGTTCGACGGAAGCAGTATTATCAACGATACTTGGACGGAATCGATGACTTCCACGAGCGATGGTATAGTCGGCAAGATGTACAGCATCAATCCTTCCTTGTATGCCAATATCGGTCAAGTCAACCCTGAAATTGGTTTCGGCAGCTGCGACATGCGTGCGCTCGAGAACACCCAGCTCCAAGGCAGCCAGAGCAACTACCTTTACTACAAGGGGACGCTGAGCAGTCTCAGCTTCGAGTCGATGACCAATATGAGTGAGGGAACGATGTCAAATGGTATCCGTGCCAACGCTAGCAATGCGTTCAATTGGATCATTTACCGCCTGAGTGATGTCCTGTTGATGAAGGCCGAGGCCATCGCCCGTCTGAGCGAGCCGTCCGAGGATCAGCTGAAAGAAGGCTACCTGATGACCAATGCCATTTTCCAGCGTTCCAATCCAACTTGTACCACGCAGAGCGAGTCCTCGGGTGGCAATGCCCCCGTCAGCGATCGTTGTGACGAGAACTACTACAGTGGAAAGACGGCTGCCACGCTTCTGTCGTTGGTTTACCGCGAGCGTCAGCGCGAGTTCCTTGGTGAGTACAAACGCTGGTTCGATCTCGTCCGCTATGCAGAGGCCCAGAACTCCACGGAGGATGCCCTGAGCATGATGGGTGCCGACCGTGCGTTGCAGACCCGTCTGCGTCGTCTCGATTCGTTCTACAATCCGGTTACCGAGGACGAGATGAAGATCAACTCCGCCCTCAAGCAGAACCCGGCTTGGAACGACGAAACGGTGGGGGCCAATTAATCTGTCACAAATTAAAAAGAACATTTGAATATGAACAGCACATTGTTTCTTAGAAAGTTGTGTTCCGGTGCGGCTTTCGTGCTGCTGCTATTCGGGACCCTGTTCGGACTGAACAGTTGTAAGGACGAGGTGGACGCTTCCAATCTCGTGACGAAGACTGAAGCTACCGTGTGGGACTATATCGACTCTGTGGCCATCTATTCGGACTATGCCGCCTTGCTTCGTGAGACGCATACCGGCGATACCGCAGACGCCAACTCCTCCTCTTTGGCCAGCTTTGTGTCGGGCTACGGTAACTTTACCGTGCTGGCTCCCGACAACGAGGCCATCGCCAACTATGTGATGGAAGCCACCGGTGGCGCGACCAGCGACTGGCATCAGTTGAGTGCTGAGGATAAACAGTATATTGCCGAGAACAGTATCATCGACCATGGCGACGAGCCGGCTTATGCGCAGGCTGACTTCCCCACGACGGGAACGTTCTCCCTCGGCACACTGGACAACCGTCTGCTGACCATCGAGTTGACCGACGACAACCAGTTCCTCATCGAGGGTACGGCGCATGTCGTTCGTCCGGACATCAAGCTGAAGAACGGTTACATTCATGGCGTCGATGCCGTCATCGCCCCTTCGCAGTCCACGATTGCCGACCTTATCGCTACGGCCGACAACATGCAGATTTTCACAGTGCTGCTCCAGCGTACCGGTTGGGCCGACTCGTTGAGCATTCCTTACGAGGATCCGAACTTCTCGACTGACGGTTACCCTGAGAGTGCCAAGTACCAGTACAACCAGGATGCTGTGCCCTTGGTCGACGAGCGTTATCGCGGTTTCACCATCTTTGCAGAGACCGACTCTGTCTTCGTCAATAGCGATTGGGCGATTGCAGCCAGTTTCGATGAGGCCGGCGAGCTGACGAATCCTGACGAAGTGATTGCTCAGGTTGAGCGGCAGGCTGCAGCCGTGTACGGTTCGGCCAACACGGGCGATTACACCAATCCCGATAACCCCGTCAACCGGTTCGTGGCCTATCACCTGCTCGACGGTTCGATGGCCTACAACAAGCTCGTCATGCACATGAACGAGTTCGGTTACAGCGCCGGTACGGACCCCTTCAATCCGCAGCTCAACACGTTCAGTGTGGACGTGTGGGACTACTACACGACAATGGGCAAGACGCGCTGCCTCCTGAAGGTGACGCAGAACGGCGACCTCGAGGATGGCGTCTATCCGATTTACCTGAATACGGCCCGCGAGTACAACAACGGCCGCGACGGAAACTATAAGGTAACGGCCATCACGGTCCGCGGTCAGAAGATTTCTGCAACCAACGGCAAGTTCACCAACGGTGCGGTCAACGGTTTCTATTACCCCATCGACGGTATCCTCGTGTACGACGAGACCGTGCGTGATAAAGTTCTCCGGGGACGTATCCGCTTCGACATCACGTCGCTGTGTCCGGAACTGTGGACGGGCAACCTCCGCGGCCGTACGCGCAATTACTTCACG
This sequence comes from uncultured Alloprevotella sp., assembly GCA_944322325.1. GTDB lineage: Bacteria > Bacteroidota > Bacteroidia > Bacteroidales > Bacteroidaceae > Alloprevotella. Next base: position 56,925 of record CALUOQ010000013.1, read on the forward strand.
AACGAGTACTTCAAGAACTTGATCAACGTGGCCGAGGACACCAAGATCTTCTACCTGAAGGTTTGGCAGAACGGTGATGTGTGGTATGACTACCAGGGTGATGAGTACATGCTTCAGGGCATCTTCGACGTGACGTTCCGCCTGCCGCCGGTGCCGACTGCCGGTACGTACGAGGTCCGCATGGGCGTCTCCAACAATACCCTTCGCGGTATGGCACAGGTTTATTTCGGCGAAAATCCGAACAACTTGCCGCCAGTCGGCTTGCCCTATGACCTGCGCGTAAATCCGTCGGGTTATGCCGGATTCACGGACTACAAGGAGAGCAATCCTGAAGTCTATGCCGTCATCCCTTGGGAGACAGACAAGGACGACGAGGACGAGAACCGCACTATTGAAAAGAACCTGCGCAATGCCGGTTACCTGAAGGGGCCGCAGTATTTCAACGGTTATGGCAATACGACGCCGGCCCGCGGCAACTATGCCTGCTTGCGCCGTATCGTGACCACGCAGCACATGGAACCGGGCAAGACGTATTACATCCGCTACAAGACAGCGCTCGAAGCTACCGACGGCCAGTTCTTCATGGACTACTTCGAATACTGCCCCTCGTACATTTACAACGGAGCCGAGCCTGAGGACATCTGGTAAGCGAAATCCTAATAAAAACCAATTGAGATATGAATCGCAATCTATTGTATAGCATAAAAGGAATGTTCGTTGCTGCTGCCGCACTGGTAGGCGTGGCGGCATGTACCGACGACGACCATTTTGACGTGCAGGTGTCCGGCACCGCCGCAGAGTCCGTGTGGGACAACATGCGCAATGCCGGTCAGCTGAACGATTTCCTGTCGGTACTTGAGCGTACGACGGTGATGCGCAGTGAGAACGACCAGGCTGCCACCATTACGTACGCCGACTTGTTGAAACAACCGCAGTATTTCACCATTTGGGCTCCCGAAGACGGAACGTACGACGTCAGCCGCTACAAGGCGCTGCTCGACTCCGCCGACAAGGCCAAGCAGGCCGGCAACATGGTGGCGTTCCGCGACTTCAACAACACGGTAGAGACGCAGTTCGTGCGCAACCACATCTCGCGTTCTTCTTTTGCCAACGCCACTGCACCCCTGCGTGTGCAGCTGATGAACAACAAGCGTGTGGTCTACGATCCCGCCGGGCAGACGTTCAACGAGGTGGCCCTCGACAATACGTTCGGTTTCCGTTCCGCCAACAACGGTATGTTGTACAAGCTGACGGGCATTTCGCCTTTTGCTTACAACATTCTCGAATACCTGGAGGAAAATCCCGACTGGGCGGCCGTCAATGAGTTCGTGCACTGCGATGATACGCTGTACTTCAATGCCGGTGGTAGTGTGGAAGGCGCCCTCGTCGACGGCGAGATGGTGTACGTGGACTCCGCTTTCGTCACGATTTCCCCGATGGCGCGTTATCTGGGCAGTGCCTCGGCCGAGGACAGTACGTATGTGGCTGTTATCCCGAACAACGAGGCTTGGGAGGCTGCTGTCGAGAAGCTGAAGCCGTATTTCAACTATGGAACGACTTATTACTATAACCTGGTGCAAACTGAGGAAGGTATCGGTCGCTTCAATACCAGCATCAACTACGGCGAGGAAATGACGATGGACGGCGAGATGACCCAGAGCGACTCCCTCCGCGAGTATGGAACGCGCCAGGCGTTGCTGAGTTCCATGGTGTTCAGCGCCACGAACTTCCCCGGTGTCGACGTGACCGACGGTGACCAGGTCGTCAACTATGCCCGTACGGCCGACTCGCTCATTTCTACGCGTGACATCTGTATTTACAACCAGACTCCGGGTCAGGTGAATGCGTTCTTCGGAACGGGTGAGCCCGTCAAGGCCTCCAACGGTTATATTTACACGGTGGACGACTTCAAGCTCGATCCCGTTTCGGCTATTCAGGACTTGTATCCTGTGGACTTCGACGTGGAAGACGGTGCCAACGATATCGGTTCCTCCAACGTAGCTTCGCGTATCGTGGTTACGCTGGATACCGTGACGCGTAATCCGGACGTGACCGGTACGGTTCACGATGAGTCGTACGTGCGCTACGAGCGTGCCTCGACGAGCCGTATGACTATCGACTTCTCGTTGCCTAACGTATTGAGCGCCAAGTACGACATTTATGCCGTCATGTTGCCGAGCGAAATCAACCGCAACTACATCACTTCGGACAGTGTGCGCGAGGTCTGCACGTTCAACGCCGATCTTTATTCGGATTATGGCACCGAGAATCCTGCACCTTCTGACCGTCTGGCTTCGGTTACGGACCTGGAGGTATCGCAAGACAGCGTGAGCCACATCCTTCTCTTCAAAGACTTCAAATTCGACAAGTCCTATTTCAACCTGACAATCAACACGTTCCCGCGCCTGCGCCTGACGTTGCCGGCCGGTAGTGCTGCCAATGCGTTGAATATCGACCGAATCTATCTCGTCCCGAAAGGCAACGATGTGGAAGGAGAAGTAGACGAAATCCCTGTTAACTTATAAATTTCAGACTAATGAGCAAGAAAAATAAAATAGGAAAGGTGCAAGGAACCTTGCGTGCAGGTCTCTGTCTCTTCATGCTGTCAGGAACTTGCGTGCTGCCTGCCCAGGCTCAGGCTCCCGACGCGCCGGACAACGCAGCCACGTCGACGGTTGCCCCCCGTTCGGCCTCGTCTTCCTCAAAATATGAAATGAAGGAGATCAGCGGTACCATTTATGACGCGGCCACCAAGCAGCCCATGGCCGGTGTGCGCGTGCAGGCTTTGGACAACCGCCTCTACACGGCCATGACCGACGAGAACGGTAAGTACACCGTGCGTGTGCCCGAGTTCGTGACGGCCCTTTACATCTCCTGCCCGGATTACAACGGCGTTCAGCTGCCCATCAAGGGGGCCAGCGGACAGGATGCCCAGTTGTACACGGACAAACTGAAGGCTTTCTATCAGGACGGTACCTCGCTGTCCATGAATAAGAAGGCAGAAATCGACAATTCCAGCGCCTTGACCATTGAGGATGAGTTCGGCAACCTGCTGAACAGCTCCGTCCGCACCATCACGCGCGGCGGTCTGCCTGCCCAGGGTGCGTCGATGTTCATCAACGGTCTCAACTCGCTCAACTCCATCGCCCAGCCGCTCGTTGTGGTTGACGGTGTGGAGTGGGACATGCAGTACGACCGTTCCTCCCTTCACGACGGGTACTACAATAACGTGTTCAACCTCATCGACGTGGAAGACATCGAGAGCGTAGAGGTGCTCAAGAACCAGACGGCGCTCTACGGTGCCAAGGCCGCCAATGGTGTCATCCTCATCAACACGAAGCGCGGTGAGAGCATGGCTACGCGCATCAATGTGCGTGTGTTCGGCGGTTACGAAGTGAACCCCGGCAAGCTCTCCATGATGAATTCCGAGCAGTACCGCAGCTATCTGGCCGAGTACATCGGAACGACCGACTACATCTCGAAGAACCCGACGGCGTTCAACAACATCGCGTTCCTGAACGATGACCCCAACTATGCCTACTACAAGCTGTATCACAACAGCACCGACTGGCAAAAGGACCTCTACCGCAGTTCGTTCACGCAGAACTACAAGATCAACGTAGAGGGTGGTGACGACGTGGCCATGTACAACCTGTCGCTGGGATACTCGCAGGCAGACGCTACGGCTGAGGAGAACGACTTCAACCGTCTGAACATCCGCTTCAATACGGACATCTTGATGTTCGACAACCTGACGGCCCGCCTCGACCTTGCCTTCTCGCGTACGGCAGCCAATGTGCGCGACAACGGCTGGGCCCAGAACTACGACCAGCGCAACATTTCGTCGCCGGGCGTGCTGGGTCTGATTCAGGCTCCGTTCATCAGCCCGTATGCCTATTACATGGATGCCACGACGATGAAGTTGCAGCCGAGCGACGTGTTGGCCGGTAAGGAGAACACGACGAGCGACCCGACCAATCCGTTCAACTTTGCACGCGATTTCGACGCTCAGCCGTTGGCCAACCCCTACTGGATTCTGGAAAACGGTTCCGGCAACAACAAGAACTACATGGAGCAGACGTTCTTCAACATCAACTTTGCTCCGGAGTACACCATCGGCAAGTATTGGAAGATCAGCGACCACTTCAGCTACTCCATCGACCGCAGCAACGAGAAGTACTACATGCCCAAGAACGGTACACCCGATAAGTTCGTCGAGGGTATGGGTACCATCAACAGTGTGCTCGCTTCGCAGTTTGGCAAGGAAACGACGCTCTACAACGACTTCCGCATCAACTGGGACCAGGATTTCGGCGCCCACAGCGTGAGTGCGTTCGGCGGTTTCCGCATCGCGTCCTACACGTTCACGAACAGCTTCATCCGTGGTTATAACAACTCGAACGACAAGATGCCGAACATGTCCACGTCCCTCAACCCCCGTTCCTACGGTGGTGCCGTAGACCGCTGGACCAACTTGGCCTACTATCTCAACGCCGAGTACAACTACAAGAACCGCTACTTCCTGCAGGCTTCGACCACGATGGAAACGTCGTCGCGTTTTGGCCACAACGCCAAGGAAGGCATCAAGCTGGGCGGCGTGAAGTGGGGTCTCTTCCCCTCCGTACAGGCCGGATGGTTGATTTCGTCGGAGTCCTGGTTTAAGGTGAAGCCCATCAACTACCTGAAGTTGCTGGTCGGCTACGAGGAGACGGGTAACGACAACATCGACTACTACACGAGCCGTACCTACTACTCGAACGTCGAGTTCTTCGGTGAGGCCACCGCTTTGCAGCTGGCCAACATTGCCAACTCCGAAATCCAGTGGGAGACCAACCGTCGCATCAACGTCGGACTGGAAGGTGCGTTGTTCAATAACCGCCTGATGTTCGGTGTGGACTTCTACCGCAGCAAAATCTCGAACCTGCTCACGAAGAAAGCCATCAGTGACATCACGGGTCTGCCTTTCATCTGGTCGAACGACGGTGCGATGACGAACATCGGCGTCGACGCCAGTGTGAGTGCCGTCCTGGTCAATACGAAAGACTGGCGTTGGCAGGTGAGCGCTTCTCTCGGTCACTACAAGAACGAAATCACCGAGTTGCCCACCTCGAACACCATCATGCAGTATGCCCTCGACGAAAACGGCCGCGAGACGGGTACGCCCAAAGTCATTCAGGGTTACACCAGCTCCATCTACGGCACGGACAACATCGTGACGATGGTCGGTGAAGCCGCCGGCGTGTTCTGGGGCTACCAGACCGACGGAATCTTCACGACGCAGGCTGAGGCCGACGAAGCCAATCTGCGCTACCCGACCGGTTTGACCAACGAGCCATCCCGTCCGTTCAAGGCCGGTGACGTCCGCTTCGTCGACCAGAACGGTGACGGATGGATCAGCGAGGCCGACATGGTGAAGATCGGTGATCCGAATCCCGACATCTACGGTAACTTCTCGACCAGCATCAGCTGGAGAGACCTTACTTTGGACGCCGTGTTCAAGTACTCCTTGGGCAACGACATCTTCAACTACCAGCGCTCGCAGCTCGAGGCCGCCAACGGCAGCTGGAATCAGACGACAGCCGTCGTGAACCGCTGGCGCTATGACGGCCAGGTGACCGACATGCCGCGCACCGTCAGCTCGTCGAGCTCGGAGTGGGTGAACAACGAACGCTTCTCCGACCGCTGGATTGAGGACGGTTCCTACCTGAAGCTGAAGAAACTCCGCCTGACTTACCGCATCCCCGTCAACGTCAGCTGGCTTCAGGGCTTGTCGGTATGGGGCGAAGCCAACAACGTCTTCACCGTGTCGAAGTACTTGGGTCTCGATCCTGAAGTTTCGTGCGGCAACAGTGTCCTCATGCAGGGTATCGACGCCGGCTATCTGCCGCAGAGCCGCAACTTTAATCTGGGTGTAACCATTAATTTGTAAGAATCAGTTATGAAAAAAACGTCAATCATAGGAGTAGCGTTTGCTTTCCTCGGTTTGGGCGCAGCAACGACTTCGTGCGAGGATATGCTGACCCCCGATATGACCAACCATGTGGAGGGTGACGCTGCGATAACCGATACCGTGTACTATTTCCACGGCATCCTGAAGAGCGTCCAGAACCTCGCCGAGCGGACGGTCATCCTGGGTGAGGCCCGTGGCGACCTGACGACGACGGCCGCCTACGTGAGCGACTCGATTTACGACATCGCCACTTTCGCCAAGGCAGCCAACGGCTCCAACGGCCTGCTCGATCGTTCGGCCTACTACAAGGTCATCAACGAGTGCAACCACTACATCGCGTTTGCCGACTCGATGGCTACGAACAACAGCCAGTACTACCTGCGTCGCGAACTGGCCCAAGTGCAGATGATCCGTGCCTGGACCTACATGCAGCTGGTCATCAACTACGGTTCGGTGCCTTTCATTACGGCACCGGTCGACAACGCCAACACCGGATGGGAGTACAGCGCCCCGAAGGCTACGCGCGAGAACCTGATCGACCTGCTGGGCGACGACCTGAAGATAGCCAAGGCATGGAGCGACGAGTATGGCTTGCCCAACTACCGTAGCTATAATACGTATAGCGGCACCAACATTCCCTCGCAGCTCTGCATGTTCCCGGCCGAGCTTGTGCTGGGCGACCTCTACCTGCTGCGTGGCGCCAGCCAGGCCGACTACGCTCAGGCTGCCCAGTACTACTTCGACTATATTTCGGACAACGAGCTGATGTGTACGGATGCCCGTACGGCCACCCATGCCCGCATGAACTACGGTACGCCCAATGAGTCGTATGGTCCTTCTTCCAGCGGTTGGGGCAGTGTATTCCAGTCGTATTCCTTGGGAGGTTCAAACGGTTTGGTCACGGTGATTCCGTCGTGTGCAGTGAGCACCATGGGTACGGTATTGACCGACGTGCAGCAGGTGTATGGCTTCGAGCTGACTTCCAGCCAGAACGCCTCGACCGAAGAGGGCGCCGAGGGCGAAGAGGACGTGACGACCATCACGGGTAGCATTGTTCCGGATCCCTCCGAGCAGTACCAGCAGATCGCTCCGTCATCTGCTTACCTGCAACTGAACGCCGCCCAGAACTATGCCGGTACGCGCATGTACGGTTCCGTGGCGGGTGAGGATGAGTTGGAGTATTACGAAGGAGCCGGTGACGCCCGCCTCTATTTCTCCGCACCCAAAGTCCGTGTGACGGAGTCGGGCACGGGGCTCACGAAGACTCCGCGTTACATCCACAAGTTCTGCTACGGAGGTTCCTATAACTCAATGGACGGCGTGTTCAGCGGTTTCAACTTCCACTACGCCATCCCCATCTACCGTGCCGAACTGGTGTACCTGCGTTATGCCGAGGCGCTGAACCGTGCCGGATTCCCGCAGCATGCCTTTGCCCTGCTGACTCACGGACTCAATCCCGAGACCGTGCCGGGTCCGGACGACATCCTCGACTCCGTGCGCATTGTGAATGGCCAGCCCGAGAAGGTGTACTACATCGACCCGCTGGTGAGCGCTGACCCCGAGTTCGCTTACTTTACGGTTGACGAGTTGCGCCGCGCACAGGCCGTGCCTTACATCAACACGACGTTGTTCAACGGTCTGAGCCAGGTGGGTATCCACTCCCACGGTTGTGGCGAAACGACGCTCGACACCCTCTACACCTACAACAAGGTGATTGCCCAAAAGATAGCCGACGAAAGTCTGCGTCTGGGCAGCAGCGAGGAGGAAGCCCAGCTCATGGCCAAGCGCTACCTGCGTCAGGCTGTGGACGACGAACAGGGTGAAGGTACCGAAGGTGAGGGCGACGACGAGGAAGAATATCCCAACCTGCCCGATCCCGAGCCGGCACCGGCCAGCGAGCTTGAGATCAACGCCATCGAAGATGTTATCGTCGACGAGTTGGCCCTCGAGTTGGCCTTCGAAGGCAACCGCTTCCCCGACCTGATGCGTATCGCGTTCCACAAGGACGCCAGTGTCAGCGCGCTTCAGGATGCTTGGAGCGAGTGGGCACAGCGTCAGTCCGCCGCTACCGGTGAGGCCATCAGCGCTCCGACGCTGCCGGGCAACTACGGTACGGAGTGGCTCGCCTGGAAGGTTTCCCGTCGCGATGTTAACCTGGCACCGTACGAGAATCCGACAGAAAAGGACAACAACCTATACCAGCTCCTGCTCGACCAGAGCAACTGGTATCTGCAGAATCCGAATTGATTGGTTCGGTATCGATGAAGTTTGGCCGGGCTGCCCTCAGGGCGGCCCGGCCTTTTTAGTTACAGTGTAGAAACAGATTTAGTGTAACGATTTTGCTGTTAATTCTCTGAGTGTTATGGTAATATGGAATTTGCAGGCGACTGCGGCATTGATTTCACGAAACGTAGGGGCGCGCCGTAAGGCACGCCCGCGAGGCGGACATTGTTTTCATGTGATTTTACCGTTAACCGCCTGATTTTTCGGACGAAACAGGGTTCTCGGGCGTGCCTTTGGCGCGCCCCTACGGGCCTGCGGCGTTGGTTTTGCGGAACGTAGGGGCGCGCCGTGAGGCACGCCCGCGAGGTGTACATCTTTCGAGTGTGATTTTGTCGTTAACCGCTTGTGTTTTCGGACGAAACAGGGAATTCGGGCGTGCCTTTGGCGCGCCCCTACGGGCCTTCGGCGTTGGTTTTGCGGAACGTAGGGGCGCGCCGTGAGGCACGCCCGCGAGGTGTACATCTTTCGAATGTGATTCCGTTGTTAACCGCTTGTGTTTTCGGACGAAATAGGGTTTGCGGGCGTGCCTTTGGCGCGCCCCTACGCGCCTGCGGCGTTGGTTTTGCGGAACGTAGGGGCGCGCCGTAAGGCACGCCCGCGAGGTGTACATCTTTCGAGTGTGATTTTGTCGTTAACCGCTTGTGTTTTCGGACGAAACAGGGTTTGCGGGCGTGCCTTTCGGCGCGCCCCTACGCGCCTTCGGCATTGATTTTGCGGAACGTAGGGGCGCGCCGTAAGGCACGCCCGAGCGGCGGACATTTTTCATATGTGGTTTCGTCGTTAACCGCTTGTGTTTTCGGACGAAACAGGGAATTCGGGCGTGCCTTTCGGCGCGCCCCTACGCGCCTGTGGCATTGATTTTGCGGAACGTAGGGGCGCGCCGTGAGGCACGCCCGAGAGGTGTACATCTTTCGAGTGTGATTTTGTCGTTAACCGCTTGTGTTTTCGGACGAAACAGGGTTTGCGGGCGTGCC
>CALUOQ010000014.1 GCA_944322325.1 uncultured Alloprevotella sp.
AAGGGTCAATCATATTGTAGCCAAAGGTGGGCAAATCCTGCTTGGCCAAAAGGGTCAAAGTCGCGTGGCTTTTCCAGTCGGGGCTGACTTACTATCTTGTAAAGTGTTGTTCCTACCCGCACAAACGGACTTTCATTTTTGAATGCTTCTTTTGTATTCATAGTTTTAGCGTTTACGTTTGAAACATTTCTGAATGCGGATTGCTGAATCACAATTTTCATTACTGCTTGAAACCAGTTGCTGGTGTGCCCACTCAATAAGAGCTTTACGGGAAAAGACAAGTTTGTTTCCATACTTCATAAAAGGTATTTGTTCTTGCGAAGTCATTTTGTACAATTTTGCCTTTGAAGTCGGGAATCCGTTATCTTCCAATACTTTCAGCGCATTGGGCATACTTAGTGTATCAGGCAAATCAGAACTGAATATAGTCTGTTGATTTCCTGAAAAGAATTTTGAAACCGCATTGAATACAGCTTCTTGAATTTGCTCCTCTGTTGCGACAATAATATTTGCCATAATCAAACATTTTAGGGGTTAGACAATAAGCTGTCGTCACAGCTATCTCAACGTTGATGATGCAAAGGAAAAACAAAAAGAAGAGCTTATAAAACGAGTAAATATCTGCATTAACAAAGACAAAAGAAGACATTAGCTGCCACAAGAGGACATGCAAATAATGCCATTCAGAGGTTTGGCAGCGTCTGTCCTCTGAATGGCATCAAATGGCACTTTTGATATAGATGATAAATTGAAATGCGATTTTATTGTTTTTGCTTGCGTAATTGCTTCGTTACTTCATCCACATTAAAATAGTTAAAGCATACATGTGGGTCTTGACAGGGTTTTATCAACCCGTCTTTTATCCATTTGTTTACAGATGCAGGAGTGGTTCTCATCCATTTGGCTAAATGAGTATTTGTCACTAGATATCTTCCGTTCAGTTGGGTAAGAGTATGTTTGTTTGCGGAGAATCCACGTTGCAAGCGGTCTATCAGTACATCAATGTCCTTCTTTATGATTTTAGGGGCAGGTCTGTTTTTCTTGATACTTATTTCGATAGAAGTCATATCAAAGTTTGCCAGCTGAGGGAGTTGGGACAGCTCCGCAATCAGATACTGGGCACATTTTAGGTCTCTGATTTTGAATGTCAGTTGCTTGCGTCTTGGCATAGTAGTAGTGATTTTCCTTTTTCGGTGGTATAATATTTCTGTAAACGGCTATTTGGTTTGTCAGGAACAGTCATTGCCAGTAGTTCTTCCGAAATCAAAGGGTTTATATATTTTCTCTTAAATTTCGTTCTATCGCTAAAATTGAGCGAAGCAATAATTTGTGTTAAAGTGTTTTCGTACAAACACATTTCCAAAATAGTTCTTATTTCCTTTTGACTTAGTGCCAACTTAGTGCCGACTTGATGCCAACTTAGTGCTGACTTAGTGCCGACTTGCTCCCGACTTGTCGGCGTATTTTCTGCAAGCTCAAACTCTTTAGGGTCACGATAGGTAATAGAAAAGATAAACTCTTCCCCACTATGTATCTCTATTTCAGAATTTTCAAAATATAACGGAGCATATTTCCGAATATTTTTCTGTCCCGAACCAAGCTCCTCAGCCCATCTCATCTCACGGAACACCTTTGTTATTAGCGGATTCTTTGTACGGGTGCGCCAATCATTTATATCTATATCCCCTGTTTGGAAAGGTTTCGTCCAATTCTCCGTTATAACCCGGTCGCGGAATATGAGAAACTTATTGGTATATGAACTGATATACTCACGGTGTAGAAGTGTATTTGAGATTACCTCTCTGAATATCATTACCCGTAAGTCCAAACGGTCTATTCCATTATCCGCTAAACGGAACTTATCAGGCATGTTGCGTTGCACGAAATTCAGCAAACGGATATATGACTGAATCAGATTTGCGCATATCATATCCCGGTCATTGTAACGAATATCAGGGTCGGTAGGAAGCGGATGCAAGAAACGCTCGTAAGACATGCTGCGGTAAATGGCATCCGTACGATGCCACGGACAACAGTTCAGAATAGTCTGTTCCTTGCCAAATAAGAGAATAGCAGCCAACTTATATCCTTCCTTGTTTGTTCCTCGTTGCCTACCCCAAAACAGACTTTTCAGGAATTCTTCATTTGTCATACTCAACCACGGATGATTGGAGTTATGAATAGAAATGTGGCTACGCATAATCTTGAACGATTCTTCATCCATATCTTCCAAAGTCACATCGGGAAATACCTCGTTCTCGGAAGATTCCTTCTCTTTTCGCATGAACATATTCTTAACCAGATAGGTATGTTTTGACACATCATTGTCCGCATCCCCCCAACGGTCAAAGAAACGATTCTTGTATCTATGTACCTGTTCACTCTCCGGCACGTTCAAATAAAGAACAACTTTACCGTCTATCTCTGTGCGCTCCGGGGTGATCGGCATAGGTGGAAGAAATTGTTCAGGATTATTCAACGTATTGATAATGCTTTTGGTCATATCTGTTACACATTTAGGGTTAATTCCCAATATTGTGCCATCATCATCTACTCCTAAGAAGATATATCCTCCTTCTGCATTCAAGAAAGAGCATACGGTTTCATACACAGATGTTGAAACTTTATCCGTACATTTCTTGAATTCTACATGTTTATTCTCGCCATGCGAAAGCAAGTCCTTTATTTTATCTGTTGATAACATACTGTTTTGTTTATAATACTTTTACCGCTTCGTCTATTACACTACTGGCAAAACTATCCAAGTAAGTATTGGTCGTTGCCAAATCGCTGTGCCCTAATATCTGTGAGATAACTTCTCTCGGTACTTGATTGTCCTGCAAAGTCATAGCCATTGTATGACGACTTACATAGCTTGTCAGTTTCATATCCGTAATCTCCAAAACTTTCGCTAAGTTAGTCAAATTCTTGTTATTGCGTCCAAAACGGCTACGAATATGATTATAAAGTTGCTCTCCTTTATATCCTGCAATAGAAACTATTGGTAACAAGTAATCTTCTACTAATAATGTATTAGCTGAAAACCAATTCATTAACTCTTGGATTTCAGGAGTTATCTTAATCTGAATAGGTTTGACTTTCTTAGCTTCTTTTGTTTTATTCCGTTTATAAACAATATAATTTCCACCGTTATAACGGATAATATTCTTTTTAGTTAGCAATGCTGCATCTATAAACGATATACCATAACAGTAATATGAAAAGAGAAATAATCTTCGTGTCCGTTCAAGTACAGCATTATCCATCACTGTTGTTTTTAGTTTCAACATGGAGTCATGCGGTAAATAACGTTTAGTCGTTTCTTCTTCCAATGATGAAATGCTAAAACCGCCCTTACCAAATGGGTAAGTTGTTTCCGAGGCTTCACCATCTTGGATAGCCTTGTTTAATACAGCACGTAAAGTCTTAAAATAGAACTTCCGAGTATTCCCTTTACATTCACGTTTTTGTAAAAATACATCAAAAGATTTTACATATTTAATATCTATTTCAGGGAAAACACGTTCAGACAGTTTCTCGTCAAAGAGTTCTAATACGTGAAGTGTTCTGCTATAGCAGTTGGCATTGCCAATATGATTGGTATCTTTATAAGTTTGAATTAGATTTTCAAAGAATTCCTTTACATTCCCTTTGTTTGAGTAGTGAAAGAATTCTTGTTCGAATTGATTTAGTGTCCAATCAATTTTATTGGCATCGAAATCTGCTATAATGCGAAGTATTTCCGATTTCTTTTGCGTTAACCATTCGTTGAGGTATATTCGGTCTGGATGTAATCTGGGAACACGCTTATCTGTGACAAACATTTCAAGTTTATCATTCCATTGATGCGGTTCTGCATAAATGCCTAACGCCATCACCTTCCGTTTATTATTCTTGCGAACAACCAACCAAATAGCATATCCTTCTTTATAGTGATATTTATCGGCTATCCACATCTTAAATGAAGCATATTTCATAAGTGACACAAATTACTGACATTTTACTTTTGCTAAAAAATATTGGACTATAGCTATCGGATTACCAATGATTTATCTACTTTATTTTACTGACGGATTACTGACGTTTGTACCGAAAATATAGATAATCAGATGTAAATAATACCAATACTTCCGTTTCTTATTCGTTGGCAAATATACTGAAAAACAATTAGATATAAAAATATAGGAAATAAACGGATAGCTCTGGTGGGAGATGATCGCCGGCAACCGACCCTGGGCCTACACCTGGGACCTGCCCTCGGTCAAACTGCACGAGACGGACTACACCAAGGTGAAGCCCAACGGACACCACCCCGCCAACACGGCCAACGTGAAAAAGTACATCGACTTCGCCGCACGCCACGGCTTCGACCAGGTGCTCGTCGAGGGATGGAACATCGGGTGGGAGGACTGGAGCGGCCACCAGAAGGACTACGTGTTCGACTTCCAGACACCCTACCCCGACTTCGACCTGCCCGGCCTCAACGAGTACGCCCACAGCAAGGGCGTGCGGCTGATGATGCACCACGAGACCTCATCGTCCGTGCGCAACTACGAGCGCCACATGCGCGATGCCTATGACCTGATGAACCGCTACGGCTACACCGCCGTCAAGAGCGGCTATGTGGGCCACATCGTGCCCCGCGGCGAACACCACTACAGCCAGTGGATGGTCAACCACTACCTCTACGCCGTCAAGGAAGCCGCCAAGCACCATATCATGGTCAACGCTCACGAGGCCGTGCGTCCCACGGGACTCTGCCGCACCTGGCCCAACCTCATCGGCAACGAATCGGCACGCGGCACGGAGTACGAGGCCTTCGGCGGAAGCAAGCCCTCGCACACCACCGTCCTCCCCTTCACGCGCCTGCAAGGCGGTCCGATGGACTACACGCCGGGCATCTTCGTCATGGACCTCAGCACGTGGGCGCCCAACCGCTCGCACGTCAACTCCACCCTGGCCCGGCAGCTGGCCCTCTACGTCACGATGTACAGCCCCCTACAGATGGCAGCCGACCTGCCCGAGAACTACGAGCGCTACCTCGACGCCTTCCAGTTCATCAAAGACGTGGCCCTCGACTGGGACGACAGCCGCTACCTCGAGGCCGAACCGGGACGCTACATCACCGCCGCACGCCGCGCCAAGGGCACGAACGACTGGTTCGTGGGCTGCACCAGCGGCGAGCTCGGCCACGAGTCGGAACTGCACCTCGACTTCCTCGACCCGGAACGTACTTACGTAGCCACCGTCTACGCCGACGCGCCCGACGCCAACTACAAGACCAACCCGCAGGCCTACATCATACGCCGCGGCACCGTGACGGCCAAGACCGTACTCAAGCTGAAAGCCGCCCCCGGCGGCGGATATGCCATCAGCCTCTTCGAAGCCAAGGACAAGGCCGCAACCAAGGGGCTGAAACGACTGTCGGGACGCATCCGCTGACGTCGGTGCGCGGGGTTGCAGACCCATTTGTGATTTGTGGCTACCGCGCGGACAAAAAACGTAGGTGTGCGCCGTCAGGCACGCCCGCCCGGCGCACACCTACGGCAGTCCCCGTCTCATCCAAGTGCTACGCCCGTTTTCCCCGTCGCTGCGACAGGAAAAACGGGCGTAGCACTTGTTTTAGCAACCCGGCGGCAAACACCACAAAGACAGCCGCCCTATCCCTGCGCGGCGCCGCGGCGGTGCTTCAGGATATGCGGCATGTGCTGCAAGGCCCAGTCCGTCAGGGCTTGGATGTGGGGCACGAGGCTGGCGCCGACGGACGTCAGGGCGTACTCCACGCGAGGCGGCACTTCGGGGTAGACCTTACGGCGGACGAGACCGTCGGCCTCGAGCGTGCGCAACGTGCCGGACAACACCTTGGCCGAGATGTCGGGTATCAGCGCGGCCAGGCGGTTGAAACGGACTGTGCCCTCGTCGTGCAGCGTCAGGAGGACGAGCAGGGCCCACTTGTTGCCGAAACGGGCCACGACGTTGCGGATGGGGCAGAACTCGATGATGGATTTTTTTTCGGACTTTTTCGTTGTCATAAGCGTTTGCGGCTCAGCAAAAGTGAGCTTCGGGTAACTTGTTGAGGAATCTGTAACCTCTTGCACGTTAATGGAATAGACCGTAACTTTGCACTATCAAAAAGAAAGCGCCCACGTGGCGGCAAAGTTAATCATTTACTCATAAAACTCAAAAGACGGAAACAATGAAAAGTGTGAAGAAAATTGCGGACGGCGCAAACTTCAGCGCCGCAGACTTCGGAAAACTCAACGAACTGGGCGACTACGTGCTGGAACTCGGTCCCGACGTAAAGATACCGGGCAAAGTGTTCGGCGGCGCGGCCTTGCAGACCACCGGGGCCGACTTCTCGCTCCAAGTGTTCCAGCCCGGGACGGAAACAGGCTTCCTGCACACGCACAAAACGCACGAGGAGCTCTACTTCTTCCTGAGCGGCAAGGGCGAATATCAGGTGGACGGACAGACATTCGCCGTGGGCGAAGGGAGCGTAGTGCGCGTCAGCCCCGCCGGCCGGCGCTCCGTGCGAAACAACGGGACGGCACCCCTCGTGATGCTCTGCGTGCAGTATCGCGGCGGCACCTTCACCCCGGCCGACGCCGACGACGCCGACCTGCTCGCCGACCCCGTCGTGTGGTGACCCTACACAGGTAAAATACCTCAAAAAGACGTTCCCCACCGTCAGCGGCATGACCGGCCGCTGATGGTGGGGAACATTTTGCTACAGGCCGGGACGGACAGCATTCCTCCCTCCCCGCGCCCATTCCGACCGCCCCGACGCGCCCGGCGTCAGAGCCCCAACATGGCGGCGGGCGGAATGCCCAGCACACGGCAAAGCGCCCGCGCCACCTTCAGGGTCGGCTCGACCCGCCCGGAGAGGTAGTCGCTCACGCGGGAGGGGCTAACCCCGATTTCACCGGACAACTGCTTCTGCGTCATGTGCTTCTCGTCGAGCGAGAGGGCGATGAGTTCGGCTATCGTGGGTTTCGCTATCGGAAAGTGCGCTTTTTCGTAGTCAATGACAACGTCCGACATCAAAGCCAGCTCGACCGCCTTCCGGTCGTTGGCCGGAGTGTACTCGCCCACCTGCGGCAGCAGCTCCTCAATCCGCGCAAGGGCATATTCGTACTGTGCCTGTGTGACGTAATTCATATCCTTTTTCTCCTTACAGCGTTGAACCATCCAGGTAGACGTATTCCACAGAGGTGCGGGCCTCTCGCTCCATTATCCAAGTGTCGAGGAATTGTCCAGATTCCAGAGTAGGATAAACGGCTAAACGCCCATTCGTATGAACTCTGCCCTACGGCCTTGCAGCCCTCGGACGCTCCAAGCTTACGAAAAGGCGCTCAACACAGCAAGAACTTTTGCTTATTATTACTTCACTGACGCACAAAATTACGGATTTCGCCAGAAACGGAAAAACAACAAATACTATCGTAAGGCAAATATCGCAATTGTTTTCGTTCCGGCCAAGCGAACTCGTGCCGACTTGCCGTGACGGAAAACTTGCGAACGGTTTACGCGTCGCGAGGCGATACAAAAATTCCCCGACCCTCACGGGCCAGGGAATCACTGCATATGAGAGTATCAAAAAAAATGATGGAGGTGCTTTAGTTTAGCAAATCTTGCGGGAGCCGTCGCCAATGACGACATCAATGACGAGGGGCTCTTTGCCGAAGCGCTCCTTGTAGCCCTTCTTGGCCGCGTCGATGAACGGAGCGTAGAGCTCGTCGCTCACGAGGTTGATGGTGCAACCGCCGAAGCCGCCGCCCATGATGCGCGAACCGGTCACGCCGCAGCTCTGGGCCACCTCGTTGAGGAAGTCGATTTCGGGGCAGGATACTTCGTACTCCTTGCTGAGGCCGCGGTGGGTCTCGTACATCTTGCGACCGACTTCTTCGTAGTCGTCCTCCTCGAGGGCTACGCAGACTTCCATGACGCGGTACTTCTCGCCGATGACGTACTTGGCGCGGAGGGCGTCCTCCTCGCTCACTTCGCCGCGAACGGCGGCCAGCATGTCATAGTCGGCGTCGCGCAGGGTCTGCACGCCAGGGAAGTGGCGCTGCATGGCGGCTACGACGTTCTCGCAGCTGCGGCGACGGTCGTTGTAGGCCGAGGAGGCCAAGTCATGCTTCACCTGCGAGTTGAGCAGGACGAGCTTGTAGCCATCTGGGTGGAACGGGAAGTACTTGTACTGCAAGCTGCGGCAGTCGAGACGGATGAGGCTGCCGGCCTTGCCGAACACGGAGGCGAACTGGTCCATGATGCCGCAGTTGCAGCCGATGTAGTTGTGCTCCGTGGCCTGACCGACCTTGGCAAGGGTGAATTTGTCGACCTTGTTCTCGCCGAACATGTCATTGATGGCAAAGGCAAAGGTGCTTTCGAGTGCGGCAGAGCTACTCATACCGGCACCGAGGGGCACGTCGCCGGCAAACGCGGTGTTGAAACCCTCAACGGGCACGCCGAGCTTCATCATCTCGCGGCATACGCCGTAGACGAAACGGAAATGGGTGGCCGAGGGACCCTTGCCGTCATCAAGACTGAACTCTACATAGTCCTTCAGGTCGATGGAGTATGCCCGGACCGTGCGTGTGCCATTGGGCTTAAGCTCGGCCATGACGCTCTGCTCTACCGCACCGGGGAACACGAAGCCGCCGTTGTAGTCGGTGTGCTCACCGATAAGGTTGATGCGACCGGGGGATGCATATATGGAACCTGTCGAGCCGTCGAAGTGCTCGATAAAACGACTTCTTACATCTTCTGTCTTTAACTTCATAATGGTATTTCTTTTTAGAGGGGTTAGACGCAGGGAGTGATTAGTTGGTGATGATGTCCTTGTTGACGTTCTTGCTACCGATAAGGGCATACCAGAGGATGTAGGCAGCGCACAAAATCACGACGAAGTAGGACGTCAGGAAGCTGCCGGCCACGTCGGCCACCCAACCCTGGATGGGCACGAGGATACCGCCACCGCAAACCATCACCATGAACATACCGGAACCGAACTCGGTGTACTTGCCCAAGCCCTCAACGGCCATGTTGAAGATGCCGCCCCACATCACGGACGTGCAGAGACCGCAAAGCACCAAGAAGAGGATGCCGACGGGCACCTGGGCTGACGTGAAGTCACCCGTCGAACCGTTGAAACCGAAGATGGTGACCTGTGTGGTGGTAGGAGCGAACATGCCGATAAGCAGGAACACGATGCACAACGTGGCCACCGTGGCAATCTGGGCACGGCTGGAGAACTTGGCGCCCAGCAGACCGCCGCACAGACGGCCGACAAGCATCAGCAACCAGTACACACCGGCAATCGTAGCGGCGATGCCGGCATCCATGCCGAAGCCTGGGGTCGCAGCGTCGGGGCTGGTGGAGAGGTATTGCAGGATGAACGTCGGAACGCCGACCTCCACGCCCATGTAAAGGAAGATGGCAAGGATACCCAGCTTGAAGTGGCGGAACGAGAAAGCGCTGTGCTCGTCCTTCACGGTCTTGGCTTCAGCCGTCTCAGCCTTGGAGGCCGGCTCAGGAATGTTGACAAAGAACAGAACGAGGAACGCAAGGGCGAAGATGGCCAGGGCGATGAACAAAGCCGGCGTGGCATCGGAAATCTGGGCACGCGTGGCGTCACCGATAAGGCCACCGACGAGAATCGTCACAAACGTAGCGGAGAACGAATTGAGCACACCGCCGAACTGGATGAGCTGGTTGCCCTTGTTACCGCCACCACCGAGGGTGTTGAGCATGGGGTTGACCACCGTGTTGAGCATACACATGCAGAAACCGGCGATAAAGGCGCCGATGAGGTAAACCCAGAAACTGCGAATACTGTCCCAGCCGGACATGTACTGGAGGAAGACGCCCACAAAGCCGACGACGATGGCGAGAAGGGCGGTGTTCTTGTAACCGATTTTCTTCAGAAGCAATCCCGAAGGAATACCCATCACGGCATAAGCGATGAAGTTGGCCGCATTGCCTAACTGGGCTTCGAAGTTGGACGCTCCGAACTGATTTTTCACAATCACTGCCATCGGGTTACACAGGTTCGTCACGAAAGCGATCATGGCAAACAGCGCGAACATCATCGCGATGGGCAGAACAAAACTTTTCTTTTGCTGACTCATGGTCTTAGATGTTAAACTTTTTATTGGATTAATGATTATTTGAGTTACGCGTCTACGCCAAATTTATAAACGGTCTTTTGGCTGTACACCTCGCCCGGCTGCAAAACGACGCTGGGGAAGTAAGGATGGTTGGGGCTGTCGGGGAAATGTTGTGCCTCGAAGCAAAGGGCGCTGCGGCGGGGGAATGTGGCGCCGTGCTGTCCCTTGTAGCCGTCGGCCCAGTTGTCCGAATAGAACTGGATGCCCGGCTCGGTCGTATAGACTTCCATGGTACGTCCGCTGACGGGCTCCTTGATGCGGGCGGCAAAGGTAAACTCGCCCGGCTCGTGCTTGTTCAGAACGAAGCAGTGGTCGTAACCGGCGCCGTTCTTGATTTGCTGGTCGTCGGCGTCGATGTGCTCGCCCACGGCCTTGGGCGTGGTGAAGTCAAAGGGCGTGCCCTTCACGCTGAGTATCTCGCCCGTGGGGATGGAGGTTTCGTCGATGGGGATGTAGTAATTCGCGTTGATTTCGCAGATGACGTTTTCGATCGTAGGGGTGGGATTGGCTATACCGGCAAGGGAGAAGAATCCGTGGCTGGTCATGTTGACAACGGTCTTCTTGTTCGTCTTTCCCTTGTAGTCGATGACCAGCTCGTTGTCGTCGGTAAACGAATAGCGGACCACCATGGTCAGTTCGCCGGGGAATCCTTCTTCGTAATAGGCCGACACGTAGCGGAGCACCAAGGTCTGCGCGTCGATCTGCTCGGCGTCCCAGACGCGGGCGTGGAAGCCCGTCGGTCCGCCGTGCAGGTGGTTGGGACCGTTGTTTACGCTGAGGTGGTACTCCTTGCCGTTCATGACAAAGCGCCCTTTACAGATGCGGTTCCCGTAGCGACCGACGAGGGTGCTCAGGAACGGCTCGGGCGAATTGATGCAGTCCTCGATGTTGTCGTGACCTTGAATGACGTTGGCGACATTGCCGTCGCGGTCGGGAACCATGATGGCGACGATGGCTCCGCCGTAGTTGGTGATAGCTACTTCTAAACCTTCACTATTCCGCAGGATATACAGGTCAGTTTTCTTCCCGTTTATGTCTTTCTGGAAGTCTTCCCTTTTTAATCCGCACAGGGTTGTTGCTTCAGTTTCCATGACGTATTGATATTTGGACTTAGTTCTTGCAAATTTGGACAAAAGATTTGAATATGCAAAGCGAGGCGGGACAAAAATGTGTCGGCTGCTGTCTTTTTCGTAAAAGCACAACGTTTCTCTCGCAAAATGCGGGCAAAAAAATCCGCTGTACGGAGGTTTTCGCCCCTCATACAGCGGAAGACTTCGCCCTTTCGGACTTATTGCATAATCGAGACTTTGTAAGTCAGGTCGCCGAGCTTGACGATATATATGCCGCGCTCGGCGCTTTTCAGGTCGGCGATGCGTTCGCCGCGCAGGTTATAGATGAGCGCTTTCTGGCCCAAGGCGATAAGCTCGGCTTTCGAGAGCACGGGCACGACTTCGTCCTGCACCTGCCCGATGCCGACTTCGCCGCCTTCGACCTGGACCGGCGTAAAGGTGTACAGACTGCCGGCGTCGTTGACGGAGTTTCCGTTGTACCCGTTGACCACCCACAGCATGTTGGCCGCCGCGCCGTTGCCCGACCCGCGGTCGTTGAGCAGCGTGCCGGCCGCCCGCAGGCCGTAGTAACCGGTCGTGGCCGATTTCACCAGCTGGAACAGAGCGGGTGTGCCCTCGCTGTCGTACTGCACGTAGTTATGGGTGCTGGCGTTGGGCTGATCGAGGATGTTGCCGCCGTTCCAGCTGTCGACCGTCGTACCCGGCGCCCAGGTGAGGGGCTGGCCGTCGTATGTGTAGATGTAAAAATTCTGGTTGCTGCGGCCCGGCATGAAGTAGTAGAGCTGCTTCTGCGCCTCGTCGCCCTCCCACTTCTCGTTTGTGCACTGTATGGCAGGAAAACCATAGTGTTCACCTTGCGTCCAAAGGAAAGAACGGCTGTCACCGATGGTGTAATAGTATTTTTCGGTATCCGTGCTGTAGCGGAAGATGCCGTTGTGCGGCGTGGCGACGTTGCCGACAGCCACATTGCCGTTGGGGTCATAGAGCTCGAAGGAGTACTGACTGCCGTAATTGGCTTTCAGGTTGTCGAGCGTACCGTCGATGCCGCCGATGACCCACTTCATGTTGGCCTGGCCGCCATGGTCGCTTCCCAGGTCGTTGAGCAGTTCGTCACCAACGGCAATGGCAAAAAAATCCTCATCCGTTCCCTGAAGCAGGACGAACTCCCCCGCTTCAGAAGTGCCGTATTGCAGGTACTTGTCCGTGACGGTCGTCTCTTGCTCGTCGGGATTGCCGTCGCCCCATGAAGCCGCAGTCTTTCCCTCCACGTAATTTACATTTTGGTCGTCGTACGTCATGATGCGGAAGTGCTGGTCGTCGCTTCCGGGCAGGAAGTAAAACAGCTGGTTCTGCTGCCGCTCGCCCGTGGCGTAGCGCGTCACGGTCATCTGGACGGCGGGGTAACCGTAGTGCTCGCCGACCATCCAGTAGCCGGTACGCTGTGCGGACTCATTCTCGGCCTGACGGTTCGACACGCGGTAGTAGTACTTCTGTGCGTCGGTGCTCAGTTGAAACGGGGCATTACTGACAACATTGATGGTGTCGCCCGCACCGGCAGGACGACCGAGGTCGGCCGGCCAGGGCACGGGCTCGCCCGTAGCCTTGTAGGTAGGCATCTGGGCGTTGCAGTCCTTGAGCGTCGCGGTCAGCTCCTCCGACAGTTCCTGCACCAGGTCGGGCATTTCGAGCGCGAGGTCGTGCTCCTCGCCCACGTCCTCGCGGATGTTGAACAGGCGGCGCTGCTGCGTCTCGTGCGTATATATTAAATGGTAGTCGCCTTTCAGGATGGACGAGTAGGCACCGTAGCCTTCCTCCTTGTCCTGCGACTCTCCCCAAAGGTTGGGGAAGTGCCATACGATGGGGCGGTCGCGGTTGATGGTGGGGTCCTTGAGCACGTCGACAAAGCTGCGGCCGTCGACCACCTGGTGGGTCTCGTAGTCCTTCACGCCGGCCATCTCCAGGATAGTGGGGAAGAAGTCCTCAATCATCACGCGGCTCGTATTGACCGTACCGCCTTCCGTCACGCCCGGCCAGTAGACCATCATCGGCTCGTGCACGCCGCCCATGAAGGCCGAACCTTTTCCGGCGCGCTGCGGATAGTTCTGGTCGCGGTTGTTGCGGCCCTGACGCACGTTGGTGAGGCCCTGTCCGCCATTGTCGGACATGAAGAGCACGATGGTGTTCTGCGCCACGTCCTCGCCGGCTTCCTCCAGGAAGTCGAGCAGGTCGCCCAGGCTCTTGTCCATGCCCGTCACGAGCGTGGCCCGGTTGACTTCACTTTGGTTAAGCACGGCTTTCAGCTGCTCGTCGTACACGCCCTGATAGAGGCTGGCGAAACGGTCGTCCTTGTCGTAGGGCACATGGATGGCGTAGTGCGACATATAGAGGTAGAACGGCTTGCCCTCGGCGATGGGTTTCTTCATCGCCTCGATGGCTTCGAGGGTAAGCGCCTCGGAGAGGAAAGTGTCCGTGCCCCAATACTTCTCCAGCCCGACGACGGCCTGCGCCGTACCCTCGCCGTAGTGCTTCGAGGCCAAGAAGCTACCCGGCGCACCGTTGCATCCGCCGGCAATGTTGACGTCGTAGCCCATGGTCAGCGGGTCCTCGCTGGCCGTGGTGCGCGCCCCGTAATGGGCCTTGCCGCAATGGATGGTGTAGTATCCGTTCTCGCGCAGAATCTGGGGGAGCGGCGTCACCAGCGTGGCGTTCTTCGTGTTGTGGGCCGAGCGGACGGTGTCGGGCTGGATGCCGTTGAAGCTCCATGAGGGCAACTGGAGCACCGAGCTTGCGGCGTCCGTCTGCGTGTCGTACTCCAGCGTCCAGTTCGTCACGCGGTGGCGCGCGGCGTTCATACCCGACATCAGGCTGGCCCGCGAGGGCGACGAGATGGCGCAGGCGTAGGCCTCCGTAAACTTGACGCCCATCTGCGCCAGGCGCGTCATATTGGGTGTGTGATACCGGCGGTTCAGGTTTGTCGAGTCCTTATAGAAGGGGACTTCAGTATCCTGCCACCCCATGTCGTCGACCAGGAACATGATGATGTTCGGCTGACGTTCCTGTGCCGACAGTCCCATGGCCATCGCCAGGGCGCCGCCGCACAGGATTCCTTTTCTTGCTTGTGTAAACTTTTCCATCGCAATGAAACTTGTAGTAATTCGTATAAATCTATCCGTGGAAATATGCGCTCATATTTCCTTTCCGTGACAAATGTAGGAATTATTTTCCGCTCCCGCCTCGCTTCCCGACATATTTCGCTACATTTGCTGGAAAATATAGCTAAGCTGTTCGCATTTTATGAACTCCAAGAATATCTCAACCGCCGACGTCATGGCAGATATGCGCTATCTGCGGCTCCTGGCGCGCAATTTTCCCACGATCTCCAGCGTGACGACCGAAATCATCAACCTCGAGGCCATTCTCCACCTGCCTAAACCCACGGAACACTTCATGGCCGACCTACACGGCGAGAACGAGGCTTTCCAGCACGTGCTCCGCAACGCCTCGGGAAACATCAAGCGCAAGGTCGGCGAGCTCTTCGGCAACACCCTGCGCGAACAGGAGAAGAAGGACCTCTGCACCTTGATTTATTATCCCGAACAGAAGCTCGAGCTCGTCAAGGCCGCCGACCGGCACCTGGCCGACTACTACCAGACCACGCTCAACCAGCTCGTCACCGTCTGCCGCAACGTCTCGTCGAAGTACACCCGCTCGAAGGTGCGCAAGAGTCTGCCCGAGGAGTTCGCCTACATCATCGAGGAGCTCCTCCACGAGTCGTTCGAGGACCACAACAAGCAGGCCTACTTCAACGTGATTATCGACACCATCATCTCCACCGGCCGCGCGGACGACTTCATCGTGGCCCTCTGCCGCCTCATCCAGCG
Organism: uncultured Alloprevotella sp.; assembly: GCA_944322325.1. GTDB lineage: Bacteria > Bacteroidota > Bacteroidia > Bacteroidales > Bacteroidaceae > Alloprevotella. Next base: position 15,121 of record CALUOQ010000014.1, read on the forward strand.
CCTGGCCGTCGACCGCCTTCACATCCTGGGCGACATTTTCGACCGCGGCCCCGGCGCGCACCTCATCATGGACACGCTTTGCCGCTACCACAACCTGGACATCCAGTGGGGCAACCACGACGTGCTCTGGATGGGCGCCGCCGCCGGCAACCCCTGCTGTGTGGCCGGCCTGCTGCGCCTCTCGCTGCGCTATGCCAACACCCAGACGCTCGAGGAGGGCTACGGCATCAACATGGTGCCCCTGGCCACCTTTGCCATGGAGACCTATGCCGACGACGACTGCCAGGCTTTCCGCCCCAAGGTCGACCCCTCAGCCTCCCTCGCCGAAAAGACGCTGCGCCTCATCGCCCAGATGCACAAGGCCATCACCATCATCCAGTTCAAGCTCGAAGGCCAGCTCTACGAACGCCACCCGGAATGGGACATGGCCGACCGCCGGCTCCTCCACCTGGTTGACCTTGAGCGGGGCGTCATCACGCTCGACGGCCACGACTACGAACTGCTCGACCGCCGCTTCCCCACCCTCGACCCCGCCGACCCCTACGCGCTGAGCGCCGACGAGGCCGAGCTGATGGACCGCCTGGTCCGCTCCTTCCGCCTGAGCGACCGCCTGGCGCGCCACGTGGGCTGCCTGCTCGCCCGCGGCTCGATGTACAACATCTGCAACGCCAACCTGCTGTTCCACGCTTCGGTCCCCCTCGACGCCGACGGCCGCTTCCGCGAGGTCCGCTCACTCCCCGGCGGTCCGGCGGCGGGCAAGGAGTTGCTCGAGCGCGTCGAGGAGCTCGTCCGCACCTCCTTCGACCCCGCCGCGCCGGCCGCCGAGCACAGCGCCGCCGTCGACTACTTCTGGTACCTGTGGTGCGGGCCCGACTCGCCGCTCTTCGACAAGTCGCGCATGGCCACGTTCGAGCGCTATTTCCTGGCCGACCCCGCCACTCATGCCGAGACCAAGGGCTGGTACTACAAGCTGCGCGACGACGCGGCCGTGTGCGACTACATCCTCGACGCCTTCGGCGTCCACGGCCCTCACCGGCATATCATCAACGGCCACGTCCCCGTCCGTGTGGGCAAGGGCGAGAACCCCATCAAGGCCGGCGGCCGCCTGATGGTCATCGACGGCGGCTTTGCCAAGGCCTACCACGACACGACGGGCATCGCCGGCTACACCCTCGTCTACCACAGCCGCGGTTTCCAGCTCGTACAGCACGAACCCTTCACCTCCACCGCCGAAGCCATCCGCGAGGGCACCGACATCAAGAGCACCACGCAAATCGTCGAAATGACCGGCAAGCGGGCCATGGTGGCCGACACCGACATCGGCCGCGAGCTGCGCGAGCAAATCACGGACCTGCGCAGCCTGCTCGTGGCCTACCGCCGCGGCCTCATCAAGGAGTCACGCTGACGCATCCCTCGCCCATAGATTTTGCCGTTAGCGGCTTTATGCTTAAATTTGCCGCCACCGCCATTCGTCCGTTTGGCGGTATCTTTGGTACGTTTAACCTCAATTTCAATTCATACAAACTAATCAAAAAACAAAACTAACTATGTTTGAAGGACAACCTAAGGGGCTTTTCGCCCTGGCGCTCTCCAACACGGGCGAGCGCTTCGGTTACTACACGATGCTGGCCGTCTTCACCCTGTTCCTGATGGAAAACTTCGGGTGGTCGCAAGCCGTGGCCGGCACGTGGTACGCCGTATTCCTGGCGTTGGTGTATTTCCTGCCGCTGGTCGGCGGCTTCGTGGCTGACAAGATCGGTTTCGGCCGCTGCGTGACGACAGGCATCATCGTCATGTTCCTCGGCTATCTGCTGCTCTCCATCCCCGCCGGCAACGGTCCCCTCGCCGTGGGCATCATGGCCGTGGCCCTGCTGATGGTCTGCGTCGGCACCAGTCTGTTCAAGGGCAACCTGCAAGTGATGGTAGGAAACCTCTACGACGCACCCGAGCTACAGAACAAGCGCGATTCCGCTTTCTCCATCTTCTACATGGCTATCAACATCGGTGCCCTCTTCGCCCCGACGGCCGCCGTGGAAATCATGCGCTACGTCGAGTCGGAGTGGGGCGTAAGCCATGCCGACGCCTACCACTACGCCTTCGGTGTGGCCTGCCTCTCACTCGTGCTTTCCATCATCATCTACTACGCTTTCCACAACACGTTCAAGCACGCCGACTACAACTCGAAGACGCCCGAGGCTGCCGCCGCCCACCACGAGCCGGAACTGACGCCGAGCGAAACGAAAGACCGCGTCGTGGCCCTCTGCCTCGTCTTTGCCGTGGTCATCTTCTTCTGGATGGCCTTCCACCAGAACGGCTCGACGCTGACGTTCTTCGCCAAGGAATACACCGCTACCGAAGCCACCGGCCTGACGAGTATGCTGTTCAGCGTGTGGAACCTCGTCGCCGTCATCTTCATCGTGTACGCCCTCTTCTCCCTCTTCCAGTCGAAGACGGGCAAGGGCAAAGCCATCTCCACCGTCGTCATACTCGCCGCCCTGGCCTTCCTGGGCTACAATTACTCCAGCCTGCCTGCCTCGACGCCGCTCGACGCCCCCATCTTCCAGCAGTTCAACCCGAGCTTCGTCGTGATGCTGACGCCGGTATCGATGGCCATCTTCGCCGCCCTCGCCCGGAAGGGCAAGGAGCCCTCGGCCCCGCGCAAAATCGGTCTCGGCATGTTGGTGGCCGCCTGCGGTTTCGTCATCATGATGCTCTGCTCGATGGGCATCGGCGCGGGCGACCGCGTATCGCCCAACTGGCTGGTTTCGACCTACCTCGTCCTGACGTTCGCCGAACTGCTGCTCTCGCCGATGGGCATCTCGTTCGTCTCGAAAGTAGCCCCGCCGAAGATGAAGGGCACCATGATGGGAGGCTGGTTCGTGGCCACGGCCGTCGGCAACCTGCTCGTATCCATCCCCTCGCTGCTCTGGGGCAACGTGCCTCTGGTCGTCGTGTGGGGTGTACTCGTCGTGCTCTGCCTGCTCTCGGCCCTCTTCATCTTCTCTATCATGAAGCGCCTGGAGAAGGTCTGCTAAGCCATTCCGCCTCGCGTCAGTCCGCCCCGCGCGGCTGACGCCAACTTATATACACGGGGAGGGGCGACTGGATGTACAGTCGCCCCTCCCCGTAGTTTTATCCCCCTCGCCCACGCTCCCGCCCGCCGTCGGCGTCCACCCAGCGCAGCGTCCGTAAAAACGAACGTAGTCCCAGAAAATCCTAAGGCAGTCCCCGTTTTTTCTAAGGCAGTCCCCGTAATCGCCACCGGGCCGCAAGCGGCTATTCCCGTTTTGTACAAGGGAATACGCCCCAGGCCTTATTCTATCTGCATCATATCGGCCAGCTGCACAAAATAATCGTTCGACCAGATTTCCAGCTCCCTGGGATTCCGGACAAAAGGAAGTACGTCGTTTTTCACTTGACTCATATCGGCTGAAGCCAGCCGCTCTTTCAATAAAGCCACAAATGCCCCTCGGCCTATCCTTTCGTGATTAAACTGAAGTACACGTTCGGAAAAATGGGCAAAGTCCAGCGGTACGCGGTGGCGGACATACCATTCAAAGTCGTACCAGTCGCGCCCCTTCACCCGGTTCTTCCACGCCCGGTAGATGAGGGCGTGCATCTTTCCGGCAAACAAATCGGGCAGCGCGAAACAGCGGGTCATGAAAGAGTGTGGCTGTAGGAGCAGTTTCTGCTCGGTCCTGAAATTCAAGGGTGGCTGGATATCGACTTCGATTTTGATTTTAACGGACTTGTCCGTCCTGAAGGACACGTCGTACGCCTCCGTGTTATCTTTCAGAAAGGCAGACTCGACTTTGCCGAACCGGATTTTGTCCTTCTTGCGGATTTCCACTTCGCGGCCGACGACGGCGAACTCATCAATTATCGGTTGAAAGTATTTCTCGAAGTCAAACTGGGCATCAGGAGCCAGCAGCGAAAAATCCATATCCTCGGAAAACCGCTGAAGCCCGTAAAAAATACGCAGGCAAGTACCCCCGTAAAAAGCCGCCACGTCGAAGAAGCCGCCTTGGTAAAGCCCGGCAAGTATGACCTGCTGGTTGACTTCGAAAATCGCATTGCGCCTCTGCTGTTCCGTAGACAAATCGTATGCAGACAGCATGTCGTTGTAAATCCCATTCCTCATCGTTTCAACAATTTCAGCAAGGTGTGTATCGAATCTGCCTTTTTACCCACCTTCACGTACTCCTCGAATATCCCGGCGTCCATCTGCTTAAAATCCTCCCACTCCATCCGTATATCCTCCATCAGATAGATTTCCGCCTCACGCAGGTAACGAAGATTCACCAGGGAATGAGCGATCAGATCGCACAAAGCCTTTTCCGGAGTCGCCATGACAAACGCATAATCCGCTTTCCGGATACTGACGAGACCTACGGGAAACGCCTCCCGCGAGATGTGCGTATAGTCAAACCGTCCCAATGGCGTATCGAAATGCCTTGCTCGTTTCAATGTCATGGACTGCTCGGTGTACACGTTCTCCGGTATCAGACCATAATAGCGCAGGGCCGACAACATGGATACGTACGAAGGCGCATAAAGATGGTTGGCTATCAATTCTGTCGATAGAGGCTTGCCCGTGATCTCCGGGCTGCACACATATACTCCTTTCTTCAGACGGATAATCTGCTTGTTGCGTTCCAACAAGCGGAGTTTCTGGTCCCCTCGCCTGATATGAGGGAAAAGGGACTCCAAGGCCGAAGCCGTCACGGGGATATTGCCAATTTGTCGCAAGGAGCCATTCATGGCGTAAAGGTAGCTATTTTTTACACACAAAAGCCTGCCAAACGCGCTTTTCTGTGCAGAAATTTACTTTTTCGCTCCGGCGGCCGGCTGCCGGAATACCTAAAAAAATCCCGGCAACGCTGCGCGTCGTCGGGATTACGCTTCTTAAACAATGTACGCCTAAGCCCTGGTGGCCGGGGACAGAACGGAGCGTTAGCACCTACAGCTCCACCGCCTCGCCACAGCTCAGGTAGCTGACGGCCGGGCCCATCCGCTCGCGCAGCAGGGCGTACTGGGTCAGGCCCGTGCAGTGCATCGTGAAGTAACGGCAGGCAGGGCGGGCCAGCAGCCGGTCGGCCAGCGCGTGGATAAAAGCCTCCTCCTGCTCGGGCGGCAGTCCGCTTTTCACCAGGTGCATCCCGGCGAAAACGTGCGTCAGTGGCCGCGCAGCCAGCTGCTCCGCCCGCTCCATGATGTTCAGCAGTCCGGCGTGGGCGCAGCCGGCGAAGAGCACCGCTCGCCCACCCTCCTCGACCAGGAGGCTCTGCTCGTGGCGGAAGTCGTCGTTCGCCTCCCGCGTCGGGCCGAAGAGCAGACGGTTGCCCGGCGGATTGAGGCACTGCCCCCGCACGCCGTCGAACAGGACCGCGCCGCTACAGACGGGCGTCACGCCACTGCACCGCACCAGCCGCTCGCTGTCGCGCAGCTCGGGGTCGAGACCGATGTACTTCAGCCCGTCCTCGCGCAGCGAATAGTGAGGCTCGAAGGCGTGGCGGTCCACATAGACCGGGGCCCGGCTGTTCAGCTCGAGAAAGGCGCGAAGGCCGCCGCCGTGGTCGTAGTGTCCGTGCGAGACGACGGCCCAACCGACAGCCGTCAGGTCGACACCCAGCCGCACCGCGTTATCGGCAAAGAGCCGACGCTGCCCCATGTCGAAGAGCAGCTGGCGGCCGTCGTCCATGAGGACGTGCAGGCTCAGGCCGTGCTCGCCGGGCAGCCCCACGTGGCTGGTGTTATCGACTAACGAAGTGACCCGCATGTCAACAGCCCGTACCGTCCAGACTGCACGCGGCACCTTCGTCCACGGGGCGCGAGCGGAGCCCGGCGTCCTCGGGCGTGAGCGTCACCGTACCGTCCTCGAGCACGAAGCAGGGGATGCCGACCACGCTGGCCCGCCGCACCCGCTCGAATACCGGCTCGCGGTCACGCAGCCGCAGGAAGGCTTTCAGGTTGCGGACGCTCTGCCCGATGTCAATCACTTCGTAGTCGGGGTTTCCCTTTACTTGCTCCTCCACGTACACACAGTCGCGGCAGGTGCTCATTCCGTATATCTTAATCATGACCGTTAGGGGTTTGGTTCACGCGTATATAGTAGCCGTTATCGTCCGCTCGCCGCCGCAGTCGCGGAACTCGCAGAGATAGATGCCCTGCCAGGTGCCGAGGGCCAGCCGTCCGCCGATGATGGGAAGGGTCAGACTGACGCCGAACAGGGAGCACTTGGCGTGCGCCGGCATGTCGTCGCTGCCCTCGAGCGTGTGGCGGTAAAAGGGCTCGCCCTCCCTGACCAGGCGGTCCATGACGCGGGCCAGGTCGCCGCGCACGTCGGGGTCGGCGTTTTCGTTAATGGTGAGTGAACAAGAAGTGTGCCGTAAAAAGAGGTGGAGCAGTCCCGCGGCGGGCAGGGGCCGGGGCAAGTGGGCGAGAATCTCCCGCGTCACCAAGTGGCAGCCCCGCGACATGGCGGGCAGGCGGAATGTGACTTGCTGTATCATCGTTAGGGATTGTTTTTGTGGCGAAGAGCCGGAATTGTCACCGTTGCCGGAGTGGGCCGGGCGGCGACGCACGCCTTCACCCCGGCGAACCGCACCACAGGCGGGCTCGCCGCCCCGGCAAAGACAAAAGAAAGAGGCTGCACCTCGCTGTCGGTAAACTCATCCGACGCTTTGGTGCAGCCTCACGTTGTGGGCAAAGATGGATTCGAACCACCGAAGGCGAACGCCAGCAGATTTACAGTCTGCCCCATTTGGCCACTCTGGAATTTGCCCTCCCTTTATTGATGGTGCAAAGGTAAAACTTTCTACCGTAACTGCCAAGCAAAATCCACCATTTTTATTGCGGTGACCGCGAACTCGCTTCCTTTGTTGCCGAGCCGGCCTCCGGCGCGCTCCTCGGCCTGCTCCATCGTGTTGGTGGTGAGCAGTCCGAAAATGACGGGCACCGGACCGTTCAGGTTGAGCTGGGAAATGCCGCGCGTCACGCCCTCGCAGATGTAGTCGAAGTGGGGCGTATCGCCGCGGACGACACAGCCGATGGCGATGACGGCATCGACCAGTCCGCAGCGGCTCAGCACCGTGCTGCCGTAGACGAGCTCGAAACTGCCGGGCACGTTCTTCACGATGATGTTGCTTTCCTTCACGCCCTGCGCGGCGAGCGTGTCGAGCGCGCCTTGCAGGAGTTTGCCGGTGATGGCGTGATTCCACTCGGCCACTACGATGCCGAAGCGCATCTTGCTGGCGTCGGGAACGTTGGCGGACAGGTCGGCGAGGTTGAAGCTCTTGGACGACATGGGCTTACTTGGATACGCGTTCGATGTACTTGTCGATGTCGTTGGCCGTAATGCTGGTCATGTATTTGTCCTTGATTTCCTGATACAGCTTCAGGGCCTCGTCCTTCTTGTTCTGCGACTCGAGGATTTCGGCGGCTTGCTTCAGGCAGATGGGCGCCATGTTGTTTTCGCCGGACAACTCGGCGGCCTTCTTGAAGGTCTCCACGGCCTTGTCGAGCTGCTTGTCGGTGGCGTAGCAGTTGGCCAGCGCGCTCAGGGCGGCGGGCGAGACGGTCACGTCGTCCTGCGTGTCGAACGCCTCGAGGAACTTGATGGCTTCCTTGGTCTTGCCCTGCTGCGCGTAGCAGAGGCCGGCATAAAGGTTGGCCAGGTTGCCCGCGTCGGTACTGCCGTACTGGTCGGCAATCTTGACGTAGCCCAGATAACCCTTGCCGTCGCCGTTAAGGGCTTTCTCGTAATCGCGCGTCTCGAAGTAAGTTTCGCCCAAGGCGAGCATGGTGTCAGCCTTCTCGGAGCGGGGGTCGAAATAGAGGTATTTGGCCGCGAAGGCGCCGCCTACGATGACGATGATGGCGACGATGCCGGCGATGAGGAGTTTGCGGTTCTTGAGGATGAATGCTTCCGACTGACTGACGGCGTCGGTCAGGTCCAAGGACGAGTTGTTCTTTGCTTGTGCCATTATTTACGTTTGTTTTGTTCAACTTAAAGCGGGGCAAAATTAGTGTTTTTCCCGTGATTGCGGAAATTATCGGCATCTTTTTTGCCGCAACTCATTTTAATTCAGGACCCGCGGCGTGCCGTGCCGCAATTTGTTCTAATTTTGCCGGGCATAACGAGGAGCAGCCGCATGGTAATCGAACAGCTTTCCATACTGAACTATAAGAACATCGAACAGGCCGAACTGACGTTCTCGCCCAAGATCAATTGTTTCGTCGGGGCCAACGGGATGGGCAAGACCAACGTGCTCGACGCGCTCTACTACCTTTCGTTCTGCCGGAGCCACACCAACCCGGTCGACGCGCAGGTGGTGCGCCACGGGGCGGAGTTCCTGATGCTTCAGGGGAAGTACCTGACCGACGAGGGCGAGCCGGAGGTCATCAGCTGCGGGCTAAAACCGGGCCGCCGCAAGCGGTTCAAGCGCGGCGACAAGGAGTACCGCCGCCTGGCGGAGCACATCGGCGTGGTGCCCCTGGTGCTGATTTCGCCGGCCGACACCGAGCTGATCACGGGCGGCAGCGAGGAGCGCCGCCGCTTCATGGATGTGGTCATCTCGCAGTACAACCTGGCTTACCTCGACGCCCTCATTCACTACGGGCGTGCCCTTCAGCAACGCAACCAGCTGCTGAAGGCCGAAGCCGAGCCCGACCCCGCCATGCTTGACGTCTACGAGGAAATCATGGCCGGGGCGGCCGAGGTCATCTTTGCCGAGCGGGCCAGATTCGTCGAAGCGCTCGTCCCCCTCTTCAGCCGGATTTATGCCCGCATCGCCGGCGAGGGCGAAAGTGTGGGGCTGACCTACGAGTCGCACTGCGCCCGCGGTCCCCTCATCGGGCAGCTGCGCGACGGCCGGGCCAAGGAGCGCATCGTGGGGTATACCCTCCACGGCACGCACAAGGACGACCTGACCATGGAGCTCGGCGGCTACCCCGTCAAGCGGGAGGGTTCGCAGGGACAGTGCAAGACGTACCTCGTCGCCCTGAAGCTGGCGCAGTTCCTGTTCCTGAAACAGACGGGCCGGCGACAGACGCCGCTGCTCCTGCTCGACGACGTGTTCGACAAACTGGACAGCCGCCGCGTCGCCGAGATTGTCCGCTTGGTCGCCGATGCCAACTACGGCCAGATATTCCTGACCGACACCAACCGGGAACACCTCGACCGCATCCTGGAGCAGTCGGGCTGCGACCATGCGCTGTTCCGCGTCGACGAAGGGAGGATCAGCCATGAAGCGGAATAAGGCGGAACTCCTGCAAGACGTCATCGGGCGCCTCCTCCGCGAAGAGGGGCTCGAGACGCCGCTCAACGAATACCGCGCCGTCAACGCCTGGGCCGAGGTGGCCGGGCCCGACGTGGCGCGATACACCGCCCACGTCTACATCCGCAACCAGACGCTCCACGTGCAGCTCCGCTCGCCGGCCCTGCGCGCCAACCTGATGATGCGCCGCCGCGAGCTGGCCGACCGCATCAACCGCCACGTAGGCGCCTTCGTCGTCAGCGACGTCATGTTCTACTGACCGTCCGCGCGGCGCAGTCCCGACCGGCAATACGTCAAACCTCAACCTTTTCCAGCTTATGCGACCCACGCGCCCCTTTATCCTGCTCCTGCTTCTCGCCGTCCTCATCCCCGGAGCGGACACCCTGCGGGCCGCCCGTCCCTACCGCCCGGGCTTCCTCTACCGCGAAGGCCCGCGCCTGATGCTCGACGGCAAGCCATACCGCTCCGCCTCGTTCAACGCGTGCCAGTTCTCCGGCTGCGGCCATCCCTACGAGCTTTTCCCGGACCGCGAAATCGACAGCCTGATGGCTACCCTGCCGCCGGGAATGCTGATTCGAACGTGGGCTTTCCCCGGCAGCGAGGACCGCACGGCCCGCCTGCTGCAAATGGCCGACCGCCACGGCCACAAGCTGCTGCTCACGCTGGGCGACGGGCGCAGCTCGTGCGGACACCACGACGGCGCCCGCGACGGCGACGGCAGCGGCAAGCGCCCCGAGTGGTACGCGGACGGCTACCGGCGGGAATACCTGCCCCACGTGCGCCGCATGGTCGAAAAGTTCAAGGACGCGCGGGGCGTCGGGATGTGGGAAATCCTGAACGAGGCCGGCGACGCCGACTGGAGGGTCATCAAGCGTTTCTACGACACCATCGCGGCCGAAATCAAGCGCATCGACCCCGACCACCTCGTGTCGACCGGCTCGTGGGCGCCGTGGGCCTACGGCGGGCTGGAGCACTTCCGCGAGCTCCACGCGGGGCCCTCAATCGACGTGGGGTGCGTCCACGAGTACGATTACGACTTCCAGGAACAGAACACCATTGCATCGCCGCACGTCGACGTGGCCCTGCAAGCCCTGCACGGCCTCGACAAGGTGCTCATCGTCGAGGAAACCGGCATCGAGAGCGGGGACAGCTGCCGCACCAGCCGGAAACGCCGCGCCGAGGCCATGCGCCAAAAGATGGACACCTACTTCAGGAAAGGCGCCGCGGCCGTGCTCATCTGGAACCTGGCGCGCGAGGTCAGGGGCTGTGCGCTCAACTTCTCGCCCGCCGACCCCATGATGGAGCTGGTGCGCCGCTATCCGGTCAACCGCCACTGAAAACGCCGTCCGTCGCCCCACCCGCTCCCGGCATGGGGCGGACAGGGCGACGGACGACCGGAAATACCCTATTTATTAAGGGAAAAGACTCAGCCGAAACGCTCCTGCCACCGGCGGAAGCGCTCCACGCCATCCGGGCCGAAGCGCTCCAGACTGTGGCACACCTGGTCGACAGTGCGTTCGCGGTCGAGGTGCGTTTTCGAGAAGAACTTGTCGGCATAGCAGACCACCTGCTCCTCGAGCGTCTCGGGAGTGTAGTCGCCCGGCGGCAGGGGCAATCCCTGCTGCGCAATGGCCGCGGCGGTCAGGCCGGTGCCGGTGTGACGCTCGCATACGCGGGCGATGGCGGGCAGCCCCTCGCGGCGCATGAGCTGCGCCCCCAGGTAGCCGTGCATCAGGTAGGGCTCGGTGCCGTGGCAGTGAATGCCGGGTGCGTCGGTAAGGAAGATGCCCACGTCGTGCAGCAAGGCGGCGTCGTGGAGGAAAGTGCGATCGAGCGCCAGTTCGGGATGGCGTTCGGCCACGTCGAGGGCTTTGCGCGCCACGCTCTCGCTGTGTATGAGCAGGATGCGGCGCAGCTCGTTGTCCTCGGGGTAATACTTGCGGATAAGGCTTAGGGGGTCGGTCATGGCGTTACGGTTTCGTCGGAAGGACGTGGAAACGAAAAAATCCCCATCCGCCTTGCGGCGCGGCGGGGACCTCACATAGTTTAACCCTAAAAGAGCAGCCCGGTCAGGCTTCGGCCTGCGCCGGCTCCTCTTCGTGAGCCACGAAGTCGGTCATGCCGTTCGTGGCAAGGATGTTGTACCACTGGATGAGCTTCTTGATGTCCGTCAGGTAGACGCGGTCACGGTCGTAGTCGGGCAGGACTTCGCCCATGAAGGCGCTGAGCTCTTCGGCGGTGGCCTTCTTGACGTCGATGTCTACGGGGGCGGCGTTGTACTTGGTCTTGATGGCGTCGAACACGCTCATCAGGGGCACGTCCTCGCCGGTGGTGTACATGGAGACGTCGTTGAGCGACGTCACGCGGTCGCGCGCGGCGGCCGGAATGCGCTTACGGGTTTCGTCGATGCTTTCTACGATAAGCATGCCGCGTCCTTGCTTGACGAGGGTATACAGTCCGGGTTTCCCGGCGATGGCCAAAACGGTCTTTTCCATACGTGTGAATTAATAATGAAAAGTGTGCGCAAATTTAGGGTTTTCCGGAGGATTACCGGAACAGCGGCGGTCAAAAAAAACTTAAACACGGAGCATACGGCCGATTTCGCTTTCGATGTCGGCGACGCCGTCGTTGACGAAAACGAAGTCGGCGCGGCGCCGCTTCTCGTCCTCGCTCATCTGGAGGGCCATCCACGCCTCGGCCTGGGCGGCGGTCACGCCGTCGCGCGCCATGACGCGCCGCAGGCGGACGTCGCGGGGCGCAGCTACGAGGATGCGGCGGTCGACAAGGCGGTCGAAACGGGCTTCAAACAGCAGGGCGCACTCCATGACGACTACGGGCGCACGCTGCTCACCGGCCCAGCGAAGAAATCCCCGGGCCACCCGCGGATGGACCTCGGCGTCGACACGCGCGGCCTGCTCCGCCCCGCCACACAGGTAGGCGGCCATGACGGCCTTGTTCAGCCGCCCGGCGTCGTCGTACAGCGCCGCACCGACGATCTCCGTCAGGCGGAGGCGCAGTTCGGGGTCTGTGCGGATGAGGCGCTTGGCCTCGTCGTCACAGTAGAAGACGGGGAAGCCGCGCTCGGCGAGGCGGCGACACACGTAGCTCTTGCCGCTGCCGATGCCGCCGGTGATGCCCCAACGCGCGGGGGCGGAGTCATTCCGAGGGAACATCTTCTATCAGGAAATCAATGCTTTCGGGCGACAGGCGCACGTGGCTGACGCCCTGGGGAAGGCTGCGCAGCTCCAGCGGGCAGCGGCCGGTGGTGTTCTCGATAAGGTCCTCGTAGTTGACGACGAGGGTGAAGTCGTCCGCAGTGATGCGGCGGTAGTTGCTTGCCCCGATCTGGAACGTGACGTTCACCTTCGAGGGGAAAGCGCGCAGCGTCTTTGTCGCGGGGAAGTTGACCCAGCGCACGGGGACCTGCACGGTTTTCTCCGTGAGGCGGTCCACGTTGATGTGCACGGCGACGCGGTCGGGGACGAACTTCGCGCCGACCTCGGGGCGCAGCGCCAGTTGCAGGTGGGCGGAGTCGGTGAACTGCCGGTAGCGCAGGGGGCGCACATAGGCGGCATAGATGGTGTCGAGCTGCGGACGGGCGGCATAGACGGTGACGGAGTCGGGCTCGATGTCCACCGACGACACGTAGTACTCCTTGGCCGCGCGGAAACGCTGGCGCAACCGCACGGGTACGCGCTTCGACAGGCCGTAGTTGAAGTAGAACTCCACGGTGTCGGGCTGGGCGGACCCGATGCGCGTGCCGGGCTCGAGGCGGCTGTTAAGCTGCCGCAGCAACTCGCTGGCGGGCAGGCGGACGTGGCCGGAACGGTTGGCCACCTGGTTGAAGTCGATGCTGATGGGCGGGAGACTGCGGCCGTACAGGTAGCGGAGCAGGGTGCTGCCGCGGTCGCGCAGGGTGAACTGCAACGTGGCGGGAGGCTCGGTCGTGATGACGACGTTCTGGCCCATGCCTTGCAGTTGCAGGCGCGTCTCCATCTTGATTTCGTACTCCTCGTCAAGCGCCAGAAAGAGCCAGAACGCTCCCGACAGGCCCAGGAAGAACAAAAAAATCAGAAACTGCTTGTTCAGTACCTTCGACAAGCAGATTCTGATGATTCGATATGTCGTCCGCACGAAACGCACGGCGCCGTCTTAGCGTTGGGGCTGACCGGCCTGGCTCTTGGGCAGGATGGCGCTGCGGTCAAAGCGTACGCGCACGCCGCTGGCTATCTCGACCGTGATGCTGTTGTCGGTCTCGTCGATGGCGCGTACGGTGCCGTAGATTCCGCCGATAGTGACGATTTCCTGGCCCACGGCGAGGGAGCTGCGGAACTTCTGGATTTCTTTCTGCTTCTTGTTCTGCGGACGAATCATGAAGAAGTACATGATGGCGAAGATCGCGATGATCATCACCCAGAACGTCCATCCGCCACCGGCGGGCTGGGCACCTTGTGCCTGAAGCAGGCTGAGGGGGGAAAGTGTTGTCATTTCGCTTTCGTTTGGTTATACTGTGTTTGTTTACTTGAGCAGTTTCTTTTCCTCGCGGAGCTGCTTGACGATGTGGTCGAGCATACCGTTGATGTAGGCCGCGCTGCGGGGCGTGCTGTAGACCTTGGCCAAGTCGAGATACTCGTTGAACGTGACGTTGAGGGGGATACTGGGAAACGTCAGTATTTCGGCCAGCGCCACCTGCATCAGCACGACGTCCATGAAGGCAAGACGGCTGAACTCCCAGTTCTTGGTGTTCTTTTCGATGAGGCCGCGATACTCGCTTGCGTTCTGCAGCGTGGCGCGGAACAGGGTGTGCGCGAACTGCCGGTCCTCGTCGCTGTCGTAGTCGGGAAGCAAGGGCTGGTCGGCGCCGTTGGCGGGGTCGAAGCGCTTGATGGTCTTCAGGACAAACGAGTCGACGATTTCCTTGTCGTCGTTCCAGTAGAGGCTGTGTTCCTCGAGCAGGGCGTCGAGTTCCTCGTTGTTGCAGACGAGCTCCTTGTAGAGGCGGCGTATCACTTCGCGGTCGGCGTCGTACGTGTCCTCCTCGCGCACGGACCAGAGGCGCAGCGTCCGGCTCTCGAGCACCTGAGCGTAGAGTTTCTTGATGAAAGCGTCTTCGTCGTCCCAGTCCTTGTTGCGCTTCTCGCGGAACTCGAGCAATTGCTTGTTCTCGTCCAGCTGCACGAGCAGGCGGTTGGCCGCAAGGTGGGCGTCGAGCAGGTCCTCGGCGTCCTGCTCGATGTGCAGGCGCTTGGCCCGTGCGGCTTTGGACTCAGCCTTCATTTCGGCCACGTGCCGCAACTCGACGAGTAAAAGGAGCAAATGATTGTACAAGTCGTAGGCCTTGGACAAGCTGAAGGTCAACTCTTTGTCGGCAACGTCGATGGTGCGTCCCTCGTTCTGATAAAACGCGTACACCAGCTGCACGATCTTGATGCGAATCAGTTCTCTGTTAATCATACTCCCTAAATAAAGATGCTATATCAGTGCAAAAGTAGGCAAAAAAAGCGATTCGCGCCGCTGGGGCGCCGTTTTTTTTCGAGAAAGGGAGCGCTTTCCCACTGAGCGGATACTCAGATGAGCCCTATGGGGCAGATAGGGCCAAAAAGCCTGACGTGGGGCGGCAATACGCCGCTGCTGGAAAACGCGAGCGGCCCGCCATCATTGGCGGGCCGCTCGGATAAGGATTGCGTCTGCCGACGCGTCGGGCGCGTCAGCGCTTGTTGGCGCGATGGAGCACGTTGACGTTGATTTTCCCGGCCAGGCCGCGCTTGCTGCTGGAGTGGCTGGAGTGGCCGTCGGAATGATGGCCGTAACCATAGCCATAGCCGTAACCGTACCCATAACCATAGCCGTAGCGGTTGCTGAGGCAGTCGTTGAGCACGACGGATATGTTGCCCAGCTGCTTGTCGTCGCTGAGTCGTTGCAGGATGGGCAGGAAGTGGCGGTCCTGCACGCCGACGCGGATGACAAAAAGCGTCTGGTCGGCGATGCGGCTGACGATGCCGGCATCGGCCACCTGCATGGCGGGCGTAGTGTCTATAATAATGTGGTCGTAGCGCGTGCGCAGTTCGTCGATGAGTTCGTCGAAGCGGGCTTCCATGAGCAGCTCGGCCGGGTTGGGCGGCATGATGCCGGCAGGCATGAAGTCCACTTCCTTAAGCTGCGATTCGCTGGCCGGTATGATGAGCTCGTCCAGGTTGCTGACATCGCCGCTCAGGTACGACGTCAGACCGTGGCGGTTGCCCAACAGTTTGCTCTGCGTGCGCTTGCGGATGTCGGCGTCGATGAGGAGCACTTTCTTGCCGGCGCGGGCCAGGATGATGGCCAGGTTGCGCGAGATGAAGGTCTTGCCCTGCCCCGGCGTGGCCGAGGTCAGCATGATGACCTGGCTGCGGCGGCGGATGAAGCTGAGGCCATAACGGAGCATACGGAAAGCCTCGCTGACCACGCTACTGCTGCTCTCGCTCGAGATGAGCAGCTCGTGGTGACCCTCCTTGTCCACGCCTTCCCAGCGGGGGATTTCGCCGAGAATCGGCAGGTTGGTGGCTTCCTCGACGTCCTTGCGGCCGCGCACGGCGGTGTCGAAGTAGAGACGCAGGCCGAAGTAGGCCGAGGGGATGAGGATGCCCAGCAGCAGGCCAACGGCGAGGATAATCATGGTGTGCGGCGCCACGGGGTTGATGGGGCCGATGGGGTACTCGACCGTGCGGATATTGGCCTCGTTGACGGCGAGCTGTATGGCCACCTCCTCGCGTTTGCTCAGCAGGTAGCTGTAAAGGGCGCTCTTGACTTCCTGCTGGCGGATGATGTCGCCGGCGTCCTTTTCGATGCGGGGCACGCCGGAGAGGAGCACGTCGAGCTCCTTTTCGTTGCGGCGGGCGTCGGCCACGCGGAGCTGGATGGACTCGACGTAGCTGTCGACCGAGGAGCGGATGGCGGCGTTCATGGCCATGAGGCGCTGCTGCAGGTCGACCATCGTGGGCGAGTTCTCTCCGGTGTTGGCGGCCAGTTTGTTGCGCTCGAGCAGCAGGGTGTTGTACTCGCTGATTTGCGACTGTATGCCTTGGTCGGAGATGCCGATCAGTACGGGGATGATCTGGTCGGCCTTGCTGTTGTTCTTCAGGAAGTCGGCCAGGTACTGCGTCATGTTGAGCTCCACTTCGGCGTTGAGCAGGGTCTGGCGCGCGGCGCTGCGCTCGGTGAGGAAAGCCTCGGCGTTCTTCTCGAAGTCAACGATGCTGTTGCGCTCCTTGAAGCTGGCGAGGCTGGCCTCGACGTCGCCCAGCTCCTCGCCGAGGAGGATGATGCGGCTGTCGATGAAGCGCACGGTGCTTTGGGCCACGCGGTTTTTGTTTTCGATGATGTCCTCCTTATAGACCTTGAGCAGCTCGTTGAGGAAGTCCTCGGCGCGCTTCGTGTTGGTGTCCTGGAAGGTCAGGTTGATGAGCGAGCTTTCCTTGTCGACCTCGCTGGCCGTCAGGTTGGTTCGCCACATCTCGGCGGCGTTGCTCACGGGCATACGGCTCACCTTGACGGTGGCGCTGGTCTTGTCCTTCAGGTCCATCGTGCGGGTCAGGACGAAGTCGCCGACCGGCGTTTTCACAATCTGGCCGTAGCGTAGGGTCTTGTCGACGTTGAGCGCGTTTTCCAGGCTGTCGGCCCGGGGCCCGTAGACCTTGAGGTCGTGCAGGCGGTAGGAGTTGTTGTCGATGAGGTCGACCTCGAACGTGACGCTCTCGTTCTCGCGGGCGGCTTGCAGGAAGCTCACCTCGAACGGGCGGTTCTTATAGAGCGTGATGGGACGCAGCCCGACGACGGTGGTGTAGTCGACGTCGAGTTTCAGGTTGCGCACGACGCGCTCGATGAGGCGGTGGGATTGCAGGATGAAGATTTCGTTCTGCAACTGGTCGCCCGTGGTGATGCCGTTGAGCTCCAGGAGGGCGTTCATGTTGCCCGACATGCGGCGGCTGCCGCCCGTGCCCGACGCGTCCTCAACCAGGACGGTGGCAGTGCGCTGGTAGACGCGCGCCTGTTTCTGCTGGTACAGGAAAGCCAGGACCAGGCAGACAATGACGGAGAGGACGAACCACTTCCACCTGCGACGCAGGATGTTGGCACACTCGCGGAACAGGGAGAGCCAGTCTATTTCTTCGGGGTCCTTAGCCGGAACCGCCGCGGGATTCGGATTGGGATTGGCCATGGCTTATTATTTTGAGATTGCGACTATCAGGGAAACAATGGAGGTCAGCATACCGATGAGCGAGCTCGACACGGAGAGGTACGTGTAGCTCGTGGAACCCTTCACCTTCACCGACTTGTTGGACTCGACGTAGACCAGGTCGTTCTGCTGCATGTAGTAGGCGGGCGAGCTGAAGACGCTCTCGGGATTGGTCAGGTCGACGTCGTAGCTGACGCGCTTGCCGTCCTCCTCGCGGATGACGAGCACCTTCGTACGGATGGCCGAGCTGTTGAGGTCGCCGGCACGGCCGAGGGCCTCGAGCAGCGTGAGCCGCTGGCCGGTGAAGCTCTGCACGCCGGGGTTGCGCACGTCGCCGAGGACGGTGACCTTGAAGCTCATGATCTTGGTCGTGACGATGGCGTCGGCGATGTAGCCGTTCACGAGCTTCTGGCGGATGGTCTCGGACACTTCGTTGACGGTCATGCCTTTTACCTTGATTTTACCGAAAATAGGGAAATCGATGCAGCCGTCCTTGTCCACGTAGAAGTACGACACGCCGGACGTGGTGTTCGTCGTGTTGCTGTACGTGCTGCTCGAACCGCCGCCGATGAGGGTCTGCGTATTGAAAGGTTCTATCAGCTCGGCGTCCTTGCTGCTCACCGAGATGGCGAGCTGGTCGTCCGACTGCACGGTCAAACTGTACTCTTGGCCGATGTCCTGAGGCGCAGCGTACTGCAAGTCGGCACCTTGCAGGTACGTCATGTTCTTATTGGACACGCAGGAGGTACCCAAAAACAACATAGCCAGCAGAAAAAGAAGGTGATGACACTTCGTTCTCATTCCGTTAGTTTTTCAGTTAAGTCTATAACACCGTAAATACTTACGGTGTGCAAATATACGACTTTTTTGGTTTACAGGGCTTTTGCGCACCGTAATCTTTGCATTTTACAAGTACTACGCCCGTTTTTCCTGTCGTAGTCCCCGTTTTTACGGGCGCAGCGACAGGAAAAACGAAGGCAGCACCCGTTGGCGCGCCACCGACAGTCCTATTCACCACACGCCCGGGCGCGGGGACTCATCGCCGACATTTCAATTACAGCCCGCCGGGACGCGCGGATTTCGCCAGAAGTTCGTACCTTTGACTCCATGAATCGACCTACCCCCTCACCCGCCCTGCTCATCATCTATACGGGCGGCACCATCGGCATGTTGGAAAACCCGGAGACGGGCGCCCTCGAGTCGTTCGACTGGGAGCAGCTGCGCCGCCACGTGCCCGAACTGAAACGCTTCGGCTACCGCATCGACGTGGAGTCGTTCGACCCGCCCATCGACTCGAGCGACATGACGCCGTGCGACTGGCAGCGCATCGTGCGCCTCATCGAGGCGGGCTACGACCGCTATGACGGCTTCGTCGTGCTCCACGGCACGGACACGATGGCCTACACGGCGTCGGCCCTGAGCTTCATGCTCGAAAACCTGGACAAGCCCGTCATCTTCACCGGGTCGCAGTTGCCCATCGGCCAGCTGCGCACCGACGGCAAGGAAAACCTGCTGACGGCCATCGAGATAGCCGCCGCACGCGACGACGACGGGCGCCCCATGGTGCCCGAAGTGTGCATCTTCTTCGAGAGCCAGCTGATGCGCGGCAACCGCACCACGAAAATCAACGCCGAGGGCTTCAACGCCTTCCGCTCGTACAACTACCCCGCTCTGGCCCATGCCGGCATACACATCCGCTACGACCGCCACCTCATCCGCCGCCCCGACCCGGCGCGCCGCTTCAAGCCCCACTACCTGCTCGACACCAACGTCATCATCCTGACGCTCTTCCCGGGCATACGGCGCGAGTACGTCGAGCAGGTGCTCCGCTTCAAGGGACTGAAGGGCCTCATCCTGAAGACCTACGGCGCCGGCAATGCACCCCAGCAGCCGTGGCTGGTGGACCGGCTGGCCGCCCTGCGCCGCCAGGGCGTCGTGCTGGTCAACATCACGCAGTGCTCGCTCGGCACGGTCGAGATGCGCCGCTACGGCACGGGGCTGCAACTGCTGCAGGCCGGCGTCATCAACGGCTACGACAGCACGCTCGAAAGCATGGTGACGAAGCTGATGTTCCTGCTGGGCCACGGTTACGACATGCCCACCGTCGAACGGCTGATGAACACGAGCGTGGCCGGCGAAATCACGACGGACGGACCTACGGCGGGCTTTTTCGGAACCACACATTAATTATTACATGCGCGCGCGACTTTTCCTGCTCATCCTGCCCCTGCTGCTCGCCTCGTGCGGACGCCGCCCCACGGACGGCGCGACGGAGGGCGACACCCTGCGCCTGCGCCACGCCTCGCTGCTCACGGTGGTGCGCACGGACAGCTTTACGCAAGTCGACGTGGCCGACCCGTGGCACGAGGGCCATACCCTGCGGCGCTACCTGCTCGTCGGGGCCGGACGCCCGCTGCCCCACGGGCTGCCCGAGGGCACCGTGGTGCGCACGCCCCTGAGGCGCGCCGTGGCGTTCAGTACGGTCCATGCCTCCCTGATGGCCGAGCTCCACGCGCTCGACGGGCTCGCGGCCGTGTGCGACAGCCGCTACGTGGTCAGCCCCGCCCTGCGCCGCGCCCTCGACAGCGGCCGCCTCGCCGACGGGGGCAGCTCCATGACGCCCGACGCCGAACGCCTGCTGGCCCTGCGCCCCGACGCCCTGTTCGTCTCGCCCTACGAGGGCGGCGGCCACGGCGTGCTCGAACAGGCAGGAGTGCCCCTCATCGAATGCGCGGACTACATGGAAGCCTCGGCGCTGGGCCGGGCCGAGTGGATGCGCTTCTACGGCCTGCTCTTCGGCTGCGAGGCGCGCGCCGACTCGCTCTTCGCCCTCGTCGAACGGCGCTACGAGTCCCTGCGGCGCCAGGCGCCCCGCGGCGAAGCGTGCCCCACCCTGCTGGTGGACCGCATGGACGGCGGCACGTGGTACGTGCCGGCCGCGCGCAGCACGATGGGACAAATCTACACCGACGCCGGCGCGCGCTACGCCTTTGCGGACCAGGCGGGGCGCGGCTCCGTACCGCTGGCGTTCGAGACCGTGCTGGCCCGCGCCGGCGAGGCCGACCTCTGGCTCGTGAAATACGGCCAGCGCACCGACCTGACCTACAGCCAGCTGGCGGCCGACTATCCGCCCTACGCCCGCTTCCGCGCCTTCCGGGCACGGCGCGTGTACGGGTGCAACACGATGCACGTGCCCTTCTACGACGAGACGCCCTTCCGCCCCGACCTGCTGCTGGCCGACCTGGTCGGCCTTTTCCGCCATCCCGACCGCCGGGAGGGCCGCTACTTCACCCCGCTCCATGAGTAAGACAACCGCTTTCCTCGCCCTCGCCGTGCTGCTCGCCGGCCTGCTGGCCGCCAACCTCTTCGTGGGCAGCGTGCCCATCGCGGCGCCCGACGTCGTGGACGCCCTGACGGGCCGGGCCGACGGGACGGCCGCCTTCATCGTCACCGAGACGCGCCTGCCCCAGGCACTGACGGCCCTCATGGCGGGCGCGGCGCTGGCCGTGGCGGGCCTGCTGATGCAGACGGTCTTTGCCAACCCCCTGGCCGACCCCTCCATCCTGGGCCTCAACGCCGGGGCGGGACTGGGCGTGGCCGTGGCCACCCTGGCGCTGGGCGGCAGCTTCGCCGCGGGAGCCGGCCTGTCGCTCTCGGGCTTTGCCCTGACGCTCGTGGCCGCCTTTGCCGGCGCGGCGGGCGTGCTGGTCCTGCTGATGGCGTGCGCCGCGCGGATGCGCAGCCGCCTGCTCTTGCTCATCGTGGGCCTCATGATCAGCTACGCCGTGGGCGCCCTCGTCTCGCTGCTCAGCTTCACGGCCGACGCCGCCGGCCTCCACAGCTACGTGCTCTGGGGGCTGGGCAGCTTCGGACAGGCCACGTGGGGCCGCCTGCCCCTCTTTGCCCTCGCCGTGGGGGTGGGGCTGGGCGTGGCCGCCCTGCTGGTCAAACCGCTCAACGCCCTGCTGCTCGGCGAAAGCTACGCCGCCAACCTCGGCGTGCGCATCCGCCGCACGCGGTGCCTGCTGCTCGGCGCGGCGGGCCTGCTGGCGGCTGCCGTGACGGCGCTGTGCGGCCCCGTGGCGTTCGTCGGGCTGGCCGTGCCCCACGTGGCGCGCCTCCTCGTACGCTCGGCGGACCACCGCGTGCTGCTGCCCGCCACCCTGCTGTGCGGGGCCGACGTGGCGCTGGCCTGCCACCTGGTCTGCCGCCTGCCGTCGGACGGGGGGCTGCTGCCCCTAAACGCCGTGACGCCGCTGGTGGGCGTGCCGGTGGTGTTCTACGTCATCCTGCGCCAGCGGCGCGCCGCCGACTGACCGCCCCGCGCACCCTCCGGACGGTACCACGACGTCGTCCGAAAGCGTCTGTACTCAACAAAAGTACGCTGATACTCTTTTTGCTCTTGCAATTATTTCTTACCTTTGCCTCCGGAATAGCAAAAAGAAACCATGAGCTACCTGATTCGACCCAAGGATTACCGCCCGCTGCTCGACAAATACGCCACGGAGCAGGGCATCAAAATGATTAAGGACTTCTTCCAGCAGAACCTGGCCACGGGACTGCGGCTGCACCGCGTGACGGGCCCGCTGTTCGTGTTGCGCGGACTGGGCATAAACGACGACCTGAGCGGCACGGAGCGCCCCGTGACGTTCCCTATCAAGGACCTGGGCGACGCGCAGGCCGAAGTGGTCCACTCGCTGGCCAAATGGAAGCGCCTTACCCTGGCCGAACACGGCATCGAGCCGGGCTACGGCATCTACACCGACATGAACGCCATCCGCGCCGACGAAGAGCTGGGCAACCTGCACTCGCTCTACGTGGACCAGTGGGACTGGGAACGTGTTATCGTGGCCGAGGAGCGCACGCTGGACTTCCTGCGCGCCACGGTGGAGCGCATCTACGCCGCGCTGCAACGCACGGAATTCCTGGTGTGCGAGCGCTTCCCGCAGATAAAGCCCTGCCTGCCCGAGTCGGTGCACTTCATCCACGCCGAGGAACTGCGCCGGCGCTACCCCGACCTCACGCCCAAGGAACGCGAGGACCGCATCGTGCGGGAGTACGGCGCCGTGTTCATCGTCGGCATCGGCTGCCCGCTGGGCGACGGCAAGCCCCACGACCTGCGCGCCCCGGACTACGACGACTACTCCACCATCGCCTCCAACGGCCTGCCGGGCCTCAACGGCGACCTCCTCGTGTGGTACGACGTGCTCGGGCGCGCCGTCGAGCTCTCGTCGATGGGCATCCGCGTAGACCGCGAGGCCCTCGTCCGCCAGCTCAAGGATTCGGGCAAGGAGGAACGCCTCAACCTCTACTTCCACCGCCGTCTCATGGAGGGCTCGCTGCCGCTGAGCGTCGGCGGCGGCATCGGCCAGTCGCGCCTCTGCATGATTTACCTCCGCAAGGCGCACATCGGCGAGATACAGGCCAGCATCTGGCCCGACGACATGCGCCGCGAGTGTGCCGAAATGCACATCGAGCTTATCTAAAAAAAAACAGCGTCAGCCCGCCGCGGCTGACAAACGCAAGGGGACCCGCGAGCCGCCGACTGCCGCTCGCGGGTCTCCCTGCGTTTGTACATATATTCACTCCGCCCGTTTTTTCTCTCTATGGAAGAGAGAAAAGAAAACACGCGCTATGACAAATCGCCCAAGCGGGGAAACAGGCCTGTACCCCACCCTCACCGTACGGGAGAGGCTGCGGAAAATCGCTGACGGTGCTAAAAAGACAAGAAATACATAACTGCAATACATCACTTAACGTCGTCACCGTCACCGTGCCGGCCGGCAACTAATCGGCAAAGCCTCTCTCCCGCCCAGCGTGGAGAGCCAACTTTCAGGGGGCGTCCTGCGCTGTTGGGGCGCCCTCTTTTTTCGAGCGGACAAAGGATCTCCGGCCTTTGTCTGCTCTTCTTTTTGCATTCCCCGGGCAAGGCGGGCTTCGCGGCAAAGCGGCCTCGCGGGCGTGCCTCGCGGCGCGCCCCTGCGCGGCTACGCCCGTCGTGGTGGACGCTGTCCCTGCTTTCAGAAAGATGGAAATATGCGGATTTTCAAGGCCGTATGGCACGTAGGGGCGCGCCATCAGGCACGCCCAACAAGCGCAAACAACGCGAATGCGGCAAGTCGGACCTCGCGGCAAAGCGGCCTCGCGGGCGTGCCTCGCGGCGCGCCCCTACGCGGCTACGCCCGTCGTGGCGGACGCAATCGCCGATGGCGGGCCCGGTTCCCTCCGAACGAAACATCCTCACCCTGCGGACGGGCCCATCGTTTGGCTAAGCCACCAAGTGCTACGACAGTAAATTCTGTCGCTGCGATAGAAATTCCTGTCGCTGCGCTCGTTTTTACGGTCGCAGCACTTGTCTTTTCAAATCGGCCTCAAAAAAATTACCAAAAGTTTTTCCCGGTTTTTTACCTCCTTTGCTGAAAAAAACGCTAACTTGGCCGCGGATTCTGGCGTGAATCCCCGAATCGCTTCGGCCCACAGTTACGAATACTCACAAAACACATTTATATTATGAACAAGCTATTCCCCCTGGCCTTGACCCTGCTGGGCGCGGCCTCCGTACCGAACAGTTTCGCCGCCCTGCCCGCAGGCACCGTGCTCACCGCTCCCCGCCCCTTGGCCGCAGCAGCCGAAGGCACCGTCGTAGAGTATCCCGCCGGCAGCGGCACGTTCTACACCCTCAGCAACGTCGGCAACAACTATGCCTATCTCACCGCCATCACGTCTCAGGCGGAAAGCATCACGATCCCTGACTCGCTCGACATCGACGGCGTCCCACGCGCCGTCTCCTTCATAGGAATGAACGACACGCCCCTCGACCTGACGGGCAGCCCCAACCTGCGCTCCCTCACCCTGCCCGCCACGGTCAACATCATCTACAGTAACGCCCTGCCCGCCTGGCCCGAGCTCCACTTGCAGGGCACCCGCGTGCCCGACCTCTACAACGGTGCCTCGCTGGACAACGTCAGCGCCGTCTACGTCCCCGCCGAGGCCCTGGCCACCTACGAGAGCCGATGGCCCGACGCCAACGTGTGGCCCGAGGGATGGACCCCCACGCGCCTGACCATAGACAACACCGCGCCCGGCGAGCTGGCGCAGAAAATCCTCGCCCACATCGACAACGACTGGACGCGGGTCAACGAGCTCACCGTGACGGGCACCATGAACAGCCAGGACTTCCAGACGCTGGGCCGCCTGACGCACCTGACGGCCGTCGACCTCTCGGCCACCGACGCCACGTCGCTGCCCGCCTCCACCTTCAACGGCAAAAAGCGCCTGACCCGCGTCGTCCTGCCCGACGGCCTCACCACGATCGGCAACTCCGTCTTTTATCAGTGCCGCCGCCTGTCGGACATCGACCTCAGCCATGTGCTGTCCATCGGCGACGACGCCTTCGCCTATTGCTACGCGCTCAAACACGTCGACTTCTCCGACGAGCTGACCGAGCTGGTCCACGGCTCCTTCTACGGGGCCGGGCTCGAGAGCGTCAGCCTCCCGGCCTCGCTCAAAGCGATCAGTTCACAGGCCTTCTCCAACTGCGCCTCGCTCAGCCGCGTCGAGCTGGCCGAGGGCCTCGCGACCATCGAGAGCTACGCCTTCGAAGGCACGGCCCTCGCCGAAATACAGTGCCCCGCCAGCCTGCGCATCATCGGGAGCAACGCCTTTGCCTACTGCAACGACCTGACCACCGTCCAGCTCAACGAAGGGCTTACCACCATCGACAACGACGCCTTCCGCAGCTGCCCCAGCCTCACCTCGATGGTATGGCCCTCCACACTGACGGATTGCCCGGCCGGCGCGTTCTACCAGTCGGAGGCCATGCGCGAACTGACCGTGAAGGCCGTCCTGCCGCCCAACACCGGCGGCACCTGTCCCCTCGAGAGCGTCGACCTGACCTACGCCACACTCCGCGTCCCCGCCGTCTCGGTCGACGCCTACCGCCAGGCCAGCGGATGGAACCAGTTCCTGACCATCCTGCCCCTCGAAGGCGACATCGCCACGATACGCGTGGACCGCGCCTTCACCGTGGCCGACGCCGCCACCCTGACGGGCCAGCCCGACATCACGCTCGTACACAACGACAGCAAGAGCAGCAACTACGCCCAGCTGACCGTCGACGGCACCGCCACGCTCGCCGCCGGCGACTTCACGCAGAGCCACCGCCTGGACTACCGCCCGACAGACAACGGCAGCGTGCACACGGCGCTCATCACCAACGCCCCCATGACGGCCGAGAGCGTCAGCGTCAGGATGCGCTTCTACACCGACCGCTGGCACTTCATCTCCTTCCCCTTCGACGTGCGCGTGGCCGACATCCAGGTGCCCGAAGGCACGTACTGGGTCATCCGCAAATACTCCGGCGCCGACCGCGCCGCGGCCCGCATGGACGCCACGTGGCAGAACATGACGGCCGACAGCACGCTCCACGCCAAGGAGGGCTACATCCTGCAACTCACCAGCCAGAACGAAAGCCGCGTCGAACTGACCTTCCCCGCCGTCGATAACTCCAACAAGAACCGCTACTTCGCCGCGGACGACGTGCAGGTGCCGCTCAGCAAGTACGTCGCCGAGTTCTCGCACAACCGCAGCTGGAACCTCGTCGGCAACCCCTACCCGGCCTACTACGACAGCCGCCTCATCGAGCACAGCGGACCCATCACCGTGTGGGACGGCGACAACTACGTGGCCTACTCCCTCGAGGACGACAGCTACGTTCTCAAGCCCGGCGAGGCCTTCTTCGTGCAGCGGCCCGACGACGAGGCGGCCATGGTCTTCGCCGCCGAGGGACGCCAGCTCAATGAAACGACCGTCAGCCGCACCCTGGCGCGACGCCTTGCGCCCGCCGGCCGTACCGTGGTCAACCTGACGCTCACGGGCGACAGCCTCGCCGACCGCACCCGCGTCGTGCTCAACGACGAGGCCAGCCCGGCCTACGAGCTCGAGCGCGACGCCTCGAAGTTCATGAGCTCCAATCCCGACGCGCCCCAGCTCTACAGCCAGGCCGACGGCGTGCGCTACGCCATCAACGAACGTCCTGCGGCCGACGGCCGCGTCAGCCTCGGCGCCAGCTTCGGCCACGACGGACGCTACATCCTGGCGCTCGCCTCGTGCTCCGACGCCCGGACCGGCGTCACCCTCGTCGACCGGCAGACGGGCAGCGAGACCGACCTGACGCGCGGCGCCTACACCTTCGACGCCCTGGCCGGCACGGCCGACGGGCGCTTCGAACTGCGCCTCACGTCCGTGCCCACCGCCATCGACGACGCCGGGGCAGCCGCCTCCTGCCGCGTAAGCACGGCCGCCGGACTGCTCTGCATCGAGGCCCCGCAGGCCGTCCTCGTCACCGTGACGGCGGCCGACGGACGCCAGCTCTACCGCGCCCGGACCGCGGGTGTCCGCCTCGACGTGCCCGCCGGCGTCTACATCGTCCGCGCCGGCAGCTTCACGCAAAAGGTCAGTGTCACGGAATAACCCCCTGCTAACGCCTTTCGCCATGAAACGTATCACCCACCTGCTGGCGGCCCTGACGCGGCCGCTCAGCCACAGGCGCCTCCGCCTGGCCGGGCTCGGCCTGATTGCGGCCGTCGCGGCGCTGGCCGTCCCCGCGGTCAGCGGTCCCGCCGGCCCGGCACCCGCCCCCGCCGCGGCCGACACCGTCGTCGCGCCCCGCGCCGCCTACCGCGCTCTTGCGAGCGGCGAGGACTACGACCCCGACAATCCCGCCGACCCCGGCGTGCTCTACAACCTGACCGTCGCGGCCCAGCCCGCCATGGGCGGCAGCGTCAGCCCCTCCGGCCGCTCGCAGCGCACGCCCGGCGAGTCCGTCGCGCTGTCGGCCTCGCCACGCTCGGGATTCCGCTTCGTACGCTGGTCGCGCGACGGTGAAACGGTCTCCACCTCCGCCCGCTTCAGCTATACCATGCCCGAGGGCCACGCCCGCCTCACGGCGGAGTTCGTCTACGACCCCGAAAACCCGGCCGACCCCGACTCCGTCGGGCTGCGCCACACGCTCCACGTATCGGCCTCGCCCACCATGGGCGGCTACGTCAATGTCAACGCCCAGACCGTCATGACCGAGGGACAGACCCTCAGCCTGCACGCCACGCCGCGCACGGGCTTCGTCTTCCAGGGCTGGCGCCAGGAGGGACAGCCCGTGTCGACGCAGAACCCCCTGAGCGTCACGATGGGCACGGAGGACATCTACCTCACCGCCCTCTTCGCCTACGACCCCACGGCGCCCGACAACCCGAGCACCAACTCGTGGGACCCGGCGACCGGCCGCCTCGTCATCGACGACTTCACGCCGGGCTACCTCAGTAGCACCATCTCGAACCTCGTCGGCGACCGCAGCGCCATCCGCTCACTCACCGTCATCGGCACCGCCACCGAGGGCGACCTGCGGCAGTCCGGCCTCAGCGGCTGCAGCGCCATCGACTTCAGCCGCGTCACGGGCGTCACGACCCTCGGCTCGCACACGTTCACCGAGAGCTACTGCCCCGCCCTCGCGACGCTCAAGCTGCCGACCACCCTTACGCTCATCCGCTCGAACGCCTTCAACGCCTGCCCCAACCTGACGCAGCTCACCGTGCCGACCGCCGGACCGCCGACCCTCGAAGCCAACGCCTTGGCTGGCCTGCCCGAGGGGCTGATCATCTACGTCGACGGTTACTCGGAAGGATGGACCCAACCCGACGAAGCCTGGACGGCCTTCGCCCTTTACTCCATGCAAGGCGACGAAGACTACGCCCCCACACTGGAGTTCACCCAAGGCGTCGATCTGCTCACCCCCGAAGTGTGGAGCCAGCCCGGCGCCACCCTGCAGTTCAACGTCCAGGCCAAGTACCTCAGCCCCTACGACATGCCGGGCACCGTCTGGTTCTCCGTCGACAACGGCACATGGACGCAGTTCACCGACGAGCTTCAGCCCGGCGAGACATTCGACCACGTGCTCACCGTCCGCTTCACGGAAGGCGTGCCCACGCATACCCTCCGCTTCCATGCCGTCGACCGGGAGGACATCTATTCGGGCAATTGGAGTGTCAGCTACGCCGACGTCTCGTCCCTGCGCGCCGAGGGCATCGCCGACCAACCCTTCACCGGCGCGGCCGTGACGCAGCCCGACCTGGCGCTCTACGACCCCACCACGGACGAACAGCTCGTCGAGGGTACGCACTACACCCTCGGCTACACGGACAACACCGACGCCGGCACGGCCTCCCTGACCGTCACCGGCCTCTACCCCTACTACGGCACCGTTCGCCACACGTTCGCCGTGCTCCCGCTGCGCCTTGAGGGCGACATCGAGCTGGCCGACCCCGACGCTCATTATACTTATACGGGCGCGCGCGTGACGCCCGCCGTCGCCTTCCGCTCCGCCGCCTATCCCGACCTCGTCGAGGGGCGCGACTACCGCGTCGGCTACCGCGACAACGTGTTCCCGGGTCAGGCCGTCGTCGTCGTCGAGGGCATCGGCAACTACACCGGCACCGTCGAACTGCCCTTCACCATCGCCAAGAAGGGCGTCGAGCTGGCCGACCTGACGCTCACGCTGCCCGCCCAGGCCGTCACCTACGACGGCGAGCCCCACGCCGCCACCGTCGAGCCACGCGAGGGACTGGGCGCCTGCACCGTCAGCTACACCGACGCCGCGGGCCACACGACGACCGCCGCGCCCGTCGAGCCGGGCACGTACACCGTCAGCCTCGACTTTGCCGAGGGCGCATACTTCACCGCCACGCACATCGCGGACGCCGGCAGCTTCACCATCCGCTCGGTGGCCACCAGCGAGTGGGACATCCTGCGCGCCTTCTACGCCGCCCTGGGCGACGGCGAGGGCTGGACCGTGAAGTGGGACATGACGGATGGCGCCGGCTCGGTGGCTTCGCTTTACGGCGTGACCACCTCGGGCGGCCACGTCACGGGCGTCGCCCTGCCGGCCAACGGCCTCAGCGGCGACCTGCCCGGCGTCCTCTTCACCCTGCCCTACCTCGAGCGGGTGGACCTCTCCGGCAACGCCCTGAGCGGCAGCCTCCACGAGCTCGTCGGCAGCGCCCTGGCCGCCGCCGGCACCGACCGCTCGACCGCCGTCAGCGTGGACCTCTCGGACAACGCCCTGACGGGCAACGCGGGCGCCTTTGCCCGGCTGCTGCCCGGCCTGACCACGCTCGACCTCAGCCAGAACCGCCTGACGGACGTCGCGCCGGCCATCGCGCCCGGCGTCACGGCACTCGACCTCAGCGGCCAGACCATGGCGGCCACCGTCGCGCTCGACTGGACGCCCGGCAGCGTGCCCGTCGTGCCCGACGCGTTGCCCACCCTCCTGCTCTATGACCACGAGGCCCAAGGCTACACGGCCCCGCTCAGCTTCCGCCTCGCGGACGACGACGCCGAGCCCGTCTGGGAGGTCGAGGCACTGGCCGACGCCAGCGGCATCACGCTGCGCCTCCTCAGTGCCGACAACGCCTACCGCGGACAGAGCGGCGACCGGCTGGCCGCCACGGCCCTGACCGGCGCCGGCAAGGGGAGCCGCTTCGACGTCAGTCTGCGCTTCGCCGCGGGCGACGCCGACTTCAGCCGCACGGTCGACGTGGTCGACCTCCAGGCCCTCATCAACTACGCTTTCGGCAGCTACCGCACCGCGCCGTTCAACTACACGGCGGCCAACCACATCGCCGACGACGTCATCAACGTGCAGGACGTCGTGCGCCAGGTCGACCTGCTGCTGCAACCGTCGGCCGACGCCACGGCCCAGACCCGCGGCCGGCCGGCCGGCCGCGCCGCCGCCCCCGACGGCGCACAGGCCCGCCTCTACGTCGAGGACGGCTGGCTGAAGTTGCAGTCGCCCGTGGCCGTCGGCGCCATCGACCTGACGCTGAGCGGCCTCGGCGAAGCCGACCTCACGTGGCAGAGTGCCACGGCCGGGTTTGCCCGCGCCCTGGCCGCCACGGACGACGGCCTGCACGCCATCGTCTACTCGCTCGAAGGCGACAGCCTACCGGCCGGCGAATCGGTGCTGGCCCGCGTACCGGCTGCGTGCCGCGCGACCGCCGTCACACTGGCTTCGCCCCAGGCCCGCCGCATTGAGGCCATCGCCGCCCAGGGCGGCACCGCCACCGGCCTCGACGCCGCGACATCCGGCCTCGGCGTGCGCACCGACGGGCGCAACCTGCTTGTCATCGCCGACGTCACCCTCAGCGACGTCAGCTGGACGCTCCACGCCGCCGACGGCCGCCGCGTGGTCGGGGGCTACCTGCCCGCACTCCGGCCCGGCACGACGCGCGTCGACCTGCCCGCCCACCTGCCGCGTGGCACCTATGCCGTCACGC
This sequence comes from uncultured Alloprevotella sp., assembly GCA_944322325.1. GTDB lineage: Bacteria > Bacteroidota > Bacteroidia > Bacteroidales > Bacteroidaceae > Alloprevotella. Next base: position 45,939 of record CALUOQ010000014.1, read on the forward strand.
TCAAGGCAGGCGCCGAACTGCTGAGACAAGTAAAAATCATACTGAACCAATAACGGGTCCTCCCTATGAAAGCCATACGAATCATCGGCTGCCTCGTCGCCCTGCTGCTCGCGGCGACAGGCGCACAGGCCCAGACGGCCAACCGATTTACCCTGCCCGACGTCGAGGCCAGCCCCGACACGGGCGTCGAGCTGCCGTTCCGGCTCGACAACACGTCCGACATCGTCGCCCTGCAATTCACCCTGCGCGTGCCCACCGGTACGCGCCTCGACCCGGCCTCGGTGGCCCTCACCGAGCGGAAGCAGGACCACACCGTCACGGCGCGCTCCACGGGGACGGACACCTACATGGTGATGGTCTACTCGCCCACCAACCAGCCCCTCCGGGGCCGTGAGGGCGACGTGCTCACCGCCCGCCTCTACGTCGAGGGCGACCTCGCGGAAGGCGAGCGCTACCCCTTCACGCTGACCGACGTCGTGCTGAGCCCGGCCGACGGGTCGAACGTACTGACCCAGGCCTCGGCGGGCGCCCTCGTCATGATGGCCGGGCCCGACCTCGCCGTGACGGGCGTCCGCCCGGCGACGGCTGAAGCCGACCCCGACGGCACGCTCGGCGTGGCCTGGCAGGTGAGCAACGCCGGCCAGCGCGCCACGGCCGGAGGGTGGAGCGAGCAAATCTCGCTGGTGACCGAAGGCGGGCAGCGCGCCCTGCTCGGCACCACGTACTACGAGGGCACCCTCGCCGCGGGCGCCTCGGCCAGCCGCAGTGCCGAACTGCGCGTGCCGCGCCTGCCGGGCCTCGACGGCAAGGCACGCGTGGAAGTGCGCCTCGTGCCCACCGCCGAAGCGGGCGAAGCCTCGGGCGACGTGGCCAACAACACGGCCCTCTCCGACGCTACGCTCAACGTGAGCCGCCGCCTCTACCTCGACCTGCCCGCCGCGGCTCTCGACGAGACCGCCACCACGCCCGTGCGCTGCCAGCTGGCCCGCAGCGGCGACTGGACGGAAGCCCAGACATTCACCCTGACGCACACGGCCGACAGCCGCGTCAGCCTGCCCGCCACGCTCACCGTGCCCGCCGGGCAGTCGGCCGCCGTGTTCTACCTGACGCTGACCGACAACGACGCCGTCGACGCCGACTCCACCGTCAGCGTCACGGCCAGCGGCGACGGCTATCCCGACGCGACGGGCACCTTCGTCATCGCCGACGACGAGCTGCCAGCCCTCGACGTGACGGCCTCGGCCGGCGAGGTGACCGAGGGCGAGCGCTTCACGCTGACCCTGCGCACGGCCCGTCCGGCCGCGGCGGACGTGACGTTCCTGCTGGACTGCGACGCGGCAAAACGCTTCGACTTCCCGGCCCGCGTGACGCTGCCGGCCGGCGAGAACGAGGTGAGCGTCGAGGTCACGGCCGTCGACGACGCCCGGCCCGACCTGACGCACTCCGTGACGTTCACCTTCACCGGCGGAGGCTACGAACCGGGCGACGCCGTCGTGGCGCTCCACGACAACGACATGCCCACGCTCAGCCTCACGCTGACGCCGGCCACCGTGAGCGAAGGCGCCGGACCGACCGCCGTCATCGCCACCCTCAGCCGTGCGGACCACACCGAGAGCGAGCTGACCCTGCGCCTCTACGACAACTCGGAGGGCGGCCTCTACTACACCACGCGCACGCTGACCCTCGCACCGGGACAGCAGAGCGTGCAGTTCAACCTCGGCCCCGTGGACAACGCCGAGGTGGACGGCGAGCGCACCGTCGACGTGACGGCCGCCGTCTACGTCGCCTCGTGCGACTGTGCCGCCGGTGAAACGGAGGCCGGCCACGTCACGGCCCGCCTCACCGTGACCGACGACGACGGACCCGCACTCACCCTCGCCACGCTCAACACGATGCTCAACGAGGGCGACGACGCGGCCACCGTGCTCACCCTGACGCGCAACACGCCGACCGACCAGCCCCTGACGGTCGCCCTGACCGCCGACACGGACGCTGCGCTCGTTCTTCCTGGCGCAGCGACGATTCCGGCGGGCGCTGCGTCCGTTGACCTCACCGTAGGCGTCGCGTCCGACGACGTGCAGCAGGGCGACCGCACCGTCGTCGTTACCGCTACGGCCGAAGGCTTCGCCCCGGCCACGTGCTGGGTGATGGTGACGGACCGCACCCTGCCCGACGCCACCCTGACCGACCTCACGCTGACCCCCGCTGAGGGCGAAACGGGCACCGAAGCACAGGCCAGCGTCACCGTCAAGAACGAAGGCGCCGCCACGCTGCCGGCCCAGACCGCCGTACACCTGTACCTCGGCGAGGGGACCGACACACTGCTCACCACCCTCTACACGCCGCAGGCCGTCGAGCCGGGCAGCGCCGTGACGGTGGTCAAGACGTTCGCCCTGCCCGACGCTCTGGGCCGCCACACGGTGCGCGCCGTCGTCAACGAGGACGAGGACGTCAAGGAGCTCACCACCCTCAACAACGCCGCGCCGCGCCCGGCCACCCTCACCATACGCCCGGCCTTCACGGCCACCCTCACGACGGACAAGGCCGCCTACGCCCCCGGCGAGGCCGTCCGCTTCACGGGACAGCTCAGCGGCCACTTCGCCGCGGGCGACGAGGTGGAGGTCTACGTCGTCAACGAGGGCGCGCGCCAGACCGTCACCGCCACCGCCGACGCCGACGGCCGGTTCTCCCTGACGTGGACGCCCTATGCCCGCCAGATGGGCCACTTCGCCGCCGGAGCCTGCTATCCCGGCGAGGCACTCACGACGGAGCAGGCAGCCTTCGACGTGTACGGCCTGCGCCGCACGACGGACGACTACCTGACCTGCGAAACGCTGGTGGGCGAAGCCTTCACGGGCACGGTGGACCTCACGAATCCCGGCAGCCTGGCCCTGAGCGGCCTCAAGGTCGAAGCCCTCACGACGCCCGACGACTGCCAGGTGGAACTCAGCATACCCGCCACCCTGGCCCCCGGCGCCACGGCCACCCTCAGCTACACCCTGACGCCCACCGCCCCCACGGCGGGCAACGACTGGCAGGAAATCCCCCTGCGCCTGACCACGGCCGAGGGCGCCAGCCTCGACCTGACGCTCTACCACTACGCCCGCTCGCCGCGGGCCCGACTCACAGCCAGCCTGGAGCGCATCGCCACGACGATGACCAAGGGCGCCTCGCGCGAGTACTCCTTCACCATAAGCAACACGGGCAAGGGCGCGACGGGCCCCATCACGCTGTCGCTGCCCCCGTCGGGCTGGATGCAGGCGGCCACGCCGGCCACCATGGCCTCGCTCGAAAGCGGCGAGGCGACCACCGTCACGCTGCGCCTGACGCCGACGGACGACATGGCGCTCAACGTGCCCGTCACCGGCCAGATAGGCATCAACTGCGCGAACGGCGCGGGCCTCGCCCTGCCCTATGAGGTGGAACCCGTCTCCGAGTCGACCGGCACGCTGACCGTCGACGTATGCGACGAGTACACCTACTACACCGCCGAGGCGCCCCACGTGGCCGGAGCCTCCGTCACCGTGAAGCACCCCACGACAGGCGCCCTCGTGGCCCAAGGCACCACCGGCGCCGACGGCCGCTTCACCGCCACCCTGCCCGAAGGCTACTACACCGTGAGCGTCACGGCCGACCGGCACGACCGCTATACGAACACCATCGTGGTCGACCCGGGCCGCGACAAGGCCCTTACGGTCAACCTGAGCTTCCAGGCTATCTCGGTGACCTGGAAAGTCGAAGAAACGACCGTGGAGGACGAGTACAACATCATGACAACCGTGAAGTACGAGACCAACGTCCCGATGCCCGTCGTCGAGACCGTCATTCCCCAGCGAATCCCGGCGGATGAACTTAAAGAAGGCGAATCACTGCTGTTCAACGCAGTAGTGACGAACCGTGGCCTCATCACGGCACGCGACGTCGAAATCATACTGCCCGAGGACCTCACGACCCTTACGTTCACCTCACTCGTAGAAATGCCTGTCGATTTGGCACCCCAGCAAGCAATCGTTGTTCCAGTGAAAGTCACAAGAGTAGCACCCACCGCGGCTCTGGCCCGCAGTTCACGTACCAAGGCAGCAAGAGCCGGTGGCGACGAATGTGCAAGTGACATAGGCACGCTCTATTTCTGGGATTGCGGCCTCGACGAGAAATGGCACCGTTACGACGCCGCACTTCAGCTCGGCGGTTGCTCGGGCGACAATATACCCTCAGGCGATGCTCCCGACAACAATCCTCGCCCACACTTCCCAGGATTGCCTGGTGGCGGAGGTGGAAACACCAATGCCGGCGGCAGTGGCAGTTACGGCGCCTACGAGGACGGCAGTCCAATGTCACCTACGGCAGTCGACGAAGGCTGCGAGCCTTGCCAGAACAGCTTCCTATGGAAGATGTCGAAGTGTGTAGTCGGACGAATACCTATTGTAGAAAAAGTAACAGAATTCGTCGAAGCCCTGCAATGCGTGGGCCAAGTCGTCGTAGACGGTCAGCTTACGTGCTTATGGGATTACGTAATGGTCCCCGAAATAGTTGAAAAAATCGTCGGATACCAGGAACTTTACGAAGACTGCCTCGTTCCGCTGTTCGAACCATGTAATCCCGGAGACTTCGGCAACAAGAGCAAAGCCGCACCAGGCAAGAAACTTGCCCAACTACTACCGGAGGGTTATCCTTCATACATAGAGGAATACCTCGAAGTCGTACTTCAAACAAATAAAGCTGTAGACGCCAGCATAGGCAAAGTAATAGAAATGTTTGGTGACTCGGCATGGTTATACGTCGACGGAAAGGAAATGCAGGCCTTCCATGAAGGAGTAAACCAGTGGATGGCAGGAACACTCAGCATCGAAGCAGTAACTGCACTCCGTCCCAGCAACATCAGTCAAGAAATTTGTACTCATTTCCTTGAACGCTGGGCCAACACGGTCAACCAAACGAACGACGACAACCGCGTACACTTTGACATCATAAACCAACTCTCCGATGAAGTAACTGCATCCTATGACTTTGCAGCTGATAAAGGTTATTCGGACCTGAGCGAGATGTTCAAAACGGAGACCGACCTCGTCATGGAGCGCCTCGACGATGCCTCCAACTCCGTCTGCGCCTCCATCACGTTGCAGCTGTCGCAGACGATGACGATGACGCGACAGGCCTTCCGCGGCACGCTGAGCGTGTTCAACGGCAACGAGACCATCGCCATGACCGACGTGCGCCTCAACCTCGAGGTGCGCGACGAGGAGGGCCGACTGGCCACGAGCCACGAGTTCCAGACGAACGTCGAGAGCCTCGACCAGTTCGACGGCGACCTGGCGCTCGACGCGCCCTGGACCCTCGCGGGCGGCCAGACCGGCACGGCGACCATCCTGTTCATCCCCACGCGCTACGCCGCGCCCACGGCCGACCGCGAGTACTCCTTCGGCGGCACGCTGAGCTACGTCGACCCCTTCACCGGCCTGCGCGTGGAGCGCGAGCTCTACCCCGTGACGCTCACGGTGAAGCCCTCGCCCGTGCTCGACCTGACGTACTTCATGCAGCGCGACGTCCTGGGCGACGACGCCCTGACGACCGACGTTGTCGAACCGACCGTGCCGGCCGAGTTTGCCCTCCTCGTGCGCAACACGGGCAAGGGCGACGCCACCAATGTGCGCATCGTCACCGAGCAGCCCGAGATTGTCGAAAACGAGAAAGGCCTGCTCATCGACTTCAGCCTGCTGAGTGCGCAGCTCAACGGCGGCGAGCACACGCTGGCCCTCGGCGGCAGCGTGCCCGTGGACTTCGGCACCATCGAGGCCGGCGGTTCGGCCTACGCGCAGTGGTGGATCGAAAGCTCTCTGCTCGGCCACTTCACTGACTACGACGTCGAGGCCACCCACGCCACCAGCTACGGCAACGAGGACCTCTCGCTGCTGGGCCAGGTGAGCATCCACGAACTCACGCGCAGCCTCAGCCTCACCGACAGCGAGGGCCAGGCCACCGTGGGCTTCCTCACGAACGACATCGCCGACGCCGACGACCGGCCCGACGCCCTCTACCTGACGGACGGCTCCATCCTCGACGTGGCCGCGCCCGCCGGAGCCAGCGTCGAGCAACAGAGCCCGACGCAGTACGCCCTGACCGTCACGACGGCGGGCGAGGGCTGGACCTACGGCTCCGTGGCCGACCCCACCGGCGGACGCCAGACGCTGGCCGCCGTGCGCCGGCAGAGCGACGGGGCCGACGTGCCGCTGCGCAACTTCTGGCAGACGGACCGCACCCTGCGCGACGGGCGCGACCCGCTCTATGAAAACCGCCTGCACTTCGCCGACCGCATGGGCGCCGCGGGCGAGACGTACGTCCTCACCTTCGATCCGCGGCCCGAGGTGGAACTGGCGGTCGAGGCCTTCACCGGCGTGCCCGAGAGCGGCACCGTGGCCTCGCAGCCCGTCGGCCGACTGACGGTGCGCTTCAACAAGCCCGTCGACGCCGCCACCTTCACGGCGGACGACGTGCGCCTCAACTGCCAGGGCGAGCCCGTCGACCTCGCCGGCCTCGCCATCGAGGCCGTCAGCGACCGCGAGTTCATCCTCGACCTCACGGCCCTGACCGCAGCCGACGGCTATTACGTCCTGACCGTCCAGACCGCCGGCATCACCGACGCCGAGGGCTTCGACGGCCGCGACGGCCGCACGGCGGACTGGGTGCAGTTCGCCTCCGGCCAGGTCGACCTTACCCTCCAGGCCCAGCCCGAGGAGGGCGGCACGGTCAGCCCCGCGTCGGGTCCGCAACCCGTCGGCGCCACCGTACACCTCGAGGCCCGGGCGGCCGAGGGCTTCACCTTCAGCCACTGGCTTGAGGGCTCGGAGCGCCTCTCGGCCGAGCCGCAGCTCGACTACACGGTGCGCGCGGCCGCCACGCTGACGGCGGTCTTCACGCAGCGCAACGTGGCCCTGACGCTGACCTATACCGACGAGGGCGGCAGCGTCGAGGGCGGCGGCACGGGCCTCTACCCCTACGGCACCGAGGTGGTGCTCACCGCCACGCCGCGGCCGGGCTACCTGTTCGAGGGATGGCGCGCCGACGGCGCCCTGGTCGAGACCGACGCCACGCTGCGCTGGACGCTGACCGACGCTGTGACGCTCGAAGCGGTCTTTGTGGTGCAGCCCGCCGTCGTGCCCGAGACGCAGACCCTGACCCTCGCGCCGGGCTGGAACTGGCTTTCCGTGCGCGTCGACGACCCGCTCCTGACCGACCCGGCCCGGCTGCTGGCGCCTGCCGCCGCTGACGGGGCCCGCTTCGTCGGCGCCGAGGGCGAACTGGCCTGTGCGGCCGACGGCGACTGGAGCGGCACGCTCGCTGCCATCGACGCCACGCGGAGCTACAAGCTGCGCGCCGCGACCGACGCCACGCTGACGCTCACGGGCGAACCTCTCGACCCCGACCGCCACACCATCACGCTCGACGACGGCTGGAACTGGGTGGGCTACCTCCCGGCCGAGGCCAGCTCGCTCGACGCAGCCCTCGACAACCTGCCGGCCACGGCGGGCGACGCCGTACGCGCCCAGGACGCCTTCGCCCTCTACGACGGCGCCAACTGGGTGGGCTCGCTGGCCGAACTGCGGCCGGGCGAGGGCTACCAGTTCTACTCGCAGGGCGTGAAGTCGTTCAGCTACTCCGCCTCGGGCGCACGGCAGGTACGCCGCGCCGCGCGCGAGGTGGCCCAGCCCGCACCGTGGAGCTATGACGCCCGCCGCTACCGCGACAACATGGCTGTCGTGGCACGCCTCTACGTGGACGGCAGCGAGGCCGAGGCCGGACGCTACGTCGTCGGCGCCTTCGTCGGCGACGAGTGTCGCGGCGTCAGCCAGGAACGCGACGGCCTCCACTTCCTCACCATCCACGGCGAGACGGACGGCGAGGCCCTCACCCTGCGCCTTTGGGACGGCACGACGGGGCAAAGCCTCGACGTCGCCGAGCGCCTCAGCTTCGCCGACGGCCTGACGGGCAGCCTGACCGAACCGCTGCGCCTCACGGCGGGCACGTCCGTGGGCCTCGACGACGCCCGCGGCGGACTGACGCTCTACCCCAACCCGGTGCGCACGCGCCTCTACCTGCGCGGCGACATAGGCCGCGTCCGCCGCGTGAACATCACCGACATGAGCGGCTCGCTGCGCCTCCGCACCGACCGCGTCGGGCAGGGCATCGACGTGAGCGCCTTCAGTCCCGGCACGTACCTCATCGTCGTCCAGACCGACGACAAGGTCTACCGCAGGAAGTTCCTGAAGTACTAAAAGAGTTGTCCCCGGCGCCGCAGCGTCGGGGACAACTTTGATGGGAGGGATGAGGGCGATAAGGGCGATGAGGCCAATGGGCCTAATGAGGCTGATGAGTTATCGCCCGCTACTCATTGGCCCCATTGGCCTCATTCTTTCTCCTCACTTCCGCAGCTTCAGGGCGGAGCGGCGGCCCTGAGCGTCGGTGAGCACGAGGACGTACTGGCCGGGGGTGAAGGCGTCGGTGGCGTAGCGGCGGACGCCGTCCGCGCGGTCCACGAGGGCGCCGTTGGCGGCAAAGGCGCTCACGCTGACGGGGCTGTCAACCGTAAGTGTAGCGCCGTCCCACCGGTAGGAACAAGCCGCCGTCGAGGCTATGCCTACCGTCCCGGCGTCGACTATCTCCACCGGAAGGTCGAGGGCGAAACCCTTGAGCAGCGGACCGTAGGGGTCGGGCAGCGAGCCCCACGAGTCGGCGTAGCACAGGCGCAACCGGCTGACGCCGAGGCGGGCGTCGCGCGGCACCTCGACGCACACCGTCTGCGTGAGGAGCTGTGTGTTCTCGCTCTGGGCGGCGCCGACGGCACAGAGCTGCTCGCCGGCCTGGGGATTGAAGAGGCGGTCGCCGTCCCAGTCGGCATAGAGCGCCATGCGACACCAGCGCAGGTCGTCGTCGTTGCGCGCCGGGGTCAGGCGCAGCGTGAACGTCGAACCGGGCACGACGCGCAGCGTATCGTCGGCGACGACATAGCCGGCGCCCGAGGCGGCTGCGGCGCTGTAGCGGACGTCAGTGGCTGCGCCCGTGGTGGTCAGCGTACGCAGCCAGCGCAGCGCGACGGCGTCCGACGAGATGCTGACGGGCGCGTAGTCCTCCATCGTCACCAAGGGCGAGGGCGCGCCGTTGAGCACGCTCTGCATGTAGTTGACCAGTTCGGCCGTGCCGTAGTTGTCCGACACCGACGTGGCGGCCAGCGGCGCAAGGGCCGTTTCGAGGCGCCGGAGGGCGTCGCCGTTGCCCTCGGCGGCGTAGGCCTGGCGCAGGACGTTCACCTTCTCAGCCGCCTCAACGCCCTCGATGAAACGCTCAAAGCGCACCGACGAGCGCCCGTCGGGGTAGACGCAGTACGTGTCGCCCGGACCGAACATGCGCCAGCGCGAGTCGCGCAAGGGGTCGTCGTTCCAGTTCATGTACGACCAGTGGAGGAAGCCGTCGAAGCCGTTGGCCTTGGCGTGGAGCGGCAGGAAAGTGCCGTCCGAGGGGCGGTTGTTCGTGAAAATGTTGGGCGAGGGCGGATTGTTGCAGCAGACGTAGAGCGTGGAGATGTAGCCCAGCTTGCGGCGGCGCTCCAGCTCGTCGGCCGAGAACTGCTGGCCGTATTGCAGGCAGTAGTCGTAGACCTTGTCGACAAGCTCGCGGTGGTAGTTGCCGGCCAGCGACATCCGGAAGCCCGGCACGGCGGCCTGCACCACGTCGTAGGCGTCGAGCATCTGGCTGAGGCCGCGCTCGTCCATGGCGATGCACGTCTTGTCGTACCAGCCTTTCTCCTTCAGGTGCGCGGCGAAGGCTTGGAGGAAGGGCGTCCACAGGGCCTTGTACTCGGGGCTGTCGGTCGTCGTCTTGAGGTCGACGTCGCGCCCCAGGGCCTCGTCGTAGTAGCGAAACGTCATGTCCCACGGCACCATCGAGTAACAGTTGATTTGCCCGTCGATGCCGCACTCGGCGCAGAGCTCCACCCAGCGGTCGAACACCGAGTAGTCGTACGCCCAGGTGCCGTCGGCGCGTTTCGTGGTACGCACCATGGCGTCGAACTTGTCGTTGCTCTGCTCGCCCCAGGGCTCGTAGAACAGGATGGCCGAGACGACGCGCTGACCGGCGCGGGCCAGCAGTTCGAGGTAGGGCCGCAGGGCGTCGAGGTGGGCGGGGCTCCACTTCTCGAGACCGTAGTAGCGGGCCGTGGCGTAGGGTTGCTGCCAGAAGTCAATGCTGAACTGCTGCTGCCCGGGCTCGGGCAGGGTGCGGTCCACGACGCGGATGCGCAGCGCGAGGCGCCCCAGGCGTTCGCCGCTCTGCCGGCCCGTCACGTCGAGGTCGGCCACGTACTCGCCCGGCTCGGCGTCGCGCGGCACCTCGAGCGTCACCCACACGGGGCGTACCTCGCGCGGCAGCACGCGCCGGGGCAGGTCGAGGTCGATGACGTCGGGCACGAGGTAGGCAGGCAAGCCGTCGGGGTGGTAGCCGCAGCCCTGGTAGTCGTCGCTCATCACGTAGTTCACAAAGCGCGCCCGTCCCTGCGCGGCGGGCACCGCTTCACCGCCGTCCGCGCGCCGCCAGGCCGAGAGGCTCACGCTCAGCGAGTCGTCCACCACGCCGCGCGAGAAGAGCACGGCCTGCATCGAGGCCCGCTCGCCGCGCCAGGCGTAGACCACGGTGTCTGTCTTCAGCTTGAGGGCCGGCACCTCACGCCGCCGGTAGTGCACGTCCTTCGAGGCCCAGCTCAGCTGCAGCCCCTCGGGCACGGCGTTCCACGCCGCCGCGTCGGGCATGGCCCCGTCGTTCAGTTCCTGATAGCCGCCGGCCGTGTCGTGCTGGGCCGTGGCCGTCAGCGTACCACCCACGGCGGCCGCAATAAGTAAGGTATGAAGCTTCTTCATCGGGATAAAAAAATTAGTCCGCAGCAAATATACACAAAAAAACAACCTACTTGTCCGAAAAAAGCCTACCTTTGTCCGACAAAACTTAAGGAAGAAAAAAAGGGCGCGGGAACTCTGACCCTGCCAAGAGAGACAGGGATATAGCAACGGTAATGCTAGGCTATCCCGCGCTCTTATTATTCCCTACCACTTACGCGGGGCTGCGTGCCCCCGAACCGGAGTCATTCACCCTCAAACCGAACAGCCATGAAACGACTTGCCCTACTCCTCCTCCCGCTGCTGGGCGCCACCGCCGCCTCAGCCGACGAACGTTCGCTCCAAGAGAAGCGCGCCGCGGCCGCTGCCGTGCTCTGCCCCAAGGCCGGGGCCACGCGCTCGGCCCACCTGCGTATCGAACCGCTGCGCACGCTGCGCGCCGTCACCGTCATGGGCGACGCCCGCGCGGGCGGCTTCGCCGTCGTGGCCAACGACGACGCCTACCCCGCCGTGGTGGGCTACTCCACCGGCGCCCCCTTCGACGCCGACGCCCTGCCCTGCGGACTGGCGTGGTGGCTCGAGGCCATGGACGAAGCCCTGGCCAGCCGCGCCGTCACCGCCTCCGACATGAGCCGCATCGCCGCCGAGCGCGGCCTGCCCGCCAGCGTGCCGGCCCTCGTCAGCGCCACGTGGGGGCAGCACGCGCCCTTCAACCAGCTGTGCCCCGCGACGGCTTCGGGCGACCTGCCGCCCTGCGGCTGCGTGGCCACCGCCACGGCCCAGCTCATGCACTGCCACCGATGGCCCGCCCGCGGCACGGGCAGCCACGCCTACACCTGGACGCGCGACGACGGACGCCAGCTGACCGTCAGCGCCGACTTCGGCGCCACGGCCTACGCTTGGGACCAGATGCTCGACGCCTACAGCCAGTACAGCCCCGACCAGGCCGAGCCCGTCGCCCGCCTCGTGGCGGACATCGGCGTGGCCGTCGAGATGCAGTATGGGCCCGACGCGAGCGGCGCCTACATCAGCGACGCAACCCGGGCGCTCTACCAACACTTCGGCTACCACGGCGACTCGCAGATGCGCTACCGCTACGGCACGGACGACGCCACCTGGGCGGCCCTCGTCATGACCGAGCTGGCCGCCGGGCGACCCATCCTCTACTCCGGCACGCGGCCCTCGGGCGCCAGCCACGTCTTCCTCATCGACGGCTACGACGCCCCCACGGGCATGGTCCACGTCAACTGGGGCTGGGACGGCGGCAACAACGGCATGTACAACATCGACCTGCTCCAGCCCTTCGAGCTCGCCTCGGGCGGATACAGCGAGGACCAATCCATGGCCATCGGCCTCGCCCCCGCAGGCACGGAACTGGGCTATCCCGCCTACATTTACTCCAGCTCCGAAGGGATTCACGCCGACGGGCTCAGCGGGTATTTCATCGAATCCGTATACTCCGGCACCAGCCGGCCCCTCCGCGGACGCCTCGCCATCCTGATGGACTACCCCACGGGCTGGACCGAGACCATCGCCTCCGTCACGACGGACAGCCTCTGCGGTGACGTGTGGCTTATGCTCACCCCCTACGTCGCGCACGACCGCGACACCATGCCCGACGGCGTCTACCGCGTGCGGTCCGCCTTCTTCGACGAGGAGCAAGGCGAGTGGATACCCATCCAATACGATATGCACCAAACGTGCGAAGTGCGCCTCACGAAGCGGGGCGACGAAGTGACGGTGGAGCAGCTGCTGCCCACTACGATAGGAAATCCTGTCGCAGCGCCCGCCCAGACGGACGTAGTCCGCGTGTACACGCCCGGCGGACGCCTCGTCCTCCAGGAGCGCGCCGACCGCTTCAGCCCCGACCAGTTGCCCGGGCGCGGCGTCTACCTCATCCGCCAAGGCACCACCACCCGCAAACTCCTCAGGAAATAAGGGGAAAACGCCACGCAGTGGGTGCGGACGGTCTGCCCCCTGAGCAACCGCCTGCACCCACTGCCCACATGAAGCCCCCGGTCCGTCCGGCCACATTATTCAAAAAAAATGCCTACCTTTGCGGACAGACATTTACTATAATTCAAAACCATGCGTAAACACCTCTTTACCCTTCTGGCTGCGCTCGCGCTCGTGAGCGGAACGCTGGCCACGGGCGCACAGGCCGCCCGACCGAAGTCCAAACACGTCGTACTCATCGCCCTCGACGGCTGGGGCGCCTACAGCGTGCCCAAGGCCGACATCCCCCACATCCGCTCGCTCATGGAGCGGGGCTGCTACACCCTCAAGTCGCGCTCCATCCTGCCCTCGTCGAGCGCGCCCAACTGGGCCTCGATGTTCATGGGCGTCCCCACCGAACTCCACGGATACACCCAGTGGGGCTCGCGCACACCCGAACTGCCCTCGGCCCAGGTCAACGAGCGCCACATCTGCCCCACCATCTTCTCCGTCGTGCGCGAGCAGCGCCCCGACGCCGTGACGGGCTGCCTCTACGAGTGGGAGGGCATCAAATACCTCATCGACACGACGGCCGTGACGTTCCACGCCATCGCCCCCGACTACGGGAAGAACCCCACCCTGCTCTGCGAAATGGCCGAGCGCGCCATCCGTGAGCAACGGCCCGCCCTGCTGGCCGTATGCTTCGACCAGCTCGACCACACCGGCCACGCCGACGGCCACGACACCCCCGCCTACTACGCCAAGCTCAAGGAGCTCGACGGCTACGTGGGTCGCATCCTCCAGGCCATCGACGAGGCAGGCATCGCCGACGAGACCACCGTCGTCATGACGGCCGACCACGGCGGCAAGGGCAAGGACCACGGCGCCGCCACCCTGCCCGAAATGGAAATCCCCTTCATCATGGCCGGCCGCGCCGTCAAGGCCCGCGGCGAAATACCCGCCCAGCTCATGCAGTACGACACCGCCGCCATGCTCGCCTACCTCTGCGGCGTCACCCCGCCCCCCGTATGGCGCGGCCGCGCCCTGCCCGAACTCTTCTGAAAGCAGAAAAGGGGGAACTGACGAGGCCGCAAACAGCTGTCGACCCGCCGCCACACCGCGGCCGCCTTCGCAAAAAACGAAAGCGGCCGCGGTGCCTTTTCCGGAATAATCCGTAACTTAGCGGCCGACGATACTTCTAAATGCAAACCGCTATGTTTACGAAACGATTGTTGATGATGACTTTTGCGGCCACCCTCGCGGGAGGCGTGGCTGCGCAGGACGTAATCTCGCTGCCCGCCGCGGGCACGACGGAGCGCCCGGCCACCCTGATGCAGGCCCTGCGCGAGCGCCACTCCACGCGCGAATATGCCGCCACGGAGCTGTCGCAGGCCGAGCTGGCGGACCTGCTGTGGGCCGCCGTGGGCGTCAACCGACCCGACGAGGGCAAGCGCACGGCACCTACGGCGATGAACCGCCAGGAGGTGGACGTCTACGTGGCCACGGCCCAGGGGGCTTACCTCTACGACGCGGCGGCGCACAGCCTCAAGCGTGTCTGCACGGACGACGTGCGCCCGCTCGTGGCGGCCGGGCAGGACTTCGCCGCCACGGCGCCCGTGGCGCTCATCATCGTGACGGACTTCCAGAAGCTGGGCAACCCGTCGGCCGACCGTACGCGCCTCATGGGCGCCGCCGACGCGGGCATCGTCTCGCAGAACATCTCCCTGTTCTGCGCCGCAGCGGGACTGGCCACCGTGCCCCGCGCCACGATGGACGAACCCGCCCTGCGCCGCGCCCTCCACTTGCGCGACAGCCAGATGCCCCTGCTCAACCACCCCGTCGGACACTTTAAGAAATAATGGGAAGCGATGGGGCAAATGAGTAGCAGACGATTACTCATTGGCCCCATCCCCCTCATCCCCAGTTTCCGCCATGCCGGACTTTGACTTCACGGGCGCGGAGGGCGAGCTGGCGGCGCTCAGGCGCCTGGTGCTGGCCGAGGGCGAGCGGCGGGTGCTGGCGCGCGGCGAGCGGTTCGCACAGCGCGGCGAGCCCTGCCCCTGCCTGGCCTACGTCAGGCGGGGCGGGTTCAAGTACGCCACGCCCGACAGCCTTGGGCGCGAACGCATCTTGGCCTTTGCCTTCGAGGGCGACTTCGTGTCGGCCTACGTCGCGGCGCGCCTCGGACGGCCGGCGCTGATGGACATCGCGGCGGTGGAGCGCAGCGTCGTCGTACAGATACGCCTCGACGCACACACCGACTTTTTCGAGCACTCGGTCGGGGAGCGGACCTACGTCTCGCGCCTGGCCGAAGCCATCGCCGCGCAACACGTGGACCGCCTCGTGAGGCTCGTGGGCCAGACGCCGCGCGAGCGCTACTTCGACCTGCTCCGCCGCGTGCCGGACGTGTTCAGCCGCGTCAGCCTGCGCGACGTCGCGGCCTACGTAGGCATCGACCCGGCCACGCTGAGCCGCATGCGCACGGCCCTGCTGCGCGAGCCGCGCCCGAAGCCTTGACGCAAGTCAACATTTCGGCGTTAAGTAACGTCAAACGGGGGGAGGCGGACTGCCCCTTTCCTTACATTTGCGGTCGGAATGCCCCCGAGGGCGTCCCGACCGCAAAATGTTTTCACACCCAAAACTGCTAAGAGAAATGAAGAAAAAAAACATGCTGGGCCTGGCTGTGCTCGCCGCCACGCTCGTCGCCTGCAAGGGCACACCGGCCCCCGAGACCGAAACCGCCACGGACTCCGTGGCCACCGCCGCCACGCTGGAGGGCACCTGGACGCAACCCATCCCGGGACAGAGTGGCCGGCAGGGCTTCACGCTGCGCGCCGACGGCAGCGCCGAGTCGGTGAATATGGCCACGCTGAAGTACTCCGCCTGGGCGCAGCCCGACGACACCACCCTCGTGCTCACCGCCACGAGCCAAGGCAACGGCACGAGCTTCACGTCGGACGACACCCTGACCCTCGTGCGCCTCACGGCGGACAGCCTCGTCCTCCGCAAGGGCCAGCTGCTCCTGGAGTACACGAAGGAGAATTGACAATTGACCGTTGACAATTGAGAAACTGTTTTGAATTTATCGTGTGCTGATTTGGGATGAGTTTTTGAGGCATTTCCGTTTGTGTGATGAGGAAGATAGCGGGCTATCTGACGAAGAACAGAAGCGGAAAAGACCAAAAAATAGCCCAAAGCACACACGAAAACGAATACATCAAGCCAAGAAAAACTTTTTGGAGAAATTCAAAACAGTTTCTTAGATTATCTCGGTTTTGAAATGGTTACCCTTGAAAATTATGAAGAAATTTACAAGGGGTTTTTAGCGAGGCATAACTTTCCTCTCCAAACTCCAATGATGGTATTTCAATTGTATAGTCACCATTTTCTGCTGGAACATTACATCTATCTCTCCGATAATTACTCGGAGCATAAAACATGTTGGGTTTTAATACTATCATAATACAATTAGTATTTGTGAAGTTAAATAGCACTACAAAGGTAACTATTATCCATGAAATTACGACCGTTTCAATACATTATCAGTATTTTGCTTGAGAAAAGTTCTAGTACACTGAAAATTTTGTTTTACCTTTGCATTGTAGAGAGTTATTTGAACGCAATTCATAGCAGAACGCTGCAAATGGCACGGTTGCCAAGTCATTACCTCAAAATCGGGTAATTCTCCCAATGTCCTTATTATAAGGAACTAAGAAAGCTATTCCAAACTTA
>CALUOQ010000015.1 GCA_944322325.1 uncultured Alloprevotella sp.
ACGGATGCTTCTCCGTTTTTCAGCAGCTTGGTCTTCTTCAAGAAGAAAAGCACATTGAATGAACTTCTTTTCATTTTTCCTACAGTTTTTAGTTTGGACAAAAGTAGGAAACCGACCACGTTTTCTTGATACGCAAAACATTGCAAATCAGTGAGAAAGACCCTAATTCGGTGGAGATTTTTGCTCCACCTTTTATCTCCACCTTTTGCTCCACCTCGAACGGTAATATTTTGCCGTTTTTTGCGTGCTTGGGGAAAACAAAAAATCCCGATTTCGCTTGGAAATCAGGATTTTACCGTCTTTTGCTTTTCTTCAAAGTGGTGCCACCAGGAATCGAACCGGGGACACAAGGATTTTCAGTCCTTTGCTCTACCAACTGAGCTATGGCACCTCGTTTATTTTCGAGTGCAAAGATAAGGATATCCTTTGAACTGACAAAGAAAAAGGCTGCTTTATTTTTTTTGATTTGTATTGAGTATCCTTACTATAAAGTACACTATGTGGAGCACCTTGTTTGCAAAGAAAGCCCCGCCCGGCGTTCGAGAGAACGAGCCGGGCGGGGCTGATTTTTGTGGTTAGACTCAATTATTGCTCGAGCACGGTAAACTCGGCGCCCGAAGCGAAGTCTTGTCCATCTTGCGAGCTGAGGGCCGTGAAGCGTACGAAGCGGGCCTTTACGGGCTTGTCGAGCATGACGCGCTTCAACTTCAAGTCGTTGGCGAACTCACCTTCGGCCACGGGAGTGCCCCATGTCTTGCCGTCGGTGCTGACTTCGATGCGATAACCCTTGATGTTGCCGTTACGGTTGTCCTGACGCGGCAGGTAGGTGAAGCCTTTGATGGTCTTGACCTCGGAAGCGTCGAACGTGACGGAGTGCGGATAGAGGGCCACGGTAACAGAATACATCGTGTGCCAGTACGTGTTGGGATTATCGTCGACGAGGTGCGACGCGTCGCCCTCACCGGTCTCCTGACTGGTGGTCTCGGTCACGATCAAAGGTATCTTGTCGATACGCTCGAGAGTAGCCGTAGTTTTCACCTTGGGCATGTCCTCGTACCAGGCAGTCACGGTTCCGCCCTGACGCAGGTCGAATGTGCCTTCGTACGTCTGGGCTTTTCCTTTGCCTACGGCATACTTGATGACGGCATCGGTGCGCTGGCCTTCGATAGTCACCTTGCCGAGGCGGTCGGCGGAAATGACGGGAGTCTGATCGCCCGAAGACGTAACGGCAGCGTTGGCCGTGAGGTCAGTGCCCCAAACGGGACGCATGAGGAAACCCACGACGCGCGGCGTAGCCTTAACATGGTCCTGAGCCAAGGGCGAACCCTGTCCGCAACTGTTACCGCCAAGGCCCACTACGGCTGCGTCGATGTTGACATACGTAGCGTGGCTCGCAGGCAGCTGGTAGGGATGCGGAGCCAGCATGACGTCGAGCGAGCTCCACGGCAGTACGGAGGTGGACATACGGTCGGTGGCGACGAACTGGATGCCGTTGCCCGAAGCGTCGGTCAGGGCGGCCCAGCGCACATCCTCGCGGTTGGCCATGTCCTGCGGTTTGCCAAAGTCGACAAACTGGTCTTTCACCGTGCTCTTGTGAAGTTCGACAAACTGCCCCGTCTTGCGGTCATTGTAGTTATTGATAGGTCCGCGACCGTAGTAGGTGTAGTTGGAATAATCCGGATCGACCTGCATGGAGTAACCGATGCGGGCCAGGTCGAGCGAAGGATTGTTGGAGCTGACGGACGAAGAGAGTTCGATACTGCCGTCGACGTAAACTGTCCAGTTGAGGGTCGAGTTGAACTTAAAGTCGTCCGGACCGAAAGGCTGATCCTTGTGGTCGGTGATTTTGTACGGACCCTGGTTGGACCCGCCACGTATGGTTGAGCGATAAGGAGCCTGCGACTCGACGTCGAACGAGAGCACCACGGCGCCGTCCTCGCGGGTGTAGCTGTTGGCCGAAAGGGCGCGGTGCTGCAGGTTGTGCAGGCCGTTCTGAATCCAGGCGTGGAAAGCCCAGTTGTCGTTGTCGGTCTGCGCGCGATAAGGGTCGAGCTTGGGTCCGTTGCCGTTGGCGATGATGCGGTGACCGTTATATACGAGCTCGCCGATAGTACCGGTCTGCTTGTCGAAACGCACGCTAAACTTGTCGCCCATGACGTTGTAAGCGTCGTCCGTGCTGACGAGCTTGAGCTTTCCACCCTTAGCCACAGAAGCGATGGCGGGCCGGCCTTCGGCCTTCTTCACCAGCAGCTGTTCCTCCATCTGCACATAGCCTTTCTTGGCCCAAGGCATGTCCTTGCGCAACTTGAACTGCACTTTGACGAAGTACTCCGACTGAGCGTCGAGCGAGGCGTAGTCGTAGGGCAGGGTGTAGTTGAGTGTGTCGCGGGGGCCAAGGACCATACGCGGACCCATGAACTTGTTGTCGCTCTGTACGGGCTGGCCGTCCTTGTAGAGCGTCCAGGTCATCTCATAGTTAGGGTCGAGGGGAATGAAGTAATTCTTGTTGGCTACGCGTATCTGTCCCTTCGTCATGTCGACGGGCAGGACGGCCACGTTCTGGTAGACCTTCTTCACCTCGTAATACTGCGGTTTCGGCGTCAGGTCGGCGTTCATCACACCGTCGAGGCAGAAGGTGCCGTCGTTGGGCTTGTCGCCGAAGTCACCGCCATAGGCGATGAAGCGGTCGCCCGTCTGTTTATCGTAGTAGTAGATGCCGTGGTCAATCCACTCCCAGATGGCACCGCCGCAGAAGAAGTTGGTCGACTCGATAGCGTTCCAGTAGTCCACAAGGTTGCCCGTGGCGTTACCCATAGAGTGGCCGTATTCGGAGACGTGGAACGGGTATTTCAGGTTCAGTTTTCCAGTGACGGCCTGCCGCATCCAGTTGATGGAGGGGTACTGATTGGAACCCATGTCGACGATGTTGTTGTTGCGCTCATACTGTACGGGGCGCGAGGTGTCGAAAGCCTTGATGGCGTTATAGGCAGCGACGAAGTTGTCGCCGGGGCCGGCTTCGTTACCGAGGCTCCAGATGACGATGGCGGGGTCGTTGACCGTGGCGTGGACCATCTCCATGTTGCGGGCAACGTGGGCGGCCTGCCATTCCTTGGGGTGCGAGAGCGACTCCTTACCATAATAATACTCATGGCTTTCGATGTTGGCCTCGTCCTCGAGATAGATGCCATACTTGTTACAGAGGTAGTACCAGTAAGGCGCATCGGGGTAGTGAGAGCCGCGCACGTGATTGATGTTGGCGCGCTTCATGAGCATGACTTCCTGCTCCATCCGCTCACGGGTGATGGCATGACCGCGCTCGGGGTCGGTCTCGTGGCGGTTGACGCCCTTGAACTTCACGGTCTTGCCGTTGACGTAGAAGTAACGGCCGGCGAGTCCGAACTCGTCGTCCTCGGCCTTGGTGTCCTTAATCTCCACTTCGCGGAAACCGACGATGGCCGACACGGTCTCGACGGTGCGGCCCTTCTTGTCCTTGAGTTCACCGACGAGGGTGTAACGCCAGGGCTCCTCGGCAGACCACTTGTTGGGGCGGGTCACGTAGAGAACGGTTTTGGCCGCCTGACTGTGGCCCTGCTCGACTTCGGGAATGGCCACTTCGGCGCTGACGCCCTCGACGAGGCTGGTCTCGTCGCTATAGAGGGGGTTGGCGTAGAGCGTGTAGACCATCTTGTAACCCTTGGCTTTCTTCTTGGCGAAGTTGCGCACGTCGGCCGTGATGGTGAGCGAGCCGTTCGTGTAATCATTGTCCAGGTCGGGAATGGCGACAAGGTCGCGCACCTGGACCTGAGGCACCGACGTGAGCGACACGGAGCGGATGATTCCCGGCAGGCGTAGCATGTCCTGCGACTCGAGGAACGAGGCGTCCGAGTTGCGGTACACTTCGACAGCCACGACGTTCTCGCCTTCCTTCAGGTACTTCGTGATGTTGAACGCGGCCAGGTTGCGCGAATTTTTCGAGAAGCCTACGTACTGCCCGTTTATCCACAGGTAGAAGAAGGAGTCCACGCCGTCGAAATTGATGAACACTTCGCGGCCGTCCCACGCTTCGGGAATAGTGAACGTGCGGCGGTACGAACCCACCTCGTTGCGGTAGTTGAAGGTGACCCAATCCTCGGGCGGAGTGCGCATGACGCCGCCGCGCCAGTCGTCGACCTTGACCTGATGCTGGAAGATGACGCGCTGGTTGGAGTAAATGGGCACACCGTACTTCAGGCTGCCGTCCTTCTGGATGCCGACCACGTTCCAACACATGGGCACCTGGACATCTGCCCAAGCGGACACGTCGAAAGCAGGGTCGTAAAAGTTTTTCGGACGCTCGTCGGGGTGTTTCACCCAGTTGAACTTCCACTGGCCGTCGAGCGACTGCCAGTAACTGCTGTACTCGGGCAGCACCTTACGGGCACTCTCGGTGTCCGCAAAGGAGAAGAAGCGGGCCCGGGGTTGCTCCTTGTTGAGCGCCAAAGCCTCGGGCGACTCCCATTCCTTACCGGTAGGCGCCTGCTCGACCGCGTACTTGAAACCGGCCAACGGCTGGACGTCGGCCTGTACCTGCCAGGCCAGACAGCCGGCCAGCAGGGTCATCGTAAGTTTACGCACCATTGATTTTGTGTGTTTGATGAGATTTATGATGATTGTTTTCGCTCAGTTTGTGGGCGGAGACACACGGTTGTCCCCTAATGCGCACAAATTTACGAACTGCCGACGTAAACCTTAACGCAATTTCGTTAAAAATACTCAGTTACCTGCTTTTTCCTGAAATAAGGAGGAAAAACCGGCACAAACCGACAGATAAACCTAAGACAACGACCGTCGGAACAAGTGTAGTCCCCGTTTTTCCTGTCGCTACGACAGAATTTCCTATCGCAGCGACAGGAAATTCTGTCGTAGCACTTGTATTCCACCCGTCCGGCGGGTCTTTTCGCCGCAAGGGCTGGAGGAGATGAACAGGGCGAATGGGAGGCGGGGAGGGCTGCGTTCGGGATTTTTTCCGTACCTTTGCGGCCATGAGTCGACTGACCGATATTCTCACCGAGCAGAGTTTCAGAATGTTGGCCCGCCTTCCGTTGCGGGCGCTCTACGTCTTGTCGGACGTGGCCTACCCTGTGGTTTACCACTTGGCGGGCTACCGGCGCGGAGTCGTGCGCAGCAACTTGTCGAGGTCGTTCCCGGAAAAGAGCCAAGCCGAGTTACGCCGCATAGAGCGCGACTTCTACCGCCGTTTCTGCGACTACGCGGTCGAGACGATAAAGCTCGTCGACATCAGTCCGGCCGAAATGATGCGGCGCATGACGTTCGAGGGTCTCGACGAAGTGGAGGCCCAACTCGGGCGCCATCCGTTCGTCTTTCTCTACCTGGGCCACGTGTTCAACTGGGAGTGGGTGTCGACGCTGCCCCTGTGGGTGAAGTCGGACACTACGCACTGCGCGCAGCTCTACCGGCCGCTGAACAATGCCGCTTTCGACCGCCTGTTCAACCACCTGCGCACGCGCTTCGGCTCGGAGAACATCGCAAAATACGACGCCCTGCGGCGCATCATGGGACTGAGGGCCGAGGGCCGGCCGACGATTATCGGATTTATCTCGGACCAGTCGCCTCACGCCGAAAACATACACGACTGGGTGCCTTTCCTCAATCAGGACACCCCGGTGTTCACGGGCACTGAGCGCATCGGCAAGAAGGTCGATGCCGCCGTTTTCTATGCCGACGTGGAGCGACTGCGGCGCGGTTATTACCGTTGCACGCTGCGGCCGATGAGCGACAACGTGCGCACCATACCCGACTTCAAACTGACGGAGCGCTACATGCAACTGCTCGAGCAGACCATCCGTCGCCAGCCGGCCGGATGGCTCTGGTCGCACAAGCGCTGGAAACACCGCCGGACGCCGGATTGACGCCTTTTGCCCGCCACGGCTTTCGTGCTTCGGGCGAAATGTGTATCTTTGCCCGGCAAACGAGCCTCCGTAGTTCAACGGATAGAATAGAAGTTTCCTAAACTTTTGATCCGAGTTCGATTCTCGGCGGAGGTACGGAAGGGCGTTCCCGACGGGAACGCCCTTTTTCGTAGGGCATGCTCCGAAAGCTGCGGACACTGACGGACTGATACGAAAACTCCCCGGCTCGCTTCGCAACGCACCGGGGAGAAACATTAGTGCTTATAAAAACAAATGAAACTTTATAGAGGTATATTAAAGCCTAAGCTGATGTTCGTATTGGTACGGTTCAGAGGAATGAAAGGCTTACCCATCTTGCCCCAAATCATACGGTCGGAAGCTACGTAGAAGTTGAACTTGTTCACGTAGAAGCTCAACATACCGCCAAGCTGCCAGCCCGTGCTCGAACCGCTGGTGTTGAGGTTCACCTCAAGCCAGTTGAGCGGACGGACGATGGCCGAGAGCATGCCCTGGTGGTAGGAGTAGAGACCGTGGAGGCGCGAGGTATAGAGGAAACCGACACGGAACTTGTCGTAGAAGGGCATCGTGTACTCGGCGCCGAGATTGATGGTGGCCGCCAAGGCCTGGGTTTTCTTGCCCGTACCGTCGTCGTACACGGAAAAGACGCGGTTCAGGTCGTCGCCGAGCGACTCGAACTGATAGCCGATCTTGTTGTCCGTATTGTCGCTGCTGACCCAGATGTCACTGAACCCGTCGAAGGTATATTCACCGCGCGAACTGGCCATATTGGCGTCGCGCCAGCTCATGAAGCCGAGGTCGGTGATGGCGGCGCTGACGGTGAGGTTGTCCGTTACCTTGTACGTGGCACCCAAGTCGAAAGCCAAGCCGAAGCCCGGCATTCCGAAGCTGAAATCGTCGAGTCCGTCGACCTTACGGCCGCGGTTGGGGTCCGTAGTGGCCGGGTCAGTATCGTCGTCATAAGTGAACTTCGTCTTGCCCAGTGCGGCGGAAAGTTGCGCGTCGGCCGTGATGGCCCACTCGTCGCCGTTCATCCGGACGTCCATCTGGTTTACGCTGAAATCGGCGTACGCTGCGCCGATAAGGAACTTCACCTTTGCGCCCACAGTGAGCTGGTCGTTGATCTGATGGGAGTGACCGAGGGCCAGTTCAAGGTAGTTTTGCGTACGGAAACCAATGTCCTTAAGCGTGTAGTGGTCCTTGGCACCCGTAGTCTTCATGAACTCGAACAGCTCGTAGGGAAGGCTGACATTGGTGTTGGACTTGAGGTTCAACTCGACGACATTCATGCCCTCGAAAGCCTTGAAGCCCATTGAGAAGAGGTTCCAGTTCAGATAGATGTCGGCGCGGTTCTTGTCGTGGATACCGCCGAGGAACTCTCCGGCTGAAATCTCGGGGTTCATGAAAGTCGTGAGGTCATAGCCCGGCTTGTTGGTTTTGAACACGAACTGGCTCATGCCCACGTTGCCAGTGGTACCAATGTTGATGTTATTGAGAATAGGTACGCCGACGTAGGCCTTGTCAAGCAGGGCAGGGTTCATCTGGTGACGGTTTACCGACGTCTGCATGAAATAGGACGAACGCAAATCTTGTGCTGCGGCTCCCGTGGCAGTAGCTGCAAGCAGGACGACTGCCGTATATTTGAATATATTTTTCATAATGAGGAAATGTCTTAAAGCTTAGTTGAAATCACCGATGATTTGTCCCTTGAGTTTCAAACGCAGGTTCTGGATGGAGAAGTACTGATTCGAGTAGAGCGCGCCCTGGGCTTCGGAACCGGCCGTGACGTGGAAACGCAGCTTGTCAATGCGCGAGACGTCGGCAGGATTCTGGGCCGTCAGCGTGATGGTGATGTTGCTCTTCACGGCGCCGTTGTTGTCTTCGCCCTCGTGCAGGCCGGTGCCGGCAGCGATGGTGGCGGGCGTCACAGTGATGCCCGCGAGCACATTGCCATTGAGGTCGAGCGGCTCAATGTCGGCCACGAGCTCCATAGGTACGGTGTTGTAGGCTTCACCGGTGACATCGAAACCTTCGGCTTGGTAGTCCTTCAAATCCTCATTCATGTCGGCAATAGAGTCGGTATAAACGATGGTCATGCCGCTGTTGAAAATGAACGGGACAAGCACATCGTAATTGATGGTGCCGCTATAGGTCCGGTTGAGGGCGATGCTGTGGAGCACACCTTGCTTCACGTTGACACGGCCGTCGTTGCAGTCTACCTGGATGTTGTCCGGCAATTTGCGGACAAGGTCACTCAGGTTGTCCACGGTGTACACGGTGGCCGCAGGGTCTATGCCGGTGGGATCGTAAGGCGAACCCTCCTGGCTGAAGTAGTAAACAGAATTCTGACCCTTGTTGATGTCGACCTTGCCGCTTTGGGGCAGGCTGGCTGTAGCCATGACCGAACCATTCTCGGCGTACGAGGTGATTTCGCCGGAGAATTCGACAGGTACGGGGAGCTGGGTTGCGTCGACGTCGAACTTGATAGTCGGATTTTGCATTTCGAGCGTCACTGCCTCGTCGCGGAGGAAGTCGGGCAAGTCGTCGCTGATTTCAATTGGGTCCATGTCCGGGTTGATAGCGGGGTTGACTTCACCGTCAATGCTTGCCACGGTGATTTCGCCGCCGCTGGCCAGTTCGATAACGAGGCGGACGCGCACTTCGTCACCGTCGTTCATGGTCTGTTCCTGTGCCGAAGTGAGTTTGAAGTCGCCGCTCATGCTGGCCATACCAGTGATGTCGATGACACGGTTGCCCTGTCCGTCGTCTGTAACGGGAAGACCAAGAGGCTGATCGTCGTCACCCATGAGCAAGTCGATGAGCCGCACCTGACCAAGGTCGACTACAGAAGAATTGGGGTTGCCTGGAATGTTGATGTCCAGCACGTTGTCAGCCGCAGTGCCCTCTACTTCGAGATAGTCGGGGAACTTGAGTTTCAGGTTGCTGATTTCGGTCACATTGAAACGCAAGTCGGGATTGTTGGAGTAAACCTCGAGCCGCAGATTGAAGAGGGAGCTTTCCGGAACGATGCGGCGGATGCTGTTTACCTCCTCCGCGATGTCGTCGATGCTGGCATCGAATTCGCTTTCGGCAGTCACGCCGCTCTGATTGAACTCCTCGCCTTGATTAATGGTGACAGACGTAAGACCGAGGGGGTTGTCCACATCCGCAAAGCTGACAATGCTTTGATCAGAGTTAAGTTCGATGCCGTCAATACTACCCACGGCGTTACCGATGGTGACGTCGAATTGGCTATTGTCGCTTTTTACCAAATAATAAAGGTGATTCTGGTCGGTGTCGATGAGATCGTTGTCCTCAATGTCGAGCACATCGTTCAGGTACACCGGTTCGGTGTTACCGAGTCGGAGTGCCAAACCATCGGCGCCGATACCGACCGTCATGTCGAACTCTTTGTCGATGTCGTATGTATCGTCAATGCTACATGACGCTACCATCCCCATCGTAAGGGCTACGACCGTGGCTCTTGCGAGCAGGTTTACACGTTTTTTCATAACTGAATGGTTTATATAATTACGGTTGTTTGTTATCAAGAGGTTATCGCTATAACGTTAAGTCTAACGTTTAGATTCTTTGACGCTGCAAATATACACTTTTTTACTTAGAGATAACAAACTCTAACCCAATTAAAAAAATCTTTCTCCTTGCAAGCGCTTATTTGCAGGCTGGGATTTCATCTGAAAATCCGGATAAATTCGTGATTCGCTTCGACTTATCTATTGACTTCCGAAAAAAGCATCACGCACGGAGCGTCAACCGTAACGCCCCGACTGGTATCTGTTCCAGCCAGGGCGTTAAAGTAAAATTTTGCTACAATCGTAAGTGGCTTAGAAGCGAATGCGTTCGGCTTCGCAGCGCTCGTGCATAAAGAGGGAGGCATTCTCCGAAAACTTGTCGGCCGCCTCAGTCGTAAGGTAATGACACGTACCACGGCGGGTACAACGGGCATCCATGTCGGTGTGCCGCCTCAGATAATCCTTAAGGGAAGACGCCACATATTCCCCTTGAGGAACAACACGCACACCGGGCGGCGTGTATTTCAGTATCTTGTTCATCAGCAGAGGGTAATGCGTACAAGCCAGCAGCAGGGTGTCGATAGCCGGGTCAGTGCGCAGGATGCCTTCAATACGTTTACGCACGAAGTAGTCGGCGCCGGGCGAATCATACTCGTAATTTTCCACGAGCGGCACCCACATGGGACATGCCATCTGGCTGACTGTAATATCGGGAAAAAGCTTGTGGATTTCCAACTCGTAGGAATGCGAGTTGACCGTACCCGCCGTGGCCAACACGCCGACGTGGCGCGAACGGGTCAGTTCGCCGACAATTTCCACCGTCGGACGGATAACACCCAGTACCCGCCGCGAAGGGTCGAGCCGGGCGAGGTCATTTTGCTGGATAGTGCGCAGTGCCTTTGCCGAAGCTGTATTGCAAGCCAGTACGACGAGGTGGCAGCCACGGGCAAAGAGGGTCTCAACGGCCTGGCGCGTAAATTCGTACACCACCTCGAACGAATGAGCTCCATAGGGCGCCCGCGCATTGTCCCCCAGATACAGATAATCGTAAGCCGGCATCAGCTGGCGGATTTGGCGCAGAATAGTCAGCCCGCCGTAGCCCGAGTCGAACACGCCGATAGGACCGGGAGCTTCAGGCAAGGTGAGGAACATGTCGCTCATTGCTCTGGTTTTATGGCCACCAGCAGGGCGCGCACATAAGGGGTGGCGTCCTCGCTCAGTGCGGGATTATAGTAAGGATAAGCGTTGGCATCCGTGTTAATGATGAAGTCATAACCACGCTCGCGACCGACCACGCGGATGGCACTGTCGAGTTTGGCCGTCACAGGACGCAACATTTCGGCACGGGCCGCTTCGATGAGGCTGTCGGCCTGCTCACGAAAGGCGATGTCACGCTCCATTTCGTTTTGCAGGTCGCGCTGACGTTTGAGCAAGATGTTCCTCGGAAAATCCTGCTGCCCTTGCAGGTATTCCAGAAAAAGGCGTTTGAAATTGGCCGCATTGTATTCCGTTTCCTTATAGTACTCCAAGCGAATACGCGCCACGCTCTGCATGACCTGAGCGTACTCGGGCATGGCCCTGAAAAGGGAGTCATAACTCAGGGTACCGTAACGGGCTTGCCGCGGCACAGCGACACCGGCTGTTCTGAGGCGGGTCACCGTCAGGGTCTGCCGGTTACTGTCGACAGGCACGGCGGACGGCATCACGGCATCCTGAGCCTGTGTACTTAAGGCACAGGTAGCTACAACGAGCGTTGCCAGATATCTAAACCATCGGTTCATCGTCGGTTCTATGGTTAGGGTTCAGAGGGCAAAGGTAGGCATTTTTTGCCGAAGCTCTATAATTACACTACGCGCAAGGTGTCAGTATTTGAACGTGCTGCCTCCCAAAAATTCGCGCAGTAACGACGTCGGTGGCAGTCCCTTGAGCGAAATGGGTTTGAGGTAGCTCAGGAATTTGCGCAGTCGGTAGGCCTCGGAATACTCGGGAACATTCTCGGGAACTTGTTCGAGCAAGGGAAGCGCTTGGTTACGCAAGGCGGCAAACTCAAAGAGCAAGGCTGAATTGAACATGGCATCGGCGTTCTCCTGGTACGGGAAAATCCAACGGTCCTCACCGGCCCTGACCGAAGGCCAGCGCCGGATGGTTTCTGTAGCCGAATAGCCGCGATAACGGTAGTCACGCACGATGCGACGCAAGAGGCGGTTGTCCGTCGTGGGGATATAATTATGGTCGTCAAGCAGGATGGTGGTCAGGGCCGAAGCGTAGATTTTGAATTTCCGCTCGTCGGGAATTTCGGCCGTCAGACTGGGATTGAGTGCATGTATACCCTCGAGTACCAAGAGCGTACCTCGCTCAATGCGCAGGCGATGCCCGCTTTTCTCGCTCTTTCCTGTCTGAAAATTATAGCGCGGCAGTTCTACTTCTTCGCCGGCCAGCAACGCTTTGAGCTGCGCCGTGAGCAAGGGAATGTCGAGCGCGTCGATATGCTCGAAGTCGTAGTCGCCGTTGGCGGCACGCGGCGTTTTCTCGCGGTCGACAAAGTAGTCGTCCAGCGAGATGGGCACAGGTTTCAGCCCGCAGGCCATGAGTTGCACAGCAAGGCGCTTGGAAAACGTCGTTTTGCCGCTCGACGACGGACCGGAAATCAGAATCACTTTCACTTCGGGACGCGCCTCAATGGTATCGGCCAATCGGCTTATCTTTTTCTCCTGCAATGCTTCCGATACGTTGATGAGTTCGTTGGCAAAGCCGCGTTCGCACGCCTCGTTGAATTCGCCGATGGTCGAAACGCCAAGGATTTCCTGCCAGCGGTGGTGTTCGTTGAAAACGGCGAAAATTTTACGCTGCGCCGTGGGAGGTTGTAACCGTAAGGGATTGCGACGGTCGGGCAAACGCAACAGCAATCCGTCGAAGTACGGTACGACATCGAAAAGGCGCAGTTGACGCGTATTGATAAGCAGCGAGCCGTAGAAGTACTCCGCCGTACCGTCGAGCGTATAATAATAGGTGTAAAGCGAACCGGTGCTCTCAAGCAGCTTCGCCTTGTTCTCAAGCCCTTCGCTGCGGAACAAGGCCACAGCCTTCTCCGTGGGACACGTAATGCGGTGAAAAGGCAGGGCGGCGTCGACAATCTCGTGCATACGTCGGCGTAAGGCTTCTATGTCATCCTTGGTGAGTTCGCGACCGAGGTCGAGGCGGCAATAGTAGCCGTTGGGCACGGGCGTATCGATGCGCAGACGCGAACCGGGATAAAGGTCGATAACGGCTTTATATAACACAAAGAAAAGCGATCGGGTATAAGTGCGCATTCCCGAGGGCGACGTGACGTCGAGAAACTCCACATCCTTGTCCGTGAAGCACATGAAATGAAGCCCCTCGACCTTGTTGTTCACCTTGGCGCTGGTCACGCCGTAAGGCATGTCGAGCCCCGTCAAATTATAAACCTCCTCAAGCGTCGAACCGGTAGGAACGTCATATCGTTGACCGTTGTTCTTACAATAGATAGTGATGATTTTATTCATGGCGTAAGGATTGAAATGTGAGTGACCGCCTCTGCCGCTGTTCCGGCAATGGGAAGCCATGTTTTCAAAGTTCTGCAAAAAAGTCGAACTTCGGATGTTTCGACAGGGACTTTAACGTTTTTAACGCTCGTAGTCGCCCAAAAGCCAAGTTTTCTGTTCCTGATTCGCCTCATACCGGAACATGCTCACGTAGTAAATAAAAAAGCACTGCCCGCTTGGACAGTGCCGTGTATCGAAATGTACCGACAGACTATCGGTGCCTTAAGCCTTCAAAGTTTCCACTGCGGCTTTTATTTTCAAGTAAGTTTCCTCGCGGGCGGGGACAAGGGGCAGGCGCACGCGATTTTGGGCCTTGCCTTGTACGGCAAGAAGAGATTTCAGTCCGGCGGGATTACCGTCCACGGTCAGCAGGGTGTAAAGCTCGGTCAGTCGTCCGTTAGCGGCGGTCGCCGTAGCGATATCGCCGGCCAGTGCGGCGTGTACCATGGTACCGAATTCGGCATAACAAGCGTTGGCAATGACTGAGATGACACCAGTTGCACCATAGCCGATAAGTTCGAGCGTAAGCGCGTCGTCGCCGCTGATAACCTCGAACCCGGCAGGAGCCTGTTCAATAAGCGTGCGGATTTGTTCGATGCGCCCGGAGGCTTCCTTTATCGCAACGACATTGGGACATTCGCCGGCCAGACGGAGCGTAGTGGCCGCTTCGAGGTTCACCCCCGTACGGCCCGGTACGTTGTAGAGCACGACGGGTAATTCCGTAGCGGCAGCCACAGCCTTGAAGTGCTGGTAAAGACCTTCCTGAGTCGGTTTGTTGTAATACGGACATACGACAAGTACGCCGTCGATGCCCGACAGGTCGCCGTGACGCAGGAAATCGGTGACCGTGGTCGTACAGTTCGTGCCACAGCCGAGGAGCAAGGGCACGCGCCCGTCGACCTCCTGAACGACAAGGTCCTTGATAGTCCGTTTCTCAGCGGCGGTCAGACAAGGCGTCTCGGCGGTCGTACCGAGCACACAAATGAAATCAACTCCGCCCGCCAGTTGCGAACGAACCATGCCTGCCAGCGCGTCATAGTCGACTTCGCCGCTTTCGGTAAACGGGGTGGCCAGCGCTACGCCCATCCCCTTGAAGATATTATTCATTGTTTTTATTCAAATTGTCGTTGCTCTGAGGGGCAAAATTACTAATTATAATGGGAACAAGCGGTGTACCTGTCTTTTTTTACTCTATCATGGCGAGAAACTCGTCTTCGCTGACAAGACGTATGCCCAGTTTCGTAGCTTTTTCGAGCTTGGCCGGACCCATGTTGTCGCCAGCCAGGATGAAGGACGTTTTCTTCGAAATACTGCCCGCATTCTTGCCACCGTGCCGCTCTATGAGTGTTTTGTATTCGTCCCTGCTGTGATGCACGAAAGTACCGCTGATCACAATGGTCTGCCCCGTCAGTCTATCGGATATCGTTTCTGTACGCTCCACGGCCATCTGTAGGCCAGCCTGACGCAACCGTTCGACAAAACGACGGTTGTCCGGATTGGCGAAATAGTTGACTACGCTTTGCGCAATCACAGTTCCGACTCCTTCGGTCTGCAACAAATCGTCGGGCGTGGCGGCCATGAGGGTGTCGATGTCGCTGAAGTGGCGCGCCAACTGCTTGGCGACGACCTTGCCGACGAAGCGGATACCCAAAGCAAACACTACGCGCTCGAAAGGCACCGTGCGCGAGCGGGCAATTCCCTCGACGATACGCTCAGCGGAGCGCTGGCGGCCACCGTCAGCGCCATTGATGTCGCTGGTACGGATACCATAAAGGTCAGCAGCGTCGTGAATGAGTCCACGATTGTAGTAATCGTCCACAGTCTCCGGGCCGAGTGAACTGATGTCCATGGCATCACGGCTGATGAAGTGCTCTATGCGTCCCTTGAGCTGCGGCGGACAGGCTGTGTCGTTGGGGCAGTAATGCGCTGCCTCACCCTCGTAACGCACAAGGGTGGCTCCGCACTCAGGACAGCGGTCAATGAAATGCACGGCGGGCGACCCGGGCTGACGGGCACTGCTGTCGACGCCTACCACTTGGGGAATGATTTCACCAGCTTTCTCCACGTAAACCCAGTCACCGACATGGAGATCCAGCTGGCGCATGATGTCCTCGTTGTGCAGTGAGGCACGACGCACGGTTGTGCCGGCCAGCAACACAGGGTCCATGTTGGCCACGGGCGTCACTGCTCCCGTACGTCCTACTTGGTACGTCACTTCGCGCAAGCGGGTACGTGCGCGCTCGGCCTGGAACTTGTAGGCTATGGCCCAGCGCGGGCTCTTGGCCGTAGCGCCGAGACGGCGCTGCTGGGCCAGGGAGTCGACTTTCAGCACAATGCCGTCGGTAGCCACGGGAAGCTCACGGCGGGCTTCGTCCCAGTAATCGATGAAAGCATAGATGTCGTCGAGGGAATGAGCAAGGCGCGCGGCATCCGATACACGGAATCCCCATGCCGCCGCAGCCTGCATGTTGGCGTAATGACTATCGCTGGGCAACGTATCGCCCAGCAAATAATATAAATAGGCATCGAGGCGCCTGCGGGCGACGACGGCGGAATTCTTACTCTTGAGTGTGCCGGCCGCAGCGTTGCGCGGATTGGCAAAAAGGGGTTCCTCACGCGCCTCACGTTCACGGTTGAGACGTTCAAAACTTTCCCAAGGCATGAGTACCTCACCGCGTATTTCGAACACGGCAGGCCACATACCGGCAGGGTCAAGTCGGAGCGGTACGGAACGGATAGTGCGTACGTTGGCCGTAACGTCGTCACCGCGCACACCGTCGCCGCGCGT
Organism: uncultured Alloprevotella sp.; assembly: GCA_944322325.1. Lineage (GTDB taxonomy): Bacteria > Bacteroidota > Bacteroidia > Bacteroidales > Bacteroidaceae > Alloprevotella. The sequence goes on from CALUOQ010000015.1 coordinate 15,812, forward strand.
CACGGCCCGCACGAGGCGTCCTTCTTCATAAGTGAGCGAAATACTCAGACCGTCGAATTTCAATTCGCAGCACACTGCAAAAGGTTCGCCGCCGAGGGCTTCGCTCACACGCTGATAGAAGGCGCCCACTTCAGCACGGTTGTACGTATTGTCGAGGGAAAGCATGGGCGTACGGTGAGCCACCTGCACAAACTCATGGCTGAGGTCGCTGCCCACGCGGCGCGTGGGCGATGCGTCGTCGTCCCATTCGGGATGGTTAGCCTCCAGCGCCTGAAGTTCGTGCATCAGCGTGTCGAATTCCTGATCGCTGATTTCGGGTGCATTCTTGACGTAATAATTATAATTGTGACGGTCGAGCTCGTGACGCAGCCAGTCGATGCGTTCTTTGTCAGTCATAAGCGGGGTTTTACGGGAGCAAAAATAACGATTTCCTCAAAGATTGCGTAATTTTGCACCACCAGAAACCGTAGCCGCGTGCTGCCATTTTTCCTTTCCGCCATGCGCATAGACATCATTACCGTACTGCCCGAGATGCTCGACGGCTTCGTAAATACTTCCATCCTGGGCCGTGCCCAAAAAAAGGGACTTGCTGAAATCCACGTGCACAACCTGCGCGATTACACCACCGACCGTCACCGCCGCGTCGACGACTATGCCTTCGGAGGCTTTGCCGGAATGGTCATGGCCTGCCAGCCGATCGACGCGTGTATAACGGCACTGAAAGCGGAAAGGGACTACGACGAGATCATCTTTACCACACCCGACGGCGAACGCTTCGACCAGCCCATGGCCAACAGCCTTTCGCTGGCGCAGAACCTCATTATTCTGTGCGGGCACTACAAGGGTATCGACTACCGCATTCGCGAACATCTCATCACCAAGGAAGTGAGTCTCGGCGACTTCGTCCTGACTGGCGGAGAGCTCGCCGCAGCTGCTATGACCGACGCTATCGTACGCTTGGTGCCGGGCGTGTTGGGTGACGAGCAGAGCGCCTTCAACGACTCGTTTCAGGACAACTTGCTGGCGGCGCCTGTCTATACCCGCCCGGCCGACTACAAGGGCTGGAAAGTGCCCGACGTACTCCTCTCGGGCCATGAGGCAAAAATCAAGGAGTGGGAAATCAACCAGTCGCTGGAGCGGACGCGCCGCCTGCGTCCAGACTTGCTCGGCGAGTAAACATACTTTCATTTTCTTCCCCTTTTCAAACATCAATGTCCGACAAAACTTTCAGGAAATCACCTGAAGTTTTGCCGGACACTTTCTATTTTCAAACAACTATGCTGCTCTTAAAACGGGAAAAGCAGGGGAATCGCAAAGATAGCTACGACGCCGATGGCTATCTGTAGGGGAACGCCGACTTTGACGTAGTCCATAAATGTGTAACGGCCGGCACTCATAACCATCGCATTGGGCGGAGTCGAAATGGGAGCGGCAAAACAGGCACTCGCGGCGACAGCCGCCGTCATCAGGAAAGGAGCAGGATCTACGCCCATTTGCGCAGCGGTCTGCATGGCGATAGGAGCGACGAGGATAGCGGTAGCCGAATTGCTGATAAACGTGGAAAGAAGCGAAGTAGCGGCATACACACCGGCCAAAGCGGCCAACGGACCGTACGTACCGAGACCGGTGACGATGGCTTCGGACACCTGGGCAGACACCCCGGTTTTCTCAAGCGCGGTAGACATGGGCATCATGGCCGCTATAAGTACGATACTCTCCCAACCGATACTCTTATAAGCAGCGTCGACACTGCGCATACAACCGGTGAGCACCATTAGCAGGGCAGCGATAATGACAATTCCCACGGGAGCCACGGGCAACACGTCGAATACCATGAAGAAAACCATCAAAGCCATAATAACAGCGGCCAAGGGAGCCTTGTGATCAAAGGTAACGTGCTCGGCTGTTTCGAGCGGGCGGCCTACGACGAGCCACTCGCGCCGCTTGTGGGCCAGGCTCTCGATACTTTTCCACGCACCGTGCACAAGCATCATGTCGCCGGGACGCAAAATTTCATCCTGAATGTTATCGAACAAGTATTGCCGACGACGTTTCAGAGCCAGTATACTTACGCCGAATCGTTCCCTGAAGTTGGCTGCGCGCAACGGACGGCCCACAAGCGACGAACCGGGGGTGAGCAAAAGCTCCGCCAGACCGATTTCGTAGAAGTCGAGCTTGCAACGGTCGCCGCGCTCCTCGTCATGATGCACCTGCACGTGATAGTCGGCGGCAAAGCGCTCGACGGCATCGCGGTGACCGAGGACATAAAGCGTATCGCCGGTAGCAAAGAGCGTATCGGGCGTAGCCAGTTCCTGTAGGGTAGGACTCAGGAGCGAAGCGGTAAGCCCTACGTGGGCGCGCCTCACCTCAAGCAAGGTAAGTCCGTAACGATGGTGCAGGTCCACTTCGCGCAAAGTCTGGCCCTCGAGGGGTGAACGGTCGCGCAATTCGAGACGGAAAAGGTAGTCATCGACGTGATAATCGTGAAGCAACTCACTCGGTGTACGCTCGTCGTCCGTTTCGAGGGAGGCATCGCCACGCCGTTTCAGGAACAAGCGACACAGGGGGTAAAGCAAAATAAGTCCCACGGCGAGACAGATAAGACCGATAGGGGTGAAGTCGAAAAAATTGAAGCCTTCGTAACCCCCATTACGGAGGTACTCGTCAACGATAAGGTTGGGCGGTGTACCGATAAGCGTCAGGATTCCACCCATACTGCTGGCAAAAGCCAGCGGCATAAGGAGCTGACTGGGACTGACGCGGGCCGTCTTGGCCATGGCAAGGACAATAGGAAGCAGCAAAGCCACCGTACCGGTGTTGCTGACGAAAGCGGCCACTGAGGCAGTGACGAGCACAACGAGGAAAAAGAGGCGTTTTTCGCTCGTGCCGGCCAGTTTCAGGAGCTTGCCGCTGATGATTCGGGCCAAGCCGGTCTGAAACAGCGCACCGCCGACTACAAAAAGACCGACCATCATGACGACGGCGGAGTTAGAGAAACCTGCCAGCGCCTCGGCCGGCGTGACGATGCCCGCTGCCAGCAATACGGCCAGGGCACAGAGAGCTACAACATCCGAGCGGACTTTTCCGATGACGAAAAAGACTGCCGCTCCGAGGAGGGTGATAAGCGTGATAAGCATAGCGCACTCAAGTTAAAGCGTTAACCTACGGGCGAAGATAGTTGTTTTTGTAACAAGTAGGTTGGCTTTCACGTTTTTTTGCGCGCTCTTTTTATGGACCGCCCGTCGCGGGCAGAATGCGCTTCGCTTTGCTGTTTTCTCTTTGTTAACTGCCTGTCTGCGCTTGCCGCACGAGTGGACGGATTTCCTCCATGAGCGTGAAAAGCTCGTCGACTGTCGTAGCACGCAGTAGGGCGATACGCCGTTCGCGAAAGTTTGGGATGCCTTTGAAGAGAGGCGTGGCGGCCAAGTGTCGGCGGATATGCAGGATGCCGCGGTACTCGTCGATACGCGCCACGCTGTTACGGACTTGCTCCTTAAGGACATCGAGTTTCCAGTCGGGCGACATGGGCGGATAACTGCTCGGAATGACCTCACCGACGTCGCGCTGACCGGGATGGAGCAGGTCGCTCATTTCCTTGAACACCCATGGCCGGCCGAACGTGGCGCGGCCCACCATGACGGCATCAACGCCGTAACGCTCGAAGGCAGTCTTGGCCGCTTCGGCCGTAGTAATGTCTCCGTTGCCTATTACAGGAATGTGCATACGGGGATTGCGCTTGACTTCTCCGATGAGCGTCCAGTCGGCCTCGCCGGTGTACATCTGCGAACGGGTCCTGCCGTGGATGGTCAGTGCCGCAATGCCCTGGTCCTGCAACTGCTCGGCCAGTTCAACGATGATTTTGCTATTCTGGTCCCAGCCTAAGCGCGTTTTTACGGTCACCGGCACCGAAACGGCATCTACTACGGCACGCGTAATGGCCAGCATCCGCGGTACGTCCTGAAGCAGTCCCGCGCCTGCGCCCTTGCCCGCCACGCGCTTCACGGGGCAACCGAAGTTCAAGTCGAGTACGTCGGGATGGGCCTGCTCGACGACCAGCTGTGCCGCGTCGCGCACGGCGACGGGTTCCTTGCCGTAAATCTGAATAGCCACGGGGCGCTCCTCGTCACAGACGGTGAGTTTCTCCATACTGCGGTTTACGCCGCGCACCAGGGCGTCGGCGGCCACAAATTCGGAATAAACCATTGCCGCTCCCATGCGGCGGCAAAGCAGACGGAAACCTATGTCCGTGACATCCTCCATCGGAGCAAGCAACAACGGACGCTCCCCCAGGTCTATGTGTCGTATCTTCATAAATTGCGCAAACGGAGCCGTTGCCACGCCACGAGCAGGGCGACAGCCGCAAGGGTACAACTAACTATCAGTATCAGCCGGGTGGCAATGCCTGTCGCCTCGTCGGACATCGGGGTCAGGTAATAGGAAACAAGTCCCGACGTGTTGACCAACACGTGGGCAACGACCGGAAGGCGCAGGTCGCCTGTCGTCACGTAGAACACGCCGAACAACGTGCCCAATACAAAGGCTGGAATGCCCTGCGCGGCATTCCCGTGAACCAGCGCAAAGACAAGTGCAGCCAGCACGGCAGCCGCATATCGGTTCAGCCCGCTACGCACCATGTGCCGTACGAGGCCTTCGCGAAAGACTACTTCTTCCGTGAGCGGCCCGACGAGAGCCAGACTGACCAGACAGATCGGATTTCCTTTCATTGCGCTGAAAAAGGCCGTCGTACCGCCGTCGTCAACGCCAACGAGATCCGTCGCGCCGCCCAAGGCAAGCATCAGAGCGACCGTAGCACCCAGCGCAGCCAGTGTCGAGCCTGTCCGCATCGGCATTCTGTCAGTCGGAAGCCGCCGCCTGACCAGTCCCAGCCAGGCAAGACTCATTATAAACAGGAGCTGGACCGGAAACGACGCCACACCGTAGGCCACTTCGCGCCCACCGACCCAACCTGCGGCCAGCAGACCGTGGCCAAGCACGACCGTGAGCAGCTGTTCTACGAAAAAGAGCAGCAATATCAGAACTATGGCCTTCATGAGCGAAGCAGCCGCAGGGCCTCCCCGGCGTCGGCCTCAAGTTGCCGGCGCAAGGCTTCGGGAGAATCAAAACGCCGTTCCTCGCGCAGACGGCGCACAAAGTCAAGCCGCAGCGTATGGTTGTACAAATCGCCGCTGAAGCCGAACAAATGGGCTTCGACGCTGAGCGGTCCGCCGTCGCCGAACGTGGGCCGGTCGCCGATGTTGACCATCGCGTCGTAGTCCTTGCCGTCGGCTTCGGCACGAACGGCATACACACCCGTAGCGGGAATGAGCTTGTCCGCACAGTCCGGCGCGACGTTGGCCGTGGGAAATCCGAGGTGCCGCCCGACGCGACGTCCTTCCACCACCGTTCCGCTCAAACGATACGGCCTGCCGAGACACAAACGCGCCATTTCGACATTACCGGCTTCCAGAAAACGACGCGTAGCGGAGGAACTGACCCTGACGTCAGCCGTCTGAAACGAACGGGCGCGCACCACGTCGATGCCCAGTTCCCGCCCGTAACGCACATAGTTGACAAAGCCTTCATCACCGCCGCGCCCGAAGTGATGGTCGTAGCCTACGAGCAACGCTGCGGCGTGCCATTTTTCCTTGAGGTAAGTCTGCATGAAATCGCGGGCCGGCAAGGCAGCCAATGCGCGGTCGAAGTGAAGCACACAGCAGCGGTCCACTCCGGCGGCAGCCAGCAGGTCAAGTTTTTCAGCCAGCGAGGTCAGCAGACGGGGCTGAAAGCCGGCATCGAGCGCCCGCCGGGGATGGGCGTCAAAGGTGACGACACACGACTCGACGCTTCGGCGCTCCGCCTCGGCGGACAACTGTTCGAGCAGGTAGCGGTGGCCGCGATGGACGCCGTCGAAAAATCCGATGGTCGCCACGCAGGGCGTCGCCGGACAGGGATGGGATTCGTCGACTATATACATAGGTGACCTTCAGTGTCGAAAAACTTCATCCAATCACCGCCCAGCGGAGCCGTGACGGCATGGAAGCCCTCGTGGCGGGCGGCTTCGCAATTGGCCTCGCAGTCGTCGAGAAACAAAGTGTGCTGCGGGTCAAGACCGCCGGCGGCCACGGCCTGATAGATGGCAGGCGCCGGTTTTTCCACGCCTAACTCGAAGGATAGGAAAATGTGCTCAAAAAAATCGTCCACGCCGAGTCCGCGATACGCAAACAACCCTTCCCGGGCCATACGCCAGTGGATGGGATTCGTATTGCTGAGCAAGGAAAGACGGTAGTGCCGCTTCAGACGCAGCAAGCAGTCGAGACGTTCCGCGGGGATGCCCACGAGAAATTCCTCAAAGGCACCGACGATGTCGGCGTCGCTCAGCTGCGGTTTGCCGAAGAGCTGGCGGACGGCGACGCAGAACTCGGGCACCGTGATTTTACCGCTCTCGAGCTGCGAGAAGACTTTCTGCTGTCCGTAGTCGCCCAAGTAAGGGCGGACGTCGATCCCCAGCGCGGCAAAGGCCCGCTCGCAACGCGGACGGTCGAGGTCGACCAACACACCGCCGAAGTCGAAAAGTAAATGAGTGATATCCATTGCACGATGAGTTAGGCACGGCCGGCTGTCGTAGCCCACCCGGCTCGTATGTCCGGCAAAGATAACGATTTTCAGCCGGATGCCACAACCAAGCCGCCTGATAGTTTTCACAAGTGCTGCGACAGGCAAAAACAAGTACTACGATAGTTTTTCCTGTCGCAGCGATAGAAATTTCTATCGTAGTACTTGTTTTCACGGGGTATATATCCCGCAAAAACGTGTCCGCCGATAACCCTTACAAAGGCTTGCGCAAATAAATCATATCGACGAGCCGGTGACCGCCGTCGTAGACCGGATGGTCGTAATGGTCAAGGAAAAAACGGGGAACGCGGTGACTGACCTTGTAACCGCACCGTTCGTAAAACGGCAAGGTGAGCGGACTTTCGCCCGTGCCCACCTGCATCATGCGGGCATAGCCCCGGCAGCACGCTTCGGCGAAGCGAAGCAAACACCGTCCGTAGCCGCGACGCTGAAAGACAGGACGGACGGCCAGATTCTTTACCTCACATACCCCTTCCGCTTCGTCCGTCACGACACAGACACCGACGGACTCGCCGCCCGTCGTGAGCAGGTACATGCGGCCGCGCTCCAGGTAGGCGTCGATGGCCGATTCCTGCTCGTCACCCAGCAACAGCAGGTCGAGAAAGCGTTTTCGTTCCTTCCATACCGGCCGTATTTCCGTCTGCGGTACGCCGACTGTCGGCAAAGGCCGGCTTACGCAGAAATTGACCAGCACCTGACCATCGAGCACGACGTCCTGCTTCCGACGCACGCTATACCCGCACGATTCGAACAGTGCCCTGGCCGTCAGGCTCGCCTCGGCCGTCATTTCCCGGGCACCGCCGGCCACAGCTATCCGCTCCGCCGCCGCGAGCATCTGCCGCCCCAGCCCTTGCCCGCCATAACGCGGATGTACAAAAAGACTGTGCACGTAACCCTGCGAACTGACCGAAAAGAAACCGGCTGCCTCGCCCGTATCCACCGTCTCGGCGAGAAAGAAAAACAAATTGCCCGTCAACAACTCGCTCCACCGCTCCGGCGTCATGCGCCGCACCCAAGCGTCGAGCTGGGCCGGCGTATAGTGATTTCGCGAACCGTACTTCACACTGGCACGGAAGAGGACGTCGAGCCGTTGCCAGTCATCGGGCGACACCGGTGTAAAGCGAAAACGAAAAGTAGCTACATACATAAAAACGGACAGACTGACGCGACGGATAATTTCTCCGCCGCTTCTACCGAAGCAGGCGATAGAGTCGCGGTGTAAGGTCGTGGAAACGGTAACCCAGGCCCAACATCAGATAATTGGGCTCATGGAAATTGCGGAGGTTATACCCCACATGCAGGAAGGCGCTGTGCGTCAGGTCCACCTTCAGCGCCAGAATCTGGTAGAAGTTACGCATGTCGCCGCCGCCCGACAGTACGTGATAGCCGACACCGGCGCTGAGCGTGAGCCACGGCATCACGTACTCCACGCGCCCCGACAGTCCGAGCGCCAGCTGATAGCGCAGCGCCACGTCGGGCATGAGGACCAGCTTATCGGCAGACTCGTCGACCCAGACGCGATTTCCGCTGGCGTCATATACGGCGTCGAGCGCCGCGCCCAGGCGAAAACGGTAGTCCAAGTTGTACATGGGCGCAAAGCTGACGCCGGCCACGGCATACTTGGCGTCGATGACTACCTTTTCGCCGGCCCGGGCGTAACCGCGTTGGCGCCACGAGCCGAAAGCCACAAGGTCGTAGCTCCAATGACGGGGGAACTCGGGAATCGCCACGCCGTCCGTCACGCGCCGGAAAGGGTCGGCCTCGCGCCGAAAGGTATAGGCGAGGCCCACGCGGAGACCGAGCGTGTTGAGCCCCGCATTGGGAATCGTCGTGCTCCCGTTCGAAAAATGGGCGAACGTAGCGCCGGCCGTCAGGTCGAACTGCGGCGAGAAAGCCCAGCGCAGCATCAGGTTGGCATCGAGGTAGGCGTTGAAAGGCGAACCGAGGGAGCGGTTGTACGGATTGCTGTCCACGTCGAAAGGATGCCAGCCGAAGCTGAAACCGAAGTTCCAGCGATAATCGAGCGACAGCCGGGGCGTAAAAGCGAACAGCCGGGCACCTTGGTACAGGTACACCGCCCACGCCGCGCCAAGCTCCCGGCGGTTATCGAAAGCGTAGTGACCGACGCCCACACCCTGGTAGGCAGACCCATAAACCCTGCCGCTGACAGTGGCGGGGTGGAGTTGAATGCCATAATCGACGTGAGCGGCACCCGCCGCGCGCACCGCCTGCTGCGCCTCGTTGTATCCTTTCACAAAAACGTTGGTCGGCAACACGAAAAGGGGCTGGGCGTCGAACTCAAGGCGGTGGAGGAAACGAGTAGCAGGAATGGAATCGGAAACTTCCGTAGTGTCCGTCGGCACACGGACTGCGCGGTCAGCCGTTCTCGCCGAGACAGGATTTGGCCATACACCCAGAAATCCGACCCACAAAGCGAGGGTCAGCGGACGGACTTTTCTTATTTTTGTGAGTGCTGCGATAAGCGTGCGGATAAGGTATATAGAATCGACCGCAAATATACGTGAAAATCTGTAAAGGAACAACCGTACGGACGAAAAGACTGCCGGAAAGCCGTCACGCAGCGTTTTCCACATCGTGGTCTGTGCCTATTATTATTAAGGCAGTTTTTTTGTTTTTTGAAAAACTGAGAAAAGTGATGGTGATAATGATGGAATGTGGAAACAGTGGATAAGTTTTTACGGAAACTTTTGGTCATGTCAGTAGCGTTACTTTGTGCACAATTTTCGGAGCAGTTTTCCACGGCATGTCGGCGCTCGTTAATGCTGTGCACGACGGCGAAGGACGCTGTCAATGCCCTGATTTTTCCACATGCTGTGGATAATTTCAGAAGGTGCGAAAAAAGTTTTCCGGACGTTGCGGAAAACGGGTTGGAAAAGGCGGAAAACAAGCGTAGAAAAGTGAAAAAAGGGCTGGAAAAAGTGGAAAGAAAAACAGGGGCTTTGCCGTAGTTTGCCATCCGCTTTTTCCAAGGGTTTTCCCTTGCTTTTGCACGTACTTATCCACCGCTTTTCACACGTTTGGCTGACTTCGCAATCAGAAGTCTGCCGCAAGAGTTTACAGCTTCTGAAAAATTAGTACCTTTGTCGCCGACTGAAAATACGGCCTATGAACCAAATGCCCCCTATAACTAAGAATTTACTGATTATCAACGTGCTGATGTATCTGGCACAACTGGTAGGCGAACGCTACGGCGTGCAGCTCGACAGTATCCTTGGACTTCACTTTATTCTCGCTGAGGATTTCCATGTCTACCAGCTCGTCACGTACATGTTTCTGCACGGCAGTTTCATGCACCTCTTCTTCAATATGTTCTCGCTCTGGATGTTCGGGCGCATCATGGAGCAGTCGTGGAGCGCAAAGCGGTACTTGATATTTTATTTCGTATGCGGCGTAGGCGCGGGAGTGATGCAGGAGATTTTCCAGTTCTGCCAGTACGGCATAGAGGGCCTAGCAGCATACGACGGGGTAAACCTGGGAACGCACGTCATACCGATGAGCGAATATCTCAATATGTGGACGACGATTGGCGCTTCGGGCGCTTGTTACGGCATCCTGCTGGCGTTTGGCATGACTTACCCCAACGAGCGCATCATGCTGCTCATTCCGCCCATCCCGCTCAAGGCAAAGTACTTTGTTATCGGATATGCCGTTATCGAGCTGTTTTCCGCTTTTTGGAGCAACGGTGGAAATGTGGCCCACTTTGCCCATTTGGGCGGTATGCTTTTCGGTTGGCTGCTCATCCTTTATTGGCGGCGCAATGACCGCCCGAGAGGTGGCGGATTTACCGGTTGGGAAAACTATCAGCCCCGACAATCGCGCGGGTCGCACTTCGAGGATTTCCGTCTGCGGGTGCAGAAATGGTTCGACCGACGGGGAAAGAACAAAAATACGCGTGGATTTAAGGACCGCGGTGCCGATTACGATTACAACGCCCGCCGGAAAGCGCATGAGGAACATATCGACCGCATCCTCGACAAGGTGAAGCGCTCGGGCTACGAGAGTTTGACGCAACAGGAAAAGAAAGATCTCTTCGACTACGGGAACAAGTAAGAAAAAAGCACCGGCCTCGCGACGGAAAGCTACCCGTCGCGTGACGTCCCTGTTCGTCCGGATTCTGGTAGGCGCACAGTGGGCGTCCGTACTTGGATTGTGGCTCTCGGTAGCGTCGCAGTATGTTTCTCCGGTCACGTTCCGCTATATGTCGGTCATGGGACTGGCGTTTCCGGTGTTGTTTGTCGGTACGGCTTTTCTGCTGGTGACGGCTCTGCTTTTCGCACGGCGTACGGCTTGGATAGCCGGCATCGGACTGCTGACGTGCGTGATGAGCGTAAGGCGGTATTTTCCGGTCAACTTTCCGTCGCCTCCTCCCAAGCAGAGCCTGAAAATTCTGACTTATAACACCATGCAGTTCGGCGCCGGCGAGCACGACGAGCGCGATCGCAACAGTGTGGCGGTCTACATGGCAAATTCCGGAGCCGACATCATTTGTTTCCAAGAGGGCCACGCATCGTGGCAAGAGTGGAAAAAATTCATCACGCCCGTCGTGGCGCGTCATTACCCCTATCGAGACACGGTCGACATCAGTTCCGGCAACAATTTGGGCTGCTTCTCGAAATATCCCATCGTCGGTCGGGAAATCATTTACACCGTAGGACTGAACAGCTCGGTGGCTTTCAAGGTAGAGTTGAAGCAGGGCGACACGCTACTCGTCGTCAACAACCATTTTGCGTCGAACAAGTTGGACGCTAAGGACCGTTCGGTGTATCAGCAACTGGTCAAGGATCCCGAGAATGCACCGGTAAAAACGGGAATCCGCCAACTCGTAGCGAAAGTAACGGCGGGTGCGTACGCAAGGGCTTTGCAGGCCGATTCGGTGGCGCGTTATGTAGCTGTCCATCGTAACAACTATTCCGTCGTTGTCTGCGGTGACTTCAACGACACGCCCATCTCGTACAGCCGGCACCGGATGGCGGAGGGACTGACCGACGCGTACGAAGCGACGGGACAAGGTGTAGGCCGATCGTTTAACCGCGATGCGATTTACGTACGCATTGATAACATGATGTGTTCGCCCGACCTGAGACCCTACGGGGCACGTGTGGACAACAGTATCACCGCGTCAGATCACTATCCGCTCTATGCACATTTCCAACGTAAGGAAAAGAAAAATTGAAGTAAATCTAAGTATAATAACCATGCTCACGCTAAATACTATCTACAAGGCAACCACGGTACTCACCGATGTCGTCCGGCGCACCACTTTGATTCATACGGACAAGATAAACCCGCTTTGCGACATTTACCTGAAGCCCGAAAATCTTCAGGTGACCGGTTCGTTCAAGGTAAGGGGCGCAGGTTTTAAGATTTCGCAGCTGACAACAGAAGAAAAGCAACGCGGCGTCATCGCCTGTTCCGCCGGAAACCACGCACAGGGCGTGGCGCTGGCTGCCCGGCGCTATGGCATTCCGGCTTTGATTTGTATGCCGGCCGGTGCTCCTATCAGCAAGGTCGAAGCCACCCGCGAGATGGGGGCTGAAATCTGTCTGGTAGACGGCGTGTACGACGACGCTTACCGCCGGGCACTCGAAATCAACGAGGAGCGCGGCATGACGTTCATACATCCGTTTGACGACGAGTTAGTCATCGCCGGACAGGGCTCCGTGGGTATGGAAATTCTGAATGACCTGCCCAACGTGGACGTAGTCATCGTACCAATCGGAGGTGGCGGACTGGCCGCAGGCATAGCGTTTGCCATCAAGAATCTGAAACCTGAAGTTCACATCGTAGGTGTGCAGGCACAAGGCGCTGCCAGTATGGTGCAGAGTATAGACCATAATCAGATTGAGTGCCTGCCGTCCGTACTGACCATTGCCGACGGCATTGCAGTCAAGGAACCGGGCAAAAACACCTTTGCCCTCTGTCAGCAGTACGTCGATGAAATCGTAACGGTCAGTGAGGACGAGATTTGCGCCGCTATTCTTGCGCTTATCGAGCACCATAAGTTGATAGCCGAGGGTGCCGGTGCGGTCAGCGTAGCCGCAGCGATGTTCAACAAGGTCGACGTGGCCGGAAAACACGTGTGCTGCGTGGTGAGTGGCGGCAATATCGACGTGACAATTCTAAGCCGGGTCATCAACCGTGGTTTGCTGAAAGGCGGACGTACCACCGAGATGCTCATCGAAATGCCCGACCGTCCGGGTTCGTTGCTCGGACTTTGTAACGTGATTGTCCGTTTTGGTGCCAATATCATCTCCGTTCACCATGAACGCAACGGCGAGAGTCCCGACGTGAACTCCTGCAACCTGCGCATCGTGCTCGAGACGCGCAACACCGATCACATTGCGGAAATCCATCGCGGCATCGAACAAGCCGGTTACTACATCATACAGGAAAAATAGCCCTCACAATGAATCAGACACAGTCAAAGGAAACACTGAAGCAGGCCATTCGTGAACTGGCCAAAGCGAAAAATGCGGTTCTCTTAGCCCATTATTATACGGAAGGTGACGTACAGGATATTGCCGACTTCGTAGGCGATTCATTGGCACTGGCCCAAAAGGCAGCCGCTACGACAGCCGACATTATCGTAATGTGTGGCGTACATTTCATGGGCGAGACGTGCAAAATTCTCTGTCCCGGGAAGACAGTTCTCGTTCCTGACGCCGAGGCTACCTGCTCGTTGGCCGAGAGTTGCCCTGCCGACCGGTTTGCCGACTTTGTCAAGGCACATCCGGACTATACGGTGATTTCGTATGTCAACACTTCGGCGGCCGTAAAGGCTGTGACGGACGTCGTGGTCACTTCGGGCAATGCGCGACAGATAGTAGAAAGTTTTCCAAAGAATGAAAAAATCATCTTCGGTCCCGACCGTAATCTCGGCTCGTACATCAATGCTATTACAAGCCGGCAGATGATGCTGTGGGACGGAGCGTGCCACGTGCATGAACGCTTCTCCGTAGAAAAAATCTTAGCGCTGAAGCAGCAATATCCCGACGCCAAGGTTTTGGTTCATCCCGAATGCAAGGGCGCAGTAGTGAAGCTGGCCGACGTAGTCGGCTCGACGGCCGCCTTGTTGAAGTTCGCGGCAGAAAGCCCGGCGCAGACGTTTCTCGTAGTGACCGAGAGCGGCATCCTGCACGAAATGCGGAAAAAATGTCCGACCAAGCAATTTATTCCCGTTCCGCCGGATGATGCCGGCTGTGCCTGCAACGAGTGCAGCTATATGCGCCTTAATACGCTCGAAAAGGTATACGCCTGTCTGCGCGACGGACGGCCGGAAATCCAAGTGCCCGCTGACATTGCTGAAAAAGCGATTAAACCCATTCAGCGGATGCTTGAGATGAGCAAGTAGCCTTTTCTGAAAGGCTGAGGCCGGTTTTCAGAAAAGCAAAGACAACTACGGGTCGGTAAAACAATAGCGATGCTTAAAAGTTTTACCGACCCGTAGTTTTTTAGGTAGTGTTCCGTATTATTTTCTTCCCCATAGCCGGTGCCATTCGCGGCGTAGTCGACGAATAGCTTTGGCGCGGAAACTGTTTGTACGACGATAGTAACGGGCAATGGCGGCCCGGGCTTCCTGATTCTCTTCGATGGGCAAATGGTCTACGGACAAGCGATTAGGGAAAAGCTGGGCTGTATAAATGGCGACGTCGCCACAATGCGTACCGCTGCCGTCGAACCCCATGTTCTGTACGAGAGAACGTCCGGCACATACGGAAAGCATATCGCGCAGGAAGAGTGTGGCGTTCCAGCGTATGGCCCATGAATTGTTGCGCCCTTGGACTTGATGGCGAAGCATACGCGTGAAACCGTAGGCCCCGTCGAAATCGAAGCGGTGGGTGAGCCGACGTTCCTGAAGCTGACGGAGGAGATCAGCACCGTCGGGGTTGAAAAAACGCCAGGCACGGTCCCACGTGGCCCATCCCCACGAGCCTATCCAACTGACGAGAAACGTAGGCGGAAGAGCGGGATCGCCGGTGAACTCGCAAGCATAGACATGGCCTACGCGTTCGTCGTCTCGGTAGACGGTGAGAGCGTCGTTCATGAATTCAAGGAAATGAGGAGCAACGACGAGGTCATCTTCCAAAACGATGACACGACCGTATTGTTCGACGCGGGTGGTGACACCGTCGATGATGTTGGCGGCAAGGCCCCAGTTATGGTCGCGCTCAATGACGGTGACGCTTTGAAAACCGCTGATGGTACGAATGTAATCACGTACGGCGTCGACAGCAGGACGGTCAGCCTCAGAACGGGCAGCGTCGGCATAGACGTAAAGAGGGCTTTGGGCAGCGAGGGCGTTGGCACGCAGGGATTCGACGCAATGTAGCGTATGTTCGGGGCGGTTATAGACGAACAGCAGGATAGGGGCGGGAGTCAGTGTTTCCATCCTCGTTTCATGTTTAGGGTAGATATTCGGTCGGAGAGTCGCTGCCAGAAACCATAAGGGGCGGAGCCGGAGTTCCGCTTGGCGTCGAGGGCGGCTGCCAGTGACTGGATGGGACGACGGAAAAAGAGGTCGTCGAGAGTCGCTTGCTGGCGGTCAACAAGGGTGGCGTAATAGGCAGGTTCAGCTTCGCAGCGGCGGATAAGGGCGAGGACATCGTCCATCGTGCGGACATCGCATTCGGGAATGATAAGCTCATGGTGCGTTACTTCGCGGCTGTCCATGATGGCAAGGGTGCCGAGGGAAACGGCCTCGGCGACGGAATTTCCGCGGATGGGTCGTCCGCCCATCTTGACGAAGTATTTGGCATCATAGATGGCGGTGAGATTTTCGCGGATGAGCTGACGGTGCAAATGAACGGGCTGACCAGCGTTCTGAAGAGGAAGAAAATGGTCGGGAACACGGGTGACGGGTCGCTCACGGGTGGAGTTGATTTCCATGAATACCCCCTGTTTTTTCGGGGTGCGCCCGAGGGCAGCGTACATGATGCGCTGAAGCGTATCACCGCGCAGGAAGGTATAGGGGAAGTCAATCTCACCCATACCGGTGGCAACGATGCCGCGAGCCATCTGGTTGAGAGTCACGTCGTAGCCAAAGCGGGCTTTGTGGGTGGCCAGGTTTGCTTCACCTATCATATAAGCGAAAAGGGTACGGGGATACTGCCGGACAAGACGTGCGGGGAGACTGATATTTACGGAGATAACGACGTCGTATGTTCCCCAGTCGATGTTTTCAGCAGCAACGGCGTAGCGGCCTTGCGGCACAGGACTGCCGGGTCGTTTGAACTCCTGTCCGGGAATTTTGTCAAGTGTTTCGGTTTTGAGCAGGTAGAAATAGCGTGACAATCCCGGCACTACTTTGCGGTAAATTTGCGTTTCAGGTTCGGGCTCCTCCTTTACGATGTAGAAATCCGCCTCGAGGTCAGCCATCAGACCGATAGGGCCTACACGACCCATAGAGCTGAAAAGTATGGCGGCGGGGTCGTGTTCAGAGGTAGGTACGACATACAGGTCTTGGTAGACGTCCTGTTTGACGAACGCAATGCGCAGTTTGGGCAGTTCTTCTTTTATGCGGTTCATGACTTGTCGGATAATAATCGGGTAATGCGTTGAACAAAATGGGGCCAGTTGTGCTCATTAAGGAAACGGGCATAGGTCTCGTAGTCGATGGAGTCATCGTGATGAGCAGTTACGAGGGCCGGGATATCGTCGAACGAATCGAACGTGTAGACGTGGAGTGCAGATTCAACGGCGTAGTCGTCGAACGAACCTGCACGGGGACCGATGATTTGGGCGCCGTAAGACAAGGAATCCATCAGGATACCTGAACTGAGCACGCTGGCCGTATGATAGGGGACAAGGACAAAACGGGCTTGCGCTATGTAAGTGGCCAGCTGCTCGAACGAAGGACTTTCGTGGATGGCTGTCACGTTCGGTGGGCAGGCGGCTTTCAGTTCTTCGAACAGTGCAGGAGGGGAGCAGGTGCCCACGATGCATACGCGGAGCGCCGTTTGCGGATTTTTCCTTAGGAAATCTACAAACTCGAAGACACCTTTGTAGCGTGCGATGTGCCCCCAAATGAGCAAATCGTAGTTTTTCGTCATGCGCTCGGGCAGAAGTGCAAGACGATTCTTGGTCGGATGGTCGATAAAGTGCACTTTATGCAGGGCAGACGGGTAGAATTTACGTACAACTTCTACTCCCTCGCGAGCGTGAGTGACGATGAGTGAACAAGTTTGGGCGATGAGGCCGCGCAGCATACGGTTGAGCCAAGGGTGGCGTGGCGCGTGGGGCGCTTTGTTGTGCAACATCCACACTACGCGCCGTCCCCGTAATTTGAGCCACAGGAGCAGACATGCGGCTATCCAGCTTTGGATGACGCCGTGGCGAAACTCGGGAATACTTTCAAACCAGTTGAATACCACCACGTCGCCCTGGGCTTGGCTGCGGAGCAGGCTGAGCAGCGGGTTGCGGTGGGGTGCATTGACTACCGTATGGCCTGCGTGTTCAAGCGCCGCACGGAAATCGGCGACGTAAGGATTGGCACGTTTGCCCGGCGCTACAGGGATTTGTGGGAAGAGCGTAAACTTCATGGCCAATGATTACTTAATGACGAACGCACTGCTGTCGCGTACGAAATAAAAGGGAGTGAAAAAAGCCGTTATCCTCCTGCGCCATGCCGGGCCTGTGGGGAATAGCAAGCGGTAATGTCGGGCACATATCCAGCCGGCACACATTATATTATAGGTACCTCCTTTGGACATGAGCCGCACCACGCGGCGCGTGGCCGTCAAGCGAAAAGGCAAGGACGCCACAGCGCGGAAATATCGTCGGGTGGTGTTTATTTTCTGCGTTGAACGAAGTGCTTGAAAGGCAGAAAGGAGTCCCTGCCACGCGCTCCCGGCTGCGCGGCCGCTGCCGTAAGAAGTTGCCGTCCGGTGACGACGCCAACTGACGAGTGCTTCGTCTACGTAGGTGATGCCGCCATGAGTGGCGCCGGTGAGACAGAGAAGCGTATCGTACGAGATGTGAGGTTCTGCGGCGACGATGTCGGCATAGTCGCGGAGTAATTCGCGACGAAATACGCACTCATGACCGGGAATGTAAGGTTTCAAGAGTAGAAACAGCTCGTTCGTTACAGGATTGTGGGGATTCTTCAAGCCTGAGGGCTGAGCAGGATTTTCGGTGAACAGGGCCGAGTTATGGAATGCCAGCGGGGCGTGTTTCAAAGCCTCCACCAAGTGGCTGAGCTTGTCGGGATGCCAAATGTCGTCCTGGTCGCACGAGGCCACGTAGTCACCCTCGGCAAGCTGGAAGGCTTTCGAGAAATTGAGATTGAAGCCTAAGGCCGGTCGATTGATGTGGAGTTTCACCCGGGCGTCGCGGGCGGCATACTCGCGGACGATGGCGGCCGTATCGTCAGTTGAGTCATCGTCCGAAATGATAATTTCGTAAGGCGGGAGACGCTGGGCGAGCAGAGAGTCGAGCTGCGGGCGGAGAAAACGTGCACCGTTGTATGTGCAGACGACTACTGAGACACGAGGTATGGGAGTTCCTGTCGGTTTTTCAGCCATGCGGATTATTGTTTCTTTTGCTTTGCTTGTTTTTGTGGCCGGAATGCTTGCATCAGTTCGTAGACATCGCGTCGTGTAACTATAGCGAGAAGTGCCATCAGGGCTTGATAATAGGTTTTCTTGTCCCAGGGGTAAATGCGGATGGCCCGTGTGAATTGGCGTAGGGCTGTGGCTGGATGGCCGCAATGTACAGCGTGGGTCATGCGTTGCTTGTGCCATGTGGCTACAAAGCGACGTATGCCGGTTTTTCCCTGTCCGAGGCGAAGCAAGCCGTCGTAGAGATCGTCCACAGGGTTATGCGACCGGAAAGCGCGGTAGTTTTTCCCTTCCTCAAAAAGGTGATAAACCGACGTAGGGTGGAGCGAATAGGCCAAATCGGTGTCAGCCAGACAACGAGCTTCGAAGTAGGTATCCTCTCCGCTTTCGATGCCTATCGGGAAACCGCCACAGCGTTCGATAAGGTCGCGACGCACGGCAAAGGTATTCATGTTGATGGGATTATTGCCGTTTGCCGCAACTTCATAGTAGTTCGTTATCACACCGTGGGGGCCATGGAATGGCAGACCGTCGAAGCAAGGTTGCCATTGGTTGCCCGTGTCGTCGCGATGGAGCCAATAGGAAGCACTGACCATGCCGCACTGCGGATAACGGCCCATGAGGTCGGAAAGGGTAGCCAGGTGGTCAGGCGTCCATTCGTCGTCGGCATCAAGAAAAGCTATCCATTCGCCGCGGCTCTCAGCCATGCCCCGGTTGCGGGCAACGGCTACTCCGCCGTTCGGTTGTCTGACGAGGCGGATACGCCTGTCAGGAATAGCGGTGACTTGTTCTGGACCATCGTCGGTACTTCCGTCGTCGACCACAATGACTTCAAAATTGTCGTATGTCTGTGCCAACACACTGTCCAGGCAGCGTCGCACATAAGGTGCCTTGTTCCAAAGGGGAATAACGATGCTGATCATGTTACGGTCGCTTTTTCAGTATGTAGCTTACGCATTCGCGGAACGTCGTCGCGCCGGTCAGGTACATCGTACCGGTATAGACAGTGGCGGCTACAAGGATTTTTATTACCAGTACCGCGTAGATGGATGTGGCAATCGCCGACGCGAAATGGGCGATGGCCATGGCTCCCGTGGCAATGACGGCGAATGGCATTATGTCATGGAGGGCGTTAAGCAGCGTGACGCGGAGCGTGCGCCGGGTCATGGCGTGCCAGACAAGAAGCCAAGCGATATTAATGACTACGTAGGCGCTGAACATCACGTAAAGCCCGAAGCGGTACAAGGCGAGAGCCGCAGCGAGTTGCACAAGGCCCTGCACGATGTTGCTCCGCATGAACCAGTCGGACCGGCCCTGACTGAGAATCAGATTGGAGTAAAGGGTGACGATGGGCACAAAGGCTCCGCCGATGCAGAGCAAGCGCAGGATGTCGGCACTGGCGGCCCACTTGTCGGTAACGGCAATGGTGATAAGTTCGGGGGCGATGAGCGAAAGTCCCAACATGGCGGGAAAGGAGACGAAGGCGGTGAAACGCAGCATCTTCCGGAACACACGGCCTTGGCGAGCGGTGTCGTCGCCCACTTGAGCCAGCACGGGCTGTGCCACACCGCCTACCATACCCGACATGAGAGAGTGCCCCATCGTATTCCATTTGTTGGCCTGATTGTAGTTGCCGACGTCGGTTCCGGTGTAGAAGCGGCCGAGAATGACGGAGAAGAAGTTGTTGTTGACGTGCGTAAAGAGATTTGTCACGATGAGCCGGCTGCTATAGGCGAAGAGGCCGCGCAGCGGACTGAAGTCAATGTGCAGCGTGGGACGCCAGCCGGAGAAAATCCAGTAGCACGCCGTCACGGTTGCGGTGTAAAGCAGGCTTTGGGTCGCAATACCCCAGTAGGCAAAGCCATAGTAGGCCAGGATGATGCCCGTCGTACCCGAAATAAGGAGCGCCACGACGGCGGAAAGGGCTTTCTGCCTGACCATCAGATTGCGGAAAAGGTAAGCGCTCGGTGCCGTACCGAGGCTGGCGATGAAGAAACCGAGAAAAGAATAGCGGGCAAGTGCCGTCAATTCAGGTTCACTGTAAAACCGGGCAATGAGTGGTGCGCAGCAGAAAAGGGTTACGTAAAGCAGGAGGCTTATGCCGGCGCTGAACCAGAATACGGCGTTGTAGTCTCGTTGGTCAACTTCCTTTCGGTTGGCCAGTGCAGAAATGAAACCGCTTTCCTGCAACGTGCCTGCGATGAGCGAAAAAATGGTCAGCATCCCGACCATACCGTAGTCTGCCGGTGTCAGGATACGTGCCAGCACAATGCCGAACAGCAGGTTCAGCCCCTGTTGCAGTCCGTTCGATACGCCTCCCCACAGGAGACCTTTGGCAGTTTTTTCTTTGAGGGATGGTTCAGCCATGCCCCGCAAAGATACGCATTTTCATCCGGGAGCACCTTGTGACGGACGGAAAACGAGTCCTTAACACCGCAGTTTGCGCAATGAGAGTGACAGTTTGTCGCAAATGTCATACGGCGATGAGGTTGACGGGGATTACGGTATGTTTGTTGTTATCCCTGAAAATTAGGAGAAAGGAGTGTGAAGATGTGCAAAAACGCGGCGCCAAGCGATACGGCGAAGCGAAAAAAAGCGTACCTTTGCCCCTCAAATTGGATAAGTGTACATATGCGTCAATTAAAGATTAACAAAAGTATTACGAACCGCTCGAGTGCGGCGTTGGATAAGTACTTAGTGGAAATCGGCCGTGAGGAGCTTATCTCTACTGACGAGGAAGTAGAGCTGGCCCAGCGCATTCATCGTGGCGACGATGCGGCACTTGAAAAGCTCACCCGGGCCAATCTGCGTTTCGTAGTCAGTGTGGCTAAGCAGTACCAGAATCAAGGATTGGCCCTCAACGACCTGATTGACGAAGGCAACCTCGGTCTTATCAAGGCGGCTAAGAAGTTTGACGAAACGCGCGGATTCAAGTTCATCAGCTACGCCGTGTGGTGGATTCGGCAGAGTATTTTGCAGGCCATCTCCGAGCAGAGCCGCATTGTCCGCATGCCGCTCAACCAAGTCGGCTTTCAGAGCAAACTGACAAAGGCTATCGTCAATTTTGAGCAGGAGTTCGAGCGCCGTCCGTCGGTGCAGGAACTTGCGGACTTGCTCGACGTCGAGCCGAGCAAGGTGCAGGAAGCGCTTGGCACTAATGGCAAAAAAGTCTCGGTCGACGCTCCGTTCCAGGATGACGACTCCAATTGTCTCGTCGACATTATGACGGACGAATCGGCGCCGACTACGGATAACGAGATGGAGCGCGAGTCGCTCTCGTCGGACTTGGACTCGGCTTTGAGTATTCTTTCGGAACGCGAGCAGCTGGTGCTGAAAATGCTTTTCGGCATCGGGCGTAACGAGATGACTGCCGAGGAGGTGGCCAACACCCTGAACCTCACGCGTGAGCGCGTCCGGCAAATCAAGGAACGCGCCCTGCGCCGTCTGCGCGAGGACAGCAACATCCGCATCCTTACGAAGTATTTAGGTTAAGCTTAGTCCGTTAGGGTAAAACTAGCCGGCGGCTCGTCTTGGCGGGCCGCCGGTATTTTTTTGCGATATGGGTAGATTTTGTTGCGCTGCGTCAGGGATGTAGGGCGAAGCGGTAGAGGCGCGTTGTCTTATGGTCGTCGCAGCTACGGTGTTGGCTGTCGTAAACCAAGCTGACCGCATATTGCGGATAGACCTTGCGAAACGTTTCGACGTCGTCGTTGCCGGCAACGAGGTAGCCCGATTGCGGCGCTTCGGAGGCCTTGTCGATAGGGATGATGCGGTCGCCCAGGTAGAAGTTGATGGTGAACGGGTGCATTCGGTTGGCCTCGAGTACGTCGGTGCGGTAGGAGTAAATGCGTCCCTCCGGCACAATGGCTGCGATGCGTTCGGCTACAGCGCGGTCGGACTTGACGCTTAGCACCGTAGGCAAATAAAACCCACTGAGCGCCAAGTGTACGCAGAACACAATGCCCACTGTTCCCCAAAGCGCAACGGGTCGTTTGACCTGGCGCAGACACCATGCGCCTGCAGCAGCTGGCAGGAGAACAAGTATGACCGCAACCCACGTCAGGGGGATGTCGCGCAGCGCATGTACGAACGCCAAGTTTTCGTCCGCATGTTTTCCGCTGAACAGGCTGGTGGGTACGCCGTCAAGCCGGACGACAATAAACGCCACGGTCAGGATGAAAGCCAATACTGCCATTGTCCATCCGAATGCACTGATGGCACATCTATGCCGTCGACTCAGCCATACGAAAAACTCCGCCAGCCAATAGGCCACGAACGGATAGAGTGGCAGCAGATAGACCGAGCGTTTGCTGGCAGGGATGCAGTAGAACACAAAGATAATAACCGGGCAGACGAAAGCGAAGAGTTTCGTGGGCGGCAGGTTGCGCAGACCTTCCAGCGCCCGGCTGGGCAGGGTGCGCACTCCGTCGGAAAATTTTCTCGTAGTCCGGTGCCATCTCAGGCAGCAGGTTCCGAAAAGCGCCAGCAGCGAGTAGGGCAGGAAACCGGCCAAGACGGAGGTCACGTTGTAGTACCACGGATTGATGTGGGAAGCGTAGCTCATTTGCCCCGTAAAGCGAAGGATATTTTCCTCGTAGATCAGTCGCAGGAAGCGCTCGCCACCGTGGGGCTCGAGGTAGGCTGCCCAGTACCAGAGGAGTAACGGAATGAGCGACGCTATCGCCAGAAGCGCCAAGCGCCAACATACGGACCAGAAGCCCTGTCCGCGTAGCCAATAGAATACGGCTGCGGCTCCGCAGGGCAGCACGATGCCCACGGGGCCCTTGGTCAGTGCCGCGCCGGCCAGGCAGAGCCATGCGGCCCAAGGCGTTCCGTGTAACCCGCGTTCGTACCAGCGATACAGGTCGTAGAGCCCCATCACAATAAGTGCAGACAGCAACATGTCCACCCGGCAGGTCATGGCGGCCCGGTGTACTTCAAAGTTGGTCAGGGTCAGTAGGGCTGCCAGTAGGGCGACGGACTCGTCGCGGCGATGGGCGAAGAAGCGGAACGTGGCGACGACCATTGCCGTGGTAGCCAAGGCCGACGGCAGTCGGGCAGTGAATTCCGTGATGTGGCCGCTGAGGGTTGAAAGCAGGGCGACGAGCCAGTGAAGCAAGGGGGGCTTGAAGGCAATTTCGTCGCCGTTGTTGACGGGCAGTATCCAGTTGCTGTCCTGTAGCATGGAGTAGGCTACAATGGCCTCGCGCGGTTCGCCGCGCGTATTGAATGGGGTGAGGCCTAAGAAAAGCACGACGGAGATAAGGCACAGGGCGGTCAGCAGTGCAGTGGTACGCCCGAGTGCTTTTGTCGTAAGAGGGGAAGATTCTATGGTAGTTCTGTTCATGATTGTTACGGTAAAAACTGGGGGAAGACCGGGATGAACCAATCTCGCCGCCGCCAAAGATACGCATTATTCAGTAGATGGCGGAGAGCTGTCGGCGAAACGTTGTGCTGGTGCAGGCTGGCTTCGTTCAAGTCCGGAGTTATTTGTACCTTTGTCCCTCGTAATTTTCTCAACAAGCAGGATCATGGCCACGCCGAAAGTCAGTGTAATTACCATCGGGCGGAACAATCGCGAGGGCTACGCCCGCACCCTGGACTCGGTCGCTTCGCAGACTGATGCCGATTTCGAGTTTATTGTCATTGACGGCGCTTCGACCGACGGGAGCGTCGACTTGTTGCGTCAATATGCGCCCTATATCACCCACTTGGTGAGTGAGCCGGACCGAGGTATATACAACGCTATGAACAAGGGCATTGCGCTGGCAAGGGGTGAGTACTGCAATTTTATGAACTCCGGCGACGTGTTTCACGCGCCTGACGTGTTGTCGCGCGTCATCCCTCATCTGCAAGGCAAGGACTTCTATATTGGTGACCAGCTCGACGTAAATGGGAAGTCGCGTATATGGGCAGCTCCGTGCGAGGTTCGGGCTTTCGCCTTGGTCAACAAATCGTTGTCGCATCAGTCCGCTTTTATCCGGACTGCCTTGCTTAAGAAACGGCCTTACTGTGAAAATTATAAGCTGGTCTCCGATTGGGAGCAGATGGTTTACGAATTGTTGATTTGTGACGCTACTTACGAGCGTTTGGACTTTATTGTAGCTGATTTCGATAGGAGTGGTATTTCCTCAGCCCCAGAATATCAGTCGCTTCTCCATGAAGAAATGCAGAAAGTCATTGATTCTTATTTTTCAAAGCGTATGGCTGATTCCTTGATAATGACTTCGCCTTTCCAACGTAAGGTTCGGTATGCGTTGGATAAGGAGAATTTGTTGGAGCGTGACTGGAAAATTCTGCGTAATGTGCTCAAGGAGTTTCCCAAAGATTTGTGGCACAGTTTGACGCGGCGAAAGAGACAGTGACTATTGCCTGAGTGCCTTGTGCAACTGACGGAGCAGTTCGGGTGAGGCCGCTGAAAATTTTCGGGCAAAGAGCAGGGGCGAGCGCATCAGTTCGTCGAAATCCTTGTCCTGCCAGGTGTAGGGGTGGCCGCGTTCCCAGTCGACGAGGCGCTGGCTGCCGCGACCGGCGTCGTGCGCATCGAAAAGGCAGTTGCGGAACGGGGAGTTCCAAATCAGCGTCGGCAGGAAAATCTCGTCGGGCGCGAGTGTATGGCGAAAGCGCTGCATGGTGCGCGCTTTCTCCTTTATGATGTATTTGCAGCAGGCGTGGGTCAGGCTGGCCCATTGGTATCCCTTGCGGAAGTCGTAGTCCCACGGGCGGTGCAGGCCCGTGGCTTTTTGTACGGCGAGGGCCGCATTGCGCACAGGAGCGGTGAGGGCATGGGCCAGCGTCCCCTTGTCGCGCAGGTGACGGGTGAAAAAGTAGTAGCGCTTTACTTTCCGTTCCAAGTCACGCCGATGGTCCGGCGACTCCCACAGTCCTACGAATTCGCAGCCGGCGTGGCAGTCGAAGAAGTCGTGGATGGCCTCTTGGGGCTTTAGCGGGAGGTCGACGCCGGAGAGCAAGTGATAATAAGTATAAGGGCCGTGCTTGGCGGCGGTTTCGAATAGGAGGTATTCTGCGGCCACTTGGCTGAGGTCGGCCCAGTAAACGGCTATCGGAGTCTCGATGAGGCGGTAGCCGGCGTGCTGTGGACGCCATGCCGCAAAGCGCTCACGCAGGACAGTGGCCCGGCGGTCAATGTGCAGGTAGATGTCGTTGCGGGCGTCGTCGAGCAGTTCCAGCAGCAGCGTCAGTACTTCTGGCTCGTGGTGGGCGATGATCAGGAAAGCGTGTTTCATGTCAGTCCCAGTTTGCGGAACAGGCGGGGCATCGTTTCGTCCGTCACGATGTAACCGTCGCGAACCAGACGGTCACGGGCCGTCACGCCGATGACTTTGTCGTATTCCGCCTCGAGCTTTCCCTGCTGGTGCAGGGCGTAGAAGTAGCGCCAGTGACGGCCTCCGTGGCGGCCGCGGTGCTGTAGGAGCTGTTGTCCGCCGTTAATCATTTTGGCGAGGAACTGCGCCCGCCCGCGGATGTTGTAGTGATAGACGGTGATGTCAGAGAGGGCGTAATGCTGGGGGAACATCTTGACCTTGTGGTTGCCCATGGAGATTTGCACGTAGCCGTCCGCACGGTGTGCCACCTTGCGGTTCTGGCGCTCGAACACGGAGTAGAGCGACAGGCCGTAGGCCTCGTAATTCTCGACGGGACGCACGGTGCGGTCCCACTCGGTCCAAGGGCGCGTGTCGTCGGGCAGGAAACTGCGCAGGGTGCACCCGAGTACGTTGGCGCGGGTGGCGGTCATTGCAGCCTTGAGGTTGCCGTCCGGATGGTACCAGAACTCGTCGGCGTCAGCGTTGATGATCCAGTCGGCGCCGTATCGCGTCTTGGCCAGCCAGACCATGCGGTCCACCCACGCTTTCTGCTCGTAGTCGGTGGCCGGCTCGTGGATGATTTCCAGTATCCAGCCCTTTTCGGCATATCGGCGCAGGATGTCGGGCGTGGCGTCGGTCGAGTTGTTGTCCGTCACGATGAATCCGTCCACTCCCATGGCCCGGTGGAAGCGCAGGTTGTGTTCGAGCATGTCGGCCTCGTTCTTGACGAGCAGGGTCATGACAAGGCGTGGGCGGGGCGTGCGGCGGAGCGTGCGGGGCAGGTCGCCGACGGCGCGTAGCAGTTTGAGGGCAAGGGGTGGTGTCATGGCTGTGGGGATAAGTCGGCGGGGCGGACGGGTATCTGCATCCAATTCTTGGGACAGATGTACGGCATTTCGCCAAGGGCCGACCACCGCGCCGGAGCGATGACGACCTTGTCAGCGCGGGGATTGAGCCAGGCGCCCCACCATGAGAAAGTGCTGTTGCAGATGACGTGATGCCGGCAGCGGCTCATGAGCAGCATGTCCTGCCAGCTGTCGGTGCCGTGGTTCCAGTCCACGTACGTGGCGCCGTCGAGCGGAAGGTTTTTGCGCACCCAGGCAATGTCGTCGGAGAAGACGTAGAAACGGGGCCTGTCGACGTGCTGTCGTATGGCCTGTATGGCATCGCGGTAGTAGTCGAGCGTGCAGACGCAACCGGTGTTGCGCCACACGGAGGGGTCGAGGTAGTCACCGCGGCGCACGTGGAGCGACACGGCGTCAGGGTCGTTTTGCAGTTGAGTGAGCAATTGTCGCGTGCGGTGGTTGGCGCGCCGCTCGTCGAACGTGAAGAGGCGACGCACGGTGTCGGCGCAGTCTGCGAAGTAGCGTTCGCTTTGGTAGAATCCCTTGAAGTAGATGAGTGGCCAGAGGCGTTTGCGCCAGAAGGCGCGTAGCGTGGTCTGGTCCTGCTTGCGCTCCAGAATTGTTTTGAAGAAAAGGAATTCGACGACCTTCTTGGCTTTCTGATTGATGCAGAACTCGTCATGGGGCAGGTCGAAAATGCGGTGGAGCTCGTAGCCGTGGTGGGCGTGGTAGTGCACCATGTCCGAGAGGTCGATGCGCGTCGACGGGAAACGACGCTTCATGCTTACGAAGAAAGCGTAGATAAACATCTGGTTACCCAGTCCGCCTGTCATCTTTATCAGTCTCATGGTGTAAACCTTAATCGTGAATAATGCCTAAGTGTTCGGCCAGGCCGTCGCGGTAGGCGCGCCACAGGCGGCCGATGTCCGTCAGACGCCAGGCCTTGGAAAACGGTGCCGTGACGGCAGCAATCACCATGTAGCCGGCTACGGCGTTGAAGCCGCGCAGATGGCGCACGGCCCAGTTGCGGCCGTAGTGATGGTTGAGGTAGGTCGAGTTGCGTATCTGGTAGTAGCGTTTCCACTTTTTCTTCTGCTGGCGCTGGCTCCAGTTGTCGGTCGAGAAGAACTGGTGCTTGTCCATCAGGGCGGCGGGGACATAGAAAATGCGGAAACCGGCCCTCGTTGCGCGCAGGCAGTAGTCCGTGTCGTCGCAGAAAATGAAGAGGTCACGGTTGGGCAGTCCGATGCGTTCAACCACTTCGCGACGGATCAGCGGCCCCTCGAATGCCGTTCCGGCGATTTCGACGGGGACGTCTGTCCGCGTGCCGACATGTTTCCCTACATACAGGGAGGCGAAAGGCCGGCTGAGGTCGTAGCTCACGAAGTCGTTGGAATAGACGCGCCCGTCGACGAGGCGCCGGGGCGCCAGTATGTCCGCTTTTTGGCGCGCCGACTCGCGGAGCAGCTCTTCCAGACACGTGGGGCGCGGGAATACGTCGTCGTCCATGCACCACAGCCATGCGGCCGGCAGGTGCAGGGCTACAATCAGGCCGCGGGCGAATCCGCCTGCGCCGCCGCAGTTGTCCTGTGTGATGACGGTGAGGTCCGTTTGCGAGTCGAGCCATTGTTCCGTACCGTCGGTGCTCCCGTTGTTCACCACGACAATGCCGGCCAGCGGATGGGTCTGGGCGCGCAGGCAGTCGAGGTTGCGGCGCAGCAGTTCCAGCCGGTTGTACGTCACGACTACGGCGACGACAGCCGGGTTGGCTGCGTGAGGAGTCGGTGTAGGCGCATTAGTATTTTCCATCGACTTTTCCGGGTTGCGTTTGTCGGTAAGCCTCCATCAGGCGGAAGCATTCGTCGGGGTCGAATCCCCTTGCGGCCGCATATTCCTCGGCCATCCAGCGGTGCATCTGCGGCGTAGCCGGCAGACGCTCGAAGTTGCGGCATCCGGCCTTGACGTCGAACGTGCCGCCCACGGTCATGCGGTTCAGGTCCACCAGGTCCAGGCGTACAGAGCCGTCGGGCAGCGGTTCGAAGAGTATGTTGGCACGGCCGTAGTCCCTGTGGGCCAGTCCGTGCTCGTGCAGTGTGGCCGTGAGCCGGCCGATGGCGCGCAGCACTGCTTCCTCGCAGGCGAACGGCCGGTCAAAGAGTTCCTGGTAGAGGTGCGTGCAGTCGGACTGGAGACTGACGTAGTAACTGCGGTCGAAGAGCAGACCGCACGCCGACCGGATGTTCAGGTAACCCACCGGGCGGGGCGTACCGATGCCCAGGCGGCGCAGCATCGTGGCATTGTCGAACGAACGCTTGGCCTTGGAGGAGCGCAGCGTGCCGTAGACCAGGCGGTTGATGATGTGCGGACGGCGGAAAGCCTTGACGACGAGGGCGCGGCTGTCCAGCCGGATGAGGCGCAGTTCGTTGCGCCCGCGGTGGATGACCGTCCCTTCGCCGGCTGCGAAGCGGTGGGGCAGGGAGTACATGAACTCCGTCAGGTCGGCGAAGTCGGGGTCGAGAACCAGGGTGGTCGGATGGAGGAGGGACATGAAGGCGAAAACTTTCCGGTGGGGTAATGAGGGGTTATCCGCGCAGTTCGGTGGCGGCCAGCGCGAGTGCGGCCGCCACGGTGTCGTCCATGTCGGCGTAGGCGTATTGCCCGAGGCGTCCGCCAAACACGACGCCCGGTTCGCTCTCGGCCAGTGCCCGATATTGGGCGTAGCGTGCCGAGTTGGCCGCGTCGTTGATGGGGTAATAGGGTTCGCAGTCCGCGCCGGGGGGTACGGGGTATTCGCGAGTCACGACGGTGAGGGGCAAGTCGTCGTGGCGCCCGGGCTCGAAGTGCTTGTGCTCGATGCAGCGCGTATAGGGAACGTCGGCCGCGGTGTAGTTGACCACGGCGTTGCCCTGGTAGTCGGCCGTTTCGAGGAGGCGGTGCTCGAAGCGCAGGCTGCGGTAGTCGAGCCGCCCCAGGCGGTAGTCGAAGTATTCGTCGATGCAGCCCGTGAAGACCACGCGTCGCGCCAGAGGACGCAGCGTGCCGCGCTCGCGGCAGTAGTCCACGCCGGTGCGCACCTCAACGCCTTCGAGCAGGGCGTCGATGAGCGGGTTGTAGCCGCCGGCGGGGATGCCCTGATAAGGGTCGTTGAAATAATTATTGTCGAAGCGGAAACGCAGCGGGACGCGGCGTATGATGAAAGCCGGGAGTTCCGTGGCCGGACGGCCCCACTGCTTTTCGGTATAGCCGCGGATGAGGCGCTCGTAGATGTCGCGTCCGCAAAGTTTCAGCGCCTGTTCCTCGAGATTGCGCGGCTCGCCGATATGGGCATAGGCGGCCCGTTCGCGCTCGATGTGCTGCCGTGCTTCAGCGGGGGTGCGGACGCCCCAAAGCTGGTAGAACGTATTCATGTTGAACGGCAGGTTGTAGAGCTTGTCGCCGTAACGGGCTATCGGACTGTTGACGAAGGGGACGAACTCGACGAGCCGGTTCACGTAGGTCCAGACTTCGCGGTTATCGGTGTGGAAGATGTGGGCGCCGTAGCTGTGGACGGCAATGCCCTCGCGCAGGTCGCAGTGTATGTTGCCGCCCGTGTGGGGCCGGCGGTCGACGACAAGGCACCGGCGGCCTGCTTTGCGGGCCTCGTGGGCAAAGACGGCACCGAAAAGGCCGGCGCCGACAATCAGGTAGTCGTAGGTGGGATAAACGGAGTCCATGGGCGTATGTTTGTGTCCGGCGATGCCGGCGGTTACTTCGGCGGTCAGATTTTGTCCATCCCGCGGGTGAACTTTCTCCAGTAGTATTTGACGGGATTGGTCCGCTTCAGCAGTTTCCAGGGGCGGCTTTGGTGAGGCCGGTGGACGGCGGGCAGATTCGTGGCCAGGTAGTTGCGCAGTCCGGCAGCCAGCGAGGCGTGCGAAATCGTCACGTCGAACCAGTCCTTGCCCTCGTCGAGCTGGTCGAAGTCGACCTTGCGGAGCAGCTCGGGCGTGAGCAGCGTGCAGCAGAAGCTGAAGTGGCGCTTCGACGTCACGACGCCGTACGGCCATTGGCGGGCGTAGAGGTAGGGGTAGTTGACGGCGCCTGACTCGTCGACCGTGACGGAGGCGGCCATGCCGCAGGCCGGGTCGATGGCGGCCACGTGACAAAGCCCTTGGAGCGTGTCGGGGCGCACGGTGACGTCGCTTTCCACCAGGCAGAGGGCGGCGTCGGCAGCCAAGGCCTCGCGGCGCGCGCGGCGCAGCACGAACAGGTAGTTCGGCGAGGGGTGGTCCGTCAGGTCGCTGAGATTGACGAGGGTGAACCCCATCGTGCGGGCCGCCTCGGCGAGGCGCGCGGTGTTCTCGGGCGTACTGAAATCGTTGTAGACCGTGTACGTGTAGGGGACGCTCAGCCGGGAGGCCATCACGGCGCGGATGGTGTCGAGCGTGGAGTCGATGGCGTCTTTCACCGGAGTGACAATATGCAGCCGCTTCATGTCGTTACGTTGATTTGCGGACAAAGATAGCAAAATAAACGCCACGCCGCGTCCCGTAGTTCCCACGAATCCTGTCGCCGTACCTGTTTTTGCGGGCAAGGCGGTAGGATTCGTGGGGGCGGAGTGCTTGATTGCGGAGGGAGGAGGGCCGGAATGGGTAGGAGTCGGCGGGTGTTCGACCGGCGGACTACAGCTTTTCCATGCACCGTTTGATGAGACGCTCTACGGGTTGCTCGATGCGAAGCCATACCCGGATACGCACTTGGTCTACCAGGACGCTGACAAGGAAGAAGCCGGCGATGACGGGCAGTATCAGAGCAAAGTAGGCCGTACCCCAAC
The DNA here is from genome assembly GCA_944322325.1 of uncultured Alloprevotella sp. Lineage (GTDB taxonomy): Bacteria > Bacteroidota > Bacteroidia > Bacteroidales > Bacteroidaceae > Alloprevotella. Next base: position 47,004 of record CALUOQ010000015.1, read on the forward strand.
TCGCGTGGAGCTGGCGGCACAGCGGAACGAAGTAAGGTTCGGCCACGTTGGGGTTTGAGTGCATGAGAAATACGGCAAAGCTGGAGGCGGCCAGCCAGTTGATGGCTTTGCTTTGCAGCCTGAGTTTCGAAAAAGTGAGGAGCAGAAACAGCGCGGAGGCAATGACCAGCGGATTGGAGTAAATGAACATGCGTCCGAGCACGCCGTTGAAGAGGAATTCCCCGGCGCCGGCACAGAGCAGGGGCAGGGCCGTCAGGACCAGGGTCAGCGCAAGGTACACGCAGAAGTTCGTACGGGCGGAGCCGCTCGCCCAGCGGGGACGGTAGACGCTGACATAGCGTGTCAGCAGGTAGAGGCCGATGAACGAGAGGGGAGAGTAGCCGGCCGCCAAGTAGTTCGTGGCGCCGCTGCACCAGTCGTACACGGTCTGGAACAGGAAGTAGAAGAGGATGACGAGGCGCAACTGTTTGCGAGGCGCCTGTTCGATGAACGCATTAAGGACGGGCGAAAGCATGTAGAGCACCAGGTAAGCCTTGGGAAACCAGTTCCATTTCGTAAGGAAGAGGCAGCCGGCAATCCCCTTAAGGCTGAGTTCGGCGGCTCCTGCGGCCAGCATCACGGCGTAAATGCCCGTCAGGAAGAAGAGGCATTGGAAAAGAAAGCCGGTAAGGCTGCGCACCTTGGGCCGGATGCCGAACCAGCCTGAAATCATGATGAAAACGTTGACACAAACGATAGAGATACTTTCGACCAGGATACGAATGACGGCGTCCGCGGGGCGCGTGTGTAACTCGGCGAGTGTGGGTGCCTCAAGGCTGAAAAAATCGGTGTGCACCAGCACTACGAGAAACATGGCCAGTATCCGGAGCAATTCGAAGTTGGAGGATCTACCCCCCCTATACGTTAAATTTTGCATAAGAGTATGAAAATGATTTGTGGCGGCAAAGTTACGATTTTCTGCTCAGTGGGGAGAACGCATATCGAAATCCTTTTGCGGATTTTCGGGGAGGGGCTGTTTGGCGGAAAAGGGCAAGAAAACGCGGGGCAAGCGGGCCGGATTCCTTTCGCGGCGATCGGCAAAAACAAGTACTACGACAGAAAATTCTATCGCAGCGACAGGAATTTCTATCGTAGCGACAGGATTTTCTGTCGCTGCGTCGGGAAAACGGGCGGGGGTATTTGCCGTGCGGTGCGCGCTTTTTGGCGAATCGTGCAGACGGCCGTCTTGTTTTTTCCCTATCTTTGCAACGGTCAAACGTTATTACAGAAAATGGTAAGGAAATTCGAGTTTTTGGTAATCGGCTCGGGTGTGGCCGGCATGAGTTATGCGCTACAGGTGGCCGAAGCCGGAAAAGGCAAAGTGGCGCTGGTATGCAAAACGACCCTTGACGAGGCCAACACGGCCAAGGCGCAGGGAGGTGTAGCCTCGGTGACGAACCTCGAGGTGGACAACTTCGAGAAGCACATCCGCGACACGATGATTGCGGGCGACTACATCAGCGACCCCGCGGCCGTCGAACAGGTGGTCAAGGGCGCTCCGGCGGGCATCAAGCGCTTGGTGGAGTGGGGCGTGCATTTCGATAAGAACGCCGAGGGACAGTACGACCTGCACCGTGAGGGCGGCCATTCGGAGTTCCGCATCCTGCATCACGCCGACGACACGGGGTTTGAAATCCAGCGCGGCCTGATCGAGGCTGTAAGGCACCACCCGAACATCACGGTGCTGGAGAACCACTTTGCGGTCGAAATCATCACGCAGCACCACCTCGGCGTCGAGGTGACGCGCCGCACGCCCGACATCGAGTGCTTCGGCGCCTACATCCTCGATCCCGACACGAAGAAAATCGACACCTTCCTTTCGAAGGTCACCATCCTCGCTACGGGCGGCTGCGGCGCCGTCTATGCGACGACGACCAACCCCAACATCGCCACGGGCGACGGCATCGCCATGGCCTACCGCGCCAAGGCCACCGTAAAGGACATGGAGTTTATCCAGTTCCACCCCACAGCCCTGTTCCACCCCGGCGAGACGCACCCGGCCTACCTCATTACGGAGGCCATGCGCGGTTACGGTGGCATCCTGCGCCTGCCGAATGGCGAGGAGTTCATGCAGAAGTACGACAAGCGCCTCTCGCTTGCGCCGCGCGACATCGTGGCCCGCGCCATCGACAAGGAGATGAAGATTCACGGTCTTGACCACGTCTGTCTCGACGTCACGCACAAGGACCCCGACGAAACGAAACATCACTTCCCCAACATTTACGCCAAGTGCCTGAGTATCGGCATCGACATCACCCGGCAGTACATCCCCGTCGTACCCTGTGCGCACTACCTCTGCGGTGGCATCAAGGTGGACCTCGACGCCTGCTCGAGCATCCGCCGTCTGTACGCCGTCGGTGAGTGTTCGTGCACCGGCCTGCACGGCGGCAACCGCCTGGCCAGCAATTCGCTCATCGAGGCCGTCGTCTATGCCGACGCGGCCGCCCGCCATTCGCTGGCCCACATCGATGCGTATGACTTCAACACCGACGTGCCGGCCTGGAACGACGAGGGGATGCTCTCGAACGAAGAAAAAGTGCTCATTGCCCAAGACGCGAAAGAGGTGGGGCAGATTATGTCGAACTATGTCGGTATCGTGCGCAGCGACCTGCGCCTCCGGCGTGCGTGGACCCGCCTCGACCTGCTCTACGAGGAGACTGAGGAACTCTTCAAGCGCGTCAAGGCCACGCGCGACATTTGCGAGCTGCGCAACATGATTAATGTGGGTTACCTCATCACCCGTCAGGCCATCGAGCGCAAGGAGAGCCGCGGCCTGCACTACACCATCGACTACCCCAAGCACGCATACAATTACAAATAACTACTTCATGTTTCATTTAATCCCTGTTCGATTATGAAAATCCGCCCCTTACTGCTGCTGGCCCTCGCGATGGCGGGGACCCACGCAGCGGCACAGCGCACGGAGACACTCCTCGAGCGCGGCTGGCGCTTCACGCACCAGGACGACTCGGCGTGCATCGCGCCGGGCTACGACGACGGCCAGTGGGAGACCGTCACCGTGCCCCACGACTGGGCCATCACCGGTCCGTTCAGTTACCTCAACGACCGCCAGAACGTGGCCATCACGCAGGACGGCCAGAAAGAGGCCATGGAGCACGCCGGCCGTACCGGCGGCCTGCCCTTTGTCGGGACGGGCTGGTACCGGCTGGACTTCGACGTGCCCGACTATCGCTCCGGGCGCCGCGTCGAACTGCTCTTCGACGGCGCCATGAGCCATCCGCGCGTCTACGTCAACGGCCATTACGCCGGCGGGTGGGAGTACGGCTACAACGCGTTCACCGTCGACATCACTCCGTACGTCAAGGCCAGCGGCAACACCCTGGCTGTGCGGCTGTACAACGAGACGGAGCAGTCGCGCTGGTATCCCGGCGCCGGGCTCTACCGCAATGTCCACCTCGTCGTGACCGACAAGGCGCACATCCCGACGTGGGGCGTACAGGTGCTCACGCCGCGCATCACGGACAGCGAAGCCACCGTTGAGCTGCGCACGGCCGTCAGCATTCCGGGTCCGCGCGACGGGTACCGACTCGCGATGGACATAGTCGACCCGCAGGGCAAGACCGTGAGCACATCGGCTGTGGGGCTCGACGGCACGACGGACAGCCTCGTGTTCGAGACGTTCCGCGTGGCCGACCCACAGCGCTGGGACCTCGATACGCCCAACCTGTACCGCGCCGTGACGCGGCTCTACGACGGCGACCGCCTCTGCGACAGTGTGACCACCACGTTCGGTCTCCGCACCATCGAGGTCGCCGCCGGGCGGGGCTTCCTGCTCAACGGGCGCGTCGTGAAGTTCAAGGGTGTCTGCAACCACGAGGACTTGGGGCCGCTGGGTATGGCCGTGAACGAAAGCGCGCTGCGACGCCGCCTCCTGCAACTGAAGGACATGGGGGCGAACGCTATCCGCACGTCGCACAACATGCCGTCGCCCGAGCTTGTCCGCCTGTGCGACGAGATGGGCATTATGGTCATGGCCGAGTCGTTCGACGAGTGGCGCACGGCCAAGGTCGGTAACGGCTACCATAAGTACTTCGACCAGTGGGCGGAGCGCGATCTGGTGAACCTCGTCCGCCACTACCGCAACGCGCCCTCCGTCGTGATGTGGTGCGTCGGTAACGAAGTACCCGACCAGTACAACCACAAGCAAGGGCCGAAGATGACGCACTGGCTGACGGCCATCTGCCACCGCGAGGACCCGACGCGGCCCGTCACGATGGGCATGGACGCGCCGGACGCCGTAGTGGGCAACAACATGGCCGCCGCGCTCGACGTCCCGGGCTTCAACTACCGTCCGTTCAAGTACCAGACGAATTATGACAAACTGCCCCAGGGCGTCATCCTCGGCAGCGAGACGGCCTCGACCATCAGCGCCCGCGGCGTCTACAAGTTCCCCGTGACGCGCGGCTCGATGTGCAAGTACGACGACCACCAGGCCTCCTCGTACGACGTGGAGCACTGCGGATGGTCGAACCTGCCTGAGGACGACTGGATCTGGCACGACGACAAGTCTTGGGCAATGGGCGAATTTGTCTGGACCGGCCACGACTACCTCGGCGAACCGACGCCTTACTACTCCGACTGGCCCAGCCACTCCTCGCTCTTCGGCATCATCGACCTGGCCAACATCCCGAAAGACCGCTACTACCTCTACCGCAGTCATTGGGCTCCTGAGAAAGAGACCCTGCACGTCCTGCCCCACTGGACGTGGCCCGGGCGCGAAGGCGAGGTGACGCCGGTGTTCGTCTATACGAACCACCCGAGCGCGGAGCTCTTCGTGAACGGCGTGAGCCAGGGCCGCGTGACCAAGGACACGACGATCACTGTCGAAGGCTCGGCGACGAAGGAGGACGAGGCCGCCCTGACGCGGCAGAAGCGTTACCGCCTGATGTGGCCCGACGTGAAATACGAGCCGGGCACGCTGAAAGTGGTGGCCTACGACGCGGCCGGGAAGGCCGTGGCCGAGACCGAAGTGCACACCGCCGGCAAGGCCTACCGCCTCGAAGCCGTGGCCGACACGCTGCCCCTGCGTGCCGGAGGCAAGGACCTGTGTTACATCCGCGTCCGCATGCTCGACAAGGACGGCAACCTCGTTCCCGACGCCGGTCAGCTCGTCGAGTTCAGCGTGAAGGGCGTCGGCACCTACAAAGCCGCCGCCAACGGCGACGCCACCTGCCTCGACCTCTTCCACGAACCCCGTATGCACCTCTTCAACGGCCAGCTGACGGCCATCGTCGCCACGACCGACAAGGCCGGCACGTTCACCTTCACCGCCAAGGCCAAGGGCGTGAAGTCCGCCTCGGTGAAGTGCACCGTGAAGTAAGTTGCCGTCCGGACCGCGACGGTCCGGAACGTTCCTGATACCGCGAAGCGCCCTTTCCCGTCCTCCATGAGGAACGCGGAAAGGGCGTTTCGTTTGGCAAGTGTAGTCCCAGAAAATCCTATCGTAGTCCTAGGATTTTCTATCGTAGTCCTAGGTTTTCCGGTCACTATAGGTCGGATTTCCCGTCGCGGCGGAATGCGTGCCGACCGCTACGTGACGAGGTCGCGCCACTTCGTCATCAGGTGGAAGAATAGGAAGGCGAATATAGTAAGTAGTGCGCCGCATACATGACCCATTCTTATTGTTTCTTAGTGAGACGAACGGTACGCAGCAGGCGCTCCGAAAAAAGACGGTCGAAGAAGAAAATGAAGAAAACGCCGATGGGAGACAAATGAATATAGCGGGCCAAACGTTGGACGGGATACGGTATCTGATCATTGCTTCGAAACCAGTAAAGAGTCCAAAGCAGAGGACGGCTGATACCCACATGAGCATTTGGAATATAAATAAAATATCCGCCTGCTCGGTGAATTTGTCGTTCTCAGAGCAGGGCGAGGATGTCGATGAGCTTTTTCCGGCGTTCGGTCATGGCGAGATGGGGGATGAGGCTAAGATGGAACAGGTTTTGTCACGGTGTGGTATAACCGGGATGTGTATGTCGTTGTTACCAGGTCAGTTTGACCGTATCGACACAGCGCGTGCGCAGATGCGGGGAGATCTGCAGGCGAAGCGTACTGCCGTCGTAGTCGAAAGCGACGGGGTCGCCAGTACGCAGCAGTGCAGCCGACTTTGGCGCGGCGGGAATGTTCCGGAGTTCGATGGCCTTGTGGAAATTGGGAAAGGCGTGTACGTATATGACGGAGTCGCCCTTGAGCGTCGTGGGCTGGTTGTGCCGTTCTGGGAAATCGCCGCCCGTGACGTCGTAGACCGACTCGCCCGAGTGCTTCATCCACTGGCCGATTTCCTCCCACGCTTGGAGCGCCTCGGGGGGTATGCTGCCGTCGGGAGCGGGACCGACGTTGGCCAGGAAATTGCCGCCCCAGGCGCGCAGGATGACGAGTTTCTCGATGACGTCAGCGCCCGTGTCCATGCGGTCGCTGGTCGAGTAGCTCCACCAGCGGCTGGGCCAGCAGGGGTCGTTGGTTTCGAACCAGCCAGCGAAGCGTTTGGTGGGCAGGGCACCCTCCGAGTCGCCAAAGTCGCCGGGTTCGCCGTTGCGGCGGTTGATGACGATGCCTGGCTGTAGGCGGCGCACTTCGTCGTTGGTGATCTCGCGGTTGCCGCCGTCGAACCAAAGCAGGTCCACTCGCCCGTACTGGGTGAGCAGTTCGCGTACTTGATTGGCCGCCCGCTCCCGCCGCGCCTCGTCGTGACCGGCAGGTTTTTCGGGTAGCTTGTCTATTTTGTGGTGGTCGACGTCCAGAACGCTTCGGCCGGAGTAGTCCCAGTTGCGGTAAGGGGCGTCGAAGCGCCAATCGGGTGGCGAGTAGTAAAGCCCTACCTTAATGCCGTGTTTGTGGCAGGCATCGGTAAATTCGCGGACGAGGTCGCGGCCCTTCAGTTTCTGCTCGACGCCGAAGTCGCTGTACTTGCTGGGCCACATGGTATATCCGTCGTGATGCTTCGTCGTGAAGACGATGTACCGGAAGCCGGCTCGTTTAGCCAGGCGTACGATTTTGTCGGCGTCGAAGCGTTTGGGATTCCACCGGTCGGCGAGTGCCCAGTACTCGGTGGGTGTGATTTCCCCGTCTTCCCACGATTTGTTGGCGAGCATCCCCCATGATAGGTCGATGCCGCCGTGGACGGACGAAATGCCGAAGTGGATGAAGAGGCCGAAGCCCTCGCGCGGAAACCACTGGGCGTCGGGGTGAGTGTTTTGCAGTGAGGTCGACACTCCGGCCTGCGAGGCGTTCTGCCCAAGGATTGTGTGTTGGGCTTCCGCGACTTTGTCATTTTGTGCAAGGGCACAGCAGGCACAACAGAAGCCTGCGTGCAGCAGGAACAGTCTTACGTGTTTCATGTTTATTGAAATTATAGATGTGAGAAAATCGGTCATAGTTGTTGGGAGGACGGGGAGGCGCGGGCCTCAGGGTTTGCCGCCCACGATTTGCTTGATGTCGTTGAGCTTGTTGAGGGCTTCGAGGGGCGTCAGGCGGTTGACGTCGAGATGGAGCAGCTCGTCGCGGATTTGGCAGAGCACGGGGTCGTCGAGCTGGAAGAAGTTGAGCTGTACACCGTCGGCGCGGGGCGTCCCGTCGGGCACAGGCGTGGAGACGCCGCCCGCATTGTTGCGCTCGAGTTCGTGGAGGATGACTTCGGCACGTTCCACGATGGATCGTGGCATACCGGCCAGACGTGCCACGTGGATGCCGAACGAGTGCTCGCTGCCGCCGGGTACGAGCTTGCGCAGGAAGACTACGCGCCCCTCGACCTCGCGTACGGAGACGTTGAAGTTCTTGATGCGCTCGAAGTGCTTCGCCATTTCGTTCAGTTCGTGATAGTGCGTGGCGAAGAGGGTGCGGGCGTGGCCACGGGGGCTTTGGTGGATGTACTCGACGATGGCCCAAGCGATGGAGATGCCGTCGTAGGTGGACGTGCCGCGCCCCAGCTCGTCGAAGAGTACGAGGCTGCGCCCAGTGAGGTTGTTCATGATGTTGGCGGCCTCGCTCATCTCGACCATGAAGGTGCTCTCGCCGACCGAGATGTTGTCGCTGGCGCCGACGCGCGTAAAGATTTTGTCGACCAGGCCGACGCGGGCACTTTCGGCCGGTACGAACGAACCTATCTGGGCCAGCAGGGTGATGAGCGCGGTCTGCCGGAGGAGGGCGCTCTTACCGGCCATGTTGGGACCGGTGATAATGATGATTTGCTGTTGCTCGCTGTCGAGCACGACGTCGTTGGCCACGTATGTTTCGCCCGGCGGCATGAGGGTCTCGATGACCGGGTGGCGGCCCTGCCGGATGTCGATGACGAGGGAGTCGTCTACGACGGGGCGCACGTAGTGCCTCTGCTCGGCCACGGTGGCAAAGGAATGGAGACAGTCCAGCTCGGCCACGACGCTGGCGTCGGTTTGCAGGGCGCCGATGTGGCAGGCTGTGGCCTGCACCAGTTCGGTGAAGAGCCGCAGTTCGAGTGCCAGAATCTTGTCCTCGGCGCCGAGTATTTTTTCTTCGTACTCCTTCAGTTCCTGGGTGATGTAGCGTTCGGCGTTGGCCAGCGTCTGTTTGCGCACCCATTCCGGCGGGACAAGCTCCTTGTACGTATTGCGTACCTCGATGTAGTAGCCGAACACATTGTTGAAGCCGATTTTCAGACTCTGGATACCGGTGGCCTCGCTTTCGCGCTGCTGGATGCGCAGGAGGTAGTCCTTGCTCGAAGTCGAGAGGGAGCGCAGTTCGTCGAGTTCGGCATTGACGCCGTCGGCGATATAGCCCCCCTTGCCCAGCAGGGCGGGTGGGTCGGGGCGCAGCTCGCGGGCGATGCGGTCGCGCAGCAGGGAGCAGGGGTCGAGGCGGCGGCTCATGCGGTGGAGGGTGTCGTCGGTGGCCTGTTCGCAGACCTCCTTCAGCGGAGCGATGGCGTCGAGGGCCAGCCGGAGCTGCTGCATTTCGCGCGGGGTGACGCGGCCGACGGCAACCTTGGAGACGATGCGTTCCAGATCGCCGATGACAGACAGTTGCTCGTGGACCTGTTCGCGAAACGCCGGTTCGCGGAAGAAATACTCTACGCCGTCCTGACGGGCGGCAATGGCCTTGACGTCGCGCAGGGGGAAAAGCAGCCAGCGGTGGAGCAGGCGGGCGCCCATGGGAGTGAGGGTGCGGTCGATGACGCTGAGCAGCGACGTGCCTCCCTCGTTCATGGGTTGTATCAGTTCGAGGTTGCGGATGCTGAACTTGTCGAGGCGCACGTAGCGCTCCTCCTCGATGCGATGGATGGCAGCAATGTGGGCCGTCTGGGTGTGCTGAGTGAGTTCGAGGTAAGTCATTACGGCGCCGGCCGCCACGGTGGCAGCGGTCAGGTGGTCGATGCCGAAACCTTTCAGGTTGTTTACCTGGAAATGTTTCAGCAGTTTTCCGCGGGCGGTGGCTTCCGAGAACGCCCAGTCGTCGAGCTCGAACACGAAATAGCGCGTGCCGAAGTTCTCCTCGAACTGGCGGCGTCGGCCGCGTTCGTACAAAATTTCCTTGGGGGCGAAGTTGGCCAGCAGCTTGTCGACGTATTCAGGTGTACCTTCGCCGACGAGAAACTCACCGGTGGATATGTCGAGAAAGGCGACGCCGCAGGTGCCGCGGCCGAAGTGGATGGCGGCGAGAAAGTTGTTTTCCTTGCAGTTGAGGACGTTGTCGGTGAGCGCTACGCCGGGAGTGACAAGTTCCGTGATGCCGCGCTTCACCAGTTTCTTGGTGAGTTTGGGGTCTTCGAGCTGGTCGCAGATGGCCACACGGTGTCCGGCGCGGATGAGCTTGGGCAGATAGGTGTCCAAGGCGTGATGGGGAAATCCCGCCATCTCCGTGGCGGCAGTCGTACCTTTGTTGTTGCGCCGCGTGAGGGTGATGCCCAAGATTTGCGAAGCCGTCACGGCGTCCTCGCAGTAGGTTTCGTAGAAGTCGCCGCAGCGGAAGAGCAAAATGGCGTCCGGGTGCTGCGACTTCAGGTCGTGAAACTGTTTCATCATGGGGGTCAATGACTCTTTCTCCATAGCGTGCGGCGATTCTTTTTAGCAGGTAAAAGTACGAATTTCCGGCTTACTGGCCATTGGCGGCGGCCAATTTCTTCCACATCTCCCAGATGAGGATGCCGGCACTGACCGAGACATTCAGAGAGTGCTTCGTGCCGAACTGGGGAATTTCGAGGCAACCCGTGCAGGCGTCGACCACATTTTGGGCAACGCCTTTCACCTCGTTGCCCAATACGATAGCGTAGCGCCGTCCGGCATCGGGCTGAAACTGATGGAGCGGGGTGCTTCCTTCTACCTGCTCGGCGGCCAGTACGTGGTAGCCTTCGTGGAGCAAGTGGCTGACGGCTTCAAGCGTATCAGCGCAGTAGGTCCATTCCACGGCGTCCTCGGCGCCCAGTGCGGTTTTGTGGATTTCGGCCGACGGGGGGCAGGCGGTGATGCCGCAGAGGTAGATGTGTGCCACGCGGAAGGCGTCCGACGTCCGGAATACGGCGCCGACGTTGTGCAGGCTGCGGATGTTGTCGAGTACGACGACGAGGGGAAGTTTTGGCGTCCGTTTGAATTCGTCGACGCTCAGGCGGTTGAGTTCTTCAGCTAAAAGTTTGTGCATGGTGATACAATATGGATGGAGAGGAACGAAAAAAGAACTGCCCCCGGCGTGCGGAGGCAGTTCTCGTTGAGTGTGAATGGCATGCTCTAAAGTCGTGCCAAGGGGATTTACTTCAGTACGGCCTTTCCGTTCTTGATGAAGATGCCCTTCTGGGGTTCGCTCTGGAGCTGGCGTCCGCTCAGGT
>CALUOQ010000016.1 GCA_944322325.1 uncultured Alloprevotella sp.
TGAAATTCTACACCCAAATATACACCCAATATTTGGAATAGCAAAAGATATTCAGAAAGATTTAGATTTACTATGTACTCCAAATAGTGCTTGATTATTAATGATTTGCAATTTTATGATATTTCTTGAATATGTAGGTTCGAGAGCCCCTCTCTCCGCGGCGAATCGGTTCGTTAACCGATAAAGAATTTCCGCCCGATTTTGCGTCATCAGTGATGTAATTTCGGGCGGTTTTGTTTGTCCGCCTGGCAGCCGGATGCGGGCGGACAAAGTCGAAGAAACACCAATCTATATTTATATCAAACACATCGTGCTATGCGAACCAGAAAATTTTCTTTGCTCTGTTTGCTCCTGCTGGTCGCGGCGTGCCCGGCGTGGGCGCTGAAAATCCTGCACGGGCCTTACCTGCAAAACCTCGGCGAGCGCGAGGTCACCATTGTCTGGGTGTCCGACAAGCCGTCGATTGGCTGGGTCGAACTGGCGCCCGACGACGACACCCACTTCTACGCCCAGGAGCGCCCGAAGTTCTACGACACGAAAATCGGCATCAAGCACACGTCGCGTGTGCACACCGTGAAGCTGACGGGGCTCAATCCGGGAACCCATTACCGCTACCGTGTCTGTGCGCAGGAGGTCGTTTCGCACAAGGGGCACAAGGTGATGTACGGCGACATCGTCACGGATTTCGACTACAGCAAAGGGGCGCTCACGTTCCGCACCAACGACGTGACAAAACCGACCTGTTCTTTCGCTATGGTCAACGACATTCACGGCCGCAACGACGTGCTCGAGACGATGATCGGGCAGTGCGACCTGAAGCAGACGGACCTCTTCCTTTTCAACGGTGACATGGTCACGATTTCCAACAACGAGGAGCAAGTGTTCGGCGGATTCATGGACAAGGCCGTCGACCTCTTTGCCGGCAGCGTGCCGATGTACTACTGCCGCGGTAACCACGAGACGCGCGGCGCCATGGCCCCGTATTTCAAGGATTACTTCAATCCCCGCGTCGACGAGCTTTTCTACATGTTCCGCCAGGGGCCGGTATGCTTCGTCGTCCTCGACTGCGGCGAGGACAAGCCCGACAGCGACGTGGAGTACTACGGCATCACGGACTACGACGCCTATCGCACGCAGCAGGCCGAGTGGCTCAAGACGGCGTTGCAGAGCGACCTCTATCGCACGGCGCCCTTCAAGGTCATCGTCTGCCACATGCCTCCCTTTGGCGGCTGGCACGGCGAGGTGGACATTGCCGAGAAGTTCTTCCCCCTGCTCAATGCGGCCAAGCCCGACGTCTACCTCTGCGGTCACCTGCACAAGTACGTCCGCAAGGAAGCCGGGCAGGACGGCGTGGACTTCCCGCTGATTGTGAACTCCAACAACACCCTGCTCAAGGCCACGGCCGGACAGGTCAAGCTCGACATCCGCATTTACGACCTCGACGGAAAGGAGCAGGACCGCCTGCTGATTCAGAAGTAGCGCCCCGGGCGAAAACAAGTGTAGTCCCAGAAAATCCTATCGTAGTCTTAGGATTTTCTGGGACTACACTTGTTTTTTTCAGGTCCGGTCCGGCGGGAGTGCCCGACCGGGCCTTTTTGTTTATTCGTGGCGTCCCTGTCCGCGCAGGTAGTCGAGCAGTTCCACGGGGCGGTCGGTCTGGATGAGGCGGGCACCGAGCTGCTTGACGAGGTAGCCGTAGACGGCCTCGGGGTCCTTGAGCGCGGCGTCGTCCGTATATTCGCCCGAGAGGCCCACCCACATGCTGTTGTACCAGGGCAGGCTCTTGCCCTTGAGCTGCTCAAGGGTGCGGAGGCAGACGGGCTCCTTGCCCTTCGAGAAGGTGATTTCGAAGGCCACGGGGTGGAGCACCGCGAGGTAGTCGGCTATCATCTGGTCCACGTCGTTGCCGTCCATCGACACGATGGGCATGTAGATGACCTTGTCGAGGTACTGGCCGAAGTCCTGCTTCACTTTGGCGGCGGGGGCGTTGCCCTTCATGACGATTTGCCGCGTCGTACCGGTCTCCTCCAGCAGCGGGTAGACTTCGGCGAAGAATCCGTAGGCCTTGTCCAGGTTAATCATGATTTTCCCTTTGGCCAGCAGCAGGGCCTCGCGAAGCGTGGGCACGCGGTGCGAGGTGAGGCGGCCGTCCTTGTCCTTGAGGCGGAGCTGCTTGATTTCGGCCAGGGTCATGTCGGCTATGCGGCCCTTGCCGTCGGTGGTGCGGTCCACGGTGGGGTCGTGCATCAGCACGAGGTGGTGGTCCTTTGTGCGCCATACGTCCAGCTCCACCATGTCCATTTTCAGTTGGATGGCGCTGTCGATGGCCGCCAGCGAGTTTTCGGGTGCGTTGCTGCGCCAGTAGGCACGGTGGGCCACCACCAGCACCTGGTCGGTCTCGGGGTTCAGCAGGACTTTACGGATAGCCTCCACGCGGTCCTGTGCCCGCAGGGTGCTGCCCGCGGTCAGGCATAGGAGGCTCAGCATCAGAAGAAAAGCACATTTTCTCATCGTTGCGAATGTTTTTGTGGTTTGCAGGGTTAAGCATTTTGTGGCGGCAGAGGTCGCCCTTAACGTGCTCAAAATTACGGCTTATCCGCGAAGTGACCTAATGAAAGCGCCGGGACAATCGGGCCGGACGGCCTCGGCGTGTGTCGCGGCGGGCAAAGCGCCAGCCGGATGTCCGTGCAGGGAAACGAAAAAGGGGGCAAAGGCCGGAGATCCTTTGCCCCCTCACAAAAAAGGGAAAGCGCCCGAGAGTGGGGCTACCTTCCCCCATTAGTGAGTGTCGCTAAGCGAGCATCGCTCGCCGCGAGGTTCAGTCTGATTTATTCGTTCGGGTTGTTGACGAACGTCAGCGTCACGGTGTTGTTGCCCTCGTAACCAGAGATGGTGCCGAACTGCGTCGTGGCCTGAATCTTCAGGTTAACGGTCTGAGCCGTGCTGTAGTTGAAGGCTGCGGCCTTGAACTTGAACTTGAGCGGGTTGCCTTCCACGCCGAACTCGAAGCAGTTGTCGAGGATGTTCTGGTCTGCTGCGGTGGCGCCGACAACTTTCACGTTCTTGAAGCCGTTCAGTGTGAGACCATCGCCGTTCGGGTAAGCCTTGGTCTTGAAGTTACCGTCCTCCATCACGCTGTTGCCGCCGTAGTCGAGCCACTGTGTGCCTTCGGTCAGGGTGTAGGTGCCGTTCAGGTCATTGATGCGTCCGTTGTTCGTCACCTTACCCAGCGTCCACTTACCGCCAACGTTCGGCGAAACCTTGATGGTACCGCTGAGCTCGTACTTGGCCTTGTCGCCAGCGTAGGACTCTTTGGTCTTGATGGTGATGGTACCACCATTATAACTTGCCGGAGTGACTTCGATGGTGAACGTATTGTCGATGGCGCTGCCAGCGGTTGCGGATGTACCTTTCTTCTTGATGTCCAAACCTGCTAAGTTCTGAGACTTATTGATGGCGCTCAACGTGAAGTTACCGCCCTTACCCGTAATCGTGCCGATGTTCGTGCTGAAGTTGTTGAACAGCGAAGTGAAGGGAACCTTCCACGAAACGCCGGTGACTTCGCGCCAAGTAGTCGTTACATCGTCCTTGGTCTCTTCCTTTTCTGTGTAAGTGTAGCTCGGCACGAGCAGCACCTCTCCGTTCTGCCACTGCGGTCCCAGCGTCATGACTTGCGACGGGAATCCGGCCGTAGGCGGAACACTGATAGTGACGTTCAGATTGAAGGTGGTTTGATTGTCATACGTAATCTTAGGATTGAAGACGATGGTCTCACCCTTGGCGTCAATCACTGCACCAGCCGGAATGGTCAGCTTGAAGGCCTTAGCATTCGTCGTTGTATTCACAACTTCGAGCTTAGCGTTACCAATCTGTGCCGGGTTGGTGCCGTTCTTCGTGCTCGTGAAGGTCTGTTCAGCCGTTTGAGCGATGAGATCGTTCGGGGCGAGGCCGGCCAGCGTGGCTATTTCATTAACCTTGTCCTCGTTGAGGTAAACGACGATCTCCTCGTCGCTCCACGTAGCGGTCGTCAGGTTGAAGGGCTTCCGTTTGTCTCCGTCATTGGTGTCATAGAACGAGAAGTCGGTAGCCGGGTCGATGGGGTCGCCAAGCGACATTTCGCCACGGATGACGGTCACATTGTTAAGTGGAGTAGGGAATACCTTTGCTGTTCCGTTGGAATTGTTCACGCCGTTGATGGTCACCTTGGCCACAATCGGGCAGAACATGCCAATCAGGTTGGTCGTACCGGTCTTCACGAGTGACACTTTACCAGCGCTCTTGTCGAGACTGAACGTCTTGGCCCATTCGTTCTTCTGTGCATCGGAGCCATTGAAGTCGTACGACACGTTGAAGATGTTGCCGAAGCTGGCGACGAGGTTGCCGGCGCTCTTGGTCAAGTCACCTACAACAACTGTAGTTCCCCGCGTACCGACGAGCCAGCTGTTCTGGCCGATGTTGACCACGTCACCGTCCTTGTCGTAAGTAAGATTCCAATCGAGGTTGGAGGCCGTGCATACCTTGACGCCGTCGATGCGGGTCTTCTGGCGCGATACGACGAAGTAGTCGGACGTGATGTCGGTGTAGTCGGTCTTGGCCGGTGCTTCTTCAGCGCCTTCCTCCTTGACAGGGTCGAGGGCTTTCAGTCCGAGGGCTACAGCCCACGTCTGTCCGTTGCTGATCTGGGAACCGTCCACCTCAACGTTGAAGTTGATAATGCCTGCGTTGTTGGCGTCGATGGATGCGCTCTTGATGTCGAGCAGACCGTGCGTGCCCTTAATCGGCATACCCTCGAACGTTACGGCGTACTTCTTGCCTTCGTTGATGTCGTCGACAATCTTTTTGGCAGCCGATGCCGGAGAAACGCGGAAGCTGACGGTCGTGTTCTGCTCCTGAACGAGGATAATATCCTTATTTTCATTGCTAGCGTCGGCGATGTATGCCAGCGTTGTGAACTTGGTGATGCGGTCAGCGCTGCTGGGTACGTAAGCGAGGCTCTGTACGCCGGCGCCGAATACGCTCTCCATGCGCGTTTGCAGTTCGTTGAATTTCTTGTCGACCTCTTCCTTGTTGTAGAAGTTGGCCGTGGCGTCGTCGCCTTCTTCTTCGCCTTCGTCGGGATCCTGAGCGGCAAGGCCAAGCTGCTCCTTCAGGTCGGCGATGTCGGCCAGCATCTGGGCCAAGTCGGCCGTCGTGCCGTCCTCGAGTCCGCTGACGTCCACCTTGTCGAGGATGCCGGTCAGGCCTTCTTCGACGTCGCTCTTCCAGTCTTCGAGGGTCTTGAGGCGGGTGTAGATTTCCTTGGCTGTGCCTTCGCCTTCCTCGTTGAAGAACTTGTCAATCTTCTGGCTGAGTTCTTCGAGCTGGCTCGTGTTGGTGGCAACGGAGTCGCTGAGGTCGCCATACTTGCTTTCGAGGGTGGTGACCTTCTCGCTCAGCGTGACGAACTGGGCATAGTGCGTCAGGTCGAGGTCTTCGTCCTGAAGTGCAGCGATGTCGGCGCTGAGTTCGGTGAGATTGGACTTGACGGTTTCTAGCTCGGCCATGGCTGCACCGAAGTTCTCAGCCAATTCGTTGAGCGTTTTCAGCTCGTTTTGTGCGGCGGCGATGTCCTCGGTGGCTTGAGTGAGCTTGTCGGTCAGGTCGTCGACAATAGTCTGGTTGGCTTTTCCGTTGATGACGGTTTCCAGTTCGCCCTTGAGGCTGGCGAGTTGCTCCTCGACTTCCTCGCTGGTGGCGGCTCCGTCGGCCTGAGCCTGGAGTTCGTCAATCAAGCCTTGCAGGCGGGCAGCTTCGGCGTCGAGTACATCCTGGTCAACCTTGCCGGCGAGGGCGTCGTTCAGGGTCTGCTGGGCCTCTTCCTGCTTGCCTTCGAGCTCGCTGATTTGCTGTTCGAGGGCTTCGCGGTCGGCGGCATTGGCGTCGGCAGCGGCCTTGTTGGCCTCTTCGATAAGTCCGGCCAGTTTCTCGGACTCAGCCTGAATGGCGCTGGGGTCGGCCTTCTGGTCGATGAGCGCGTTCAGGGCCTCTACCTGTGCGGTGAGTTCCTCGGTGTTTACTTTGCCGTCAACAGTGGCGGAAAGCTCGTCGATTTTTGCCTGCATCTGCTCTACGACCTGATCGATAGCGGCAGTCATGTCGTCGCTCGAAACGCCAATGATTCCGTTGATCTTGTTGATCTGGTCCTGGAGATTGGCGATGTCGGCATCGTAGTCGTCAGAACAACCTACGAATACAGGAGCTGCCGTGGCAGTCAGTGCGCAAAACACTGCGACTCTAATGAATCTCTTGTTCATAATGAATGAAAGTTAAGTTAGGAATGTTGATTCGTCTTTTTCTCTCTTGTCTCTATTTACCTTGTTGGTTTTCAACTCGTTTTAGCTCTCCTGCCTCTTTGGCCGATGTTTCCATCTCTTACTTAGAGGTAGAAAACTTTTCGGGCGAAAACCGCGGAAACGGGTACGAGAAAGGCTCCGCAACCTCCAAACGGAGGTTGCGGAGCCCTGAAAGATGACAAAACTTCACTCCTGTCGACCGCTGACAGGCAGGACTCGCTTAGAAAAAGCGTAAAAAATGTGCGAGATTATTGAAATTTCCCCGGAATTTATTTGGTCCGTTCTTTACTTCTCCCTACCTTTGCCCCAGCTTTCTACCTCTAAGTAAGAGATAGAAAGCTTTTTTGTTGGGCGTTCGCGAGGAGTGACGAGCGGAGAGGACTCATTATATTATATTAAAGGTGTGGTTATCCGACGGAGCCTTCAAGCGAGACGGAAAGGAGCTTTTGGGCTTCGACGGCGAACTCCATGGGGAGTTTGTTAAGCACGTCCTTGGCGTAGCCGTTGACGATGAGGTCGACGGCGGCTTCGGTGGGGATGCCGCGTTGGTTGCAGTAGAATAACTGGTCCTCGGAAATTTTGGACGTGGTGGCTTCGTGTTCGACCGTAGCTTTGTCGCCGATGACGTCAATGTAAGGAAATGTGTGTGCGCCGCAGGTGGAGCTGAGCAGCAGGGAGTCGCACGACGAATAGTTGCGCGCGCCGTCAGCGTGAGGGCCGACTTTGACGAGACCGCGGTAGGAGTTCTGGCTGCGTCCGGCGGAGATGCCCTTGGAGACGATGGTAGACCGCGTGCCACGGCCGAGGTGAACCATCTTGGTACCGGTGTCGGCCTGCTGGAAGTTGTTGGTGACGGCTACGCTGTAGAACTCGGCTTGTGAATTGTCGCCCATGAGTACGCACGACGGGTACTTCCAAGTGATGGCGGAGCCGGTTTCGACTTGTGTCCACGACAGTTTGCTGTTGGCTCCGCGCAGTTGGCCGCGTTTGGTGACGAGGTTATACACACCACCGCGTCCTTCGGCATCGCCAGGATACCAGTTCTGGACCGTGGAGTACTTGACCTCGGCGTCTTGGTTGACGACGATTTCCACAATGGCGGCGTGAAGCTGGTTCTCGTCGCGCATAGGAGCGGTGCATCCTTCGAGATAGGAGACGTAGCCCCCGTCGTCGCAGACGATGAGGGTGCGTTCGAACTGCCCCGTGTTGCGCGCATTGATGCGGAAATAGGTGGACAGCTCCATGGGGCAGCGTACGCCCTTCGGGATGTAGACGAAAGAGCCGTCGGAGAATACCGCACTGTTGAGGGCTGCGAAGAAGTTGTCGCGGTAGGGGACGACGGAACCGAGATATTTGCGCACGAGGTCGGGATTTTCGCGGATGGCCTCGCTGATGGAGCAGAACACGATACCTTTTTCTGCCAGCTTTTCCTTAAAGGTGGTTTTGACCGATACGGAATCCATGACGGCATCGACGGCTACGCCGGCCAAGGCCATGCGCTCTTCGAGGGGAATGCCCAGTTTGTCGAACGTTTTCATCAACTCCGGGTCGATTTCTTTCTTGTCGGCGCCGTCTTTTTTCTTTGTCGGGTCGGCGTAGTAAGAAATACTTTGGTAGTCGATGGGCGGGAGGTCGACATGGGCCCAATCGGGCTGTTGCAGGGTCTGCCAATAGCGGAAGGCCTTGAGACGGAAGTCGAGCATCCATTGAGGTTCGCCCTTCTTTTCGGAAATGAGGCGTATGACGTCCTCGTTGAGGCCGGTGTCGATAATCTCGGTATGGACGTCGGTGGTGAAGCCGTATTCGTACTTCTTCTCGGCGACCTCGCGAACGAGCTTGTTCTTTTCCTGTTTGTTTTCGGTCATGTGTCGGGTGTTTACTGGGCGTGGGCGGAAGTGGAGGCTAATCGGTTGCGGGTGGATGAGGTCAGTCGAAATGAACCCAAAGCGTGTCGCTGACGCGTTCGGCGTCGGAAGCGACGGACTTGACTCCGCTGAATACGAACGACAGGGCGCCTTTGACAGGGCGGTAGAGGCGCGAACCGGCTGCCTTTTCGGTGCTGACGATGCCGAGGATACTCATGACATTGAACACGCAACTCATCAGGATTAGGTATTTCAGCACACTGACCGTGGCACCGAGCAGGCTGTTGGCCCACCCCATGCGAAGCCCTTTGAGGCAAGCCGTCAGATTGTTGGCGACGAAGCCCAGCGCGATGGGGGTAATGATCCAGAGGATGATAAAGGCAATGATGTTGGTGATGTAGCCGGCCGTTCCGTCCATGCCGAGGTAGTCGCCGAGCGTAGAGTAGAACAACGAGGCGACCAAGAGGCCGACAAGGAAACCGATGGAGGACGTTATTTCCTTGAGCAGACCATTTTGCCAGCCTTTGAAAAGCGCCCATAGCACTAAGAGCACAATGGCAATATCTATCAACATAAGCGTTGTGGGGGAAATTAAAAATAGCCCCGGGCACGCAGGAACGTGCGCCGAGGCTGTAGTTTATAGTTTTTGCTTGACTTCGATTTCCTGGAACGTTTCGATGATGTCGCCTTCCTTGAGGTCGTTGCAGTTGGTCAGGCTGATACCGCACTCGAAGTTGGTAGCGACTTCCTTGACGTCGTCCTTGAAACGCTTGAGGGCGTTGATGGCCCCGGTGAAGATGACGATGCCGTCGCGGATGAGGCGTGCCTTGTCGGTGCGCTTGACTTTGCCGTCGACCACATAGGCGCCGGCCACATAACCGACTTTCGAAATATGGTAGACCTGGCGCACTTCGAGCGTGGCGGTAGTTTCCTCCTTGAGTACGGGTTCGAGCATTCCTTCCATAGCCGTCTTTACCTCTTCGATAGCGTCGTAGATGACGGAATAAAGGCGGATTTCTACACCTTCCTTTTCAGCTTGTTTGCGGGCCGCCTGGCTGGGACGTACCTGGAAGCCCACGATGACTGCCTGCGAGGCTGCGGCAAGGGTGACGTCGTTTTCGGAGATTTGTCCGACTCCTTTGTGAATAACATTGACGGCAATGGTCTCGGTGGACAGCTTGATGAACGAATCGCTCAGGGCTTCGACCGAACCGTCGACGTCGCCCTTCACGATGATGTTCAGTTCCTTGAACGAGCCGAGTTTGATGCGTCGGCCGACCTCGTCGAGCGTGAGAATCTTGTGCGTGCGGAGGTTCTGTTCGCGTTGGAGTTGCTCACGCTTATTGGCGATTTCGCGGGCTTCCTGCTCGGTCTCCATGACATGGAACGTGTCGCCGGCCTGCGGTGCGCCGTTGAATCCCAACAGAGTGGCAGCCATGGACGGGCCTACGTCGTTGACACGCTGGTTACGCTCATTGAAAAGCGCTTTTACGCGGCCGTAGTTTGTTCCGGCCAGTACGATGTCGCCTTGGTGGAGCGTACCGTTGCTGACAAGTACAGTAGCCACATAGCCACGGCCTTTGTCGAGTGAGGATTCGATGACGGTTCCGGTGGCCTTGCGGTTGGGGTTGGCTTTCAGTTCGAGCATGTCGGCTTCAAGCAGAACCTTGTCGAGCAGGTCGGGGACGCCGATGCCCTTTTTGGCCGAGATGTCCTGGCTCTGGTACTTACCGCCCCATTCTTCGACCAGATAGTTCATGGCAGCCAGTCCTTCCTTGATTTTGTCGGGATTGGCTCCGGGCTTGTCTATCTTATTGATGGCAAACACGATGGGGACATTGGCTGCTACAGCGTGGTTGATGGCTTCTTTGGTCTGGGGCATGATGTCGTCGTCAGCAGCGATGATGATGATGGCGATGTCGGTGACCTGGGCGCCGCGGGCACGCATGGCGGTAAAGGCTTCGTGGCCCGGCGTGTCGAGGAAGGTAATATGACGCCCATTTTCGAGCGTAACGTTGTAGGCACCGATGTGCTGTGTGATGCCACCGGCCTCGCCTGCAATGACATTGGACTTGCGGATGTAGTCCAAGAGCGATGTCTTTCCGTGGTCGACGTGTCCCATGACCGTTACGATGGGAGCACGCGGTTCGAGGTCTTCCTCGTTGTCCTCCTCTTCAGCTACGGCTTCGGATACCTCAGCGCTGATAAATTCCGTTTTGAATCCGAATTCATCGGCCACGAGGTCAATCGTTTCGGCGTCGAGGCGCTGGTTGATACTGACCATGATGCCGATACTCATGCAGGTCGAAATGACGCTTGTCACGGGAATGTTCATCATCGTGGCCAACTCGTTGGCCGTGACGAATTCCGTGAGTTTGAGTACCTTGCTTTCAGCCTGCTCTTCGAGCATGATCTCCTCTTGTTGGGCACGAACCAATTCGCGCTTCTCCTTGCGGTATTTGGCGCCTTTGGAGGCCTTTGGCTTACTGGTCAGTCGCGCCAAGGTCTCCTTCACCTGCTTGGCAACGTCCTCGTCGGAAACTTCGGGCTTCAGACTCTGTACTTTCCGGTTGCGTTCTTTCTTGGCGGCCTTGCTGTTGTTGCCGTTTTGCGTGTTATTTGCGCCATCCTTGCGTCGTGCGTTCGGACTGGGATTGGTCCCGCTTACGGCCGTCACGTCGACACGCTCTTTTCCGCCGATACGTGCACGCTTTTTCTTGGTGTCACTGCTGTTGGTCGGCGGGTTCTGGCGATTTTTTTCTTCACGCTCTTTGCGGCGCTCCTCTTTTGTTTTCTTTTTGGGGCGCGTGGCGCCGTTTATGCTGCTGAGGTCGATGGTTCCGAGAACCTTCGGGCCGGCAAGTGTCGGGCTGGAGTTGAGTTTGAATACGCCATTGTCTTCGATGCCGACGCTGGTATTTGCGGTTTCCGTTTTTTCAGCCGCTGGTGCAGTCGTTTCCTGCGTATCCGGAGTCGGTGTCTCGACGCTGACGGGCTCTTCAGGCTGCGGAGGAGTTGTAGGCTGCGGTGTGGCAACTACGGGGGCGTCTAAGTCGATATGCCCTTTCGTGACAAACCTCGGGCGCATATCCTCGGGGATTTCGGTTTTTATCTCTTGGGGTGCAGCCTGCGCTTTTTTCTCTTTGGCGCTTGAGCGCTTCCCATCCTGGTGTTTTCGGCGCTCTTCTTCTGCCGCGTCTTTCAGGCTCTTGTCTGCGCCGAAGGCTTGCTTCAGCATTTCATATTGCTCGTCCGTAATGACCGTATTAGGCGAAGCTTCGACGGTCATTCCTTTTTTCTCTAAAAATTCGACGATGGTTTGCAGGCCGACGTTGCACTCTTTTATAACTTTCCCTAATCGTATTTTCATAAGCTTATTCTTCCTCAAATTCGGCTTTCAAGATTCGTAATACTTCGTCGACCGTGCTTTCCTCCAGGTCGGCCTTTTCAATGAGCATCTCACGAGGAGCGTTGAGTACGGCGCGTGCAGTGTCGAGCCCTATAGACTTGATGGCATCAATGACCCACTGGTCGATTTCATCAGAGAATTCGTCCAGGTAAATATCTTCGGTCTCTTCGCCGTTGGCGACTTCGCGGAACACGTCGATAGTGTATTCGGTGAGCATCGAGGCCAATTTGATGTTCAGTCCACCTTTTCCGATGGCCAAGGAGACTTCCTCGGGTTGCAGGAAAACTTCGGCACGTTTGTTCTCCTCGTCCATGTTGATACTTGAGATGCGAGCGGGACTCAGTGCGCGCTGGATGAAGAGTTGCATGTTGCTGGTGTAGTTGACGACGTCGATGTTCTCGCCTTGGAGCTCACGGACGATACCGTGGATGCGGCTTCCTTTGACACCGACGCAAGCACCGACAGGGTCAATGCGGTCATCGTAGCTCTCTACCGCGATTTTTGCGCGTTCGCCGGGGATGCGGGCTATGCGGCGAATGGTGATAAGTCCGTCTGCGATTTCGGGAACTTCGGCTTCAAGCAGTCGTTGCATGAACAAAGGCGACGTGCGGCTGAGGTAAATTTTGGGTTTACCGTTGGAGTTGTCCACCTTATCAATCACAGCGCGCACGGTGTCGCCCTTGTGATAGAAGTCGCCGGGGATCTGACCGGTTTTGGGGAGAAGAAGTTCGTTGTTCTCATCATCAACGAGGAGAATCTCGTTTTTCCAGACTTGATAAACTTCGGCCGAAATGACTTCGCCTTCACGGTTTTTGTACTTGTTGAAAATAGAATCGTTTTCCAATTCCAGAATCTTGCTGGCCAAAGTCTGGCGAAGAGTGAGGATGGCCCGTCGGCCGAACTTCGCGAAGTCTATGGTTTCGGTCAGTTCTTCTCCGATTTCGTAGTCCGGATCGATGGCATGGGCTTCGCTAAGGGAAACTTGTTTGTTAGGGTCGGTAACGTCGCTGTCGGCTACAATCTCGCGGTTACGGTAGATTTCGAAGTCGCCTTTGTCCGGATTAACAATGACGTCGAAATTTTCGTCGGAACCGAACAATTTGGCGATAACGCTACGGAAACTTTCTTCAAGGACACCGACCATGGTGGTGCGGTCAATGTTCTTGGTCTCCTTGAATTCCGAGAATGTCTCGATGAGGCTTGGGCCTTCTTCTTTCTTCTTTGCCATTTTATTGTATCTTGTTTTTGTTTTTTCTGGGTTTGTAGGACGTACAATGGATGTGCGTCTTCTTGGAACGTAGCTCTCTTTTACTTGAACGTTAGGTAGTACTTGGTGTATTTAACCTCATCATATCCGAAAGTAAGGTCGCGTTCAACCATCTTCGGACGCTTTTCGCCTTCCATTTTGACTTTTTCTTCTATCGTAATGACAAAGTGGTCCGGCGTAGCTTCTTTGAGCGTTCCGACTAATTTTTTCCCGTTGGTGGTAAGGACTTCGACCGGTTCGCCTACGTTGATTTCGTATTGACGCAGAACCTTGAAAGGCTGTCCGATTCCGGCGCTTCCTACTTCAAGCTCATAGTCCTCAATGTCGCGGTCGAGGTGATTCTCGATGTAGCGGCTCAGGGCTACACAGTCTTCAATCCAGACTCCCTCGGCGTGGTCGATCTCAATGACGATACGGTTGTCGGGACTAACAGTGATGTCGGTGAGAAAGTAGTCTTTCCCTTCGAGCCATTCGTTGGCCAGCTGTTTTACAACGTTTTTGTCTATCATTCAAAAAAAAGTGAGCTTGTTTCTTTAACGAACAAGTGAGGAACTTTTCCAAGCCCCTCACTTCATCGCTGCAAAGGTACGTTTTTTATTTATATAAAGGTGTGTGGTCCGCGGCCTTTTTTTGTTCCGCATGTTACCGGGTGCGTAAAAAGAGGGACAGAAAATAAAGAAGCTGCAAGTCAGAAATTCCGACTCGCAGCTTCTTTTCTTTCGCATATTGAAGAAAAAGCAAATTATGCCCCCACTGTTGCAGAGTTGCTTCGCTTCTCTTTGATACGTGCTTTCTTGCCCGTAAGTTTTCGGAGGTAATAGAGTTTGGCGCGCCGCACCTTACCGATTTTGTTTACCTCGATGTTGTCGATACTGGGCGAGTTGATGGGGAAAATACGCTCGACCCCGACAGTTCCGGACATTTTGCGCACCGTGAAACGCTTCTTGTCGCCGTGTCCGCTGATTTTGATGACAACGCCGCGGTACTGCTGGATGCGCTCTTTGTTTCCTTCTACGATTTTGTATGCTACTGTAACGGTATCTCCTGCTTTGAATTTCGGAAATTCCTTGCCTGTAGCAAATGCTTCTTCAGCAATTCTAATCAAATCTGCCATTGTTGGTTGGGTTTGTTTAATTGTTTGTTCGTACCGGCATAACATTCACGGGGTACATTCTTCCTGTCAGCGGTTATGCGGAAAGCGCTGCAAAGGAACGGCTTTTTGACGACATGACAAAATCTTTCCTTTATTTATTTTCGGATACTGAAAGTTTTATGGTTCAAAGCGCATCATTTTGCTGATCTTGTTGTTCTTACCTTATAAACGTGAATGCTGTCTACAGGGATTGCGGACTGTTCGTTTTTATGGTGAATGTAAACGCGATTGGTCCACCAGCTGGTTTCGGCTTTAGTGTAGATTAGACGGTTGGCTTTCTTGTCGAAGTTGGCAGATTTGACGTCTTTCGTATTGGCCAAGGGAGAGAAAGGCGAGAATGTGCCCTTGCGTGTGTTGAAAAGGTAGACATGTTCGTATGTGCTGACCAGTAATTCGTGAGTGTCGGTCTGGCTCAGTTCATGACCGTTAGGGGTCGGTAGGGTCCAAGTTCTGTCGAGATGTAACGTTGCGGAATCGTTGGGAAGAAGCTCAAGTTTGTAGGAACGGAGTTCATCATGTCCGAGCGCGTATAGTCGTTCTTCCTTGGCCATCCAGACGACGCCATGGCCGGAGTACAGACTGTCGCGGAACAGTCGCCGTTCAGGATGGCGGATATCGTAGAGTTCAAGACTGTTGCCTCGGGGATGGGTGGAAAGTGCTATGGCAATTTTATGGCCAGGCAGTAACTCGGCGGAGTGGGCCATGGGTACATCTGCGTAGAACAGACATTCTTTTGTGGCTTTGTTGAGGAGCAGTGCGCCGCCGCCCGAGGAGGTGAGCAATAGCTTGGAGTCCTTGTCGACCGACTTGCATTCGTCCAAGGGAATCATCAGTCGTTGATATTTTTGAGGAAGCTGTGAAGCCGCTTCTGCTACTTTCCATTGCCAGATGACGTGGTTTTCTTCTTGATTAGGGTGTGCAGGAGAAATAATCAGTACTTGGTCGTCCCCGCATACTACAAGAGGACTGATAACTGCCGTTTGCTGTCGGCAGCTGCTTAAGCAAACCGTGCTACAGAGCAGTGCTGCGAAGAGGTATAAAGGTTTCATGGATTATTATGCGTTTAATTTTTTTCTTCGTTAGGTGGAGACATGTTGAATTCGTTACCGTTTAGTCCGTCTTTGTATCCGATTGCATACCCCTCACGGTAACCTGCCGCATAGGCTTTCTGGTCTTCTTCTCGTCTGAAAGCACTGCTTTCGTCATATGTCGCCTTTTCCTTATGAACACGTCCGTCATCAAGTCCGCTCAGGTAACCATCCTCGTATCCCGCTTCGAAAGGTGGCCGTGGGTCGATGCCGACCGTGTCGCTCACGGCTACAGGGCGTAAGCTGTCGGTGGCTGAAAGTGACGTACTGCTGTCCTCGGGCGTAACAGGCAGGTCGGGGATAGCAATACTGTCGCTGGGAACTGTAGGGCGGACCGGTGGTCTGTTCGACAGTGTTTTGAGTAGGACAATGCCGGCTATGATCGCTATGCCGATGAGAATAATCAGCTTTATGCCGAGTGTGGAGTTGTTGTTGGTCGTTTTGTTTTCTTGCATACTGAAAGGGTTAGTTGGTCGTGCGCTTGTTTCCGGCGTCGATGCGCAGGAAGATGAAGAGTAGCAGGGTAAATCCCCATAGCGACGAGCCGCCATAACTGAAAAATGGCAAGGGAATACCGATTACCGGGGTTAGTCCCAAGACCATACCTATATTTATAAAGACGTGGAACAGAAAGATACTAAGGACGGAGTACCCGTACACGCGGCCGAACGTGGTTGTTTGGCGTTCGGCCAAGTGAATGAGTCGCAGAATAAGTCCGAGGAACAATCCCAGTACAACGGCCGAACCTAAAAAGCCCTCTTCTTCGCCTACCGTGCAGAAGATAAAGTCCGTATCCTGCTCGGGTACGTATTTCAACTTTGTCTGTGTGCCGTTGAGGAAGCCTTTGCCTTCGAGTCCGCCAGAACCGATGGCAATTTTACTTTGGTTGACGTTATAACCGGCGCCGGTGATGTCCTCTTCCATGCCGAGCAAAACACGTATGCGGGTTTGCTGATGAGGCTTTAGTACGTTGTTGAGGACGTAGTCGGACGAGTAGAACAGCGAAAGTGACCCCACGCTGAAAAGGGCAACGTAGAGATACTTGATACTCCTTTCCCGCAGAGACCGGTAAGCCAGGTAGCTTGCCAGTACGATACAGATACCCAGCGTGACCCAAGCAATGTCAAACGGAATGAGGTACGTGGAAAAGGCTAAGGCGGCCATGATGAGTACGAAACCGGAAATCAGCCATTTCCAAAGTGCGCGGAATTTAGGCACATAAGTGTGCAACATGCCTAAAGTAAAGATGAAAATGAGAAGCAGAACGCTGAATTCACCTATCGGTGTGAGTGTACCGGGCAGCGTTTCGATGCTGAAGCGGACGCCAATGACGAAGTAAATTACGGCAGCGATTCCGCTAAACAGAAAGCAACCAGGCATCCCTTCACGATAGAGTACGAGGAAAAAGGCCAGGAATACGAGGGCCGAACCGGTCTCGCGCTGTAGGATGATGAGCGTCATCGGCAGAATGATGATAATGCCGGCACGCGCAAAGTCTTTCCAGTTTTGCAGGGTGAACCCGTATTGATTCATCGTTTTGGCGAGGGCCAGTGCTGTAGCGCATTTGGCAAATTCTGCCGGTTGCAGACTGATGGAACCGAGGCGTATCCACGAATATGAACCTTTAATGTCTGTCGCGAGAAAAGGGGTCAGGGCCAGCACGACCAGCATGACGAGGTAGACAAAGTAGGCCAATGTGTCGTAAACCTTGTCCTCAAGCATGAGCAGGACGAAGCCCAGGGTGACGGAACAGCCCATCCACGCGAGCTGCTTGCCCGTTCGGCTGTCCCAACTGAGAATGTCGGGGTGTTCCATGTCGTAGCTGGCGCCGCAGACGCTGAACCATCCGCATGTAATCAGGAGCAGATAGAGCATAATCGTCAGCCAGTCGACCGTGGCGAACGAACTTCTTTTTCTGGGGTCAAGATTCGCGTTCATAGCGGATGTGTCGGGTTTGGAACTTGGTAGCCTTCTCTTCGCTGGCGGGAGACAACTTTCCGTGAAGATACTGTTCGATGATAAGGGCGCCGAGCGGAACACCGAATTCAGCGCCGAAACCGCCCTCTTCGACGTATACAGCGACGGCGATGCGCGGATGGTCCATCGGCGCAAAGCCCATGAAGGCGGAGTGGTCGTGTCCCCGGTTCTCGGCTGTACCCGTCTTTCCGCAGACTTCTATGTCCGGAAGATTTGCTCCCCGACAGGTGCCGTTGAGCACTGCCTGCCGCATACCGGCCACGACGTAGTTGTAATTGCTGGGGCTGACCATTGTATAATGGCGTCGTCGGTAAGTGGTGTCGATTTGTGCCCCTTGAACTTCGCGGACTACGTGGGGGATGTAATAATAACCGCGGTTGGCTATCGTAGCTGCGAGGTTGGCTATTTGGAGCGGAGTGGCAGTGACCTCTCCCTGTCCGATGGAGATGGAGATGACGGTCAGTCCGTTCCAGCGTTTGTTGTAGGCCTTGTCGTAGTAGTCGGCGTTGGGTATCATGCCGCGGCGCTCTCCCGGAAGGTCAATGCCGAGTCTGTAACCGTAGCCCATCGAGACAAGATAGTCTTTCCAGCGCGTCATGGCTTCTTGGACGGATGTGTATTTGGTGCGGTTGCTGAACATGCGGTACAGGTTCCAGCAGAAATAGCTGTTGCACGATGTCGCCAAGGCGGGTACTAAGGCAATGGGGGTGGAGTGGCCGTGACAGCCGACGTGCAACCCCTTATAGCTAAAACCGTGGTAGCACGGGAACATAACGGCAGGAGTGATGATGCCTTCTTGTAGGCCCAGCAAGGCTTGGGTCGGCTTAAACGTCGAGCCAGGAGGGTATTGTCCCATGATGGCCCGGTTCAGCAGGGGTTTCCCTGCTTCGTTCGTAAGGCGCTTGTGGCTTTTTCCGCGTTCGCGGCCCACCATCGAGCGTGGGTCGTAGGTCGGCGAAGACGCCATGCAGAGTATTTCGCCCGTGCCGGGTTCGATGGCTACGATGGCACCGCGTTTGCCCTCAAGCATACGTTCGGCCAAGGCTTGCAGGTCTATGTCGATGCCCAGTGTCAGGTTGCGACCCGGGACGGGTGCCTGGTCGTACGCACCGTCCTGATAGCGTCCCTGGATACGGCCATGTACGTCACGGAGCAGGATTTGCATGCCTTTTTCTCCGCGCAATTGTTTTTCGTAGGAGCGTTCAATACCCAGTTTGCCGATGTCGTCCCCACTGTTGTAGAAGTCGTCTTCGTCGTTCTCGAGGTCGTTGGGTGAGACTTCCCCCACGTCGCCCAAGACGTGCGCACCGACGCCATAGGCGTAGTGGCGGATGGAACGGTTCTCTACCGAAAATCCTTTGAAGCGGAACAGTTTTTCGCGGAACACGGAGAACTCTTCAGCGGGGATTTGGCCCAGGAAAAGTTGCGGTGTGTAGCGCGAATATCCCGGGTTCTTCTTCCTGTCTTTGATTTCGGCCATGCGTTTGATGTAGAACTCCCGCGTGATGCCCATGCTCCGACAAAAATCCAGCGTATCGATGCCCTGTTGCTCATTCATGATGACCATGATGTTGTACGCTGGTTCGTTGTACACCAGCAGTTTCCCTTTTCGGTCCATTATCAGTCCGCGTGAGGGGTACTGTATCTTCTTCAGGAAAGCGTTGGAGTCGGCGTTTTTCTTGTAGTCGTCGCTCATGACCTGTAGGGAGAACAGCCGGATAAGGTACACGATAATAATGGCGATGGCCGCACCGCCGATGACGTATTTCCTGTTTCCGAATTGGGTGTCCCTGGTCATGTCTTTTTATTCTTTGGGGGTAGTCCGCACACTGCTGCGTATGCTTTCGATGGCAATGATAATCAATGTGGTCAGGGCGCTGCTGGTGGCGATATTTATAAGTAGTTCTTGCCAGTTATACAAGGTGAAAGCTTCGAGACTGAAGAAAATGCTTTCGTGGAGCAGTACGGCCACGAGGACGTAGCCGAAGAATGAACTGTGGCGCATTTCCGTGGCAGAAGGGAGATAGGCGTTGTCCTCCTTGTCGCGGGGACTGAAAAAGTGAAGCAGGGCCGGACGGATGAAGCCGATGAACGTGAGGGCCGCGGCGGCCATGCCGGGCGTGTTCGTAAAGGTGTCGACGATGAAGCCCAGCGCGAAGCCCCACATCAGCAGGGCCGACCGCGGCGTGTCGGAGGGAAGAATCAACAGAAAGTAGACGTAGGGGAGTGGTGTCGCATAGCCAGCGATGTGTATGTGGTTGAACACCAGGACTTGCAAGGCGATAAGCATTACGAACCACTTGGTCGAGTAGAGCAGACGGGCGAGCATAGGCAGCGGCGGTAGAGGTTATATGGCTTGTTCCGACTGGAGGGCGTGCACGCGTAGCGTGTCGATTTCCGCGCGGTTTTCGGTGGCGATGACCGTGACGTCGCGCAGCCGCCCGAAGTCGGTCCCCAGTGTGACGTCGAGGCGGTAGGTCACGCCGTCAGGGGCGTTGTGGATGGCACGAATGCGCCCGACGAAAATACCGGGAGGGAAAATGGACGAATAGCCGCTTGTCTCGATGACTTCGCCGACTTTCAGGCGCGCATAGCGGGGAATGTCGCTCACGTAGGCTTCGATGGGGCTGCCGCCGTCCCATTGCAGGTAACCGAAAAAGCGATGGTTGCGAATGCGGCAGCTGATGCTCGAACGGGCGTTGATGGCCGGGAGCACAAGGGAGTAGTTCGGTCCCGTCAGGAACACGATACCCACCACGCCGCCTCCGCTGACCACGCCCATTTCGGGGCGGATGCCGTCCTTGGCGCCGCGGTCGATGACCAGATAATTGTTCCTGCGGACCAGGGTGCTCGAGATGACTTTGGCCGGGATGAGCCGATAACCTTCCAAGCTTTTCGCCACGAGCCGTTCGGTTTCTGTGGAGTCGTGGTCCAAGTCTGCCAGCCGTTCGCGCAGCACGTCGATTTGCCGTTGCAGCTGGATGTTATGGTCCGTCAGTTTGCGGTTTACGTGCTGCAGGTTCAGATAAGTCTGGACGTCGCCATAGAAGCGGTCAATACTGGCGGTGACGCGATTGGCGGAGGTGTACCATACGCTGCCTTGGTAGTTGTTGAAATAGAAGAGCAGCGCGAAGCTCGCGACCTCGAGCAAAATGAACAGGAAGAAGTAGTGATACTTACGGAGGAAGTCCAGCAGGTTGTTCATCGTTCAGCGTCTCTTTGTGCTCGGGCCGTTGGGAGTTTTTGACGTGGCAGCACCCGTCAGGCCCGGCGCCCAAGTGGAGGCCGCCGTTTGCGCGGTCGCCTCCGGGTGCGCCGGGCTGAGGTCTGCCGTAGTGTCTTACGACTTGATGAGGAACGAGAACCGGTCTACGTTCTTGAGGGCGATTCCTGTGCCTTTGGCTACGCAGTGCAGCGGGTCTTCAGCCACATGGAACGGAATGTTGATTTTGTCGGTCAGGCGCTTGTCGAGTCCGCGCAGCAGGGCGCCGCCGCCGGTCAGGTAGATGCCGTTGTGTACGATGTCGGCGTAAAGTTCGGGCGGTGTGTTCTCGAGTGCGCTGAGTACGGCCGTTTCAATCTTGGCTATCGACTTTTCCAGGCAGTGGGCGATTTCCTGATAGCAGACGGGGACCTCCATCGGTAGGGCGGTGATGCGGTTCGGGCCGTGCACGATGTAGTCTTCCGGGGCGTCGTCGAGGTCGCTCAGGGCGGCGCCCACGTGGATTTTGATACGCTCGGCCATGCGCTCGCTGACGCGCACGTTGTGCTGGCGGCTCATGTACTCCTGAATGTCGGCGGTGAAGTCGTCACCGGCCATTTTGATGGAGTTGTTCGAGACAATGCCGCCCAGCGAGATGACAGCGATTTCCGTCGTTCCACCGCCGATGTCGACAATCATGTTACCTTCCGGAGCTTCTACGTCGAGCCCGATGCCGATGGCGGCTGCCATCGGTTCATAGATCAGGTAGACGTCGCGTCCGTTGGCGTGTTCGGCCGAGTCGCGCACGGCGCGCAGTTCGACTTCGGTCGACCCCGAGGGGACGCCGATAACCATGCGCAGCGACGGGGGGGAGAACAGACGGTTGCCCGAGTGTACCATTTTGATCAGGCCGCGCATCATTTGTTCGCAAGCGTTGAAGTCGGCGATGACGCCGTCGCGCAAGGGGCGGATGACGCGGATTTTGTCGTTCGTCTTTTCGTACATGAGTTTGGCGCGCTCACCGACCGCAATCATTTTGTTGGAGTGGCGGTCGAGCGCGACTACGGACGGCTCGTCGACGACTATCTTGCCGTCGCTGATGATGATGGTGTTGGCCGTCCCGAGGTCCATGGCCAGTTCTTGGGTAAAGGAGAAAAGTCCCATGTCGGTGTTCCTCTGTGTTTACGCGGTTATTGCTGGCTTTCGAAGTAGGCGTGGATAGCCGTGTCGTAGTGGCTGCTGACGCCGAAAGCACGTGTGGCAAACAGACGCCGGTCTTCGATGTCCGTCTGGGCGCCTTTCTGATTAAGGAGGTCGAGCAGGAGCGGATATTCAGCTTTCGAGGGCACGATGACGACGTCCTTGAAGTTCTTTGCGCCGGCCCGGATGAGCGAGATGCCGCCGATGTCTATCTTCTCGATGATGTCGGCCTCCGAGGCACCGCTTTTCACCGTGTCCTCAAAGGGGTAGAGGTCTACGACGACGAGGTCGATGGTCGGGATGCCGTACTGGTTCATCTGGGCCTCGTCCTCGGCCAGTCCGCGACGCCCCAGAATGCCACCGAAGATTTTGGGATGAAGCGTTTTGACGCGGCCGCCGAGGATGGACGGGTAGCTGGTCACGTCTTCCACTTTCTGGCACGGATAGCCCAGTTCTTCGATGAACTTTTGCGTACCGCCGGTGGAAAGGAACTTGACGCCTTCTTCGTGCAGCTTGGCGAGCAGCGCGTCGAGGCCGTCTTTATGAAAAACCGAGATAAGCGCGGTCTTGATAACTTTAGTGTCTGCCATGTCGGGAGTAGTATATGGGTGAACTAATTGAGTTTGAGGGTGCAAAGATACGGATTAATTTTGACTGAGGGGGCTTTGCGTGCGTTTCATTGACGGTCGCGCGCGCGTCGCCCGCTGTCGGGGTTCTGCCGGGATCAGCTCAGGCCAATGATTTCACCGTCGACGTAGTCTATATGGTTGGCCTGCGGGTTCTTGGGCAGGCCGGGCATACGCAGGATGTCGCCGGCGATGGCTACGATCATTTCGGCGCCGGCGTTGATGACTACGTCGCGCACGAGGAAGTCAAACCCGCTGACAGCGCCGTACTGCTTGGCGTCGGCCGAGAAGGAGTATTGTGTTTTGGCGATGCACACCGGGAGATGTCCCAGACCGAGTGCCTCGATTTGCTTGATGCGGCGCTGGGCCGGGGCGGCGAGCGTCACGCTGGCGGCGCCGTATAGGTTGCACGCCACCTTGCGTATTTTCTCGGCGACGCTGTCGCTGTCGTCGTAAGCAAAGCGCAGCGGAGCCGAGGGACGCTTTTCGATGGTGTCCACGACGACGCGGGCCATTTCGACCGCTCCCTCGCCGCCTTCGGCGTAAGCGCGGTTGACAGCGAACGGCACGCCGAGTGTTTCTTCGCAGTGCTGGCGCAGCAGGGCCATTTCGTCGTCCGTGTCTTCGGCAAAGAGGTTGAACACCACCACTACGGATTGCCCGAACGACTGTAGGTTGCGTACGTGGCGGTCCAGGTTGGCCAGTCCGCGGCGCAGCCCCTCGAGATCGGGCTCCTTGATGCGGTCGAGCGCCACGCCGCCGTGCATCTTCAGTCCTTGCGCCGTGGCCACGATGACGGTGAGGTCGGGGTGCAGTCCGCTTTTGCGGCAGAGTATGTCGTAGAATTTCTCGGCGCCGAGGTCGGCTCCGAATCCGGCTTCGGTGATGGCGTATTCGCTGTGGCTCATGGCCATTTTCGTGGCGAAGAGGGAGTTGCAGCCGTGGGCGATGTTGGCAAACGGGCCGCCGTGCACGATGGCCGGGGTATTCTCTGTGGTCTGCACGAGGTTAGGCTGCAAGGCATCCTTGAGCAGGACGACCACCGAACCGGCCACGCCGAGGTCCTTGACGGTGAAGGGGTGGTCGTCGAACGTAAAGCCCAGGATGACGCGTTCTACGCGGCGGCGCAGGTCGGCTTCGTCCGTGGCGAGGCAGAGTATGGCCATGAGTTCGGACGCAGGGGTGATGTCGAATCCCGACTGCGCCGTGACGCCGTTGGTGCGCGGTCCGAGCCCCGTGACGACGGAGCGGAGCGAGCGGTCGTTGACGTCGAGTACGCGGCGCCAGAGTGTCTCTTTCAGCCCGAAGCCCTCGGCCTGGTGCTGGTAGATGTAGTTGTCCAGCAGGGCGGCGATGAGGTTGTGCGCGGCAGTGATGGCGTGGAAGTCGCCGGTGAAGTGCAGGTTGATGCGCTCCATGGGCAGTACTTGCGCATGGCCGCCGCCCGCGGCGCCTCCCTTCATGCCGAAGCAGGGGCCGAGCGAGGGTTCGCGCAGGGCCACGACGGCGCGCCGGCCTATCTTGTTCAGGCCCAGGGAAAGGCCGATGCTCACGGTCGTCTTGCCGATACCGGCTTTCGTAGCGGTGATGGCGGTGACGAGGATGAGGTGATTTTTCTGCACTGCCTCCTCGTCGATGAGGCTTAGGGGAAGTTTGGCGATGTGCTTGCCGTAGCGTTCGAGGTCGGCCTCGCCGATGCCCATCGTGGCGGCCACGCGGGCGATGTCGTCGAGGCGCGTGGCGTGGGCTATTTCAAGATCTGTCATGGTGCGGTTCCGCTTTTTGGTGATTACGGTTGCAAAGATACTAATTTTTGCGGGCGCGCGGCGGGCTTTGTCCGCGATTTGCGGCGCGCTGTGGCGGGGCGTTTCCCGCCCGTCTGTCCAACGAAAAACGCTCCGTGACCTTGACGGCCGCCGGAGCGTTCTGATTACAATAGGTGTCTGCGATTTTAGTTGCCCGGAGCGATGGCGCCCGAGGGACAAACGTCGGCGCAGGTGCCGCAGTCTACACACACATCAGGGTTGATGGAGTAGATTTCGCCCTCGCTGATAGCGCCAGAGGGACATTCGTCGATGCAGGTGCCGCAGGCGACACAATCGCTGCTGATTACGTATGCCATAGTCTTTTGAAAAATTAATTGTTAATAATGTCCGTGTTCTTTGTTCGGGTGCAAAGATAAGCGTTTGCCGCGGGCGGAGGTGCGGTCGCCCCGTTATTTCTCCTTAATTTGGACGCGGTCTAAATTGTCGCCGACGTGTGCAGGGCCGCCCGCCGGGTGTAAACGCGGCGGGCGGCCCTGGTTTGAAGAGGTGCGGCGCGCATGGCGCCGGGAGGGGTCAGAGGCCGGCGATTTCGCCCCCGGGCGTGATGCGCAGGTAGCGGTCGGTGTCCGTGCGGTAGTCCTCGACTTCAAGCACGTACCATTCGCCCGTCGGTGTCTGGGTGTAGGTGATGCCGTCGAGCTCCCACTGGGCGTACTCGCTTTGGCGGAACGCAGTGAGCACGGCTTCGGGCAATTCGCGGTAAGCCACGTCCCAGCGCGTGAGCACCCAGTCGTTCTGTCCGTTGAAGAGCATTTCCTTCTCGCGGCCTTCGTGGCGGATTTCCACTTCGAGGTAACCGTCGTCGTAGTCTTTCTCGATGACGATGGCACCGGGACAAAGGCGCTGGATAGCCTCGTCGACGGTGTCCGCTACGATGGTCCCGCCGCCCGTCGGCGTGAAGAGGGAGAGATCGCCGTCGGGGGTCACCTTGAGCTTGACGTCGCCGTAGCGCGACTCCAGTTCGAGGCGGTAGTAGTTGCCGTCCGAGGCCGTTTCGTAGTAGTCGATGTCGTCCAGCCGGTAGCCGTTGGCCGCGGCGTACTCCGAGGCGTTCCAGGCGTCGGTCACGGTGGCCGGAAGGTCGGCGCGGCGCACTTCGGTCTGCGTGTACAGCCATTCGCCGGAGCGGTTGAACACGGCCTCACGCAGCACGTGGTCCGCGTCGATAAGCTCCACTTCGGTCAGGCCGTCGTCGGCGTCGATTTCCACGATGCGGGCGCCGGGATAGCGGCTTTGAATGAATTCCTGTACGCTGCCCGTGGGCGTTGCGGGGATAAGGTCGCTATAGTCGTGGCGGCCGTCCGTGTCGGCCAAGGCCTTGACGAGCACGCCGTCCTCGGCGTAGTAAAGATCCATCTCCTGTCCGCCCTGTTCGACCTCGACGACGTAGAGCAGCGTGACACCGTCGCGGCGTATCAGGTCGACGTCGTCCACGTGCCAGCCGGCGTACTCGCTCTGCTGAAACGCCGTCTTGACAGCTTCGGGCAGGCGCTCGAAGCGCAGGTCATATTCGCTCATCAGCCAAGTGCCGTCCGTCTGGCTGTACCAGGCCGTACTGGACACCCAGCCGCCGCTCTGGGAGTCGGCATAGCTGAAGTCGGCCACGGCATAGGTGCCGCGGACTTCCCACTCGACGTCGCGCGCGCCGGGAAACTGCTCGGCAAACGAAGCCTGCACTTCGGCCGAAACGGGGTTAGTTACGGGAGGACGCCCGTCCTCATCGTCGCTACAGCCGGTCGCAATGCAAGTGCTGACGGCCAGAGCTGACACAAAGAATGTGTACTTCCACATAAGTGTAAAATAGTTAGATGAGTAATGGAGACGTAGTCTCGCCGCAAATATAGGCTTACGGCGGAGATCCGGGCGGCGTTCCACTTTTTTTAACTATGCGATTTTGGAATAATTACAGCATGTGGGACTTACCCCTTACGGCGTTGCGGACAATTTGTAAAGTCCGGTGTGCAATCGTCGCAGCGAGGGCGTTCTCAAGCTGTGAAGCCGGCGTTTTTTTCGCAGTCGCGGTGCGGGCGGCGGCTCCTGTGGCGCAGCCTGCCTGTATACCGGGTAAAAACAAGTACTACGATAGAAATTCCTGTCGCAGCGATAGAAATTTCTATCGTAGTACTTGTTCGGCACGGGGACTACACTTGTCCGCGTGGTCGGTGTGGCGCGCACACCGACCGCGGCATCAGGGCGTCGCGAGCGGCTCGACGGTCAGTGTGCGGCGGCGGTAGTCGATGGTGAGCCGCCGGAGCGCCCGCAGCAGGTCCTGTCCCATCATGCCGTCGAGGTCGGTGGCGTAGCCCGGGGCGGCGAGAAGAAAGAGGACGGCTCTCCTATACATATAATAATGTAGTGACGATAGGCGCAAAGTTGCGGAAAAGATTTACTTTTGCCGACACAAACCCATCCCGCCCGGCGAGGTATGAAAAAAATAGAGCGTAGGGAACACCTGAAAGTACTCTTGGGCTACTTGTTGCTGCTGGTCTTGGTCGTAGCGGCGTTCTACGGCGTGTGGAAACAGCTGGAGGAACTCGAACGGCCGAACAGCGAGGGCCTGTTGCTGAACGACCGGCGCCGGGCGACGCTCAGCTTCGTGCTGGCCATGCATGAGGCCGAGACGAGCGCCGTAGGCGTGGGCATGGGGAGCAAGGACGACTTTCTGCGTTACTCCACTTTGGTCGACACGACGCTGGCCCGGCTCGACACGTTGCGCCGCCGGATGGTCGACACGTCGCAACGGGCGCGTCTTGACACGCTGCGCCAGCTTCTTGTCGCCAAGCGCCGGAGTGTGGCCCGGCTGATCAGCCTCATGGGACGCGACGACCTGATCGATTTCTACGAACAACAGATGAAGCGCATCAGCGTCCGGCGTGACACAGTGCCCGTCCAACGTGTGGAGCACCGCGTCGTGGTGCGCACGGACACCGTGGTCGAGCCGCCGGAGAAGAAGAATTTCTTCCAACGGCTGGCCGAGGCTTTCGTGCCGTCGAAGCGCGATTCCGTGAAGGTGAAGCAGGAGGTTCTCGACGAAAGGGTCGATACGCTCACGACGCAAGTGGCCACGACCGACACGGTGGCAGGCATTATCGGCGACGTGCAGGACCAGGCGCGGCGTTACCGCATGGAGCAAGTCCGCTCGCTACAACAGGCTGTGGCGCGGGTGGGCCGTGAGAGCTGGGACATCAGCCATCGCGCGAACCAGCTGCTGGAGGATTTCGATGCCGAAGAGCAGCGCTTGGCTGCCGCCCGGCTGATGGCGGCGCGGACGCTGCGCCGGCAGGCTGCCTTCACGTTGGCCGGGACGGCGGGGTGTGCCCTCATGTTGGCTGGCTTTTTCCTGTTCCTCATCGGGCGTGACCTGCGCAATGCCCGCCGTTATCGCGAGGCGCTCGAGGAGGCCAACACCCGCACCGAACACCTGCTCCGGATGCGCGAGCGGTTGATGTTGGCCGTCACTCACGACCTCAAGGCGCCGGCTGCGGCCGTGCTGGGCTACGCCGACCTGTTGCTTCGCAGGGTCAGCGACCGGCGGACGCTCTCTTACGTGGAAAATATCCGGCAGGCGGCCAACCACCTGCTGGCCTTGGTACGCTCGTTGCTGGACTACCACAAACTCGACGCCAACTGCGTCGAAGCGGAGCACGTGCCGTTTGACGTGGGCGCCTTGTTCGAAGCTATCGGGAGCGCCTTCCGACCGATGGCCGAAGCCAAAGGGCTGAAGCTGAACTGCGAGACGGACTTCCGCATCCGCCAGGCTGTGGGCGACCCGCTGCGCCTGCGCCAAATGACGGAGAACCTGTTGTCGAACGCAGTGAAGTTTACGACGCAAGGGCAGGTGACGCTGCGCGTGGCGGCGGCCGAAGGGTGGCTGACCATTACTGTGGCCGACACGGGGCGCGGCATACCGGCGAGCGAGCAGGACCGCCTTTTTGGCGAGTTTGCCCGCATGAGTAATGCCAAAGGCGAAGAAGGTTTCGGCTTAGGACTGGCCATCACGCGCAAGAACGCCCAACTGCTCGGTGGCGACATCACGGTGGAGAGCACCGAGGGCGTAGGGAGTACGTTTACGGTCCGCGTGCCGCTCGAGGATGGGCACGTGCCGCCTCTTCCCGCCGCTGAGAACAAGCGCTTGCGCGTGGCACTGCTCGACGACGACGTGCTTCAGCTCCAGCTGTGTGCCACCATGCTGCGCGGCGAAGGCCATGATGTGACCTGCTTCGACACCCCCGAGCGGCTCATCAGCAATCTTCACGACAGCCGTTACGACGTGTTGCTCACCGACATACAAATGCCCGGCCTCAATGGTTTCGAGCTGGTCCGCCACTTGCGCGAGGACCCGTCGCCCCGGCTTCGCGGCCTGCGCGTCGTGGCGGTCACGGCGCGCGACGACATCAGCCAGGAGGCTTTTCGCGAGGCCGGATTCGACGCCTGTCTGCGCAAGCCTTTCGGACGGTCGTCCCTGCGGGCTTGTCTGCAAGAGCCGGGCACTGGGGGTAGGGAGGTTCCGCCTGCATCCTCGTCCGAGTCCCCGGCGGGCGACGTGTGGAGCCCCGTCCTGCTTTTCGCGGCCGGCGATCCGGAGGCCGAGGCCGACATCCTGCGGACGTTTGCCGCCGATACGCGTGCGTCGGCGACGGCCTTGACGGAAGCAGCGGAGCAGCGCGACACACGCAAGCTGTCGCACATCGCCCACAAGCTGCTTCCCCGTTACCGCGACTTGCATGTGCAGCCGTTGGTCGAAGTCTTTGCCGCATGGGCGGGACAGTGCGATGGCTTTGCCTGGGAGGACGGAATTCCCGAAAAAGTAGAAGAAATCACAAAGGAAATGCAGAAATGGGCGGCAGAAGCCGAAAAAAAAGCTAACTTTGCTTTGAGTAAGAAGAAAGAGTGATGAAGAAAATCCTGTTGGTAGAGGACGACTTGACACTGTCGAAGATGTTGGCGACATGGTTAGGCAAGCAAGGCTATGCCGTAGCGGTGGTTTCGACGGTCCGCCAGGCGCGCAAGGCGCTGGAGGAGGACGACGTCGACCTCGTGCTGTCCGACCTTCGCTTGCCCGACGCCGACGGGACCGAGTTGCTCGACTGGATGAAACGGGAGCAGCACTTGTGTCCCTTGATCATAATGACCGGATATGCGGACATACACTCCGCCGTCACGGCAATGAAGCTGGGCGCAAAGGACTTTATCTCCAAACCGCTACAGCCTGACATGCTTTTGCAGAAGATTGCGGAAGCCATGACGCCCGCCGACACGGTGCCGACGGTGCGTGCGACCGTCAAACGCGAAGCCCCTCCGAGCGAGTACATGGAAGGGAAAAGCGAGAGCGCCCGCCAGCTGTATGCTTACTTGGCTTTGGTCGCGCCGACGCCCATGTCGGTTCTTATCATCGGAGACAGCGGTACGGGCAAGGAACACGTCGCCCGCCGCGTGCACGCACAGAGCAAGCGCAGCGGAGGGCCGTTCGTGGCCATTGACTGCGGTGCCATACCGCGCGATTTGGCTGCGTCGGAATTTTTCGGACACGTGAAAGGCGCGTTTACCGGTGCCTACGGCGACAAGACCGGAGCTTTCGTCGAAGCCAACGGCGGCACCCTGTTTCTTGACGAAATCGGAAATCTCAGTTACGAAGTGCAGGTGCAGCTGCTCCGCGCCTTGCAGGAACGGCGGGTGCGCCCGCTCGGTTCGGACAAGGAGGTGGAGGTGGACATCCGCCTGGTGTCGGCCACGAACGAAAACCTGCAACTCGCTGTTCAGGAAGGGCGGTTTCGCGAGGACCTGTTCCATCGCATCAACGAGTTCACGCTGCGCATTCCCGCTTTGTCCGAAAGGGTGGAGGATATACCGCTTTTCGCCGAGTTCTTCCTCGACCAGGCCAATCGGGAGCTGGAGCGCAACGTGGTCGGCTTCGCGCCTGAGGTGATGCGCGCTTTTTGCAACTATAGCTGGCCCGGCAATTTGCGTCAGATGAAGAATATCGTCAGGCGCGCGGCGCTTTTGGCGCAGAACGGCCTTATCCGCATGGAGAACCTGGGAAACGAACTTGAGGCGCAGTCTACGGTGGCCTCGCCCGCGGCGCCGGTCGTGACGCACGACTATGTACCTGCTCCTCTTTACGACGAGCAGGAGGAGAAACGCCGTATCGTGAACGCCTTGCAGCAAACCAAAAACAACAAGAGCCGCGCCGCGAAACTTTTGGGCATCGATCGGAAAACCTTGTACAACAAGCTGAAACTCTATGGCCTCGGGCGTTATGCCGAGGGCGCTTCCGGAGAATAGTTATGCTGCGGCAGACGGGCGGAGAACAGTCATGCCGCGTTTGATTTCCTATATAATATAATGTGTGGCAGTCCTGTGTATGCGGGGCGGGGATGTACCCGTTTCGTCGGACCTGTTTACTGTGTGTCGGACTGCTGCGTGGACATCTGTTAGCTTGTGGATGAAAAGTAACCGCCCTTCTCCCAGCCTGGAGGCAGCGGAAGAAGGGCGGAAAAGGTGGCGAAGTTTTCGGTTCGCTGTGCTGGCGGGCCTTAGAGCACTTCGACTTTCAGATTGGTCACCGAGCTCTTGAACTGTCCGGCCTGGCGAAGCGGGAAGAAGAGCGTGCGCACGTAGTTCATGCCGGCCTTGGCGTCCTTGTCGTAGAAGCGGCGCTGGATGTCGAGCGTTTCGACCAGCTTGCCGTTGATGTAGAGGCGCGTGGCCTTGTTGTCGCCTTCCACGGCGATGTTCACCTTCTGTCCGGCGGGCACGGGATAGCTGAAATAGTTGAGGTAGCCGTCGCGGGCGAAGCCCAACATGCCGCGGACGGGGTCGGCGAGATAGAATACAGCTGTCTGCGAGCGGAACAGCTCGGTGCCCGGCGTTTCGGCCTTACCGTCAAGGTCGAACGAGACGCGGTAATTGTAGCCGATCTCCTCGTGCGGAAGACGCGAGCCCGGCTTGACTTCGGCCAGCTGGTACACGAGGCCCTTGCCCTCACCGATGCGGCCGCTCTGGTTGACGCCCGGCGCTTCGCTCAGGTCGAGGCGCTTCGTGTTGTACGTCTCAAACGGTACGGTCACCGACGGGCCGCTCCACGACTTGGCGGCGATAACCTGCAGGGCAGGGTACGTGCGGTCGTGCACGTCCTTCGTCGAGATGCCATTGCCGACGTGGTCGTTCCACACGGCGAACATGCCGCCTAGGATGGCCGGGTCTTTTTCGTCGAACTTCACGTTGCCCACTTGGGCCGGCGTCCAGCTCTTGTAGAGGTACTCCGAGTTCAGATAGTCGTAGTAGTAGCCGGCAGCGGGTACGATGTAGATGAGGCCGTCGGGGATGCTGATGAGCTTGAAGCCCTGATCGACCATGTCTTTCGGGTTGGCGTATCCGTTGTTCCATAGACTCATGACGACGTTGTCCGACTTCACGGGCGTCTTGCCCTTGGCGTGTGTCAACGCGCCCCATACGCAGGCCTGCTTGCCGTAGCCTTCGACGAGGCGGATGTAGTGGTCGGTAAACTCGCGGAACTTCTCGACGACGGCCGTGTCGCGGTTGGAGTATTCGTCGGTGCCCACGTGTACGCGCTTGCCGCGGAATACGGGGTTGTCGCCGCTGAGGTATTCCTTAAACAAGGCGTCGAAGAACGGATAAGTTTCGGGGTTGAACAGATCGAGGTGGTCCATGCCGTATTCCTTACTGCCGAGTTCCGGCTTGTAGTGCGAGAAAGCCAGCGAGTGGGCCGGGATGTCGATTTCGGGGATGATCTCGACGCAGTTGTTCTCGGCGAGAATCTGAAGGTCGATGAACTCCTGCTTGGTGTAGTGGCCGTCACGCGCAGTCAGGCCCGGGTACGTGTCGCACTCCAGACGGAAAGCCGCGTAGGTTTTGTTCCAGTCCTGATCGAAGTACTGCTTGAAACCGTTGTCGTTCAAGTGAATCTGGAAGCAGTTCATCTTGTAGTACGCCATTATCTTCACGTAATCGCGCAGGTACTCTATGGGGAAGAACTTGCGCCCGCAGTCAATCATGAAGCCACGCAGGCCGTAGTCGGGCCAGTCGCGCACGGTGCCGCAGGGCAGCTGGTGCTGTTCGCTCTGCTCGCTCATTTGCAGGAGCGAGCGGGTGGCCCAGTAAACGCCGGTCGGCGTCGGGGCGGTGACGGCGACGCGGTCGCTCACCTTGATGGTGTACCCCTCGCTGCCAAGGCTCTTGTCTTTTTTCAGGGCGAGGCCGATGTCGCCGGCCTTGGCCTTTCCGGCTGCGGTAGTGAGGCTTTTGCCGAACATTTCCTTGTAGTCGCCGGCCAGCTGGTTGGCAATGCGTTCGAGGGTCGCGTCGCCTTTGGGGTAGACGATGCGGGTTTCGGAGGTAGGCGTGAATGTGCCTTCTGCTCCTTTCCATTCTTTCAGCTCGGGGATGACGAACGGTTTCGGGTTCGTTTCTGCATTCAGGTGCCACGTGGCTGTGAGCATCAGCGCGGCGGCGAGCAGGAGTCGTTTGATGTGTCGCATAACAAGTGATTCAAAAAATATAATAAGTGACTAAAATCGTGTAAAAACGGTTCTGGCGACGAAGATAAGGCTTTTTTGTGATAACGGCAAGCAGAAAGGCACTTATGTCGCCTTGCAGCGTGTCTTATTGTGCTTTTTCGGAGTCGTTGAGGCGGCGTTTGACCACCGCGGG
The DNA here is from genome assembly GCA_944322325.1 of uncultured Alloprevotella sp. Classification (GTDB taxonomy): domain Bacteria; phylum Bacteroidota; class Bacteroidia; order Bacteroidales; family Bacteroidaceae; genus Alloprevotella. The sequence goes on from CALUOQ010000016.1 coordinate 32,616, forward strand.
GCAGCCCGCGGCCAGCGAATCGTCGGGGATGTCGCGGGTGACGACGCTGCCGGCGGCAATGATGCAGCGGTGGCCGATGCGGACGCCGGGGCAGACGATGACGCCTCCGCCCAGCCAGCAGTCGTCGCCGACGGTGATGGGGTGGCAGGTCTCGACGGCGTGGCGGCGCGCGCGGTAGTCCATAGGATGTTGGGGCGTGTAAAACTGGCAGTTGGGCCCGACGAGCGTGTGGCGGCCGATGGTGATGTCGGCGCCGTCGAGGAAGGTGCAGCCGGAGTTGACGAACGCGTGTTCGCCCAGGTGGATGCCGTTGCCGTGGTCACACGAAATCGGCGGGTTAACCGTAGCCGTGGCGGGCAGGCCGGGAATCAGCTCCTCGAGCAGCGCCCGGCACTCAGGCTCGTAGGGACTCATGCCCTGAAGGCGGGCGCAGCAGGCTTTGGCGTGGCGGAAACTGGCCACGACCTCGGCGTCGTCGAAGTCGTAGAGCTCGCCGCTGCGCATTTTCTCAAATTCGCTTCTCATGTGAAGTGTGGAAAAGGATTCTGTGGCAAAGGTACGAAAATGCATCGCGGCGACGGAAAACGCTGGGGACTTTATGGGCCGAACAAGTGCTGCCTTGGGAAAATCTGTCGCAGCGACAGGAAAAACTGTCGTAGCGATAGAAAATTCTGTTGCTGCGTTCGCTTTTCTTCACACTTCGCAGCGTCGGGCGACGGTCTCGCCCGGTGTTTTTTCGTAAGCGATGGTGGACAAAAACGCAGAGGCCCGCTTGCCGGGCGGGAAAAAAGTAGTACTTTTGCGGCGGTTAAAAGTATTCACCCATAATGGACGATTATTACGCGGAAACGATAACGTGGCGGACGTAAGGGCTGGCAAGTGCGGCCCCGGCGTTCGGTTTTACCGTCAAAGGAGGACTGCCTATGCGAACTTACTGGAACATTGCTCACACACTGCGTACCATCGAAAACTGGGAGCCCAACTGCTGGACTCAAGTGACTTGCCCCACCCCGGACGACGAACGCTTTTTGTTCGACGAACTTAAAATTCCCACTTACTTCCTCGACGACATCCGAGACAAGGACGAGCGCTCGCGCTATGAGTACGACGACGGCTGGGTGCTCATCATTCTTCGCATTCCCTACGTGAAGGAAGTACGGTCGCACACCCCGCACACCACCATCCCGCTGGGCATCGTGCTCAACAAGGACGTGTGCGTCACCATCTGTAACTACGAGACGAACATGATGATTGATTTCGTCTCCTATCAGCAGAAGCGCAATCAGGGTTTCACCGATTCGGTCGACCTGGTGTTCCGCCTGTTTCTCTCGTCAGCCGTCTGGTACCTGAAGCGCCTGAAGCAGATTTCCATACTGATGGAGGAGTCGAAACGGAATCTGGACAAGAAAATCGACAATGAGGACCTGATAGGCCTGTCGCGCCTGCAAGACAGCCTGACGTACTTCATCACGTCCATCCGAGGCAACGAAACCCTCCTCTCGAAGCTGAAGTTCAAACTGCCTGTAGACGAACTCGATGCCGACCTTATCGAAGACGTCAACATCGAAATGAGCCAGGCGCGCGAGACGACGAACATCTATACCCACATCCTCGACTCGACGATGGAAACCTACGCCAACATTATTAATAATAATATGAGCGGCGTCATGAAGCAGATGACGTCAGTGTCCATCATACTGATGTTTCCCACGCTCATAGCGAGCTGGTTTGGCATGAACCTGGTTAACGGCATGGAAGGTACGTGGTGGGGTTTTCCCGTCGTGTTCACAGCTTCTATCTTGGTGAGCGGTCTGTTTTACGTGCTTTTCCGCCGGAAGACGTGGGTTTGAGTACGATTTAGCGTAAAAAGAGACAGAACGTTTGGCTATCTCGTAAAAATGTTCTTTATTTGTAGCGATAAACACCCTAACTAAAAACATATCTATGTCTGAAGAATCCATGACAGAGGCCGAGAATAAGGTGCCGGTCGAAGCGACAGACGCTCCGGTCGAGGTCAACGTCACCCCGGAACCCGAAACCGCCGCTCCGAGCAGCGAAGCAGAAGAGCCGGTCGCCCAACCGCAGCCGCAAACCAAAGCCGAGGTCATCGCCCGGCTTAAGACCATCGTGAGCGAGCACGACATGGTTGACCGTAGTGAAATCGAAAGTCTGAAGCAGGCTTACTACAAACTGCGCAATGCCGAGGTCATGGCAGCCCGCGAGGCCTTTGTGGCCGACGGTGGCAACGCCGATGATTTCATGCCCCCCGCCGACCCGGACGAGGTCAACTTCAAGGCACAGATGGGGCTTATCAAGGAGCGCCGGGCGCAGGCCCTCGCCGAACAGGAGGAAGAGAAAAAAGCCAACCTGGAGCGCAAGCTGGCCATCATTGAGCGCATCAAGGAAATGAGCGCTTCGCCCGACGTGGCCGACAAGGCTTATCAGGAATTCAAACAGCTTCAGGCGGAGTGGAAAGAGATACGCAACGTGCCCGCCGAGCAGATTTCGGAACTTTGGAAAAACTACCAGTACAACGTCGAGCAGTTCTACGACCAGTTGCGGCTGAACCACGAGTTCCGGGCATACGATTTCAAGAAAAACCTGGAGATAAAGACGCGCCTCTGTGAGGCCGCCGAAAAACTGGCAGAAGTGCCCGACGTCGTGTCGGCTTTCCACCAGTTGCAAAAACTGCATCAGGAGTTCCGCGAGGCGGGCCCCGTGGCCAAGGAATTGCGCGAGGACATTTGGACACGCTTCAAGGCAGCCTCGACGGTAGTCAACAAACGCCACCAGGCCCACTTCGAGCAGTTGAAGGCGCAGGAAGAAGAAAATCTGACCAAGAAAACCGCCCTTTGCGAGCAGGCCGAGGCCATTGCCGACGCTGAGCGTAAGAACCAGTCGGACTGGGAAAAAGCCACGCAGCAGATGATCGACCTGCAAACGCAGTGGAAAGGCATCGGTTTTACCCCGAAAAAGGAAAATACCCGCATCTTCGAGCGTTTCCGCGCTGCGTGCGATAAGTTTTTCCATGCCAAAGCCGAACACTTCAAGACGCTGCGTGAGACGTACGCTGCCAATCTGGCTGCCAAGAATGCTCTCTGTGAGCAGGCCGAAGCCCTGAAGGACAGTACCGACTGGACCGCAACGGCCAACAAGCTGATACAACTCCAGAAAGACTGGAAAAAAGTGGGCCCCGTAGCGCACAAGGTCTCGGACGCCGTGTGGAAACGCTTCAACGAGGCGTGCAACGCATTTTTCGAGCGGAAAGCCGAAGCTACGTCGAGCCAGCGCGAGGAGGAGGCTACCAACTTGGCGCGCAAGAAGGACATCATCGAAAAACTGAAAGCCCTGCTCGAAAATCCGACTGACAACGTGCGCAGCGAAGTGCGTGAGCTGATGGACGAGTGGAGCGCCGTGGGGCACGTACCTTTCAAACAGAAAGACAAGGTGTATAAAGCCTATCGCGAGACGGTGGACAAACTCTTCGAGACGTTACACCTCAGTGCAGGCCGTCGCCGCGTGGAGAATTTCAAACGCAACGTCGCCGAGAAGGAAGGCAGCGAGCTGACACGCGAGCGTAGCCGTCTGGTCAGCGCTTACGAGAGCAAAAAGAGTGAGATACAGACCTACGAAAACAACCTGACGTTCCTGAGCGCCAAGTCGAAGTCGGGCAATACGCTGGTCGACGAGATTAACCGTAAAGTCGAGCGACTGAAAAACGAACTCGACGAGATACGCCAGAAAATCGAAGCGGTAAACGAACAGATCAAGGCCGAAGATAACACGGAGGCTTAAAAGAAACTGACGCAGTGGCCGTCAACTGACGGCAGCACTGATCCAATAGTTCCGGGCGCGCTGATGCCATTTCAGCGCGCCCGGAATGTTTTTAATGTCGTAGCGGTAGCGGTTCGTGGAGCAAAGAAAAAGCGAGCGGCATTGCTCATTGCAATGCCGCTCGCTTTGGTTGGGGTACCCGGACTCGAACCAGGAAAGACAGGACCAGAATCTGTAGTGTTACCATTACACCATACCCCAATCCGGAGTAATCGCCGTGATTACGAGTGCAAAAGTAGGGAACTTTTCGGTACGGACCAAATTTTTCCCCGCTTTTTTGCGTTTTTCGGCCGAAATCTTTGTTTTTCGGCCCCTGCTGACGGAAAAGCCCCGGAGCTTTTGCCGTATGGGCAAGGCTCCGGGGCTGAATGGTACGGGCGTTTCCGGCCTTCGTATCAGAAGCGGAACGTCAGGAAAAAGCGGAATTGTTTGGTCTTGAGTCGGCTCTTCTCAGAAGTAACCACGTCGTCGAGGCTGCCTTCGCCCTCATCATACCAGCTGTCGGTGCCTTCATCGTTCACGGAGAAGCTGTTGTACTTCGCCTTGCCCCACCGGCCTTCAAAACCGACGGAGATCATTTTCCAGGCAATACTGCCGCCGAAAGCGAAGTTGGGCACGAACGTGACGTTGACTTCGTCGTTCATACTGATGGCTGACGCCGTGGGTACGAAGTGCGCGTAGAGACCGGCTTTCAGGTGGTGAACGGGGTTGATGGTTATGGACGGACCCAAGCGCATGGCATATTCGGCTTGCCATACGCCGAGGTCGAGGTCGTCATCGTCCTCTTCGTAGTAACTCGGATAGCCGCTGCCCCAGTCATACGTACCGCCGGTGGGTTGCATCTCGGTTTCGCTGAAATCTTTGTACTTGGCATAACTCATGTCCATCCACGCAAAGTCGATGCCCAGCTTGAGCATGCCGAACCAAGCCTTCTTCGGGAAATAGTAGGTCCGTCCCCACAACATTGAGATGGCCAGTTCGCTGTCCCACTTCACTCCGTCGACGTCCATATCGGTGAGGGTTTGTTTTCCGATACCGATGGAGAAGAATTTGGCGCGGTCCTTCCAAATCTGCTGGTCGAGGTCGGCTTCTTCGGTCGCGCCGACCTTGTTGGAGAGTTGGCTGATGACTTTTTGCAGGGAGTCGACCTGCTGGCTGAGCGAGTCGGTTGACGTGTTCTGCGCTTGTGCGCACAGGCACAGTACTGCTGCCGCAAGGGTGAAAAGAGCTTTTTTCATTTGTTTATCAGTTAGTGTTGTTTCTTGAGTAAGTCTCCGATAAAGTATCGTAGCGCGGCTATTGATTTTAACAGTCGTTGTCATTTCGGGTGCAATGTTATGAAGAAAAATCAAAACGTGCAAATAAACAGCGGCGTTTTTTAAGATTTCCATCGCATCCTCGCTGTTTTGTGAAGTAGCACCCGGTGTTTTTCCTAAAAATCAAAAAAAGCGCCACATTTCGATAGATGGGTTTTATTATTACCACAAAAGCGTTTAACTTTGCGCCATTAAATTTGAACACCCACCTACGTTTATTAGAATAAATGGAAGAACAAACGCAGTTAGTTGAAGCTATAATTAAAGGTATTCAAGAGAAAAAAGGCAGTGAGATAGTCGTCTCTGACCTTACGTCCATTTTAACGGCGCCTTGCAAGTATTTTGTCATCTGCCAGGGAAATTCGCCCCAACAGGTGGAAGCCATTACGCGCTCAGTCGAGGAGATGGCGCGCACGCAGGCCGGCGAAAAGCCTGCTGCCATCGTGGGCCGCACGCAGGCTCAGTGGGTCGCCATGGATTACGGCACGGTTATTGTCCATATCTTCCTGCCCGACGTGCGCGACTATTATGACCTCGAACACCTTTGGGAGGACGCCCCGGTCACTCGCGTTCCTGAGGTGAACTAAGGGCCTGTCTTTTATCGTAGTATTTCCATGAGCGAGAACAAACCTAAGAATAATATACCCCGTTTCAGCCTGAATTGGGTCTACGGCATCCTTTTACTGGTGCTTGCTTTTCTGTTTTTCCGCGGTGGCGGGACCAACAGTTATAACAAGACGATCAACTACACCACTTTCAAGACTTACGTGGAGAACGGTTATGCCAAGAGCGTCACCGTCAACAAGACCGACGGCCTTGTCAGCATGGTCGTGAAGCCTGAGCATATCCGCGATGTCTTTAAGACGGGCGCGCAAAAGACAGGACAGTCGCCCACGGTCAGCACTCAGTATCCCTCGGTCGACAAGGTGGAAGAGTTCCTTACTCAGCAGGAAGAGAGCGGCACCTTTACGGGCGCCGTCACCTACGAGGAAACGCACGACTACTTCTTCGGGCTTCTCGGAAGCCTGCTTCCGATAATCCTGTTGGTAGCGGTGTGGATGTTTTTCATGCGGCGGATGAGCGGCGGAGGCGGCGCCTCGTCGGGCGGCGTCTTCAGTGTGGGAAAGAGTAAGGCTCGCTTGTTTGAGAAAGGCTCCGGTCTGCACGTCACCTTCAAGGATGTGGCCGGTCAGGAGGGCGCTAAGCAAGAGGTGCAGGAGATTGTGGATTTTCTGAAGAACCCCGCGAAATACATGGCGCTGGGCGGAAAGATTCCCAAAGGCGCTCTGCTCGTTGGTCCTCCGGGAACGGGAAAAACTTTGCTGGCCAAGGCTGTGGCTGGCGAGGCGGATGTGCCGTTTTTCTCCATGTCCGGTTCCGACTTCGTAGAGATGTTTGTAGGCGTCGGCGCGAGCCGTGTGCGCGACCTCTTCCGTCAGGCCAAGGAAAAGGCACCTTGTATTATTTTCATTGACGAAATCGATGCCGTGGGCCGTGCCCGTGGCAAGAATCCCGCACTCGGCGGTAACGACGAGCGCGAGAATACGCTTAATCAGTTACTTACCGAGATGGATGGCTTCGGAACGAATTCCGGCGTCATCATTTTGGCGGCGACGAACCGCGTCGATATTCTCGACAAGGCCTTGCTGCGTGCGGGACGCTTCGACCGGCAGATTCATGTCGACCTTCCCGACCTCCAGGAGCGTGTGGCCATTTTTGGCGTTCACCTCAAGCCGCTCAAGCTCGGCGCGGATGTCGACGTCGATCTCTTGGCGCGCCAGACACCCGGCTTCTCGGGTGCCGACATCGCCAATGTCTGCAACGAAGCCGCCCTTATCGCTGCGCGTCATAACAAGGCGGCTGTCGGAAAGCAGGATTTCCTCGACGCAGTGGACCGAATCATTGGCGGACTGGAGAAGAAGACGCGCGTCATGACGGCCGAGGAAAAACGGACGATAGCCTTGCACGAAGCGGGGCACGCCACGGTTTCCTGGTTCCTGAAGTACGCTAACCCGTTGGTGAAGGTGACCATCGTGCCGCGCGGTCAGGCGCTCGGTGCGGCTTGGTACTTGCCCGAGGAGCGCAACATCACGACCAAGGAGCAGATGCTCGACGAAATTTGTGCCACATTGGGCGGACGTGCCGCCGAGGAATTGTTCACAGGACACATCTCGTCCGGAGCCCTCAACGACCTCGAGACCGTGACAAAGCGTTCGTACGGTATGGTCGCCTATTTGGGTATGAGCGATGAGCTCTTCAATCTGTGTTACTACAACAATCAGGAATACAACTTCACCAAGCCCTATTCCGAAAAGACCGCCGAGAAAATCGATGGTGAGGTCAGCAAACTCATTGCCGCCCAGTACGAACGCGCCAAAGCCATTCTGAAGGAACACGCGGACGGTCACGCCCGTCTGGCGCAGATATTGATAGAGCGTGAGGTAATCTTCGCAGAGGATGTCGAAGCCATCTTCGGTAAGCGTCCTTGGAAAAGCAGAGCAGACGAGCTGTTGGATGCGAATGGCAAAAAGGAAACGCCGCTTCTGCCGGCGACCAGCGAAAACACCTCGACGACGCTCGACGCCCCGACAACCGACGACGTGAGTGAAGCCGCCCCGGTGTCGGCTGAGACGGCTACGGCGCAAACTGCGTCCACAGCAGACGCAGCGGCGTCGGGCAACGGTCAAACAACCAAGGAGGACACGAAGTGAGCAACCTTGTTTTGCGGACATTGACGGGCATCCTTTTTGTCGTGGTGCTGGTGGGCTGCATCGTATTGTCGCCCACGACGTTTGCGTTGCTGTTTGCCCTCATCACGGGACTGGCCGTGTGGGAGTTCAGCACGTTGGTCAACCGTTACGGCGGGGCGCAGATAAATCGTTTCATAAACACAGTAGCCGCTGTCTACCTGTTTTTTGCTTTTTTCGGTTACAGCACAGGGCTGACCGGGGTCGAAACCTTTGTGCCCTACCTGCTTTCCGTTATTTACTTGCTGATCAGCGAACTTTACCGTCGGGCGGCCAATCCGCTCGCTAATTGGGCCTATGCTTTCGCTTCGCAGGTTTATGTAGCCTTGCCATTCGGACTGCTCAACGTGCTGGCTTTTCAGCCGGATCCGGCCTATAACGTCGCTACCTACGTGTGGATTTATCCGCTCGCCGTGTTCATCTTCCTGTGGGTGAGCGATACGGGGGCCTATGTCACCGGCAGCTTGTTCCATCGGTATATCCCGTACAAACTGTTTCCCCGCATCTCGCCCGCCAAGTCGTGGGTGGGCAGTGTGGGCGGTGCGGCGCTCGACGTCGTGGCGGCCTTGGTGCTTGCACACTTTTTCCCGGAACTTTCTGTCGGCGCGTGGGTGGGCTTGGCCCTTACGGTCTGCGTGTTCGGCACTTGGGGCGACCTTGTCGAGAGCTTGTTGAAGCGTCAGTTCGGTATCAAGGATAGCGGTAACATACTGCCCGGCCATGGTGGAATGCTCGACCGTTTCGATTCCTCTCTGCTGGCAATACCAGCCTCCGTACTTTACTTTTATACCATTGCGCTGTGTTGACGCGGGGCGGATTCAAATAATTTTTTTACCTTTGCAGTCGTTCTTGCACTTGTGGCGAAATTGGTAGACGCGCCAGACTTAGGATCTGGTGACTTCGGTCGTGTAGGTTCGAGTCCTATCAGGTGCACTGAAGATAACAATAAGAATTATGCGCCGCTTATGACGTAGCGCAAGCTAAAGGTCGGGAAATCCGGAAAGGGTTTCCCGGCCTTTTTTCGGTTTCCCAGTATTTATGTCTCTTGGCGCTGAGGCTTGTGGGGTTGAGTTTCGTGCGGTTCGGCTTTTGACAGGGAAAAGCGTCTTGGGAATTCATCATTTTGTAACAGCCTTTTTCACGGCTATCGCCTACTTTTGCACCGCAATTACTTACCAACGCCAAAAAATCAGGCTTATGAAGAAAAGTCTATTGACGTGTGTTTTTCTGCTCTTATCGAGTCTTTCCCTGCCGACTGCCGCACAGCGCATTAAGGGGAGCGACACCGTTCTTCCTCTTACCCAAGCACTTTCCGAGATGTTCATGAAAAGTCATCCGTCTGCCATGCTTACGGTGACCGGTGGCGGAAGCGGCGTGGGCATATCGGCGCTGATGGACGGGACAACGGACCTCGCCATGGCCTCGCGCCGCATCAAGTTCAGCGAGAAGATGAAGATGAAGCAAGCGCGCCATACACCTTGCGAGGTCGTCGCTGCTTACGACGCGCTGGCGGTCATCGTTCACCCCTCCAATCCCGTGAAGCAGCTGACGCGCGAGCAGCTCGAAGCCATTTATCGTGGAAAGATTACGAACTGGCGCGAGGTGGGCGGTCCCGACGCCCGCATCGTGGTCTACTCCCGCGAGACGTCGTCGGGCACCTACGAGTTTTTCAAGGAAAGCGTGCTCAAGAACAAAAACTACATGGCGGGCGTCCTCTCCATGCCTGCGACGGGCGCCATCATTCAGTCTGTGCGCCAGACGCGCGGCGCCATCGGCTACGTCGGTCTGGCTTATCTCAATCCTTACGTCAAGGCGCTCGCTGTCTCCTACGACGGCGGTCGCCACTATGTCTTGCCTTCTGTCAAGACCGCCATGGCGCGCCAGTACCCCGTCGTACGTCCTTTGTATTACTACTACGACAAGGCCAACGAAGCCCTTGTCCGCCCGTTCCTCGACTTTGTCGCTTCGCCTGCCGGACAGAAGAAAACGCTGGAACTGGGTTTTATTCCCCGATAACCGACTTTCGCAACGAACCTATCGCTTATGAAAAAATGGATTGACCGGATAGCGCGCTGGGTATTCACCGTCAGCGGCTTCACGACGAGTGTCGTCATCCTGCTTATCATCGGCTTCCTTTTCACCGAGGCCGCCGGCCTTTTCCGCAACCCCATTGTGGAGGAAGGCTACGTGCTGGCGCTTAACCCTAAGAATCCGGTGAAGGAACTTAGTGCCGAGCAGATCAAACAGCTTTTCGACGAGGATATTACGAACTGGAAGGAAGTCGGAGGTCCCGACCTGCCGGTCCGTGTGTTCCGTCTTGAGGACCTCGACCAGCTTTATACCGAAGAACAGCTGGGCGCGGAGTACGAGTTCGCCGGGGCAAAAATCGCCGAGCAGGTGCAGCAGTCGCCTGGCATTGTCGCTTTTGTCCCCGACGTGCTGGTGCAGGAAGCGCCCGGCGTGCGCTGCCTGCCCGATCGCACCATTCCGCTGAAGGATGTGCTGCTCGGCGCCGAGTGGTATCCTACCGCGACGCCCTCGCCGATATTCGGCATTCTGCCGTTGGTGAGCGGTACGATTTGGGTCAGCTTCTTCGCCATACTCATCGCCCTGCCTTTCGGTCTTGCGGTGTCCATCTATCTGGCCGAGATAGCTCCTGAGAAGGTACACAAGCTGTTCAAGCCTGTCATTGAGCTGCTGGGCGGCATCCCCTCCGTGGTCTATGGTTTTTTCGGGCTGGCTGTCATCGTTCCCCTGCTGCAACAGACGTTCGGCCTGCCGGTCGGCGAGTCGGGCTTGGCCGGAAGTATCGTACTGGCTATCATGGCTCTGCCCACGATAATCACCGTGGCCGAGGACGCTATGCGCAACTGTCCGCGCACCATGCGCGAAGCCAGTCTCGCGCTGGGCGCCACGCGTTGGCAAACAATATATAAGGTGGTCATACCGTTTTCCATCACGGGCATTACGTCTGGTGTCGTCCTTGGCATCGGCCGCGCCATCGGCGAAACGATGGCCGTTCTCATGGTTACCGGTAATGCCGCCATCTTACCCTCCAGCATTCTCGAACCGCTGCGTACGATTCCGGCCACTATTGCTGCCGAGCTGGGCGAGGCGCCTGCAGGCGGTGCCCACTACCAGGCGCTGTTCCTGCTGGGAGTCATCCTGTTTTTCATCACGCTGTTCATTAATTCTTGCGTAGAGTTCGTGTCTGCGCGCAATAAATTCAAGAGATAGCCATGTCGCTCCCCATCGATTCCTCTTACCGCCGCCGCAAGTTGTGGCTACAGCAGGCGGTGTTCGCCCTGTTCCGCGTGCTCAGCTACGCCGTGGTGGCCGTGCTGTTCCTCATCCTCGGCTTTATTCTCTTCCATGGCGCCGGCGTCATCGACTGGACATTTTTGACCGAGGCGCCGACCGACGGCATGACCAGCGGCGGCATCTGGCCTGCCATAGTGGGCACGTTCTGGCTCATGGTCGGCAGTGCGCTGTTCGCCTTTCCCGTAGGCCTCATCAGTGGCATCTACATGAGCGAGTATGCCCCCGACGGCCGCCTCGTCGCTTTCATCCGTACAATGACCAACAACCTTGCCGGCATCCCGTCGATCGTGTTCGGTTTGTTCGGCATGGCATTTTTTGTCAATTACCTGAGCTTTGGCGACAGCATCCTGGCCGGTTCGCTCACGCTGGGGCTGCTGGCCCTCCCGGTGGTCATCCGCACCACGGAGGACGCCTTTCGCGACATCGCCCCGAGCTACCGCGAGGGCAGCCTGGCCCTTGGCGCCACCAAGGCGCAGACCATCTGGCGCGTGCTGCTGCCCATGGCCATGCCGCGGGTCATCACGGGACTCATCCTGTCGCTGGGCCGTGTGTCGGGCGAGACGGCGCCTATCCTTTTCACGTGTGCGGCTTACTTCCTGCCGAAACTTCCTGAAAGCATGTTCGACCAGTGCATGGCGCTGCCCTATCACCTTTACGTAGTGGCCACGAGCGGCACCGACATTGAAGCCCAGATGCCCATTGCCTACGGGACGGCTTTCGTGCTCATCGTCATTGTGCTCGCCATGAACCTGTTGGCCAACGCCGTGCGCAAGCATTTCGAAAAGAAACTCAAGTCAAAATAACCCTGCTCTCCTGTCATGAACAAGATTGAAGCGAAAAACGTAGACTTCTACTACGGTTCTTTCCACGCCCTTAAGCACATCAGCCTCGACATTCCGCAAAACGAAGTGGTGGCCTTCATCGGCCCGTCGGGGTGCGGAAAGTCCACGTTCCTGCGTCTGTTCAACCGCATGAACGACCTGATACCCGGAACCCGGCTGACGGGGCAAATCAGCATCGACGGTACGGACATCTACGGCCGCAGTGTCGACGTCGACCTGCTTCGCCGCGATGTCGGCATGGTTTTCCAGCGCCCCAATCCCTTTCCCAAGAGTATTTTCGAGAACGTGGCTTACGGCTTGCGCGTCAATGGCGTGAAGGACCGCGCTTTCATTGCCCAGCGGGTGGAGGAGGCGCTCAAGGGGGCCGCCCTTTGGGACGAAGTGAAGGACAAGCTGAAAGAGTCGGCGTACGCCTTGTCGGGCGGACAGCAGCAGCGCCTCTGTATCGCCCGCGCCATGGCCGTCGAGCCCTCCGTGCTGCTCATGGACGAGCCGGCCTCCGCGCTCGACCCCATTTCGACCGCAAAAATCGAGGAGCTCATCTGCGACCTCAGCGGCCGGACCACTGTGGTCATCGTCACCCACAGTATGCAGCAGGCAGCCCGCGTGAGCAACAAGACGGCCTTCTTCTACCTGGGCGAAATGGTAGAGTACGGCGAGACTAAGAAGATATTCACTAACCCTGACCAGGAGGCCACGCAGAACTACATCACCGGCCGTTTCGGTTGATTCTGTGCTCCGGTCTTTAGCCTTCCAACTCATTATGGTAAAGTTTGTAGAAAAAGAATTGCTGACCATACAGCAGGAGATACGGGAAATGTGGACGCTCGTGCACCAACAGTTGAGCGATGCCTACGCCTCCGTGCTCAGCGCCGACATGGGGCTGGCCACCAAAGTCGTTTCGCGCGAGAAGCGCGTCAATGCGTTCGAGCTGAAGATAGACAGCGACATCGAGGACTTCATTGCACTCTACAACCCCGTTGCCGTCGATTTGCGCTTCGCCCTCGCGATGCTCAAAATCAACAACAATCTGGAGCGCATCGGCGATTATGCCAAGAGTATCGCCCGGTTCGTCATCCGCATGGAGCTCCAGCCGCTCGATCCCGAGTTGGTCGAACGCCTGCAGTTGCCCAAGATGTACGAAACCGTGCTGGCCATGCTCGACACGACGCACGAGGCACTCAATAACCGCGACATCGCCCAGGCCAAGTCGGTGTTCGAGACCGACGAGACGCTCGACACGCTCAACCAGCAGGCCATCGACACGCTGGCCGACTACGCCACGCACCATCCCGACGCCATCCGGCTCTGTCTGGAGCTGACCAGCATGTTCCGCAAGCTCGAGCGCGCCGGCGACCATATCAACAATCTGGCCGAGGAAACGGTTTTTTACATCGATGCCGAGGTGCTGAAGCACCGTCGTGCCCAGCGGCCCGAGCCCGAGGCCGAGTGATGCTCTCGGCGCAGTGCGCTCCGCAGCGGGTGTAGTGCGCGTTTTTACAAGTGTAGTCCCAGAAATTTCTATCGTAGTCCTAGGAATTTCTGGGACTACACTTGTTTTTCCTGTCGTAGTACTTGTGAAAAGCGCTGCCCCTCCCATGATTTCCGGCAGGTACAGCCGCCATTCGCACAGGACAGAAACGCCGTTCCGGCTAAGGGGGTTTTGAGGGGAAATCCTTATATTTGCGCCTGAAACAACGAATCGTAAGCTGACATGAACGACAGAATCCTTCACTTCGAAAGTGATTATACGGCGGGAGCCCATCCGTGCGTGTTGGACCGACTCGCGTCGACCAACCTGGAACATACGCCCGGCTACGGCGACGATGCCTATTGCCAGTCGGCCGTGCGGCGCATCCGTGCAGCCTGTGCCTGTCCCGAGGCGGAAATCCGCTTCCTGGTCGGAGGGACGCAGACCAACGCCACCGTGCTCGACGCCCTGCTGCGGCCTTACGAAGGTGTGCTGGCCGCAACGTGCGGACACATTGCCGTGCACGAGGCCGGCGCCGTCGAGGCCGCGGGCCACAAGGTCATCACCCTGCCCGGGCGCGAAGGCAAGGTGTGGCCGGCCGACCTGGCCGATTGGCTCGACGCCTTCTACGCCGACGCCACCTGGCCCCACATGGCGCAGCCCGGCGCGCTCTACCTGTCGCACCCCACGGAGCTGGGCACGCTCTACTCGCTCGGCGAACTCGAGGCGCTCAGCGCGCTCTGCCACCGCCGCGGGCTGCGCCTCTACGTGGACGGTGCGCGGCTGGGCTACGGCCTTGCCGCACCGGGCACCGACGTCGGGCTGCCCGACCTGGCCCGCCTGTGCGACGCCTTTTCCATAGGCGGGACCAAAGTGGGTGCCCTCATGGGCGAGGCCGTCGTATTCCCGCGGCCTGCCATGGCGCAGGGCTTCTTTACGCTCGTCAAGCGCCACGGTGCCCTCCTTGCCAAGGGGCGGCTGCTCGGCCTGCAGTTCGACACGCTCTTTACCGACGGCCTCTACACCGAGATAGGCCGCTACGCTGTCGGGCTGGCGCTCAGGCTGAAGTCCGCCTTCGTCGCGCGCGGCTACCGGCTGCATGTCGATTCGCCTACCAACCAGCAGTTCGTCGAATTGCCCGCAGCGACGTTCGCCGCGCTACAGCCCCGTGTCGGTTTCGAAGTGTGGAGTCCCGCGGCTGACGAAGCCGTCGTGGCCCGCTTCGTGACGAGCTGGGCTACACGCGAAGCCGACGTCGACACCCTCATCGAGTTTTTGTAAATCTCATGTATTCCCATGAAAGCTATAATAACCAGAATGTCCGTCGTGGCAGGTATGGGGGCGGCGTGGCTCGCGGCCGACGCCCAGCGTCCCCACATCATCCTGCTCATGACCGACCAGCAACGCTTCGACGCGATGGGTTGCACCAGTGGCGGGACCGTCGTTTCGCCCCACCTCGACCGCTTGGCCGCCGAAGGGACCCTGTTCGAGAATGCCTACACGTCGTGCCCCAGCAGTACGCCCGCCCGGGCCGGCCTGCTGACGGGGCTGTCGCCTTGGCACCACGGCCTGCTGGGCTACGGCAAAGTGGCCGAGCACTACCGCTACGAAATGCCGCAGATGCTGCGCGAGCAGGGGTACTTCACGTTCGGCATCGGGAAGATGCACTGGTTCCCGCAGCGCACGAAGCACGGATTCCATGGCACCCTGCTCGACGAGAGCGGGCGCACCGAGGACCCGAACTTTACGAGCGATTACCGGCAGTGGTTCCAGCTACATGCCCCCGGCGGCAATCCCGACGCGACCGGGGTGGGCTGGAACGCCCACGGTGCCCGCGACTACCAGCTCGACGAGCGGCTCCACCCGACCCGCTGGACGGGCGACATGGCCTGCGAGCTGATTGAAAACTACGACACGGCGCGCGCACCGCTGTTCCTGAAAGTGTCGTTTGCTCGCCCTCACAGTCCCTACGATCCGCCCCGCCGCCTGCTCGACCTCTATGCCGACAAGGAGATTCCCGCTCCGTGGGTGGGCGACTGGTGTGCCCGGTGGCAGCAGCCCGCCGACCCGAAGGCGGACCCCGAGGCCGCGTTCGGCAACTTCGGCGACGACTATGCGCGCCGCTCGCGTCGCTATTACTATGCCAACGTCACGTTTATCGACGAGGAGATTGGACGCATTGTACAGGCACTGAAGGACAAGGGCATGTACGACAATGCGCTCATCGTCTTCGTCTCGGACCACGGCGACATGCTCGGCGACCACTATCACTGGCGCAAGACGTATCCCTACGAGGGCTCGGCCCACGTGCCCTGCATCGTGAAATGGCCGGCGGCGGTTCGGAGTCATCCCGCCCGGCTGGAGCAGCCGGTGGAGCTGCGCGACGTGTTGCCCACGTTCATCGAAGCGGCCGGAGCGGCGGTGCCCGACAGTATGGACGGCCGGTCGCTTTATGCCCTGCTCGGCGCGGAGGGCCGGGAGGGCTGGCGGCCTTATGTCGACCTGGAACACGCCACGTGTTACGCAGCGGACAACTATTGGTGTGCCCTGACGGACGGACACGAAAAGTACGTCTGGAACTTCCATAGCGGGGCCGAGCAGTTCTTCGACCTCGACCGCGACCCCCACGAGCTGCACAATGCTGCGGCTGACCCGGATTATGGAGACCGGGTCGACCACTGGCGCGCTGCCATGGCGCGCCATCTGAGCGAGCGAGGCGAGCCTTACGTCGTAGACGGGCGGCCCGTTCCTTTGAAAAAGACCATACTTTACGGTCCTAACTTCCCGAAACGCCCATAGGGCTTCCTGCACGCTTGTGGGGAGCAGCCGTTAAGTTGTGCCTGCTTCCCGTCGCTTGGGTCAGTACCGCCATCGAACCTGTTTCGGTGGCGGTGTTGCTGTTTCGTGCCGTGCGGGAGGCGCCGAACCCCGATAGTCCTATCCAGTTATACTTAACCTTTATATTTATGGACTATTTGTTTTATTTGAAGGAGCTGGCCGAAGAGAAGCTGAAGCTCGGAAAGTTCAAAACCGCCCAAAACTACCTGTCGGCAGGGCGTTCGTTCGGAGTCTACCTGCGCTATGCGCAACGGGTGAAAGACCTGCCGATTGAGAGTCTTACGCGCGACTTGCTGGTGGACTACGAGCGTTACCTGCATGACAGCCGCGGTTTGCGCCGCAACAGTTCGTCGGCCTACATGCGGGCGCTCAGGGCGGTGTATCGCCGCGCCGTCGACGACGGCCTTTCCGCTCAGCCCGACCCGTTCGGCCGGGTGTACACCGGTGTCGACCGCACGCTGAAACGGGCCGTCGATGCACGTCTGGTCAGCCGGCTTGTTGCCCTACAGCTCCCTTCGCAGGCACTCCGCGTCAGTCGCGACATGTTCGTTTTCAGCTTTTATGCGCGTGGCATGGCTTTCGTCGATTTGGCCAAGCTGACCTACGGCAACGTGCGGCGCGACCGCTTGGTCTACCAGCGCAGCAAGACACACCAGCTCATCTCCGTGAAAATCGAACCGCCCATGCGTACGATCATTGACCGCTATGCTCGGGGGCGGTCGCCGTACTTGTTTCCCGTATTGCGCGAGATTCCGTTCAACCCAAGCGAGTACAACAGCGCGTTGCGCACCTATAATAATCACCTGCACCGTTTGTCCAGAGAAGTCGGCGCTTCGGGAACGCTGACTTCGTACGTTGCGCGGCATACCTGGGCGACTACGGCACAGCGGCTCAGCATCCCGACTCGTGTCATCAGCGAGTCGATGGGCCATACCGACGAGGCCACGACGCACATCTACCTGGCTTCGTTCGATGTTGACCAAATCGACGCCGCCAACCGTAAAATCCTGAAGGCTGTCAGTCCGGCAAAAGCGAAAAAGTCAGGCATGAAAAAGGAGGAAAACGCCGAAACAATGGTTCTCGCTCCGATGCCTTCCGTGGCTTACTGCTCGACGTCGACGCTGTATTCCGCGGACGTGGCTGGCAGTGAAAGGATCGAAATGCGTACGGGGCTGGACGACTGACAAACTGTCAGAAGATGGAAAATCCGCGCTCAGAACGAGTTTGGCACGCCTCTTGTTTACTCAGCGGTGAGTCGTCGTTGCAGACGGCTTTGACAGACATTAGAATAATAACAAACAAAAAAGATACAGTCATGGGAAAAATTATTGGAATTGACTTAGGAACGACTAACTCCTGCGTTGCCGTATTCGAAGGCAACGAACCGGTAGTCATTGCGAACAGCGAAGGAAAGCGTACGACGCCTTCGGTCGTGGCTTTCGTAGAGGGTGGCGAACGCAAGGTCGGCGACCCGGCCAAGCGTCAGGCCATTACGAACCCGAAACGTACGATTTACTCGATCAAACGCTTCATGGGTGAGACCTACGACCAGGTCTCGAAGGAAATCGAGCGCGTGCCGTACACTGTGACTCGCGGTGACAATAACACGCCGCGCGTCGACATCGACGGCCGTCTCTACACGCCGCAGGAAATCTCCGCCATGATTCTTCAGAAGATGAAGAAGACGGCAGAGGATTACCTTGGGCAGGAAGTGACGGAGGCCGTGATTACAGTGCCGGCCTATTTCTCGGACTCGCAGCGCCAGGCGACGAAAGAGGCAGGGCAGATTGCAGGCCTTGACGTAAAGCGCATCGTGAACGAGCCTACGGCTGCCGCGCTGGCCTACGGTCTGGACAAGTCGAAGAAGGACATGAAGATTGCTGTGTTCGACCTCGGTGGCGGTACGTTTGATATTTCTATCCTCGAGCTCGGCGGCGGTGTGTTCGAAGTGCTTTCGACGAACGGCGATACGCACCTTGGTGGTGACGACTTCGACCATGTCATCATCGACTGGCTGGTGCAGGAGTTCAAGAACGACGAAGGGGCGGACCTGACTACCGACCCGATGGCCATGCAGCGCCTGAAGGAAGCCGCCGAGAAGGCCAAGATTGAGCTCTCCTCTTCTTCGTCGACCGAGATTAACCTGCCGTACATCATGCCCGTCGGCGGTGTGCCCAAGCACCTCGTCAAGACCTTGACGCGAGCCAAGTTCGAGAGTCTAGCGCACAGTCTGATTCAGGCTTGCAAGACGCCGTGCGAACAGGCCCTGAAAGACGCAGGTCTTTCGACGTCCGACATTGATGAAGTCATTCTGGTCGGTGGTTCGAGCCGTATTCCCGCCGTGCAGCAGCTCGTGCAGGATTTCTTTGGCAAAGCACCGTCGAAGGGTGTAAACCCGGACGAGGTCGTAGCCGTAGGCGCCAGCATTCAGGGCGCTATCCTGAACAAAGAAGGCGGAGTCGGCGACATTGTGCTGCTTGACGTGACACCGCTGTCCATGGGTATCGAAACGCTGGGTGGTGTGATGACGAAACTCATCGACGCCAACACGACGATTCCCTGCAAGAAGAGCGAGGTGTTCTCTACCGCAGCCGACAACCAGACAGAGGTAACGATTCATGTCCTCCAAGGTGAACGTCCGATGGCTGCCCAGAACAAGAGCATCGGCCGTTTCAACCTGACAGGAATTGCCCCGGCACGTCGTGGCGTGCCTCAGATTGAGGTGACGTTCGACATTGATGCCAACGGCATCCTTAAAGTTTCGGCTAAGGATAAGGCTACGGGTAAGGAACAGGCCATTCGTATCGAGGCGTCCAGCGGCTTGAGCAAGGACGAAATCGATCGGATGAAGGCGGAAGCTGAGGCAAACGCTGAGGCCGACAAGAAGGAAAAGGAGCGCATCGACAAACTGAACCAAGCCGACAGTATGATTTTCCAGACCGAGAATCAGCTGAACGAACTCGGCGACAAACTTCCCGCCGACAAGAAGCCTGCCATCGAGGTTGCTCTTCAGAAACTGAAGGACGCTCATAAAAACAGCGACTTGGCTGCCATCGACGCTGCCATCAGCGAGTTGAACGCCGCTTGGCAAGCTGCCAGCGCCCAGATGTACCAGCAAACAGGCCAGGCCGGTCCGCAAAACGACCAGAACTCCGCCAATACCGGCTCCAACAACTCCGCCGACAACAAAGACGACATCCAAGATGCCGACTTCGAGGAAGTCAAGTGATTCCGATAAGTAAAGACATACAAAATCGCAAGCAAAAGCGTGCAGCTCAATGAGTTGCACGCTTTTTGCGTTTATGGGGTTATTGGTTTCTATGCCTTTTCTATGGGCTTTTTATCTCTTGTTCGCGACATATACAAATCATAAGGAAAGCGCAACGGCTTATAGAGAAAACCTCCATGATGCTATTTTATACGCTGATTGACTCTGCCTTTCTGATGGATTTGCTTGTTTCTTGGAATTTTTACGTATCTTTGTTTGCTATAATAACGTGAGTTCGATGAATTCAGAACAATGCAAGCTGTGTGTCAATCGTTCGTGAAACATTGATACACGGTTTCT
>CALUOQ010000017.1 GCA_944322325.1 uncultured Alloprevotella sp.
CATTTACTAAACATACGCAAGTTTGCAAAGCTAAAGAATCTAAAATAAATGATTTATATTTATTATTTGCCATATTTGCCGTATCTTTGCAAGAAAAGTATCTATATGGAAGCAACGGAAAAGAAAGAACGCACGGTAATTCATTTGCAAATGGGTGATGTGCATGAGTATTACGGCAGCATCGCCAACATATATGAATTCCATTCTGCGGAAGAACTTGGAATAACATACGGCTCGCTGCGCAACTATGGTTTATCGCCGTCTAAGCCATACCAAAATTCAAAGTGTACCATTAGGAAAGGTGTGCTGCACCAAAAGGCAGGAGGCAGGGGCAGAAAGAGTTGACTATGCTGCTTCTGCCAACTCCTTCCGCAACCTACTAATGATAATTCTAAGCTCTCGCTTTTCTTTGAGTGTTCTTGCGCAAAAATAGTAGTGCGTAAATTCTTCCAACTCCGCATAAGGATCGTGATAACACACTTTTTCCTTCAAACCCTTTGTGTTAATACCGTTCTCCTTACACCACCGATACAACTTTGATTTACCCACATTTATTCCCATTTTCTTGAATGCTGCGAGGTTTTCAGATACAGACAAAGAACAATCGTAAGCATTCCCTATCTCCTCATCTTTCAGCATTTTCCGTACTTTATTTTTCATCGCATTGGGCGATATTCCGTGCAATGCACAATATGATTTATCCACTTCAAACTTTCTTTTCTTCCGCCTACTTTGTAGCCGTATATCCTCCAAAGGCTTTTTTACTACATTCCTTGCAATGTTTGCCAACACCTTGTTAGATAGAACTCTGTCAGAATTGTCATAGTAGTATGTCCGCTCGCAAATCAGGTTATACAACAGATGCTCAAATGTAATACTCGGCAAAATCTTCTTCATTATCAAACCTGCAATATACAGTTTCTTCCGACGATTATCGCCGTCACGCAATTTCTTTACAACTGAAAATTTTGTTTCATCTCCGTTGTTTTTAATGAAAGAATCAATGTAGGTTTGGCGGTAAATTTCCTGATAATCTGACGGAATTAGGGCATATCCATCTTGATAATGCAGTTCTGTATGCGTAAAATATCTGTACTTTGTTCTATACTTATCTATCAAATCATAAGGAGAAAGTGAATTGACATCACTTATAAAGCCTCTGTCTGCTATGACTAAATCTTCTACTTCAATTACCGCATCATTATCTTTCTTTGCTGACTTTAATAGTTTTCCATTTGAGATTGATAATGAGGAAGAAGAAAGAGCATTATTATTCAGAAACGGAAAGTCAGAATGCGAAAAAACATTATCTGTAACATACAACTCACATTCGGCTTTCGCATTACCACTAAATTGTTGGCTTGGTGTCCGTCCGCAATTATCCTTTATTTCAATACCCTGAATATCTTTCCTTATGCTTTCAGCTATGCCATCATAAAGAGAATGATATGTTTCTGCCGTATATATCGGGAGGCTGAACAAATAGCACAAACGGAATCTGTATTTATAGTTTGACTTCTCCGTATGATTGTTTGGAGTTGTGTAATACAAAGTTGGTTTCTTAACCAAACAATCCACAAAATCATTCATCTCAATGTCGCTGTCATCAATGTCAACAAACACCATATCAGCGGAAAGAAACTTTGCATCTTTCTTCTCTGACAATCCAAATAATATCCCATTCGTCTTGAAACTATGGCAAAAGCAATATCCTTCCCTTATCAATTTGGCAAACTCCTCAACAGTGATACTTTGCCGCTGATATTCCACCGAATCCCACTTTATCAAGTTCTTATCCGAATAAGACTGTGTGGAAACGCTAATTTCAAATTTCTTACTGTCCTGAAAATACATACTTGCGCTTTTACTGTCATTTATAATAGAGGGATAGTATTACCCCTCCCTTAACCTCATTTTTCATCAAAAGGTTTGTTCGGTATCTGTTTCCAATACAGTTTCAACCCGTTTGAAATGTGCTCTTTGTGAGACTCGCTCTTGGAGCGTCCTCTCATACTTTGGCTGATTTTCTGCTTCACAGAATCGTCTAACTCCCTATACTGTCTTTTGCCCATATCCTTCATTTTTAATTTATTATATACAATAAATATGGCCGAGAGTAAAAAGTTTATCAAGCATTGTAAGTCTATACTGAAAATTTTTCATGGAAAATTTTGAAACACAGCCATCCGAGGTAAAGCTTACCCCTCTTACTTCTGAGAAGCATAATAAGAGCGTGGATACGCACGTAAATATATGAATATCAGCTAATTGTATATTCACAACCTTGTAAAACGGAACTTAAAGCCTTTCCGTAACATAGAGGTAAGCCGACGCTATGCAGCCATGCCAATTTCCTTTAACTCTTTGATATAATCATCCAAATTATCAGATAACAGTCGATGCTTCTCTATCTGCTCACCTTTAAGCATATCAACACTTATATAAGTGTTATACTGCGTTATCGAAGGACTCAGTTTTTCACCCAATAGTATGCCGTCATTGGATACTCCCATCACATTATTACTCCTATCTTCATACTGCGGGCCTGTAAACACATGCATATTTCCCTTGAAGAAATTAAGTACCAAATCTTCCGAAAACAATGTCTCACTTTGCAAGAATCTTTCGTCATAGCGGTCGAAAAAGTGTTTTTTAAAGAATGCAACCTCATTCAAACCGTTCACAAACCACGCGACATACGGATACTTATTATAATAAAATATTGATATTACAGTAAATGCAATCCCAAACTTCTTAAAATCTTTTTTCCCATGACTGAAAGGAAGAACCACAAATCTATTAAGCCGCTTCGTCCGTATTTCCAAGGGATTGAAATATATTGTTTTTTTACTATTCCCGTATTTCAGGACAGTACGCCAATACTTCCTGTCGGCTAAAATCCTCTTCATTTTTACACTCACCTCATTCTTCAAATCACTCTGCAACTCTGCTGCTACCTCCAAAAGACTCATTGTATCTACTATCATATCAAAATTATTTACTGTTAAACAACTATGATTTCTCGGTTTACCAATACACCGAAAGGTTTGTTTAGAGCATAGTGATGGCCGTACTACATACCTTCGTATGCAGATAAAGACAATTAAATCACTAAAATTAAGTTGGTTAGATTGGATTAACTTGCCGTAGCAAAGGCAGGATAATAATGCTTCGACAAGAATTGCTGAACATCATCGTGAGTATACCAAAACTTATCGCCGACCTGATGAAAAGACAACAAGCCATCGTCACGATACTTTTTAAGAAGTTTGTCCTGAATACCTAAGACCTCTTTGATTGTTTTGTTCGTGTAAATCACAGTAGAAGATTGACACAACGACCTCATGCCCCTTACTTCGTCAGCAAGAGCATAAACACACTCGACAAGTTTGTTAAACTTGTCCACCTCAACGGTAACAGTCTGATTTTGGGGATTGCCGTAACTACGGCGCATGGAGAAAATCTTTTCCATAAACTATTTTATTTTTATAAGTTATGGACATTAGACCACCGTTTAAATAGTAACACGGTTGGCGGGTGACTTCTAAGAAGTTCCTCTCGGTAGCACACTTCACTACCACAATCTGCATGTCCTTCAAGATTGCGAGTGCAAAGGTAGTAAAAAATCGCCCTGAAAGCAAATATTTATCGTTAAATAATGTTTTAATATTTGCTCATTACAAAAGTTTGTATAGACAAATCGACTTGTATACCTTATTATAGTATAAAGGGAGGCCGTCTAAGCCTCCCCGAACTATTGATTGTTTGACGCTACAACACGTTAAAGTTCAATTTGTCTTGTACTTCCTGCTCCAAAATCTTAGGCATAAACTTTGCGTACACCTTTTCTGTCACCATAACACTGCTATGCCCCATCAATCGGCTAATCTTATGCACATCCACACCCCGATTTAATGCCCAAACGGCGAATGTATGCCTTGCAACGTGCATTGTGAGATTAAACGGCAAGCCGATTTTGTCACCTAATGTTTTGAGTGAAGTGAGTATTGCCCTGTTCTTGTTCAACCTCTGTCGTTTCCGCTCCTCTTTATCTCGTAAGTCGAAATCGTCAGGAAGCAAGCCAAAGACAAACCTGTCACTTACACCCTTTTCTTTCCATTTCTCCAATATCTTAAGCGCATTGTCGTTGAGAAAAATGCTATGCGGCACATCGCCCTTATACAGTATCTTCTTCAACTCTCTTTTCTCGAAATCTATGCTGCGCCACTCAAGCGTGATAATGTCGGACACACGCAAACCGCAAGCATTGAAAGAGAACAAGAACATATCCATATAATCTTTCGTTCTCGGATATTTCACATTATTATATAAAGAGACAAATGCCGCCATCTGTTCCTCTGTCAGATAATGCACTTCCTCATCTTCTTCATCTCCCAACTCTTTCTTTGTCGGCAAATACAGTTGGGCGATTGCACCTGCAACTGAAGCATCCAACAGTTTATCAAGTACGGCACGCCTTGTGGCTTTGATGATAGGTGTTATCGTTTTGTTGATTGTGGCATTGATGTTTCCTTGCCGCTGCCGCCAAAAGATGTATTCCTTAATCAAGTCAACCGTAACTTCGCTTACATAGATGGAATCTTCCTTTTGGTAATCCATCAAGAACTGCCTGAACTTGTGCAACGAGCAATAAGCATTGTCACGAACAGACACGCCAACTTTGCCCAACTTATACTCCTGCTCTATTGTTTCTATGGCATAGTTCACAAAGTCAGTCTTTGCCGATTTGCCGTTTGGCCGCCCCTGTACAATCGCCCGAAGATTGTCTATCGTGAGCCTACTGTTCTTCTGCGTGAACTCATAGATTTGTTCGTCTATGCTGCGCCGCTTCTGCTCTAACTGATTATTCAGCCTTGCACTTTGAGGATGTTTCCTGCTTACAGCCTTGTTTGCCTCATCCCAATAAGCCTCCTCAATCCAAACGCCCGTTTCCGTCCGTGCATGTTTCGTGCCCATCACGTACTCAAGATAGATAGGCAACTTTCCGTTAGCATCGGGCTTCCTGTCCTTACGCAAATAAAACTTGCCCGTCAGTTTGCTTGCTTTTACTCTTCCCATAATTTACTATCCACTTTTTAGGAATATGCGATGCAAAGATAACGATTTTGGGGACAGTTATTACGCCTTAAAAGGCGATAAAACGAAAAAGTGGGGATTTTTGTTGTCCCCACTCCCGTTGATTTTCAGTCTGTTGCTCAATACGTTACGCCGATTTTCGGCTTAATACTCGTCCTCGTTGAATAGAAAGTCTTCCTTGGTGGGATAATCGGGCCAGACGTCCTCTATCGTCTCGTAGATTTCGCCCTCTTCTTCCAGTTCTTGCAGGTTTTCTATGACTTCGAGCGGAGCGCCGGAGCGGGTGGCGTAGTCGATGAGCTCATCCTTGGTGGCGGGCCAGGGAGCATCTTCCAGTTTTGAAGCTAACTCTAATGTCCAGTACATGACTTCTTCGTTTTACTGTGTCGGTTTTTCAAATTCGCGGCAAAAATACTATTTTTCTTGGGACGGCGAGCGTCGGGGGCGGAAAATTATCTCGTCGTACCGGGAATTACCATTCAAATAACGTGCCAGGGCAAAAAAATACGTGGACAAGCGATTCAGGTAGTCCTGCACTGACAGCGTGGCAGGCGTGACCGGCAAGGCACACACGCGACGCTCGGCGCGTCGGCACACCGCCCGGCATACGTGGGCCGCCGCAGCCTGGGGAATGCCTCCCGGCAGGATAAAGGCGCGCAGCACCGGCAGGGCAGCCAGGCGCCGGCGGCTCACATCGAGCAGATGGCTGGCCGCCTGTGTCAGGCAGTCGTCGGAGGTGGCGGAAGGGTCGGCCAGCAGACTGCCCGCTTCGAACAGCTGCCCCTGTATCGCCGTCAATTCATCGCGCAGCGGCGCCTCGGCCAGCTGCGACAGCAGCCACCCCACCTGACAGTTCAGTTCGTCCACCGCGCCGCAAGCCTCGATGCGCGCGTCGGCCTTGGACACGCGCGCGCCGCCGAGCAGTGACGTATCGGGATAACCGGAGGAAGAAGCACACATATATATAATAATTAGAAGTTGACGATATAATGTTGCCGCAGCAGCCGCGGATGGAGAAAGACCAGCCCCATGTCGTAGAGGTCGAACGTCACCGTGGCGCGCGCGTCAGCCACGACGGCACGCCAGCCCACGCGGGCCTGCCGCGACCGATGGATGCCTTCAAACACCATCAGTGCGCGCTCCGGAGCCTGCGCCGCAGCCTGGTCGAACAGCCGGAACAGGTCTTTGGGCCGGCGGGCGTAAACCATGTCGTAGCCCACGCCCTCAGGCATGTCGCCACAGCCCACCTCGTCGACGCGCGCCCTTCGGCAACCGGCCTCAACGTAACGCCGCGTCACCCCGACCGGCTCGCCCCACAGCGCCACGCGCCCCGGCTGCACCTCGTTGGCCAGGCGTAGCACAAGCCGGTCGAGCCGCTCGCCCTGTCCGCAGGGCTGCGTCCGCCGCCACTCGGCCAACGGACGGTAGGCGTAAAATTCGCCACGCTCGTAAACCACACCCCGAATCAACTGAAAGGCGAAAGGGGAATGCACGCCGTAACCGCAACGGTGGCGGAAACGGCGCAGCCAGACGACGGGATGGCGCCACAAAGGCGACTCGGGCTTTTTCATCGCGGCGAAAGTACGCATTTTTTCGCACATACGCTCCCCGTCCGCAACCATTGACAACCGCCGTTCTACGCAAAGCGGCCTCACGACTACGCCGGAATTGACAATCGAAGTTGGCAAGTTCAGAAGTGAAGCCCTAAAACATGTTATAACTGCTCACATTTCCTCCGGAACTGCTTGTCGGTTCACAAGGACGTCGTATCTTTGCATTGTGTTTTTCATAGTATTAGATTTAAGGTTTACAAAAGGTTGGGATACAGCGGTATCCCTTTTTTTATGCCCGAACGTAAACCGCCCCACTCCCTTACGCCCCGTTTCCGCTTCTGCGTGAAGCTCCAGACCCCTCCGCGAAATGCCCGCACCGCTCCCAGACAACACGCCCGCCCCGCCCAACGACAAAATGACAGTTCGCCGCACGACGGACATTAACTTATTTAACCTTTCATAACTGACGGCATCGCCCGTCGCTGCCCGCCATGCGCGCAAAACTGGCCCCAGCAGCCCCGGAACTCTGCTCCAAACAACAAGTACTACGACAGAAAATCCTGGGACTACGACAGATTTTCTCGGGACTACGCCCGTTTTTCCCCGCACTGTCGCCGAAATCCCCATAAAAGCGCGCGTGAGGCAGTCCCGGCCGGGACTGCCTCACGCGCTTACCCAAAGATAGCCCATCACAGCCACATGAGCAAACGGCAGCAGTGCCATGTTAAAAAGCAAAATGATAGGATACGGAAGCGCCGTCGCGCAAAATGCTAAAAAAGAATAACTCCGCACTAAAAAAGCGCGGAATCCAACCTAAGTAAGGCAAAAAACGAATAACTTAGCATCGACCTAAACTTTTTAAGCACCAACGCTTATGGACACTCTACTCTTTTGGCCCATTCCGGCGGCTGCTGTGGCCGCCTTGGCTTTCGCGTGGTATTTCCACCGTTCCATGAAACACATGCCCGAAGGTACGGACCGCATGCGCCACATTGCCGCCGCCGTGCGCAGCGGCGCCATGTCCTACCTCCGCCAGCAGTACAAGGTGGTCGGCATCGTGTTTCTCTGCCTCGTCGTGCTGTTTGCCGTCATGGCTTTCGGTTTCAACGTGCAGAACCACTGGGTACCCGTGGCTTTCCTGACGGGCGGCTTCTTCTCCGGTCTGGCCGGCTACTTGGGCATGCGCACCGCCACTCAGGCCTCGGCCCGCACGGCCGAGGCGGCGCGTCGTTCGCTCAACGGCGGCCTGCGCATCGCCTTCCGCAGCGGCGCCGTCATGGGACTGGTCGTCGTCGGCTTGGGCCTGCTCGACATCTCTTTCTGGTACGCCCTGCTCAACTACGCCGTGCCCGACACGGTCATTAACCCGGCGTCCAAACTGTGCATCATCACGACCACCATGCTCACCTTCGGCATGGGCGCCTCGACCCAGGCCCTCTTTGCCCGCGTGGGCGGCGGTATCTACACGAAGGCTGCCGACGTCGGCGCCGACCTCGTCGGCAAGGTGGAGCAGGACATCCCCGAGGACGACCCGCGCAATCCCGCCACCATCGCCGACAACGTGGGCGACAACGTGGGCGACGTGGCCGGCATGGGGGCCGACCTCTACGAGAGCTACTGCGGCTCCATCCTGGCCACGGCGGCGCTCGGTGCTGCCGCCTACCTGCACTCGGGCGACCTCGACCAGCAGATGCGCGCCGTCCTGGCACCGATGCTCGTGTCGGCCGTAGGCATCCTCGTTTCCATCATAGGCATCTTCCTTGTCCGCACCCGCGAAAATGCCACCATGAAGCAACTGCTCGGCGCCCTGTCGCGGGGCACGAATCTCAGCTCCCTGCTCATCGTGGCCGGCACGTTCGGCGTGCTCTACCTCCTCGGACTCGACTCGTGGTGGCGCCTGTCGCTGGCTGTCACCGTAGGCCTCGTCGTGGGCGTCATCATCGGTCAGGCCACCGAGTACTTCACCTCGCAGTCCTACCGCCCCACGAAACGGCTCGCCGAAAGCGGACAGACCGGCCCGGCCACCGTCATCATCTCTGGCATCGGCACGGGGATGCTCTCGACCGCCATCCCGGTCATCGCCGTCGTCGTCGGCACGCTCGGCGCCTACCTGCTGGCCGCCGCGGGCGACCTGAGCAACGTCACAGCCGGCCTCTACGGCATCGGCATGGCCTCCGTGGGCATGCTCTCCACCCTGGGTATCACGCTGGCCACCGACGCCTACGGCCCCATCGCCGACAACGCCGGCGGCAACGCCGAAATGAGCGGTCTGGGCCCCGAAGTGCGCCGCCGCACCGACGCCCTCGACTCGCTGGGCAACACCACCGCCGCCACGGGCAAGGGTTTCGCCATCGGCTCGGCTGCCCTGACGGGCCTGGCCCTGCTGGCCTCGTACGTAGAGGAAATCCGCATGGCCCTGGAGCGCGCCGGCGTCGCCACCATCGACGTGGCCGGTAAGGCCATCGCCCTGAGCGAAGCCACCTTCACCGACTTCATGCGCTACTACGACGTCACGCTGATGAATCCCCGCGTCTTGGCGGGCATGTTCGTCGGGGCCATGATGACGTTCCTTTTCTGCGGACTGACGATGAACGCCGTAGGCCGCGCCGCCGGTAAGATGGTGGAGGAGGTCCGCCGCCAGTTCCGCGAAATCAAGGGCCTGCTCACGGGCGAGACCGAGCCCGACTACGGCCGCTGCGTCCGCATATCGACCCGTGCCGCCCAGCACGAAATGGTCGTCCCCTCGCTGCTGGCCATCGCCTGCCCCGCCATCGTGGGACTTATCCTCGGCGTACCGGGCGTACTGGGCCTGCTCACGGGCGGTCTGAGCACAGGCTTTGCCCTTGCCGTATTCATGGCCAACGCCGGCGGTGCCTGGGACAACGCCAAGAAATACGTCGAGGAAGGCAACCTCGGCGGCAAAGGCAGCGAGGTACACAAGGCCACCGTCGTGGGCGACACCGTGGGCGACCCCTTCAAGGACACCTCCGGCCCGAGCCTCAACATTCTCATTAAGCTGATGAGCATGGTGGCCATCGTCATGGCCGGCCTGACGGCGTTCGTCTGACCCGTCGCCGCCTCCGTCGGGCAGAAAACCGTCATAATGAAAGCAAACACAATAATAATACACAACTCATCCGCGGGAGAGAAAGGAATTTACTACCTTTGTTCCCCCGAAACGAACAGAAAGGAAAATCTAACGCACTGACGAAAATGGATAAGATAGACCAACTCGACCAGAAGATACTGGAAATCATTTCCACCAACGCGCGCATCCCGTTCAAGGACGTGGCGCTCGTCTGCGGCGTGTCGCGCGCCGCCATCCACCAGCGGGTACAACGCCTCATCGAAGCGGGCGTCATTGTCGGCTCCGGCTACCACGTCAATCCCAAAAGCCTGGGCTACACCACCTGCACCTACGTGGGACTCACCCTGGAGCGCGGTTCGATGTATCGCGACGCCGTGAAGCAGCTCGAAAACATCCCCGAAATCGTGGAGTGCCACTACACGACCGGGGCCTACACCATGTTGCTCAAGCTCTACGCCCGCG
Source organism: uncultured Alloprevotella sp. (assembly GCA_944322325.1). Classification (GTDB taxonomy): domain Bacteria; phylum Bacteroidota; class Bacteroidia; order Bacteroidales; family Bacteroidaceae; genus Alloprevotella. Next base: position 10,201 of record CALUOQ010000017.1, read on the forward strand.
ACAACGAGCACCTCATGGAGCTGCTCAACGGGCGCATCCAGGCCATCCCGGGAGTGATTTCGACCGAGACACTCATTTCGCTCGAACAAAGCATCAGCCGGGGCGTACCCATCAACCTGCCTGAAAACGAAAAAGGCAGGAAGAAATAAGCCACCCGCACTATGGAATGGAATTTTGAGGGGCTGGGCATTGGCCTGGCCACTTTTTTAGTCATCGGCATCTTCCACCCCGTCGTTGTCAAGACCGAGTACCACTTCGGCACCCGCCCGTGGTGGGTGTTCCTCGTGCTGGGACTCGTGTGCTGCGCGGCAGCGCTGGTGGTTCAGGACTCCTTCTGGAGCGCCATCCTCGGCGTGGTGGCTTTCTCCTCCTTTTGGACCATCAAGGAGCTCTTCGAGCAGCGCGAGCGCGTACGCAAGGGATGGTTTCCCAAGAAGCCGGACAAACGCGAACCGTAGCCGACCGGACAGACCACCGGCCTCCTACACATTATTATATATATGGCAAATTTCGACTGGACCGCAGACTACGCAGACCTCGTCAGCCGCTACCCTAACCACGAGCCACGCCCGCTCGTCGGCATCACCGGCAACTTCGGCGACCGGGGATGCGAACTGGCAGAAGGCTACTTCCGCAGCGTAGAAGCCGCGGGCGGCATTCCCGTGGTCCTCCCCCCGACGGACGACACCGCCGTCCTGCTGTCCTGTCTGGACCGCGTGGACGGTGTGCTCCTCTCGGGTGGCGGCGACATCAACCCCCTGTTTTTCGGTCAAGACCCCAGCCCCGCCCTACACGGCATTAACGGGCGGCGCGACCGTTGCGAGCTGCTCCTGACCCGCCTGGCTTACGACCGGCAGTTACCCCTGCTCGGCATCTGCCGCGGCATTCAGGTCATGGTCGCCGCCCTGGACGGCACACTCTACCAGGACATTGTGGCCGACCGCCCCGCTTACGCGTCGCCCCTCGTCAAGCACAGCCAGGACGCCGACCGCCACGTCGCCACGCACTATGTGGAAATCGAAGAGGGCAGCACGCTGCACGAACTCCTCGGCCGGTGGCTCGCTGTCAACTCCTTCCACCACCAGGCCGTCGCAGAGCCGGGCCCCCACTTCCGCGCTACGGCACATGCCAGCGACGGCATCATCGAAGGCGTCGAAAGCGTGGACTTCCGCTTCGCCGTAGGCGTACAGTGGCATCCTGAGTGCTTCCAGCCCGCCGGCGACAACTCGATGCTCCCCCTGTTCCGGCGCTTTGTCGACGAGTGTGCCCTCTATCGCCGCGCACGACACCTCCACAGCCGCGTGCTGACACTCGACTCCCATTGCGACACACCCATGTTCTTCGACAAGGGCGTCGACTTCGACCATCGCGACTCCAAAGTGCTCGTCGACCTGCACAAGATGGCCGAAGGCGGCCTCGACGCCACCGTCATGGTGGCCTATCTGCCGCAAGGCGAACGCACCAGGCAGGGATACGAGGCGGCAAAGGCAAAGGCAAACGCCCTGCTCGACGGCATCGAAACGATGGTCCGCAACTGCCAAGGCGTGGAACTAGCCCGCACGCCCGACGACCTGTATCGCCTGAAACATGAGGGGAAGCGCGCCGTGATGCTGGGCATAGAGAACGGCTACGCCATCGGGACCGACGTGACGCTGGTCGAACACTTCCGGCGTCGCGGCGTCGTCTACATGACCCTCTGTCATAACGGCGACAACGACATCTGTGACTCGGCGCGCCGCTCCAACGGCGAACACAACGGCGTCAGTCCCTTCGGTGCCGACGTCATCAGCGAAATGAACCGCACAGGTATGATGGTGGACCTCTCTCATGCATCGGAAAAAAGTTTCTACGACGCCCTCGACATCAGCCGCAGCCCCATCGTCTGCTCGCATGCCTCGGCCCGCGCCCTATGCGACCATCCGCGCAACCTGACCGACGACCAGCTACGCGCCCTCGCCCGGACGGGCGGCGTGGCCCAAGTGACGCTTTACCATGGCTTCCTGCGCACAGACGGCGAAGCTACGGTGACCGACGCCGTCGACCACCTCTGTCACATGATCGACGTGGCCGGCATCGACCACGTAGGCATCGGCACAGACTTCGACGGCGACGGGGGCATACGGGGCTGCGCCTCGGCCGCAGAACTGCTCAATTTCACCCGCCACCTGCTGCGACGCCATTTCAGCGAAGCCGATCTCGAAAAAATATGGGGCGCCAACTTTCTCCGCGTAATGCGCCAGGCACAAGAGACCGCATCCGCGGAGTTCCGCCCCGCCTGAATCCCATAAAGACCATTTCCGTTTTTCACGCTACCGACATGTTAAGAAAATCGTTCATACTCCTTACCGTGACAGCCGCAGCCCTCGGCCTGACATCCGGCTGCAAGGACAAGACCACCACTCCGCCCCCCACGGCCGACACGACGACCGTCGACGTTCCCAGTTTCAACGCCGACTCGGCCTATGCGCACATCGTGACGCAATGCGACTTCGGTCCCCGCGTGCCGGACAGCGAAGCGCACAGCCATTGCGGCGACTACATCGTCGCCGCATTCGAACGGCTGGGGCTTACCGTGACCGAACAGCGGACGCAGGTGCAACGCTGGGACGGTCAGGCCGTCGGCTGCCGCAACCTCATCGCCGCATTCGCCCCGGAGGCGCTCGACCGCATCATGGTCTGCACACACTGGGACAGCCGACCTTGGGCCGACCACGACCCCGACTCGACAAAGTGGCGCACCCCCGTACCTGCCGCCAACGACGGTGCCAGCGGCGTGGCGGTGATGCTCGAGGTTGCCCGGCAGCTCGTCGCCCGACAGCCAGCCATCGGCGTCGACTTCGTCTGCTTCGACTGCGAAGACGCGGGGACGCCGGAATGGGCCAACGCCGAAGACAGCGAAGACTCGTGGTGTCTCGGCTCACAATACTGGGCCAAAAATCCGCATTACAGGGACGTACTGCCACGCTACGCCATACTGCTCGACATGGTGGGCGGCCCTGATGCCCGTTTCTGTTACGAGGGCTACAGCCTGCGCTACGCCCAGACCGTCGTCGACAAGGTGTGGAGCGCCGCCGAGCGCGCCGGATACGGCGAATTCTTCCCCCGCCAGGACGGCGGCTACATCACGGACGACCATGTTCCCCTCAACGAGACCGGCATCCCCGCCATCGACATCATCCCCTACTACGCAAATACAGCTACGGGCTTCTGCCCCACCTGGCATACTGTCAGCGACACGCCCGAGCACATCGACAAAAACGCCCTCCAAGCCGCAGGACAAACCCTGCTGCAAGTGATTTACGAAGAGAAGTGACACAAACCATGCAGACTATCAACGAAACACAAGACGAAATCATTGAAGAATTCAGCGAGCTGGACGACTGGATGGATCGCTACCAGCTGCTCATTGACCTCGGCAGCGAGCAAGAGCCGCTCCCCGAGAGCGACAAGACGGACCAGAACCTCATCGACGGATGTCAGAGCCGCGTTTGGCTGGCGTGCGACCGCGACGACGCAGGGCGGATTCACTTTCGCGCCGAGAGCGACGCGCTCATCGTGAAAGGCATCGTGACGCTCCTGGTGCGCGTGTTGAGCGGACACACAGCCGACGAAATTCTCGCAGCGGACCTTTACTTCATCCCGCAAATCGGCCTGCAAGAACACCTGTCGCCCACGCGCAGCAACGGACTGCTCGCGATGGTCAAACAGATGCGCATGTACGCACTGGCGTATAAAGCCAAGGGATAAAGTCCGCCCCTATCAAAAGGACCGTGACACACAGGACCCAAGGGGCAACAGCCGTGACACTTTAGTCCCCCGGTCACAAAAAAATACCTACCTTTGCGGCCAAGAACAAAGAAGAAGCCCTCATGGACTGGCTAAACGAAATACTCCTTTCGCCGTCGGCCATTCAGGCCGTTGTCGTCATTTCGCTCATCTGTGCCATAGGCATGGCCTTAGGTAAGATGCACGTGCGCGGCGTTTCGCTCGGCGTCACGTTCGTTTTCTTTGCCGGCATTCTCGCCGGATGGGCAGGCTTGCGCATTGACCCCGACATGCTGAACTATGCCGAAAGTTTCGGCCTTATACTATTCGTATATGCCCTCGGACTGCAAGTCGGCCCGGGCTTTATGAGCTCATTCCGTGCCGGCGGGGCCCAACTTACGGGGCTGGCCCTCGGCACAGTCGTCCTGGGAACCATCATGGCGCTGGCAGCCGTAGCCCTCACCGGCACCAGCCTGCCCGACATGGTCGGTGTGCTATGCGGCGCGACGACCAACACACCGGCGCTTGGTGCGGCGCAACAAACTTTGAAGCAACTGGGACAAAACGCCAGCGGACCGGCCCTGAGCTGCGCCGTCACGTACCCTATCGGCCTCGTCGGCGTCATTCTTGCGCTCATGGTGGCCGGACGGCTGATGCACCTGAAGCGCTACACCACAGCCGACAAAATTGAGGACGAAGCCTTCATCGCGTCGTTCAGTATCTGCAACCCGGCCATTTTCGGCAAGACACTGCACGAAGTGTCGCAGCTCAACGAAACAAAATTCGTCGCCTCGCGTCTGTGGCGCGACGGTAAAGTGATTCTGCCCGACGGGGACACCAAACTCGAAAACGGCGACCGCCTGCTTGTTATCACCCGCAAGAAAAGCGTCGACCACCTCACGCTCTACTTCGGCCGACGCGACGAAACCGACTGGAACAAGCGAAACATCGACTGGAACAAAATCGACAGCAAGCTGGTGTCGCAGCGCATCCTGATTACGCGCCGCGAAATCAACGGTCGGCACTTGGGCACCCTGCATCTGCGCAACCGGTACGGTGTCAACGTGAGCCGCGTGCAACGCTCCGGCATCCAACTGGTGGCCACACCGGACCTCGTACTGCGCATGGGCGACCGCGTCACGGTCGTCGGCACACCCGAAGCCATCGACAAGGTAGCCAGCGAGATGGGTAACGCCGTAAAAAACCTCGACGATCCGAACCTGGTCACCATCTTCATAGGAATCGTACTCGGCCTGGCACTGGGCTGCATCCCTTTCCATTTTCCGGGTATGTCCTATCCCGTCAAACTGGGCCTTGCGGGCGGTCCCATCATCATGGGTATCCTCATCGGCGCCTACGGCCCCCGTCTACACATGGTTGCCTATACGACGACGAGCGCCAACCTCATGTTGCGCTCCGTCGGATTGTCCATGTACCTGGCCTGCCTCGGGCTCGACGCCGGGCGCGACTTCTTCGACACCGTGATGAGTCCGGCAGCGCTAACATGGCTGGTCAGCGGATTCCTCATAACGATAGTTCCCGTCATCCTTATTTCCGCTATCGCAGTAAAGCTCTACCGCAGGGATTTCGCCGCGACGGCTGGAATGCTCTGCGGCGCCATGGCCAACCCCATTGCGCTGGATTACGCCAACAGCCAGCTGCCGGGCGAAAAGGCTTCCGTGGCCTACGCGACGGTTTACCCCATCTGTATGTTCGCCCGGGTCATCATAGCCCAAGTTATCATCATGTGCCTGGCGTGACGCCCCGTGAGTGCAAACTCTATCTTCGATATACTACACATCCGCAAATTTTTTCCTAAATTTGCGGATGAAATTTATATAACCTGACTATTTATGCCTATCAGTAAAATCACAGCTCAGGAAGCAGCCTCTCTGGTCTGCAACGGTGACACACTGGGCGTGGGCGGTTTCGGACCTGCCGGCGCGCCTAAGTGCATCACGCCTGAAATAGCCCGCCGTGCACGTACCGAGCACGAAGCCGGTCGTCCCTTTAAGGTAAATGTCGTCACGGGTGCCTCCATCGGCGCCAGCTGCGACGGCGAACTGGCTGCCGCCGACGCCATCGACCGCCGTTTCCCTTTCTCGGTCAACGCCGAGATACGCAAGGCGTACAACAGCGGCCGCGTGCGCTACATGGACCTTAACCTTTCGGACAACGCCGCCCACCTGCGCCAAGGTACCACCGGACATATCGACTGGGGCATCATCGAAGCCGTCGAAGTGGAGGACTTCGGCGACCGCTCGCGCATCTACCTCACAGCGGGCATCGGCATTGCGCCGACCATCTGCCGGCTGGCACGAAAAGGCATCTTTATCGAACGAAACTCCTGGCACTCCACCAAGGTTATCGGGCTGCACGATATTTACGAGATAGAAGACCATCCGTTCCGCACCCCCGTACGCATCACGCAACCCATCGAACGCATCGGCCTGCCGTACATAGAAATCGAGACCAGGCGCATCACAGGCATCTGTGACTGCCACGTACCCGACGAAGGCCGCCCCATGAGTGCACCGACTCCGGTCACGGACGCCATCGGACAGCACATGGCCGACTTCCTCGTATGGAACATCAAGCAGGGATACCTGCCCGCCCATTCGCTGACCCTACAGTCCGGTGTGGGCTCAGGAGCCAACGCCGTACTCGGTGCGCTCGGACGCTCGAAAGAAGTCCCCAACTTCAACATCTATACAGAAGTCTTGCAGGAAGCTCCCCTGCATCTGATGCTCGAAGGCCGCGTGGCCACAGCGTCGACCGGAGCCCTGACGATCAGCAGCGAACACCTACAGGAACTCTACGCCAACATGAACGAATACCGGGGACGCCTGTTGCTTCGGCCCTCGGAAATATCCAACTGCCCGGAAGTCATTGCCCGGCTCGGTATCTGTTCGCTCAACACCGCCATCGAGGTGGACATCTACGGTCACGTAAACTCCACGAAGGTTGGTGGTACCTACATGATGAACGGTGTGGGAGGCTCGGCCGACTTCACGTGCAACGCCATGCTTAGCACGTTCACTTGCGGCTCCACGGCAAAAGACGGAAAGATAAGTTCTATCGTACCCTTCTGCTCGCACGTGGACCACACGGAGCACTACGTCGACGCCATCGTAACGGAATACGGCGTGGCCGACCTGCGCGGGAAATGCGCCATGGAAAAAGCCGAAGCCATCGTGGCGATAGCCCACCCGGACTACCGCCCGCTGCTACAGGAATACCTGCGCCTTGCCGAAGGACGGGGCGGACATACGCACCATATCCTCCCGGCAGCCTTTGCCATGCACGACACCTACCGCCGCAAGGGCGACATGCGCCTAACCGACTGGTCGGAATACATCGTCGACTGAACAAAACGTCGGGAAAGTTAAGACAGCCGCACGCCGGAAAATCCCCGCACAAACAGTCAGTCACGGGCAAAATAGCGCACAACTGAAAAGTATTTGTGCAATTTCAGACGTGTTTTTCGGGAAAATCCTTGCGCGTTCTGATTATATAGGCTATTTTTGCAGCCGGAAATATACGAAACACAAACGAAGTTACTAATCTATTAAATTTATCGATTATGTCTGACATCGAAGCAAAAGTAAAGCAGATCATCGTTGACAAACTGAGTGTAGACGAAGCAGAAGTAAAGAACGAAGCCAGCTTCTCGAACGACCTTGGTGCCGATTCTCTGGACACGGTAGAACTGATTATGGAGTTTGAGAAAGAATTCAAAATCCAAATCCCCGACGATCAGGCCGAAAAGATCCAGACGGTGGGCGATGCCATCGCTTACATCGAAGAGAAGACGAAATAATTAGCGCAGCACATTCCTCCTCTTTTACAAAGATATGGAATTAAAGAGAGTAGTAGTAACCGGCATGGGCGCCCTGACGCCAGTAGGTAACACGGCTCCCGAGTCGTGGGAAAACCTGCTTAAAGGCGTGAGCGGTGCCGGACCGATTACGCACTTCGACGCGTCAAAGTTCAAGACCCAGTTCGCTTGCGAGGTAAAGGGCTTCAAGGTGACCGACTTCATCGATCGCAAAGAGGCCCGCAAGATGGACCTCTACGAGCAGTACGCCCTCGTGGCCGCCATGGAGGCTGTGAAAGACTCGGGCATGGACTTGGAAACCGTAAATAAGAACCGTATCGGCGTAGTGCTCGGTGTGGGCATCGGTGGCCTTCACTCTTTCGAAGAGGAGGCTGGCAATTATGCCCTCAACGGCGAGACGTTAGGTCCGAAGTACAGCCCGTTCTTTATCCCGAAGATGATCGCCGACATCGCGTCGGGTCAGATTTCGATCACGTACGGCTTCCACGGCCCTAACTATACGACCACTTCTGCATGTGCCTCGGCAACAAACGCCTTGGCAGACGCTTTCAACCTCATCCGCCTCGGAAAGGCAGACATGATGGTCACAGGCGGTGCAGAAGCCGCTATCTTCCCGGCCGGCGTAGGCGGTTTCAACGCCATGCACGCGCTCTCGACCCGCAACGACGACCCCGAACACGCTTCGCGCCCGTTCAGCGCCAGCCGTGACGGATTCGTGATGGGCGAAGGCGCCGCTTGCCTCATCTTTGAGGAACTCGAACACGCGAAAGCCCGCGGTGCGAAAATCTATTGTGAAGTGGCGGGAGCCGGCATGTCGGCCGACGCTTACCACATCACCGCCTCGCATCCCGAAGGCCTCGGTGCACACCTCGTAATGAGCAATGCGCTCGAAGACGCAGGCATGAAGCCCGAAGATATCGACTACATCAACGTACACGGAACGTCGACGCCCGTCGGTGACGTATCGGAAGTGAAAGCTATCCTGGCCTTGTTCGGCAAGCACGCGTACGAACTGAACATCAGCTCGACGAAGTCCATGACGGGACACCTTTTGGGAGCCACCGGTGCTGTCGAAGCCATGGTCTGCGCGCTGTCCGTACAGAACGACATCGTACCTCCGACCATCAATCACGAAGAGGGTGACGACGACGAGAACATCGACTACAACCTGAACTTTACTTTCGGTAAAGCGCAGCGGCGTACGGTACGTGCCGCACTGAGCAACACGTTCGGATTCGGCGGACACAATGCATGCTGCATTATGAAAAAATACGCCGAGTAACGTTTCCGTACACATGTCGTTATGATGAATCATCTGTTCGACCGAATAAAGCTCCTTTTCCGCAAGGAAAAGGAGCTTTATTCGTGTTTATACAAAATTTTGGGCTTTTATCCGCACCACATCGACCTTTACCGCACCGCCATGATGCACAAGTCGACGACCCCGCGGGGCACACGGGGGCTTCAGTACAACAACGAGCGCCTCGAATTCCTCGGTGACGCCGTGCTCGAAAGCATCGTGAGCGACATCGTTTACCGCCGTTTTGCCCAAAAGCCTGAAGGCTTCCTCACCACGACGCGAAGCAAAATCGTACAACGCAATACGCTCAATCAGGTCGCCGAAGAAATCGGACTCAACAGGCTGATAAAAAGCGAGATCAACAGCACAGCGCACAACAGCTACCTCGCCGGGAACGCGTTCGAAGCCCTTATCGGTGCCATTTACCTTGACCGTGGTTACGGCTACTGCTTCCGCTTCTTCGAGCAGCGCATCATCAACCAGCACCTCGACCTCAAGAATCTGGCCAGCCGCGAGGAAAACTACAAGAGCAAACTCATCGAGTGGTGCCAGAAGAACCGCATTGACGTCCAGTTCTCCACGGAGACCGAAATGGCGACTGAGGAAAACGCCATGACGTTCAAGAGCGACGCCCTGCTGGAGAACATCAAAGCCGGACAGGGAACCGGTTTTTCGAAGAAGGAGAGCCAGCAAAACGCAGCCAAGGAGGCATTCCAACGTGTGCGCCGCAATGAGAAACTGGCGCGCCGCGTCATGACAGCCCGCGACATCCGCCTGAAGAAGGACGAAACCGCAAAGGACAACACACCGACCGAGACGACGCCCGTAGCCGGAAAGCCCCAACCGACGGCCGAACCCCGAAACACACGCCGCCGCAAAAAGCCGGCCACACCGCAGGCAGAGCGCCCCGAAGCGGCACCCGTCGCCACTGTTGCCATCGAACAGGTCGATGCGCCCGCCACTGCCCCCAAAAGCCGTCGCCGCCGTCCGGCACGCGCCAAACAAAAAAAACCGGAAGAGCTTGACCGCGAAGCCATCATACGCGCCGCCGAAGAGGCCGCCTTCCGCGAGCACACCGAAGAAACCCGGTAAATCCACTATCTCCCAAACGTAGGAGGTAGCCTGCCTTGTGAAGTCAGCCCACTGGTGCCCGACCACAACAGACTACCTCCTACGTTTTTTGCCCTTACTCCATGGAATAAGCCGGACAGGTTCTCTCGCTCACTACCGCGAAAACACCTCCGGCAAGCAACGCCACGTCACGGAAAACAACGGGAAAATCATTTGCCAGTCGCGCAACGCAGGTCGTCGACGTACCAGCGGTACATCCGACCGACGCCCTCCTCAATGTCGATGCGATGGTGCCAGCCAAGACTGTGCAGTTTCGTCACGTCGGTGAGTTTGCGCATCGTACCGTCGGGTTTCGACGCGTCGAAAGCGATACGCCCCGCGTAACCAACCTCCCCGGCAATCAGCCCGGCCAGCTGCGCAATGCTGATCTCCCGCCCCGTGCCCACATTGATGTGGCAGTTTCGCACCTCGTGCGTCCCGGGCACATAAGTGTCCCTGAAATCGACATGTTCGAGCACGAAAACACTGGCGTCGGCCATCTCCTCACTCCACAAAAACTCCCGGAGCGGCCGACCCGTACCCCAAAGGCGCACCTCGTCGCCCGCAATGCCGTAGCGACCGAGAACGGAGACGATGTCACCCTCCGCAGCAGTTCCGTCAACGCCTTCCACAGGACGGCGGTCGAGGTCGAGCCGCACGGCGGCCCAGTCGCCTCGTCTGAGGCAGTGAGCCAAATGTATTTTCCGGACCATCGCCGGCAACACGTGGCTGTTCTCGAGATGGAAGTTGTCATGCGGACCGTAAAGGTTGGTCGGCATCACTGCGATATAGTTCGTGCCATACTGGAGGTTGAAGCTCTCGCACATTTTCAAACCCGCGATTTTCGCAATGGCGTAAGGCTCGTTCGTATATTCAAGGGGCGACGTCAGCAAGGCGTCCTCGCGCATGGGCTGTGCCGCGTCGCGCGGATAGATGCACGTACTTCCGAGAAACAGGAGCTTCGCCACGTCGTGGCGGAAGCTCTCCCCGATGACGTTCTGCTGGATTTGCAGGTTCTGATAGATGAAATCGGCGCGATAACGGCTGTTGGCCATGATGCCGCCTACGTGAGCGGCAGCCAGCACGACGCAGTCGGGCCGCTCGTCGTCGAAGAAGCGGCGCACGGCGACGGGGTCGAGCAGGTCGAGCTCGGCGTGCGTGCGCCCCACGAGCCGGGTGTAACCCTTTGCCAGCAGGTTGCGCCAAATGGCCGAACCGACCAGTCCGCAGTGGCCGGCGACATATATTTTAAGGTCTTTGTTCATCATGCAGAGCGATATGGGCTGGAGTTTATAGCTGACTGCGCAGATAAAGTTTCCGCACGAAACGCATGTCGCTGGCCACCATGATGCGCACCAGTTCTTCGAACGAAGTTTTACGCGGGTCCCAGCCGAGCAGCGTCCGCGCCTTCGTCGGGTCGCCCAGCAACTGCTCCACCTCGCACGGGCGGAAATACTTCGGGTCGACCTCGACAAGCGAACGCCCCGTCGCCACGTCGATGCCGCGCTCGCCGACACCTTCACCCTCCCAGCGCAACTCGATGCCGGCTTCCCGAAATGCCAGCGTCGCAAACTCCCGGACGGTGTGCATCTCGCCCGTGGCAATGACGAAGTCCTCCGGCACATCGTGCTGAAGGATGAGCCACATACACTCCACGTAGTCCTTGGCATAACCCCAGTCGCGACGGGCGTCGAGGTTGCCGAGGTAGAGTTTGTCCTGGTACCCTTGGGCAATGCGGGCGGCGGCCAGCGTGATTTTGCGCGTCACGAAGTTTTCGCCGCGGCGCTCGCTCTCGTGATTAAAGAGGATACCGTTGACCGCAAACATACCATAGCTCTCGCGGTAGTTCTTCGTGATCCAAAAACCATACTGCTTGGCCACACCATACGGACTGCGCGGATAAAAGGGCGTCGTCTCGCGCTGGGGCACCTCCTGCACCTTGCCGAACAGTTCCGACGTCGAAGCCTGATAGATGCGCGTCCGCTCCTCCATGCCCAGTATGCGGACGGCTTCGAGCATACGCAACGTCCCCACGGCGTCGGCCTCGGCGGTGTACTCGGGGACATCGAACGAGACCTTGACGTGGCTCTGCGCCGCAAGGTTGTATATCTCGTCCGGCTGTACCTGCTGGATAATACGGATGAGCGAGCTCGAGTCCGTCATGTCGCCCCAGTGCAGGTTGACGAGGCGTTGTTTCTTCATGTCGCGCACCCACTCGTCGAGATAAAGGTGCTCGATGCGCCCGGTGTTAAAGGATGACGAACGGCGCATAATGCCGTGGACTTCGTATCCTTTGCTGATGAGGAACTCGGCAAGGAACGAACCGTCCTGCCCTGTGATACCCGAAATGAGAGCTACTTTGGCCATATCTGTCGGTCTATGTATTGATAATGTGAACGCTCCGAAGCCGCCTGACGTAGCGGCCGGGACGGCTCAGCCTATCTTCGGAAGCACTTCGAAGAAGCGGCTGCCGGGTGCCGAGGCGCTTACGGTCAGCCGGTCGGCGACGGCCGGCACCAGCAGGGTGTCGCCGACCTTGAGGTCGGCCCGGAATCCGTCGGGCCCTTCCACGCTGCACCGTCCCGCTATGCCTACTAAAACGACGAAACTGTCCCGATTCGTATAATCCAGCGTCACTTTTGTTTCAATCGCCCACAGGCGGGTGGAGAAGTGGGGCGCCTCGACCACAGGGCAAGGAGTGTCGGACACGGGAGCGTAACGCACCTGGTAGTCGTCGTGCACGGTGAAATCGAGCGACTCGGCCGCCTGCTCGACGTGGAGCTCGCGCGGCCGGCCGTCAAGGCCCGGACGGTCATAGTCGTAGACGCGATACGTGGTGTCGCTCGCGTCCTGAATCTCGATGACCTGCATACCGCTCCCCAAGGCATGGATACGCCCGGCGGGGAGATAGAACAGGTCGCCCGGGCGCACGGCGTGGGCGCAAATGCTGTCGACGAGCGTCTTGTCAGCAATGCGGGCGCGGAAGTCGGCGGGCGTAAGGGCGTGCTTCCAGCCGCAAAGCAGGCGGGCGCCGGGCTCGGCACCCACGACGTACCACATCTCGTTTTTCTCCCGGCTGCCCAGCCGGGCTGCCGCCTCACGGTTGGGGTGGACTTGGATGGACAGGTCCTTCGCCGTGTCGATAAACTTCACCAGCAACGGGAAAAACGTACCATAGCGCGCCCAGCAGGCGTGGCCGACGAGTTGTTCGCGGTAAGTGGCTATCAGCTGGTCGAGCGGCTGGCGGGCAAAAGGCCCGGCGGCCACTTCGCTGACATGGCCGGGCAGGCCGGACAGCTCCCAGCTCTCGCCGATAGGCGTGGCGGTGTTTGTGCCGTCACCGCGCAGGCTGGCCAGACGATGGCCTCCCCAGACGGTCGGAACGAGGATGGGGCGAAACAGAAGAGGAGTAAGAATTCGTGTCATTGCAGTTGTATTTGGTTTGTCAAAGTAAGCGTACCATGGACGGGAACACGCAGGCCGTGGCCACGGCCATAAAGCCGGGCAGCTCGACCACCACGCGCCGGTCGCCGCGGATACGGACCAACCGTCCCTCAACGCCGGCGAACAGGCCAGCCACGACGCGCACGCGGTCGCCCGCCTTGAGGCTGCACTCTCCGGCCGAGAGGTACAGGATTTGCTCGCTCTCGCTACCGGCCACGGCGATGAAGTGACGCATCGTCTCGTCGTCCAGCGTCAGGGGCTCACCCGTCGTGCAGTCCAGAATGAAGCGAAGCGGACAGGTCGCCCCCTGCCGTTTGCGAAAGGCAGCCAGCGTAGCAAGGGTCGTACGGGCGAACAACAGGTTGTGCACCGCGGGAACACGCAGCCGCCGGCTCTGCCCGTCCGCCTCCTGCTCCACATGGCGCATGGGCAGAAAGCACTCCACGCCCTCGGCTTCGAGGGCTTTTTTCAGAGCCAGTTCGCGACAGTAAGTCACCCGCAGCGCATACCACCGCAGCACGCTGCGGCCAGAGGACAGCGTTCGTTTCATCACGGCAAAAGTACGGATTTTCCCGCACTTCCCCGGCGTCAAGGCACGGCTTTCTCGCCTAAGCGTTCTGCCCCCGCAGGATGCGGGTCGCAGCACACCGCATAATCTATCGCGGCGACAGGAAAAACAAGTACTACGACAGTTTTTACAAGTGCTACGATAGAAAATCCTATCGCTGCGACAGGAAATCCGCCGCGCAGCGCCCGAAAGCCGTTCCATTTGTCAAGTGTTGTTGGCAAAAGCGGGAGCGCATCCGCCGGGCTATCTGAAAATGAGTTAAGAAGTAGTGACAATGCCGACAAAAGCGACAGAAAGTTTCTGCACCACTTGGGAAATTCGTACTTTTGTCCGGGTTAAGGCTGAGACCTTGTCGCCCGCACCAAATGTAGCAACTCATTTTATCATTAAACATCTAATAAAAGTTATGGCAACATTGGATTTAACGCAGTACGGCATCACGGGAACTACCGAGATTGTACACAATCCTTCCTACGAGACTCTTTTCGCTGAGGAAACCAAACCGGGCCTCGAAGGTTTCGAAAAAGGACAGGTGACGGAGCTGGGTGCTGTCAACGTAATGACAGGTATCTACACCGGCCGCTCGCCGAAGGACAAGTTCATCGTCATGGACGAGACGAGCAAGGACACAATCTGGTGGACCAGCCCTGAATATAAGAACGACAACAAGCCCGCTACGCCCGAGGCTTGGAAGAGCCTGAAGGAACTGGCAGTCAACGAACTGTCGGGCAAGCGCCTCTTCGTAGTCGACGCTTTCTGCGGCGCCAACGCCGCCACGCGTCTGTCTGTCCGCTTCATCATGGAAGTAGCATGGCAGGCTCACTTCGTAACCAATATGTTCATCCGTCCGACCGCCGAGGAACTCGAGTCGTTCAAGCCCGACTTCGTAGTCTACAACGCCTCCAAGGCCAAGGTTGAGAACTGGAAGGAGCTCGGCCTCAACTCTGAGACCGCCGTTGTCTTCAACCTGACGAGCCGCGAGCAGGTCATCATCAACACCTGGTACGGCGGTGAGATGAAGAAGGGTATCTTCTCGATGATGAACTACTTCAACCCGCTCCGTGGCATCGCTTCGATGCACTGCTCGGCCAACACCGACATGAGCGGACAGAACACGGCTGTATTCTTCGGCCTCTCCGGTACGGGTAAAACTACGCTGTCCACCGATCCGAAGCGCCTCCTCATCGGCGACGACGAGCACGGATGGGACGACGAGGGCGTCTTCAACTACGAAGGCGGCTGCTACGCCAAGGTCATCAACCTCGACAAGGAGAGCGAGCCTGATATCTACAACGCCATCCGTCGCGATGCTCTCTTGGAGAACGTTACGGTCGACGCTGAGGGCAAGATTGACTTCGCCGACAAGAGCGTGACGGAGAACACCCGCGTTTCTTACCCCATCAACCACATCACGAACATCGTGAAGCCCATCTCGAAGGGCCCGGCCGCTAAGCAGGTCATCTTCCTGTCGGCCGACGCATTCGGCGTGCTTCCCCCCGTGTCCATCCTCGACAGCGAGCAGACGAAGTACTACTTCCTCTCCGGCTTCACGGCCAAGCTCGCCGGTACGGAGCGCGGCATCACGGAACCGACCCCGACGTTCTCGGCTTGCTTCGGCGCAGCCTTCCTGAGCCTGCACCCCACGAAGTACGCTGAAGAGCTTGTGAAGAAGATGGAAAAGAGCGGCGCCAAGGCTTACCTCGTCAACACGGGCTGGAACGGTACGGGCAAGCGTATCTCCATCCGCGATACGCGCGGCATCATCGACGCCATCCTTGACCACTCCATCGACCAGGCTCCGACGAAGACCATTCCGTTCTTCAACTTCGTTGTCCCGACACAGCTCAACGGCGTTGACCCCAACATCCTCGACCCGCGCGACACGTATGCCAGCGCCGCACAGTGGGAAGAGAAGGCTAAGGACCTCGCCCAGCGCTTCATCAACAACTTCAAGAAGTACGAGACCAACGAAGCCGGCAAGGCGCTCGTAGCCGCCGGTCCGAAGCTCTAACAAAGACTTCAACCTGTTTTTCATCAGTTATGCGGAGGATGTGTCATCATTGTCATGGCACATCCTCCCTTTATTATATCCCGGACCGTCGCTGCCCCTGAAAAAACAAGTACTACGTTCGTTTTCACGGGGACTACGACAGGAAAAACGATCGCTGCGCTACGAAAACCGGGCACTACACAAATTTTCTTCACCACGCTGTCGCCATCTTTCACCTGTATGAATGAGTTCAACGCCTACCTGAACCACCCCGATTTCACGACCTTGAAAATGTTTTTCAAAGAGAACGGAACCAGGCGGACTTATCCCAAAAAGAGCCTCTTCACCCGGCAGCACCTGATTCCGCGGCTTGCAGGATGGGTCGAAGCGGGAATTTTTCAGTACACGCATGTCGACGAAGACGCAGCGGCGCACATCGTCGGCTTCGCCTTTGCGGACGAATTTGTCGGCGACTACCCCGCCCTGCTCGGCGACATCCCAGCCTCGGTCAGCATTCAGGCTGTCACGGACTGCACCGTTTACGAAATTCCGTACCGCGACCTTGTCCGCTATTGGGACACCGATTACCACACACAGCGCTACGGCCGACAGATCGCAGAGAGCCTCTTTTCCCTCGCATATCGACGGTTGCTGGAATCGTACAGCTCGCCGCGACGCCGGTACGAGCGGCTCATGCGCCAATGCCCGACACTGAAAGAGACCATCCCGCTACGCAGCATTGCGTCCTACCTGGGCGTGACGCCCGAAACGGTCAGCCATATCCGCCGGGACCTGCTCAAGGGCGAAAAACCTTGAAATTCTTCAAGCGTTTTCTGCGCTTTTCTTGTTTCCTTTGCAGGCGGAACGAACTTTACCTCCGTCGCCATGCACAACGTCATCAATTTTTACCTCGATAAGATAAGCCACCTCAGCGCACAGGAACGCCGACTGAAGGCAAGGAGCAACACCTGTCTGTACGCCAAACTGCTCTTCTTCCTCGGCGTCGTCGTTTTTGCTTACTGGACTTACCGACACTTCGGGTGGCCGAACCTGACGGCCGCACTGCTCTGCGCGGCGGCCTACGTAACGGCGCTCGTGCTGGACAGCCAGTTACGGTCACGCATCGACGCCCTCCGCGCCAAGCAACGGGTCTGCCGCAACGAGATTGACGGACTCGGCGGTACATTCTCCGCCTTTCGCGATGGCAGCGAGTACGTCAACCCGCAGCACGAGTACGCCTACGACTTGGACATCTTCGGCAAGGATTCCTTGTTCAACCGGATAAACCGCACCGTCACCCGCAAGGGCAGCGACCGGCTGGCCGAGCGGTTGACCCGCCTGAGTGAGGACAAGCAGGATATCCTTGAGCGACAGGCAGCCGTCGCCGAACTTGCACAGATGCCGGACTGGCGCATCGAATTTCTGTCCCATCCCTTCACCGAAAGCCATCTGGACCTGATGGCCGGACTGCTCGACCGCGGCAAGCCGGCAACCTCTGCCCTGCGCGCTGCGCTCCCTTACCTCTCTGTCGGTCTCACGCTGTCCTTCCTCATCCTCGGATGGACGGGAGTATGCACTTGGGCCGGCTTCGGACTGATGTTCACAGCACAACTCTCGGCCACACTCCTCACCAGCCGGCTGTCCGCCAAGACGAACGCACAGGCAGAAACGCTTTGCAAGGAGTTCACGAGCTACCTCCACGTTCTTCGGGACATCGAACGCGCCGAGTTCCGGAGCAAACGGCTTGTAGAAATCCGCCACGACCTTTTCCTCAAGGAGGCCGACAGCCTTGCCGCCCTGCGCCAGCTCGCCCGGATTCTCAACCTGTACAACCAGCGGGGAAACGCCGTCGTCTACATCGCACTGAACGGCCTTTTCCTTTTCGACATCGCGCTGATCAGGATGTTCGCCGCCTGGAAAAGGACTTACACCACTTATATTAATATGTGGGTCAGCCACATTGCGGAAGTCGACGCCTTGGTCAGTCTGGCCACATACGCCTACAATCATCCCCACAACTGCCTGCCGCACATACTCGGCGACGACGCGGACTGCGTCATCCGGGCCGAGAATGTCTGTCACCCTTTCCTGAATCCGGAAAAGGCCGTCCCCAACAGTTTCACGCTGCGAAAGAAGAACGTCGCCATAATCACCGGGGCGAACATGGCCGGGAAAAGCACATTCCTCCGGACGATAGGCGTGACATACGTACTGGCCGTCAACGGCGTCCCGGTCTGCGCCGAGCGGTTCGGCTTCGCTGTCGTATCGCTCTTTTCGAGTATGCGGACGACCGACGACCTGACGCACGACATCTCTTACTTCAACGCAGAACTGATAAGGCTGAAAAACCTCATCCGCCACGTCAGGTCGCACCGCTTTACGCTCATCATCCTGGACGAAATCCTGAAAGGCACCAACTCCAAGGACAAACTGACGGGGTCGGTCCTGTTTCTCCGCGAGATAGCAAAGTACGACATCGCCGCCCTGATTGCCACGCACGACCTGGAGCTTGCGAAACTCGAAGAGCAGGCTCCTTCGACCTACGTCAACTACTGTTTCGAAATCGAGCTTTCCGAGGACATCAAGTACACTTACCGGATTCAGCGCGGCGCAGCCAGGAACATGAACGGCTCCTACCTGCTCGCCAAGCTCCTTCAGTCCGTTTAGCCACGAAGCAGTCGGTCTTCAGCGCTGAGCACCGGCCCTGTCCGGAGCGCCGCGCGCACTTTTCCACGGCGACAGGCGAAAAAAATCCGCCTATCGTGCGGCGGGCGGCGCTATTTCACTATTTTTGCACAAGCGGCGGTCAGGCCCCGACTCCGCCGACCGTTCAAACCTATCCAACTCCCCTAAAGAATATGAGTAAGAAAACACTGCTCACAGGCCTACTTGCCCTGCTTTGCACTACGGCTTTCGCCGCCACGCCGCTCCGCTTCCGCGCGGACGGCACGTTCAAAATCGTACAGTTTACGGACGTACACTTTATCCACGGCGACACCCGTTCGGACAGCGCCCTGGCCCGCATCCGCGAAGTCATGGCCGCCGAACGTCCCGACCTCGTCATGCTGACGGGCGACGTCATCTACGGCAAACCAGCCGAACAGAGCTACCGCACCGTGCTCGACCTCGTCTCGTCCTACGACGTACCGTTCGGCGTCACTTTCGGCAACCACGACGACGAACAAGGCCTCGACAAGGAAGCCCTCATGCGCATCATCCAGAGCTATCCGCTCAACCTGACGCGCCGCGAACCGGGCATCCACGGCTACACGAACTACCTCGTGCCCGTCATGGCCAGCGAGGGCAGCGACACGGCCGCCGTGCTCTACTGCTTCGACTCAAACACGTACTCGCAGATTAAGGGAGTCAAGGGCTACGACTACATCCGCGCCGACCAGATAGACTGGTATCGCCGGATGAGCCGCACCCTCACGGCGGCCCGCGGCGGCAAGCCCCTGCCGGCCTACGCTTTCTTCCACATCCCGCTGCCCGAGTACCACGAGGCGGTGGCCGACGAGAGTGCCGTGATGATCGGCACCCGCATGGAGCCGGCCTGCGCCCCCGCGCTCAACTCGGGCCTCTTCGCCGCGATGAAGGAGTGCGGCGACGTGCGGGCCATGTTCGTCGGACACGACCACGACAACGACTACGCCGTCCTCTGGCGCGGCATTCTGCTGGCCTACGGCCGATATACGGGCGGCAACACCGTCTACAACCACCTGCCCAACGGCGCCCGTGTCATCGAGCTCCGCGAAGACGGCAAGCAGTTCGACACCTGGATTCGCCTGGCCGGCGGACAAATCATCAACCGCGCCACCTGTCCCGACAGCTTCCAGCGGAAATAAACAGGACGCCGCCCTGATCCCGACTCTGCCCTACGGGGTACTCCCTGAAACCGTTCCGGAAAATCCTATGGCTACGACAGAAATTCTTAGGACTACGATAGAAATTTCTATGACTACGATAGGATTTCCTAAGACTACGATAGGATTTTCCGGGACTACACTTGTCAAACCTATAACACTATCCCATCCGCCAAGCATGCCTTTTCCGCATTTTACCCGTACGATACGCTGTTTCCTGTCCCTACTGGTCGGACTATGCGCACTTCACGTCAGTGCCCAAAGACTTTCGCTCAACACGGGCTGGGAGTTCCAGCGCCTCGACGCCGTCCAGCCCGACGCCACCAAGCGCGCACAAGGCTCGGACTGGGCTTCGCAGTTCCACATCGAACATATACAGACTGCCTCGCACCGCCTGGCGGTCCCCACCGACACCCTGCGTCGCGAGGCCGACCAGCTGGCGCAAGGCGCATGGAGCCCTGCTACGCTGCCTCATACGCCCTCTATCGAGCCGCTCGCCGTGAAGCGTCAGTGGCAGGGTGTCTGCTACTACCGCCGGAACCTCCGTCTGACCTCGGAACTGACCGGCAAACGGCTGTGGCTGGAGTTTGAGGGCGCCATGCAGCTGGCCGACCTCTGGGTCAACGGCCGCCACGTCGCACAGCACGCTGGCGGCTACACGCCCTTTGTCGCCGACGTCACGGACTGGCTCAAAGCCAATGCGGACAACGAAATCGTCGTGCGCCTCGACAACCGCGACAACCCGCTCATACCGCCCGGAAAGCCCTTGGCCGACCTGGACTTCTGCTACTACGGCGGCCTCTATCGCAACGCCCGGCTCATCGCCAAGCCCGCCGTCCACATCACGCACCCCATCCTGGCCGACCAACCAGCCGGCGGAGGCGTATTCGTCACCTATCCCAGCGTATCGGCCGACGAAGCGACCATCCGCATTCAGACCGAAGTGGCCAACCAGAGCGACAGTCCCCGACAGCTCTCCCTGCGCCAGACGCTCTACGAGTGGAGCCGGAAAAAAGGGAAAGGACGCCGCGTGATCACCTGCGAGCAACCCCTCGCCCTCGCCTCGGGGACGTCCGTGACTCAGCGGCAGACGCTCACTGTCAGTCAGCCCCGCCTCTGGTCGCCCGCCTCGCCGGCACTCTATCTCCTCATTACGGAAGTGCGCGACGGCCGCCACACCGTCGACCGCGAAGAAACGCGCATCGGCATCCGCCGCATCGAGTTCTCGCGCGAACGCGGTTTCCTTATCAACGGCGAGCCCCTGCGCCTCGTCGGCACCAACCGCCACATGGAATATCCCTACGTGGGCAACGCCCTGCCCGACGCCGCGCAGTTCCGCGACATCCATCAGATTCGCTCCAACGGCTTCAACATCGTCCGACTGGGCCACTACCCGCAGGCACCCGCCGTGCTCGACGCCTGCGACGAGCTGGGGCTGCTGGCCATCGAACCGATACCCGGATGGCAGTTCTACAACGGCGACACGGCCTTTACCCAAAGAACTTACCGCGACGTGCGCGACATGATTCGCCGCGACCGCAACCACCCGAGCGTTGTGCTCTGGGAAACCACGCTCAACGAGTCGTGGCCACCCGACACCTGGAAGGACGGCGCCGTCCGCACCGCGCACGAAGAATACCCCGGCGACCAGTGCTACACCAGTGGCGACGCCTACGGCTACTCGGGTTTCGACGTCTGCTACAACGACTGGGAGGAAGGCTTCAACCGCCCCAACAAGACGGACAAGGCCGGCTTCATCCGCGAGTACTACGACTACGAGTTTGGCGGCCACTACAGCACCACGCGCATCCGCCGCGCCGACGGCGACAGGGCCCTCATGCAGAATGCCTGGAACGCGCAATGGTCGCACAACCGCTACAACGCCTACTACCCCCACACGGCAGGCAATGCCGTATGGAGCATGTACGACTACAACCGCGGATGCAGCGACCTGACTTGCTACAGCGGCGTGGCCAACCTTTTCCGTCTGCCGAAGTTCAGTCTACCCTTCTTCCGTTGCCAGACGGCAGCCGGCTCGCCCCTTCCCGACGGCCCGATGCCCTACGAACTGTTCATCGCCAGCCACTGGATGTCCGACTCGCCGGACACGCTCCAAGTCTACGGCAACGTGGACGAGGTGGAACTGCGCCTGAACGGACGCACCATAGCCCGGCAGAAAGCAGACGACGGCCCAGATTCGCCCTACGTACCCGGCCCCGACGGGGGCAACTGCCGGCTACTCCGGTTCCCGCCATTCACCTTCACCGGCATCCCCCGAGAAACGGGTGAGCTCACCGCTGTGGGCTACGTCAAGGGGCACCGCGTCACTACAACCAGCGTACACACCCCGGGACAGCCCGACCGCCTCGTGCTGTCCTACTTCGAAAGTGGACGTCCCGCCGAAAAGCACGACCTGCTCATCGTCTACGTCAGGTTGACCGACGAGCGAAGCACTACACTCAGCGGGGAAAACGACCGAAAGGTCACCCTCTGCGTCGAGGGTGGCGGCACAGTGGTCGGCCCCTCTACCACAACGTGCGAGGCCGGCGTCGCCTCCTTCCTCGTACAGACCAGCGAAAGCCGACGATTGCGACTCCGCGCCCATAGCGACGACTTGACAGTCCGAAAACTCCTGAGATTACGCGGCCATATGACAGAATAAAAACGCACAAGGCTGATGGATAAACACAGGAATTTAGTATCTTTGCACAAAAGCAGGCATGGAATGCATGACGAGAGCCATATCCCCGCTTGACACCTCGCCTATTTATGGCAAAAATCCTCTATAAAATAAAAACTATGAACCTCAAACACATCACAGAAGCCATAGGCCTTTTCGGGCTGACCCTCTGTATCCCCATCACGGCGCAAACCCATTGCAAGACTGAGAACGGCGAAATGCGAGAGCTATGGGGAAAAGACTGTTTCAGCGGCGTATACCCCCATCTGACCACCTACGCCCACGGACGCCGGGACGGCACCTACCGCTACGGCGACGAGTGCGGCATCGGCGCCCTTGCCGTGTGGAGAGACAAGCTCTACATGGTCAACTACGCCGCACACCGTCCGCAAGGTAGCGAACACAAACTCTACATCATCGACAAGGACCGCCGGATGACAGTCTTTCCGGGCAGCGTAGGCGGTACGCCCGCGGCCCGTATGATTCATGCCGAATCAGAGCAGTTGCTCATCGGGCACTATCTGATAGACAAACAAGGTAAGATAAGGACCATTTCGCCTTCCGTCATGCCCGGCCGTATCACCGCCATCGCCCGCCACCTGAAAGACCCCGCCCATCTCGTCTACTACTACGATATGGAGGGAATGCTCTACGAGGCTAACGTGTACACGCTTGAAGTGAAAAAGCTCTACCACAATCCGCTGCCCGGATGGCACGGTAAGGGCGGCTATACCGCCCAAGGCCGACTCGTACTGAGCAACAACGGCGAAGCAGCCGAAGACAGCAAGTTGTGGCAGGTGGACAAGACGGACGTCAACGGACCGGAATGCTGCGGCGTACTGGCCGAATTCGACGGGGACAAGTTCCGCATCGTTGAACGCCGGCAATTCACCGACGTCACCACCCGCCACGGCATACGGGCCGTCCCCAACGACCAGTCGCCCCTATGGACCATGGGATGGGACAAGCGTGCCGTCCGCCTGAAAGTGATGGAAAACGGTCGATGGACTACCTTCCTACTACCCAAAGCAACCTACAACAATGATCCCGCCCACGGCTGGTTTACCGAGTGGCCTCGCATCCGCGAAATCGGAAACGGAAAAATCATGATGGATATGCACGGCATGTTTTTCAACCTACCCGCCGATTTTTCCTCCACCCAGACGGCAGGAATCCGCCCCATTGCGTCACACTTGCGCTATATACCGGATTTCTGTTCGTGGGACGGACAAATCGTAATGGCCACCGACGAAACCAGCATACAGGGAAATCCGCTCGCCGGACAGCCACAGTCCAACCTATGGTTCGGCACACTCGACGACATCGGCACTTGGGGACCTGCCACCGGCTACGGCGCCATCTGGCTGGAAGACGACGTCAGAAGCGGAATGACCAGCGACCCGTATCTCTTTGCCGGCTTCGATCGCCGCATGGCCCACGTCGTCAACCACAGGCGGACGCCCGTTTCGCTCACCGTGCAAATCGACAAGAAAGGCAACGGACAGTGGACCGACTACCGCACCCTCCGTCTGAAAGGCAACGAATACCTTCCCCTCATCTTCCCCAAGGACCTTCAGGGGGAATGGATACGCCTGAGGGCCAGCGGCAGCGGCAACGTGTCATTCGTCCTTCACTACACCGCCGCTCCCAGAATGCCGGACAAAAGCCGCGACGACCTCTTCGCGGCCCTGGCCGACGCCGACAGTCACGGCCCCGTTCTGCGGGGAAAGCTCTTCGCCAATCGGGCGAATCTGAACCTGACGTACCTTGCCTCCGTCGAAACCGCCGGACAGCGCACCGCCGTCACGCCGTTTGAGTTCGACAAATTCCGGTTGCGGTTCACCCCCGGACTCACCGACTCCCTCGCCCTACGTGCCCTCGGAACCAAGGTACACTACGCCGACCACATGCAGTTCGACGCCCAAACTGTCGATCCGGAGCAAATGAAAAAACTCTGGGACACCGACGAGGCCTCCGTCATCCTCCACACGTCCAAGGGTCGCTTACGCCTGCCACGAGGGAACCGCGCCTTCGACAACTACAAGAACACCCGCTGCATACGTGAAGTCGAATCCGAACGCGAACTGGCTCACATTCATGGCACGTTCTACGAACTTCCCCTCGAACAAGTAGGTTGCGAACCCCGCTTCACCATGATGCGCCCCGTGGCCTCCCACAGTAAACTCATTGACGACTTTGCGTCATGGAATGGCTTACTCGTGATGACCGGCATCAGTCGCGATGCTGGGAAGTCCGCCCACGTCTACCACGACAAGAGCCACACGGCCGCCGTCTGGTTAGGAGCCATCGACGACCTCTGGCAGCTGGGAAAACCTGTCGGCATCGGCGGTCCCTGGATGCACACCCCCGTCAAGCAAGACCAGCTCAGCGACCCCTATCTGATGACGGGCTACGACCGGAAAACGCTCACCTTGTCCGCGGACAAAGCGACCACAGTCTGCTTGTGGGTCACCGTATCCCACTACCTCGACGACAAGCTCCTCTATAAAAAGTTCCAGCTTCAGCCGAACAAACCCCTGACCTACACTTTCCCCGAGGGATTCAGCGCACATTGGGTTTACCTTTCGGCCGACTGCGACTGCCACGCCACGGCCCAGTTCGTCTATGAATAACTTATGCACAAAATTATGACATACACCCCTTACCGCAAACTGCGCCCCCTTATTGGGGCAACTGCGGCCTTGCTGCTGGCCGGCTGCGCCACCAGCGACCGGCTGCCTTACCAGTCCACATTCCGCATCGAGCCGGGCGACGACTCCCTCGCCGTCGTCCGCAAGGCCGCCCACACCGTACCGTCGGCCAACCAGCTGGCCGCGCTCGAACGGGAGTTCATCGCTTTTGTCCACTTCGGTCCCAACACGTTCACCCGCAAGGAGTGGGGCAACGGCATGGAGGATCCGCGCGTTTTCGACCTGCGTTCGCTCGACACCGACCAGTGGTGCGAGACCATGAAGGCTGCGGGCATGAAAATGGTCATTATCACCGCCAAGCACCACGACGGCTTCGTCCTCTGGCAGAGCCGCTACACAACGCACGGCATCATGTCCAGCCCCTACGAGGGCGGCAAGGGCGACATCGTCAAGGAACTCTCGCGTTCCTGCCAGAAGTACGGACTGAAGCTGGGCATCTACCTGTCGCCCGCCGACCTCTACCAGATTGAGTCGCCCCAAGGTCTTTACGGCAACCTCAGCCAGAAGACGCGCCGCGTCATTCCCCGCGAGGTGCCGGGCCGACCCTTTGCCAACCAGACCAAGTTCGAGTTTGTCGTCGACGACTACAATGAATACTACCTCAACCAGCTTTTCGAGCTCCTCACCGAGTATGGCCCCATCCACGAAGTCTGGCTCGACGGCGCCCACCCCAAACGCAAGGGCGGGCAGACCTACGACTACCAGGCCTGGAAAAAACTCATCCACACCCTCGCTCCGGAAGCCGTCGTCTTCGGCCGTGAGGACATCCGCTGGTGCGGCAACGAAGCCGGCGGCACACGTGACGTCGAGCGCAACGTCGTCGCTTACCCGGCCGACCCCGACACGATGAACCACTTTGCCGACATGACAGACTACGACCTCAGCTCCATCGGCAAGCTCCGCCAGGCCCCATACATCCACTACCAGCCGGCCGAAACCAATACGTCCATCCGCGAAGGCTGGTTCTATCGCGACGACACCGGGCAGCAGGTACGCAGCGCCGACGACGTGTTCGACATCTACGAACGGGCGGTGGGCGGCAACTCCATTTTCCTGCTCAACATCCCGCCCAATCGCGAGGGGCGCTTCTCGCCGGCCGACGTCGAGTCACTCCGCGAGGCAGGACGACGCATCCGCGAAACCTACGGCACCGACCTGCTGGACGGTGCCAGCGGTCCCAAAGCGCTGCTCGACGACAAGGCCGACACCTACGTCACCCTGAAAGGTAAGCGCCGCACCCTGACGATTTCCACCCCCGAACCCATCACGCTCAACCGCCTCACGCTCCAAGAGGCCATCGCCCAGCGCGGCGAGCGCATCGACTCGATGGCCGTGGATGCCTGGATCGACGGACGGTGGCAGACCATCGCCGCCACAGTCAACGTCGGCTACAAACGCATCCTGCGCTTCCCTGACGTGACGACGGACCGCCTGCGCCTGCGACTGCTCCGCTCACGCCTCGACCCGGCCCTCAGCCACGTCTCGGCCCACTACTACCGGCCGCGCCCGCCGCGCCTCGTTGTCCGCCAGGACCACGAAGGCCGCGTGCATATCGCCCCGATGCCGCAGAGCCTCCGCTGGAATCCCAACGGGCAGGACGCTGTGGCCAACCTCAACGCCGGTTACCAGATTCGCTACACCACAGACGGAAGCGAGCCGACCGCGTCCTCGCCCCTCTACGACAAACCGCTCGCCCTCAGCCACGGCACGCTGAAAGCCGCCGCCTTCCTGTCCGGACAGGTCGGTCCCACCGCGCAGGAGCGCATCGGTCTGCCCAAACAAGCCTGGCGTCTGGTCCAGGCCAGCGGTGAAGCGGACAAACACCCCGCCACGGCCGCCTTCGACGCCGACGCCACCACCTACTGGCAGGCCACGGCGGGCGACAAGGGGACCCTCACGCTCGATCTGGGGCGCAACTGCGCCGTAGAGGGCTTCGCGTACCAGCCCCCCGTAGGGCTCGGCAAGGGCCTGATGGCCGCCGGCGAACTGCTCGTCAGCCTCGACGGCAAGGAGTGGACCTCTGCGGGCACCTTCGAGTTCGGCAATCTGGTCAACGACCCCTCCAAGCGCTACCACCTCCTGTCCCGCCCCGTCGAGGCGCGCTACGTCAGGTTCCGGGCCACCGCACTGGCCCCCGCCGACAGCAACGCCGCAACCGTGGCCGAGCTCGACGTGTTCGGACGCTAATCCGGTACGCCCTGCCGTACCCCATAAACAAGTCGAACCGCCGCGTGAGAATGACTCCGCGGCGGTTCGACTCTTTTTCTACCTGTCCGGAAAATCGGACTCAACGCCCGGAAAAATCGTCGAGCGACCAACTCTCGCGCCACTCGACGACCGGCACGCCGTCCGGGCCGAACGTGATGGGCAACCAGACGTAGCGCGCATCGCTGGGGTGCTCCGGCCGCCACCGGTCGGCCATGAAGATAAACAGGTCGTCGCGTCCCTCGACCGGCAGTACGTACGTGCTCTGCGCGCCGAACGTCTTCTTGGCGTTCGGCCCTACGCAGGGACTCGGGTGCTGCGTCCAAGGTCCCCAGATGCTCGGCGCCGAAAACATGCGCGCTTCGTTGGGCGCCCAGCCCGTACAGCCCGACGTGATCATCCAGTACGTGTCGCCACGCCGGAACACGGCCGGAGCCTCGTTCTGCCCGCCCGGTGCCACGCGCACGTAGCGCCCCGAATGACTCAGGTAGTCGTCGGACAGTTCGGCAATGTGCAACGTCAGGTTCTCCTCGGAGGCGAAGATGTGGTAGGCCCGCCCGTCGGTGTCGACGAAGAGCTGCATGTCGCGGGCCATCTGGCCGCCCGCCCGGTCGCGCTTCACGAAAAGGCCCTCGGCGACGGCCTTGCGCCAACCCGGCGTCCACCACTTCGCGTAGTGCGCGGCCTGCAACGTATCCATGCGGGCAGCGTCCTCAGCCGTCCAGCCCGTCGGCAGGCAGCCGGCGTTGGGCCGCTCCGAACGGAGATAGCGGAACGGCCCCGTCGGACGGTCGGCCACCGCCACGCCCGAACGGGCCGCCGAGTAGCCCTGGCCTTTCAGCTCCAGGTGAAACCACATGACGAACTTGCCCGTCCGCACGTTGTAAATCACCTTCGGGCGCTCCATGATGCAACCCCGCGCGATGTCGCTCGTCGGGTCGTCCGTCACGACGGGCAGCACGACGCCCTCATTGCGCCAGTCGGTCAGATTCTTCGACGAGTAGCACGTGATGCCGACCAGCGCGTTCGACGTCGAGTCGCTCTTGTACTCGCCGTACCAGTAGTACCGGCCCTTATGCCAGAGCACACCACCTCCGTGGGCGTTCACGTGCACGCCGTCGCCGTCGGGCCACAGGGCACCGTTGCGTATCACTCCGTCGTCGGGCCACAGGGCACCGTTGCGTATCACTCCGTCGCCGGCCCATGCGGGCACAGCCATCAGCAGGCCCGTCAGCCACAAGGCCGCCATGCGGCCAAGGGCGCTTACTTTTCTGTTCATTTCTGCTTATCTGCTTTTAGATTCGACTTCCACCGGCAAAGATACGACAAAGCCGGCAACCCATCCCGCCGCGGGACGCAAACTCCGCCCGCCCCGCCCTACAGACGGGGGCAACCTGCGGAAATCCCGTCGCAGCGATAGAAAAAACAAGTACTACGATAGAAAATCCTAAGACTACGATAGAAATTTCTGGGACTACACTTGTTTTTCCGGGGACTACACTTGTATGTTCCACGTCAGACGGCGGGTTTTCCTCCGCGACGTGCCGCCCGCGCAGGGCTTCAAAGCATCCGGTCGTGGCTGGATTTCCGATAACTCATCGGCGTGAGGCCGGTAATTTTCTTAAAGATGCGGTTGAAGTAGGTCTGGTCCTCGAATCCCAACTGGTAGGCGATTTCCTTGACGGGCGTCGACTCGGTCAGCAGGCGCAGCTGGGCCCGCTCCACCCGCTTCTGGTTGATGTAGCTGAGGGGCGTCGCGTTCATCTCGCGCTTGAAGAGGCGAATCAGGTGGTCCTTCGACAGGCAGGACACGGCGGCGAGGGCGGCCAGGTCGGGCTTGGCCGAAAGGTGGGCGCGGATGTAGGCAAGCACGCGGGTGATACGCTCGTCGGCGACGTACTGCTTGGGACGCGCCTCGCGGAGGAAGTCGGCCAGAAGGAGGTAGATGAGCCCGCGCGACTCCACGCGGGCGCTGAGCTGGCGCTGCTTGTTCATCAGGATGTGTCGGTTCAGCGAAGGACGGTTGTCGTAATACAGCGGGTCGGTCTGCGTGAGTTCCATGCCGGGGCAGAGCGCGCAAAGCCGGCGGATGCGGGACAGGACGGCGCCCTGCGCGCGTATTTCGGCAGGGAGTTCCCAGTCCTCAAGGATGTCGTGGTCCGACTCATTATATATATGGATATAATAATGGCAGAACACCTCGCGACAGATGCAGCTGTGGGGCGTAAAGGCCGGCACGATGTACAGACAGCCGGGCCGCAGGTCCTGCACCCTGCCGGGCAAGGCCAGCTGGGCGTGCCCCCGCGTCACGTAGTAAATACGGGTGAATGGGCTGCGAATGTCCTTGTAGTTCCAATTGGCCCGACAGCAGGCCTTCCCGATGTGCAGGACGAGAAAATGCATCTGGTCGATGTCGTAGTTCATAGCGACGCTTATCCGTTTGTCACCGCAAATATACGCAGCAAGTGCCTTACAATGTCGATATTGTCCTATAATTTGACGGATTAGTACCATCCGCCGCCCGCTCGGAGTCCGTATATTTGCAAGGAGCAGCCGTACACGTGGCTGCCGCAACGAAGCGTTTAACAAACAAAGTTATAGCCTTATGAAAAATTACCCGAAGATAGGCATTCGTCCGGTCATCGACGGCCGGCAAGGCGGAGTCCGCGAAAGTCTGGAAGAGAAAACAATGAGCCTGGCTAAGGCCGTGGCCGACCTGATTACCTCGCAAGTGAGGTACGCCGACGGCACACCGGCGCAGTGCGTGATAGCCGACGGCACGATAGGCCGCGTCGGCGAGAGCGCAGCGTGCGCCGAAAAGTTCGAGCGCGAAGGCGTCGGCGCGACTATCACGGTGACTTCCTGCTGGTGCTACGGCTCCGAAACCATGGACATGAATCCGCATTGGCCTAAGGCCGTGTGGGGCTTCAACGGGACGGAACGCCCGGGCGCCGTCTATCTGGCTGCCGTGCTGGCGGGACACGCACAGAAGGGGCTGCCCGCATTCGGCATCTACGGCCGCGATGTGCAGGACATAGACGACAACTCCATCCCGGCCGACGTGAGCGAGAAGATACTGCGCTGGGCGCGTGCCGCCGTCGCCGTGGCACAGATGCGCGGGCAGAGTTACCTGTCCATCGGCAGCCAGTGCATGGGCATCGCGGGCAGTATCGTCGACCAGAACTTCTTTCAGGAATACCTGGGAATGCGCAACGAAAGCGTGGACGAGACGGAAATCCTGCGGCGTATGGACGAAGGCATCTACGACCCCGACGAATACGCCAAGGCCATGGCCTGGACGGAAAAATACTGTAAGGTCAAGGAAGGCTGGGACAAGAATCGCCCCGAGCGCCAGAAGACGCGTGAGCAGAAGGACGCCGACTGGGAATTCGTGGTCAAGATGACGCTCATCGTGCGCGACCTTATGTGCGGCAACCCCCGCCTGCGCGAACTCGGGTTCAAGGAGGAGGCCATCGGACACAACGCCATTGCGGCCGGATTCCAGGGCCAGCGTCAGTGGACCGACTGGAAACCCAACGGCGACTTCACGGAGGCCCTGATGTGCAGCACCTTCGACTGGAACGGCGTCCGTAAGGCTTTCGTGCTGGCTACGGAGAACGACTCGTGCAACGCCGTGGCCATGTTGTTCGGCAACCTGCTGACCGGTTGCGGACAAATGTTCAGCGACGTACGCACCTATTGGAGCCCCGAAGCCGTGAAGCGCGTCACGGGCAAGGAGCTGACCGGCCTGGCCGCCGGCGGCATGATTCACCTGATTAACTCGGGTGCCACGACGCTGGACGCGACCGGCGAAAGCCTGAACGCGGAAGGCCAGCCGTGCATGAAGCCGTGTTGGGAAATGACCGAGAAGGACGCCGAAGCCTGCCTGAAAGCCACGAACTGGTTGCCGGCAGACCGCGATTACTTCCGCGGCGGTGGATTCTCCAGCAACTTCCTGTCGAAAGGCGGAATGCCCGTTACCATGTCGCGCCTGAACCAAATAAAGGGGCTGGGACCTGTACTCCAGATTGCCGAAGGATGGACGGCCGACGTCGACCCCGAAATTTTCGATGTGCTCAACAAACGCACCGACCCCACGTGGCCCACGACATGGTTCGTGCCCCGTCTGTG
Organism: uncultured Alloprevotella sp.; assembly: GCA_944322325.1. Taxonomy (GTDB): domain Bacteria; phylum Bacteroidota; class Bacteroidia; order Bacteroidales; family Bacteroidaceae; genus Alloprevotella. The sequence continues at coordinate 41,806 of CALUOQ010000017.1, forward strand.
CGACAAGCCCGCATTCCGCGACGTTTACTCCGTCATGAACAACTGGGGAGCCAACCACGGCGCCATTAGCTACGGACACATCGGCGCCGACCTCATCACGCTGGCCTCCATGCTGCGCATCCCCGTATGTATGCACAATGTCGACGAGGACAAGATTTTCCGTCCCGCGGCCTGGAACGCGTTCGGCATGGACAAGGAGGGCGCCGACTTCCGCGCCTGCAAGAACTACGGGCCTATCTATAAATAATCCGTAAACCCTGAAAAGCAGAACGAATATGGTCAATCGTTTCATTTTGAATGAAGTTTCCTATTTCGGACCGGGAGCGCGCAAGCAGCTCCCGGCCGAAATGGAGCGTATGGGAGCCCGAAAAGCCCTCGTCGTAACGGACAAGGATTTGCTCAAGTTCGGCGTGGCCGACAAAGTGCTGGACGTTCTGCGCGAAGCCGGCATCCCTTTCGACGTGTTCAGCGACCTCAAACCCAACCCCACCGTGACCAACGTCAAAGCCGGCGTGCAGGCCTTTTCCGCGTCGGGAGCAGACATACTGGTCGCCATCGGCGGAGGTTCGTCCATGGACGTGGCCAAGGCCATCGGCATCATCACCAATAATCCCGAGTTCGCCGACGTCGTTTCCTTGGAGGGCGTGGCCAATACGAAAAAGAAATCCGTGCCCATCATTGCGCTGCCCACCACGGCCGGTACGGCTGCCGAGGTGACCATCAACTACGTCATCACGGACGAAGCCAACCAGAAAAAGATGGTTTGCGTAGACCCGAACGACATCCCGGCCGTGGCCCTCGTCGACGCCGAACTGATGTACACCCTGCCGAAAAGCCTGACGGCCGCAACGGGCATGGATGCCCTGACGCACGCCATCGAAGGCCTCATCACCAAGGGTGCGTGGGAGATGAGCGACATGTTCGAGATCAAGGCCATCGAAATGATCAACCGCTACTTGGAGACCGCCGTAAACGAGCCGACCAACGAAGAAGCGCGCAACGGCATGGCCGTGGCGCAGTACATCGCGGGCATGGCCTTCTCCAACGTCGGGCTGGGACTGGTTCACGGCATGGCCCATCCGCTCGGCGCCATTTTCGACATACCCCACGGCGTGGCCAACGCCCTGCTGCTGCCCACCGTCATGGCCTTCAACGCCCCGGCCGCGCTGGACAAATATGCCGACATCGCCAAGGCGATGAACGTCTACCGCCCCGGCATGAGCCAGGAGGAGGCTGCCGACGCCGCCGTCCGTGCCGTCAGGGAGCTGGCCGTGCGCGTAGGCATCCCGCAGCACCTTTCGGAGCTCGGCATACAGGAGAGCGACCTCGAACGGCTGTCGCAGGCCGCACTGGCCGACGTCTGCACGCCGGGCAATCCGCGCGAAGTAACGCAGGAACAGATTTACGAACTCTACAAGCAAGTCCTATGATTACCGAACAGCACATCGAACAGTTTCTCGCCATGGCCCACCGCGTAGGCGACGCGGGGCTGACCATTTGCAGCAGCGGCAACCTGTCGTGGCGTGTGGGCGACGAGGCGCTCGTATCGGGTACCGGCTCGTGGGTACCGTCCCTCCAGCGCGAGAAAGTCGCCCTGTGTCGCGTGGCAACGGGTGAGGTTCTGAATGGCGTAAAACCCTCCATGGAGAGCGGTTTCCACCTCGGCGTGCTGCGCGAGCGGCCCGACGTGGACGTCGTGCTCCACTTCCAGTCGCCCTATGCCACGGCCGTAGCCTGCATGACGGACATCCCGACGAACTTCAACGTCACCGCCGAGATACCGTGCCACGTCGGCAGCGAAATCCCCGTAATCCCCTACTTCCGCCCCGGTTCGCCCGAACTGGCCGAACACGTGAAGGAGGCCCTTCGGACGCACAACTCCTGCTTGCTGCGCAAGCACGGTCAGGTCGTCTGCGGCAAAGACTTCGACGAGGTGTTCGAACGAGCCATGTTCTTCGAAATGGCGTGTCGCATCATCGTGCAGTCCGGCGGGCGCTACGAAGTGCTGACGCCGGCCGAGATCGAGGACTTGGAGACATACATTTTGGGCAAGAAGTCATGAGCACGTTCATCGCGGTAGACTTCGGCGCCGGAAGCGGTCGCGTGATTGCCGGGCGCAACGACGGTGGCGGGCTGGTGCTCGACGAACTGCACCGCTTCCCCAACCGTCAGGTACGCATCGGCCGCCACCTTTACTGGGACTTCCCCGCGCTCTTCGAGGAGATGAAGGAGGGACTTCGCCGGGCCGCCCGGAAATACGACGACATCGTCAGCCTCGGCATCGACACCTGGGGCGTGGACTACGGCCTGGTCGACGCCGCCGGAAACCTGATGGGCAATCCCCTCTGCTACCGCGACGAGTCGACCACGGGGATGCCGGAGGCGGTATTCCGCCGCCTGGACCTCTCCGCGCACTACGCCGAAGCCGGCATCCAGGTGATGCCCATCAACACGCTGTTCCAGCTCTGCGTACGCCGGCAGGAAAACGAAGCCTGGCTGCGCGAGGCGCGCCACCTGCTGTTCATGCCCGACCTCTTTGCCTACTACCTGACGGGCATCGCGGGCTGCGAATACAGCATCGCCTCGACCTCCGAACTGCTCGACGCGCGGACGAAGTCGTGGAACCGCCCGCTCATACGCAAGCTCGGCCTGCCGGACCACCTGTTCGGCGACCTGCTGATGCCCGGCACCGTCCGCGGCACACTCCTGCCCGAGGTGGCCGCCGAGGTCGGTCTGCCGCCCACGGTAAAGGTCGTCACGGTCGGCTCGCACGACACCGCCAGCGCCGTCCACGCCGTCCCCTTTCGTGAGGGCAAGGAGGGCGTCAGCGCTTTCCTCAGTTCGGGTACATGGTCACTGCTGGGCGCCGTGGTGGACAAGCCCATCCTCACTGAGGAAGCCCGTCTGGCAGGATTCACCAACGAGGGCGGCACACGGGGCCGTATCCTTTTCCTGCAAAACATCACCGGGCTGTGGATTTTGCAGTGCCTCATCCGCCAGTGGGAGGCACAGGGTCTGCCGACGGACTACGACGTCCTGATTGCCGAGGCCGAAAAGGTATGCGACGCGCCGTACATCGACGTCGACGCGCCCGACTTCCAGCACCCCGCCGACATGGCGGAGGCCATCGCCGCCTACTGCCGGCAGCGGGGACAGACCCCGCCCCGCACACAGGGCGAGTACGTACGCTGCGTCGTGCAGTCGCTGGCCGAGCGCTACCGCACCGGCATCGCGCAACTGAACGCCCTGCTCCCCCGGCCCGTCGAAGTCCTGCACATCATCGGCGGAGGCTGCCGCAACCGCCTGCTCAACCGCCTGACCGAGGAGGCCACAGGCACGACCGTCATGACCGGTCCCGTCGAGGCAACGGCCATCGGCAACTTGCAAGTGCAAATGAATCTTTAACCTCTGATAGCGGACAGTGGACGGTTGCGCACCGGCAATTGTCCGCTGTCCGTTTTTATACAATCTCTATAAGCAAACGCTAACGCATATCTGAAACGGATTTCGTACCTTTGTCCGCAACGCCGCGGCCAGCACCAGGACGCGCTGACAGCGTCCCGGACGGCAAACACCGGGACAAACAAACGGACCAAAGACGTACGAACCCAACAAAGCATACACATGAAAAAAAACAGCAAAACGCCAATTATCGGCGACGGCACTTGGGCCACCATCCTCCCCTTCATCCTCATCACGAGCTGCTTCGCGCTGTGGGGATTTGCCAACGACATCACCAACCCCATGGTGAAAGCCTTTTCCAAGATATTCCGCATGAGCGTCACCGAGGGCGCCCTCGTCCAGGTCGCCTTCTACGGCGGCTACTTTGCCATGGCTTTTCCCGCGGCCATCTTCATCCGCAAGTATTCCTACAAGGCGGGCGTCATGCTCGGACTGGGGCTGTACGCCCTCGGCGCTTTCCTGTTCTTCCCCGCTAAGCTGACGGGCGACTACTACCCCTTCCTGCTGGCCTACTTCATCCTGACGTGCGGCCTCTCCTTCCTCGAGACGAGCAGTAACCCCTACATCCTCTCCATGGGCTCCGAGGAAACCGCCACGCGCCGCCTCAACCTGGCGCAGGCCTTCAACCCCGTCGGCTCGCTGCTGGGCATGTACGTGGCGATGAACTACATCCAGAACCGTCTGCACCCGATGGACACGGCCGAGCGCGCCCTCCTGGGCGACGCCGAGTTCGAAGCCATGCGCGACGCCGACCTCGCCACGCTCATTGCCCCCTATCTGGCCATCGGTCTGGTGACGCTGGCCGTCCTGCTGCTCATCCGCTTTGCCCGTATGCCGCGCAACAACGACCAGACCCATTCCCTCGACCTCGGCCCCACCCTGCGCCGCATCTTCGCCATCCCGCGCTACCGCGAGGGCGTCATCGCGCAGTTCTTCTACGTCGGGGCGCAAATCATGTGCTGGACGTTCATCATCCAGTACGGCACGCGCCTGTTCATGGCTCAGGGCATGGAGGAACAGCCCGCCGAGGTCCTCTCGCAGCAGTACAACATCGCCGCCATGGCCATCTTTTGCGTGAGTCGCTTCATCTGTACCTTCCTGCTGCGCTACCTCAACCCCGGCGTGCTGCTCCGCACGCTGGCCATCGCCGCCGGGCTGCTCACAGTCGGCGTGATTTACTTGCAGGACATCTGGGGCATGTACTGCCTGGTCGGCGTGTCGGCCTGCATGTCGCTCATGTTCCCCACCATCTACGGCATCGCCCTGCAAGGCCTCGGCGACGATGCCAAGTTCGGCGCCGCCGGCCTGATCATGGCCATTCTGGGTGGCTCGGTGCTGCCCCCGGTGCAGGCCGCCATCATCGACATGGGCGAGTGCTTCGGCATGCCCGCCGTCAACGTCTCGTTCGTCCTGCCGCTCATCTGCTTCGTCGCCGTCACCGTCTACGGCCACCGGGCCTATCGCTGCGGATGGGTGAAGTTCTCGAAAACCTCGGACAAAAAGGCCTGACCCCGCCGGATAACCGGACGCCGGCCCGGCGTACACGCCCAAAGCCCCGCGCATCCCAAAGACAGTCCCCGCGCTCAACAAGTGCAGCGCCCGTAAAAACGAACGCAGCGACAGGAATTTCTGTCGCTGCGTTCGTTTTTACGGGCGTCGACAAAAGATGTATAAAACGTTGGTTTGTTTTTTTTAAACACACTGTTTGTGAAATTATTTAGCAATCTCGATACGACGTAATGCTTTAACCTCTACCTTTGCCGCATAACCCATTAAATTCCAACCTGCCCATGAAAAACAAGTCCTCCATATTTTCACCTTTTTCTACCCGCTTCCCGCAGGCAGCAGAAGATATGAGAGGAATACTCGTGCTCTTGGGCATCGTGCGCCACTTCGCCATGGCGCGCACCACGGTCAGCGAACTCATCGAAGCCCGCCGTACCCTCTTTGCCCATCAGGAGGAATACAGCCAAGTGCTCCGCACCCTCTATGCCGCTTACTTCGACGTCAAGGCCCTGACCCTCTACGACTTTCAGCGCCGCCGCGACGTAAGCGATGGCCTGAATTTGTATCACAATTAAACATACGGACTATGAAAAAGTATTGTCGCCCTTTATTGGCGGGGCTTACCTTATTCTTTGCAGCGAATCCGCTTGCTGCCCAGCCCCCTCAGCTCGTCATCGATACGTCGACGGGGTGGAAGCCCGACACGGTAAGCGTGGAGGAGATGGCCCGTCACTTCCAAGAATGGGCAGACGACATCCCCTACCGCCCAGAAGCCACGCTGGACCGCCTCCTGACGAACAAAATGCCCGCCTTCCTCGTGTACGAAGCGGACGCGGACGCGGGGCGGGACGCGTTCTTCCTGGACAGCCCGAAACTGGAGGAACTGGCCTCGGGCGGAGCGGGACCCGGCCTCCCGCCCAGCTACTGGCGCCCTCTACGCAACGAACAGGACACCCGCAAAGTGTACCTGCAATGGTACAACTCCCGGCCCGACTATGCACGGGGCATCGACCGCAAGGCGCTGGCCCGGACGATGAACGACCGGACGGACAAGGGCGTAGCCACGTGGTTCACCGGTCCCGTCTGCCTCACGGCGCGCTCGCGCAGCTACTGCCACAACCAGGTGGCCCAATATGCGAAAGTATTCGAAGTGAAGCAGGGCGAAATCGTCGGCGGGCCCTACACGCTGGAAGAGCAGCGCGGACTGTACAGCGACAGCACGGCCCATCCGCGGCACATCGGCATCACGTACTGGGAAGAATTCTACGGCAATGACGAGCTGGCTCTCTTCGCCGACGAACTGAAACAGCAAATCGGTGCGGACACCACCCGCCTCTTCGAGTCGGGCTTCGACTACACCTTTCTGCTCAGCACCGACGCCCGTGGAAAAGCCCATCTGCACCTACTCTGGTCCACCTTGACCGGAAAACAGCTGGAGGTCGACGCGGACAGCCTGGCGAAAGCCCCCGAATGGGTCCGCCAACTCTTTGCCAAGTCCAAAACCGACGTCACCCGCCTGACCCAGGCCGTCGAGGCCCTCCCCGCCGGGCGGTTCGGCCACTTCATCACCACGGACGGGCGCATTTTCCCTGGACGCTACCTGAAATTCAGCTACGACTTCCTCTCGAAGCGCTTCACCGTCACGGACTACCTGTTCGACGACAAGCGCCCCATACAGACGGGCAAGGACAAGCCCGAATCGACCAGCGAACGCGTCGCCCGAGAAAGAAATCTTTTGTTGAATTCACATACGGACTAACCATGCACAGACACTGCATTATCCTCATTTCGCTCCTTGTTCTCCTCGCCGCGCCCCTTTCCGGCCAGCCCGCCGTCATCGACACGACAACCGGCTGGAAGCCCGACACGGTGAGCGTCGAGGAGATGAAGCAAAACTTCTACGACTGGCTCCACGGCATCCCGGCCCGGCCTGAACCTACGTCTGAACGCTTCCTGACGGACACCCCGCTGTTTCAAGTCATCGAGAGCGACGCCGATGCCCGACGCGACGAGTTCTACATGGACAGTCCGCGGCTGCGGGAACTGGCCTCGGCCATAAGTCCGAACCTGCCACCAAGTTACTGGTGGCCCCTGATGGTCAGGTCCTCCGACGGGAAAACCACTCAGACCATCCTGCGCTGGCTCGGACCACGCGCGTACTACTCGCGCGCTGTGGACAACGCCCGGCTCGTCAAGGACATAGAGCGGCAATACGAAAACCGGGCCACGTGGTTCAGCGGCCCCGTCTGCCTGACCGCCTCGGCGCGGCCGTACTGTAACAACTGGCTGACGCGCTACGCCAAGGTATTCGAAATCGAGCGGGGACAATTCGCCAGCGGACCATACGAGGTGCACGACCGGCAGGGGGCCTACAGCCGGCAGACGACAAGCTCCTCACCCCTCAGCAGGACGAGTTTGGCGTCATCATCGACAGCGAGGCCGAAATCAGCGACGAGACCATGTGGGCCATTGCCCCCACCGGCAGCAAGGCCCAAACCTACCTGCTCTTCAACAAGGCCCGGCCCGACCTGGTGCTTTGCGCTCCCGACGGTGGCGACACACCACCTGCGCTGACCACCGCTACGGGCAAGGAAGCTGGCTTCCAGCTCGTCCACGTCACCTACGGCTACGGACTGCGCATCCCGCCCGAACTGACCTTCGACCAAAGCGAGAACTGGATAGTTACCGACCTCAACGCCACTGACCGACTAGGCTATTGGAACAGCACCGCCGCCTGGCGCGACACGGGCTGCACCCTGCGCTTCGAGATTTACGACCCGACGGACTACACCTTCCTCACCGGACGCGCCTACCTGAACGCCGAAAACTGCATCGACGGCTTCACGCCCGAACAGCTACAGGACGTCCGCGACTTCGTTGAGGGCGGCGACATCAATTTGGAAAGCGAAGTAGAGTACATCTGCGAAAACGAGCTCCGCTACGACACCCGCCTTACCTACACCGACGGCCACGTCTACGCCATCCTTTCCGCCTTGCCGCACTACATTCCTCGCAAAAACGTACAGATGGGCCTCTACGTCGACAACGAGGGCACACTCGCCTGGAAAGAGTTCGACCCCAAGGACAACCGCTTCTACTTCCAGCTGCACGACCGTCAGGTGCTCCAGAACGACGAGGGCGAGGACTCCGTCGTTGCCGGGCTCTACAACCTCGGCGCCGATGTCTACGTCGCCAACGACATCGAGTACGACGAAGAGGTGACCACCACCGAGCAGTACAGCGAGGCGGACAACCGCTTCCACCTGCGCCTGATGGAGGAAACGACCTGGCCCGGTACCAGCGAGATTATACGCCCTTACGTACCCGCAGCCTTCTACATTGAGCACGAGAAGGAATATACGTGGTCCTATGGAGGTAAAGAGCTCATCACCTTCTGTGTCAGCCTGCACGAAGGCGGCGTAGACTACTATACCCAAGGCACAGCCACCGCCACCAGCTCCAAATTCAACAACAACAGCAACATTTTCCGCTTCAAGGACCTCGGCACGCCCGAGACCGTAGGCATCCACAGCGTGACGGCCCCGACGTCCCAGGCCGGCGCCGACCGGATCTACGACCTGAGCGGACGCCGCCTGCAAACCGAACCCACGCACGGCGTCTACATCAAGAACGGCCGGACCGTCGTGAAGTAAATCGATGCGACCTCCATCTGCCACGGCGCCTCGCCCCCCTGTGGGCGAGGCGCCGCTTATTTACCCCGTCACAAGACACAAGCCTGTTTCAGCCCCACCGCACGACAAGACGCGCATAAGCACGCCCATACGGGGCATACAAGTTTATCCGGAAAACACCTATAATCCAATGCGTTGCCCGTAGGGGCGCGCCTTTGGCGCGCCCGGAAGACCGACTGAAACTGTGACAAAGACGCCGATTCGCAGCGGACGAAACAGGCTTCGCGGGCGTGCCTGACGGCGCGCCCCTACGAGCCATACGGCCATACATGTTTAGCAGGAAAACACCTATAGTCCAATACGTTGCACGTAGGGGCGCGCCAAAGGCACGCCCGGAAGACCGACTGAAACCACGACAAAGACGCCGGTTCACAGCGGACGAAACAGGCTTCACGGGCGTGCCTGACGGCGCGCCCCTACGAGCCATACGGCCATACATGTTTAGCAGGAAAACACCTATAGTCCAATAC
>CALUOQ010000018.1 GCA_944322325.1 uncultured Alloprevotella sp.
GATAGAAAATCCTGTCGCAGCGATAGAAAATCCTGTCGCAGCGATAGAAAATCCTGTCGCAGCGATAGAAAATCCTGAGACTACGACAGGAATTTCTGGGACTACACTTGTTTTTCCGGGGACTACGACCGGCGTTTCGACCGACAGTCTCCCCACGGCGCCTGCCGACTCGGGCCGCCACACCGCCGGCGAAACCTACCGCAAACGCGTCGACCGGTACCGCCGGCGCTGGCAGCGGCTCATCCCGAGCCAACACACCGTGCAGTATGCCGGCAGCATTGGCGTCGTGGCCTTCGGTACGGGCTGGCACTACGGCCGGCGCGACAACTGGGAGACCGAACTGCTGCTCGGCTTCGTTCCCAAGTACAACTCGGACAAAGCCAAGGTCACGCTGACCCTCCGCCAGCGCTACGTGCCCTGGCACCTGCCCGTCGGGCGCGACTGGCACGTCGAGCCCCTCACCGCCGGCCTGTTCTTCAGCTCCATCTTCGGCGAGAATTTCTGGGCCAGCGAACCCTCGCGCTACCCCAAACGCTACTACGGCTTCTCGACCAAAATCCGGACGCACGTCTTTCTGGGCCAGCGCCTCAAGTACACCATCCCCGACCGCTACCGCCTGCACAACAAGAGCGTTTCGCTCTACTACGAGCTCAGCACGTGCGACCTGTACCTCGTCACGGCCGTCACCAACCGCGCCGTCCGCCTGCGCGACATCCTTTCGCTGGCCGTCGGACTGCGCTTCGAGGTGTTCTGACTGCGATTATTAACGCACGATTAACATCACGTTCGCCGCCGATTGCCTATCTTCGCGCCCGAGCAACGACGCACAGATCCAATGACGAACGGCAAACTCCTGTGGGTAGACGACGAAATCGAAATGCTCCGCCCGCACATCCTCTTCCTGACCAAAAAGAACTACGACGTAGTGACCGCCTCGAACGGCCCCGACGCCGTCGACCGTTGCCGCGAGGAAGATTTCGACCTCATCCTGCTCGACGAGAACATGCCCGGACTCAGCGGCCTCGAGACCCTGTCGCAAATCAAGGAGTTCCGGCCCAACGTGCCCGTCGTCATGGTGACCAAAAGCGAGGAAGAGGACATCATGGACCAGGCAATCGGCTCGAAAATTGCCGACTACCTCATCAAACCGGTCAACCCGAGCCAAATCCTGCTGACCCTGAAAAAAAACATACACCGCCAGGAAATCGTGGCCGAAGCCACCATGAGCGGCTACCGGCAGGACTTCAGACGCATCGGCGCACAGATAGACGAAACACTCAACGCCACGGAATGGACCGAGCTTTACAAACGGCTCGTTTACTGGGAACTGGAACTGAGCGAAACGGCCGACGAGGCACTGAGCGAAATGCTCCTGATGCAGAAGGAAGAGGCCAACCGCACGTTCACCCGCTTCGTCAAGGCCCACTACGAGGACTGGATGGCCCATCCCGACGAGCGCCCACTGATGAGCCCCGACGTGTTCCGCCGGAAGGTGTTCCCCCTGCTCGACGCGGGGCAGAAGGTGTTCGTTCTGGTGCTCGACAACTTCCGGCTGGACCAGTGGCGCCTGCTGAGCCGGGAGCTGAGCGACGACTTCGCCATCGACGAAGACCTGTACTACAGCATCCTGCCCACAGCGACGCAGTACGCCCGCAACGCGCTGTTCGCCGGACTCATGCCACTGCAAATCAAGAAACTCTATCCCCACCTGTGGGTCGACGAAGAGGAGGACGAAGGCAAAAACCAGAACGAGGAAAGCCTCATCGCCGAACAGCTCAAACGCTTCCGCCGCCGCGAAACGTTCACCTACCACAAAGTGAGCGACTCGCCAGCCGCCGACCGCCTGCTCAGCCAGATGAGCCGCCTCGACGCCGCCCCGCTCCACGTGCTCGTCGTCAACTTCATCGACATCCTCTCCCACGCCCGCACCGAGTCACGCGCCATGCGCGAACTGGCCAGCGACGAAGCCGCCTACCGCAGCATCACCCTCTCGTGGTTCCGCCACTCGCCCGTGAGCGAACTGCTCCACCGGCTCGCCTCGAAGGACTACACCATCCTCATCACGACGGACCACGGCAGCATACGCGTCGACACGCCCTCGAAGGTCGTCGGCGAACGAAACCTCAACACCAACCTGCGCTACAAGCTGGGCCGCAACATGGCTTACTCGCCCAAGGACGTCTACGAAGTGAAACGACCGGAAAAAATACAACTCCCCTCGCCCAACCTGTCGACCACCTACATCTTCGCCACAGGCACCCGCTTCTTCGCCTATCCCAACAACTACAACTACTACGTGCAGTACTACAAAGACACGTTCCAACACGGCGGCATCTCGCTGGAGGAAGTCATCATCCCCCTCATCACGCTGCGCCCAAGGAAGCGGTGAAAAACTCGTATAGCATAAAGAAAGAGCGCGCCACACTCAACCATATGACGCGCTTCCTTTCACTCATTCGAACAATACTTTTGATCAAGCCCCATCGCACAAAGCTTCAAGCATACGGGAGACAACCTTTTCCTTCTCAAAATGTTTCGCATAATAGGCATAACCATTCTGCCCCAATCTAGCTAATTCTGTCTCGTCCATCTCCGACATCATGACTACATTGTCAGCCAAACGTTGCGCGTCGCCAGCGGGAGCCGTCAAACCGCACTCCGCTTCCTGCACGATATCACTGCCCATGCCGTCCAACATCGTTGCGATAGGTTTTCCGAACGCCATGTAAGACTGGATTTTCGAGGGAATTGTCAACGCAAATATCTCGGTTGACTTAAGCGACACTACCATCACGTCTGCATGCACAAAGAAATGCGGCATTTCAGCTACAGGGTAACGTCCAAGGAAAAACATTATTTGTTCAAGCCCTCTTTTCTTTACCATTGCCTCTACCGCTTTTCGCCGCCGGCCGTCGCCAACCACAACCCACTTTATCTGCGGATAGGCTTGGGTCCTTAAGGCAGCTTCCACCAAAGCATCAAAATCTTGGGCTTCACCGATATTTCCGGCAAACATGACGATGAAGCCATTCGGCATAAGGTTTTGATATTTCTGACGCTCGGCTATGACCGTACGGAACAAGTCTTCGGCCCAATTAGGAGCATACACAATTTTTCGCTGGAAATCTCCTTTCGCGCAAATTGACTTTTCAAAAGCCTTGGACTGTACAAAAAGTACATCACAACGCCGATAGATATTCCGCACCATCCCTGTGAGCCAACGCATCAGGACTCCATTGCCCATAGGCCCTGCTGCCACCACGCTTTCGGGCCACAAGTCTTGTACCCACATGGCAACTTTACAACGCGTACGCCGACGAACGGTAAAAGCTGGATAAATCTGCGTGATAGGAGAAGTCTCAAAACAAATCACAGCGTCACACTCCAGCTTGTATACCCAAGCATAAGCACACCCAAACAGTACGTATGAAAGGTAATTGGCCAATAGGCCGAATGTCCCTCCTTTACCTCGGTTCACGAGAGGCACCCGAATGACTTTCGCTCCTTTGTAGTCTTCACATTGAATACCCCCAAACTTATATCCGTCGTAGTACTTCCCTTGTGGATAGTTTGGCTTACCGGTCAGGACGGTGACCTTGTGTCCCCGCCTAACCAGTTCTTCGGCCAAGTCGTTAACCTTGAATTCCTCAGGAAAAAAGTACTGACTGACTATCAGTATCTTCATTCAGTCAAGGAGCTTGAACAAGTTCACCATAAAGCGGCGCATATAGTTCGGTATGCGCGTCCATCCAGCGCTTCTGCGCCTCCAACATTTCCCGATAGGAGGGCACTTCATAAGCCAAACGGTTTGAACGGGCTATGCTTTTGTCCACTCCGTTGGCATTTACGGGCACAATTTCGATATCCTTTTTCCAAATCGCCTTGAAAGCCTCCAATAATTCGAACTTACTGATACCGACACCGTTGCTTACGTGAATAAGCCCGGTCAGCTCGTGCTGGAGAGCAAAGTCAATGACCTTTGCCAGCTCCAATGTCGTCACACCGCCCCAAATTGCCGTCCGATATCCTTGCACTGTTCCTGTCTGCTGCATAAACCAGTGAAACAAGCCCTCACCGGCAGTCTTCAGTTCTGGACCTATAATGGAAGTCCGCAAGGTCAGATCCTTGTCATTCACGACCTCTCCAAGAGCCTTGCTCCGACCGTACACGTCGTCTGCATCGCGGAAGTCTTCTTCCGTGTAGTGTCCTTTCTTGCCTGAGAATACGCAATCTGTTGAGATATGGACAAGCTTGGAGCCGACTTCGTCTGCCAGCGATTTCAACTGGTGCGGAAAATACGCATTGATGTAAATGGCCCGATCCGGATGCAGTTTGGAACCCTTCACCAGGACACCCACACAATTCAGAATGATGTCGGGGCTCACCTCTCTTACCGTTTTCGCTACGGCTTCTCGATCGGTCACATCAACAACGATACTGTGCGGAGTCAGCGGCGTCCGGAATACGACATCAATTACGTTGTAACGTCCCGTACCTACTAAATAATAATAGGCCATGTGCCCGGCCATGCCCGTCGCTCCAAACAAAAGAATTTTCTTCTTCGCCATGATCAATTCTTTTTGTGCCACACTGTGCGATTCACATAGTCTGTATACGACAGGATGATGCGGACGACTTTCTTCGACACATTGTCAGCCTGTGCATAGTCTGGAATAGTATGTATGGCATTTTCGTTTTCCTCGTGCTGTGCAACGACACAGTCGATAGCTTGTATGATCCGCTCGCTGTCGAGACCTGCCATGATCAGCGTCCCCTCGTCCATGCCTTCAGGCCGCTCATGCGCCTGCCGTACCATTATCGCCGGGAAATGCAGGATGGACGATTCTTCGGTAATCGTACCGCTGTCCGAAATCACACAGTAGGCATTCTCCTGCAACTTGATATACTCCAGGAATCCGAACGGCTTCATGAATTCGATGAGCGGATTGGCATTCATAAATCCGATAGTTTCCAGTTTTTTTCGCGTACGGGGATGGGTGGACACGATTACCTTCTTTCCGTATCGCTCCGTGATGGCCTCTAGCGAGGCAAGCAAATTCGCAAAGTTAGCCTCGGAGTCCACGTTTTCCTCCCTGTGCGTGCTGACAATGAAGTACTCCCGCGGCGCAAGTTCTTCCCTCGCAAGAATGTCGTTAGCATTGATTTCGTCGCGATGGAAGTTCAAAACCTCCAACATTGGCGACCCCGTCTTTATCACTGTCTCCGGGCGAAGTCCTTCCCTGATCAGATAACCACGCGCGTGCTCCGAGAGCGGCATGTTGATGTCGCTCAAGTGGTCCACTATCTTGCGGTTGATTTCCTCGGGCACACGTTGATCGAAACAACGGTTACCCGCCTCCATGTGGAAGATTGGAATTTTCCGTCGCTTGGCCGAAATGACAGACAAGCAGCTGTTCGTATCACCATACAGCAACAGGGCATCCGGTCGTACCGCCTCCATCAGTGCATCACTCTTCTGTATGACATTGGCGATAGTCTCTGCCGCATTTTTTCCGGCTGCATCCAGATAATAGTCGGGCTTGCGTACATGGAGCTCCTTGAAAAATATCTCGTTCAGTTCGTAGTCGAAATTTTGTCCGGTATGCACAATTACGTGGTCCGTATACCGGTCCAATTCCGCCATGACGCGGCTGAGTTTGATAATCTCGGGCCGCGTCCCGACAATGGTCATGACTTTCAGTTTTCCCATAATGTTTCTTTCTTTTGGATTATTTTCGGCTGAGGTCCAGCCACATCGTTTTGTCGTAGCGCCAGCTGTCGAGTACAGCTTCGTCGAGCGTCTTGTCGGAGTAGACCGTCATCACGCTCCCCGGTTCCTCTGCCCGCAGGCAGTTGGCATAGCCGGCCGGTACGCAGACCAGCCGACTATGCGCTTCGTCGAGTGTGAATACTTCCGCTTTCAGGTCGGGCGAAGGCTGTTCCCAGTTGTCCACCTTCACCAAGGCCAATGTGAAGCACCCTTTCGTACAATAGAACCACTTACGCTCGTGTTGATGGCCGTGCCACCCGCGCACCACCGAGATGTCCGGATGATGAATGATGTAGCAACGGCGTACACCGTCGAAGTGGAAATGATTCAACGAGCTGATTTGTCCTCGCTCGTCGCGGAATATCTCACCCTCGATGACTTCGATTCCTTTTTCCATGACTTCCGCATTTTCGGTTTACTCGCTGCGTATTTCCTTGGCCTTGGTGCGGGGAATGAGGCCAAGGTCTTCCTGAATGAACCGGAGCTTCAGCAACAGTGCCTTCATGCCCTCGACGTCGAGCCGGCGCGTGTTGTGACTGTGATAGTCCTCGATGGTGGAAAGCCGTTCGTCGCCTTCGGTGAAAAACTTGTCGTAGTTGAGGTCGCGCGTGTCGCAGGGGATGCGGTAGTAGTCACCCATATCCTCGGCGCGAAGCATCTCCTCACGCGTCACGAGCGTCTCGTACAGCTTCTCGCCGTGGCGCGTACCGATGACCCGTACCTCCGTCTCCCCGTACTTGGGGTCGATGCGGGCGTACGTTTCTTTCAGCGCCTGGGCCAGCGTCGAGAGCGTGGCAGCCGGTGCTTTCTGCACGAAGAGGTCGCCGTTGCGGCCGTGCGTGAAGGCGTAGACCACGAGGTCCACCGCGTCGTCGAGCGTCATCATGAAGCGCGTCATGTTCGGGTCGGTGACGGTGATGGGCTTGCCCTCCATCATCTGCTCTACCCAAAGCGGAATGACCGACCCGCGCGACGCCATCACGTTGCCGTAGCGCGTGCAGCAGATCGTGGTCTGCGCCCCGTCGCCCAGCTCGCGCCCCTTGGCGATAGCCACTTTCTCCATGAGCGCTTTACTGATGCCCATGGCGTTGATGGGGTAGGCCGCCTTGTCCGTGGAGAGCACCACGACATTCTGCACACCGTGCTCAATGGCCGAGAGCAGCACGTTGAACGTGCCTTCCACGTTGGTCCGTGTAGCCTCCATCGGGAAAAATTCGCACGAGGGCACTTGTTTCAGCGCCGCAGCTGAGAACACGTAATCCACGCCGCGCATGGCCACGTCGACCGACGACTTGTCACGCACATTGCCGATGTAAAACTTCACCTTGGGGTTCTGCAAGGCGTGGCGCATGTCGTCCTGCTTCTTCTCGTCGCGCGAGAAAATGCGGATCTCCTTAATGTCCGAGTCGAGAAAACGCCGCAACACGGCGTTGCCGAACGATCCTGTTCCGCCTGTGATTAACAGGACTTTGTCTTTGAATACTGTCATAATGATTTGGAAGTTTAAGAAGTTTATTTTTGTGTTTGGGTGTTTTCCTGCCTTGCCTCTCCGGAATGGCCGCAGGCTTCCACCAAGTCGAAAAAGCGCTCCCACGAACTCGGGCCACCGCGCCGCAAGGGGGCGAACCGCCGAGGTGCACTGCCACACAGGCGACCAATGGCTGCCGCCCACTCCGCGTAAGCCCGGGGGCGGACGTACGCGGCCCCAGGATAGTCGCCCAGCACCTCGTGTGCATAGTCCAGGTCCGCCGCCACGACAGCCGTTCCCAGCGACGCCGCCTCGAGCAGGGGCAGGCCCAGCGTCTCCACCGTACTGGGGAAGAGCAAACCGTGCGCCGACTTGCACATGGAAAGCAGCTCGCCGTGCGCCACGTAGCCGTGGCGCACGAAGCACGCTCCCACCCCGCCGGCCGCAGCCGCAGCTTCGAAGCGGCGGTTTTGCCCCTCAGCCACCGTCAGGTGGATGCGTATCCGCGCAACCAGCTCGGGCTGCGTGCGACGAATCGCCTTTAGCGCCTCGAGCAACGTACGGTGTTCCTTGTAGGCGAAGTCCTGCGCCGGATAGACGAAATGGGCACATCCCGACTCGAATGGATAGTCCGCCACTGTCGAGGGCTCCACCTCCTCTACGTCGGGAAAGAGCACGTGTATCCGCTCGGCAGGCCAACGGTAACGCCGCACGAAGCCCCGCCGGATAAACGGTATCTGCACCACTACGTCCGCACCCGCCGGGAGTGACGCTCGCACGAAAAGCGGATACATCCAGGCGTACAGAAACAGCGGGCGCTCCTCCCGCCGCAGCGGGTTCCACCGGCGCGGATAGAAAGGCAGCGAGTTGTGGTAGTAAATCACCTGCGGCACGCCGGGGTAGCGCACGCCCGTGTTCTGCAGGGAGACCAGCACGTCGGGCCGTACCCCGCGCGCCTCGCACAGCTCCCGACAGCCGCTCGCGTCGAAGAGGATGCGGCGCGACCACGAGCGCAAGTCCACGTCGGCGTACTCCACGCCGTCCATCGCGGGCTGAGGCATCTCGCGGTCGACAAACAGCAGGTATCGGTTCCCGTCCCGCCGCTCGCTCAGGTGCGTCAAAAATTGGTTGTAGATAGTCAGGGCGCCACTCGTACGAGCCGCCGCTGTCGATACCACTATGTTCATAAATTGTAAGTGTTTCTCTATGCGAATCTTCGCGGAAACAAGGCCTGCTTCCGGCTTGTACTATTCAGCAGACGGACACATTCTCCATCTCTGTAGCCATCTTCTATACGCCGAAACCCAACGACAATTCTTCCCGACTTAGCACGTGTAGACAGACGTCAGGTTTCAGCTTGTCCACATGTGCCCGGATTTTATCCTCCACTGACGAATCCTTTCTGTCCAGCACCACAATAAGCACCAGTTCCGACCTGCCCAACCGACGAAAGCGCCTGGCTTGCGACACGAAGCGGTCTATCCCGGCGAAAAGCGGCTGAAGGTCGCGGTCCGCCAGCCAATACTTCACCTCGACGACGAAAGGCACACCGTCACGGTAGCCCATGGCGTCCACGACATAACGCCCTTTCCCAACGTTCAGCACCACGTCGCGCTCCATCGGCACATCATATCTGCGGCTCGCCCAGTCCACGGCGAGAGCCTCTATCCGGCTGTATTCCTCCATCGTCACGCGCGGACTGCGCGCCGGACGCCCAACCGACGTGAAAGCGTAATTCACCCTCTCATCCGTCGTACTGTTTTGATAAGTAGACTGACTTCCACCTGGCACCGTTCCATCTTCACTTGACGTTTCCGTCACTACTGCCGCATCAGCCAATGTCCGTATTTCCTCCCTCTTTTTCCTCTTGCTCATTGTGATCCGCTGGAAAGCATCGTCCGAACGATAATCCCTCGGCCCGTAAAGTTTTTCGTGATGCTTGACCACTAGAAATACAAATATCCCCAAGATGACTACCGGGAAGAGAATCAGGAACCAGATAATGGGGCGCCGTTCCCACACACCGCACAACAGGTATAGCCCTTCCTTGAACACAACGGCCGTCACCGCGTACATCGCCGTCACAAACAAGGCTAACAATCCCAGCGGGTTTCTAACAGACTGTCTCATCGCCGTATTTTTCAACCAAAACTTATATGCTTCATCTCACTACGCACCGAAAACTGAGTACTACGCTGCGAAAAACTATCGCTGCGATAGAAACAACAGTCGTAGTACTTGTTTGGAAAACAAGTGAAGAAGCAAGAACAACATATTGTCCTTTAATTAGCAGTACTCTAAACTTGAATTTGGCATCCGCCCTCAAACCACCTTTCTATACATTCTGAACATCAGACAGCAGATCAAGAATGCCCAAATCATATTTCTGAATGGCCCAAAAAAGGAACTTCGACAAAAAAAGATTACCGTCGTAAACAATATAGCATAGACGCTAAATGCTATCACATTGCCATTAAGACTCATTTCTAATTTCTTTACAAAGAAACCTAAGAGAAAGAACATGACTACTACACCACAGACCCCAAATCCCATATAAATATCAACCACGCAGTTAGTGCCAAGTTCATAGTAAAGATCTCTATGTCCTAACTCATCTCTCGTATAATTGGTCAGTATTTGTTGTGAAGTACACTCTACCGGAGGAACGCCTAAAAAGGTATAAGTAAACAGACTCGGCAAGAAAGGTATCGGCGACAACAGATTCGGAATATAATTCACACCGTAAGTAAATCCGTGTGCCGGGTCGTTGGCATATTGCATACCGACATAAACATTCCGATTATTGATAATTAAATCTGTCGCTAAGTTCCACGCACCACTGACAGACTCTGCTTGCCACGCCTTACGGGAAAATAGACCACCATCTGTGTCTGCGTTATTTCTTCGTTCAGAAATAAAATAAAAAAAAGTCAAGGCTACAATCAGAGCAATAAAAAGTTTTATGAATCCTATCGGGCGAACGAACAACGTAAACAAGAGAGCATAAAGAAGAGACAAGACTAAGACATATTCTCTACTCCCTAATATCAAAAAGGTGATGCAAAAAATTATGCTCACTACTATATGGAAGCGCAACACCTTAAAAAAAGCATTCACATTCCCCCGTAATGCGTCTTTCTTGGTAAAACAGATAATCGTAGTTAACGTGCATTCCAACATGACGAATAAAGAAGCAGACTGAAACGGTACGCTGGCGTCTCCATAATTCACGCCCCATTGAGGTATCACCAAATAAAGATTATAGAGGAGTACACAGAAAGTAACTGCGTGGAAAAGTTCATAAACTCTCTGCCTAATGATGAAATTATAGTTCGGATAAGGTTTAGCTCTCAATTCATATCCGCAGAGATAAAGAGAAAAAGCCAAAAGGCACAGCGCAGAACCTGAATTGATATACTCGGGAGAAAAGAAATAACGGAACTGTAGAATAAATAAGGGATCGTAAGGATAGATAAAGACCGGATATGCAAAATTGACAAAGAAAAAAACGACAAAGAAAACGGTCGTATAACTCAAAAGCTTGTACGATTTACCTCGCGCTACGCGCACAAAGTTTATCACGAACAATGATAGAATTATCCAGTTATATGCTAAGGAATAATCTACCGGTGCAAATACATATAGCAATAGAGAAAGTAAGGCGAATAGGAGGCTTACCATTTTATTCTAAATCTAAAATCTATTCTCATACCTCAATTCCTTTTCCGCACACTGCTTCCAGGTAAGCTAGGCTCTGCACACGTAATTGCAACTCCGTGGCTGCAACCTGCGTGTCCTGCCGGATAGGCTTCCCCTCCATGTCCACCCAGCGATGGCGCTCGCCAAGGATGCTGAGGAGCGTTTCGATGCGCGTGTTCTGGTTGGCCTTATCGCCGGCGGCGAAGCGGTCGAACACGTAGAAGTCGCGGCCGAACAGGTGGGAGAAGATGCAGCAATGGAAAGAGTTGGTGCACACATAGGCGGCGCGACGCACGAGGTAGAGAAACTCGCGCGGCCCGCAGTCGGCGCGGTTTACGGCGCCCGGCAGAGCGAAGGGGCTGTAATTCGTCTGGATGTTGACGACGGTCAGGCCGTGGCGCATAGCCAGGTCGGCAATGAAGTCCAGCGGGTAGAGCGACGTGGAGAGAAAGTAGCACAGCACGTAGCCGCCCTTCGGCACGTCGACGGCCTGCTCCAGCGCGAACCACACCGAGGGGGCAACGACGAGCGTTGGGTCGAGCACCAGCGGCACGCGACGGCCCGTCATCTGCTCCAGCGTGACCCGGCCGGATGCCTCGCGCGCCGACAGGTGGTGAAAGCGGCGCACAAGGCGTGCTATCTCCTCGCGGTGGAGCGTCACCTCGCCGAGGCCGAAGCTCGGGGCGTAGGCCGCGAGCGTATGGCGGGAGGGGTCGGCAAATGAGAGGAACATGACGGGCGAGAAGCCGAGCGGGTTCCATATTTGGTCGCTGCCGCAGACAATGAGGCTGCCCTCTTCCACGTAACGGCGCAACCTGCGCTCGCTGTGCAGCCGCCGGGGCGACACGCGCAGCACACCGTCGTTGAACGCGTCGAACCGTCGCCGCGCCCGCCGCGACTGCACCAGCCGGTCGTAGCACGCCGCGCCCACCCACCGCCGCAGCAGGGGGAGCATCTGGAGCACAAGTCCCGCAACGTCGAGCACCGCTAGACGCAGCCGGCCGCGTAGCCGCATCTCCTTGACGTCGAGTATTTCGCAGTGGCCGCACTTTTGCGTGAGCAGGGTCTGCAAGGCATAGGCCTGAAGCGACGATCCGAAGTTGTAGCTGGCTCGCCGCGTCACGAGATATACTTTTCTTTCCATTGGTCGCATCGTCAGGATTTCAGTCGTCGGAGCCAATAGCCCACATAGTTGCGCAGGGTGTTCTGTAGCCGATACTTCCGCACGAACACCGCGCCGTCCATCGTCGTCAGGTCGGCCAGCAGCGCCTCGCGCCCGGCGGGCCGCGCCGTAGGTCGCTCGATGTTGGGGTTCTGAACCAGCGCCTCGCGAAGATCGCGCTCCTCTGCGACGAAACGGTCCGCCACGGCGCTGAACACCTCGGCGGCACGCGCCGTGTTGAGCAGCAACACCGAAGTGCCCCGTCGGTTCACGCGAAACGTCGCCGACGACCTGATGCCCCAGAAGTCGCCCAACGTGAAGTCGGCGTAGCGCGGCAGACGTGCAAAGGGGCAGCCGTAGCACGCAGGCTTATACGTCATGGCCCGCATGAAGAGCTTCATGTACACGTCCGGCACGAAAAACAGGTCGCGCCACCTTCCCTCGCGCGTCCGCAGGCGGGATCTGTAGTTCCACACCTCCGTTTGGCGGAATCGCACGGTGTCGACATCGGCCGGGTCTATACCGGCCAGTCGCAGACAGCGCGCCCAAAGGGCAACGGGCGGCACACCGTGACACACGACTTCGGCCGTCAGTAGCCCCTCGGCCAGCCGTGGGCCCACGAAGGTACGCACGGCAGCCAACTGGCAGGGCGTCCCTGTGAAGAGCACCTGCCGCCCGTGGGCCAGCTCGCGCCGCGCCTGCCGGTAGCAGTCGCCCACGTCGGACTGCACGTACTTCGAACCCTTCATCGGCTCCACCTCCTCAGGACGGTCGGCGCGGGTGTGGTATATCCGGCCGTCCCGAGCCACCGCGCCAAAGACGCAGCCGCCCCCGTCGAGCACATGGACCGCCAACTCGCCGAACACGCCGCCGCTGCTACTGGAGCGCACCGTCGCGTCGTCCTTACTGTAGAGCGCCAGGACGCGCGGCTCGCCCCCTGCGGCGGGCGGGTGAATCACCGGGCAGACCTGCTCGCACAGGCCACACCCGACGCAGCGATCCGCGTCCACCCGGGGATGGGCGAAGCCGCAGGCGTCCGTCTCGAAACGGATGGCGCCGTGCGCGCAAGCCGAGCTGCATGCCTGACAGTACGTGCAGTGCTCCACGTCGCACAAGTGGGGCAACCCGCTCAGTGTTGTCGTTTTTTCCATGTGTACACCATTTTGTACCACAAATACTTTCCGTAACCGCCCCAGCCGGCATCCTTCAACTTGCGGGCGACCATGCGGTTCGTTTGCCACACCTTGCGCAGCCGGGCGCCGAGTCCGGCCTTCGGTCCCACGGCGACGCCGTAATAATTGACGTCATGCTGCCGATAAAGCGTAGTCGGGCGATGGATGGCCTTAAAGAGAGCGCCGTGCCGTGCCGCGACCATCGGGATCCAGCGGTCGTGCAGCAACGTGTTGTCGGCCAGTGGGAATATGTAAGTCTTCAGAATATGATTGAAACCCATCTCCGCACCATTCACGGGGTTCGCCAGCGCGATCAGGTTATAACTGTAGAATTTCTCAGGTACGAAGCCCGTATGTTTCCAATAGTCTTGAACCAGCACTTTCAGGTTAGCATCAACAACAGTATAACTTGTGTGCACGACAACCGGCCTCGTGCCGTCGATGTCCAGCGCGCGCAGGGCGGCCACGGTCCACTCCACTTTTTGCGGCACCCATACGTCGTCGGCGTCAGAGAACATGTAATACTGCGACTCGACGACCTCAAGCAGCCGGAAGAAGTTGCCGCGACAGCCGAGATTGGGCCCGCCCGGCTCGACGGGCACGATGTCTGCACAGCGGGCGGCATAATCGGCGATGACACGGGCCGTGCCGTCGGTCGAACCGTCGTCGCGGATGTAGAGGGTCCACTCGTGGTTCGTCTGACCGAGGATAGAGTCGATTTGCTCGCCCAGGTATTTCTCGCCGTTATACACGGCCAGCAGGATGGCAATGGGCTTCGGATTTTGATAAGTCATAGTCACGTCAGTGTTTAATATGCAAAAGTTTGAGCAGGCCGAAGCGCTTTTCCAGCAGCACTAGGGTCCAGCCCACCGTGAGGGCGCAGACGACGATGCCCCAGCCGCGACCGGCAGCCTGCGCCGCGTAAGTAGCCAGCAGCAAGCCAACGGCGACGCCCCCTATCGCCCACACGCCGCGCGACACCCGGAAACCGTACGAACGCACCGCGACGCCCGACAAGAGCAGGCTGACCAGCACGCTACTCACTACGAAGGCTACGCCGATGCCCGTCAGTCCGAACCACGCGTAAGCAAGCACGTTCAGAGCGAAGTTCAACCCGTTGCCTACCAAGCCATCGAACAATAGGTAAGCCCGCCGATCGCCATGCGCCAGGATGACGTAGGACATCGTCACCCACACACCGCGGAACAGCAGGGCGAACGCCATGGCTTGCAGCATGGGACTAATGACGAGGAACTCCGTCGTCAGAAGCAGGCGCACCACCCAGTCCGCAAAACAAATGACCACAGCTGCGATAGGAGTCACAACCAGCACGACCAGTTCGAGCTGATTGTTGACCAATCCGTTGTGTTCAGCGGGCCGGTCGGTCAGCGCTGCCAGCTGGGGGAAAAAGTCGGAGGCCAATACGGACGTCACAACCAGGATACTCTGCGTCGTGATGGACGCTGCACCCTGATAGAAGCCCACATCGTCCAGACTGCCAAGCATACGGAGGCACACATTGGTCAGGTACGTGAAAAATGACACCAAGAAAGTGCCGACCATCAACACAGCTCCAAGCAACAGGATGGGGCGGCCTTGCACGAGAGCCGCCTTTATCGTCATCCGACAGACCGGAAACCGACGAAGCCGCACTTGCCGACGATACACAACCCAGTTCAGCAGATACCCTATGACTATAGCCCAAACGACGCCCGCATTGCCCAACAAACAGTAGCAGGGAATACAGGCCAGCAGACCAGCAGTGGCACCGACTATCGTTCCCTTGGCCAAAGGCACCACACTGCGCGTACCTTGCAACACGGTCATCTCGCCATGCATGAGGGTGTAAAACATCACGCCCAAGCCCAGCAGGACAAAGGTCCCTACGTACGCGGCGTCACCAAAGGAAAAAAGGCTCAACGGATAAGCCAGCAAGCCGCACAGCAGGAGCCCGGCCATGCCGGCCAGCACGAGCAAGCGGCGAAACACGCCGAGCGTCCCGGCCAGCAGGGCTTCATCGGCTTGTCCCCGGGCCCGGGCAATCTCTCGGACACCGCTTTGCATAATGCCGCAGGACGACACATTGTTGACCGTCAGGAGCACCGATTGCAACATGGCGTTCAGCCCCATTCCCGTGCTGGACAGAAACACGGCTATCAACTTGGCCCGCACGATGGTCACCACCATCTGCACGACCTGCGCGCTGCCGAATATCAGGTTCGTTTTGAGGATGTCGCCCTTACCGCTACCCGGTACTTGGGGCGGCAATGAAGATGTCGTCGGTTGTTCCGAATGAGCTTTTTCCATATATTCGTCATTCATACCGCCACTTCCAGCGATGCCAGCAGAGCCCGGGCCTCACGCGTCAGGGCGTCCGTGGGGAGGTGACGCAGGAGGCCGTCGGCCGCGCGGCGCCAGCGGTCGGCGTACGTTGCGGCGTGGAGGTACGCCAGGGCGAGGGCCTTGCGGCTGTCGGGCAGGCACGTCTGCACCTCCCGAGCGGCGGCTTCGGTGAGGGCGGCGATGAGCGCCTCGTCCGCGGGGAAGGTGCTCCGCAGGGCCACCGACGCGCGGGACAGCGCAAGGGCGCGGACGCTTGACGACGAGGTCACATTTCCTCTCGCCGCGCCCGGATTTCCTGTCGCTGCGATAGAATTTCCTGGCGCTGTGATAGGATTTTCTGTCGTAGCACTTGTTTTTCCTGTCACGGCACTTGTTCGGGCTGACTGGGCCGCAGACGTTTGCAGCGCCTGTCTGGCCAGCGCCTCCATCTCCGTGCGCAGCCCGTGCAGCTCACTGAGCGCCATGTCCTCCGACGCCCGGAGCAGCCGCTCCGACGCACCGTACAGCGCGCGCCACAGGGCGCGCTGCTCCATTTCTACTTGGGGATTCACTCCGGTCTCTCCGTTTTTATTTCGTCTTCGTTTAGTTTCTCTCTCATTCCGCCGCGCGGCAGTACCACTTCGGTACGTGCACCAGCACGCCCAGCGACGTCACCGTCAGCACCACGTACGAACGGTTGCGGTAGCGCACCAACCGCCCCTCAAGCCCCGCGAACGGGCCGCGGACCACCCGCACCCGGCTGCCCCGGCGCGCCTCGGCCGTCTCGGCGTCCACGAAAAGCGTGTCCTCGTACCGAGGGTCGCTCACCGCGCGAAGCTCGGCCATCTCGCGCTCCGATATCCGGCACCAGCGCCCCGACACCGTCACGTAGATCCGCGAGGCAAAGGCGCTCCGCCGCAGCGCGTCACGCAAACGCGCCTCGCCGCCTGAGGGACAGCCCACAAACAGCAGGTTCCTCACCGCCGGGACCAGGCGGCGGTGAGGCCGCCCCTCGGCGTCCGCCACCTCCGACCAGCGCCGCGGCAGGAATACCTCCCAGCCCTCCGACGCCAGCTCGCCCTCCAGCCGCTCCTCGCGGCCGTGGAACACCTGAAGCGCGTACCACGCCAGCTCTCCCTCTTCCATCGGACTCCACGTTTCTGACAGCTACACTTCCCGCTCTCCCCCGGCCCCCAAAGGGGACGGAAGGCGCTTGCAAGCCGGGAAGGATGGCCCCGGATTCCGTCTGCCTCTATATAAGAATGAGAACTTTCGCCGCACCGCGCGGCGTTGCCGACGTGTCAGTACGCACACGCACAGCGCCTTACATCACGGGAAATGTAGTTGAAAAATCAATCCCTTTGACAGCCGTAAAGAGCGGGTTTCGGGAAAACACGCACGCCGACCCGCCGGAGACCCGCGCCGGGGCACAAATAAAAAAGTCCGCGGAAGTGCTTGGTATTCCGATTAATGCGTATCTTTGCAGCGTTGACCCAAGGCCCGCCTCCCCCTGTGAATTTCTCATTCTTATATAGAATGGACACGGGCCTTTTCCTGGAAATTTTCCCTGACTTTTTGCTTGATTTTATGGGGCTGATGAGGCGAATGGGGTCAATGGGACTAATGAGAAAAGGAGGGGGAAAGAGGCGTTTGGGGGCTTTTCGCTATTTTTTCCGACGACTTGCTTGACTGTATGAGGGCGATGAGGGCAATGAGGCTAATGGGGCGGATGCGGGAAAGAAGTCTAAAAAAGATAAGCTCTGCTCTCTTTACAGATATAGAAAGGCTTAGGGATTTTTCCTAAGCCTCAAATTCTAACGAACTGGGATAAAGCCTGTGACGCCCCGGCGAAAAGGTTTTTCGCCGGGGCGTCACAGGCTTTAAATACCGAATACTGTTTACGCACCCATGCTGTTGTCCGCACTGCGCCGGTGCCAAAGGGCAAAGAGGACACCCGAGAGGACGAATACTGCGGCGGCCACGACGTAGCCGACTGTGGGTGAAAAGCCAAAGGCATTGCCCGAAACGAGCAGGAAGGACGTACACACGGCCGTCATAAACATCGCCGGAACGAGCGTTACGACGTAACACTTGCGCCGGCGAGCCAGGTAGACCGTCAGAGCCCAAAGGGTGAAAACGGCCAGCGTCTGGTTGGCCCAACCAAAGTAACTCCAAATCACATTGAAGCCATCCTCGTTCGCAATGTTGAACCAAAGCAGCGCCAGAGTGACGGCGAACACCGGGATGCAGATGTAAATACGCTTACGGACGGAGTGCTGCTCAACATGCAGGAACTCGGCGATGATGAGCCGGGCACTGCGCAGCGCCGTGTCGCCGCTCGTGATAGGAGCCGCCACGACACCCAGTATGGCCAGTGCGCCGCCAAAGATACCCAGCCAGCCTTGCGACACGGTGGTCACCACCTCGGGCGCCTGGAGCGTCGTCGGCACGCCCAATTCGGCGGCCGCGCCGCCATAGAAGAAGTACGAGGCAACCGTAGCCCAGATGAGCGCCACGACGCCCTCGGTGATCATCGCGCCGTAGAAAAGGGGACGGCCTTGCCGCTCACTCTTGATGCAACGCGCCATAAGGGGGCTTTGCGTGGCATGGAACCCGCTGATGGCGCCACAGGCGATCGTGATGAACAGACAGGGGAAAATCGTGCCCGACGCTGGACTCATGTTCGCCAATCCGTCGGTCAGCTCGGGCAGCGACGGCCACTTGATGACGAGCACGACGAACAGCGCCACGGCCATAAAGAGCATCGCCACGGCGAATAGGGGATAAATGCGTCCGATAATCTTGTCGATGGGCAGCAGCGTGGCCAGAAAATAATAGATAAAGATAATGACGCACCACAGGTAGACCCACGTGAGCGAGTCGCCGCACAGGTCGCCCAGGATAATGGCCGGGCTGTACACGAACACCGCCCCGACCATGAGAAGCAGGAACACGGAGAACACCAGCATCACCCGCTTTGTGCGGTCGCCGAGATAGCGGCCCACCAGCTCGGGCAAACCGGCCCCGCCGTGGCGCATGGAAAGCATGCCGCTCAGGTAGTCATGCACCGCGCCGGCAAAGATGCAGCCCAGCACTATCCACAGATAAGCCGACGGCCCGAACTTCGCGCCCATGATAGCGCCGAAAATGGGGCCTGTACCGGCAATGTTGAGAAACTGAATCATGAAGATTTTCCAGCCCGGGAGCACCACGTAATCCACTCCGTCGGCCATACTCACGGCTGGCGTCGGTCGGCCGTCGGGAGCGAAAATCCTTTCTACCACGCGGCCATACACCACGTACCCTACGATAAGGGCAAGCAAACTTACGACAAACGTTATCATCGCTATAATAAATGTATTTAGGTCTTAACGGCTGCGAATTTACACGATTTGCGGCAAACGCCGAACTGCCCGCGGCGGAAATTGCCAATACTTCCTCTTTTCTGTCCCGGTCGAGAAAAAAATTACGGCACCGACCGCCGCGCACAGCACTGCGGTTCAGAAGAAAAGCCTTACCTTTGCGGAAACCCTCACTACGCACGTCGTCATGAAACGTACACTCACCCTCATTGGAGCAGCGGCGGCAAGCCTCATCGCCGTCACGGCACAGGCGCAGCGCCCCGAGCAGCGCCCCGCCCCGACTGATTTCGCCATCGAGGTCTACCAGATGAACCCCACGTCCTACGCCTCGCAGTCCGTCTCGCCGGGCTACACGCTCGAAGTGCGGCGCGACTCGGTGTTCTGTCACCTGCCCTACGTCGGGCAGGTCTACTCGGCCAACCCGTCGGGCGCCGCCCACCTCGAGTTCGCCGCCCCGGTGCGCGACTGGCAGGTCACGGCGGGCCGCAAGGGGAGGCAGACGGTCAGCTTCCGCTGCGCGTGGGGCGCCGTGTCGTACAGCTTCCGCGTGACGCTGCGCCCCGGCGGCGAGGCCACGGTCGTCGTGACGCCCACCACGGCACAGCGCATCAGCTACGACGGCGACATCATCGAGGACTGACATATCCGTAAAACACAACAATATGAACGATTTCACCTTTCACAGCCCCACGGAGTTCATCTTCGGCCGCGGGGTCGAGCAGCGCGCCGGCGAGTGCATGGTGCGCTGTGGTTGCCGCAAGGTACTGCTGATCAGCGGTGGCGGGTCGGCGCGCCGCAGCGGGCTGCTCGGGCGCGTGGAGCGCTCGCTGGCCGACGCCGGTGTGGCTTGCGTAGCCCTCGAAGGCATCCGCCCGAACCCCACCGACGACAAGGTAAGGGAAGGCATCCGACTGGGGCGCCTGGCCGGCACGGACGGCCTGTTGGCCGTCGGCGGCGGCTCGGTCATCGACACGGCCAAGGCCATCGCCGCCGGACTCAGGTACGACGGCGACTTCTGGGACTTCTTCGCCGGGCGCGCCACGGTGGCCGACGCCCTGCCCGTAGGCGTGGTGCTGACCATCCCGGCAGCCGGCAGCGAGGGGTCAGGCAACAGCGTCATCACCCTTGCGTCCACACGCCAGAAGCTAAGCCTACGCACGCCTTACGCCCTGCGGCCACGGTTTGCCTTAATGAACCCCGAGCTGACCCTTACGTTGCCGACGTGGCAGACAGCGTGCGGCATCACCGACATGCTGGCCCACATCATGGAGCGCTATTTCACGAACACGCCGGCCACCACCGTGACCGACCGCGTCGGCGAGGGCCTCATGCGCGCCATCGTCGAGGAGGGCCGCCGCGTCGCCGCCCGCCCCGACGACTACGACGCACGTGCCAACCTTATGTGGGCGGGAACACTGGCGCACAACGGCCTTTGCGGCACGGGCTGCGAGGAGGACTGGGCGTCGCACTTCATGGAACACGAAGTGAGCGCCCTCTACGACGTAAGCCACGGCGCCGGCCTGGCGGTGATTTTCCCGGCCTGGTTACAGTGGATGGCCGCCCACCACGCCGCCAAGGTGGCGCAGTGGGCCGAGCGCGTGTGGGACGTGGCGCCGGGCCCGTCGGCCGAAGCTGAGGCCCTCGAGGGCGTACGCCGCTTCCGCGCCTTCCTCGCCGAGATAGGCATGCCGCTCACGTTCAGCCAGCTGGGCATCGCCGCCCCCGACATCGCCGCCCTCGTCGACGGACTCCACCGCAACAAGGGCGAGCATGTCGGCAACTACGTACGCCTGACGCGGTGCGACACGGAGGAAATCTTCCGCCTCGCGCTATAGGAAAAAACAAGGAATCCGGAAAAACAGCGAAAGGCTTTGCCTCACTCACAGAAGTGGCGGCAAGGCCTTTCGTCGTATCAGCGCCCTGCGGCGACGAGCTTGTAGAGCTTGTCGGAGGGCCGCACCTTGGCGGGCACGGCGATGGCCACGCGCATTCCCTTTTCGGCACGGGCCACGGGGCCGTTGTCGCCGTGAATCTCAGCAGGCACGACGCGCACGACGCCGGTGGTCGGCCCCACGACAAGGAGGCTGTCGCCTGGCGCAATCTCCTCGGCCTCCACGAGGAACTCCGCCACGCCGAGACGGGAGAAATACTTGACGCCCCGCCCGACGTACACCTTGCGCTCGGTAGCACTCGACCCGTAGCGCGCACTCCATTCGCCCATGCGCTGCCCCAGGTAATAGCCGTCCCAGAAGCCGCGGTTGAACACCGTCGACAGGCGGGCGTCCCACTCCGCCACGCGCTCGGGCCTGTACGTCCCGTCGAGCACGGCGGCCACGGCTTCCTTGTAGCAGCGCACCACGGTGTCGACGTACTCCGCCGGGCGGGCGCGACCCTCTATCTTGAACACGCGGACGCCGGCCTCCATCATACGGTCGAGGAAGCCGATGGTCTTAAGGTCCTTGGGACTCATTATATATTTACCCTCGACGTCCAGCTCGACGCCCGTGTCGCGGTCGCGGACGGTGTAGGCGCGCCGGCATACCTGCATACACTCGCCGCGGTTGGCCGAGCGGCCCAGATTGTCGAGACTGAGGTAACACTTGCCGCTCACGGCCATGCAGAGGGCGCCGTGGCAAAACATCTCGATGCGCACGGGCTGTCCCGACGGGCCGCAGATGCCCTCCGCCGCAATGGCGCGATGGATGGCCGCCACCTGGTCGAGGTTCAGCTCGCGCGCCAGCACGGCCACATCGGCGTACCGGGCGTAGAAACGCAGCGCCTCGACATTGCTGATGTTGAGCTGGGTGGACAGGTGTACCTCCATGCCGATGCGGCGGCAGTAGGCCAGCACCGCCACGTCGGAGGCAATGATGGCGGAGATGCCCGCCGCCTGCGCTGCGTCGCAGATGGAGCGCATGAGGGCGAGGTCGTCGTCATAAATGATGGTATTGACGGTCAGGTAGCTGCGCACGCCGCGCTCGGCGCAGGTCCGGGCCATGCGGCCGAGGTCGTCCACGGAGAAGCGGCTGGCCGAGTGGGCCCGCATGTTGAGCCCCTCGACGCCGAAGTAGACCGAGTCGGCACCGGCACCCAAGGCGGCGGCCAGCGACTCGGCACTGCCGACGGGCGCCATTATCTCGAAATCGTGTAGGGAAGCATTCATCATGCCCGCAAAGGTACGGATTTTTCCCGGCCGGCCGGGTCGGAACGACAGCCTTTTCGGCGCAAGAACGGACCGCGCCGACCGCGACGAACAAGTGTAGTCCCCGTTTTTCCTATCGTAGCGACAGAAATTTCTATCGTAGTACTTGTTTTTCCTGTCGTAGTACTTGTTTTTTCGGGCACTACGGTGGGATTTTCCGGAACTGCATACGCATTTACCGCCGCCCGTCCACACAAAACGACTGCTGCCGTCCCCTCTGCGTCCGGCGGAAAAGGCGTAAATTTGAGGGTCGAACAAAAAAAGAAGAAAAAAGTACGGGTGAGTGTGTAACTTTCCGCCCCTTCACCCGTCGTCCTAATAGAGCGCAATGAAGGAGATCGATTTCCAACATGACCTGTTGCCGCTGAAGAACCTGCTTTACCGGCTCGCACTCCGTATCTCGCTCGATACGGCGGAGGCGGAGGACATTGTGGAAGAGACCCTGTTGCGCGTGTGGCACCGCCGGGCCGAACTGACGGAGATTGACTCCCTTGAGGCATACTGCCAGACGATTTGCCGCAACCTGGCGCTCGACGCCGCCGCAAAGGCCGCCGCCCGCAACGTCCCCATCGACGAGGCGACCGAGCAGCACGCCGAAGCGGAATCCGCGCCGGACGAGGCCATGGCCCACCGCGAAAAGATGGCCCTCGTCGGACGCCTCATCGACAGCCTGCCTGTAGCGCAGCGCACCGCGGTGCAACTGCGGGACATTGAGGGAAAAACCTACCGCGAAATCGCCGGCATCATGGGACTCACCGAGGCGAACGTCAAAGTGACCCTCTTCAGAGCCCGCCAGCGCATCAAGAAAGACTATCAAAGTATTGAGAATTATGGACTATAAATATATCGAACAACTACTGGAGCGCTACTGGGACGGCACGACGTCGCCCGAGGAAGAGTGCATACTCCGCACATTCTTCCGCCAGTCCGACGTGCCGGCCGAGTTGCTCCGCTATAAAGCCCTGTTCAATTACGAAGATACCGCCGCCCGCGAAGAGAAGCTGGGCGACGACTTCGACCGCCGCCTCCTGGCACGCGTGGCCGCCGAGGCGCCGGTCAAGGCGCGCCGCGTGCCGATGGCTGTCAGGTTGCGCCCGCTGATGAGGGCCGCCGCCTGCGTAGCCGTCGTGGTCGTCGTGGGCAACGCCGCACAACGCTCCCTCGCCCCGGCTCCACAGCCTGCCTGGGACTACAGCACCGAGAGCTACACCGACACGTACAGCGACCCGCAAGTGGCCTACGACGAAAGCGTCGACGCCCTGCGCCGCCTGTCCGACGGATTCCGCGCACTGGGCGACACGGCCGGCGCCGCGGTGGACTCCCTTAACCCCCGTACCAAATGAGGGGGACGCTCTTCGCACTGGCCCTGCTCCTCGGCTCGCTGACCGCCTATGCGGGAGGCGGAGATGACTTTGCCTCGCGCTACATGAAGCTCTACGCCAAGGGCACCTCGCTGACCTGCACGACGGTCAGCCCCACCATGATGAGCCGCATCATGAACGTGGCCGCCGCGGACAACGAACCGCACGTCCGCGAGGTACTGGCCCGGCTGAAAAGCCTGCGCATCGTGGACCTGAAAAAGCCCGACGAAGGCGACTCGCTCTACATGAAAGCCGTGGACCTGCTCCGCCAGAACCGGAACCGCTACCAGGCGTACGGGAAAGCCGGATCGACAGCACACCGAAACTTCTGGTTCCGCCGCAAAGGCGAGACGGTGGTGGAAATCATCATGATCGACCGTCCTGGCGGTGAGGGCATGAACATCGTCGACCTGACGGGAAACATGGACGATACGTTCATCAAGGAACTGCTCCGACTTTGAAAATCTTGTCTCTAAATATCCGCGTGTAAGACACTACAGCGGTTGCTTTTATTAAAACACCCAGACGTTGAAGCTGTGAAGTTTCAATTCTCTCAACTACCAATCTGAAAAGATTAACGACGATAGACGAGGAGGCCGCTCCGACAGACGGACGGCTTCCTCTTATCGTATCCGGCCGCGGAGCACTGCGGCATACGGCGGTAAAGAACGTTAAACCCACTATAGCGCTTGGCCACGTTTCCGGTTATGCCTACATTTACGGCAGTTATTCACCTTACAACAACTGTAGCATCATGAAAAATCATTATTGGGAAACGGCCATCGTGGCCGCCGGACTGGCGGTCCTGGGCTTCTTCGTGTATTTAGGACTGGGGTCGCTGGCCGAACGTGACCGGGTGGTATCCGTCCGCGGACTGGCCGAACGCGAGGTAAAGGCCGACCGCGTCATCTGGCCCATCGTGTACAAAACCACGGGCAACGACCTGCAAGCCCTCTACGCCCGGCTGAACGACGTCGGCGAAACGATTACGCAGTTTCTCGTCGCGAACCAGGTGCCCGACACAGCCATTTCGCTTTCGGCCCCGCAGATAGTCGACCTGCGCGCCGACCGATACAACCCCAACCGCACCGCCGACCGATACAACGTGACACTCGTCACGACCGTGACCACCGACAAGGTGGACCTGGTGCGCAGCCTGATGCCCCGCATGGGTGAGCTGCTGAAATCGGGCATAGCCATCAGCGTGGGCGACTACGACAGTCAGGTGCGCTACGAGTTCAACGGGCTCAACCGCATCAAGCCCGAAATGATCGAGCAGGCCACACGCAACGCCCGCGAGGCTGCCCAGCAGTTCGCCAAGGACTCCGAGAGCAAGCTGGGCAAGATCAAGTCGGCCTCGCAGGGACTCTTCACCGTCGACTCGCGCGACCAGTACACGCCCCATATCAAGCGGGTGCGCGTCGTCACCTCGGTAAACTTCTACCTGGACAATTGAAAAGCGGGGGAAACCCCGTTTTTTTTGTACCTTTGCCCCAATGGAAGATACATTCGACATCCGGGCGCAGCAGGCAGCGCCGCCCTCCTCCGAGCGCGACTACGAGAACGCCCTGCGCCCCCTCCGGTTCGACGACTTCAGCGGTCAGCAACAAGTGGTCGACAACTTGCGCGTCTTTGTGGAGGCCGCGAAGTTCCGCGGGGAACCCCTCGACCACACTCTGCTGCACGGGCCGCCCGGACTGGGCAAGACGACCCTTTCGAACATTATCGCCAACGAACTGGGCGTAGGCTTCAAGACGACCTCCGGCCCCGTGCTCGACAAGCCCGGCGACTTGGCCGGACTGCTTACGTCGCTCGAGCCCAACGACGTGCTGTTCATCGACGAAATCCACCGGCTGGCACCTGTCGTCGAGGAGTATCTTTACTCGGCCATGGAGGATTATCGCATCGACATTATGATAGACCGCGGCCCGGCTGCCCGCAGCATACAAATCGACCTCAACCCCTTCACGCTCGTAGGTGCCACCACGCGCAGCGGCCTGCTGACGGCTCCGCTCCGTGCCCGCTTCGGCATTAACCTCCACCTGGAATACTACGACACACCGACGCTCCAACGCATCCTTATGCGCTCGGCCGGCCTGCTCGGCGTCACCATCGACACCGACGCCGCCCGCGAAATCGCCGGCCGCAGCCGGGGCACGCCGCGCATCGCCAACGCCCTGCTGCGCCGCGTACGCGACTTCGCGCAGGTCAAGGGCAACGGCCATGTGCAGATAGACATCGCACGCTATGCCCTCGAGGCGCTCCACATAGACCGGTACGGACTCGACCAGATAGACAACAAAATCCTCACGACCATCATCGACAAGTTCAAGGGCGGCCCCGTGGGTGTCGGCACTATCGCCACAGCCATCGGCGAAGACCCCGGCACGCTCGAGGAAGTCTACGAACCGTTCCTCATTAAGGAAGGCTTCATCAAGCGCACCCCCCGCGGCCGCGAAGTCACCGAGCTGGCCTACCACCACCTGGGACGCAGCCTCTACTCGCGCGACGCTTCGCAACCCACCCTGTTTTAGCAAAAACGAACGCCATGATCACGTACAACACCATCGACGTACCGATGCCCGACTTCAGCCACCGTAAAATCTCCGCCTGGGTCAAGGCCGTCGCCGCCGCCCACGGGCGACGCGTAGGGGAGGTGGCCTACGTTTTTTGTAACGACGAGAAGATTCTCGAAGTGAACCGCCAGTACCTGCAGCACGACTATTACACCGACATCATTACGTTCGACTACTCCGTCGGCGAGGTCATCAGCGGAGACCTTTTCATCAGTCTCGACACCGTACGGTCGAACGCCGCCGGCTTAGGCGCAGACTATACGGACGAGCTGCACCGCGTCGTCATCCACGGCATCCTGCACCTTTGCGGTATCAACGACAAGGGGCCCGGCGAGCGCGAAATCATGGAAGCCGAGGAGGACAGGGCGCTCGCCCTGCTCGAACAACAGGACACCGCGACGGCCTGATACGAGTACTACAACAGAAACTCCTGTCGTAGTACCAGGATTTTTCAGGACTACGACAGGAGTTTCCGGGACTACACCCCTACTTGCGCGAAGCGCGGCGGAACGTTCCGCCGCGCTTCGCGCATAAAATACATTCGGCCTCTGCGCGGCCGGACGTTACTTGATGTTCTCGCGAATCTTCGTCAGATAAGCGTTGAGGGCATCTTCGTCCTTGCGGTCGATGATGTCGATCAGGTTCTTCAGCTCACTGCGAATACGCCCTACCTGTTTGCCCGTACGCGGGTTGAAGAGGATTTCGCGCAGCAGGCAGTCGTCCTCGCCCAGCACGCCGCGCGCGATGTTCAGGTGGCGCTTGAAGGTAGTGCCCGGCGCGTCCTGATGCTTCATGATAGCGGCAAAAACGAAGGTCGACACGAACGGGATACTCAGCGAGTAGGCCATCGTCTCGTCGTGCTCGTCGAACGTGTACTCGTGTACATGCAGGCCCAGCTTGCCGTAGAGGTCGCGGAAAAAGATACGGCCCATGTAGTCGCCCTCGGTGATGACGATGGCATTCTCGTTGCTCAGCGCGCCCAGATTGGCGAAGGTGGGGCCAAACATGGGGTGCGTCGAAACGTAGCGGCGGCCGCACGTGGCATAGAAGTCCTGCAAACCCGTCTTGACGGAGGCGATGTCGCTGATGATGCAGTCCTGAGGCAGGTGGGGGATAACCTCGCGAAACGTGTCGAGCGTGTATTTCAGCGTAACGGCGTTGATGACCAGTTCGGGGGCGAATCCGTCGATTTCGTCAAGCGACGTGAAGCGCTGGGTGTTGTACATGAAGCGCAGGCGGCGCAGGTCGATGTCGTAGACGGCCGTCTCGTGCTCGAAACTAAAGAGGTCGACAAAAAAAGACCCCATCTTGCCGGCGCCGAGGATAAGGATTTTCATTTCGTATGCTCCGATTGCTCAAACGTGCGGCCGGACAGGGATGCCCCGACCGGCCGCACTGACTATTCTCACTTGTTCATCACGTCGATTTGCTGCCTTACGCTTTCCTCATGGATGGCCTCGAAAATCGTCTTGACGAAGTCGCCGTCCATACCGCAGAGCACGCCTTGCGCACCGCGTTTATCGAGGATTTCGTTGTAGCGGTCCGTCTGCACGACGGTCATGTTGTGCTCACGCTTATACTGTCCGATTTCGCGACTGACGCGCATACGCTTGGCCAGCAGCTCGAGCAACGAATTGTCGCACTCGTCGATTTGACGGCGCAGGGCTTCGAGGCTCTCTGTCGACTGGGTGATGTTGCGGATGACCAGCTTGTCGAGGATGAAGTCCAGCACTTCGGGCGTCACCTGCTGCGAGGCGTCGCTCCAGGCGCTGTCCGGGTTGCAATGACTCTCTACGACAAGACCTTCGAAACCTAAGTCCATCGCCTGCTGGCACAGCGGTGCGATAAGCTCGCGCTTGCCTCCGATGTGGCTGGGGTCGCCAAAGATAGGCAGGGCAGGGATGCGGCGACGCAACTCGATGGGGATGTGCCACATGGGCAGGTTGCGGTAAATCTTCTTGTCGTACGAAGAGAATCCGCGGTGTATCACGCCGAGGCGCTTGACGCCCGCTCCATTGATACGCTCCAGCGCACCGATCCACAACTCCAGGTCGGGGTTCACGGGGTTCTTCACCAGCACGGGCACGTCCGTTCCGCGCAACGAGTCGGCCAGTTCCTGCATGGCGAAGGGGTTAGCCACGGTGCGCGCACCTACCCACAGGATGTCGATGCCGGCTTCGAGGGCGGCCTCGACGTGCTTCGGTGTGGCCACCTCGGTCGCTACGAGCATACCGAGCTCCTGCTGTACGCGGTTCATCCACGGCAGGCCGACGGTGCCGACACCTTCAAAACCGCCGGGCTTCGTGCGGGGTTTCCAGATGCCCGCACGGAAAATCTTGATGCCTTTCTTGCAGAGTTGGGTGGCGGTGGTCATCACCTGCTCTTCCGTCTCGGCCGAACATGGGCCGGCTATGACGATGGGGCGCTTCGGGTCGATACCCGGGAGCTTCAGGGGGGATAATTCGAGTTCCATTTCTTATGTGTTTATGCGTTAAAAATATCAGGGTATCACTTGTGGCCGAAAACCTCGCGGATGCGGCGAAGCGCTTCGGCTATTTTCTCTTCCTTGGCGCAGAGCGACAGCCGCACGTAACGGCGCCCGTTCTCGCCGAAAATAAAGCCTGGCGTAATGAACACACGGGCCTCGTGGAGCACGCGCTCCGTCAGTTGCTCGACGTCGGCATACGTGTCGGGAATGCGCCCCCACAGGAACATGCCGACCTGGTCGGGGTCGTACGCACAGCCCAATGCGTCCATCACCTGGCCGGCCAGCTCGCGGCGGCGGGCGTAAACGTTAATGTTGGCCTCCTCGTGCCAAGCGTCGTCGTTGCGGTATGCCTCGACAGCCGCCAGCTGCATCGGTCGGAAGGTACCCGAGTCAATGTTACTCTTGACCTTGAGAATCCAACTGATGAACTCGGCGTTCGTGGCAATCATGCCGATGCGCCAACCGGGCATGTTGTGGCTCTTACTCATGGAGTTGAACTCTATGCAGCAGTCCTTGGCGCCCGGGACTTGGAGCAAACTCATCGGCTCGCGGTTCAGGATGAGACTGTAAGGGTTGTCGTTGACCACGACGATACCATGGCGACGGGCAAAAGCGACCAGCTTTTCGTAAGTGTCGCGCCGGGCACGGGCGCCGGTGGGCATGTTCGGATAGTTGGTCCACATGAGCTTCACACGGCTGAGATCCATCCGCTCGAGGGCGTCGAAGTCGGGCTGCCAGCCGCTCTCGGGACGCAGGTCGTAGTGGACCACGTCGGCACCGAGCAGGCGCGACAGCGAAGTGTAGGTCGGATAGCCCGGATCGGGCACGAGCACTTGGTCACCGGGGTTGACGAAAGCCAACGTCACGTGCAGGATGCCTTCCTTCGACCCGATAAGCGGCTGTATCTCGGTCTTCGGGTCGAGCGTCACGCCGTAGCGCCGGAGATAAAAGCCGGCCATGGCTTCGCGCAGCTGCGGAATGCCCGTCGTGGGCTGGTAGCCGTGAGCGTCCGGACGGCGTGCCTCGCGACAGAGGGTGTCGACCGTGGCCTCGGAGGGCGGCATGTCCGGACTACCGATGGCCAGGCTGATGATGTCCTTGCCTTCGGCGTTCAGCCGGGCCACCTCCTTGCCCTTGCGGCTGAAGTAGTATTCGTTGACCAGCGCGAGACGGTCGGCCGGCCTTACGGGCTTAGTTTCTTGCGACATATTCACCTAAAATTTGCAGTTGCCGCGTCAGCGGGCGCACGGCGTCGATGCTGAGCCGGTAACGGGTGTAATCGTTGTACGTCACGTCGACGTAGAACAAGTACTCCCATTCGCGTCCGATGATGGGCAGTGATTGTATCTTGGTCAGATTGATTTTGTAGAAAGAGAAGATGGAGAGCACCTGCGACAGATGGCCCTCTTCGTGAGGCAGGGCAAAGACGAGCGAAGCCTTGTTCGTCAGATGCGTATCGCGCAGGTGGTCGGCCGCCCAAGGGTCGCTGAGTACGAGAAAGCGGGTGAAGTTGTGCTTGTTGTCCTCGATGGCTTCCTCGAGCACTTTCATGCCATAAAGCGGAGCGGCGTCCTTCGAGCAGATGGCGGCATGGCCGCGGAGTCCGAGGCGGCTGATCCTCTCGGCGGCACCGGCCGTATCTTCGGCCTCGACGACGCGCAACTCCGGGTGCACCGACAGGAAGTGGCGGCACTGCGCCAGAGCCACGGGATGGGAGTTCACCTCGCTGAGGGTACTCCAGTCGTCCTCCGGGAGGCACATGACGCTGTGCTCAATGTGCAATTTGTGTTCACCGACGATGGTCGTGCCGCTGTCGCGCAGCAGTTCATAATTATGGAGCAGGCTGCCGGCAATGGTATTCTCTATGGCCACGACGCCGAGCACGGCGCTGTCGCGGCGCATGGCGCCGAAAAGTTCCTCGAACGTCGCACAGCAAATCAGCTCGACTTCTTCGCCGGCGAAGTACTGGTGCGCCGCCATGTCGTGGAACGACCCCTTGATGCCTTGTATCGCTACTTGTTTCATATGTGGTTATATTCAACAAAAAATCCCGCTTCGTCGGGAAGCGGGATGATTGCTATCTTTTTTCTGGTTTCTTCGTTTGATGTTTGCACGCAACGTCCCGCTTCACCTTTCAGTAAAGTAGTAAAAGTAAAAGCTAAACGCTGCAAAGTGGTTCATAACGCGAGTTTTCTTGGTCATTACTTGTGGCAAAAGTACAACTATATTTCAAGAGAGCAAACCTTTCGCCAGATTTTTTTACGTTTCTGCCCGAAAACGCCACTCCGGCACGCATCATGCGGCCCGTCGCGGCGCTCATTGGCGGCCGCTCGACAGGAGACCGTCGAACGCTTCCCCCAGGTCGGGGCGTAGCGCCAAGGCTTTCTTCAGGTCGTCGAAAGCGCCCAACCGGTCAT
Source organism: uncultured Alloprevotella sp. (assembly GCA_944322325.1). Classification (GTDB taxonomy): domain Bacteria; phylum Bacteroidota; class Bacteroidia; order Bacteroidales; family Bacteroidaceae; genus Alloprevotella. Next base: position 31,000 of record CALUOQ010000018.1, read on the forward strand.
TCAGCCGGAACTTCACGGCACCGCGCTGGCGGTAAGCCTCCGCAAAATCGGGCGCGGCGGCTATGGCGCCGTCGTAGAGCTTCAAGGCTTCGGCCAGGCGGCGCGTCTGTTCATAGAGGGTGCCGAGAGCCAGCAGGGCTTCGCGGCTGTCGGGCCGGCGCTCCAGGCAAGTGCGGCACACCGCCTCGGCGGCAGTCGTGTCGCCCGCCGCCGCACGCATTCGGGCATAAGCCAACAGCGCGGTCTCGTCAGTGAGCTGGCTGAGCACGGCGGCGGTCTCCGCGTCGGGCATGGGAGCCTGCGAAACGTTCGGCACAGTATGGTTTTCTTTCGTCATGTCTCATAGGGTTAAACGTAGCGGGCGATTCGGGCAGCCGCCATTCGCCGCACAAAATTACGGAGTTTTTTCGAGCGCTGACTCCACAAAGCCGGAAATTCCGCCGTCGGCCGCTTTACGGGCGGAATGCGGGCAATTTCTCCCGGCTACGGCAGCACATTCGGCGGCGGCTTCGTAACTTTGCCACGTAAACAAAACCAAAATAAACAGGCTAACGATGAAAATTGGAGACAAGGTCAGATTCCTGAACGAAGTGGGAGGCGGCGTCGTGTCCGGCTTCCAAGGTAAGAATACGGTGCTCGTGCGCGACGCGGACGGTTTCGACATCCCCGTCCTTATCCATGAGTGTGTCGTCGTCGACACGGACAGTTACAACATAGCCAAACGCCCCACCCCGCCGGCCGCGCCGCATCCGGCCAAGGGACGCAGGGATGCTGGCGACACGGCGGACAAGGAAAAAGACGGAAGCCCGCTCCCTACGGTTGCCGCCGCGCCGGCCCAGACCGACGAGGAGGACGTGGTCGACCGCCCCGTCACCTTCACGCCGCGCCCCGTGGAGCGCCGCGGGGCCGACGTACTCAACGTCTACCTGGCTTACCTCCCCGTGGACGCCCGCGAGCTGTCCGACACGGCTTTCGAGGCTTACCTGGTCAACGATAGCAACTACTACCTGCACTTCACGTACCTCTCAGCCAGCGGTGCCGGCCGGCAACTGCGCGCCGAAGGCACCGTGGAGCCCAACACGAAAGTTTTTCTCGAGGAGTTCCGCCGCGACGCCCTGCCCGAACTGGAACGCGTCGCCGTGCAGTTCGTCGCCTTCAAGCGCGACCGCCTTTTCCAGCCGAAACCGGCGTTCGACGTGGAGCTGCGCCTCGACGGCACGAAGTTTTACAAGCTCCACACGTTCGGCGAGACGGACTTCTTCGACGAGCCGGCCCTGCTCTGCGACGTGGTGCGCAACGACCGCGCGGTGCGCAGCGTCTTTGTCGACGCCGAGAGCCTGCAAGAGGCTATGCTCAAGCCCAAGGACTTCCCTACCCGTCCGGTCAAAAGCCCGGCCCGTAAAGCCCCCAAGGCCGACGGCCCGCTCGAAGTGGACCTCCACGCCGCCGAAGTACTCGAGACGACGGCCGGCATGTCCAACAAGGACATTCTGGACTACCAGCTCGACATCTTCCGCCGCACCATGGACGAGCACCTCAAGGAGCGGGGCAAGCGCATCGTCTTCATTCACGGCAAGGGCGACGGTGTGCTGCGCCAGGCCCTGTTGCGCGAACTGCGCACGAAGTACAAGTCGTGCCAGAGCCAGGATGCCTCGTTCCGCGAATACGGCTTCGGCGCCACGATGGTGACGATACGTTGACGCGCCGCCACGCCGCCCTTCCCAACAACGACGAGCGCCCGACCTCCACAGGCCGGGCGCTCATTATTTATATATAGGTAAAGCTCAGACGCGCTCTATGTAGGCAATGACGTCGCCCTTGTTGACGTGCGCCCCCTGCTTGGCGTTGATTTCGACGAGCTTGCCGCCGAGGGCAGCGGGCACTTCGAGAATCTGGCCGTGCGTGTTCTCGATGTAGCAGAAGTGTTCGCCCTCCTTGTACTGCTGGCCGATGTACGGCTCGATGGCCTTGACGCACTCGCCGTCGCCACCGATTTCCCAAAGCACGGTGCCGCTCTCGCGGGCCACGATGGGGTCGGCCTTGGCGTGCTTCAGGGCGAGGGCCTCGTCGGCCGACATACCCTTGGCAGCCGCCTTGTCCTTCGCAGCCTGGAGGTCGGCGAGGAAACGTTTCTTGGCGACGCCGCTCTTGTAGTCGCGGTACTGCTTCTCGTGCATGGCGAACTCGAAGAGCTCCTCTTCGTCCTGACCTTCGTCCCAGCCGTTTTCGGCCATCTCCTTGCGGAAGCGGTCGAGGTCGTCGGGATAGTTTTCCTGCGGGTCGGTGTCGGTGAATTCGTAACCCTTAGATTTGGCCAGCTCGACGAGCTCGGGATCGACGGGGCCGGGCAGACGGCCGCTCTTACCGAGAATCATGCCCCACATATTGTCGTCCATCATGGTGAAGCGGGGCTCGCCCTTGGCCAGCGTGAGCAGGTTCATGAGCGCAATGTTCTTGACGTACTGGCTGAACGGCGTGACCAGGGGGGGATAGCCCACCTTCGGCCAGACGTAGGCCACCTCGTCAAAGAGGCGGACGAGGAGTTCGTCCTCGCTGTAGGGCTGTTCGCCCTTGCTTTGGCGAATCATGTTGATGCCCGACATGACGCCTTTCAGGTCGGCCATCATCGAGCCCATCATGCCGCCCGGCAGTCCGCAGCCCAGCAACAGGGAACTCATCAGCTTGTTGCCAGGATCCATGAAGTAGCCCAGGAAGTCGTCGATAAACTCCTGTGTCAGCGAGCGGGCCTCCATGTAGGCGTCCATGTTGATTTCGGGCACGTCGAAGCCATAGTGTTTCAACATGCTCTGCACCGAGATGACGTCGGGGTGGCCCTTGCCCCACGAAAGGGGCTCGATGGCGGTGTCGATGATGTCGCAGCCGTTCTTGCAGACCTCCAGAATGGAAGCCATGACGAGACCGGGACCGTTGTGGCCGTGATACTGCACGATGACGTCGGGGTGCTTGCTCTTAATCATGCCGCAGAGCTTGCCGAGGAGGGCCGGCTGACCGATGCCCGCCATGTCCTTCAGGCAGATTTCGGGCGCGCCGGCCTCGATGAGCTGGTCGGCGATGGCGCTGTAGTACTCGGCCGTGTGGATGGGCGAGTTGGTGATGCAGAGGGTGGCCTGCGGCGTCATGCCGGCTTCGAGGGCGTAGTGAATCGACGGGATGATGTTGCGCACGTCGTTGAGTCCGCAGAAGATACGGGGAATGTCGACGCCCTGGGCGTGCTTCACCTTGTATTGCAGGCGACGCACGTCGGCCGGGCAGGGGAACATGCGCAACGCGTTCAGTCCGCGGTCGAGCATGTGGGTCTTTATGCCCACTTCGTTAAAGGGTTTGGTGAAAGCGCGTACGGCCTGGTTCGGATTCTCGCCGTAGAGAAGGTTGACTTGCTCAAAGGCGCCGCCGTTGGTCTCTACGCGCGAGAAACAGCCCATCCGGATGATGACGGGCGCGATGCGTTCCAACTGATCCTTACGGGGTTGGAATTTTCCCGAGGACTGGAACATGTCGCGGTAGACCAGACTGAATTGGATTTTCCGTTTCATAAGTATTTCTTTTTACTGCGTTTGTTTTTTGCACAATTTCTTCTCAACCGCGCAAAGGTACGGATTTATTCTCATCCGACCGCCATTGCGCCCGCGGTAGTTGCGCCTGAAAAGGGAAAAAGGTTGAAAACAGACAGGGATATTCTGCAACACGTTTCCACCAAACTGTGGCCACTTCCTATCATTCTGTCAGATTAACAGTTAACCTTGCGCATTTGGCGGACCGGGGTTTTCAGCTTATCTTTGGGTAAGGAAAGGCTACCCGACACGTCGGGTAGCCTTTTTTTGCGTAAAGGGGCGAAAAACGGGGGCAGTCGCAGGATTTTCTGTCGTAGTCCCAGAAAATTCTGTCGTAGTCTTAGGATTTTCTAAAGCAGTCCCAGGATTTCCGGGAGCAGTTCCGCGACAAACCAGCCGCCGGAAAGGCCTTTCCGGGGCTGCCAACCGAGCCGGAGAAGCTACAATAGGTTAAAACTGTTAAGCCCGCGCAGCGGACGGACTGACGTTATGCGCGGCGTCAGGCGCCAGACGATTGACAAATGTTACCCAGCCCACGCCGCGGACAGATTCCCCCGTTCCACACACGGAGCCGCCCTCAACAGGCGGCTCCGTGTGAAAATGGTTGTCAGCAGTCCGACGACTACCAGGTGTTGTAGTGAATGTTGTCGCGGTCGTATTTGCGCTTGGGCTGGGCCGGATCGTCGGGATAGCCGACCGGCACGACGTTCAGGGGGATGACGTTTTCGGGCAGGCGGAGCACGCGCTTCACGAGGGCCACACGGTCGGGATAGGGGTGGACGGCCGTCCACACGGCACCGAGCCCCATGGCCTGGGCCATAAGGAGCAGATTCTCAGTGGCGGCGGAACAATCGTACGGCCAAAGGTCCTCGGCCTCGGGCACCCGGGGCGTACGCTCGCCGCAGACAACGATGGCCATCGGCGCCTTGATCAGCATGGCGGCATAGGGCAGGTGCGCCCCCATCGTGTCGAGCGCAGCGCGCTGGTCGACCACGACAAAGCGCCAGGGCCGGCGGTCGCGCCCCGTCGGGGCGGCCATGGCGGCGCGCAACAGCGTGTCAACCTGCGCGGGCGACAGGACACGGTCCTTGAAGAAGCGGATACTGCGCCGGTCGTAAATGTTCTTGAACACGACGGAAGCGGTGTCGACGGGGGCCGTCGTCTGGCGTTGCTTCATGACCGTGACGAGCGAGGCCAGCAACGCGACGGCCAACACGAGGCTTACGAGCTTGTATTTGTTCATTTCTTCTGTTTTTTTGAGGGTTCAGCCAAATTGAGGAGTTCGCCCATCGGACAAAGCGCGTGGCACCAGGGCGCAGGTACAAACACAGCGAGCACGACAAACGCCGCAGCCAGCACAAGGACGGCCGGCGCTGCCGTGGTGAAGAGGAAGGCGGTGAAGGGTTCGTAGTCGAGCAACGAGGCACCGAAACCCAGCCACAGGGCCAGCAGAAGCAGGGCCAGCACTACGGTGCGCACACGGTGCATGACCCGCAGGGCACCGGCTGAAAGTTTCAGCTTAGGCACGGGCAGGGCGTAGGCCAGCGCTTGCAGGCTGCCATAGGGACAGACCCACGTGCAGTAGTGACGGCGTCGGCCGAACAAGGGCATCACGAGGGCTACGGCAAGCATCAGCACGGCGGGCAGGAAGGAGATAAAATGGAATCCGCCCTCTATCCAGCCCCGCAGCAACGACACGGAGAGGAACTGCCCGCACCAGAAGCCCGTCACTACGACGTTGAGGGCCAGCTGCACGAGGCGCCAGGTGGGATTGCCCCGACGGAAAAGCGAGACGTAGATGCCGAGCAACAGCACAAGCGCCACGGCCACCGTACGCAGCCAACCGATGGACGGAGCACTGGCGGGAGCCTCGCGCTGGTGGGTAAAGGCGGACAGGGCAGCCTGTACGTTGGCCGTCAGGGCACGGCTGGAATACGTGGCGCCGCTCACGGCGTCGACTTCCTGCTCGTCGGCCTGACTGGCCGCTACGCCCCGCCACCGCTCCAGAATGCCGCCATTCAGCGCCCGCTCGAAGAACGTGGCCGTCTCGCTATTCTCGCCCGGCAGGATGCGCTCCACCTGGTTGTCCGCGTTGAGATAAATCCAGACAGGGGTAGGCCCGCCGAAACCACTGATGTCGCCGGCATACGGCCGGCTGTTGATGAGCCACCCCGCAGGGCGTCCGCGCAGGGTGCGTAACTGCCAGATGCCTTCGCCGGCTGACACCATCTGAAAGCGCGAGGTGCCAAGCTCGCGACACTCCTTGCCCGTCGGCAGAATGTCTACTTTGCGATATTCGGGCGGCGACGTCAGGTCCTCGCCCAGCAGATGGCCCGAGTAGACCACCGTGCCAGCCAACAGCAGAAATACGACCAGAATGGACAGCGCGCCGTCGGCCGCGCGCAACAGGTATCGAATCATAACGCTCGTTTTGCCTGCAAAGATACACGTAAAAAGCGAATGTGCCTCGCGGCTCATTCGCTTTCCTATACTTACCGGCGTCGTTCCCGGGGCTGTCGCCACCAAGCGCCGAACTTTTTCAAACGAGAGAGAGTTTCAGAACTTGAAATCTCTCTTTACTAACTTCATCATCCCCGCAAGGAGGAGACCAGCGCATACCACGTAGGTAGCGGCAATCATTAACGTTTCCATTTTCTTTTTACCTTTAGATTAATAAAAACTTTACCCTAATTCTTTTTACCTAAGTTCTGTTTTCTTCTCTAAAACCGCTGCAAAGGTACACATTTATTCCGAGAAAAACCTGCTCTAAAACAGAAAAAATTATCGCTGTTTTTCTTGCTTGTTTGAAACTGATTGATTTTCAGATTATAATAAAACACATCCCAAGCCCCTCATCGGGAATGCTACATGCCCCTGCCGGGCCGTCATACCTCCGCGTTCGCCTTCCGCAAAAAGCGGGCAGGAGGGTGACCATACATCACTCCATGGTCACCCTCCTACTTGTCCGCAGCCGGATTCCGGCTACAAATCGTCGTTCACCAAAAGATAATAGACCAACGCCCAGTCCTGGTCATTGGCAAAGGGGTCGTAAAAACCGGCACACGCCGTTGACCCGGTAGGGGTAGACATAAGCGCACGAAGCCTTGCCGTCCTCAAAAAACAGGCACAGGTTGTTGCGGACGATATTTTCGGCACGGCACTGGTAGGACGCATCGCCCGTGCACTGGGAATAGTAATGATAGACAGCGGCCGTCAGCGTACTCCAATAGTGCGGATAGACATCGCCCCACATCTCGCGCTTGCCGAACCAGTATCCGTCCCAATGACGGATGGCAATCTCGTTCATGTGGTAGTCCGGCTGAAACGAGGCAAAGGCTTCGAGCTACGGCAACTGCCGACTGGCTTCGTCCAGATACTTTTGAGTACCCCCATACCGAGACGCTCGCCCCCTTCGTCACGGTCGGCCGGACTGACGGTCGGGCGGTCGTTGAGGAACAGTTCATCCGTCTCGTTGTCATACACCAGGTAGGCCCCGTAACGAGGGTCATCCCTTCGCGTCATCTGCTGGCGGTCGATGATGAAATTCACACGCTTGGCCAACAGCTCCCGCGCGCTGCTGACCGTCAGGCAGTTGGCGCGAGTCCGCTTACCACCATCGTACAAGAACTCGAAACAGGCTTCACCGAGCTCCTCCATCGGACTTTCCACCATCCAGCCCTCCGCCGTGCGACGCACGGGAACGGGCACACCGTTCTTTCGTGCCGAGAGTTTTTCGAGCGACTCACGCGAATGTAAGGTCACGCGCGCCGTATCCCCCTTCTCCAGGACGTATTTTTCCGCTTCGACCCACACGCCCCCGTTAGCCTCCAGTTTCCGGAAGAAAGCCTGCGGTTTGTCATACGCAAAAAGACGCCACGAGATGCCGGCACTCTCCCCGGGTTTCAGATGCATATCGGGCAGGATCAGCGAGATGACGCCGCACATGTTTGAGGCACTCCAAGCCAAACTCCGCCCCGATATCTGGTAATGCACGACAGCCCCGCCCGTCACCATCATCCCCAACGAAAGACCGCGACCGCTCATCGGGACAGCTTGGACGTAAGCCGCATGACCTCCGGGCCAGATGTGCGCATTCACACGGGAAGTCATACAGCTCTGGGCATCCGGATAATGGTCGTTGAACGGAGTATAAATGCCCGCCTCTGAGAGGGTCACGTCGGAACGGCCGACGTTAGTGAATGTATAGGTCTCCAGCAAACTGCCAGCCTCGAGACAACGCGTCACCGCAACCTCGACCTCACCGCAACGATAGCGCACCAAGCTGTCAGTCGGCTGGGACGCAGGCCCTTCCAGCTACGGAAAGCGGGAACACCGTCGCGGATTTCCGTGAAATAACCGAGTCCCCAACCATAGTCTGCCGTAATCCATTTGTATTGGCTTCCATCTGTCCTCATCAGTCACTTGATACCCTCAGCCTTTTCTACAAACAAACTGTCCACTGCCCCGGTCTGAGCATTCAACGCAAAACGCACCTGCTGCGCAAACAGCGACGCACCGCACAGCAATCCGCCGCACAGCGCCAATAACCGAAGAAAAACTTTCCCTTGCATAATACAATCACACATTCTCCCTGCAAAAATAAAGGTTTCTTCGGTTACAAAAAATAAGGACAAATCCTTAGATAGACTTACTCCATAAACTCGAAAGTCGTTCAACATCCTTCTCCCTCACAAAGGGCAATAGGTGACTCAACTGCAAACACAATAACAATCCACGCAAGAAACTCCAATAGGGGGCCTTCACGCTCTTATTTCTACCATTTTTAGTTAAAACTCGGAATTCCTTATACTTTTAACTCTAGAAATTCACATCTTTGCAATTATAGCAATTGCCACCTTAATCATTAAAAAGGAATATAACGTTTTCACACACTTAAGGAACTAAATTAGTACAATATCACCTCAAATGAAAAAGTTCGTTACTGCCAGCTTCTGCTGTTTTTGTGTAGTTATAAATGTTATAGGACAAACAGAAATAGACACGTTGTACTATGACAGGAATTGGAAAGGTTGCGAAAAACCATTTGCCGCTTACTATCGCGTATATGCGCTGTCGCCCGACAACAACTTAAAGAAGAAATACCGAGACTTCTATATCACAGGGGAACTCCAATCTGAAGGTGAATATATTAGCATAGACAAATTAGACGACTCAAAATCCGTATTCGATGGAGAATATATCACTTATTATAAATCTGGGAAAACGGAACAAAAGGGCTATTGCGAAAATGGCAAACAAGAAGGCGAATGGACAAAATATAAAGAAGATGGACTGATTTTGCTTCACGCCTACTTCAAAGATGATAATTTGCATGGCATTTATACTGAGTTTTCCGAAGATGGAAGCCTATGCACTCAAATAGAATACGCAAACGGCCGCCCACTACATAACTACTATACAATATCTAACAAAGACGGATTTTGCAGCAAAGTAAGTCTGTCAAACAAGCGACCTGTCTATGAATCCCCTTTATTATGCGAAAAACAGACTGAATATAATGACGGAAAAGAATGGCCCTACTATAATAAGAATGGAATAATGGTAGGTATGACCAATAGTAAAGTAAGCGACTATGGAAAATACTTTCAACTTTCCATTGTCATTGCGAACAATTCTATGTTTCCGATAGAACTTGATCCTGATAATATCCAAGCCTCGCTAATTAAGAAAAGCGGTGAAGAAAAAGTGCTTAAGGTGTACTCCGCAGAAGAATATATGAGAAAAGTTCGTCGCAGGCAGAATTGGGCAATAGCTCTAAATGCCATAGGAGAAGGCATGTCTGCTGCAACGGCAGGGCTTTCCACGAGTACAACCAAGACATCATATAGCGGATCTTCCTCTACTACCGGTAATGCATCCGCATATGGAAACAATGGCTATGCATATGGCAATTACGCCGGCACCTCTTCTTATTATGGTAGCTCAACCTCCATTACTACAACCTATGATGCAGCAACAGCCTACCAAGCTCAAGTTATAGCAAGTGAAAGAATCGCAACTTACAACCACTCCTTACTGTCTGAAAGGACAGTCAAGGAAAAAGGATACTTGAAACGTACAACAATTTACCCGGGAGAAACCATCTCTGGAGACATTAATATAGAACACGAAAAAGGTATTTCAATGACCGTCTCTATCAATATCTGCGGAGCAACTTATTCTTTCCCATGGAACCTCAATAAATGAATTAAGCACCTCATGGTGACAACACACTTGCCAAAAAGGACATAGCCATAGTAACTAAGCTCAAATCGGTCATTAGGAATGATTGATATTTCATTTTCCAATGACCGATTTGGCTTTATGAAACCCTCATTGGTCTTGCTGAAGAGGGGGCTGTGGACAATGCGGTTACTTACTGTCGGGAAGCTGCGAAATCGCCGGAATAAACCTACTCAAATGTTTGCTGAAACACGGCGCATTTCGGATGGTTACATTACTCATCAGCCCCATTAGTCCAGCCCCATTAGACCCATTGGTCTCATTTCTCTCCCTCCTCCCTTCCCTCTAACAACGAAACATCCCCGCAGTGAGAACTTTCATCGCTCTCGCTGCGGGGACATCCCTTTGAATACGGGCAGCTT
>CALUOQ010000019.1 GCA_944322325.1 uncultured Alloprevotella sp.
TTCAGCACTATAAAGATACGACAATTTTCGCTAATCACCAAATTTTCAAGTACTTACAATTCGTCGAACTCACGTTAGTAAGGTCTCCCGCCACATTTCGGCCGAGACCAGCGTCAAGGCTGCGCCGGGTTTCTACATTGTCGTGGCCGGGAACAGCAGTACGGGCGTGAAGGTCGTTGTGGAAGAGTAATCGGAGCGGGGCCCACGTCGTACGGTCTGCCGCCCTTTCAGGCCGCGGGCGCTGTTCGGGAACCTCCGGAGGGCGCCCGCGGCTTGTCGGGCTCACGTATGGATAAGAAAAAAGGACGACGGTCAGTCGGCATGTGCCAACTGACCGTCGTCAGTGTTTGTATGGAGGGGTGTATTGCCTAAGGGCTGCGCGTGGGCTGGCCCCATCCGGTTATTCCCTTTGGCTTACTCGAGCGGTAGCCGGTGGCTGACAGGTTCGAGCAGGAAGGTGACCTCGTAGTCCTGATAGGGTAGGCGGTACTTGGGCAGAGCGATGGCTCCCCAGCTGTTGATGCAGCCCAGTCCCATCTGCGCCTTGTCGAGGCAGAGGTTGGTCAGGTCGGCCTGCGGCACCTCGGCGGGATGGCGCTGGTCCTTGGCCGTGCCGTCGTCTAGCGAGGCGATGGTGTAGTTCAGGGCCGAGGCAGAGAAGGGCGCCTGGCTCGTGATGCGCAGTCCGGCGCCCGAGGCGTCGAGCATTTCCCACCAGCGGATGTCTGTCTTATTTCCCGTTTCCTGCGGACGGATGTACGGGTAGAACTGGTCGGCTACGCGTTGGCGGTAATGGCCCACAGGGGTGCTGTGGTTGCGGTCGGCGTAGTTCTCGATGGGGCCGCGGCCGTAGTAGTCGATGGTTTCGAACGTGCGGGGCATGGGCAGTTGCAGGCCGAAGCGGAAGAGCGGGGCGACGTCCTTCTTGGACTTGTCGGCCGTGAGGCGCTGGGTCAGCTTGATGGCGCCGGCGTTGCTGACGACGTACGTGAGGTCGAGCTTGCCGCCGATGGCCTCAGGCATGTCGTAGTGCGTCTCGACGGTCACCTGCCCGTCCTGGCTGGTGGCCTTGAGTCCGGTGAGCTTCAGGTGCGGGTGGCGCCAGGCGGCGTAGCGGTTCTGCAGGCCTGCGCCGAAGTCGTTGTCGGTCGGGGCACGCCAGAAGTTGGGCGTCAGGGCCTCGCCCTCCTTGATGAAGTCGCGTCCGTCGACGGCGTACTTGATGAGGCGTCCGTTGTGGCGGTTGAACTCGAGGCGGAAGTTCTGTCCCTCGACGATGAGGTAGTTGCGGTCGTTGTCCTTCACCACGGGGGCGGGTACGGAGGTGTTGGCGAGCACGAGGTTGCGCAGCTCGAGGGCGGGCGCGGCGTAGGGCCTGACGACGAGTTGGTCGTGGGCGGCGACGTGGCCGGCGGGCAGGAGGCCGTCGGTGGCCTTGAGGCGGTAGCGGACGTTGAGGAGCCACTCGCCCGGGGCGCTGGTGTCGCCCAAGTCGAGCGTCAGGCGCGCGGTAGCCTGCGGGGCGCAGTCGAGCCGGTCGACGCGGCCGGTGCGCACGGGCTGTCCGTCGCGCGTCAGGGTCCACTCCATGTAGTAGCCCGCGAGGTCGCGGAAGAAGTTCTCGTTGTGGAGGCTAATCTCGCCGCGCGTGCTGTCGGCCCATTGGGTCCAGATGTCCTGATAAAAGTAGGCCACCTCCGTCATGTGCGGGTTGGGTCGGCGGTCGGGGCTGATGAGGCCGTTGTTGTTGAAGTTGTTGTCGCTGGCGTCGAAGCGGTTGAAGTCGCCGCCGTAAGCGTAGATGGGCACGCCGCCTTTGCCTTTCCAGCGGATGCCTTGATCGACGAAGTCCCAGATAAAGCCGCCTTGATACTTGGGATACTTGCGCACGAGGTCCCAGTACTCCTTGAAGCCGCCCATAGAATTACCCATGGCGTGGGCGTATTCGCATTGGATGAGGGGCTTGGTCTTCGAGTCATCGCGGCTGTACTGCTCGCAGTAGTCGGGTCCGGCGTACATGGGGCAGTGGATGTCGGTCTTTCCGTCGTAGCCGGCGCGCTCGTACTGCACGGGGCGGCTGGGGTCCTCGGCCTTGACCCAGTCGTAGGCGGCCTCGAAGTTGGGCCCGTAGCCGGCCTCGTTGCCCAGGCTCCAGAAGATGACGCTCGGGTGGTTGAAGTTGCGTTCTACGTTGCGCTGGTTGCGTTCGAGATGAGCTTTCAAGAAATCGTCGCGGCGCGCCAGGGTGGCGTCGCCGTAACCCATGCCGTGGCTCTCAAGGTTGGCTTCGGCGACGACGTAAAGCCCGTAGCGGTCGCAGAGCTCGTACCAATAGGCGTCGTCGGGGTAGTGGCAAGTGCGCACGGCGTTGAGGTTGTGCGCTTTCATGATTTGGATGTCCTGTTCCATGCGCTGGCGCGATACGACATAACCGCCGTCGGGGTCCATTTCGTGGCGGTCAGCGCCTTTGAAGAGGACGGGTTGGCCGTTGACGAGTACTTGGGCATTCTTGAGTTCAATTTTGCGGAAACCCACTTTGACGGGGATGACTTCGAGGGTGCGGTCGCCGTCCCTGAGGGTGGCAGTGAGGGTGTAGAGGTAGGGCGTCTCGGCACTCCACTTGTGGGGCGCCTGCACCTCGAGGGCGGCCTTGGCCGTGCCGGAGGCTTTGAGTGTCTGCGAAGCCACCGTGCGCCCTTCGGCGTCGGCGAGGACAAGGTCGACGAGGGCGCTGCCCGCCGTCGTGAGGCTCACGTCGAGGCGGCCATCGCGGTACTGGGCGTCGAGGTCGGGCGTGGCGCGCAGGTCGGCGATGTGCTTCTTGCCGCGGGCATAGAGGTAGCAGTCGCGCCCCACGCCGCTGAAGCGGAAGAAGTCCTGGTCCTCCAGGTATGTGCCGTCCGACCAGCGGAACACCTGGAAGGCGATGACGTTTGGCTCGCCGGGTTTAAGGTAGGGCGTGAGGTCGAACTCGGCCTCGAGCTTGCTGTCCTCGCTGTAGCCCACGTAGCGGCCGTTGACCCACAGGTACATGTTCGACGTGACGGAGCCGAAGTGGGCGATGATTTGGCGCCCCTTCCACGCGGCGGGGATGGTGACGGTGCGGCGGTACGAGCCGACGTGATTTTCCGTCACGGGCACGTTGGGCGGGTCGTTGCGGAACTGCTCGCGCCAGGGATAGCCCACGTTGACGTAGATGGGGTCGCCGTAGCCGTGGAGCTCCCACACGCCGGGCACGGGGATGGAGTCCCAGCCCCGGTCGTTGAAGTCCGTGCGCCAGAAGTCGGTGGGCCGGGCGTCGGCGTGGCGCACCCAGAAGAATTTCCACATGCCGTTGAGCGTCATGAAGTTTTCGGACTGCTCCTTGACGCCGCGCGCGGCCATATCGGCCGACTCGTAGGCGAAGAAGCTCGTGTGCATCGGCGCGCGGTTAACGGCGTTCACCCCGGCGTCGTGCCACTCGGTGAACGTCTGCGCCCCCGCCGTGAAGGGCGCCAGGGCCATGAGGCCCGCGATGGTCAGTTGTTTTATCATTGCTTGAAACGTTAGAGATTTCCGTGTGCGCCGCAGCGCCACACGCCGCAAAGATAACCCTTTTTGCGCTTTCCGGCGAAAGGTGTGGCGTGCTTTTTGTCGGGCGTCCCGGCGTCGCGCTGCTCGCGGCGGGGAGGCCTCCAAAAAAAAATCCGCCCGCGGGGGGATTCCCGCGGGCGGACCTTCTGTATGACAGAGGGGGAGGAGTGTCGTTACTCCATCCAGTTGCTGCTGTCCCAGACGCCTTTCTTGCTCCACATCTGGGTGTCCTCGTTGGAGGCGCCGGTGTCGAAGTTGAGCGAACTGTCGGAAGCGGCGATGAGGTTCTCGGTTTGCATTTCTACGACCTCCATGCTGGGGGCGACATACTTCTTTTTCATTGTTCGGAAGGGTTGGTTTTGTTTGGGATTAAACGTGTTTACTTGCGGATGTAGACCTTCTTGCCGCCCTGGATGTAGACGCCACCCTGGCGGGGCTGTCCGACGCGGCGGCCTTGCAGGTCGTAGCAGGGCTGGTCGGCCATCGGGCCGTCAGGCGTCTGTACGGAGCCGATGCCGGTGGTCTCGTCGTCGCCGAGGACGAAGCGGTAGCCGGCGGCCAGGGCCTGTGCGGGCGTGCCGTCGATGTAGGCCTTGTTGGCGGAGAGCTCGGTCTGTGCGGGGTTGGGCCGGTAGAACCCGGGCTTGCCCTGGTACTTGCCCAGTACGTAGATGTGGCTGCCATCGGCGAGGGGCTGGGCGGTGGTGGTGCCGGTGAGGTCGTTTTCGGGGAGCGTCCGGGCCTCGGCTTCGGGCCGGATGGCCAGGGTGTAGGCCTCGGCCGAGCCTTTGAGCACGACGCCGTTGCCGGCGGGTACAAGGCCGTCCTCAATCTCCGTCAGGGCCACGGTGCCGGCCTGGGTGTCGGCCTGGCCGGTGTAGGCCGTCAGGCCGTCGGGCGTCTCGACGGCGAAGGGCAGGTAGAGTGTGGCCCACGTGTCGGTGGCGGTGGCGTCGGCGTCGGCGCTGTGCATGGCCACCTCGATGTCCGTCACGGGCACGATGTGCCACGACGAGCCTGAGCCCTTGCCGTCATTCCAGGCGACGATGTAGTTGTTGGCCGCGCAGTGCATCACGCCGCCGTTGGCGCTGTTTCCCGGGTCGGCCAGTTTCCAGCAGGCGCCGCCGAGCGCGGTCAGGTTGTAGGTCGGGGCGGCATCCGCGTCGACGAGGGGCATGTGTACGTTGTTGTTGCCCGAGCCGTCGAGCGTGCCGGCATAGGCGGCGTAGTTGGCGTTGCGCAGCTTGTAGCCCTCGCCCGAGGTTTCGAACTGCCAGAGCTGGCCTACATTGCGGGCCGACGAGGCGGTGCCGAGGCCGACGTGGCCATTGTCGTCGCCTCCGGTCAGGGCGACGGACTTTTCGCCGGCCTTGCGCAGCTCGTTGACGATGCGGTAGTACTGGCCCGGCTGGATGGCGACGGGGGTGGCGTCGTTCAGGGCGGTGAAGGCGGCGGAGTAGTCGTCTACCGTCTTGGCCTTGGCGAGGCCCGAGGAGGCGAGGTCTTCCGTCGAGTAGCCGCCGACGTAGCCCGTCATGGAGGTGTATTCGTCACGCAGGTCGGCGTAATCGCTCAGTACGTCGGTGAACGCGACGACGGAACCGATTTCGCCGCGGGCGGCGGTGCTGTTCCAGATGGTCAGTTTCTCGCCTTGCTTGTTGAGGAATTTGTTGCTGCCCGGTACGTTGAGGCACCATCCGCCGATGGTGTACGAGTTGTCCGGGTTCTGGCGGTAGTACCACAGCTCCATGGCCGTGCCGGCGGTGCCCATCGTGACGGTGCTGCCGTCGACGGTCAGGGCCTGGCTGGGGCCGGCGGCGCGGTTGTAGAGCTTGTAGGTGCCGTCGCCGGCGTCGGCTACGCACCAGAGGGCCTCGTCGCCGTAGGGCAGGCTGAGGCTGGCGTCCTTGAGGTCGATTTGGTTAGCCCCGCTGTTGTACACCCAATACGTGCCGCGCGTGAAGAGGGTGAACCAGCTCTCGCCGCCCGTCCACTGGCTGTCGCTGACGGTGCTCGTCTCGAACGGGAGCACCCCGTCCCACTCGTATTTGTACGTGACGGTTTCCGTCGCGCCCGGGCTTTCGATGGTCGAGCGGTTGGGCGTGCCGCCAGTGAAGTGGGCTATCTCAGGCGCGGCGGGCACGGTGTAGGCTTGGCCCATGGGTACGCTTACGGTTTTCGACGGGGCTATCGGGTAGCCTTTGGAGTCGACGTAGTTGAGCGTAACGGTGCTTTTGTTGGACAGATTGATGCTTTCAAGGCCTATGAAGCACCCGATTGTCGGGTCTTTTGTGCCGTCGTTGGCAATGAATTTTATGCAGAGGTTGCCGCTGGCGTCGGTGGAGGTGGCAGAAGATAAAATAAAGGAGGGAGTGGTAGCGAGTGTTTCCGTGTTGTTTCCCGGACCGTTGTATAAGTCAAAATTCTCTAAGTTGGCAGTTGCTGTCAGGTTGTCGCTTGACGTTCCTGCTTGTACCGAGAGGTTCCAATAGCGGCCAGCATAAGTTTGCAGCACGCCGTTGCTGGTGAGGGCCCATGTAGTAGCTTCGACTTTGTTGAAGGTGAGGTCGGAGGGAAGTCCGGTGATGGATATCGTAAATTCAATATCGCTCCCGTTTGCGTTTTTGTTCTGGTTCGGGCAGATCACATTGGCTTTCTCCGACGTCAGCACTCCGTTGGTCAGCACGTTGTTCGGCTTGAGGGTGAGGGTGGCCGAGGCTCCGCTGACGGGCTCTCCGTTCTCGTCCGTAACGTTCACGCTGATGCCGCTGGCGTCGCTTCCCGTCCGGCTGAACGTGAGGTTGACTTCGTCTTGTGCCTGTGCCGTAAGGCCTGAGGCCGATAGAAGCAAGGCGCCGAGTAGGGTAGATGTTTTTCCCATGATGGTTGAAGTTTGTTTGTAAATACCGATAGTTTAAGGAATAGACACCCGGCGGGGTGCACCTGTCCGTCCGGCGTTTGCTGAGGGGTTACGTGGTGTCCGGTTGCAGCCGGACACAGGGTGTATCCTCTTTTCCTTGGCCGCAAATATAGGTATGATTGCTTAAAGAGACAATCTGGGGGGGGGTAAAAAATGTTAATTTCGGGATTTTTTTCATGCACAGCCCCCTTGGACTACGCTCCGGGGCCGAGCGGGGGCGGCGGGAGCGCTCTTGCGGAAGCAACGCAGCGCCGGGCAAAACGCGCACTGCCCCCGTGCCGACCGGGGCACCGACCGGTGGCGCCTCCAGGCGGGCTGTGGCCCGAGGGGGGAAAATTGCGGGCGCGCCGAATTCTGGACGCGCCCGCAGGGTATGGGAGGAGGGTGGTGTGTTACTTACCGGGCAGCCATTCGATGGTGAAGCGATAGGTGAGGGAGCCTTCGTTCCACATGCTGAAGTTTGTGCCCCACAGGTTGTTGCTTAGGTTGAAGTGGATGCCGCCCTCGGGGTCGCGCCAGCGGCAGAAGGGGGGGGCACGCCGGGCACGGTGCAGGCGGGGTTGACGCCGACGTGGAGGAAGCGTATGCCCGCGCGGGCGAGGGGGGCGATGATGCTGCGCGTGTGGCCGGGCACGTCGGTCATCTTGGCGGCGACAGTGTGGCGGTGTAGCGCTTGTCGAGGCGGGCCGAGAGGGCCAGTCCGCCCTCGAAGAGGGCCCGATTCATGACTTCGGACTCGACGGTGTAGGGCACGCCGTTCCAGACGATGTCGCCGCGGCGTATGGCGCGTTCGAGGCGTTTGACGTCGGCAGGAGGGGCTTGGTGCAGGTATTCCCATACGAGCCAGGCGCCGGTGGTCCAGACGTAGCGTTCGCCGCTGCGGTCGGCTCTCAGCCGTTCGGCTACGTCGAGGGCTTTGGGGATGAATTCGTTGAGGTAGTTTTGCTCGACTTTGGAGCTGAGGTCGGTGAAGCCGACGTCGAGGTGAGTCTTGAAGATGACGTAGACGGTGGTGATGCTGTCGCGCGACTGGGCGTGGACCGCGAGCAAGGACAGGGCAGCGACGGCCAGGACTGCGATGCGTTTGAGTAGGTTCATGGTGGTGGTATTGCTTTTGTTCGTATTATAGGATGGTGCGTCGTTGCGGATGGATCCGGGGAATGCCGCGGGTGGTGTGCGTCATTTGTGAGGTTTTCTCTTCGAGCGTCATGCGCGCCAGGAGGTCGTTGACGCGTGTATCCACTGGCAGGTCGGGGTTGAGGTAGGCCGGTTCGCTTTGGGCATGGAGCGCGGGCGGGGCAAGGTGAAGGCTTATCGCAAGCAGGGTTATGAGTGTCGGTTTATTGTTCATCAGGAATGGAGGGTTGTTATTTGGTTTATGAGTAGTAGCGCTTTAAGTCAAGTACAGAAAAAGTGCGGGCGGGCGTTGCAGTCCCCTCCACCTCTTGCCATTTGCGAGTAAAAACGCA
Source organism: uncultured Alloprevotella sp. (assembly GCA_944322325.1). Classification (GTDB taxonomy): domain Bacteria; phylum Bacteroidota; class Bacteroidia; order Bacteroidales; family Bacteroidaceae; genus Alloprevotella. The sequence goes on from CALUOQ010000019.1 coordinate 7,963, forward strand.
TTTGCGGCGACCAAAGCCCGCAAAGCAGGCATCAGCCACCGCAAAGTTAAAATATAAATAGAAGTCCTGCGGCCCTTGCCGGGACTGTTTCGCGCGGAAATGTTGACTTAAGTCAAGGCTTCTGTACCTTGGCTGAGTCCGGTCATGTCAGTGCCACTCGGGCGGGGTGGTGCCGGCGCGGTAGTAGGCCTTGAGCTCGACCTCGTAGATGAGGGTGGAGGAGGCTGGGATATACGTTTGGCCCGTCGTGCCGTAGCCGAGGTTGGCGGGGACGTAAACGCGCCACAGATCGCCGATGTGCATGTACATCAAGGCAGTGCCGAAGCCTTGTACGACCTCGCTGACGCGGAACATCTGGGGGGCGGCGCTGACAGGGTCAAACACGTCGTGGTAGTCGCGCGAGGGGCCGCTGAATCCGAACACATAGCCGTTGCGGTAGACCTCGGCCTCAGATAAGGGGTTGGGCATAAGGGCGCCGCGGTAGTTGATGCGGACGGAGTCGGTGTATAGCGGACAACCGCTGCCCGTGCCGCGGTTGATTATCTGGACGCAGATGGAGTCAAACGCCGTGCCGGGATCGTCGACGGCGAGGCGATAGTTCTTGTAAACGCGCCAGTCGCAGTGGGCCTCCCACTGGTCGCCGTAGGTAGCCTGTGCCTGAGCGATGGCGGCGCGAGCCGTCGCCATCTGCTCGAGGAAGTAGGCTTCGTTGCGTATGGCCCAGTCGGTCCACTCGATTGTGGTGTCCTCGTCGGTCTCGCTACAAGCCGTCACGAAGGGAGTGAGGACCAGCAGGAAAACGGCCAAAAAGGCGTAGAGGGCATGTTTGGGAGTGTTCATAAGGCTCAGGCGAGTTTCTTGAGCAGCGACGTGAGGCTGACTGCTTCCTCAAGACGCTGGCGCAGGCTTTCTACAGGGACGCGTTCCTGCTGCATCGTGTCGCGGTCACGCAGGGTCACGCAGCCGTCAGTGGCCGTGTCGTGGTCGACGGTGATGCAGTAAGGCGTGCCGACGGCGTCCTGGCGGCGGTAGCGTTTGCCGATGGAGTCTTTTTCGTCGTACTGGCAGTTGAAATGGAATTTGAGGTCGTCGTAGATGGCGCGGGCCTGTTCGGGCAGACCGTCTTTCTTTGTGAGCGGCATGACAGCGAGCTTCACCGGTGCCAGAGCGGCCGGCAGACGCAACACGACGCGTGTCTCGCCGCCTTCGAGCTGCTCCTCGGTGTAGGCGTGGCAGAGGACGGAGAGGAACATGCGGTCGACGCCGATACTTGTCTCAATGTCATAGGGGGTGTAGCTCTCGTTGGTCTCGGGGTCGAAGTACTTGATGGAGCGGCCGGAGAACTTCTCGTGCTGGCGCAAGTCGAAGTCGGTACGGCTGTGTATTCCCTCGACCTCCTTGAAACCGAACGGCATGCGGAACTCGATGTCGCAGGCAGCGTTGGCGTAGTGGGCGAGCTTCTCGTGGTCGTGGAAGCGATAGTTTTCGGCGCCGAAGCCGAGGGCCTGGTGCCACTTCATGCGCGTCTCCTTCCAGTAGCGGAACCAGTCCATCTCGGTGCCGGGCTTGACGAAGAACTGCATCTCCATCTGCTCGAACTCGCGCATGCGGAAGATGAACTGGCGGGCGACGATTTCGTTGCGGAATGCCTTTCCTATCTGCGCGATGCCGAAGGGAAGCTTCATGCGGCCCGTTTTCTGCACGTTGAGGTAATTGACAAAGATACCTTGTGCCGTTTCTGGACGCAGGTAGATGGTCGAAGCGCCGTCGGCAGTAGAGCCGACTTCGGTCTTGAACATGAGGTTGAACTGGCGTACGTCGGTCCAGTTGCGCGTGCCGCTGATGGGGCAGACGATTTCCTCGTCAAGGATGATTTGCTTGAGCTCGGCGAGGTCCATGGCGTTCATGGCGCGGCTGTAGCGCTCGTGCAGGGCGTCGCGTTTGGCCTGATGTTCGAGCACGCGGGCGTTGGTGGCGCGGAACTGGGCTTCGTCGAAAGCATCGCCGAAGCGCTTGGCTGCTTTGGCAACTTCCTTGTTAATCTTCTCGTCGTATTTGGCTATCTGGTCCTCGATGAGCACGTCGGCGCGGTAGCGCTTCTTGCTGTCGCGGTTGTCGATGAGGGGGTCGTTGAAGGCGTCGACGTGGCCCGAGGCTTTCCAAACGGTGGGGTGCATGAAAATGGCACTGTCAAGCCCGACAATGTTGTCGTGCAGCAGCACCATACTCTGCCACCAGTATTGCTTAATGTTGTTTTTCAGTTCTACGCCGTTCTGTCCGTAGTCATAGACGGCTGCCAAACCGTCGTAGATATCGCTGCTGGGGAACACGAAGCCGTACTCCTTGCAGTGCGAAACGATTTTCTTGAACACATCTTCTTGTGCCATGGGTCTCTTCTCGTTTATGGTAGTTTTACTTGCTGGCCGCAAAGTTAGCGATTCCCCGCGATAAATCTGCGACAGGAGGTTGATAATTGACAGGGGTGATGAACAATTGACGGTAGGCGATGTACGACGGATGATCGGGAGTGGACTTTGTTTTAGCGTGGCGACAAAGTCATTCTGTGTTGTTTCCGTAGGAAGGAAAACGGTTGCGGGGGAACTTTTTTGTACGCAAGTCGTGTGCATAACCGCGGTGGATTGCTTAACTTTGGCGTCACGACGGCCAACGTATGTCGCGGGCCGTCCGGATTCAAACTCAAATACCAGAACCAATGCGAACCATTACGAAGACATTGCTCCTGTCGCTGTGTGCCTGCTGGGCGGGCGCGCTGCCGGCGCAGGAAAACGATTTTGACCTGTCGTCGCAGCGACGGGAAGTGCAGCACACCTCCGCCATACCGGGACGGAAACTCGACCATCACGGTTTAATCGTCAGTCCCGTTCCCCACGCAATGACGGTCGACTCGACGCGTCGTCTCGACGTAGCCGGAGGTTTCCGCCTCAAGGACCGGCAGAAGGCTTTCGCTGACGTCACGGTTTTTGTCGTGCAGAACAAAAAAGGTCCTGAGCTCTCCATTGATTTCGGCGCGAAGAAGGCCCGCAAGCACGGTGTCCGGGTCACGTCGGGAGCTTATGCCCTGACGGTGAATGAAGATGGCGTCGACATCGTGGGTTACGACGAGCGCGGCGCTTTCTACGGCTTGCAGACGCTCCGTCAGCTCATGACCAGCCCCGTGGCGGACGGCGGACGCCTGCCCTACGTCAGCATCAACGATTATCCCGACCTGCCCAACCGTGGAGTAGTCGAGGGGTTCTATGGCACTCCTTGGTCCCACCAGGTGCGCCTTTCGCTCATCGACTTCTACGGCCGTTTCAAGCTGAACACCTACCTGTACGGTCCCAAGGACGACCCTTATCACAGCAGCCCCAACTGGCGCGAACCCTATCCCGATAAGGAAGCTCGCCAGCTTGGCGAGCTCGTTGAGGCCTGCCGGCGCAACCGTGTGGACTTCGTCTGGGCTATTCATCCCGGCAAGGACATCCGTTGGAACGACGAGGACTACGCCCACCTTGTCGATAAGTTCAACCACATGTACGACTTGGGCGTACGCCACTTCGCTATTTTCTTTGACGACATTTCCGGGCCCGGCACCGACCCTCGCAAGCAAACCGAACTGCTTAACCGTCTGACCCGCGACTTTGTCGAAGCCAAGGGGGACGTCGGGCCGCTCACCGTCTGTCCTACGGACTATTCCAAGCTCTGGGCCAATCCCTCGCCGCAGGGCAGTCTGGCCATCTACGGGCAGACCCTTGCACCCGGCATCAAGGTGATGTGGACGGGCGACTACGTTTGCAGCGACCTGACCAAGGCCACGATGGACTGGCTCAACGCCCGCATCAAGCGGCCCGGATACTATTGGTGGAACTTCCCCGTGACGGACTACGCCCGCCACATTGTGATGCAGGGACCCACCTATGGGCTCGACCCGCAGCTGACGGCTGACGACCTGTGCGGCATCGTGAGCAACCCGATGGAGTATGGCGAGGCCTCGAAACTGGCCCTCTATGGCGTGGCGGACTATGCGTGGAACGTAGCCGCCTATAACGCGCTCGACAACTGGGAGCGCGGACTCGCCGAACTGGTCCCGGGCGCCGCGGCGGCGTATCGCACGTTTGCCATTCACTCGGGCGATACCGAGACGGGCTACCGCCGCGACGAGTCGTGGGAGACGCAGACTTTCCGACTGAACGAGTGGACCGATCCCGCTGCCGACGCGCTCGAGGCGGAGTTCCGGCGCATTGAGGCTGTGCCCGGCGAAATGGAGCGGGGCTGCGCCAACCGCGCTTTGCTCTCTGAGTTGCGTCCGTGGCTGGAGGAGTTTGGCCGCCTCGGTACGCGCGGACGTCAGGCCTTGGAGTTGGGCCGCATTTATCGGAAGGGCGAGGATCCAGCTGCCTTTTGGAACCTCTACGTCCGCAACCTGATGAGTCCGGAGGACCGTAAGCGCTACGACGCGCACCGTTGCGGTACGCTCAAGTTGCAACCTTTTTATGAGCGGATGATGGACGATATGGCCCACGCTTACCTCGAGCGGCTCAGCGGTGAAGTACCCTGCGACTACGTAGGCATGGGTTCGTTTCGCAGTGCCGCCACCACGCAGACCAAACTGATGTTCGACGCTGATACGAAGACCTTCTACACCTCCGGTATCTCGCAGAAGGCGGGCGACTGGATTGGCGTCGACCTGCGCGCCGTGCGCGATGTCTCCGAGGTTAACATTTTGCAAGGGCGCAACTCCGTGGACGATGTGGACTACTTCGACCATGCCCGTCTGGAGTGCTCGACCGACGGCACGACGTGGCAGCCCCTCCTGCCCGAGTTGAAGGAACAATACGTCGTGCGCTGGAAAGGCGAACCTGTGCGGGCTCGCTACGTGCGACTGCTGCGCCTCGACTCCAAACGCACCAATTACGCCTCGGTGCGCACTTTCGAAGTCAACCCGCTGCGCACCTCCGCACTGGGTTTCCCCATCGAGGCCGCCGATACCTGCGACGCGCTCCGCGCGTTTGACCAAAATCTCGGTACGTCCTGCCGCGTCGACGGACGGCTGGCTTTCGGCGTGCCCGCGGGTACCAAGGGTTGTACCCTGTTGCTTGGTGCCCGGACGGACGGCGTGCGTGTCGTGCAAAATCTGGCTGATGGCACGCTGGCTGGCGAGACGCGCACGACTTCCTCCTACGTCGACCTGAAGCTGGCCGACGGTGTGGCGTCGGTGGCTGTCGAAGGACCAGCCGAGGTCTACGAAATCATTCTGCACAAGGAATAAACAGGAAAGGGACAAAGCGATGAGAGCCTATACTTACGTGGAACGGGAACGTTTTGAGCTGCGCGACAAGCCACGGCCCGCGCTCGTGGATGCGCGCGACGCCATCGTGCGCGTCACACTGGCGAGCATTTGTACCAGTGACCTGCACATCAAACATGGCAGCGTGCCCCGCGCCGTGCCCGGCATCACCGTGGGGCACGAGATGGTGGGCGTCGTCGAGGAAACAGGCGCCGACGTGCATACCGTGCGGCCCGGCGACCGCGTCACGGTGAACGTCGAGACCTTTTGTGGCGAGTGTTTTTTCTGCCGCCACGGGTATGTGAACAATTGCACCGACCCTAACGGCGGTTGGGCACTGGGTTGTCGCATTGACGGCGGCCAGGCCGAGTATGTCCGCGTGCCCTATGCCGACCAAGGACTCGACCGCATCCCCGACGGCGTCAGCGACGAGCAGGCGCTGCTTGTGGGCGACGTGCTCGCCACGGGCTATTGGGCGGCGCGTATCGGCGACATCACGCCCGACGCCACCGTGCTCATCATCGGGGCCGGCCCGACAGGACTCTGCACCCTGCTCAGCACGAGACTCCACCGGCCGCGGCGCGTTATTGTCTGTGAGCGTTCGGCCAGCCGGCGGCGTTTTGTCAGCGAGCACTATCCCGACGTGCTCGTCGTGGGGCCGGAGGAGTGCGAAGCCTTCGTGCGCTGCCACAGCGACCACGGCGGCGCCGACGTCGTCATGGAGGTGGCCGGGACGGCGGATACGTTTCGCCTGGCCTGGCAGTGCGCGCGTCCCAACGCGACGGTGGTGCTCGTGGCGCTCTACGACGAGCCTCAGGTGCTTCCCCTTCCCCAGATGTACGGGAAAAACCTGACGTTCAAAACGGGCGGCGTCGACGGCTGCGACTGCGCCGAAACGCTCCACCTCATCGCGACGGGCGCCTTGGACACTGTGCCCCTCGTCACCCACCGCTTTCCGCTCAGCAGGGTGGACGAGGCTTACCGCCTTTTTGAAAGTCAGGCCGACGGTGTGCTCAAGGTTGCCCTCGAGCCCGGGCGTTGAGCGGTGGCCGACTTGTGAAAACGCAGAAGCGCGTGACGGACGTTCCGTCGCGCGCTTCTGCGTTTATGGCAGCCCGGAGGCTGTATTTTACTCTAAGTCGAAAGCGACTTTACCTTTGATGTCGGCGGCTGAGGCGGCGATGAGCGCTTCGAAGCGCCCGGGCTCGGCCACCCACTCGTGTTTCGTCGCGTCGAAGAAGCAGAGCGCGTCGCGTCCGATGGTGAACGTTATGGTCTTCTCCTCGCCCGGGGCGAGTGCCACTTTCTTAAAGCCTTTCAACTCCTTGACGGGGCGCTCTACCGAAGCCTTCTTGTCGCTGACGTACAGCTGAACGATTTCCTGTCCCTCACGCTCTCCGGTGTTCTTCACCGATACGCTGACCGTTACCTGCCCGTCGGCCGTCAGGGTCTTGCGGTCGATGGTCGGACGGCCGTACTCGAAGGTCGTGTAGCTGAGTCCGTAGCCGAAGGGGAAAAGGGGCTTTGTCTTCTTCTGCCGGTCGGCCCAGCGATAGCCGACGAAAATGCCTTCGTTGTAACGGATGTCAATGGTGTCGCGGCTGCCCTTGGCGTGGTAGTCGCCCAAGGCGTGGGCACCGACGTCCTCGATGCGGGCCGGGAAGGTGAAGGGTAGTTTGCCGCTGGGGTTGACGTCGCCCATGAGGACGGCGGCCAGCGAGTTGCCGGCTTCCGAGCCGTTGTACCAGGTCTGGACGATGGCGGGCACGCGGTCAACCCACGGCATGGCGACGGGCGAACCCGATACGTTGACCACGACGAGCTTGGGGTTGGCTTCGGCCAGCGCCACGATGAGGCTGTCCTGGCCGTAGGAGAGGCCGAGACGGATGCGGTCGGCATCCTCGCAGTCCTGTCCACGGCTCTTGTTCAGACCGCCGACGAAGATGACGCAGTCGGCCTGGCGTGCGGCCTCGACGGCCTCGGCGCGCAGTTCGGCGGCGCTGCGGTCGTCCTTGAGGTTCTGTCCGGTCGTCACGCCGTCGGCCTCGCCGCTGGGGTCGCCTACGTAGCCGCGGACGAAGGTCACTTCGGCCAGCCCGGCCAGGCGGTTACGGATGCCGTCGAGGGGGAGCACTTCGCGCTGCACCTTGAGCGACGAGCTTCCGCCGCCCACGGTCATCATCTTGATGGCGTTCTCGCCGACTACAAGTACGCGCTTCGTTTTGGCCGGGTCGATGGGCAGCAGGCCGTCGTCGTTCTTCAACAGCACGATGCCTTCCTCGCCGATGCGCCGGCTGGCGGCGTAGTGTGCCTCCGAGCACATCGAACCGAAGCCGGCCTTCGTGTTCATGCACGTACGGAACATGAGGCGCAACACGCGGCGCACCTTGTCGTCCAGTTCCTTCGTGCCCACTTTCCCGCTCTTGATGCGTTGCAGGTAAGGCGCTGCCATGTAGTAGTAATCGTACGTTTTGCCCGGCGCGCCTTTGGGTTTTCCTACCCAGCTGTCGAACTCGATGTCGAGTCCGTTGGTGATGGCTTCGTCGGTGTTGTGCGTGGCGCCCCAGTCGGAAACGACTACGCCGTCAAAGCCCCATTCGCCTTTCAGTATGTCGTTCAGCAGGCGCGCGTTGTGGCTGCAATGTTGGCCTTTGTAAAGATTGTAGCTCCCCATGAGGCTCCACACGTGGGCTTCGGTGACGGCGGCTTTGAAAGCGGGCAGGTAGATTTCGTAAAGCGTGCGGTCGTCGACGACTGCGTTGCCCGTGTGGCGGTTGATTTCCGTGTTGTTCAGGGCAAAGTGTTTCACGCAGGCCGCTACGCCGTTCTGCTGTACACCTTGGATGTAGGGGACCACCATGCGGCTGGCGAGGTACGGGTCCTCTCCCAAGTACTCGAAGTTGCGCCCGCAGAGGGGGGTGCGGCAGATGTTAACGCCCGGTCCGAGGATGACGTCCTTGCCGCGGAAGCGGGCCTCTTCGCCCAGACACTGACCGTAGAGCAGGGCAATGTCGGGGTTCCACGTGGCGGCCAGACAGGTCAGCGCGGGGAAGGCCACGCACGAGTCGTTGGTCCATCCGGCCTGACGCCACTGGTCCCAATACACCTCGGGGCGCACGCCGTGCGGGCCGTCGTCGGTCCAGAGTTCAGGGATGCCCAGGCGCGGCACGCCGGCACTGCTGAATTTCGACTGGGCGTGGATGACGCCGATTTTTTCTTCGAGTGTCATGCGGCTGAGCGCGTCTTCCACTCGTTCTTCGATAGGCCGGCTTTCGTCCAGATAAACCGGCTTCTGCTGTGCCGCAAGGGGCAGGGTGATGGCCACGGCCAGCAGCGTGATGACTCTTTTCATGGTAAGTAGTTGAGTTGATGTATGAATGTGAACAGTAGAATGCGGAAAGAGGTCGGTTTCCCGTGTTTTGCCCGCCGGTGAGGGCGGTGTGAACAAGTACTACGACAGGATTTTCTATCGCTGCGATAGGATTTTCTGTCGTAGTACTTGTCGTTACGTGGGCGGCACTTGTCCGTCGGCCCCACTGTCCTCGCCGTCGGTCGGGGCGGGTGAGGGGGTGCGCAGTTCCCAGAACGCCACGGCAGAGGCTGCCGCCACGTTGAGCGAGTCGACGCCGTGGGCCATAGGGATACGCACCACGTAGTCGGCCTCGGCGATGACGGAGCGGGGTAGGCCGTCGCCCTCAGTGCCCAGCACGATGGCCAGGCGCGGTTCGTCCTTCAGCACGGGGGTGTCGAGACTCAGGGCACCGGGCGCAAGGGCCATGGCCGCGGTGCGGAAACCGAGGCGGCGCAGTTCGGCAATCGGGCGGTCCATCCACGCCCACGGCACGAGGAACACCGAGCCCATCGACACACGCACGGCGCGGCGGCAGAGGGGGTCGCACGAGTCGGGCGTGACGAGTACGGCGTCGATGCCCAGCGCGGCGGCCGAGCGGAAGATGGCGCCGACGTTGGTCGAGTCTACGACGCCGGCAATGACGGCCACGCGGCGGGCCGGGCGGCACACCTGCTCCCACGCCGCCGGGCGGGGACGCCGCATGGCGCAGAGCACACCGCGTGTCAGCACGTAGCCCGTCAGCTGGGCGAGCAGTTCGCGCGAGCCGGTGTAGACGGGCAGGTCAGCGCAGCGGGCGACGAGGTCGGCGGCGTCGCCGTCGATGTGGCGCCGCTCGAGCAGCAGGGCCAGCGGTTCGTAGCCGGCCGCGAGAGCGACGCGGATAACCTTGGGGCTCTCGGCGACAAATACGCCCTTGTCCGGTTCCAAGCGGTTGCGCAGTTGCGCTTCGGTCAGCGCGCTGAACACTTCCACTCCCGGATGGGCGAGCGAGGTGATTTCGATGATGGGCATGGTCGGTCGGTCTGACGGCCTTTGGGGGGATGAGCGGGGCAGTCCCGTGCGGCCTGACGGGGCGAAGTTACAGTTTTTTCCGCAGTAGGCGGTGGCCCCTATCGGGCTTTTTGCAGGGCCGATAGGCCGATAAGCGAAAAAAAGCGGGCCGCCCCATGTGTGGGACGGCCCGCCTGTCGGTTGCAAGGGGTTCTGTTTATTTCGTGACGAGGGCCAAGGTGTCGCTGGCGATGAGCAATTCCTCGTCGGTGGGCACTACGGCCACAGTGACGGGGCTATCGTAGGCCGAGATGACGGCCTCTTCGCCATTGACGCTGCGGTTCTTCTCGCGGTCGAGCTTCACGCCGAGGAACTCGAGGCCTTCGAGGGCACCCTCGCGGACATCGGCCTGATGCTCGCCGACACCGGCGGTGAAGACGATGATGTCGACGCCGCCCATCGCAGCGGCGTAGGCGCCGATGTACTTCTTGATGCGATAGTCATACATGGCCAAGCCCAACTGAGCGCGCTCGTTGCCGTTTGCTGCAGCCTGCTCGACTTCGCGGATGTCGCTCGAAACGCCCGTGAAGCCCTTCATGCCGCTCTCCTTGTTGAGCAAATCGCTCGCCTGGTCGGGCGTCTGTCCCTCCTTCTTCATGATGTAAAGAATAGCGGAGGAGTCGATGTCACCGGTGCGGGTGCCCATCATGAGGCCCTCCAAGGGAGTGAGCCCCATTGAGGTGTCTACGCATTTGCCGTGGTCGACAGCACTGATGGAGGCTCCGTTGCCGATGTGGCACGTGATGATGCGCTTCTCGCGCACGTCGACACCGAGATATTCGCCTACGCGCTGGGTGACGAAACGGTGGCTTGTGCCGTGGGCGCCGTAGCGACGGATGTGGTAGTCGGTGTAGTAGCGGTAAGGCAGGGCGTACATGTAGGCCTTGGGCGGCATGGTCTGATGGAAGGCCGTATCGAACACGAATACCTGGGGCAGTTCGGGCAGGAGCTGCTTCACTGCCTCGTAGCCCTTGAGGTGGGCGGGGCTGTGCAGGGGAGCCAGTTCCATGTATTTCTCCCACTCCTTGATCATCTCGGGGGTGACGATGAGGCTCTGCGTGAAGACGCCGCCGTGCACGATGCGGTGGCCGGCGGCTCCAATCTCGTCGAGCGACTGGATGGCGCCGTACTCGGGATGCAAGAGGGTGTCGAACATGAGCTTGATGCCCTCGGTGTGGGTAGGCACGTCGGCTTCGATGATTTTGGAACTGCCGTCGGGCAGCTTGGCTTTGAGGAAGGCGCCGGGAAGGCCGATTTTCTCGATGCCGCCGGCGGCCAGCACGCTCTTGTCGTCCATTTCGTAAAGTTTGTACTTGATGGACGAGCTGCCGCAGTTAATGACCAGAATTTTCATATCGGATTTTGAGTTTGTTTGAGCAATGAGGATTGGACAGGGAATAACTGAAAATGGAGAGCGGGCAACTGACGGGTACATCAGTCTCCGGCTCTCCATGAACGGTCTGTTTTATTGTTTTTCCATCTCCTTGAGGGCGATGGCTTGATTGGCCGTTACGGCAATCATTTTGTAGACGTCGTCGGTGCTACAGCCGCGGCTCAGGTCGTTGACGGGGCGGGCGATGCCTTGAAGGATGGGGCCGATGGCCTCGGCGCGGCCCAGGCGCTGCACGAGCTTATAGCCGATGTTGCCCACTTCGAGGTTGGGCACGACAAGCACGTTGGCGTTTCCGGCGATGGGCGAACCCGGAGCCTTGCTGGCGCCGACCGAAGGAACCAAGGCGGCGTCGGCCTGCAGGTCACCGTCGACTTTGAGCGTCGGGTCCAGTTCGCGGGCGCGCTGGGTGGCGGCTACGACCTTGTCGACGCATTCGTGCTTGGCCGAACCCTTGGTCGAGAAGCTCAGCATGGCTACGCGGGGGTCGGTGAATCCGGCCACGGCCTTGGCTGTGCGTGCTGTGCAAACGGCTATCTGGGCCAGCTGCTCGACGTCGGGGACGGGCGTCACGGCGACGTCGCCCATGACGAGCACGCCGTCTTCGCCGTATTCCTGTGCCTTGGTCAGGAGCAGCATGGCGCCCGACACGCACGTGATGCCCGGCGTGGTCTTGATGATTTGCAGGGCGGGGCGAAGCACGTCGCCCGTGGTGTTGCGCGCGCCGGCTACCTGGCCGTCGGCGTCGCCGCTCTTTATCATCAGGCAGCCCAGATAAAGGGGATCTTTCACCAGTTCGCGGGCTTGCTCGATGGTCATGCCTTTTTTCTTGCGCAGTTCGGCCAGCAGTTCGGCGTAGGTTTCGGCTTTCGGGTTGTTGCTGGGGTCGATGATGGTGGCTCCCCCAATGTTCATGAGGTTCCACTCGGCGGCCAGACTCTTAATCTCTTTCGGATCGCCCAGCAGGATGATGTCGGCGAGGCCTTCGGCAATGGCGCGGTCGGCAGCACGCAGCGTGCGGCCCTCGCTGCCTTCGGGAAGCACGATACGTTGCTTCGAGGCGCGGGCGCGGGTGATAAGTTGACTGATAATGTCCATTATTCTGAGGATTAGATTTGCATGTGCAAAGGTAAGCCTTTTTCCGCTGGCGGGTGCGACGGGCGGCGCTTTTTTCGCGCTGATAAATGGCCGCACGGAGATAGAATGACGGGAAAAGCCGGCAGAACAATGGCTGTCGGCGGGAACTATTTCTTGATTTCTTCGAAATCTACGTATTCGCCTTCGCTTTTGTCGAATATCTTTCCTTGCTTTTTCGGGGAGTGTGTGGACTTTGCGTGGGGCTGTCCGCCTTGTGTGTTCCGTTGCGACTGACGCGTGGTGTCCTGCGGCCGTTGCGGCCCGAACAGGAAGCTGAGCACGGACTTCGCCGCGGCAAGCATCAGAAAGAGTCCGAGAAACAACAGGACAAACAGACAACCGAGGAACTTCATCGCTGCGAAGAATTAGCGCCAGCTTGCGGACGGCGGGCGGCGAGCACGGAAAGAACGACGTAGAGCACGATGGCGGCGGAGAAGCCGGCTGCACCCATGACGAGCAACAACGCCAGACTGACGAGCAGGAAAGAGTAGCGAAGCCGGTTGTCAGCCCAACGGAACGACTTGAACTTCAGCGCAAACATAGGGATTTCGCTGACCATCAGGTAGCACGAGAGCAACACACCCAGCAGGAGGACGTACGGGCTATAGGCCCAAGCCATCAGGGCATCGCCCCAACCCACGGCAAGGGCGCCCCAGAAGAGAGCATTGGCAGGGGTGGGCAGACCAATGAACGACGTGGTCTGACGTGTATCCAGATTGAATTTGGCCAAGCGCAGAGCTGAGAAAGCGGCCATCAGAAAGGCGAGGTAGGGAAGCAGTGTTCCGGCGGTACTGTCGGCGAGGGGCCACTGCGCATCGCGCAGCAGGGCGTACACGATAGTAGCGGGGGCAAAGCCGAACGTAATGTCGTCTGCCAGTGAGTCAAGCTCAACGCCTACGGGCGACGACACGCCGAGCAGGCGCGCTACGAAGCCGTCGAAAAAGTCGAACACCGCGCCGCCCACGATAAAGGCCAGCGCCCAACCGAAACTGCCGGAAAAAGCAAAGCCGGTGGCGATGCAACCACAGATAAGGTTGCAGCACGTCAGCGCGTTGGGTAGGTTCTTGCGGATTACGGACATGTGGGGTGGAGCTTTGCGACGACGGTCTGGTTGCCTGTCGTGTATTGTCCGAACTTCACGAGAATTTCGGAGTTCAGCGGCAGGTAGACGTCCACGCGCGATCCGAACTTAATGAAGCCCATGTGCTCGTCGATGTAGCACTCTTCGCCCGGACGGGCGTATGTGACGATGCGCCGGGCCACTGCACCGGCTATCTGGCGCACCAGGATTTCCTGGCCTGCCGGGGTTTCGATGACCACGGTCGAGCGTTCGTTTTCGATGCTCGCTTTGGGCAGCCACGCTTTGTGGTAGTTTCCGTTGTGGTGCTCTACCTTCTTCACGAATCCCTCTACGGGAAACCAGTTGGCGTGTACGTTGGTGAGCGACATAAATATGGAAACCATCACGCGCCGGTCGTGGAAGTATTCGTTTTCCTCGACTTCTTCGATGACGACAACCTTGCCGTCGGCGGCGGCTACGACGGTGTTTTCGATGTCACCGTTGAAAAGGCGGATGGGGCACCGGAAGAAATTGACAGCAATGCCGTACGCGACGAGGCTGACGAACAGGACGAGGAAGAAAAGGAAAGAAAATCCGGTCAGACACCCTGTCAGCGCGTTGACCACGACAAGGAATACCGCCGCTGCGACGAGCGTGTGCGTTCCTTCCCGGTGTAGGCGTATGTGCTTGATTCTTTTTATTTTCCCCATTTCCGGTGAGTGAAAGTCGGATGCGTTTTTGCTTAATTACGCGCAAAGATACGGATAAATAACTAAACGGCACGACAAAAGGCGCGAAAATCGTCTTTTGTCGGGCTGGATGAGTTGTGAATGAGCCGGTTGCGGTGGAATTTTTCAGGGCTGAAATATGTTGAGCCCGGGTTCGACGAGCGGGGTACTGACACAGCCGCCACTCAGCAGGCTATGGTAGAGGAAGTCTGTGCGGTAGCGGCGGGTGGCGTTGCGGCGCAAGGCATTGACTTTCTGCGGGTAGCGCCGGGCGTAGTGGTCGGAATACCAGACGAGGGCGGCGGGGTGCTTGATGGCTTCGTTGTGGCTGGCGTGAAGCCAGTCACCGTTCTCACCCAACGCTTCGCCGTGGTCGGACAGGTAGACGAGCAGGGCGGTGCGCCTTTCGAGTCGGCGGATGACTTCGTCGAGAAACTCGTCGGTGGCGAGTACCGTATTGTCGTAAGCATTGATGATTTCTTCCGGGCGATTGCGCTTCACTTCGCGGTTGCGCGTGACGGGCTGAAAGCGTGCCAGCCGCTTCGGGCAGTGGTTGACGTAGTACCAGTGGCTCCCGATGGTATGCAGGATCAGCAGTTGGCGTGTCGGGGCTTGATGTCCCGGCGCGAGGAGGCGGTCGAGGTGGGGCAGGATGTCGGTGTCGAGCCATTCGTCGTAGACGTAGACCGTCTTTTCGGGGTGGACAAAAATGGCACTGTCGCACTCGTGGATAAAGTCGACGTATGTGTCGGCCGCGTCTTGGTTGGCCACCCAAGTAGTACGGAAGCCGTCGCGCTTGAAGGAGGGGACGAACGATGTCTCGCTGAATGCGCGTTCTTCGTGGGTGCTGTCGGCACGTGTCAGCAAGTGGGGCAGACTGCGGTTAGTATAGGTGTATTCGCTGTATATGTAGGGCAGTACGACGAGGTTGCTCCGCCGGGCAAGGCGAGGCGTCGTGGGGCGGTCGTAGCCAGCGATGGCGAGGTGGTCGGTCCTGAGCGATTCGCCGATGACGAGGACCAGGGTCAGCGTGTCGGTGCGCGTCGGGGCCGGGCGCTGGGCGTCGGGGTCGGTGCGCTTCGTCGGAGCGGGGCGTGACTCCAGATAAAGTCGCAGGTTGTAGTACACATTACACGGATAGCGCTGCATACACCCGCTATGGATGCGCGGATGACTGTTGACGTAGCCCGCGAGCAACAGAAGTCCGGCCGCAGCGTGCCATCCCCAGCCGGGCAGGCTGAGGCGCCGCCTGGCGCGTATGGCGAGGGCGGCGAAGGCCAGTGCCGCCGCGATGCAGCAGAGCAGTCCCGGTGTGATCAGTTCGAGCGAGGTACGCCAGTCGTTGTGGAACGTGGCGTCGAGCAGCATGGGCGTCAGGGTGGCGCTGAACGCAAACCTGAAGTAGGCCACCACGGCACCCAACAGACAGTACAGCGGGAATACAACGTAAAATATCGGGCGGCACGCAGCCAGCGCATAGATCCACAGGAAGTTAGCCACGACGACAACGGCCCAGTATGCCGCGATTTGGGCTATGCCCACCGCGCCTGTAACCGGGTTGTCCAGAAAGTCGGGCAGCACAAAGCCGATTCCGGCGAAGAGTGTCAGCGCACCGACGAAGTACAGGTATTTCACAAAAGGTTTCATCGGTTGGATCGGTGTTTAAGGCCGGCCAGGGCCGGCATGAACCGGCGGACGAGCAGGATGAGTGGTACGGAGAGCATCAATGCGGCAGCGACCAACCCCAGCGACGCGACGGTCGAATCGTACAGGGTAAGGGGGCGGTGCAGCAGGAATACGGTGATGCCTTTTATGATGCTGAAGAGAGTCAGGTGGGTGGCCAGCAGGAGCAGCGTGTAGCGCCCTATGAACGTCAGGGGGTTGGCTGCGACGGGCCAGTGCGCCAAGCTGCGGGCTACGGCCAGCGTCAGGATGATGCCGCCGGTGCCGCCGAGCAGGAAGAGGGCGAAACTGCCGAAACGGGCCTGGTGGACGGCTACCGTGGGGTTGCCCCACCAAGCCAGGAGGTAGCCTCCCAATGCGATGAGGATAAGCCCGCTTGCTTGCCGTCGCGGCCAAGTCGGGCGCAGGGCTGCGTCGCGCGTCAAAGCTCCCAGCCCGTAGAAAAGAATCATGACGAGTGCCGCTGTCAGTCCCCATGGCAGTTCGACCTCCAAGGTCGAGAGTGACGCGCCGAGCAGGGCGAGTGCCGCCATGCGCAGCAACCGGGCCCGGCGGGTCAGCGCAGGGCGCACACCTATATAATATAGGGTTTCGGTGGAGAAGAGACAGGGCAGAAACCAAAGCGGTACGTACTGCGTCAGGCTGTCGGCGTTGCCCCAAACGAAGCCCCATAGCGGTTGCCACGCGGCGACCGTTGTCCCGGCGTCGGCACCGAAGTGCCGCCCCACCGTCCACCATAGCACATAGTGGAGCAGGCCAAAGGAAAAGTAAGGCAGTAGCAGCCGTCGCCATTGTCGTTGCAAGTAGACTTCCGGCGTCAGGTCCTTGTGGACGTCGGCAAAAAGGCCGGCGAGGTAAAAGAAAAGGGGAATCAGAGCGACGTATATGGCATGTTTCGCCGCGTCGGGAATGGCTGTGTGTACGAGCATCACCCCAATGATAGCCAAGGCCTTCGCGCAGTCTACCCATGCGATGCGCTTGCCGTCAGTTTGAGGCGTGGCGTAGGCAGTCCGGGCGTCCGGGCGCGGCGTGGTGTTTGCCCTCATCGGTTCGGTGTGCGTCAGTTCCACTCAGCCGTCAGGCGGGTTTCGAGTTCCTCGGCCGAGAGGCGCAGGTAGAACTGTCCGTTCTGTGCCATGGAGATGCCACCCGTTTCCTCTGATACGATGATGGCCAGGCAGTCGCTTTTTTGCGAGATGCCCAGTGCGGCCCGGTGGCGGAGTCCCAAGGCTTTGGGGATGTCCGAGTTGTGCGCCACGGGCAGGATGCAGCCGGCCGCCTTGATGCGCTTGTGGCTGATAATGACGGCACCGTCGTGCAGGGGGCTGTTTTTGAAGAAGATATTCTCGATGAGCCGTTGGTTAATGTCCGCATTGATGATGTCGCCGGAGCGGATGTATTCGTTAAGGCCCACTTTTCGCTCGATAACGATGAGTGCGCCGACCTTTTGCTTGGCCATACTCATGCACGCCATGACGATGGGCATGACGTCTTCGCGGTGTACGTCGCTCTTCTTTTTGCCAAGCAGTCGGAACAGTACGTCTACCTTGTGGTGCGTGCCGATGGACGAAAAGAAGCGTCGTATTTCCTCCTGGAACAATATGATGAGCGCCAAACCTCCCATGCTGACCAACTTGTCGAGCAGAGTGCCCAGAAGGCGCATTTCGAACACCTGGCTCACCAATAGCCATACCACAAGGAAGATGAGGATGCCCGAGAATATATTGACGGCGCTCGATTCCTTCATCAGACGAAAAACGTAGTAAAGGCCGAGTGCGACGCAGAGGATGTCTATGGCGTCTTTGATGCCGAAGTCAAGCATGGTCGTCGTGTTTTGCGTTTTGCAGGGCTCGGACTATCGTTACGGCTTCGACGGCCGCTTTTACGTCGTGTACGCGCAGGATGGCCGCCCCTTTCATCAGCGCGGCGGTGTGGAGTGCGGTGGTACCGTTCAGGGCGTCGGCAGGACCGCCTCCGACGAGGCGGTACACCATCGACTTGCGCGACACGCCCACCAGTACGGGCAGGCCGAGCGCGGTCAGTTCCTCGAGGTGTGCAAGCAGGGTGTAGTTGTCCTCCAGCGTCTTGCCGAAACCGAAACCCGGGTCTACGACAACGTCCTTCACCCCGAGCGCGTGCAGACGTTGTACCCGTGGGGCCAGGTACTGCATGACGTCGCACACGACGTCGTTGTACTGCGGCGCGCATTGCATGGTCTGTGGCGTGCCGCGCATGTGCATCAGTACGTAGGCCACGCCGAGGCGTGCCACGGTGGAAAACATGTCTCCGTCGAGGTCACCGCCGGCGATGTCGTTAATCATCTCGATGCCGAACTCCTCGACCGCCATGCGCGCCACATCGGCGCGGAACGTGTCGACCGAGACGGGCAGTTCCGGCGCTTCGCGGCGCACGACGGCCAGTCCCCGCCTGAGGCGTTCCATCTCTTCGGCCGGCGTCACGTCGGCGGCTCCGGGTCGCGAGGAGTAAGCCCCGATGTCGATGAGGGCGGCTCCTTCGTCGCGTATCTGCCGTGCGCGGAGGGCGATGGCTTCGGTCTCGGTCGTGCGGCTGTCGGCGTAAAATGAGTCGGGCGTCACGTTGAGGATGCCCATGACGCAGGGTGTCGTGAGGTCCAGCAAGCGTCCGCCCAGGTTGAGCGTGTGGGTACGATAGGTCATGTCGTCGTTATGGGGGTAGTCCCTTTTTGCAGACAAATATACGAAGAACATCCGTACCCGTCGCCCTGTCTACCTGAAAACCGCTAACTTTGCACGCGGACAACGATTCTAATCTTTCAGGTATGGCAGATATTACCGGGCTTTACGCCCTTTTTCAGCAGCACCCTGTCGTGACGACCGATACGCGCGACTGCCCTCCCGGTTCCATTTTCTTCGCCCTTCGCGGCACGACGTTCGACGGTAACGCCTTTGCCCTTCAGGCCCTCAGGGCCGGTTGTGCCTGTGCCGTGGTCGACGACCCGGCCGTCGAAGGTGACGGCCGTCTGATTCACGTGCCCGATGCGCTCGAGGCGCTACAGCAGCTTGCCGCCTATCATCGCCGACAGTTGGGGCTGCCGGTGATTCAGATCACCGGAACCAACGGGAAAACCACCACGAAGGAACTGGTGACGGCCGTGTTGGCCCGCCGGTACAACGTGCTCGCGACGCAAGGGAATTTCAATAACCATATCGGCGTACCCAAGACGTTGCTCCGCCTCACGGCCCGCCACGAAGTGGCTGTCGTCGAGACCGGGGCCAACCATCCCGGTGAGATAGCCGCTCTGAGCCGCGTTGCCGACCCTGACTGCGGCCTGATTACGAACGTGGGCAAAGCCCATCTGGAAGGTTTCGGCTCGTTCGAGGGCGTCGTCCGTACCAAAGGTGAGCTTTATGACTACTTGCGGCAGAAGGGAGGCTACATTTTCCTTGATGCCGGCAATCCCCATCTGGCGCGCATCGCCGGAGGCCTCGAGGCCGTCCGTTACGGAGTGCCCGGACAGGGCTGTGATGTGGAGGGCGAACTGGCCGACAATGGCCCCATGCTGTCCTTGCGCTGGCGTCCGGCGGGCGGCGAGTGGCAGACGGTACAGACGAACCTTGTCGGTGCTTACAATCTGGGTAATGCGCTGGCTGCGGCGGCTGTGGGCGTGCGTTTCGGTGTAGCGCCGGCCGACATCAGTCAGGCGCTGGCGGACTATGTGCCGGCGCTGGGCCGGTCCCAGCTGAAGGACACCGGACGCAACCGCCTGGTTGTCGACGCCTACAATGCGAACCCGACGAGTATGGCTGCCGCCCTCACTGGTTTTGCCCGCATGGGGGGTGAGGCGAAAATGGTTATCCTTGGCGATATGCGCGAACTGGGCGACGCTTCGGCCGCCGAGCATCAGACCGTGGTCGACCGTTTGCCCGCTGTGGGCTGTCAGGATGCCTGGCTCGTGGGCCCCTGCTTCGCGGCGACGCGTCACGACGGTTGCCGCGTATTTCCCGACGTCGAGGCTGTCAAGGAGGAACTCCGCAATCACCCCCAGCAAGGGCGGCTGATTCTCATCAAGGGCAGTCACGGCACCCGCCTTTTCGAACTGGCCGATGTTCTTTAGTCGCGCGACGAAGGTACGAAAACACATTGCGGCCGCATCGGTTAAGTCCGGTGCGGCCGCAATGATAGGAATAAGACTTGGCCCCCGCGACGGTGTCAGTTGTTGACGACGAGGCGGTCGGCGGCGTAGTACACGCGGTAGCGGAACAAGGAACGTCCGGCCCCGCCTTGGGTCACGATGCCGAAGTTGTTGAGATCGTAGTCGCGGTCGCAGCGCGTACAGTGGGCCGTTCCCTCGTCCGCGAAGGTGAGGCGGCGCTGTATGGTGCTCTCGCTGAAACAATTGGGGCATACGGCGTCGTACGCCACGAGGCTGAGCTGGCCTGAACTGAGGTCGGGCACATTGGTCGTGCCGACAATGAAACCGCTGAGGCACTGCCACGTGGTGTAGGCGTCGGCCGCCGTGACGGGGTAGGTGCCCGTGCTGCCCGCCGCGTTCTGGAAGTAGTACTGGCCGGTGTCGCGCCAGACGAGGCAGAAGAGGCCGGGATTGTTGACCGCCTGATGGAGCTGGGAGACAGCCGTGACGGGCGTGAAGTTGAAGGAGGCGCGATAGTTGGCGTAAACGCTGTCCACGCTGTCCGCGCACGACGCGAAAACCATCGCGGCGAGGGTAAATCCTGTCGCAGCGATAGTTTTTCCTATCGCTGCGACAGAAATTCTTGGCGCTGCGACAGGAAATCTCATCGCTGCAACAGTTTGTTTTCGGCCTCGGCCACGCGGTCGAAACCGAAACGGGCGTAGGTGGCTTCGGCCATTTCGCGGATGCGGTCGTTGCAGAGGTTGCCGATGCTGCCCTCGTGGGTGTGGCAGACGTGCTTGTCGGGCACGAAGCGGCCGGCTTCAATGTCGAGACCTACCTTCCGGTACGCGTCGCGGAAAGGCATACCCGACGCGGCCAGGCGATTGACCTCCTCGACGGAGAACATGGCGTCGTAGCGGGTGTCGTCGAGGATGTGCTCGTTGACGCGGATGCGTTCGACGATGTATTCCGCCATGCTGAGGCAGTCGTCCAGCGCGTCGAACGCCGGGAGAAACGCTTCCTTGATTTCCTGAAGGTCGCGGAAGTAGCCCACGGGCAGGTTGTTCATGATGAGCGTAATCTGCTGAGGCAGGGCCTGTAACTTGTTGCAACGGGCGCGGATGAGCTCGAATACGTCGGGGTTCTTCTTGTGCGGCATGATGCTCGACCCGGTGGTGCACTCGTCGGGCAACTTGATGAAGGCGAAGTTCTGGGAGTTGAACATGCAGGCGTCGAATGCCATCTTGGCTACCGTTCCTGCAATGCCGGCCAGGGCAAAGGCGACGTTGCGCTCGTTCTTGCCACGGCCCATTTGGGCATAGACTACGTTGTAGTCCATGGAGTCGAAACCCAGCAGCCGTGTAGTCATGGAACGGTCGAGCGGGAACGACGAGCCGTAGCCGGCTGCCGACCCCAGCGGGTTGCGGTTCGTCATGCGGTAGGCGGCTTCCAGCAGCAGCAAGTCGTCAGCCAGGCTTTCGGCGTACGCGCCGAACCACAGACCGAAGCTCGAGGGCATGGCTACCTGCAAGTGGGTATAGCCGGGCATCAGGACGTCGCGGTAGCGTTCGCTCTGGGCCTGAAGCGCGCGAAAGAGGGCCATGACGTGGTCCGCCACTTCGCGAATCTTGTCACGGGTGAAGAGCTTGAGGTCTACGAGAACCTGATCGTTGCGCGAACGTCCGCTGTGGATTTTCTTGCCCGTGTCGCCGAGCCGTCGCGTAAGCATCAGCTCGACTTGCGAGTGGACGTCCTCGACACCCTCTTCGATGACGAAACGCCCGGCTTCGGCCTCGGCATAAATGGCGCGCAGCTCGGCAAGCAGGGCGTCGAGCTCGTCGCGACGGAGGAGGCCGATGTGCTCGAGCATGGTGATGTGGGCCATCGAACCAAGGACGTCGTATTTGGCCAGATAGAGGTCGAGCTCGCGGTCGTGACCCACGGTGAAGCGCTCGATGACTTCGTTCACCGCGATGTTCTTTTCCCAAAGTTTTGTAGGCATAGTCTTATATAATAAGGTAAAGGCGCGGACAGGCCGCGCCGTTTTGGTTCAGGCACCATAGGGGATGTTGCCCAGCAGGTCGGCCAGCCCGTCGACGGCCTGCTGCAGGGGCTTGCTCACCATGGCTTTCATGAATACGTTGACTTCGGCGCGCAGCGTCACCCGCATCTTGCAGCTGTCGTCCCCGACGGGCAGCAACTGTATCCATACGTTGAAGGGCAGGGGCGAGCCTTCGGCCTCGAATTTGATACACTTCGGCTCTTCGCGGTCTATGATGCGCAGGGTAACCTTCCCCACGGGCGAGGCTACCGTGACGGAATCGGCGTCCAGCTCCATGTCCTGCAACTGGCGTTGCAGCTCTTCGGGTTGCACGTTGGGCACCCTTTCGGTCAGCTGCTGCGCCAGTGCCGGGTCGGACAGCTTGTCGCGCAATCCGGACAGGTGGCGCAGGTCTGCCAACTGGCTGTAGACCGTCTGCTGGGGATAGGGGATGACCTTAACAGCGCTTTCGAACTGACTGTGGCTCATAGGGAGTAATTGAGAGTTGACAATTGATAATTGAGAGTTGGCAATTGGCTGTAGCGTAGCCCCGGAGGGCGAGTCTGTCGGCGCGTTCCAACTTTTTCCTGCCAGACAGCAGGACTCGCCTGACGGTTGACAGACGGTATGGGCGCGCTGCGATGTGGGGTTACTGCCTTTAGCTCTTTTTCAATTATTCCAATGCGCCGGATCCTTACGCCATGTGTTGAGCACCTCGACGTCCGCGCGCTGGATGTAGCCGGTGGCCACGGCGGCCTCGACGACAGCTTCGTAGTTGGTCAGTGTGAGTAACTGCACGTTGGCGGCCTTGAAGGCCTCTTTGGCTACGTCGAAACCGTAAGTGTAGCTGGCCACCATGCCGATGACCTCGCAGCCGTCGCGGCGGATGGCCTCGCAGGCCTTAAGGCTGCTTCCACCCGTCGAGATGAGGTCTTCGACCACCACGACGCGCATACCGGGTTTCAGTTCGCCCTCGATGAGGTTTTCCAGACCGTGGTCTTTGGGTTTCGAGCGGACGTAGACAAACGGTAGGTTGAGCTCGTCGGCCACGAGTGCGCCTTGCGGAATGGCTCCGGTGGCTACGCCGGCGATGGCGTCGCACTCGGGGAAGTTTTCCATAATCAGGCGGCTGAGTTCCAGTTTGACGAAATTGCGCAGCGAGGGATAGGACAACGTCTTGCGGTTGTCGCAGTAGAACGGTGACTTCCATCCCGATGCCCAGGTAAAGGGGTTGTCGGGCTGTAGCTTTATGGCTTTAATCTTGAGCAGTTTCTCTGCAAAAATGTTCTCCAACGTTTTCATAAGGCAAAGTTAAATTTCGTTTCCCGGCAAAGGTACGACTTTTTTTCCAGCCCGCAATCGTGGGTGGCGACCTTATAATACTTCCATGATTTGGCCTTGTGCGAAGAAAGTCGTATCTTCGCCTCCAAATCGGAATGACAAATAATGAAATGACGGATGAGTAAGTTCTCTTATAAGGGATATGCGACGCGTATCGCCGTGATATTGGTGTCGGTGTTCCTGATTGTATATTTCTTGCCGCGGGAAAATCGCTTCGGCTATGAATATGAGCTGAACCGCCCCTGGAAGTACGGGCAGCTCATCGCTTCGTACGATTTTCCTATCGCCAAGACGGATGCCGAAATCCAGTCTGAGCAGGACAGCGTGCTGCGCTCGTACCAGCCCTATTTCCTTTTTGACCTGAGCGTGGAGAGTCAGAAGGTGAAGGCGCTGCGCACGGATTTTTATCAAGGCAAGATGAAGGGAGTCCCCGTTTCGGTACTGCCTCACTTGTCGGACCTGCTGCATCATATTTACGGTATGGGTATCCTTTCGGGCGACGCGGCTGACAACCTGCATCGTCAGCAAATCGCCAATATCCGGACGGTGATAGGACAGGAGGCTACGTCGAAATCCGTGCGTGACATCTACACGACGCGTACGGCCTACGAGTATATCATGCAGGCCGACACGGCCAATTATCCGCGGGACATGCTGGTGCGCTGTCACGTCAACGATTATCTGGAACCGAACCTGACCATCGACAGCGTGCGGAGTCAGGCAATGTACGAAGATCTTCTCTCGACGGTGTCGCCTTCGAGCGGCATGGTGCTCAACGGGCAGAAAATCATCGACCGTGGCGAGATTGTCAACCATTCCACCTATAACATTCTCCGCTCTCTCGAAAAGGAGAGCCTGAAGCGCACGAATCCCGCTGACGGCCGGTGGATGGTGTTGCTCGGGCAGATAGTGTTCGTGTCCATTATACTCGGTATCTTCTCCATCTATCTGGGGATGTTCCGGAAGGACTATTACGACAAGCCGAACAGCCTGTTTCTGCTTTTTTCGCTTATCACGCTGTTTCCCATCCTTACGTCCATCATGGTCGAGCGCAACTTTTTCAGCGTCTATCTGGTGCCGTATGCGATGGTGCCTATATTCGTACGCATCTTCATGGATACGCGTACGGCGTTTATTTCGCTGATGGCCACGATTTTCCTGTCGTCGCTGGCGCTCCACGGCCCTTACGAATTCATCCTCTTTGAGACTGTGGGCGGACTCACTGCCATTTACACACTCAAGGAGCTTTCCCAGCGTTCGCAGTTGCTGCGCAGTGCCATTGTCGTGACGGTGGTCACGGTGCTGTTCGCCGTTTCGTTCGACCTGGCCCAAGGAACCAAAATCACAGACCTCGATCGGCGTTTTTACACCTATCTCGTGATAAACGGCGTGTTGCTGCTCTTTGCCTATCCGCTGATGTACCTCATCGAGCGGGCGTTCGGCTTCACGTCGGCCGTCACGCTGGTCGAACTGACGAATATCAACAACAGTCTGCTGCGCAAGATGTCGAAGGTGGCGCAAGGCACGTTCAATCACTCCATGCAGGTGGGTAATCTGGCCGCTGAGGTAGCCGACAAAATCGGCGCCAAGGTGCAACTGGTGCGTACCGGTGCGTTCTACCACGATATCGGCAAGATGGCCAATCCCGCTTTCTTTACAGAGAATCAAAGCGGCACGAATCCTCACGACGAGCTGAACGACGAGAAGCGCAGCGCGCAAATCATCATCAGTCACGTCAGCGATGGCTTGCGCATGGCTGAGAAATATCACCTGCCCAAGAGTATCCGCGACTTTATCGCTACCCACCACGGCCGTAGCAAGGTGAAGTACTTCTACGTGCAATACGTGAACAAGCACCCTGACGAGCTGGTGGACGAGGAGGCTTTCACCTATCCCGGCCCCAATCCGTTCACGCGCGAGCAGGCCATCCTGATGATGGCCGATGCGGTCGAAGCCACTTCGCGCAGCTTGAAGGAATTCACCGACGAGAGTATCCGCGCCCTCGTCGACCGCATTGTCGACGCGCAGGTGGACAGTGGTTATTTCCGCAACTGTCCCATCACGTACCGCGACATCACGGTGGCCAAGGACGTATTCGTCGAAAGCCTGAAGACCATTTATCACACGCGCATCGCCTATCCCGAACTCAAGTCCGGCCATACGGAGCCCGAGCGCGGTTCGCGCGGTCAGCGCGGCGGCTTTTTCGGCGGTGGTCTCCACTCTACGTGGACCCGGCGCTGACCCACTTAGGACGACCAAAACATTACATAAATATATAGTTACAGTACAACAATGATGAACAGCGAATTTGTCAAGGGAAATTTCGACAATTACGTCGCACTCGACGGTGAAGCCACCGAACTTTATTTGAAAGAGGATTTGCGCCCCATCCGCGGATTGCTGATGGAGTCGGCCGACGGAACCAAAAAAGGCTTCATCCCCACCATCAGCCTGAAGGGACGCCGCATCACGGCGCACACCTCCTATCAGTGCTTTGAAAAAGATGTGCTCAACACGACTGACGGCACTTATTATATGCTTTATCTCGACCTGCGGCTCTACCCCTATCCGTCGCAGACGAGCCGTCAGGAGAACGACAGCGAGAATCACACTAACTACGTGCCCTATAACCTCCTTTATGCCTGTGCGATGAACGCGTTGCAGCTCATCTCGCTCCAGAAGCCGGAACTCGGCGACATCCTACAGACTCAACACGGCGAGGACCGCTTCCGCCAGGCTAACGAGCTGGTCCGCTCCGTGCTGCGTGAGCACTTGCTCAACGGGATGGAAGAACGCGAATACGTGCCCGCCATGGAAAGCGATTTTGTCGAGAATAAAAGTTCGTTTGCCTCGGAGGAGAAAATCTTCCAGACGATGGCGGCCATGTGCTCCTCCAACTTCAAGAAGGACGGGGTCAGCATCATCCGCATCGGCGTCGACGACAAGTCGCTCCAGGTCACCGGGCTGGAGAATCACCTCTCGAAAATGGGCGACATCGACTACCTCACGCGCAGCTGGCTCAACAAAATCAAGCAGTGCTTCGGCGAGGATATGATCGACGCTTTTCATATCAATTTCTATAAGACCCCCGACCGTCACCTGTATTGCGAGGTCACCATCGACAACGCCAAGGTGCATCCGGTCGACTACAAGGGGCGTTACTTCGTGCGTCGTGCTTCCATCACGGACGAGGTGAACAAGAACGCTTGGTACAAGCTGATTACGGCAGTTTAACCCTCGGTCAACTTCCATGCGCGTCCTCCTCGTCAACACGTCCGAGCATACCGGCGGCGCCTCCATTGCGGCGGCGCGCCTGCTCGAGGCGCTGAATGACAACGGTATCAAGGCCAAATTGCTGGTGAGCCGTAAGGTGTCGGAGCGTCCTACGGTGACGGCACTGCCCAGTTATGCAGCCCATCGGGCCCATTTCCTGACTGAGCGTCTGGCGGTGTGGGCAGCGTGCGGTTTCCGTCGCGACCATCTTTTCGACATCGATCCGGCCCTTTGCGGCACCGACATCACGACCTTGCCCGAATTCCGCGAAGCCGACGTCGTCCACCTGCATTGGGTGAACCAAGGCTTCCTCTCGTTGCGCGGAGTGCGGCGTATTCTGCGTTCGGGAAAACCGCTGGTATGGACGCTTCATGACATGTGGCCCTTTACGGGGGTGTGTCATTACGCCCGCGAGTGTCAAAAGTGGCGCACAGGGTGTCACCACTGCGAACTGCTTCCGGGTGGAGGCGGACGGCGCGACCTGTCGGCCCGTACGTTCGGTCGCAAGTCAAGCGTCTACGCCGCGGGACGGATGGCTTTCGTTGCCTGTAGCCATTGGTTGGCCGACCTTGCTGCGGCCAGTCCGTTGCTTGCAGGCCACAAACTTTACTCCATACCGAACCCTATTGACACGGGACGCTTCTGTCCTGCCGACCGCAGCGAAGTCCGTCGCAGGCTCGGTCTGCCTGAAGACCGGCAGCTCATCCTGTTTGTCGCGTACAAGGTGACGAGCCCCCTGAAGGGCGTCGATTACCTGTGCGACGCCCTTCAGCGCCTGGTGGCGGCACGTCCGGAATTGCGCCAGCAGTGGCAGCTGGTTGCCGTAGGGCGAGAGTCAGGCCGCTTGACGGATCGCGTCCCCGTCCCCGTCACAGCCATTGATTACGTCAGCGAGGAGGAACAAATCATCGACCTTTACCGCGCGGCCGACGTGCTGGCCATGCCCAGCCTCCACGACAACCTGCCCAACACCATAGCCGAGGGAATGGCCTGCGGCCTGCCCTGCGTAGGCTTCAACGTGGGTGGTTTGCCTCAGATGATAACCCATCGCGTCAACGGTTATCTTGCCACTTATCGTGACGCCGACGACTTCGGCCGAGGACTGCTCGACACCCTTCAGCCCGAACACCATGCCCAGCGTAGCCTCGAAGCACGTCGTACGGCAGTGACCGCCTATGCCCAACGCGCCGTGGCGGCCCGTTATACAGCCGTTTACGAAGAAATGATAGCCTTAGCAAAATCACAGATACCGCACAATCGATAAATGGACAACGAATCCACAAACACGGGCAGCGACCCTGCGCCTGCCACACCTTATCCCCCGTCAGCGGGTGCCGAACCTCCGCTGAAATTCACTGTAGCCACCGTTACTTACAATGCGGCGACTCAATTGGCCCGCACCATTGAAAGCGTGGAACAACAGACTTATGCCCACGTGGAGCACCTCATTGTTGACGGAAATTCCCAGGACGGTACGATGGAGCTCGTTCATCACTATCAGGGGCGCAACAGCAATGCTGCGGTCCGTCACGAAGTGGCCTGTCTGAGCGAGCCCGACCGGGGGCTTTACGACGCGATGAACAAGGCGATTGAAATGGCTACAGGCGACTACATCCTCTTTCTGAACGCCGGCGACCGTTTTCATGCCGACGACACCTTGGCGCGCATAGCGGCCCAGGTAGGGACCTCGTCGCCGCTGCCTGCCGTGATTTACGGCGATACGGACATTGTCGACGCACAAGGCCGCTTCCTGCGCCACCGTAGGCTTTCGCCCCCCCGCGACGGGCTGACGTGGCGCAGCTTCCGCCGTGGTATGCTCGTTTGCCATCAGGCCTTTTTTGCCCGGACGGATTTGGCCCGGCTTTACCCCTACGACCTTAATTACCGCTATTCGGCCGATTTTGACTGGTGCATCCGTCTGATGGTCGACGCCGCGCGGCGCAAGCTCCCTTTGCAGCGCGTTCCACTCGTTGTGACGGACTACCTCAGCGAAGGACTCACCACCGCCCACCACCGTGCTTCGCTCCTTGAGCGTTTTCACATCATGCGACGCCACTACGGCCTTGGGCTTACGCTCTTGGAACACGTTTGGTTTCTGGTGCGTGCCGTGGTCAAGTAACGCGGGATTTTTATTTTGAACCGGTAGACTGTAGCGAGCGAACCGCCTCAACAGGCGGTTCGCCTATGTTCTCTGGTATTGGGTGGGGGAACACCCGACCTTGTCCTTGAAGTATTTTCCAAAGAAAGACTGGTTGGCAAAATTCAGTGCGCCCGCAATCTGCTGTACGGTGTATTTACGGCTTTTGAGCATGTTGGAAAAGCCACGCGACTTTGACCCTTTTGGCCAAGCAGGATTTGCCCACCTTTGGCTACAATATGATTGACC
>CALUOQ010000020.1 GCA_944322325.1 uncultured Alloprevotella sp.
TATGAAAATTTTTCGGAAAGAGATAGAACAACAAAGGACTGCCACCGGAAAAACCGGCGCTGCGACAGAATTTCCCGGCGCTGCGACAGAAAAAACTATCGCTGCGCCGGGAAAAACTGCAAATACCTCCCTGTTCTTATAATTAGGAATAGCAGTTATGCACGGTTACTACTTTTTTTGTAGCTTTGCCCCACATAAAAAAACAACTTACCTTATTATTCCTTATGAACCAGATACAACACACGCTCTGCGGCGCACTTGTGACGCTCCTCGCCCTACTGAACTGCCCCGCCGCAAAAAGCGCCACGCCGTCCGTTCGGCTCGACGTGAACTGGCCGCAATTCATGGCCCGGCAGGACCTCGTCTGGGACAAACTTCCCGAACATTGGTACGACGCAGCCTACATGGGCAACGGTATGCTCGGCCTGATGATTTACAAAGAACCCAACGCCAACTACCTGCGTTTCGAAACAGGCAATTGCGCCCTGCACGACCATCGTCCGGGTAGCAACGACCTGTTTCATGCCTGCCGCCTGCTCACAGGTCACTTCGAACTCCATCCGCAAGGTACCATCGTAGGCGGCCGGATGCGCCTCGACCTGTGGAACGCCGAGACAACGGCCGACATCGAAACGACAGCAGGTCACATCCGCCTGCGAGCCTATGTACACAGCGACCGAATGATTATCCTCACGCAACTATCGACTACGGAAGGCGAAGCCGGATGCCACTGGCGGTGGGTGCCTGCGCCATCGGAGAGTCCGCGCTATCTTTTTGCCAAGAACGGAGGAAACTGGATTAAGGTGCCGGACAACTATCCCCTCAATCCGGCACCGCAAGTCGACTCCACTCAAACCGAAGGAACCTCCGTGCAAAACTATTGGGCCGGCGGCACGTCTGCTGTGGCCTGGCGCGAGACACAGCGCGGCGACGGACGCACGCTATGGGTCACGCTGGCCAACTCCTACCCCGCCACCGACGCCCTCAACCGCTGTCAGAAAGAGCTGTGCAGCGCCATGCGCGCCGGCGAACGACGCCTCGAACGCAGCCACCGCCGCTGGTGGCACGCTTATTATCCCGCCAGTTTCCTTACCCTGCCCGACGACGAAGTGAAGGAGAGTTTCTATTGGATACAAATGTACAAATTGGCCTCAGCAACGCGCGGCGACCGCGCCTTGATAGACTGCACAGGTCCTTGGCTGACGCTGACGCCATGGCCCAACGCGTGGTGGAACCTCAACGTACAACTCACGTACTGGCCTCTTAACGCCGCAAACCGCCTCGAACTGGCCGGCTCGCTCGAAAACGCCCTTTATAACCACACCGACGAGCTCCGCCGCAACGTACCCGAACCTTACCGCGAAGGAAGCTACGCCTTGGCACGCACCTCGGGCGGCGATTGCGCGTCGGAACCCGTGGGTATTCCCGGCGTGAGCGAGGCGGCCGAAGTGGGCAATCTGACATGGGCCTGCCACAACCTTTGGCTTATCTACCGCCACCGCATGGACGACGCCCTGCTGCGCAACAAACTTTTCCCTCTGTTGCGCGGTGCGGTGAACTACTATCTCCATTTCCTGAAAGAGGAGGCAGACGGCCGCCTTCACCTGCCGACGACCTTCTCGCCCGAGTACGGCAGCGCGGCCGACTGCCACTACGACCTGGCCCTGCTGCGCTGGGGATGCCAAACGCTGCTCGCCGCCGCCGACCGCCTCGACATCGACGACCCGCTCCGCCTCCGGTGGCGCGAAGTGCTGGATAAACTGACACCTTTCCCACAGGACGAAAACGGATTGCGCATCGGACGCGACGTGCCCTATGCCCAGTCGCACCGCCACTACTCCCACCTGCTGGCGGCTTATCCCCTGTATCTGCTCAACCGCGAAACGCATGCCGACTCGGCCCTCATCAGCCAGTCCCTCGCTTACTGGCAGAGCAAGCGGGGCGCCCACCAAGGCTACTCGCTCACCGGCGCAGCCTCCATCTCCGCCGCGTTGGGCCGGGGCGACGAGGCGCTCGACTACCTCAACGGCCTTTTTGGCCGCTTCCTCAGTCCGACGACCATGTACCGCGAGTCGGGTCCCGTCATCGAGACGCCCCTCTCCGGTGCGCAGTCCATGCACGACATGTTACTACAGAGCTGGGGCGGCAAGGTGCGCGTATTCCCTGCCGTGCCGCGAGCATGGGCCGACGTGGCCTTCTACGGCCTGCTGACGGAGGGCGCGTTCCGCGTCACGGCCAGCCGCAAAGGCGGCCATACGGAGTTTATCGAAATCACCAGCCAGGCAGGTGAACCGCTCACGGTGGTTACCGACATTGAGCGGCCTGAGTTCCGCAGCCGCCGCACCCTCCGTGTGAATCAGGTCGCCGCCCGTACATGGCAGGTGGACCTGCGCCGTGGCGAAACGGTGGTCATCGTCCCCGAAAGTGCGTCGCCCGAACTCGTCGTGCGCCCCGCCGCCCACCGGGCGAAGCCCAATCCCTACGGACTCAAGCGATAAACGACGACCACAGTAAAATTGTCATGACCGAAAGTTATTCATTTCAATTCATACACAAACTTTTATGATTCTATTAAACCGAAAAACGCGCCTGCGGGGTCTTGCCTCGCTCCTGTGCGCGACGAGTGCAGCCCTATGGCTACCGGGAACAGCCCTGAGCGGCCAGGCACAGACCAGTGGCAGGCAGACCATCTGGTTCGACACACCCAACCCCACCGTGACAACCCCAGTGTGGGGTACTGGCGAAGTGGCCCCCACCGGCAGCGGACAGTTCGACCGGACGTGGGAAAACGCCTCACTCCCTGTCGGCAACGGAAGTATCGGCGCCAACGTGTTCGGTTCCATCGCCGCCGAGCGCCTCACGTTCAATGAAAAGACCCTGTGGCGCGGCGGGCCGAACACGCGCAAGGGAGCCGACTACTATTGGAACGTGAACAAGGAGTCGGCCCACGTGCTGGCCGACATACGCCAAGCCTTCCTCGACGGTGACGCCGACCGCGCTACCCAGTTGACCCAGGACAATTTCAACGGCGTGGTGTCCTACGAGGCCGACGGCGAAGAGCCGTTTCGCTTCGGCAGCTTTACCTCGGCGGGGCAGTTCAGTATTGCTACGGGCCTCGACGAGAGTGCTGCCACCCACTACGTGCGCGAGTTGTCGCTCGACTCGGCGCTGGTCAACGTGCGCTTCACGCTGGGCGGCGTCCGTTACTGCCGCACCGTTTTCGTCTCCTACCCCGACCAAGTGATGGTCGTCCGGTTCACGACCGACGGCGGACAGCCCCAAGACCTCACGCTCTGCTACGCGCCCAACCCGCTGGCTACAGGCCGCTTCCGCACCGGCCCGAAAGGTGAGCTCAGCTACACCGCCACGCTCGACAACAACGGCATGAAGCACACCGTGCGCGTCAGGGCCATCGCTCCCGGCGGCAAGGTGAAGGCCAACAAGCAGGGCCGCCTCAGCGTGAGCGGCGCCAGCGACGTCATGTTCCTCATCACGGCCGATACGGACTACAAAATAAATTTCGACCCCGACTTCAGCAACCCGAAAGCCTACGTAGGCATCGATCCCGAACGGACTACGCGCGAGTGGATGGACGCCGCCGCACGCCGCAGCTATGACGAGCTGCTCCGCCGCCACTACACGGACTACGCCGCCCTCTTCCGCCGCTGCCGACTGGAGCTGAACCCCGGCTGCACCGCCGAGGCCGACGCGCTGCCCACGCCCGAACGGCTGGCGCGCTACCGCACCGACGCGCCGGACTACGGCCTCGAGACGCTCTACTGGAACTACGGACGCTATCTGCTCATCGCCTCGTCACGCCCCGGCAACCTGCCCGCCAACCTGCAAGGTATGTGGCACAATGACGTCGACGGCCCCTGGCGCGTGGACTACCACAACAACATCAACGTCCAGATGAATTACTGGCCAGCCTGCCCCACGGGACTCGCCGAGTGCGAGCAACCGCTGTTCGACTTCATCCGCACACTGGTTAAGCCAGGCGAGCGCACTGCCCGTGCCTACTTTGGCGCGCGGGGCTGGACTGCCTCCATCTCGTCCAACATCTTCGGCCTCACCTCGCCCCTGCGCGACAAGGCCATGTCGTGGAATTTTAACCCCATGGCCGGTCCTTGGCTCGCCACCCACGTATGGAATTACTACGACTACACGCGCGACCGTCAGTTCCTCGAGACCGTCGGCTACGACCTCATCCGCAGCGCCGCGCAGTTCACGGTGGACTTCCTATGGAAGCGTCCCGACGGCACCTATACGGCCGCGCCGTCCACCTCGCCGGAGCACGGCCCCGTCGACCAGGGGGCGACCTTCGTGCACGCCGTGGCCCGCGAAATCCTGCTCGATGCCGTTGAGGCCAGCCGCACGCTGGGCGTCGACACCGCCGAACGCGCCCAGTGGGAAGAAGTGCTGGCCAAGCTCGTCCCCTACCGCGTAGGCCGTTACGGCCAGCTCATGGAGTGGTCCACGGACATCGACGACCCGGCCGACCAGCACCGTCACGTCAACCACCTTTTCGGCCTGCATCCGGGCCACACCATCTCGCCCGTCACCACGCCCGCGCTCAGCCGCGCCGCCCGCGTCGTACTCGAGCACCGCGGCGACGGCGCCACGGGCTGGAGCATGGGGTGGAAACTCAACCAGTGGGCACGCCTGCACGACGGCAACCGCGCCTACACGCTCTACAAAAACCTGCTGAAGCACGGGACGAACGACAATCTTTGGGATTCGCATCCGCCTTTCCAGATAGACGGAAACTTCGGCGGCACGGCCGGCATCACCGAAATGCTCCTGCAAAGTCACGCCGGCTTCATCCACCTGCTGCCCGCCCTGCCCGACGTGTGGCACGACGGCCAACTCACCGGCGTCCGCGCCCGCGGCAACTTCACCCTTGACCTCCATTGGCGCGACAACAACCTTACCGAGGCCACAGTTCACTCCGGTTCGGGCGGCGACTGCCACATTTACTACAAAGGCAAGAAGCTGACGTTCCCCACCCAGGCCGGACAAAACTACACCCTGACCTGGGACGGACAGGAACTGAAGCTGAAAAACTAAGCGGGGAAACAGATTATCACCTCAGCGTAAGTAAGCGCCCGACAGGAGACCGTCTCCCGTCGGGCGCTTACTTATTTGTCTGAATCGTCGATTTTGGCGTTACGATGGTAACCGTGACGAATAAAAGGGCGTACCAAAACCAATTTCATGTTCTTCCTATAAAGCCTAAAATGCGCCCGCACCGAAATATCATTGTCGTTAACGATTCTTCTAAACCACCGGGAATCCAAAACAAGGACTTCCTGACCATCCACGTCCGGCCCCTTTTCTTTGGCGTTATACTCAAGTATCTCGCCACCGATTTCTGCCAATTCACGAGGCGGCACCACGGTTTCTTCTACCTCGCCATATTTCCTTACAGCAAGGTAAGTAATTATCCAGTTCGTCAAATTCTCATAGAGGCTATACCTGTCATTCTTATCACTCACAAAAAGTTGATCGTCGTCTAACAACGTAGGCATAGAGTAAATCCTACGTTTACCTTCCGCCGTAGATTCTACAATAAAGTACAACCCCAACATGCTCTCCTCGCGCGATTGGTCATGCGTGAAGCACCAGACGTACAACTTGTTCTCTCCAAAACCATACACAGTCGTCCCGCCGTCTTTTGATAGCAGAATTCCACACTCATTGTCCTTATAAAATTCTTGAAAGAGCTTATGGTCTATTTTATAAAACAACGATGCTCTTTTCTTCATGGCCTCTTCAAACGTAGAAGCCAGCATTACGGGCAATCCTCAATTAGAATTGCCGTTTTTTCTTATATCCATGAGCTGCATCAAGCCGGTAAACAAATACCTGAAGTGCTCCTTATCGGATAATTGCGGTACGTATATTCTTCCCCAGTTATCGAAAGAAGTCTTGTCTCCTAAGAGCGTGGATATAATAGGCTGTCTGCGGATTTTCATCGGTCACATTTTTCTTAGGTTCTCTACTCAAACGAAAATCGCTCAAAACTCCAGCAATGCCATGTGGGGATTGTGGTCGCTCAGATAGCCGGTTGGCGTTTCGGGGTTCGGCGCGATGTCGGCCCGGAGCACTTTAACCTGCGGCGTGACGAAGATGAAGTCAATTTTCTCGCGCCGCTCCATGGGTTCGCGACCGAAGTCGTGGAAGGTGTAGGCGGGTCCCGTACGGCGTTCGGCCACCTTATAGGCATCGCGCAGGACGAAGTTGTTCGTCGTCAGCGTTTGGTAGGCCTCAGAACGATCGTTAACGTTGAAGTCGCCGGTGAGGACAGCCGGGCGGTCGCCCACGATTTCGCGGATGCGGCGGATAATCAGCAGGGCGCCTTGCCGCCGCGCCTCAGTACCGACATGGTCGAAATGCGTATTAACGGCCATGAACACCTTGCCCGTAGCACGGTCGCGCAGTTTGGCCCACGTGGCGATGCGCGTGCAGGCGCCGTCCCAGCCGATAAACCCCGCGCTGTCCGGATACTGCGACAGCCAGAACGTGCTGCTGTCCAGCAATTCGAACTTGTCCGTACGGTAAAAAAGCGGACTGTATTCGCCGGCCTGCTTGCCGTCGTCGCGCCCCACGCCCACCGCGGCATAACCCGGCAAGCCGGCCTTGAGATCCTCCAGCTGGTTGTGAAGCACTTCCTGCATCCCGACAATGTCCAGCCCCCGGGCGCGAATAAATCCGCACACCGTGTCGCGGCGGTACTTCCAACTGTTGAGCTTGTCGCCCGGATTGTCGTAACGCACGTTGAACGTGGCCCACGCTACCCGGACGCGCCCGCTGTCGGCCGGCGTGGTCTGCGCTTTCGCCACAGCCGTGCCGAAAACCAACGATAACAGCGCACATAGCAGGGCGCAGGCATACTTTCCTCTTTTCATATCTTATCGTTTTTGGTTTGTCTCTTGTTTTTCTAAGCTCTGCCCCGTCCCCACCTCACAAGTACTACGACAGAATTTTCTGTCGCTGCGTTAGGATTTTCT
Organism: uncultured Alloprevotella sp.; assembly: GCA_944322325.1. GTDB lineage: Bacteria > Bacteroidota > Bacteroidia > Bacteroidales > Bacteroidaceae > Alloprevotella. The sequence goes on from CALUOQ010000020.1 coordinate 7,011, forward strand.
GTCGCTACGATAGTTTTTTCAGTCGCTGCACTTGCAGATTGCGGCGGCGGTCCCTCAATGTTCGGTAACGCGCAAGCAGACGCCGGCGCGCACCGTGGATTTGCGCACGGTAGACAAGGCAGGCTGTCAGGAAGTAGACGGCCGCCTGCGCCCAAAGGGCGTTCCACTCGGTGGCGACCTGCGAGAGGTCGGCCCCCATGCTGTTGATGCGCACGTAGCCATTAATACCGAAAGTCGACGGCACGAGCCACGACACAACGCGCCAGAACTCCGGCACGGCCGCCCCGGGCCACGAAATGCCCGAGATGAAGAGCAGGGGCACGGAGGTGAACACGACGAGCAACATGCACGACTCGCGCTGGCGCACGGCCACCGACACGGTCATGGCGAAAAAGATGGTGGCCAGCAGGAAAGGCAGTGCAAAGAGGGCCAGCGTGGCGGGCTGCCCTATCTGGGGCAGGCTGAACAGGCGGGGCACCACGCCAAGCACATAGACCGACACAGGCACATAGACGAGCAGATAGGCCAGGCTTTTGCCCAAGACGATGCGCAGCAGGCCGCCGTAGTGGCGATTTACGGGAATAAGTTCATGGAAGCGGTTGCGCTCGCGCGCCGTACCGGCCGAAAGTCCGATGCCAAGCAGCAGCGTCTGGTGGATAACGAGCACCAGCACGGCCGGTATGAGGAACGCGGCAAAGCCGTTCTGCGGATTGTAGAGACTCACCTCCTCGTAAGCCAAGGGCTGCGCCAGGGTTTTGTCCTGCTCCGCCGTAAGTCCCGGCAGGCGCTCCACCTTGATGCGGGCGTTCATGGCGAGCGACACGTAGGTGTTGCTCGAAAGCAGGGCCTTGTAGTAGAGCAGCCCGCTCATGTCGCAGAAGATACTGACGTAGGTCTGACGGCCGCACATGAGGTCGTCGTTGAACGTTGCAGGAACATAAATGATGCCATAGGCACGCCGCTCGCGCATCAGGCGCCGGGCCTCCTCCATGTCGGCGCAGTAGGCCGCCACGCGCACGTCGGGCGAGGCGTCCACCCGCCGCAGGTAGTCGCGGCTGCGCGTCGTGCGGCTGTCGTCGACTACGGCTACAGGCACGTCGCGCACCACTTCGTCGTTGTAGATAAACGCATAGACCAACGGGTAGGCCAGCGGCACGAGCAGAAAGAAGATAAGCACGCCTTCGTCGCGGACGGTCTGACGCAGCTCGCGCCAGAATATCCACGCCACGTCGTGCAACGACTGGCGAAACCGACGACCTATGTTTCTCAGCACTTTCATCAGGGCACGTATTTGGCAGTAAGCAACGCGCGCTTCAACCGGCGCAAAATCACAAGCGGCAGCAATACAAAGGCCGCCAGCCCCACGAGATGCGGCCAGATGTCGGCCGCGCCATAACCGTTGAGGGCGAAGTTCACATAGAGCAGGAAATAATGACGCAAGGGGAACAGGTAGCTCAGACCCTGGAGCACGGGATGCATGGCCATAACGGGAAATGACATGCCCGATATACTGAACGAAATGACTCCCCAGAGCGAGGCAAAACTCAGCCCCAGACGCAGCGTGGGCAGTACGCCGAACATGAAGACTCCCATGCCCTGTGCCGCCACGACGCCCAGCAGCGAAACGCCCAGCATGACGGGCAGGCCGCAGTGGCACGGAAAACGTAGCCAGCCGTACATCACCACGTCAATCAGCGCCCACACCAGGAAAAACACGGCCGTCTGCGGCAGGAGCTTGCCCGTCAGCGCCACGGGAAGCGAGCCACGGGCCAGACTCAGCCACTGGCGCGATGTCTGTTCCTTGATTTCGATGCCGAGGGAGTGCACCGTAATCATGAAGATAAAGAGCATCAACACACCGGGCAGCAGGGTGTTGTTCAGGTACACCGAGTAATTGAGCCAAGGGTTGCCGAGCGGATGCGTGTCGATGACGATGGGCTGCAGCAGGGCCATGGCCTGACGCTCGGTGGCACCGCGGGCCAGCATCACCTGCTGCATGGCGGCGCCGGAGGCCAGTTCGGACATGGTCTTCATGTCGCGAAACAGGAGCGAACCGGCTATCAGGTACGAGTAGTTCATATAAAAGGAGACGCGAGCCTGCTCCTGACGTTGCAGGGTGCGCGTCGTGCCCTCGGGAATGTAGTAGAAACCGTAAATTTCGCCGCGCTGCATGGCACGCCGTGCCTCGGTGACGGTCGGGAAGCAAGCCACGATGTCCGTCTGCTGGAAGGCGTCGAGATTACGGGCCAGCTGGCGCGAAGTGGCCGTGGCGTCGTCGTCCACCAAGCCCAGCGGAAGGTCGTCGGGCAACCCCGACGCCATGAGCGTCAGGAAGAACACGAGACACAGCAGCGGCGCTCCGATCATACAGAACCAGTAGAGCGGCCGACGAGCAAAGCGCTGGCATTCGCGGCGGGCAACGGCAAGCAGAGGAGCCATGCGTCAGGGGTTATAAAGGACCGTCATGCCGGGACGAAGCCCCTCGACGGGTTTCACGGGGGCGGCCTTGACTTCAAATGTCTTCATGTCGTATTGGCCGGTGGCTTTGGTCGCTTTCCACGTGGCGTAGCTGCCCAAGTCCTTCAGGGCGTAAACACGCAGCGTGACCTTGCGGTCGTCGAGTGCCGGCACGGTGGCCTCCACCGTTTGCCCGACAGCAAAGCCGGCCAAGCGGTCCTCGCGCACGTTGAAGCTGACCCACATATCGTCCATTATGGCCACGTTCATGATGGGAGCACCCGTACCGACGAGCTCGCCCACCTGCGGAAATATCTCGGTCACTTCGCCGTCGGCCAAGGCGACAAGGACCGTCTCGCCTACGTACGAGGCGACCTCCGCCACGGCACCCTGCGCACGGGCTACGACGGCGGCTGCGGCCTCCTTGTCTTCGCGTTCGGCCCCGTTGCGCGCCATGTCGTACTGCGCGCGGGCGGCCCGCTCCGTCGCCATGGCGGCGTCGCGCTGGGCCGTGACTTCGTCGAGCTTCTGCGCCGTCATCACGCCCTGGTCATACAGGTTTTTCACTCGCTGATACGACTTTTCGGCGATGGCCGCGCCGGCCTTGGCTTTCTGCCACATTTCGTAGGCGGCCTGCTTCTGTTCCTCGCGTGCCCCTTTGTCGGCCTTGCGTTGCTGCGCCTGAGCGGCGGCCTCGGCGGCCCGGGCCTGCTCGAACTTGGCTGCCACGTCGGGAGCTTCGAGCAAGGCGAGCGTATCGCCGGCCCTGACGTGGTCACCTTCGCGACAATAATAGCGCAGGATGCGGCCGGGCACCTTGCTGGCCACGCGGTATTCCGTCACGTCGGCCTGGCCTTGCACCGTATCGGTCTGAGGGCGGAAAGCGAAGTAGCTGGCCAAGGCAACCACGCCGACCACACCGATAAGGACAAGGAGGGTCGGAAGTATCTTCACGTTGTTTTCGTCATGCTTACTCATTGTTATGCGGATTTGAGGGTTCGTATTTCTGTGCGCCGGTTTAGCGGAGCGTTCCAAGGGCCTTGTGCAGGCAGGCGTCGGCCAGCTTCACGTCGATGCGGGCGTCGACCACTTCGGTCTGTGCCTGCAACCATGCTGTCGTGGCGGCCAGCAAGTCGCTCGTCGTCACGACGCCCTCCTTGAAACCGGCCGTGGCCGTGTGGAGGTTTTCTTCTGCTTTCTCGCGATTCTTCAGGGTGAGCCGGAGGCGTTTGGCGGCCTCCTGCGTCTGAAAGGCGGTCTGGTTGACCTGGAGGGCTATTTTCTCGCGGGCATCCTCGAGGCCGTAGCGCGCCACTTCAGCGTCGGCCTTGGCCGAACGTATTTTGTAACGGTGCTCGCCCCACGTCCAGATGGGCACGTTGAGCATCACGCCCACCGACCATGTGCCGCGCAGCTTGTTCTCGAAACCGTTGGACAGACTGGGCGTCGTCGCCAAGTAACCGCCCATCAGGGCCAGCTGCGGCAAAGCGGCCGAACGCGCCACGCGTACCTTTTCGTCGTAGATGCCGACAGCCGTCTCAAGCTGCACCAGCTCGGGCCGGCGGGCATAGGCGGTCAGCGTGTCGGCCGCAGCAGGTGCGGGCAAGTCGTCCAGCCCCACGTCGGAGAGCCGTGGCCGGCTGTCGAGCGGCAAGCCGCACAGCTGGCAGAGCAACATCGACGCCAGACTGAGCCCGTTGTCCACGCGGGTAAGGAGCATTTCTGCCTCGTTGAGCTTGACACTTACGGTCAGGGCGTTGGCTTTCGTCGCCACGCCCTCGGCCACCATTTTCTGCATGTCGCTGTCAATGCGTGTCAGCAGGGAGAGATTCTGTTCGGCGAGTTTCTTTTTCTCAGTCAGCGATACCACTTGCCAATAAGCCTGATCGACACTTAGGACGACCTCCTGCTCGTCAGCGCGTAACTGCTGGCCGGCCACAGCCTCGGCATAGTGGGCAATGCGGTTGTAGGCGCGTATCTTACCGCCCATGTAGAGGGGTTGCGTCAGGCTGACGTTGCCGACAAAGAGGTTGCGCGTGTCGGTGCGCAGGGCGTCGACGAGCTGCTGCCCGGCCTGGTCGAGCACGGGGGCCAGCCCCGTGCCGAGCGACTGCACCAACGGGGCGAGGTCGGGCATCTGCTGGACAATCTGGCCGGCGGCTTGCTGCAAGGCGCCGGCGGCATTCGTGCCCAAGGAGCTGAGCCGGCTCTTCTGGTCGTCGCTCAGGAGCGAGATTTCGTCGCCCGTGCGCATATAGCCCGCCGTGAGCGCGACCTTGGGCAGGTAAGCGGTGTGTGCGGCCTTGCGGTCGTACTGACTTTTCTGTATGCGGGCCCGGCTGGCCAGCAGACTTTTGTTGTTGCGCAGGGCCATGGCCCGACAGCTGTCAAGCGTAAGCGTCGTCTGCGCCGTACCGCTGAGTGTCAGCGTAAAGAGGAACAATATCAAATAAATCTTCTTCATTTCGGTCGGTGTACCGGGATTTAGGGCCGGCTCACGCGTTCATACGGGCAAAGATAGGTGGTTTTTACACACCGCGCAACGCAAAAACGACATTTTGCCCAAAAAGTCAGAAATAGTTACAAACGATTGCGGCGCTCAAAACGGCAGACCGAGGTTTATATAGAGCGAAACGCTGTGCCCCGGGTTGAAATAATTGAGGGTGGCCTCAAGCGGTCCGAAGAAGCTGTCGTAACCATAAGTGAGGCTCACGCCGACCAGCTGACGCCGCCGCAGGAGCGCATTGAGCTCGTCGGCACTCACGCCGTAGCTCGCGGCCCCCGTGACGTAGTGGTGCCCGCCGATGCGCTGGCGCAGCTTCAGCCCGAAGGTGCCGAAGTAACGGTCGGCCTGCTCGACGGTGCTCAGCCCGTTGAAGGCGATTTGCTGATCGAGGTAACGGCCGTTCAGGGCGCTGCCGTACACATTATTATATATAAAGGGTGCCGAGGGACCTATCAGCGCGCGGGCGGCCAAGGTCGGTTCGAGCACAAGGCGGGAATTAAGGGGGATGCACACGGTCAGCGAGCCGTCGGCCGCAGCAAAGGGCGTACCGCCCTCGTAGCCGAAGAAATTGTCCGTATGGAGCGTGAAACCCAGACTGGCGCGGCTTCCGCGCATGGGATAATAAGCCCGGTCGAACGAGTCGTAGCTGAAACGAGCAAAGTAATTAATGAACAGGGGATCGCGCTCGACGTCGAGGGGTTCGGACGTCCCCGAAAGGAACTCGCTGACGTGGTAGTAGTCTAGGTGGGCGCCGACGGCGTAACGTATGTTGCGGAACCAGGCGTCCGAAAGCTCGAACTCGAAGCGATGGTGGGCAAAGACGGTGTTGTAGACGCGACGGCCGTTGCGGTCGACGTCGACATCGTTGTGCAGGAAACTGTAGTTGAGCCCCACGTGGCGCAGGGGAGTAGGCGAAGTCTCGAATCCGACGTAGGCACCGTAGCGCTTGCCCAGCCGGAGTGTGACGTCGAGCAGCGAAGGAATGCGGGTGTCGAAGTGCCACGCTCCGTTGACCAGCATCGTGGCAATCTCGTCCGAGTCGAAACGCACGCCGAGGTTTGCCGTCTGCTCATATCGTTCCTCGGCCTGGAAGTGCAGTTCGTTGCCTTCCGCCGTCTGGCGGATCTGGTAGGTGACGTTGGAATAAATACTCGCCGTGCGCAACAGCGACTGAGCCAGCTCGATTTGCGCCAGACTGGCTTCCTCGCCCTCGCGCAGCTTACACTTGCGGCAGACCATGCGGGCGTCGCCCTCCTTGATGTCGGTAAACGAAATGCGGGCTACGCGGATGCGGCTCGTCGGTGTGAGCGAGGCAAACGGAGGCCGCGGCGGCGTCACGGAGTCGGGCGCCATGCCGAGCCGGGCCTTAAGGGCGAAAAGACTGTCGAGCTGTGCGCCGGCGGCCACCTCGCCGCGGGAGATGAGGGTGTCGATGGCCGCAAGGTTGAAGCTGGCCGTGCCGAAACCGGCCGTCGGGATGCGGATGAGCACGTCGGTTGCGGCCACGTTTTCCTCGTACTTGGTACGCGTGGCGATGCCGACGGCCTGATTGAGTATTTCGGGCAGGGTGGTCAGCGTTTCGGCCGCCTTGGCTGTGTCGCTCTGCACGGTAACGCCGATAACAATGTCGGCCCCCATGCGGCGGGCCACGTCGACGGGATAGTTGTTGCACAGTCCGCCGTCGACGAGCACCATGCCGTCCAGCCTGACGGGGGTGAACACGCCGGGAATGGCCATACTGGCCCGCATGGCCGTGAAGAGTTGGCCGCTGCGGAACACGTGCTCACGCCCGGTGGTGATGTCGGCCGCTACGCAGGCAAAACGTGTCGGCAGGCTGTCAAAACTCAGCGAGTCCTGGTAGCCGACGGTCAGGGTGGCAAAGAGTTCGGCCAGGTTCTGCCCACTGATCATGCCCCCGAGCGACGATTCGCGCAGGTTGCGCTTCAACGGCACCGACACGATGTATCGCGACGAGCGCGCCCGGTCGTCGATGGCCTGCGCCTGTCGGTCCACCTTGTCCGACAGGAGGGTTTTCCAGTCCTGACAGCGCACCATGCTGTCGAGCTGACCGGGCGAATAACCGATGGAGTAGAGGCCGCCGATAAGGGCGCCCATACTCGTGCCCACCACGATGTCCACGGGCAGGCCGGCCTGCTCGATGACCTTGAGCGCCCCGATGTGGCCCATGCCCTTGGCGCCTCCGCCGCTCAGCACCACGGCCACGCGCTGGCGCGCGGCAACAGGCGCCAGAAGCAGCAGGACGAGCAACAGGGAGAACAGGCGGCGGGTCATGGGAAGCGGACGGTTTGACGACGGTTACGATTGTGGTGAGAGGCCACGCATCGACAGGCTGATGCGGCCGCGCTCGCGGTCGACGTCGAGCACGCGGACGCGCACCCGACCGTGCAGGCGCACCACGTCGGCGGGGTGGCTGACGTAGCGGTCGGCCATCTGCGAAACGTGGACCAGCCCCTTCACCTTGACGCCGAGGTCCACGAAGCAACCGAAGTCCGTGATGTTCGTCACGACGCCCGTCAGCTCCATGCCGGGCTGTACGTCGTCAAGCGTGCGGAGCGCGTCGTCGAAGGCAAAGGCCTCGGCGCGTCCGCGGGGGTCGCGGCCGGGCTTGTCGAGCTCGGCCATGATGTCGGTCAGGGTGGGCAGGCCCACGGTGGCGGTGACGTAGCGGCTGAGGTCGACAGCCTGTCGGCGCTCGCGGCTGGCGATGAGCTCGGCCACGCTGAGGCCGGCGTCGGCCGCCATGCGCTCCACGACGGGATAGCTCTCAGGATGGACAGCCGTATTGTCGAGCGGATTGCGCGCCCCACGGATACGCAGGAAGCCGGCGCACTGCTCGTAGGCCTTCGGCCCCAGACGCGGCACACGCAGCAGGGCGCGCCGCTCCTGAAAGGGACCGTGGGCGGCACGGTAGTCCACGACGGCACGGGCCAAGGCGGGGCCCAGTCCGGAGACGTAGGCAAGCAGGTGGGCACTGGCCGTGTTGAGGTCCACGCCGACGGCATTGACGCAGTGCTCGACGACGCGGTCGAGCGAGGCTTTGAGGCGGCGCTGGTCCACGTCGTGCTGGTACTGCCCCACGCCGATGGACTTCGGGTCTATCTTGACCAGCTCGGCCAAGGGGTCCATCAGCCGGCGCGCAATGCTGACGGCACCGCGCACCGTGACGTCGTAGTCGGGAAACTCCTCGCGCGCCGTGGCCGACGCCGAGTAGACGGATGCACCGTCCTCGCTGACCACAAAGAGGTCCACCGCGCCGAGCGCCGGCAGCGAGCGGAGCCAGTCTTCGGTCTCGCGCCCGGCGGTGCCGTTGCCCACGGCGATAGCCTCCACGCCGTACTGCTCCACGAGGCGGCAGACCTTGCGCCCGGCCTCGTCGCGCCGGGCGTGCGGCGGATGGGGATAGAGGGTCTCGTTGTGCAGCAAATTGCCCTGAGCGTCGAGGCAGACGACCTTGCATCCGGTCCGGAATCCCGGGTCGATGCCCATGACGCGGCGCTCGCCCAGCGGCGGTGCGAGGAGCAACTGGCTCAGGTTCTCGCTGAAGACACGAATGGCCTCGTCGTCGGCCCGTTCCTTGCTCTCGGCGGCCACTTCGGTCTCAATCGACGGACGCAGCAGGCGCTTGTAGGCGTCCGCCACGGCCTGGTCCACCTGACGGGCCGCCGGGCCCTGTCCGCGGACGAATTGCCGCCTGAGGCGCTCGGTCAGTCCGGTGTCGTCGGCCGGCTGGATGGCCACGCGCAGGAAGCCCTCGGCTTCGCCGCGCCGCATGGCCAGCAAACGGTGGGACGAACAGCGGCGCAGGGGCTCGCTGAAGTCGAAATAGTCCTTGTACTTGGCGGCTTCGGCCTCGCGGCCTTTGACCACGTGCGACGTCACGACGGCCGAGCGGGCAAAGCCGCCGCGCACGGTCTGGCGGGCGCGCTCGTCCTCACTCACCCGTTCGGCAATGATGTCGCGCGCACCCTGCAAGGCGCTTTCGACGTCGGGCACTTCGCCCTTCACAAAGCGGCTGGCGTCCACGTCGCGCCGTCCGGCCATGAGCTGGTCAGCCAGCGGCTCAAGCCCGCGGCTGCGCGCCACGGCGGCACGGGTGCGGCGTCGCGGGCGGTAGGGCAGGTAGAGGTCCTCGAGCGCCGTGGCGTCGTAGCAGGCCTCGATGCGTCCGCGCAGGGCGTCGGTCAGCTGGCCCTGGGCCTCGATGGTCGCGAGGATGGTCTGCCGCCGCGCCTCGAGCTCCGACAGACGGTGCAGCTGCTCGGCGATGGCGGCGACGGCCACCTCGTCGAAGCCACCCGTGGCTTCCTTGCGGTAACGGCTGATAAAGGGTATCGTGGCGCCACCGTCGAGGAGTTTCACGGTGGCGGCCACGCCGCGCTCGGGTTTTCCCACCCGTTGCGCGATGACAGGTATGAGTTTTTCTGTGTCCATAAACCTTACGGTGCTGCCCGGCAGGCCGCGCCTTGCGGGCAAAGATACGGAGAAACGGGCGAACGGGCGGAGTTTGCCCCGCCTTTTTGGCCCGTCACCCCGCGCAGGGGCACAAGAGGACGGCGGCGGCAAAGCCTCTGTGCAAGCCAACTGCAAATCACATAGCCGCGGACAATGCCCATAAAAGCCATGCCCGTTTTTACAAGTGTAGTCCCAGGATTTTCTATCGTAGCGACAGAAATTTCTATCGTAGTACTTGTAAAAACTGTCGTAGTACTTGTTTTTCGGTAGACTACACTTATACAGAGAAGAGCTGGACATGAGAGCGAATAACGGCGTGATTTTCCGTCCGGACGAGGCGAGGGGTAATCATTTTATCCTTAAATTTGTAGGCGAAACTCTATAATGAACCCCTATGAGGCAGTTTACAATTCTCCTCGCCCTGCTGCTGGCGTGCACGGCAGGGACGGTGCGGGCCGACGAACCGGTCCGCGTGGCCTGTGTGGGCAACAGTATCACGCAGGGCGTCGGCACGCGAAACCAATACCAAGACAGTTACCCCGGTGTGCTCCGCCAGCTGCTGGGACAGGGCTACGACGTGCGCAACTTCGGCTACTCGGGCCGCACGGCCCTGCGGCGTGGCGACTATCCCTACCTGCGCGAACGGATGCTGGTCGACGCAGTGAACTACCGGCCCGACATTCTCATCGTCAAGCTGGGGACAAACGACAGCAAGCCGTGGAACTGGAAATTCCACGCCGACTTTGAACGCGATCTCACCGAGATTGTCGAGTCGTTCCGCCGGCCCGAAGGCCTGCCTCGCGTCTACCTCTGCCTGCCCGTACCCAGCTTTCTCGCTCCGGGCAGTATAGACAGCGCGGTCATTGCCCACGAGGTGGTGCCCGCCGTGCGCCGCGTGGCCCGGCGGCTGGGCGCACACGTCGTCGACCTCCATACGCCCATGAAGGCCTACGCCCGCTGTTTCCCGGACGGCATCCATCCCAACGAAGAAGGAGCGGCCCGCATGGCTGCGCTGGTCTACGAGGCGCTGACGGGCCGCGAGGCGCCCGACTACTCCCCCGGGCAGCCCTTCCCGGGGCGACGCTCCGAATGGGAAGGCTATGCGCGCTACGACTTCGTACACGCCGGGCGCGAGGCCACGGTGGTCGCGCCGCGCAAGGCAGCGCCGGGCCGTCCGTGGATTTGGCGGCCGGCCTTCTTCGGTGCCTTCCCCTCGGTGGACAAGGCGCTGCTCGAACGCGGATTCCACGTGGCATACTACGACCTCACCCACCTGTACGGCAGCCCGCGCGCCGTGCGGCTGGGCAACGACTTCTACTGGACGATGCACCGCTACTACGGCCTCTCGCCGCACGTGACGCTCGAAGGCTTCAGCCGCGGCGGGCTCTTCGCCTGGAACTGGGCGGCCCAGAACACCGACAAGGTGGCCTGCATCTACGTCGACGCGCCCGTATGCGACGTGTTGAGCTGGCCGGGCCGGGGGCAGAAGGACCTGTGGGCCGGACTGCTCGCGGAATGGGGTATCGGGGACGAACAGGCCGACACGACGTTCGCCCGCATGGCGCTGAAAGCCTTGCCGCGGCTGGCTAAGGCGGGCATACCCATAATGGCCGTATGCGGCGACGCCGACCGCACCGTTCCCTTCGCCGCAAACATGCAGCCCGTCGCCGACGCCTACGCCAAGCTGGGCGGCACGGTAGAACTTATCGTCAAGCCCGGCTGCGACCACCACCCCCACAGCCTCGACGACCCGACACCCGTTGTGGACTTCATCCTGCGCTACCAGGACGGATACACCGCCCGCCAACACCTGACGCGGCGTGCGGGCACGGCACGGGCCTTCCGCCGCTTCCGCGAAACGGGCAAAGGATGCGTAGCCTTCTTTGGCGGTTCCATCACGGCGATGCGCGGCTGGAAAGAGGAGGTCGAGGCCGACCTCAAACAGCGCTTCCCGCACACCGAGTTTACCTTCGTCGAGGCGGGACTGCCCTCGGCCGGCTCCACGCCGCACGCCTTCCGCTTCGAGGCCGACGTGCTGGCCCACGGCACACCCGACCTGCTCTTTGTCGAGGCCGCCGTCAACGACGACACCAACGGCTTTTCGCCCGTCGCACAGGTGCGTGGCATGGAGGGCATCGTGCGCCACGCGCTCACGGTCAACCCCGACATGGACGTCGTCATGCTGCACTTTATCTACGACCCGTTCCTCACGGAGTTTGCCGCTGGCCGGCAGCCCGACGTCATCCTGAACCACGAAAGGGTGGCCAACCATTACGGCCTTGCCTCCATCAACTGCGCCCAAGAAGTAGCCGAGCGCATCGCGGCGGGCGAACTGACTTGGGCCCAATTCGGCGGCACCCACCCGGCCCCGCTCGGACATAAATACTACGCTGCCGACGTGGCCCGCCTCTTCGACATGACCCTGCGCCAGCCGGACATTCCCCAGCGCCCGGACACGCTGCCCGCCCCGCTCGACAGCCTCTGCTACGAAGGCGGCACGCTGGTGGACGTGCGCCAGGCGGACAAGCTCAAGGGCTTCCGCTACGTCGAGAACTGGGCTCCCGCCCCGCCCCACGTCGAGACGCGCGCCGGATTCGTCAACGTGCCCATGCTCGAGGCGACTGAGCCCGGGTCGAAGCTGCGCCTGAAGTTCACAGGACGCGCCATAGGCCTCTTTGCCGTAGCCGGCCCCGACGCGGGTGCCCTCACCTACCGCATCGACGGCGGTCCTGAACGGCGCATCGACACGTACACACAGTGGAGCGCCGGTGTCTACCTGCCCTGGACCTTCATGCTCGCCGATGACCTTGCGCCGGGCGAACACACCCTGACGCTCAAGGTGGCCGAGGGAGCACGCACCACGCTCAGACTGCGCGATTTCATCGTCAACCGCTAAGCGAAACGCATGAAACTGACGGCCCGTAAATCGCGAAAGTGAAGAAAAACGGGCAAACGCTTGGTCAGTTCGCAGAAACGCTCTATCTTTGCACTCGCAAACGGAGATAGAGACTCCGGACCAAGCGATGGCGCGATAGCTCAGCTGGTTAGAGCGCATGATTCATAATCATGAGGTCGACAGTTCAAGCCTGTCTCGCGCTACACGGTTAGTCTTAAAAATTGGAAAAGGACCTTGTCCTTACAGACAAGTCCGAAAGAAAACAAAACGTGGCGAATCCGACAATAAAAAAGGATTTGCCGCGTTTTTTGGTATCCACACATTTCCGCCGCGCCGCCCTCATTGCAAGCAGATAAACCCGGAATCCCATTCCTCACCTCCCCGTTATTACAGACGCAAAGCCAAACCCGCACCCCACCGCCGGAAAAATCACGCGCCCGCGGCGCGACCGCCTCATCCGCACTTCCGGACGCTACGGGTGCCGCGCACCTCACGGCCCTCCCAGCTCCCGCGTACGCAAAAAGCCGTCCGCAGCGTGCGGACGGCCCGAAAAAAGGGCCCATCGCCTCGCGGCGGTGAGCCCCCAAAGTTATGTTACAAAAGAAAGATTACTTCACGACTTTCTTGCCGTTCTTGATGTAGACGCCCTTCACGGGTTCGTCCTGCAACTGACGGCCGCTGAGGTCGTAGAGCTTGCCGTCGCCGCTCGTCTCGACGTCGCCCGTCACGCTGCCTATGCCGACTTGCTCAGGCGTGCCGAGGTCCTTGAAGCGGAACATCGAGGCGTAGCCGTTGCTCGTAGCGTTGTAGGAAACGATGGTTCCTTCCGTAGCTGTGCCAATCGTACCGCCGAACATGCTCCACGTTACCAAAACGATGCTACTCGTCGGGTCTTCCCAATCCTCGTGTACATCAGCCTGCACGTAGTAGGCTCCGGGGATGTAGGTCTGCGTCACGGTGCCGGCGTCGTTGACCGTCTCAGACGTATGGCGTACGCGGAAGTAAGCCTCGTCGTCGCTCAGGCCCGGACTGGTATTGAAGTGGAAGTGGTTGTTGACATAGGTATCCAGACCGACGTTGAAGAAGGAGTAGAGCGTGGTGTCGTTCTCCTCTTCGGAAGAGGCGGGCAGAATCTGCTGCTTCAGCGTGAACTGGAAGGTCTTGTCCGTCGGGTCGGTGAACTCTTTCCACGAAAGGACGCTGTCCTCACTGGCGTAGAGAGCATACTGCACGTTGTTCTTCTGGATGAACTCGGGTGCGGCGGCGATGATGGCGTAAACGTGGTCGGGGTTGAACTGTACGCGCTCCTCGGCCGGGATGTAGTCGAGCTCGTTCTCGCAGATGTAGGTAACCTCGCTCTCCATCTCGACGTCGCCAGACTCGATGTACTCGCGGATGCCGGCAAGCTGCTCAGCCGTGAAGCCGCCGATGCAGTCCTGAGCGTTCAGGTAAGCGCGGCCCTTGAGGAACGTGTAGTTGTCCGGATCGTACTCCTCGAACGTGATGGTCGAACCGGCGTCGCTCCAAGCGGCGGCGTTGTCCCAGTAGCCGATGTGGTCGGCATTGCTGAGGTCGTTGATCATGACATTCTCCTGACCGTTGTAGTACGAGGAGAGGCGCAGGCCGTAGCCGTTGGTGATGTTGACGAGGTCGAAGCCCATCTCGGCGCCCGTGATGTCAGCGAACTCGGGGTAGGTCAGACCGCCCTGGACGTCGCAGAGCACCTTGCCGGGGTTGGCTTTATTATAAAGCAGGTATGCGCCCGAACCGTCGGGGGCCTCGGCGATGGTCCAGAGGGCACCGTCGTCCACCGTTACGTTGGCGTTGCAGATGAGCATACCGTCGTCACCCACCTGGCTGGAGATGATCTTGCTGCCGCGGATGCGGAGCACGTACCAGGTGGCCGTCTCTTCGTTCAGCGTGAAGTCGTCGTTGAGCTCGGAAACCTTGAAGGGCACGACGCGGTCGTACACGAGTTCAAGCGACATGCCGTTGTAGATGTTGCCGGCGTCGACAACGAAGGGCAGCGTCACACCCGAACGCACGGCGGTGGCCTCGGCGTCGAAGGTATAGAGCTCGCCCAGGTCGGGGGCGGTCAACGTAGAGTCGAGGTCAACGTAGATTTCCACGTTGCGCACGCTCGAGAGGGTCGAACCGTCGGAGAGAATAAAGCCGCAGTTGGCCGTGATCAGGCGCCACGGGCGGTAAACAACAGCTACTTCCTCAGAAACAGAAGCTACATGCTGGCTCAGGTCGGTCAGGGCCGTGAAGTTGTCGATGTCCGGAGGCGTGATGGTGTCGCCCACGGCGAAGCGTGCCGTGCTGACCTGGGTCACGTCGCCGCTCTCGGGGAAGAGGTATTCACCCTCGGCGCCGCCGATTTCGCTGAGGTCCATCGTGCAGATGAACGTGATCTGCGGGTTCGACGTATAGTTCAGCGTCATGGCGGCCGAACCGGAGGCTACCATGGCTTCGGTCAGTTCGAAGGTCGCCGAGTCGGTCACCTGCGTGTCGCCCATCATGGCGTTGCGGATGACGGTGTTGCTGTACGAAGGCAGGCTGACGGTGTCGCCGATGGAGGCTTCAGCCGTGATGGTGCCGTCCTCGCTGTTGGCTACGGCCGAGGGGATGAGGGCGTCGAGGCCCTTGTCCTGCAGGAGGTCGTTGCTGTTGCCGTCGTAGAAGTTGAAGGAATACACGATGGAGTAGAGCGTCTTCGTAGTCACTTCGGGCACCATAATCTTGTACTCGGAGTTGCCCGTCGTGCTGGACCAACCTACCACGGTACACTGGTCGTGGCCGGCACCGCCGCCACCGTTACCGTTGAGGTAGCATTTATCGGTGGTCACGTTGTTGGCTTTCAAGCAGAAGGTGCTGTTCTCCTCGTTGACGAGCTGCACGGTGAACACCTCAGGCGTGTTCTCGTCAGGACTTACGGTCGAGCACAGCGAGGGGGTGGCATCGGCCATGTACATGTACTTGCCGTCCGCCAGCGAGAGGAGACGGTAGTTGTTCTCGCCCTCGGCCTTCTCCAGACGCCAGAGGAAGAGGTTGGTCGAAACGGCTCCGGCCTCGAAAGGCGTCCACAACGACAACAGCGGAGCGCCGCTGGCGTTGAAACCGTTCTCAATGTAAAATCCGCGCCCGTTGTTCCACAACATGACGGGCGTGCCGTCTTCGGCCAACTGTGCGAGCTCCTCGAGCGAAGCAGCCGCCGTACCTTCGGAGGTAGCGACCATAAGGTCGCGCTGGGCTTGCATCGGCACGAGGGAGGCCAGGCCGAAGAGAAGTGCAATGGTGAGTAATGCTTTTCTCATTGCAATTAAATTTTTGAGTTAGACATAAAGTGGTTTTTGAGTATTCTGCTTGCAAATATATAGACTTTTTCAGTACCTCGGTCAGTCTTTCTCCGGTTTTTCGCGGAATTTAACTCTTACAACAAAACAACTGCAGTGCGCGGTGGCGGTCAGCATTCCCCAAATTCGCTGATACACAACGGAGAGAGGGCCAAACACCGAGCGTGTACAGCGACCGTAAGAAACGGGGACTACGATGGTTTTTCCTATCGTAGTCCCCGTAAAAACGATCGTAGTCCCCGTTTGGCCGAGGACTGCACCCCACAAATTGCGCGGCATCACCTCCCGCCGCGTCGCGCCTGCCGTAGCCACCCGTCCAGAAGCGCACCCCGGAACAAACGCAATAAGCCGGCGCAGCAATATGGACCACGCCGGCCAAGCAAGCCTCGGAAGGTATGGCCCTGCCGCCGTACACATTCTATATAAGAATGAGAAATTCACAGAAGCCGGCAGGGCTTAGACCTACGGCGCAAAGATACGCAATTATCGGAATAACGGCCGCTTTCGCAACTATTTTTATGTATCGGGGCCGCGCACCTTTTGCGACAAAACGACGGGCGAACGGACGCCCGTCGCGCCGCGAATGTCGGATTTTTTTATTCTCCCACCGGCCCGAGCGCGAACCAATACGCTCAGGCTCATGGCAAAACGGCGGATAGAAGGGCAAACGGCCGCCGGGTTTTCTCATTCTTATATAGAAGCAGTCGGGAGACCGGGCCTTCCTTATTGTACGAAACCATGCCGCCCGCCGGAATCCGGCCGGGCGGAAAGGTGGTTTTTGCCTTCTTTCCGCC
The DNA here is from genome assembly GCA_944322325.1 of uncultured Alloprevotella sp. Taxonomy (GTDB): domain Bacteria; phylum Bacteroidota; class Bacteroidia; order Bacteroidales; family Bacteroidaceae; genus Alloprevotella. Next base: position 23,493 of record CALUOQ010000020.1, read on the forward strand.
CTTGCCCCTCCCGACACCGCGTGCAGACGCACTCCCCCTCATCTTACCTCGCCCGCCCACCGACGCTTGCCGCCCAGAGACAGCAGGTGCCGGCCCGGTCCGGCGGCTCATCGCAAACAACGACAACCCTATAAACTAAACAGACTCGCATGATGAACGAAACCACAGTGAAAGACGACCGCTTCATCCCGGACGGTATGAACGGCTTCGAGCGCAACGTGAAGCGCATCGGCGACTGCCTGCTGGCCCTGGTGGCCCTGGTGGTCTTCTCCCCTCTGTTCCTGGTCTGCTACCTCGCCGTGAAGCGCGAGGACGGCGGCCCTGCCATCTACCGGCAGGAGCGCATCGGCCGTTTCGGCCGCCCCTTCTACATCTACAAGTTCCGCAGCATGCGCCTCGACGCCGAGAAAGCCGGCCCGGCCCTCTACCAAAGCGGCGCCGATCCGCGCCTGACGCGCGTGGGCAAATTCCTGCGCGAACACCATCTGGACGAGCTGCCGCAGCTGTGGAACGTGTTCTGCGGCGACATGGCTTTCATCGGTCCGCGCCCCGAACGCAAGTACTACATCGACCAAATCATGCGCTACGACCCGCGCTACCGCTACCTCTACCAGATACGGCCGGGAGTGACGTCGTACGCCACGCTGTACAACGGCTATACGGACACTATCGAAAAGATGCTCCGCCGCCTGCGCTACGACCTCTACTACCTGGAACACCGCTCGTTGGGCTTCGACTTCAAAATTCTCCTCTACACCTTCGTAAACATCTGCCGGGGCAAGAAATTCTGACGCCGGCATCCAATTCTTTTCCAAACACATAAAACTATGCTTCTACTTTGTTCGTGCGCCATCGCCGTGATGGCGGCCTTACTCGCTTGGCGGCTGCTGGGCCGCAAGTCCTGGAAAAAAGCGGAGACGCAGCACCGCGCCTTCCTCACGCCCGAGGGTGACCACGCCTACTACGACCGGCGGCTTATTGCCCGTAAACGCCAGAAGAAGAACTTCCCTACGCGCTGACTCGCCCATGCACCTGGTTTTCTCAAGCAATACGGCGTGGGGCATGTACAACTACCGCCGCCACGTGCTCGGCCACTTCGTGGGACTGGGCCACCGCGTCACGGTGCTGGCGCCATACGACGATGACTACTTCGAGCGGCTGCGCGCCCTGGGGTGCGGCGTTCACGACTTGCCCATCAGTTCGAAAGGGACGAATCCGCTCACCGACCTTACGCTCACGGGGCGCTACTACCGACTGCTGCGCCGGCTGGGTGCCGACGCCAGCATCACGTACACCATCAAGCCGAACATCTACGGCAGCCTGGCAGCGCGGCTGGCCGGCATCCCCTACCTGCCCGTCACGACGGGGCTGGGCTACGTGTTCCTGCACCGCGGCGTGGTGCCGTTCGTGGCCAAGACGCTCTACCGCCTGGCTTTCGCGCGGGCTCCGCGTGTATGGTTCCTCAACGGCGACGATGCCGAGACGTTCCGGCGGAGCGGCCTTGTCGCTGCCGACCGCGTCGAGCAGCTGCCCGGCGAGGGTGTGGACCTCAACCGCTTCGCTCTCACCGACCTGCCACAGAGGGCGGGCACGACGTTCCTGCTCATCGGGCGAATGCTGACCGACAAGGGCATCCGCGAATATGTCGAAGCGGCCGCGCAGGTGCGCCGCCGACACCCCGACACGCGTTTCCAGCTGCTCGGCGCGGTGTGGAAGGACAATCCTGCCACCATCGACGCCTCGCAACTCGCTGCATGGCAACGCGAGGGCACCGTGGAATACCTCGGCGCCACCGACGACGTGCGCCCTTTCATCGCCGCGGCGGACTGCGTGGTGCTCCCCTCGTACCGCGAAGGACTGCCCTGCACACTGATGGAAGCGGCCGCCATGGGCCGGCCGCTCATCGCGACGGACGTACCGGGCTGTCGCGAAGTGGTGCGCGACGGCGAGAACGGCTTCCTGTGCCGGGCAAGGGACGTCGCCAGCCTGGCCGAAGCCATGGAGCGGCTCATCGGCCTGCCGACCGAGGCGCGGCGGGCAATGGGCGCAGCCGGACGCCAGCTGATGGCGGAACAGTTCGACGTGGACCGCATCATACGCCGGTACGACGAAGCGATAGAAAGACTTGCCGAAGAACGGCGGAAATAAATCCGCCGGAGCACAAAAAAAACTCAGCTTCCGGACCTCCCCTTGGAGTGTGCGGAAGCTGAGTTTCATAACCTTACACGTCGTGACTTCGTTGGGATTCAAACCCAAAACCTTCTGATCCGTAGTCAGATGCTCTATTCAGTTGAGCTACGAAGCCGAACCTTGCTTCGACGAGTGAGTGACTTCGTTGGGATTCAAACCCAAAACCTTCTGATCCGTAGTCAGATGCTCTATTCAGTTGAGCTACGAAGCCTACTCCTTTCGTTTAAGCGAGTGCAAAGATACTCATTATTTCTATAACAACAAGCGTTCTCCCTACTTTTTTTGTGGAATCACACGAAAAAAGCTATGCCTCATGTGACAGGTCGCCCCAAATCCAGAGCGACCCGGCCCATACCTCGCCTCGTCGACAAGGCGAAATGAAAAGAGTATTGCACACCACCTCGTCGACGGCCCGGTGAATGAAAACAATGCGGGCGGACATCCCCGAAAAGAGGATTGTCCGCCCGCGCGGTACGGTTATGAAACGCCGGATTAAATCAGGTCGACGCTGCGCTTGAGGAAGCGGTTGAGCGCCTGACCTTTCAGCAAGCCGTTCTGGAGCAGGGCCAGGTCGATGAGCTGAAGGACGGTGGAATCACCGGCGGCGTAGTCGGCGAGTATCTGCTTGCGTTTCTCCTCCTGAGCGGCGATGTCGTCGTTGCACTTCTTCATCTCGTCGTGGTCGGCCTGGGTGATTTCGTCGGCTTTCTTTTTCTGCTGTGCCTGCTCGAGGGCTGCGTGACGGGCCTTAAGTCCGCGGATTTCGCCCTCGACGGGCTGGAGGGCGTCGGCCGTATGGGCCTTGGCGTCGTCGAGCACACGCTTAATCAAGCGGTGGTCGGCGTTGAGCACGACGCTGTACATGTCGGGCATTTCGCCGTAGAACGACATGCCGGCCTGTAGGCGGCTCATCTCTTTCATACGGCGCATGTACTCGCTCTGAGTGATGACTATCGGAGCGGCTGTCTCGCCGAGATTGGCCACCTCAACGTGGAACTCGGTCTTTTCGAGTTTGGGTAGCTGCGTGGAGAACACCGTGGACAAGCCCTCGCTCTCCTCAGCCGACAGGGCGGACTCCTTGGGGGCGTCCTTGGCGATGAGACGGTCTATCGTGTCGCCGTCAACGCGCGAGAAGCGGCTCTTCTCGAACTTCTGCTCCAACATGCCGACCAGCGGGCTGTCGAGTTCGCCGTCCATGAGGAGAACACTGTAGCCCCGGTCGCGCGCGGTCTCAATATAGCTGTATTGCTCTTCCTTGTTGCTGGCATAGAGGTAGACGAGGTTGCCGTCCTTGTCGGTCTGGTTGGCCTTGATGAGGTCGCGGTACTCGTCGTAGGTGAAGTACTTGCCGTCGACATCCTTGAAGAGGGCGAAAGCCTTGGCGCGGTCGTAGAAGTCGGGCTCGGACAACATGCCATAGTGCATGAAAATCTTCAGGTCGTCCCACTTGGCTTCGAAGTCCTTGCGGTCGGACTTGAAGATGCTTTGCAGGCGGTCGCTTACCTTCTTGGTGATGTACGTAGATATCTTCTTGACGTTGGCATCACTTTGCAGGTAGCTGCGGCTGACGTTCAGGGGAATGTCCGGCGAGTCGATGACGCCATGCAGCAAGGTGAGGAAATCGGGCACGATATTGTCCACTTGGTCGGTGACGTACACCTGATTGCAGTAGAGCTGTATTTTGTTGCGGTGGGCGTCGATGTTGTTCTTGATTTTAGGGAAATAGAGCACACCGGTCAGGTGGAAAGGATAGTCGACGTTGAGGTGAATCCAGAACAGGGGCTCGTCGGCCATGGGATAGAGGTCGCGATAGAACTTTTTGTAGTCCTCTTCCTTCAGGTCCGTGGGTTTGCGCGTCCAGAGGGGCGTGGTGTCGTTGATGACGTTGTCCTCGTCGGTGTCGACCTGCTTGCCGTCCTTCCACTCGGTCTTCTTACCGAAGGCCACGGGGATGGGCAGGAAGCGGCAATACTTCGTGAGGAGCTCCTGTATCTTGTTTTTCTCCAGAAATTCCTTGCAGTCGTCGTCGATGTAGAGCACGATGTCCGTTCCGCGGTCCTGCTTGTCGCACTCTTCAATCTCATAAGCCGGCGAACCGTCGCAGCTCCACTTCACGGCCTTGGCGTCGTCCTTGTAGCTTCGCGTGAGTATCTCGACCTTCTTGGCCACCATGAACGAAGAGTAGAAACCGAGGCCGAAGTGGCCGATAATGGCATTGGCGTCGTTCTTGTATTTATCAAGGAAGTCGTTGGCGCCCGAAAAGGCAATCTGATTGATGTATTTGTCTATCTCCTCTTCGGTCATGCCTATACCCCGGTCGGACACGGTCAGTGTGCCTTTGTCCTTGTCCAAGCTGACGTGCACCGTAAGGTCGCCCATCTCGCCCTTGAAGTCGCCCTTGGCGGCATAAGTCTTCAGTTTCTGGGTAGCATCGACGGCATTCGACACAATTTCACGGAGAAAAATCTCGTGGTCGCTGTAGAGGAATTTCTTGATGACGGGGAAGATGTTCTCGGTCGTTACCCCGATATTGCCTTTCTGCATAATCTGTTATTTTTTGTATGTTGAATTTTCGTCCACATCCTAGCAAAAGGCGTGCCAATCGGCACAAACAGACAAAATCGCGGCGGACAATGCCCCGTCAAGGCCATTGTCCGCCGCAATTACTGCCGTCGGCACTCCTTTTATTTATTATAGAGCAACCAAGCGTCGGAATAAGTGTCACGAAGTTGGTCGCGCGACTGTACGGCCGAAGCCTTGTCGGCAAACGTCGAAGCCACGACACGATACCAGCCCGTGATGCCGTTGATGGTCTCATTGGTCTTCACCAGCTGGGCGGCATAGCCGCGGCCTTTCAGGGTGTTCACCAGTCCTTCGGCATTGGCCTGCACGGAAAAGCTGCCGACCACTACGCTGTACGCCTTCAGTCCGGCGCCGCTGAGCACGGTGACGCCTCCGGGAATTGTGCGCACGTCGCTATGGTCCTCGGCGACCGGCGTCACCTGGGTGACGGTCACCGTCTGCGTCGGGGTCAGGGGCGTCACGTTCACCGAATCCACAGGCGCGGTTGTCGTTGCAGCCATCTCCTGGGCCTTTGCTTTCTCGTAGGCTTTCTTGTAAGCACTCTCGCTGGACTTACAGGAGGTCAGTGCCACCGCCGAGCACAGGCTCAAGCCTAAAAATAAGTACTTCTTCATTCGTGATGAGATTTGTTGTTATGTTGTTGTTTCTTCAAACTACTCATAATGAAAGCAAAGGTACTACCTCTGTATTTTCCCCATAGACCTTAGCCCGTTAAAATATCCAAAACTCAGGCGTATTCGGCATTTCGTGTCCATCCGGTCGCTGCAAATGGCCACAAACCGCAGCTCCGTCACCCTTTTTCCCCGCCAACGGACGCCGAAGGGAACACGGCGACCGCGTCGCGTAACTCGATGCGGAACGTAGTGCCGACACCAAGTTCGCTACTCTTGACGAAGATGTGTCCGCGGTGGTACTGTTCGACTATGCGTTTGGCCAACGAGAGGCCGAGCCCCCAGCCGCGCTTCTTGGTCGTATAGCCGGGGGTGAAAACAGTCTTGTAGTGGCGTTTGCTGATGCCCTTGCCCGTATCGGTCACCTCGATGACCACGTGGCCGGCCTCGCGCCAGAGCGCAAGCGTGATGCGCCCGCACCCGGCCATGGCGTCGATGGCATTCTTGCACAGATTTTCGATGACCCACTCGAAGAGGGGAGCGCAGACTTCAGCTTCGACGGGAGCCGGGGGCGGCAGACATACGACCTCGACGCGGTCGGAACAGCGACGGCGGATGTAATCGGCCACACGCTCGAGGAGTCCCCCCATGTCCTCACGTGAGGACTCGGGCTGGGAACCTATCTTCGAAAAACGCTCAGCGATGAGTTCAAGGCGCTTCACGTCCTTGTCGAGCTCGGGCAGGAGGTCGTCGTCGGGATAATTCTCGCGCAGAATGGCCACCCAAGCCATCAGGGAAGAAATGGGAGTGCCAAGCTGATGGGCCGTTTCCTTGGAAAGGCCTACCCATACGCGGTTTTGCTCGGCCCGCTTGGACGAAAGCAGGGCAAAAATGGCCACGACGACAAAGAGCCCTACCACGCCGAGCTGCACATAAGGATAGGACGCCAAGCGCCGCAACATGGACGACTCCTGATAGCAGATGAGCAGATAGGCGTCGCCCGGACGGACGTCAGCACCGGCATCGGAAAGGTTTAGCTCGACCACGTAACCGGCACGGCGCATGGCAGCAGCCTCGCGTTGCAGATAGGCCAGCGAGTCGGCTTCGGTGGGGGCATCGATGGCAATGTTGCGGTACGTGACCACCTCGCCGGCCGAATCAAGAACCACAACAGGAATGGTCTGATTGCCGTTGACTACCTGCAAGGCCAGATAGAGGTCGGTATTCTCGTCGGCCTGGCTCAACGTGCGCATGGCCTCGGCCCAAACAAGCATATTGTTGCGCTCCTCGCGCGAGAGGTCGCGGACAAGGAGGTACGAGATGACGAGCGAAACGGCCGCTATGAGCACCGCCGCCACCACGAGTGCCAACTTCACCTGCTTCATGCGGTCGGCCCACTGCATCGTCCGTACCTGACTTATATATCACTCCGCAGTCTGCCGGAGCGAGCGGTTGACTTGTTCGATGTAGCCAAGGATTTCGTCGCGCCCTGTGCCGCGCGCACTGCTCGACACAAAATATGGGGGCAGTTCCTCCCACTGCTCGGAAAGGCGCTTCAGGAAACGGTCGACACTGCCGCGCAACGCCACGGGCCCCATTTTGTCGGCCTTCGTAAAGATAAGGGCAAAGGGGACACCGCCCTCACCGAGTTGCTCAATAAACTCGAGGTCAATGCGCTGCGGCTCGAGGCGGGAGTCGATGAGCACGAAAAGGCAGGTAAGCTGTGCCCGCCCATGGACATAGTATCGGATGAGGTTGGCCAGCTTTTCCTGCTCGCGCTTGCCGCGCTTGGCATAGCCGTAACCGGGCAGGTCGACAAGGTACCACTCGCCGTTAATCAGAAAATGATTGATGAGCAGCGTCTTGCCGGGCGTCGATGAGGTCATGGCCAGCTTGGCCCGCCCCGTAAGCATGTTTATCAAGCTACTCTTCCCCACATTGCTGCGGCCGATAAAGGCATATTCGGGACGCCCGTCGACGGGACAGCGGTCGGCGCGGCTGTTACTGATGACGAATTCTGCTGACGTTATTTTCATCCTGACAGTGACTCTCGTGACACGAACAAACGGCCGGCAGGACGCCGCCGTCATAAAAAACGGAACAAAGGTAGACTTTTTCAGGGACATTTCCTTAACTTTGCCCCTAATAAAATCGGCATGAACGAACAATACCCCTCCAGACTCCTTGAAAAAGCCGTCAACGAGTTCGCCCGCCTGCCAGGCATCGGGCCGCGGACCGCGCTGCGCCTGACGCTGTACCTGCTGCGGCAGGATGCCGAAAACGTACACCGGTTCTGCGACAGCCTGAGGCAGCTGAAGGACGAGGTGAAATACTGCCGCGTATGCCACAACCTGTCGGACACGGACGTCTGCGCCATCTGTTCCGACCCGGGACGGGACCGCTCGACCCTGTGCGTCGTGGAAAACATACGCAACGTCATGGCCATCGAGGACACACAGCAGTACCACGGCCTCTATCACGTGCTGGGCGGAGTCATTTCGCCCATGGACGGCGTGGGGCCCAACGACCTGGAACTGGCGTCGCTCGTGGACCGCGTGGCGGCGGGCGGCGTGAGCGAAATCATACTGGCCCTGAACCCCACCATGGAGGGCGACACTACGAACTTCTACATCGCCCGCCGGCTGGCGGACTACGACGTGCGACTCACCGTCCTGGCACGGGGCGTCAACATCGGCGACGAGCTGGAATACACCGACGAAATCACGCTGGGCCGCTCCATCATCAACCGCGTCAGCCTTGACCACTATAAATCAAAACTCTAAGCCATCCTCACGACATGAAACGTAACCAGCGCGTATGCCTCCTCTATTGGACCACATGGGTCGTCGGTGCGCTCCTCGTCTTTCTGGCCGAAAACGAAATCATCCCGACCGGCTACGCCACCGGGGTCCAGACAGCCTACTACCTGAACCTGACGGCCATCGTCCTCACACTGGCAGGCATCTACGTGGGGCTGAAATTCTTCCACCTCCCGTTTGTCAAACGCCACATCGACACCGCCCCTTCGGCCACGGCGGCACTCGCCCGGTGGACCAGCCTCAGACTCATCGGCATGACGGTCGTCATCTGGGCCGACCTCCTTATTTATTACGCCACGCTGAGCAGCCAAGGGGGATTTTGCGCATTGCTGGCCCTGCTGGGCTACGTGTTCTGCCGCCCGGCTAAATTTCCCGATAAACCGGAACAAAACGCCCATCAGGCATGACGCTCTCCATCATCATCGTCAGCTACAACGTTAAATACTACCTGGAGCAGTGTCTGCACTCGGTCTGGGCCGCCGCACGCGATATCGACACCGAGGTGTTCGTCGTCGACAACTGCTCGACCGACGGCAGTCTCGCCTACCTGAGCCAGCGTTTCCCCCAGGCGGATTACCCCAACCTGCACTTCATCGAGAACACGCACAACGTCGGTTTCGGCCGCGCCAACAACCAGGCCGCCACACAGGCCACCGGACGATACGTCCTGTTCCTGAACCCCGACACGGTGCTGACCGACACGACGCTAACGGACTGCCTTGCGTTTGCCGACCAGCACCCTGAGCTGGGCGCCCTCGGCGTCAGGATGCTGAAGTCCAACGGACAGTTTGCCTACGAGTCGCGCCGCGGCCTGCCCACGCCGTGGACCGCCTTCTGCAAGATGTGCGGCCTCTGTCAGTTGTTTCCCAAGTCGCGCCTTTTCGGACGCTACTACATGCGCTACCTCGACGCCACCCGGCCCAACATCATCGAAATCACGTCGGGCGCCTTCATGATGGCGCCGCGCACCGCACTGGAGCGGAGCGGCCTCTTTGACGAGGACTTCTTCATGTACGGTGAAGACATCGACCTTTCGTACCGGCTTATCAAGAACGGATTTACCAACTACTACATTCCCACCCCTATCCTGCACTACAAGGGAGAGAGTACGCAGAAAAGCTCTTACCGGTACGTCCATGTCTTCTACCGCGCCATGCTCATTTTCTTCAACAAACATTACCGCCACTACGGTTTCTGGCTCTCGCTCCCCATCCAGGCCGCCATCTATTTCCGGGCCATCATCGCCATGCTCCAACAGGCCAGCGACCACTTCCGCCGCCTGCTGACCCTCGGCGAACGCGAACCCGAAGTCAGGATGCTGTTCCTCGGCAGCCCGGCAAACATCGACCGGGTGAAGCGACTCAACCAAACTTGGCAACTGAGCCTGGACTACGTCGCAGTCAACCGCTGCAACGACCTGCCCCGAGGCCACTTGGACCTGCACCGTGACTTGTCCCCATACCAGTACATCGTCTACGATACATCGCTTTTCTGCTACGTAGACATCTTCCGCATCTTTGCGGAGGACAAGGCGGGGAAGCGCCAAATGGGTTTCTACTCGCCGCAAACCGAAGTGCTGACCACCAATGCAATGGCCCTGACATGAACAACTGGCTTCAAGACAAAAACGTCAGCCTCCGGGCCCTCGAGCCGGAAGACCTGGAGCTCCTGTACACCATCGAGAACTACCCCGAGAACTGGTTCGTCGGTTCGAGCACCCCGCCCTACTCTCGCTACGCGCTGAAACAGTACATTGCCGCCCAGCCTCGCGACATCTACGACAGTGGCGAAATGCGCCTGGCCATCTGTGCTCCCGACGGACATGCCGTCGGACTCCTCGACCTCATCAACATCGACCCCTACAACCTCAAGGCCGAAGTCGGCATCGCCCTTCTCGCCGAGGAACGCGGCAAAGGCTACGCCCGCACCTCCCTACGACTCCTCGAAGGTTTCGCCCGCGAGAACCTGCACCTTCACCTGCTCTACGCCTACGTCTCGCGAACGAACAATCCCGAAAGCCGCAATCTGTTCACGAAAGCCGGATACGCGGAAAGTGCCGTCCTGCCCGAGTGGCATCGCCGCGGCCCCGCATACGAGGATGTATCGGTGTTTTGCAAGCTGCTATCAAAAAAATCAGCAAAAGAGTTGGACGGATAAAAAAAAGTTCATACCTTTGCATCGCTTTTGAGAGAAGAAGCGATTTGAATGAAATAATGAATAACGGTGCGTTAGTTCAGCTGGTTAGAATACATGCCTGTCACGCATGGGGTCACGGGTTCGAGTCCCGTACGCACCGCTTACGAAAAAAGACTGAA
>CALUOQ010000021.1 GCA_944322325.1 uncultured Alloprevotella sp.
GAAACCCGCCATTGACTTATGTTTCGTCAAGGACGGGCAACTTGCTATGTTTTGATTTATATCGAACTCACGTTAATATACGTTGTCTCTTAGGCGTATATCCCAATAATTAAAGGTAAATATTATAATTTGTACAGCTATGCGACTTTTCCCTTGTTTGCTTTTTATTGTTTCGTTTGCACTTCTTATGGCGTGCGACGAAGAAGTGCACGACGAATATCTTGCTGTAGGTTATCCTTATCACTTTCTTCCTGCTGATACGTTTACCATTCCTGTCGAAGGGCGGGGCGGCGTGTTGACGGGGGTGTATACTGAAACGAATGAGGCGATACGTGGCTTCTTGATTTATAGCATAACGGGACGAGGCGCGGCGGGCGACACCTTATTTTGGCGGTATGACAGTCGAACAGGACTGCGGGACAGTGAAGGGGATACGCTCGACGGATGGTATTTGCTGCGTGCGGAAGGCAATTTACTGTATTACCAAATCGCCCCTAATGAGTCAGGCGAGCGGAGGAGTATATCTATTGACACAGGTGTGGGGGATGTTTTTTCTGACATTCTCATAGTGCAGGAGGGTGGGGGCGTTGATGCTGCCGAGTAACTCCTGCTCGGTGAGCAGGGAAGAAGGAATCCTGCTTTTGATGGTTTGGCTTAGTTATGGAGTAGAGGGCACATGTTTGTCATCGGACGTCGTGAGGCCCATCGTTGAGAAAGCGGTGCCGCGCCGCCGCATGTCGAGCAGCAGGGGGCGCAGGCGCGCCTGGAAAGACGACCACGAGCGGTTGGCCTGTAGGCTCCATCCGGCTTCGGCCAGTGCCAGTGCGCGCGGATAGGCCTGGTAGTCGATGCGCTCGGGCGAGTTGATGCACTCGCTCCAGAGCGTGCCGGCCACGCCGAGCAGGTTGTCGCGCTCGAAGTCGTCGCCGAGGCCCCAGGCGGGGTCGAGGGCGTAAGTTTGCCGGAGCGAGGTGACAGGCATGCCCCAGTTGACCTCCGGCATGTCGCCCCGGTGCATGGGGTAGTCGAAGTAGCAGTGCTCGCCGGGGCACATCATGATGCGTGCCCGGTTGGCGATGGCCGCCTCGGCCGCCGTCTTGGTCAGGCCGTTGCGCCAGGCAAACGTGACGCAGCCCTCCTGAATCTCCTTGAAGTCCGTCTCGTACCAGAACATGGGTGTCTTGCCGTGACGGGTGCGGAGCGTGTCGATGACGCGGTCGAACATGTACTGCTGTAGGCGCCAATTCTCGCTACGGTCGGTCGTGGTGATGCCAAGTCGCCGTTTGAGTGCCAGGCACTTGCGGCAGTTCGTCCAGCAGTCGAGTGCAGGGTTGCCGGCCTCGTCGCCGCCGAGGTGGACGTAGGGCGCGGGGAAAATGTCGGCCAATTCGTTGAACACGTGGCCGAGGAAAGTGTACACGAACTCCTCGCCGGGACAGAGCAGCTCGTTGGATACGCCGCAGGTCGTGCGGATGGGCACTTGCTTGGCGCCGCACGTGAGTTCGGGGTAGCAGTGGATGGCGGCTACCTCGTGCCCCGGCATCTCAATCTCGGGGATGACCATGACGTGGTAACGGGCGGCGTAGTCCACCAGCTCGCGCATCTGTTCTTGTGTATAGAATCCGGAGATGGGCATAGCCATGTCGTCCATGCCCACCCGGCAGGAACCCAGTTCCGTCAGTTTCGGATAATGTTTGATTTCGATGCGCCACGCCTGGTCGTCGACGAGGTGCAGGTGCAGGCTGTTGAGCTTGAAGCGCGCCATCTCGGGGACAAAGGCCTTAAGTTCCGGAAAGGGGATGAATATACGCGCGGGGTCCACCATCAGTTCGCGAATCTGCGTGCGCGGTGCGTCTTCGATGCGGACGGCTGCTGTCTGCACGCAGGTCGCCGCGGCGTCCTCTCCGGCCATGAGTTGTTCGAGCGTCATCAGGCCGTAGAACACGCCGGCGGGGGTGCGGCCCAGGATGTCGATGCCGTGCGCGTCGACGACGAGCGTGTAGGCCTCGTCGTCGCTGAGGCTGTCGATCAGGGCGAGGCGTATGCGGTTTTCGCCCTTGCTCGTCGCGAGGGTGACGCCTGCCCGCTCGCGGAGGATGCGTTCGGCGTGTTGCCGCTCGTTCTCCAGCTCTCGTGGGGCGTCGATGCCGCCGATGGTGGTCCATACGAGCGGTCGTCCGACCGTGGGCTTTACCTTTGCCGGGACGGGGATGAGGCCGGCGGTGGTTGCCTGGCGCGGAGCATCGGGCTGCGTGGCGGTTGTGTGCGGGAGCGCTTCGAAATCCCCCTCGACGATATGGAAATCTTTCCACGCTTCCGACTTTTTATAGGTGCGTTTGCAGCCCTTGGGAACGTAGACCTGAAGCAGTTTGCGGTCGACACCGAGCAGGGCCGTCGCATCGAGCCGAGGCGGGATTGCCGCGCAGAGGGTGAGCGTCCGCAGGTGGGTGCATCCGGCAAAGGTGGCCGCCCGGAGGGTGTCGACGGAGGCAGGCAGAACGACGCTCTCCAGTCCTTGGCAGTCGGCGAAGGCGCCTTCGCCGAGGACAGTCAGCGAGCCGGGCAGCGCGAGGTCGGCGCCGAGCGACGTGCAGCCATGGAAGGCAGCGGCGCCGATCTGCCGTAGTCCTTTGGGCCACTCGATGCGGACAAGACTTGTGCATCCGTCGAAAGCCGATGCGCCGATCGACGTCAGTTCGCTGTTGAGGACAAGCGTCCCCGCCAACGACGCGCAGCCGGCAAAAGCGTTGGTCCCTATCTGTCGCAATCCGCGGGGCAACGTGACGTGCGGCAGGCGGCGGCACCCGTAAAAGGTACCGTCGGCCAGCGAAGTCAGTCCGTCGGGCAACGCGAGGGGAGCGACAAGAGCGGAGCAGCCGGCAAAGGCATAGGCGTTGAATCCGGTGAGCCGACTTTCGGGAGCGAAGCAGAGCGTGTCGAGCGAGGCGCATTGGGCAAAGGCGCGGTCGCCGATGGTCGTGACCGACGCAGGGATGAGGAGCGTCCCTCTCAGTGAGTCACAGGCAAAGAACGCTTGCGAGCCGATGATATGTACGTCTTGGGGGAGGAGGAGCCGTTTCAGGCGGTGGCGCGAGTGGAGCGCGTTGTCCGGGAGTTGCGGGCAACTGGCCGCCGACAGGTCGAGCGACGCGAGACGGTAGCACAAGTCGCGCAGCTGGCGGAAATCGGAGTTACCCGTGGTGGTCAGCGTTCCTGTGAGCCTGACGTGGGAGGCTTGGGCCTTGCTTTCGGCCGGGAGCGGGGTTAGGTTGGGGGCTTCGAGGGATTGTGCCGGAAGCTGGAGAACAACTGACGCGCACATGCAGCAGCCGAGCAGTTTAGGTAAGAATGGCTTGAACATTTGTAGAAAAGGTGAGGGTGAGTCGTGGGGCGGCGAAGCAAATGTAGCGAAAAATGAGGAAACAGTCTGTCGCTGCGTTCCTTTTTTCTGTCCGGCGAAGAGCCGGACATCATGCGGAGCATGTTTTTCCTTCGATGCAGACAAGTTTTGGTCGGGTTGGCCTACAAAAAAACTCCCGCTTACTCACAGAGGAGGAGCGGGAGTTCCATTATTCGAGTCGTGATGTAGCTGGATGGGGGATTACATCATGCCGCCCATACCGCCCATGCCGGGGTTGCCCATCGGCATGTCAGCCTTTTCTTCCTTCTTGTCGCAGATGACGCACTCCGTAGTGAGGAACATGCCGGCTACGCTGGCTGCGTTCTCGAGGGCTACGCGGGTCACCTTAGCGGGGTCGACGACACCGGCCTCGCGCAGGTCACAGAACGTTTCGTTCTTGGCGTTGTAACCGTAGTTGCCCTTACCTTCACGCACCTTGTTGACGATGACAGCACCCTCAACGCCGGCATTGCTGCAAATCTGGCGGAGCGGTTCTTCGATAGCGCGGCGCACGATGGCGATACCCGTCGTTTCGTCGGCGTTGTCGCCCGTCATGCCTTCGAGGGCTTCCTGAGCACGGATGTAGGCGACGCCACCACCCGTCACTATACCCTCTTCGACTGCGGCGCGCGTGGCGCAGAGGGCATCGTCGCAACGGTCCTTCTTCTCTTTCTGCTCGGTCTCGCTGGCGGCACCGACCTCAAGCACGCATACACCACCGGACAGTTTGGCGAGGCGCTCCTGCAACTTCTCCTTGTCGTAGGACGAAGTGGTGTTGGCAATTTCGTTCTTGATCTGTGCGATGCGCTCCTGAATGTTTTCCTTGGCACCGGCGCCGTTGACGATGGTGGTATTTTCCTTCGTCACGGTAATCTTTTCAGCCGTGCCGAGCATGTCTACCGTAGCCTGCTCGAGCTTCAGGCCCTTTTCCTCGCTGATGACCACACCGCCCGTCAGTACGGCGATGTCTTCGAGCATAGCCTTGCGGCGGTCACCGAAGCCCGGAGCCTTGACGGCGCAAATTTTCAACTGCGTGCGCAGACGGTTGACGACGAGCGTAGTGAGCGCTTCGCTGTCCACGTCTTCGGCGATGACAAGGAGCGGACGACCGGTCTGTACGGCGGGGTCGAGAATCGGCAAGAAATCCTTGAGGTTCGAAATCTTCTTGTCGTAGATGAGAATGAGCGGTTTCTCCATGACGCACTGCATCTTCTCCGTGTCGGTGACGAAGTAGGGCGACAGGTAGCCGCGGTCGAACTGCATACCTTCAACTGTCTTCAGGACTGTGTCGCGGCCCTTGGCATCCTCGATGGTGATGACGCCGTTGACGCTCACTGCGCGCATACCGTCAGCAATGAGTTTTCCGATTTCGGGATCGTTGTTGGCCGATATGGTAGCGACTTGTTCGATTTTGTCGTAGCTTTCTTCGACTTGTTCAGCCTGTGTCTTCAGGCTTTCTACTACTTTGGCCACGGCCTTGTCGATGCCGCGCTTTACGTCGAGCGGGTTGGCACCGGCGGCTACGTTTTTCATGCCTTCGGTCAGGATGGCCTGGGCAAGGACCGTTGCGGTGGTCGTACCGTCACCGGCGTCGTCACCGGTCTTGCTGGCTACGCTCTTGACGAGCTGTGCGCCGGCGTTCTGGAAAGCGTTGTCGAGTTCAATTTCCTTGGCTACGGAGACGCCGTCCTTCGTGATGCGCGGTGCACCGAATTTTTTGTCGATAACGACGTTGCGGCCTTTCGGGCCGAGGGTTACTTTGACTGCGTTGGCCAGCATGTCAGCACCTTCCTTGAGGAGCTCGCGGGCTTCGGTATTGTATTTCAGTTCTTTTGCCATGATTGCTTGTTAAGTTGTGCCGGCTGCGGGGGCAGCGCGGCGGATTGTTTGAATAAGGGTTGGGGTGAGTGCGTCTGCGTGGTTTAAGCCAGGATGGCCAGCACGTCACTCTGACGCATGATGAGGTATTTCTCGCCGTCGATTTCGATTTCCGTTCCGGCGTATTTGCCGTAGAGCACGGTGTCGCCCGTTTTCAGGACCATTTCTTCGTCTTTCGTACCGTTGCCCACAGCGATGACGCTGCCTTTGAGCGGTTTTTCCTTGGCTGTGTCGGGGATGATGATGCCGCTAACGGTTTTCTCCTCGGCCGGAGCCGGCTGAATCAGCACTCTGTCTGCTAAAGGTTTGATAGTCATAATACTATTTGTTTTTAGTAATGAATTTTCTTGTGTCGGCCACCGCGTTGTTTGCGGCAGTCACCCCGTCTTCTACCAAAAGCGTGCCAAAAATGCGCGGACCGTGCGGACTGACAGTCGTGGCAGTCCGTTTTGTCAGGTCTGTCAGTCTGCATACGGGTGCGCCGACCGGCGAAAACAAGTACTACGATAGAAAAAACAAGTACTACGATAGAAATTCCTGTCGCAGCGACAGGAATTTCTATCGTAGTACTTGTAATCGGCGGGCGTAGCCGCCCGTTTGGCCTGCGTCGGAGCGTTTGTGCCTGTCGGCGCGTCTTTACGGTCTTTCGGCCATGGCACGACGTGTAATGTCGGCATGTGAAAACCGGGGACTACGACAGGCTTTTCCGTTGTAGTCCCCGGCTGGGTGGTAGTCGCGCCCGTTGTGGCGGGCGGTTTATTTGTCCTTACGCCCGAAGAGGGAGAAGTGGACGTAGCGCTTCGGGTGCTGGCGCAGGTCGATGAGCAGGGAGTCGGCGCTGCGCACGGTGCTGTTGAGGTTGTCGTAGAGCTGACGGTCGTTCATCAGGAGGCCCAGCGAGCTGTTGGGGTTGGTCATCTGGCTGTGGAGCGTCTGCGTGACGCCGGTCAGTGAGGTCATGAGGCTTTGCGTGCGCTCCAGGGTGGCGCGCACCTGTTCCACGGTGCCCTGCACGTCGGAGGCGGCCAGCTGTCCTGTGAGCGTCTCGACGTGTGAGCCGATGCGGTTGAGCTTGCCGGTCAGTTCGGGTATGTCGTGGCTCATCAGGGCGTTGAGGTTCCGGCTCGTGGTGCTCAGTTCGGCGGTCAGCTGGGCCGTGTTGTGGAGCGTGCGGGCCAGGGCCGGGTCACTGGTGAGGCGGTTGACGTTCGTGAGGATGGAGTCGAGTTTCGGCCCGAGCTTTTCGAGGGTGGGGGCCAGTGCCTCCAGTTTTTCGAGGGCGCCCTGGTGGAGGCCGCCGGCAAGGGTGTCGCCGGGCGCGAGGGCGTCGGCCGGGTCGGGACCCATGACGAAGCTCATCGTCACGCCGCCCAGCATCTCGGCGGTCAGTTCGGCGCGCGTGCCGCGGGGCAGGCGCATTTTCTCGTCTACCTCGACTTCCACCGCCACGCGGTTTCCGCGGGCGTAGTCGTACTGGATGGTGCGCACCGTGCCGACGGGGTAACCGCTGGCGTAGACGGGCGAGGATACGGTCAGGCCGGCCACGTTGTCGAAGAGCACGACGTACATGTTGCTCGGGCGGAACAGATTGACGCCCTTAAAGAAATTGATGCCGAAGAATATCAGGATTCCGGCGACGATTGCGGTCAGTGCGATTTTGACTTCTTTGGTGAAATACTTCATACGCTGTGTTCGTTGCAATGGTTACTTTTGTTGCGCTTCGCGCCGGGCTGCGCTGAGGTCGATGCGCTCCCCGTTTCGCAGGGCCACCACAAAGGCGCCCGGGAACTTCTCGCGCGCCTCGCGCTGGCGGCGCAGCACCTCGTTGTAGTCGGTCGTGGCGCCATAGGTGTACTTGTAGAGGTCGCCCTCGCGGTAGTAGCCGATGGGGGCGAGGCCCTTGAACTCGCGGCTGTCCTCGCTCAGCTTGCGCGACGAGGCGAGCAGCTGCACGCAGAATACGGGCAGGTTGTCCGCCGCTTCGACAGCCTTGTCGGCGGTCTGGCCCTGCGTTTCTCCGGTCTGCTCCTGCGTTTTGGTGCGGGCGGGCTGTTCGTCGAGTTTCAGCTCGGGAGCGGCCTGCTCGCTGGGCTGCGTCTCGGCCAGCAGGTCGGTCCGCTCCTTGTCGGCGTGTTCGGGCTTGTCGGCCTTGCGGGCTTTCTTGCCCCCCGCTTCGTCGGCAAAAGGTTGCAGCAGGGCGCGGTGGCCGTCCTGCGACTTCTTGTAGGCCAGGAAGCCTTCGTAAATGCTGCGCGCTGTCTTGTCGATTCCTTCCTTCGACTTGAGGAAGC
Source organism: uncultured Alloprevotella sp. (assembly GCA_944322325.1). Taxonomy (GTDB): domain Bacteria; phylum Bacteroidota; class Bacteroidia; order Bacteroidales; family Bacteroidaceae; genus Alloprevotella. The sequence goes on from CALUOQ010000021.1 coordinate 7,570, forward strand.
GTTCCTCGGAGGGCGTCGAGATGAAACCAATCTCCGTCAGCACGGAGGGCATCGACGTTTCGCGCAGGACAAGGAAGCCGGCCTGGTGCACACCGCGGCTCTTCCGTCCCCCGGTGCGGGCGTAGGCGCGCTCTATCGATCGGGCCAGACTGACGCTTTGACGCATGTACTGGTCCTGCATGAACTCGAAAATAATGTAGCTCTCGGAAGAATTGGGGTCGAAGCCGGAGTAACGGGTCTTGTAGTCCTTCTCGTAAAGGATGACCGAGTTCTCGCGCTTGGCGACGTCGAGGTTCGCCTCGGCGCGCGCCATACCGAGGGTGTAGGTCTCGGTGCCGTAGGCGGTGTGCCCGCGCGGCAGGGCGTTGGTGTGGATGGAAATAAAGAGGTCCGCCTTGGCATTGTTGGCGATTTCGGCACGCGTCTGGAGCGGGATGAACTTGTCGGTCTTGCGCGTGTAAATCACGTCGACGTCCGGGCAGTTCGCCTCAACGAGGCGGCCGAAAGCGAGGGCGACGCTGAGGTTCAGGGCCTTTTCCTTGACCGACTTGCCGACGGCTCCCGCATCGTGCCCGCCGTGGCCGGCGTCGATGACCAGTTTGAAGCGCTTGGCGTCGCCTGCCGCCATGAGCGCGGGCACGGCGGCAAAGGTCAGCACCAGGCCGGCCAGCAGGCGTAGGAGTGGGGTACGTAACATCGTTCGGTGAGCCTTTGCGTGCAAAAGTAAGAGTTTTTTTCCGAAAAACTCCGATGCGCAAAACAGTTTTCACCCTCGGCCGGCGCCTTTAACCTTTCAGTTCGCGCAGGACGCCCGCCGTGAGCGGCACGGCAAGCAGGAAGGCCAGCAGGTCCGACACGCTTTGGCACACCTCGACGCCGCGCAGACCGAACAGCGCGGGGAGCACGAGGATGAGGGGAATGAAAAACACGCCCTGTCGCGCCGAGGCCAGCAGCACGGCTCGCCCGCTTTTGCGGATAGTCTGGAGCATCATGTTGCTTATCGTGACGAACGCGTTGAGCGGCAGGACGAGCAGCTGCCAGCGCAGGGCTTCGCTCCCGACGGCTACCACGTCGGGGTCGGGGCGGAACAGGTGGATGACGGCCGGCGCGAAAATGTAGCCGGGCACCGCGCAGAGCGTCAGGAAGGCGACCCCGACGCGCACGCTGAACCAGAAACCCGTCAGCACGCGCCGATGGAGCCCCGCGCCGTAGTTGAAGCCGCACACGGGCTGGAACCCTTGGCCGAATCCCAGCAGGAAAGAAAAGATGAAGAAGCACACGCGCGTTACGATACTCATCCCCGCGATGGCGGCGTCGCCGTATTGGGCCGCCGCGTGGTTGAGCAGCAGTGTGGCCAGGCACGCCAGCACCTGCCGGCTCAGCGACGGCGAGCCGCCGCGCACGATTTCGCCGAAGTCGCGCCGTCGCCAGCTGAGGTGGCGCGGGGCTATGCTCAGCGTGCCGCCCCGCCGGCTCATGGCGAGCAGCAGGGCGAAGCTCAGGAACTGGCAGAACACCGTGGCGATGGCCGCGCCGGCGATGCCCCAGCCCGCTACGAAGATGAGCAGCGGCGCCAGCGCGATGTTGAGCAGTGCCCCGCTGACGATACCGACCATGGCGTAGGCCGCGTTGCCCTGAAAGCGCATCTGGTTGTTAAGGGTGAGCGACGCTGTCATAAAGGGTGCGCCGAGCAGTACGATGCCCACGTACGTCTCGGCCTGCGGCAGGATAGTGGGTGTCGCCCCCAGTGCGTGGCACAGGGGCGTCAGCAACGCGTAGCCCAGCGCCGCGATGAGGCAGCCCGCCAGCAGGGCGGCGTAGAAGCCCGTGGCGGCCATGCGCTGGGCGGCCTCGACGTCGCCGGCGCCGAGCCGCCGCGAGATGAAGTTGCCCGAGCCGTGACCGAAGAAGAAGCCGAATGCCTGGACGCTGGCCATGACGGGAAAGGCGATGCCCACGGCCGCCGTGGCCGCCGTGCTGACCTTCCCCATGTAGTAAGTGTCGGCCATGTTGTAGAGCGACGTGACGAGCATACTGACGATGGTGGGCACAGCCAGCCGGGCGATGAGGCCCGGCACGGACTTCGTCGTCATTTCGGTAAACTTCGATTGTTCGAGGACGTGGCTGCTCATGGGGTCATCGCTGCCAGTGGGTCAAGGCATAACCGCCCCACACGGCCGCGTAGCCGAGCACGAGGCTCAGGCCGGCGTAGAGCAGGACCGTCGGCATGTGGCCGTCACGCGCCAGGCGGAACGTCTCGTTCATGAAAGTGGAAAAAGTGGTGAACCCGCCACAGAAGCCGACGACCAGCAGCAGACGCCAGGCCGTCGCGACCGTGTGGCGCTCAATCAGTCCCAGCAGGCTGCCCACCAGCAGGCATCCGCCGACGTTGACGGCGAGCGTGGCCAAGGGCAACTGGCCCGCCGGCCAGCGCGTCAGCGCCAGCGCGACGGCATAGCGCGCCACGCCGCCGGCGAAGCTGCCCAGCCCGACGAGAAGCAGATTCAGAAACATGTACCCTTGCGTTGTGTGAGAATAACGTCGGCAAAGTTACGAAAATGCGCCGACAGCCGCCCCTCCCGGACAGCAGAAACCGTTCCGCGGAGGCGGAACGGTTTCTGCTGTCCGGGAGAGGCTGTGGACAAATGCCGCGACGGAAAAACAAGTGCTACGACAGGAAAAATGGGGACTACGATAGGAGTTTCTGTCGTAGCGACAGTTCTTCGTTGTTGTTTGACGACTTTTTTCGAGTACTCATTGGGGGGAATTGCAGACTGCATTCGTGTTTTCTTAACGTATCATAGGAGGAATTGCCGTTCTTGTTGTATGTGCTTGAATTTAGTTCATGATTCGAGGTAGCAGTGGCGTGTGCGGGAAGTGCTGGGAACCGGTTTCTGTGATAACGAACGGGAGTTCCTCCCGCCCGTCCGTTTCGTCGTGCAGCCAGTATAGTGTGTCGGTTTCTAAGTGAAGGTGTATGTAGTTGTGCGTGGCGATACCTTTCCAGCAACTTGTCCACCCTTCCTGGCCCCATTTGTATAATCGGTAACGGTGGTTGCGCTTCACTTGGTTGTCTGCATGGCGGACAACATAGCGCAGGCACGTTACCCATTGGGGAGATTTTAGACGAAGCGTGACGTTGGGCCATTTATAGGGGGCTGTGGTGACATCACCGTCGTATTCCTTGCGCCAACGGCACTTTTCGAGCGGCTCATCAAGCAAGCGGACATAACGTACACTGTCCGGCGCGTCTGTCGGGGTGTCCCAAGTGGCTTCTATCGTATTGTCATACTTCAGTTTCCGCTCTGTAAGAAATTGGATCTCTGCCAAATTAATGTGGGGGTGGCTTGGTGGGCTGCACACGCGATAATAGCGGTAAGGTTGTGTCACCGTCAGGCGAAGATTTCCCCATTCGGGGGCTGGCATCTGTGCGATTTTTCCTAATGTGTCGGCGCGGGTGAAATTTTTGTCGTTGGAGCCTATGACAAATGTGCCGATGGTCTCTTTCGCCAGTTGCTGCAAACGAGGTTTGGAAGGGAACTTGCGCCGAAGATCCGCCATTACGGTTTTCCGGTCGTGCTGGATGGGATACTCAATGCGGAAGCTGTCTTCTTCGGAAATGATCAAAAAAGGCGCTCCGGCGGAGATGAATTCTCCATCCGCCTGAAATATAATGGGAAAATAGAGATTGTCGGGTACTACGTTCTGGAAAACGGCAAGCCCTCGCTTATGGTCGATCTGTCCCCAAGTGACGGGTGTTAAACCGCCGTCGCGCGAACGAAAAGAAGCTAAGTAGGCTAAATTGTGCGTAGTCTGTAGCGGAATGGGTAGTTTGAGGGTAAACGCTGTCATGGTGTGCCTCGTGGCATCTTCCAAGCATGGGTGGGCGAGTCCGTCGGGAATGGGTTCGCTCTCAGCTCGGAGAGAACATGGATTGCCCGGTTGACGATCGAACTGTATACGGTATAGATTCAGTGCCTCCCGGAAGCGGGGATCTCTCCGTTTGGGAAGTCCGGATTCAGGACTGAATGTGTACCAAAGTCCGTTGGCATCCATCACGGCGGTGTGCTGGTGTGCCCCGTTCCATAACTTATAGGCTATATTAAACTCGGTGATGGCAGGAACTCCACAAGCGCGCAGCGCCAAAGCACCATAATTTGAAAGGGGAGTGCAATCGGTCATGCCCAGGTAGAAGAGCTCTGGAAAACCCGTCAGAGTCTCAAACGGGTAGCGTCCACCGAAATAACGTCGGCGTCGCGTCGTCAGGTTATAGCGCCTTATGATGGTGGAAAGGCTGTCTCCCGATTCCACGCGCAAGTATTTCCGGTAGTAGGGGGCATAGGTGTCGTTCGTTTCGACGATAGGATAGTCTGCCATGGCACGATAGGGAAGTATGTAGCGGAAAAAATCGTTTTTTGATAAGCTACGAACTTGCTTAATCTCGCGGCGCAGGCGAAAAGCGTGCTCAATTTGGCGTTTGAGGAAGTCGCCGTCTATGGTTTTGATGTCCGGCAGGTCTATGACTTCAACGCATGGTTCGTTAAGCAGGGTAGATTCAGCGTATTTCCGAAAGGCTTGGTCAACTTTCGACAGTTGTTTGCGAAATGCCGGGCTGGAGTAGACTACAGAATCCGGCCGACCGGCTACCATGCTGTAGTAGATCGAATCTATCTCGTGGCGCAGCGTGTCCATACGGGTATCATAATTCAGTATGCGACCGCTTTGCCGGTGCCACACCATATGGGCAATAAGATAGCGGGCTGCTTCCAGCTTTTCTTCATCGTGGGCATATTGTTCCAATAGCGTCTCCAGCGAAACGCGGTTAGTGTCTGCTTGCTGGAGTGCGCTTTCCACGTCGGCGTCCGTTACGATTTGACCGGGCAGCTGCAACATAGCGCACCACAAGAATATGACAAGTAGGGCTCCTCGTTTCGTCTTCATTTTTTGTGGCATAGGATAAGGTAGTGGAGTGCTTCTTTCTGCATGGCTCGCGTCAGGTGGCTCTCCACTTTAGGCTTGAAATGTATGATTTGTCGGGCGGTATGTATCGCTTGTGCCGTATGTCCTTCGTCACGCAGCAGCTGCCAGGTGAGGTAATGCGGCGTCAATAGCCCTGGGACCATGCGGCTGCTACGTGCGAAACACTCGTGGGCTTCCTGATACCTGTCTGTAGCCACGTAAGCGCGGCCGAGGTCTGCCAGCAAGTCGGCTGAGAGCCGTAGCTCGGCGAGCCGATTCATTTCGGAGATGGCCGCGTCGTAGTATTCGTTTTGAAAGAGCATCTGGGCGTAGAAGTCTAAAGCGTCGGGGTCGTCTCGGATCAGATCGATATACCGATGAATGTCATTACGACTTTTGTCGGTGTTTGTATGCCACCAGGCCGTTAGCGCCTGGTCCGCCTGATAAAGTCTGGAGGCACGATAGGCACTTCCAGTCGCGAATGCAGCACAGAGTAGCATGGGGATGAGTCTAACCTGAACGGCAGGCATATATCGTTCGCTTTGTGGCAGAAGGGATGCCAGGAGTAGCGGGAACCACGCACAAAGGGGCCACACCTCTGAGGGATAGGAAAACAGTCCGAAAGTACTTAATGCCAATAAGGGAATGGCGGCTGGCAGGCAATCGCATTCCTTTTTGTGCCGGTATATTCTGATGCCGGTAAGCGTAAGGACTACGACGAGGCCAGTGCCGAGAAGTCCTTGTTCACAGAGCCAGCGGAGAGGTTCGTTGTAAGCGAGTAGGTTGTCCGCAGCGAGGAGGCGTTCCGTGTCATGGGCCTGGTCGAGGTATTCAGCTTGGGCGTTCATGTAATGGGCCGGAAAACGATACGTTCCCACTCCGGTGAGCGGATTTTCCGTCCAAAGCAGGAGGCCGGATTTCCAGATGGTGAGCCGTGCGTCGGCAGATGCGGGACGATAGGCGTATGCCATGGTGCTCAGGATGAAGCCGGCGAGGAGGGCCCCCGGCAGCCAGCGTCGCAGTCTGATGTGCCACCGTATGACGGCAAAGGCACCGCTACTGACAAGCCAACCGAGCCAGGCCGCGCGTGAGTCGGCAAGCAGCAAACCGCACAGTAACAGAAGGGTAGTGAGGGCAAACACAATCTTGCGCGTGCGGCTGTTGAAAAAATGGTGCAGCCATAGGGCCAGGGCTGCGGCCCACGCCAAAGCGAGGTAGCCGCCCCAAGGACCGGGGTTCGGGAAAGTGCCAGAGACCGGGAACTGCGTATTTTCGATGGGGAACCACCCGAGGAATTGCATGATGCCTGCGCCGGCCTGCCATGTGCCTGCCAGCCACAGCGTGCAAAGCCATGTTCGTTTGAACTCAGGCATTTGGCGTTCCACCATGTAGATGGCGAGGCTTGTTGTGACCGCGAGCATGAGTCCGGGGCTTTCCCATGCTGTGTTCAGTGCGCAGTATGCCCATAGCAGCATGGCGATAGCGTCTACGCGTGTCGGCCTGAAGGCTGGTCCGTGCCATAGCCTCACCAGCAGGACGCATCCTGCCGCGGCACCGGTTAGGGCTATCAGTACGCCCGACCCGATGGGGCGCCACCAGTCTATCCACGGCAATGCAGCCCATACGATGCACAGACCGGCTACGCTCCAGTGCGATATCCACGCATGGCTACGGACGGTGGATGGCTTGCTATTGTATTCGGGCATACTTCAAGTATTGCCCCTCTTGCCAGATGCGATATTTTTTTAACTCACTGTCGGGAGGAGTGAGCTTACCGGTACCATCGTATTCTTGAGTTTGATCGACGTACACTATGTTTAATCCATAAGGCATAGCGTTCGTACATTCTTCTACGTATCCCCGTTGATTAAATACAATTTCTGCTTTGTCTTTATTTAGGAGAATAATAGTGATCAAAGGGGGAGTGGAATCATAGGGCCATCCTAAGAATACCAGCGCAGTTACGTGGATGTCTAAATGTTTTACAGTTAGATAATCTGAAACGCTTCTTGTTTCAGATAAAGGAGTATTTGCTCTCCAGGCTTCCCAGCAGTGTAGACTTAGGATGTTACGCCCACCGCAGGTAATGTCAATAGCTTCAAAGATATCCTTGTCTCCTGCTGCCTCTTCTAATTGTTTCAGTTGGATGCCGTATGAATATGTTTTATCCGAAGAAAGCACAGTGCGCTGTGCGACAGGTAAATATGTCGGGTTCTCGGTGGCAAAATCCAGTGCTTGAATAAAATCCGACTTACTTATGACATTACCTGCACCGTCGTAAGTGTAAATTAGCGATTCGTTCTGTGACTTTATTACTAAACACAGAAAACTCAGAAGTAAAGTGGTAAGAAGTCTCATTGCTGGTAAATTATTTTTTATAGTAGAAAATTTCTATTTGTGGTTTTTTGTCATGGTGAAAGCCGTAATTTAGTCCCTTTTTGGGGTATCTTCGTCCTTTTCCCATTTCGAGTATAACAGGGACCGTACCTCCCCATGAACTGCTCCTTATTTCTGTTCCGGGAACGACTACGGCAACATGGCCACTACTACCTGCGTTTGGATTTTTCCACCCTACAACTACAAAATATCCCTTATTAGCTAATTCTTGGGCTTCTGATAATTTAATTGGAATCCAGTTCTGTGGCCTTTTTCTCCATTCAGAAATCATTTCATTAGCTAAGTTATTCATATAACTTGGGAGCTCTCCAAAAAGATTCTTGAAAGCCTCTTGTACACTAAGGTTGCAGATAGCTTTATATTTACCATGCTCTTTTGTTAAGTACTTGCAGACATCCTGTGCTGTTTTGGTGATTTGGGCTGGGTCTACGATATAGGAGGGCGTTGTTTGGCTGTCGTTTCCGCTTTGGCTTCCACTCCCGCTTCCGCCGCCTCCGCCGCCTTGCCAGCCTCCGCTGCCGGAACCTTGTCCGCCGGTAGATCCGTCTCCTCCCGTACCTCCGATGTTGCCGTCGCTGCCCCCGGGATCCTGAGAGCAGGTGCAGGGATCGTTCTTACAGAGCGGGCAAGCGTTGCAGACGTATCCGTCCTGATGGTTCTTACCGCATTTTTCACACCGGTAGGCGCCGATGATGACCGCGCAATCGCAGGCGCCAAGAGGGCCGCCGCAGATAAGGCACGTGTTGCGTTCCATTTCTCTGCCGATGTTCCGGGTGAGTCCGGCACGTGTCATCTTGCTGCCGGCATAGAGGCAAAGCGTAATCTGGTTGTCCTCCTTCTGGGCGGCGGCCAGGAACTCGGCCGGCGCGTCGGACTTGAGGCGGATGGTGCCCTGTTCCTCACCCCGCTCGTAGCGGCTGCCATGGAGCAGGCGCCCGTCGAGCGTCGAGACGAAGAAGAAACCGCTGTAATCGGTGTCGTCGAAAATGTATCCCAGGGAATCGGTGCCGTCAGGGTGGCATCGCAGATAAGCCCGGTCCGGGAGATAGGAAATCACGTAGCCGGCCATTGCGCCTCCCTTGCACCGTTTGACGAGGAACTTGCTGTGCAGCGTGCTGGAATACTTCTTTAGCTTTCCTTTGAAGAAGAGAGAAACGGTCCCCGTCACTGCCGGGTGCTTGAGGGGGAAGAGTACCACATCGCCGGTCCAGTCGTCAAGCAACTGAAAATGCTTCCAGTCCACTTCCGCCCTTTTCGGTAATTTGGGGGACTTGCTTCGGGATGAAGCGGAGGCTTTCGCGGACTTCTTGGTGCTGTTTGTCGTATCTTTGGAAGCGTAATTACCGCCGAGCGGGGCTATGTTGTTTCCTCGTTGATTAAGGTAGGATTGGGCCAAGTCGACCATGAGCGGCGTTTCTAAGTCGTCGGACGCCGCCAAGTCGGAGTCGTCGAACGCTGCGCAGGATGTCAGGCAAAGGAGAGTGGTGCATAGCAGTATCCATGCGCTCCATGGTCTTTTCTTGGGGGGGGATTAGGGAAACGTCAATAGGAGTAAATGCCAGTTCCCGATACGTGCGGGGGGCGTTTTCGCTTGTTGGGTTTCTCTTCATGGCCTGTCTGTCAGAATTTAGGGTTGAGTAATGAATTCGTGGTATCTAAAGAGAATGTGGGAGCAAAGATAAGTGTTCTTGGCTTTACCTCCCAATTTTTTGCGACTATTTTTCATTTTCTGAGTATGTCTTTGGGAAAAGGCAGCAGCCCCTTATACGTTCAGGAGGAGGTAGATGCAATCGTGGATGCCGCGTGTCGCCCCTCCCGGACAGCAGAAACCGCTCCGCCGGGGCGGAACGGTTTCATGAGGAAAAGCGTGCCGGCGACGGGGACTGCGCCGGGGTACCGGGGTTACCTGTGCGTCTTGTAGTCGGGCATCATGGTGGCTTCGGTCCACTCTTCGTGCATTTGCTGCCCGTATTTCTCGAAGTCGAGTGTCAGTTTCCCTTTCTTCACCGTGTAGACGATGTCGGTTTTGTCGGGCTGGATGGCTTCGCCCCATTCGTGGGTGATGGTCTCGACGTAGTGGTTCTTTTCCTTAAGTTCGTACGTGCCCTGACGCGAAACGTAGAAGACGCCCGTCTCGGTGTCGGGGGCAAGGTTGATGAAGCGCCCGTCTTTCGTAATCTGCTTGTAGTACGTGTTGCCCTCGTAGATGAGCATCCATACGCCTACGAGTTTATTGCGCGGAGCTTCGGTAGCGTTCACAAGTGCAGGGGCTGCGAAGAGCAGCAGGCTGGCAAAGACGGCCAACAGGCCTTTCCACATCTTTTTCATAGCTTACGGTATTAATGGGTTCTACATCTCTTGATTACAAAGATAGTGTTTTTTAGAACAAGTCGTTCGCTTTGAGCCACTTTTTTTGCTGAAAAAAGTGAGGAGCGCCGTTTGCGGGTGGCTTCGTACCGTGGGCCGGAACCGTATTCGCCGGCTACCACCCCCAGACGTTGCGCGCGACGGTCCAGCCCACGGCGAGCCACGCTGCCGCGACGACGGCCGTGCGCCCGGTCAGGGCGGTGTGGAGACGCGGCCACCGGGCACGCAGGAGCGGCGCGGCCAGCAACAGGGCGAAGTAGGGGAGCAGCAGGACGAGCAGGGCGTTCTGCCGAAAGGCTTCGGCGATGTCGAGTTGCAGCAGGCTGTGCGTCATGCGCTGCGCGCCACATCCGGCGCACTTCCAGCCCGTCAGGCTGTGGAAAAGGCAGCGAGGAAAGAAACCGTGGTCGGCGGGGTCGAACACAAGGAGGGCGACCGCCGCCAGCAGAAGGGCGGCGCCGAGGACAAGGCGGCTGTGGCGTACGGGACGGTGCATGGCAGTCGGTGCGGCGGTTCAGGAAGCGGGCGCCGTCGTCGGGCGGCACGCGTTTCCTACGGCGAAAATACGGAGAAAAGGCGGAACTGCCGACCCTTGCGCCGGTTTTTTCAAGGCGTCCGCCGCCCGTGGGGACAGGCCGTCAGGCACAGCCGCAGGGCCGGCCCCGCGCGGCATCCGCATCGCCGGTGTGCGGACGGTGTGGTCCGACAGGCGATTCCCCGCGGCGCGGACGGGCACGCCTTGCGCTCATGTGGTGACGCCGCGTGCGGCTTCTCCCCGTCAGCCCAATGTCCCTGTCGATCCCGTCGCATCGACTGCCCGAACAAGTACTACGACAGGAAAAACAAGTACTACGATAGAAAATCCTACCGTAGTCTTAGAATTTTCTATCGTAGTACTTGTTCGGACGAGGGCTGCCAGGGGAATCATGAGGCCTGCGGGAGCCGTGGCGGGCGCGGCGTCCGTACCGTACAGCAGACTGTCCGATACGCCTGCCATCTCGTGAAGAGAACGGATGGCGGTCCTTGTCGTTCGCCTTTCAGCGAATTGATTTCCTTCCGCTTTGGGCCTACCGGCATGTTCTATGCCCGCCGGATGATGAGCCACGTCTCGCTCCGCCAATGTTTGCCGTCAGAATCATCATCGATGGCGTATTCAAGAAGATAACTGCCGTCGCTTCGCGAGGTCATCCGACAGTAGAGCGTAAGGTCCTCATCGGGAATCGTCAGAACGAGCTGGCCGCCGCGCACGCTCCACGTGCCTTCCGTACATCCCCAGTTGTCACACTCCGCGTAGGTGCCGTCGTCATGGAATTTATAAGTGTTTCCGTTCCATGGGCCTCTGTTTGTCGTAGTCTCCTTGCCGTCGATGTAGATGGCTTCGTATGAATCCACGATGTCCCAGTCTCCGACCATTTCGGGAAGCAAAGTCCCCTCGTCCGCATCGTCAGAACAAGCTATCAACGACGTGGCCACTGCGAACAAGGACACGAACCACACAAAATACTTCGATAACTGTACCATAATACTTTGTCTTTGGATAAATTAAAGCAATAGGAATCCGTACTTGTCCGTCACTTCCCCTCAGTGCCCTGCGGCTGATACCAACGGCAACCTTGGTAAATCACAGGACGGACATATTGATATACAGTGCCAGAGACTAAAATTCCGTAATATACCGATAGTTCGTCCTCATCAAAGTCAAACCTAAAACGAAGTCCACAACGGTTCCCACTGGGAGCAACTGCGTAGCTACATTCTTCCCCCGGAAAATACAATACATTCCCGTTAATCGCACTTGTCACTTTTATCACATCCTTTCCACCGGCATCTATCATTTCTATCGCGCCGACATCGAATACGAACTGGGGCAATTCCCAACCATTATCGAGGGAGTCGAGAAAAATCCTTGCGCTGTCAGGAAAAGTCTCATACCCTACGTATTTATTCACGTACCTCGTATATCGCATGAAGCGCTGACTCATAACCGGGCCTGGCTGAGTGGGATCATAGAGCCTGCCATCCGCCGTAAGGTCGCCGTTCAGCCAAAACATGGCGTTTGCCCCGTCAATATCGCCCATAAACACACTGTTGGCGGGCGGAACGATATTTTTTGCCCGGAACGTCGGTCCATAGCTGATGGAGTCCTCTGTTTCGACGAAGCCTACGAGCGTATAGTCCGCATCGGGAGTCAGGCCCTTGATTTCTACGTCGAACAGACCAGTCACGTCGGTCGTTCCGGTAGAGGCAGTCACGCCGTCCGCATACACCCTGCGATATGTGCTCACCTCCTCGTTGCCGCGTTCACCGACTGCCACGCCGCATCGGAACGCGCGGCCCCAGGTCCGGAAATGGTGTACCGTGTCGCGCACCAGGAGCGACGAACCGCGGTAATCCGCCACTCGCACAGAGCTGGCGTAGGGAGCCGGACTCACTCGTCGGTACACGTAGGTGCCACCGTCTGTGTTGAGGAATGTACCTATCCATTCGTCCTTCTCCACGCGGCTTATCGTCCACAGATTGCCGTTTCCATAATAAAGAATCAGCATATTGTCCGACGCAGTGTAGGTCCACTTGCAAGGTACTTGCTGTTTCTTCGCTTCGTCGTAGGTCGTGAAATTGGTCGTGCCGTCGCTGTAAAGCGAGAAAGTGCTGGAGTAATACTCTCCCCTTTCACTATTATAGAGCACGCCCTCCCAAATACCGGCGAACTGGCGCATTTCTTGGCTTACTATGGGAGTCGGGTTCGTCGTCCCGCCGCTGGTGTTCGGCATGTCCGTGTCGTCGTCAGAGCAAGAAGTCACCGTAAACGCCCCGACCGTAAGAGCCATAAAAAGGACAAAGATACTTTTTCTGAGCATTGCGATAGAATTTTGAAGTTATAGGTAAAGAATCAAATGTCGCCGTCCCCGTGACACACCGGGCACACCCCGTCGCCTCCACATGCGTTACAGGTTTTCCATTTTCGGGTGTTGTCGCCCGTATATGTACCCGCATGATAAACGGCGTAGCCCTCGTAAAACTCAATAGCCGTCGCCAATTTGCTACTGGTTGTTTGTCCTGTTTGAAGGCAGAAGACGGATTGCAGGCCATAACTGCGCACGGCATCCTGAGCAGAGAGTGAAAAAACACTCAGCCACAACAATACACACAAAACTGCGTTTTTACGCATCATGTCAACGAATAAGATTTTTTGCAAGCTGTTATTAATTACAGCCGCAAATGTAGATATTTGTTAATGGTCGAAAGGAGGAGGTCTGTCCCCGAAAGGTAAACATGTCTACTGTTCGGGGACATGGTTTCTCACCGAACACATTAAATAATCAGGCAGTCGCTTTCCTCAGGTCTTTAGCCCCGATTACTCGGCCTGTCGGAACTCTTCGGAATAAAGACGGAAAAAACCGACGTGGAGTACTTGCGAAATGCGCATCAGCACACTGGTATCGATGGAAGCGCGCTCAAATATCTTATAGATATTCGTGCGACTGTAGGCAAGCTGCCGCGCCAGCCAGACAACGGACTTGTCCTGTCGTTCGAGTTCTTCCTTTATACTTCGACCGATGTGCATGTCGTACTTTCCCTTTCCGACTTTTTTTTAACTTGCCGCCGGTTCTCAAAGCAGCATTTTCGAAAAAGCATCCGTACGGCCGGATACGAAAAAGGCGTGAGAACCATTCGTGCTTACCCCGGCTTTTAGGCTCTCGCATTGCCCACCGCAAAAGGGATAAGCAACGCCAGTCTGCCCACGCCTGTATGATGAGCCCGCAGTAACAACAATTGTCCGGTCGCTTCCAGGCTACCGGCTGTCGTCGATGGGGTACAATCATACCACGCAGACGTCCTTCGTTGCTCTACTTCCCTTTTTACGGTTCTGGTCTTGCGAGATTCAAAAGCCCGAGAAGTAACGCTCGAAAACGTCTTTTTCTTTTTTATGGTCCCTTTCCATCCCCGCTGGGCAGATTGGAACCGTGCAAGTGTACGCTTTTTCTGTCATTCACTCCGACTTGCGAATTGTTTTTTCGCTTCGGAGAACAGTCTTCGCGGTTTTTGAAAGTACGGAGCCGCCGCTTCCGGTGTGCAAAGATTGCTTAACGTTTGAGGATTAAAACGGCACGAATGTTGCACGCTTCGCGTGTTACGCCTAATTTTGCTTCCGATATTCTGAGTATAAGGATTGTAAGATATGAAAAAGCTATTCTGTTTCTTAGCAGGCTGCCTGCTGTTTCTTGCGTCCGGCCCGGCGCTCCGGGCGCAGACGCCGTCGGCCTCGGCCGACAGCCTGATGCGGCAGTTTCAGCAGGTGGCCGGTTACGACCAGCGCTGGACGCGCGAACAGGTGTTCGTGCATCTCGACAATAACGGCTACTTCGAAGGCGAGACCATCTGGTTCAGCGCCTATGTAGTGCGCGCCTCTACGCTCAGGCCGACGAAGTTGAGCCGCGTGCTCTACGTCGAACTGCTCAACGCGGCGGGCGACGTGATGGAGCGGCGCAAGGTGCGCATCGACCACGAAGGGCGCGCCAGCGGCGACATCAAACTCGACGCACAGACGGTGCGCAGCGGTTTCTACGAGATACGCGCCTACACCCGCGCCATGCTCAACTGGGACGCAGCGGCGGCCTTTTCGCGCGTGGTGCCCGTGTTCCGCAAACCGGCCGAGGACGCGGCTGACGGCGAGCTCGTCATCGGCGATGCCTACGCCGCGGGCGAGTCGCCCTCCCAGCGGCCCAAGAAGGACGACGATCCCTTCCTCCTCGCGGCGCAGTCCGAGGACGGCGTACTGGCCGCCTTTTATCCCGAGGGCGGACAGCGCGTCGAAGGACAGCCCTCGCTCGTGGCTTTCCGCCTGACCGACAAGCGGGGTAACCCCATCGAGGCCACTTGCCGCGCCTACGACACCGGCGGCCAGCTCCTTGCCACGGCGTCCGCCGTGCATGAGGGCATGGGCAGTTTCACCCTGCCGGCCACGGCAGGCGCGGCCTATGCCACCGTAGAGCACGGCGGCACGACGACGCGCTTCGACCTGCCCGCCCCCGTCCCGGGTTATGCGCTCAGCGCCACGTGGGCCTCTGCCGACTCGCTGCGCCTGACTGTGGCCGGCAGCGCTTCCCTTGCCGGGCGTCTGCTGGGCCTGAGCGTGACGGCGCGCGGCCGGGCCTGCTTCTTCGATACGATTGCCGTAGCTGGCGCAGCTCCGGTCGAGCGGCTCATCCCGCGGGCCGCGCTGGGCGCCGGCGTCTGCCAGGCGACGCTGGTCGACGGCAGCGGCCGCGTACTGGCCGAGCGCCTCGTCTGGAACGACCCGCCGCCTGCGCTCCGTCTCGCCATCCGCCAGAACCAGACCACGTACAGCCCCTGTTCGCCCGTGGCCCTCGAAATGGAACTCACGGACAACGAGGGTCGCCCCCGCCGCGGCACCTTTTCGCTGGCCGTGCGCGACCGTGGCGGCGAACTCGTCGCCCGCGACGGCGGCATCCGCGAGTCGCTCCTGCTCAGCTCCGACGTGCGCGGTTACATCGCCCGGCCCGAGTACTACTTTGCCGCCGACGATTCTGCCCACCGCCATGCGCTTGATCTGCTCCTGCTCGTGCAGGGCTGGCGCCGCTACGACTGGCAGGAGATGGCCGGCATCGTGGAGAAAAAGCTCGCCCAGCCCGTCGAGGACGGCATCCTCGTTGACGGACGCGCCGTGACGGGCCGCAAAAAGGGTATCGGCGACGCCCAGATGCGCGTCCGCATTTACCTGGCCAACGAGATTCTCAAGGGCGAGTGCGAGACGGACAAGCATGGCGAGTTCGCTTTCCGCAGTCACTCCTTTTTCGGCGAGGGCATCGGCGATTTCCTCATTTCTCGCAAGGGCCAGCCCATCACGGGCTTCGTGGCGCTCAACCGCAACTTTGCCCCGACGCCGCGCTTCATCGGTGACGACGAGCGTCAGCTGCGAAAACCTCTTGCACCGCAACGTCAGAACGTGCCCGAACCGACCCTTTTCGCCTGGACCGACACATTGCCCAAGGCCTCCATTACGTTGAGCGAGGCCATGGTTTCGGCCGAGGGGTTCGACGACTACGCCACGGGGCGCTACTCCTGGGGTGGCGGCGAGAGTGCCGGCAAGCAGTACGCCGACCTTTATTATAATGTGGAGGACGAGCTCGAACGTTACATGGACGAGGGCAACAGCAGTCCGCTCATCTGGGACTGGCTTTACGAACGCAACAAGAATTTCTACTTCTCCATCGACGCGGTCGACGCCGGCACCGGTCACGCCGAGACTGACGCCGGTGCGCGCGGCTCGACGCTGATTCCGGGTTTCCGCGTGGAGTACAAGGGGCGCCCCGTGGCCATCGTGCTCGACAACGAAGTGCTCGGCGCCAAGCGGGAGGGCTTCATCGACGGACGGGACGCTACGGCCCTCATGGCGGACGAAATCAAATCCATCGTCATCACCGAGGATCCGGTGGCCTACCAGCGCTTCGTGCTGCCCAAGGTCGGCGGTTCGCTGAGCGAGAACGCTTCGACGGTGACCATCTTCCTTTACAGCAATCCCGGAACCAACGTCTACAAGAACCGGCGGGGGCGCCGCATCACGCGCATCCACGGCTATTCCATCCCGAGCAAGTACTATCATCCCAACTACCGCATGACGGACGTCCCCACCGCCAACGACCATCGCCGGACGCTCTATTGGAATCCCGCCGTGCACACCGACGAGTCCGGCAAGGCGTCCGCTGTGTTCTTCAGCAACTCGCGCGACGGCCTTCGGCTGACCTTCTCGGCCCAGGGTGTACAGCCCGACGGTCGTTTCGTCGACCTGGAACTATAGCCCGCCGCGAGGCTTAAGCCCATCGCGCCCGGCCGAGTTTTCCCACCCGGCCGGGCGTTTTTCTTCAGTTTATTCCTAACTTTGTCCGGCTTTTCCCTTACTTCAACAACTACGACCGTTATGGACGACTTTATCCGCGTGAAAGGCGCGCGCGTCAACAACCTGAAGAACATAGACCTCGACATTCCCCGCGACCGGCTCGTCGTCATCACGGGCCTCTCGGGGTCGGGCAAGTCGTCGCTCGCGTTCGACACGCTCTACGCCGAGGGCCAGCGGCGCTACGTCGAGAGCCTCTCGGCCTACGCCCGCCAGTTTTTGGGCCGTATGCACAAGCCCGAGTGCGACTATATCAAAGGCCTCCCGCCTGCCATTGCCATCGAGCAGAAAGTTACGAGCCGCAACCCCCGTTCCACGGTGGGCACCTCCACTGAGATTTACGACTACCTGCGCCTGCTTTACGCCCGTGTCGGCCGTACGTTTTCGCCCGTCAGCGGCTGCGAGGTGAAGCGCCACACCACGGAGGACGTCGTGCAGTGCGCGCTCAGCTATTCGCCGGGCACGCGCTTCACGGTGCTGGCCCCGGTGCGCGTCCCGGCGGGGCGCACCCTGCGCGAGCAGCTTGAGATCGACATGAAGCAAGGTCTGACGCGCCTTGACGTAGACGGCGAGATGACGCGCATAGAGGATTACCTCGCCGCCCACGCCGACGGGCCCGACGCCGACCCCGCCGGCCTTTACCTGCTCATCGACCGCATGTCCGTCTCCAGCGAGAAGGACGCCGTCGCCCGCCTTGTGGACTCCGCCGAGACAGCTTTTTACGAGGGCGACGGCGAGTGTCTGCTCCGCTTCTACCCCTCGCGTGCCGTCCACCGTTTCTCTGTCCGCTTCGAGGCCGATGGCATGACGTTCCACGAACCCGACGACAACATGTTCTCCTTCAATTCTCCCCTTGGCGCCTGTCCGCGCTGCGAGGGCTTCGGCCGCGTCATCGGGCTCGACGAGGCCCTCGTCGTCCCTAACCGCGCGCTGAGCGTGTACGACGGGGCCGTGATGTGCTGGCGCGGCGAGAAGATGGGACTGTGGCGCGAGGAGTTCTGCCGGCGCGCCTCGCAAAAAGGTTTTCCCATCTTCGCGCCTTATTACGAGCTGACGCGCGAGCAGCGCGACCTGCTCTGGCACGGCGACGCGGCGGAGCGCGCCCTGCCCAAGGAGGAACAAGTGACGATCGACGCCTTCTTCCGTATGCTCGAGGAGAATCAGTATAAAATCCAGTACCGCGTGATGTTGGCGCGCTACCGTGGCAAGACCCTCTGCCCCGAGTGCCACGGCACGCGCCTGAAACGTGAAGCCTCGTACGTCAAAATTGCCGGCCATGCCATCGCCGAGCTGGTCGATCTGCCCGTCACGGACTTGCTCGACTTCTTCGACCACCTGCAGCTCACCGAGACGGAGCAGCGCGTCGCCGCCCGCCTGCTCACGGAGATACGCAGCCGCCTGCACTTCCTCGTCGACGTCGGGCTGGGCTACCTTACGCTCAACCGGCTCAGCAACACGCTCTCCGGCGGCGAGAGCCAGCGCATCAACCTGGCCACCTCGCTGGGCAGTTCGCTCGTCGGGTCGCTCTACATCCTCGACGAGCCGAGTATCGGCCTCCACAGTCGCGACACGGAGCGCCTCATCGGTGTGCTGCGCCGCCTTCAGCAGTTGGGCAACACCGTCATCGTGGTCGAGCACGACGAGGAAATCATCCGCGCCGCCGACTACATCATCGACATCGGTCCCGAGGCCGGCCGCGCCGGCGGACAGGTGGTCTACCAGGGCGACCTCTCGGACCTGAAGCCGGGCTCGGCGAGCCACACGGTGCGCTACCTGCTCCACGAGGACACGATCGACGTGCCCGCCAGCCGCCGCGTCTGGAACCGTAGCCTCCTGGTGCGCGGTGCCAGGGAGAACAACCTGGCCGGCATCGACGTGCGCTTTCCGCTCAACGTGATGACCGTCGTCACCGGCGTGAGCGGTTCGGGCAAGTCCACCCTCGTGCGCGACATTCTCTACCGCGGCCTGAAGCGTCACTTCGACGAGGTCTGCGAGCGCCCCGGCGAGTTTGTCGCCCTCGAAGGCGACCTCGACGCCCTCAGCGCCGTGGACTTCGTGGACCAGAACCCCATCGGTAAGTCGTCGCGCTCGAACCCCGTGACGTACGTCAAGGCGTACGACGAAGTGCGCCGCCTCATGGCCGAACAGCCCCTGTCGCAACAAATGGGGTTCACGGCGGCCTACTTCTCCTTCAACACCGAAGGAGGGCGCTGCGAGGAATGCAAAGGGGAGGGCACGGTGAAAGTAGAGATGCAGTTCATGGCCGACCTCGTGCTGGAATGCGAATCGTGCCACGGCCGGCGCTTCAAGAGCGACGTGCTCGAAGTGCGCTTCGCCGGCAAGAACATCTACGACATCCTCGAAATGACCGTCAACCAAGCCATCGAGTTTTTCACCGAGCACGGTCAGCCGCGCATCGTCCGCCGGCTGAAGCCCTTGCAGGACGTCGGGCTCGGCTACATCAAGCTCGGACAGTCGTCCAGCACCCTTTCGGGCGGCGAGAACCAGCGCGTGAAGCTCGCCTACTACCTCGGGCAGGAGCGCGTCGCCCCCACGCTCTTCATCTTCGACGAGCCGACCACCGGCCTGCACTTCCACGACATCCGCAAACTGCTCGAGGCCTTCGACGCCCTAATCGCAAGGGGGCACACCGTAGTCATCATCGAGCACAATCTGGACATCATCAAATGCGCCGACCACCTCATCGACCTCGGCCCTGAGGGTGGAAAGGGCGGCGGCCACATCGTCGCCGAGGGCACGCCGGAAGAGGTCGTCCGCCGCGGCGAAGGATATACTGCCCGCTACCTCCGCGAAAAGCTGGTCTAAGGCTTGTCCGAACAAGTACTACGACAGTTTTAACGGGGACTACGACAGGATTTTCCATCGTAGTCCCCGTTTTTCTCAGGACTACACTCAGGCTGTCGGCCTCACCGACGCCGTTCCGGCCCCGG
This sequence comes from uncultured Alloprevotella sp., assembly GCA_944322325.1. Lineage (GTDB taxonomy): Bacteria > Bacteroidota > Bacteroidia > Bacteroidales > Bacteroidaceae > Alloprevotella. Next base: position 27,160 of record CALUOQ010000021.1, read on the forward strand.
GTCGAAGGCGAAGCGGATAGGTATCGTGAACCAGACGTGTACGGGCTTGCCGTCGACACGGCCGGGCTTGAAGCGCTTGAGTCGCTTGACGGCGTTCACGGCGAGAGAGTCGTACGGCTGTCCCATACCTTGGAAAATGATGGCGTCCTTCACGCGGCCGACGGTGTCTATGACGAAGCGCACCATGACAGTGCCGTTTTTCGGTTTCTTCTCCTCTACGGGATACCGGCAGTTAGCGGCTATGTCGGCCAGTACGGCTTGGCCGCCGCCGGGGTAGACGGGCATCTCTTCCGCGACGGCATAAACGGAATCCTCGGGGCCATCGATACCCTTCATCGAAGCGGCCGGGTTGATGGTCGCCGCCTCCGACGAGGTGCCCGCGGTGCTGCTCGTTCCGAAGCCTACGGCCAAGGCCAGCGCCAGCGGCGCCCACAGGAGGCGGCGTAGTGTGTGGCCAGCGCCAACGGGCTGCCCGCTGACGGAAAGGCTACGTCCCTTGTCTTTTTCTGCGGTTTCTGTTGTTTGTTTCATAGTCATTTGTTTAATAATGCGCGTCAAAATTAGCGAAATCGCCCCGATGCGACAAACGAAGCCCGCAAAAGTTCGTCGCGTGGCAGGGACGGGCGTGTCTGACGGCTGCGGGGCAGTACCGCATCCTGCTTTCCCCATAAGTCTCAGCGGCCTCTTTCCTCCCATCTCCCCCGCCGTCCGAACAAGTACTACGACAGGAAAAACAAGTACTACGACAGAAATTTCTGTCGTAGTACTTGTAAAAACGGGGACTACACTTGTTTCAACCCCGCGGAGCGAGTCAAAAAAAGCGGGCCCCGATGCTTCGGAGCCCGCCCGCGATGAATCATGGAAACACGGAGGTTTATCGGATGCTCACAGCTTTACCTTTGTGGATGTATATACCCGGTTCCGTCGGACGGCCCTCGAGTACGCGACCACTGAGGTCGTAGTAACGCTCGTCGGTGACTTCCGTTGTCGGTACGCTTTCGATGCCCGTCGTAGTGAAGAATCCGGTCCAGCTGAGGGCGTCGGTGTTGCAGCCCGTGTTGCCTTCGGGGAAGGTCACGTCGGCCTCGCCGTTCACGGCGTCGCTGGTCAGCGTGAGGCGGTTGGTCAGGCTGATGCTCGACGAAGCGATGCCCTCGCCCTTGCTGTCCGTCAGGTCGACGGCGTTGCCCGCCTTGCCTGCGCCGAACGCCAGTCCGTTGATCAGGGTCAGCTTCGCGCCGCGGCGGCACTTCACGATGTCGTCCCAGGCGCTTTTGCGGCCCTCAGCCGAGGCGTCCACGGTCGACTCGTTGCAGAAGGTGACGTTCTCCACGGTGAAGTCCGACTGACCGTTCTGCTCGGCGTAGTTTCCGTCGAGGTTACCGTCGGCCTCGATGCCGCGCGGGTCTTGCTCGTCCGTCGAGAAGTCGGTTCCCCAGTA
>CALUOQ010000022.1 GCA_944322325.1 uncultured Alloprevotella sp.
ATGCTGCCCCACGACTTGCATGTGTTAAGCCTGTAGCTAGCGTTCATCCTGAGCCAGGATCAAACTCTACATCCTATATTTGTTTATTTTTGTTTTCTGTTTAACAGGAAACGGACTCTCTGATTGCTCAGAGGGAAAATGACGGATTATTCTACACTTACACCGAGTATATGCTTACTGCATATCTCCTGTCACTTCTAATTGTTTATGGAAATTTCTCAAAGATTCTCGTTGTGCTCCCGGTTCGTTCCCGAAAGCGAGTGCAAAAGTAGTGGGTTTCTGATTACCCACCAAATTTTCTGGCGACTTTTTTTCGACAAAAATTTACTACAGAGTCGTTCTCCACTCTGTACCAAGAATTTAGCGCCGTAAAAAAAATTGCGCCTCGGACTGCCTTTGCCATGAGTCCGGACAGCAAATATAGTGTTTTTCCGGCTTAGGATGGTTGCGCCGGGGCGTAAAAAATCATGAAATCTGCTCTTAAACAGGAAAACGGAGCCACAGAAGCACCGTTTTCGCCTGAAAAAGCCCTTTGCGCGCCACGAACGACGTACAAAGGGCGGAAAAGATGCCGCGGCGCGGCGCAGCAATAAACGGGCAAAGCGGCGGGATTAATCGGCGCCGCGCTTGCGGGGCTGTATGTTGAGGCGGTAGACGACGTGGGCCATGACGTAGCGGGGGATGACGTTGTACCAAGTTTCGATGCGGCCCTGCGCGTTGAGCGTGCGGCGCACGTTGCTCAGGTTGCCGAGGATGTCGAAGGCGTCGACCATGAAGGTGAGGTTACCCTTAAGGATGCTCTTGGCAAGACGGGCGTTCCAGACGAGCTCGTCGGTGTTCATGCTGCGCTCTTCGTAGCCGCGTCGGCTGTAGAGGGTCAGGTCGGTGCTCAGCTCGACGCCGCCGGGTATGGGGATGCGGGCCGAGAGGCCGTAGTTGAGGTCGACGGCGTTGACGGTGGTGAATCCCTCGCGGCGGCTGCGGGCGTGGGTCCAGTTGGCGCCCACTTTGAGCCCGGCGCGCCACTGCTTGTAGGTGAAGTTGAGCTTGAGCGTCTCGTTGACGTAGGTCTGGCGCACGACGCTGCGTGCCGGGGCGGTGGACCCACTGACGCCGAGCAGGTCGACGCTGTGGGTGAAGCCCGGGCTGGTGACGGAGCTGAGCAGGAAGTACTTCTTCGGCCCCAGGTCGCGGTTGAGCGTCAGGGTGCCGTTCACCCACCAGTTGCCGTCGACGTTTTCGGGGCGGACGGTGTAGCCGCCCGTCGCGGGGTCGTAGGTCTGCCCCATGGCCACCTGGTCGCGCACGGCGCCGCCGCGCAGCTGCAGGTTGAAGAGGTTGACATAGCGCCCGCTGCCGTACTTGAAGGCGTTCAGCTGTATGCTCGCCTCGTGGCGCTGTGCGCGGTGGAGGTTCGGATTGCCGCACTGCACGTAAAGGGGATCGGCGTCGTTCACGACGTCCAGCTCGTTGAACATGTCGGGGCCCCACATCGTATAATTGTAGTTCACTGTCAGGTCGGTATATCGCTGCCAGCCGTTCCGCAACTCACGCACCTGCTGCGTGTAATACTTCACGCCGGGGTTGACGTAGGCCCGCAGGCGGTCGCGGTCGGTGAAGTAGGTGCCGCGCTCGTAGCGCAGGCGTTCCTGGTCGACGTAGAGCGGCAGCGTGAGTTCCACCTGGTGCTGCCCGCCGTCGTCCGTCGGTTTGATGAAACCGGCGAAATAGCGCGCCACGTGCTTCTTGGCCCAATACTCCGAGTGCTCGTGGTTTTGCAGGTCGAGGGCCTGCTGCAGGGCTGTCGTCGTGGAGGGCAGCTCGCCCAGCACGTGGTCCGTGGCGTAGCCCCACCCGTCGAGGCTGTCCAGCCGGTAGAGGTCGTCGCGCCCCGAGCGATACTCCTGCGTGTAGGCGTAGGAGAAATTCATGTACACGTTCCGTCTGACCCAAAGCATATAGCTGGCGCGGGCGTCATATTTATAATGTCGGTTGGGCCGCGTCCGGTAGCGGTTGCGGAAGTCGCTCGCGGCGTCGGGCGTGGCGGGATAGTCGAGGAGGTAATGGTTGAAAGCCTTGTAGTCCGCGCGGTCGTAGGCAAAGGAGGCCGTGAGCGTCAGGTTGTCGTTGACGCCGGGGATAGGCTTGAAGCTGAACGTGTAGGGCACGCTGACGCTCCACGTGTAGCCGTCCGTGCGCGAGGCCTCGCGCTGGCGGTTCACGGCTATCTGGCGCAGGCGCTCGCCGCCGCCCGGCAGGAAGAGGCTGTCGAGCACGCCCGCGGCGAGGCGGTCGTAGGGGTCGCTGCTGAACGTCCCGGCGCGCAGCAGGCCGTCGCCGCGGCGGTCTTCGTAGTCGAAGGCGGCGCGCAGCTGGTGGTAGGCGCGGTCACTGGGCTGCAGCTTGAAGTCGTGGCTCGTCTTGAACGTGGTGCGGCAGGCCGTGGTCTGGCGGTCGGCGTGGCGGTAGTTGTTGCCTCCGGTCAGGAAGCTCGTCGCCACGGTGCGGGTGCGCTGGTCGGTGTCGTAGTGGGCGAAGTCGGCGTTGCTCGTCAGCTCCAGGCCGCGCCGCGGGTTGTCGTAGCTGTACTCGGCGCCCGCCGTCTTGGCCGCCTGCAGTCCGGTGGGCTGCTCGGCCGGGGTCCAGTCGCCCTGGCGGCCGGGGCGCCGCGTGTCGTTGGTGTTATTGGCGCTGCCGAAGAGGGCCAAGCGCGAGCGCGGCGTGAACATCATGGCGAAGGCGCGGCCCAGGTAGCGCTTGTCCGAGCCGTAGGCCGCCTCGGCGTTGGCTATCCAGCCCACGGCGTACTCGCGCTTCAGCCCCACGTCCATCACGAGGGGCTTGTCGATGGGGTCGAGGCCGCGAAAGCGGTCCAGGTCCGACGTCTGCTCGTACACTTTCACCTTGTCCACCATGTAGGCCGGCAGGTTGTCGAGCGCCACGCGCGGGTCGCCTCGAAAGAAGTCCTTGCCGTTGACCAGCAGGCTACTGACGCGCCGCCCGTTGACGGTGATGACGCCGTCGTCGCTGAGCTCGGCGCCGGGCAACTGCTCGATGAGGGCGTCGAGCATCGACCCCTGCGACAGCTGGAAGGCGTCGGCGTTGTACACCACCGTGTCGCCCTTCATGACCATCTTGATTTTCGTGGCCTGCACCACGGCCTCGCCCAGCGCCCGCTGCCGTTCGGACCGGGCCAGCTTGCGCAGGTAGACCGGGGACAGACGTATATCCGTACTTCGGCGCGACAACTTCACCCGCAGCGGGTGATAGAGCGTTTCGTATCCTCGCCGTTCTATCTTCACCAAGTAATCTCCCGACCGAACGACCTGCGCGCATACCCAAGCCTGCGGCACGCTCTGTTGCACCACGTCCTTAATATAACAGGAACACAGGAATGTGCTGTCCGTGCGCAACAGCTCCGCCTTGAGACTGTCAACCTTCTCATAAGTAAAGGAATCAAAAACCGGGAAAAGGACTACACACGTATCCCGCTCAGCCGCATAAGACACACTCGCGGTGAACAATGCTATCAGGAACCCTGCTTTTTTACCCATAGTATCAGTTTTTTCTGGTTTCGACTAACTTCTCAATGCGATTAGCTCATGCATCCGTCCGCTCAGTATCTTCGTCTTTTGCTCTTCGGTGTATCCCTTCAGGCAACCGACAGGCGCCTTATACTCCAGCTTCATCTGCGTGCACCCGCCGTGACACAACGGATAGATGCGGCACGCCCGGCAGGTGGCGTTCCCCGCCTGAACCGCTACGGTTTGACTGAATTTGTCTTTCATGGCTTCCAGAATTTTTATCCATAGGCAAATATGGTGTTTTTCATCGACATAGCACTCTTTTCGGGGGGGGGTATTTAACATAGTTTTGCTTTCCAAAATTCCATCGCTCTCGTGCCAGCTACCCGTCCCGCCGTACATCCCCACTCCACTGCTCCGCGCCGCACAAGCGCAGTCCCCGTAAATCCTGGGACTACGCCGGGAGTTACGGGGACTGCGCTTGTTTTCAGCCGCCGCGCGGGCGGGATGACACACAAAATCTACGGCGTGGCCATGCAGGGGCGCGCCGTGAGGCAGGCCCGTTCGAGCCGCAACGGTCGCGGGGTATAATGGTTTTTCCGCATCTGAAACAGAGTGTGCGGGCGTGCCTGACGGCGCGCCCCTACATGGATACGCCCGCCGACCACTTGCCATAAGACCATCCGTTACGATTCGCTGCCGAGCGATAAGAAATGTAGGGGTGCGCCGCAAGGCACGCCCGGACGACCGCCTGAAACCGCGGCATACGCCTCCCGCCCGCGGACGAAACTGGCCCGCCGCCGGCGTCAGGCCTCGTCGTAGGTGTCGTAGAGGAAGTCGTTGTAGGGATACTTCTGGACGTGAATCTGGCTGACGCGGCGGTAGAGGAGGTCCTTGAGGCCGTCGATGTTCTGCTGCCGGCGGGCGGAGATGAAGATGCAGCCGTCGCTGAGCTTGGCCATCCAGGTGCGCTCGAGCTCGGCGAGGGAGACGTTCTCGCGCGTGGGGGGCGTGAGGTCGTCGGCCTCCTTCTCGGTCCAGGTATAGGCGTCGATTTTGTTGAAGACGATGATGACGGGCTTGTCGGCGCAGCCCAGGTCGGCCAGCGTCTGGTTGACCACCTCAATCTGCTCCTCGAAGTCGGGGTGGGCAATGTCGACGACGTGCAGCAGCAGGTCGGCCTCGCGCACCTCGTCGAGGGTGCTCTTGAAGGAGTCGACGAGGTCGGTGGGGATTTTGCGGATGAAGCCCACCGTGTCGCTCAAGAGGAAGGGCAGGTTGCCGATGATGACCTTGCGGACGGTGGTGTCGAGCGTGGCGAAGAGTTTGTTTTCGGCGAATACGTCGCTCTTGGCCAGGAGGTTGATGAGGGTGGACTTGCCGACGTTGGTGTAGCCCACGAGGGCCACGCGCACGAGTCGGCCGCGGTGCTTGCGCTGTGTCGACTTCTGGCGGTCGATGTCGGCAAGGCGCTGCTTGAGCAGGGCCATGCGGTTGAGGATGATGCGGCGGTCCATTTCGAGCTGCGTCTCGCCCGGGCCGCGCAGCCCGACGGAGCCCTTGCCGCCGCCCGAGCCCGAGCCGCCGCCCTGGCGCTCGAGGTGGGTCCAGAGGCGCTGCAGGCGGGGCAGCATGTAGCGGTACTGCGCCAGCTCGACCTGCGTCTTGGCGTTGGCCGTCTGGGCGCGCATCGCGAAGATGTCGAGGATGAGCGAGGTGCGGTCGAGAATTTTCACCTTGAGCTCGCGCTCGATGTTGCGCAGCTGCTTGGCGCTCAGCTCGTCGTCGAAGATGACCATGCCGACCTCGCGCTCGGCCTCCTCTTCCTCCTCGATGTACTGGCGTATCTCGTCGAGCTTGCCCTTGCCGACGTAGGTGGCCGCCAGGGGCTGGTCGAGGCGCTGGGTGAAGCGCTTGACGGCGCGGGCGCCGGCCGTCTCGGCCAGGAAGGCCAGCTCGTCGAGGTACTCGTTGGTTTTGCGTTCGTCCTGCGTGCGCGTGATGAGGGCCACGAGCACGGCGGTTTCGGTTTCTGCTTCGGTGCGTATAAATTCTTTCATATCTTTCGGTTTCTGAGTCAGTCGTCGCGGTCGGCGGGACGCCGTCGCGACGTTCAAAGTAAGCTCCCCGCGCGACGGTACCACACGACGGGGCGGCCGAAGTGGGTCTCCACGCGGCGCTGGGCGCCGGCGGGCATCGCGGGGGCCGCCACGCCGTCGCCCAGCGTCTGGGGCGCCAGCTCAACGCGCGCCTCGTCCCACAGGCCGTCGGCGATGAACGACTGCAACGTCCGCGCCCCGCCCTCGACGAGGAGCGTCTGCACGCCGCGGCGGTAGAGCTCGGCGAGCATGGCGTCGCGGTCGGCAAAGGCCTCAAAGCCCTCGGGCAGCTCGTCCGGCGCCACGCGGCCCAGCACGAGCCTCAGCGGCGCGGGCCCGGCCCAGTGGCGCACGTCGAGGCGCGGCCGGTCGAGGCGCAGCGTGGCGTGGCCCACGAGGATGGCGCCGCTCTGCGCCCGCAGGCGGTGTACGGCCATCAGCGTGCGCGGCGACGAGAGGGCCACGGGCTGCCCCCCGGTGCGCCGGCGGTCCAGGAATCCGTCGACGCTCTGCGCCCACTTCAGCGTGATGTAGGGCCGATGGTGCGTCTGGCAGGTGATGAAGCGGCGGTTCAACTCGCGGCACTCGGCCTCGAGCACCCCGACCGTGACGTCGCAACCCGCCTCGCGCAGCATGGCGATGCCGCGCCCCTGGACGCGGGCGAAGGGGTCGACACAGCCCACCACGACGCGGCGGATGCCCAGCCGCGCGATGAGCTCGGCACAGGGCGGCGTGCGTCCGTAGTGCGCACAGGGTTCGAGGCTGACGTAGAGGGTGCTGGCGGACAGCAGGGCCTTGTCCGCTTCGCGGACGGCGCGGACGGCGTTGACCTCGGCGTGGGCCTCGCCGCAGCGGGCGTGATAACCCTCGCCCAGGATGCGCCCGTCGTGCACAATGACGGCCCCGACCATGGGGTTGGGCGGCGCGCCGTAGCGCCCGCAGCGCGCCAGGTCGAGGCAGCGGCGCATCCATTTTTCATCGTTTTCTCGCTCGGTCATTTGCTTTTTTCCTTAACTTTGCCACGTATGCAGACTGCCGACATCGACTTCACCCGGCTCCACCGCCCGCTCGTGGCCCGCTACGGCGAGCGCGAGGCCCGCGCCATCGTCCGCCTTGTGCTCGACGAGGTGTTCGGCGTGAGGCCCGTCGACGTCTACGCGGGCAAAGTTAGAAAATTTTCGCAAGACGAGCGCCACCGGCTGGCCCGGATGTGGGCGCGGCTGGAGCAGGGCGAGCCCGTGCAGTACGTCGTGGGGCGGGCGCGCTTCGCCGGGCGCGCGTTCGAGGTGACGCCCGCCGTACTCATCCCCCGGCCCGAAACCGAGGAGCTCGCCGCGTGGGTCGCGGCGGACGGCCTCGGCGCCGGCTGCCGCCTGCTCGACGGCGGCACGGGGAGCGGCTGCCTGGCCGTGACGCTGGCGCTGGCCTGCCCCGGGGCGGAGATCACGGCGTGGGACATCGCGCCCGGCGCGCTCGACGTGGCCCGCCGCAACGCCGCCCGGCTGGGCGCCCGCGTCCGCTTCGCTGAGCGCGACCTGCTGGCCCCGCCCCGCGCGACGGACCGCTTCGACGTCATCGTGAGCAACCCGCCCTACGTGCGCCAGTCCGAGGCCGCCGCGATGGACGACCACGTGCTGCGCCACGAGCCCGCCGCGGCCCTCTTCGTGCCCGACGACGACGCGTTGCGCTTCTACCGCGCCCTGGCCCGGCTGGGACGCCACGCCCTGCCGCCGGGCGGACGCCTCTATGCGGAGCTGAACCAGACGCTCGGGCCGCAGACGGCCGACCTGTTCCGCGCCTGGGGCTACACGGCGGTCGAGCTGCGCCGCGACCAGTTCGGCCACGACCGCATGGTCAAGGCCGTGGCCCCCGATTCGTTTCCCCTCCAAACCCTCACGCCATGACCCCCGACGAAGCCTACCGCTACGCCACGGGCCGCTGTGCCCGCGCCGAGCTTTGCCGGGCCGACCTGCGCCCCAAGCTGCTGGCCCGCGGCCTCGCGCCGGCCGACGCCGACGCCCTGCTCGACCGCCTGGAGCGCGAGCGCTACCTCGACGAGCGGCGCTATGCCGCCGCCTACGTGCACGACAAACTGACCTACGACCGCTGGGGGCGCCTCAAGGTGCGCCAGGCGCTGCGCCTGAAGGGTGTAGCCGCCGAGGCCGTCGACGAGGCGCTGGCCGCCGTCGACGAAGCGGACTACCGAGCGGGGCTCGACGCCCTGATGGCCGCCAAGCGCCGCACCGTCAAGGCGCCCGACGCCTACACCCTGCGCCTGAAACTGCTGCGCTTCGCTGCCGGGCGCGGCTTCGAGGCCCACCTGGCCGCCGACGCCGCCGACCGCCTGCTGGACGCCGAGTGAGCGGCGGAACTACCCCAACCCATAAAGACTGACGCGATGAAAATTATTGACCTCGGAGCGACCGACAGCGTGCTCAACCACTACATGGCGCAACTGCGCGACGTGAACTACCAGGGCAACCGCACCCTCTTCCGCGGCAACCTGAAACGCATCGGCTACGTCATGGCCTACGAGCTGAGCCGCACACTGCGCTACTCGCAGAAAGAGGTCGTCACGCCGCTGGGACGCAAGACCGTGTCGACGCCCGACGACCATATCGTCATAGGCACCGTGCTGCGCGCGGGGCTGGCCTTCCACGAGGGCTTCCTCGACGTGTTCGACGGCGCCGACAGCGCCTTTGTGGCCGCCTACCGCGAGGAGGGCCACCGCGACGACCTGCGCATCCACCTCGACTACATCGCCACGCCGCAGCTCGACGGGAGCACCTTCCTGCTCGTCGACCCCATGCTGGCCACCGGCAGCAGCCTCGAACTGGCCTACCAGGCCTTCCTCGCCGGCGGTACGCCCGCGCGGCTGCACCTCTGCGTGGTCATCGCCGCCGAGGAGGGCGTCGCCCACCTGGCGCGCGTGTTCCCCTCGGACGACGTGACCCTCTGGTGCGCCGCGATCGACCCCGTCCTCAACGAAGCCGCCTACATCGTGCCCGGACTGGGCGACGCCGGCGACCTGTCGTTCGGTCCGAAAAAGAACCTAAGATAACGCGCGGCACCGGCCTGCTCCCCCACCCCTGCCCGGAAACACCCCACACCACCATTCGTCATGACAAGCAAGTACAAACAGCGGATAAACAGCGGAATCGTCACGCCGCTACAGCAGTTCATCCGACGCGAAAAGTCGGCCGGCATTATCCTCGGCCTGAGCGTCGTGGCGGCCCTGGCGCTGGCCAACTCGCCGTGGAGCGACGCTTATTTCCACTTCTTCGAACACAGGCTCGGCTTCCTCGTCGACGGCGAGCCCTACCTCGACTATTCGCTCCACCACTGGATTAACGACGGCCTGATGTCGATGTTCTTCTTCGTCGTGGGGCTCGAGCTGAAACGGGAGTTTATCGGCGGCGAACTGGCCGACCCCCGCCACACGCTGCTCCCTATCGGAGCGGCCGTAGCGGGGATGCTCGTGCCCGCCCTGATATACACCGCGCTGAACGCCGGCACGCCCGCGGCGGGCGGCTGGGGGATACCCATGGCCACCGACATTGCCTTTTCGCTGGCCATCGTCTACGTGCTGGGCGACCGCGTCCCGCTCGCGGCCAAGGTTTTCCTGACAACGCTGGCCATCGTGGACGACCTCGGCGCCGTCGTGGTCATTGCCCTCTTCTACACCTCCGAGATTTCGCTGGTCAACCTCGGCGTGGGCGTGGCCTTCCTTGCGCTGATGCTGTCGGCCAACAAGCTGGGCGTAAAGAACGTCGTGTTCTACGGCATCATAGGGATAGGCGGCGTGTGGACAGCCTTCCTGATGTCGGGCATACACGCCACCATTGCCGCCGTGCTGGCCGCCTTTGCCATACCGGCCGACGCACGCCTGCCCGAAGCCGAATACCTGAAGCGTGCCGCCGCCCACCTGCGGGACTTTGCGGGCATGAGGCCCAACGGCGTGGCGACGCTCGACGAAGAGCAGGTGGAGGTCATTGCCCGCATGAGGGACGACACGCGCGACGCCATCCCGCCCTCGCAGCGCCTTGAACACGCGATGCACCCGTTTGTCTCCTTCGTTGTCATGCCCGTCTTTGCGCTGGCCAATGCCGGCGTCTCGTTCGGAGGCCTCGACGCGGACGCGGTGTTCTCCACTTGGGTAGCCCCGGGCGTGGCCCTGGGCCTGCTGGCGGGCAAGCCGCTGGGCATCGTGCTGTCCGTCCTGCTGCTGACGCGCATGGGCGTGACCCGCCCCGCCGGGCTGACCCTGCGGCGCATCGTCGGGCTCGGTTTCCTGGCGTCGATAGGGTTCACGATGTCCATGTTCATCTCCACCCTTGCCTTTACGGACGCGACCATGCTGCTGCAGGCCAAGCTCGGCATCTTCGCCGCCTCGATTGCGGGCGGCGCCATCGGCTACAGATTGCTGAAATAAACGAGTCGGGAGCGCGGCGCGCCCCCTGCGTGTCGCCGGGGCTCAGTCGCCGGCCGGCGGGTCGAGCGGCGCGCGCCACGTGCAGCCGTTGCGCCACTCCGAGCAGCCATAGGCCGTGCGGCCGCGGACGATTGTCCCCTTGCCGCAGAGGGGGCAGGGCTGGCCCACCTGGGGCGCAGTGCCCGCCGGTTTCTTCGCCGTCTTGCGTTTTGTGTTTTTCTCCGCCGTCGCGGCCTTCGCGGCGGCGGTTTTTCGTTTTGCCTTCGGCGGCTCGGCCTCTACGGTGACGCGGCGGTGCGTGTTGTCGGCCAGCACGTCGAGCACCAGCTGCGCGACCATGGCCTTGAGCTCGTCGAGAAACTGGCGCGCGCTGTACTCCCGGCGCTCGATGCTGCGCAGCTTGCGCTCCCAGATGCCCGTCAGCTCGGCGCTCTTCAGCAGTTCTTCGTCGATGAGGCCGATGAGCTCCACGCCGGTGGCCGTGGCGACAAGCGTCTTGCGCGCCTTGCGCACGTACTGCCGCCGGAAGAGGGTCTCGATGATGGCCGCGCGCGTCGAGGGGCGGCCTATGCCGTTCTCCTTGAGCGCCTCGCGCAGCTCCTCGCTCGCCACGGTCTTGCCGGCGGTCTCCATGGCGCGCAGCAGGGTGGCTTCGGTGTAGGGCTTGGGCGGCGTGGTCATTTTCTGGGCCAGGCGGGGCGTATGGGGACCGCACTCACCTTTCTGGAAGGCGGGCAGCGTACGCTCCTCGTCGTCCTCGGCGGACTCGTCGTCGTCCTCCGTCCGCTCCTGGGCGAAAACGTCGCGCCAGCCGGGTTCGAGGATTTGCTTGCCGCTGACCTTGAAGGGAATGTCGGCGGCCCGGCCCTGCACGGTGGTGGTGAGGAACTGACAGTCGGGGTAGAACACGGCGATGAAGTGGCGGGCCACGAGGTCGAACACACGGCCCTCCTCGGGCGTCAGGGCGCGCGGCGCGACGCCCGTCGGGATGATGGCGTGGTGGTCGGTCACTTTCGACGAGTCGAACACCTTTTTGCTCCGCTTCAGCGGACGGCCGCGCAAGGGCGTCAGCAGGTCGGCATAGGGCGTCAGCCCGTTGAGGATGCCGGCACACTTGGCATAAAGGTCGTCGCTCAGGTACGTGGTGTCGACACGCGGATAGGTGGTCACCTTCTTCTCGTAGAGGCTCTGGATGAGCTGCAACGTCTGTTCGGCGGAGTAGCCGAACTTGCGGTTGCAGGCCACCTGCAGCGAGGTCAGGTCGAACAGGCGGGGCGGCGCCTCGCTGCCTCGCTTGGCGGCGACGTCGGTCACCTCGAAGTCGGACGCGGCGGCGCGCTCCAGGGCCTGGCGTCCCTCGTCCTCGCTGGCAAAACGGCCCTGCGTCGCCGTGAATGTGGTCTGGCGGTACTGCGTCGTGAGCACCCAGTAGGGTTCGGGGCGGAATTGCTCTATCTCCTGTTGCCGGCGCACGATGAGGGCGAGCGTGGGCGTCTGTACGCGACCGACGGAGAGGGGCTGCGCGCCGCGCTCCTGCCGGCCGAACTTCAGGGTGTAGAGGCGCGTGGCGTTCATGCCGAGCAGCCAGTCGCCGATGGCGCGCGCCAAACCCGCCTCGTAGAGGGGCTGGTAGTCGGCCTGGTCCTTGAGTGCGGCAAAGCCGGCGCGGATGGCCTCCTCCGTCAGCGAGGAAATCCACAGTCGCTTGACGGGGCATGTGGCGCCGGCCTTCTGCATCACCCAGCGCTGGATGAGCTCGCCCTCCTGGCCGGCATCGCCGCAGTTGACGATGAGCTCGGCCGCCTGCATGAGGCGCTGGATGACGGCAAACTGGCGCTCGACGCCGCGGTCGGCCTTCAGGCGGATGCCGAACCGTGCGGGCACAAGGGGCAGCTGGCCCAGCGACCAGCGTTTCCAGGCGGGCGAGTAGTCCTCGGGCGCCTTCAGCTCGCACAGGTGGCCGAAGGTCCACGTCACCTGGTAGCCGTTGCCCTCAAGATAACCCTCGTGGCTCGTCGTGGCGCCCAGCACGTGGGCGATGTCGCGCGCCACGCTCGGTTTTTCGGCGATGCAAACAATCATGTCGTACGTTTTTTCGGTTTCAGAAAGGGAGGTCGGACGTGCCGAAAGCCGCCCGCAGCGCGTCGGTCAGGGCGGCCGGCGGACCGGCATGGAGCCCCGCGCCGTCGAGCAGCCAGAACAGGTCGGCCCGCCGCGCGGCCAGCCCCACGTCGTGGGTGGAGACGAGCACGGCCTTGCCCTCCGTGTGGGCCAGGTCGGCCAACAGGTCAAACAGGGCGGCCTTGGCCGGAAAGTCGAGGAAGGCCGTCGGTTCGTCGAGCAGGAGGACCGGCGTGGCCTGCGCCAAGGCGCGCGCCACCATGGCCCGCTGACACTCGCCGTCGCTCAGCGTCGTCACGGGCCGGCGCGCCATCCCGTCGATGCCTGTACGCCGCAGGGCGTCGGCCACCACCGCGCGGTCCGTCGCCGAGAGGCGGCCGCTGAAACCCGTATGGGGAATGCGCCCCAGGGCCACCAGCTCGCCCACCCGCAGGTGGGCCACGTCGGGCCGCCCCGTGAGCACCACCGCCACCGCGCGCGCCCGCTCCGCCGGCGACAGGGCGTCCAGCGCCCGGCCGCCCACAGAGACACGCCCCCCCAGCGGAGGCAACAGCCCCGCCATCGTACGCAACAGGGTGGACTTGCCCGCCCCGTTCGTACCCACCAGGCACGTCAGCCGCCCCTCGGGCAGCTCGCCCTCCAGCTGCGGCGACACCGCGTAGGTACGCCCGCGCGAGCGATACCCCGTCGTTAGTCCTTCCAACCTTAACATCGGGCGCAAAGGTAGCCATTTTTGGGCAATCGGCGGACAAACGGGCGGTCTCACGGCGCGCCCACACGTCTCGCCCCCCGTGCCGTAGGCCCGTGGGGACACGCCAAAGGCACGCCCGACACGCCCGCAAAAAACACGGCTACGATAGGAAAAACGGTCACTACGACAGAAATTTCTATCGCTGCGACAGGATTTTCTATCGCTGCGACAGGAAATCCGACCGCTGCCCTGCGCACCCGGCACACCTTATAATAAATATAAGCCCAAGGAAAGAAAAAAGCTTTCCATTTCTTAGTTAGAGGTAGAAAGCTGGGGCAAAGGTAGGGAGAAGTCCAGAACAGACCAAATAAATTCCCGGAAAAATTTCAGTTAATGCACACTTTTTTTGTGCTTTTTCTCTATACGACGTGCTCCGTTCCGCCCCGCGCGGGTGTGGCGGGGACGGAATTTCGCGCCGCGAGGCCTCCACCGTGCGTCGGTGCGCCCGCGGCGGACAGGGGGGTATGTTTTTTCGCCCGTTCGGCTTTCTACCTCTAACTAAGAGATGGAAACACCGTCCGGGGGTGGAGGAGAGAGCCTAAACAGTCTGAAAACCAAACAGGTAAATAGAGACAAACAGAGAAAAAGACATCAACATTCCTAACTTAACTTTCATTCATTATGAACAAGAGATTCATTAGAGTCGCAGTGTTTTGCGCACTGACTGCCACGGCAGCTCCTGTATTTGTAGGTTGCTCCGACGACTATGATGCCGACATCACAGGTCTTCAGGACCAGATCAACAAGATCAACAGCGTCGTAGGCATCACGGGCGACGACATGGCTGCTGCCATTGACGAAGTCGTAGAACAGCTGCAAACGAAAATCGACAGCCTCGGCGGCATCGTAAGCGACAAGGTCAACGTGGACGAGCTCACCGCTTCCGTCAACAACCTCAACCAGCTCATCGACCAGAAGGCTGACCCCAGCCAGATCCAGGCCGAGGCCGACCGCCTCCAGGGACTCATCGACGCTGCCAACAAAGCAGCCGCCGGTGCCAACGAGGAACTCAGCCAGAAGCTCGAGCAGCAGATCAGCGACCTCGAGAAGAAGCAGGAAGAGGCTCAGCAGAAGCTCAACGACGCCCTCAACGGCAAGGTTGACCCCGCTACGCTACAGGCTGAAGCCGCCCGTCTGGAAGGCCTCATCAACGAGGCTAAGGAAATCGCCGAAGGCGCCGTAACCTCCGCACAGCTCGACGAGAAGATCAGCACTGTCGAAGGGGAAATCGAAAGCCTCGAAAGCAAGCTCAACTCGGCCGCCACTTCCGAAGGCGTAGCCAGCCAGATCGAAGCAGCCAAGCAGGAACTGCAACTGCTCATCGACGCCAAGGCTGACCCCGCCACCATCGACGAAAAAATCGCAGCTTACAACGAAACGCTTCAGGCCACTCTCGACGGCAAGGCCAGCGCTACCCTCGTAGCCGGACTCCGCGGCGAAGTGACCAACCTCACTGGCAGCGTAAAGGATCTCCAAAACGAACTGAAGCGCATCGACGATCTGGAAACGAGCCTCGGCACCGCCCTCAGCGACCTGAGCTCCGTGAAGAGCGACCTGTCTGGCCTCAAGAGCCGCATCGAAGCCCTCGAAGGCGCTGACCTCAACCTGAGCGAGTACGCCGAGTTCTCCGCTCTCGTTAACCGCGTTCAGGCTGTTGAGGACAAGTGGGGCGAACTCTCCTCGACCGACATCGAAAACAACAAGTCGGCTATCGAAGAAATTAACGACAAGCTCGACGCATTCTTCGCCGACAAGGCTGACGCCACGGCCAAAGATATTTACGACAAGCTCAAGGCTCTCGAGGACTGGAAGGCTGACGTCGTAGACGAAATCGCCTCCATCTCCAGCAAGGCCAACCAGAGCGACCTTCAAACCGCTCTCGACGATATCGACGACCTGAAAACGCAGCTCGGCCTCATCGCCGGCCAGGATCCTGACGACCCCGAACAGGGCGGCGACACCGAAGAGCCGACGGCTAACTTCTACAACAAGGAAGAAATCGACAAGAAGTTCAACGCCGTCGAAGAGCGTATGGTTTCCTTGCTCGGCAACTTCATCCAGAGCATGGTTTACATTCCTGACTTCGCCAATGGCGACGCTCACGGAGGTCTGTCGTTCCAGACGCTGACGGTTAAGCCAATCAGCCTCACCACTCCCGTAGCTCAGCGCACCGGTCAGGTAATTAAATTCCGCATCGCACCGGCCGCTGCCGCCACGAAGGAAAACATTGAGAATAACTACAAACTTACGTTCGACGGCCAGCAGATGCGTGCCGGAACGCCCTCTGGATTCGAGACGAAACTTGTCGGCGCAGACCCGACGACGGGTATTGTAACGTACGACGTTAAGTCCGGTACGCTCAGCGACCAGATGTGGGCACTCTGCGCCATGCTGAAGGCTAATGAGCCCAAGGAAGGTGAAACCAAGACAAACTTCACCGACATCACCTCGGACTACTTCACCGTTACTTACGAAACGCAAATCATTGACGCAATCCGTACGACTTGCAGCGTCCAAAGTGAAACCAACATTGCCTACAAGTCGAATGCCACAGAAGATCCTACGGAACTCAATTATACGAATGGTCGTAAGTATGTAGGTTACTACAATGGAACGAAAGTCGCAGACGACATGGGTAAAACTTACGGCGACATCTTTGAAACGAAGTACGAACTCGCTAAAGAAAGCGTTAATCCGAACAGCTTCAAGTTGGTTGACGGTAAACTCTCTGCCGCTGCTTCCTCTTCCGAATACATCGGCCATTCGGCTATTGTTGTTGCCACGACCAAAGTGAAAGGCTACAACACTTGGGGAGGAACTCCGACGTCGTATAGCAAAGTAACCATCAGTGATATCTCATACAGAAACGACCTCACTTTGACAGGAGACTTCATCGGCACAACAGACCCGACGGAATGGAACCAGAACGCGCAAACCTTCACTATTGATGCCGGAAAGCAAGCTATCATCTTGGAGCAAGTAGGTATGAACCACGCCGAGTTCTTCGGAAACGTAATGACAAGCGCAAACTACACCAACGGTGGTCTGACAGCAGAAATCAAATACGATCCGAATACCAACCGTATCATTGTCACCTATCCTGGAGGCATGGTTATTTCCGGAACAGAACCCCAGCGCACTATCACGCTGACTGTAAATCTGCCGGGTACGACTGGCCGTACGAGAACCAGCGTCATCAACGTCGTCCTGCCTGCTACGGCTACCTATCCCCAGACTCAGAGCTTCACTCAGGATATGAACCTGTGGGAGACCGCCACGATGGCCCGCTTCTATCCGACCTACGAGCGCGTCAACGGCCGCATCAACAGCATCAGCTGGGAAATGTCGCTTGAAGGCCTCTTCGACGACTACACGGGCACTGCAGGCGAAATCACGAGCGACGGCGGTTCCGTTACTTGGTCGGCTCTCCAGCCCACGGGCGCTACGTTCGACGGAAAGACACACAAGATCACGCTCGACAACACCTACAACGTTCACCGCGTCAACGACAACAAGTTGGGCTTCGGCGTCACGATTCACTACGGCGTCAAGACCTATCCGCAGTCGTTCGACATCGCTATTCAGGACATCAGCGGTACGTGGACTAAGGGCGCTACCCGCGTAGAACTCAAGGACCGCAACGACGAGCTCGACTTGGCCAAGGGTTACAAGTGGGCCGACAAGGATGGCAATGTCATCTGGGCCGACGGTGCTGTCGCTTCCTTCGGAACTAAGGACGACGCTTACGAGCGCAATCCGTTCGACGTCCTCGGTCTGAGCACGCCGGTGTTCACACTTGACGCTTCCGCGGGTCACGACAAGTACGCTACTATTACCCCCGACGGTAAGCTGAGCCTCACCGAGACCGGTAAGAACTGGCTCTCTGGCAAGAACGTTGTCCTCAAGGTGAAGATCAACGTACAGTCGCGCTTCGGCACCGTTCAGGGCTACAACGCCAACGATGTCATCGAAGTACCCGTGACGTTCTAATCGGATTCACGGTTCACAGAGCAGGCGGGGGAGACTTCCCCCGTCCTGTTTCTTTCTTCCCTGAGCGGGCAAAAGGTCTCCGGCTTTTGCCCGCTCTTTTTGTATCCCTACCCCATCACCCTGTTGATACATCGTCTCGCGAGCCCCATGCCGCAGGCACGTAGCGGCGCGCCAAAGGCACGCCCGCGGACCCATCTTCGCCCGCACAACATGGCGCAAACAACCATGCTCTCGGCGGTCAACCGGGCGTGCCTGACGGCGCGCCCCTACATTTCATCGCCTGGCTTTTCGGTGTAATTGCTTGTTTTATTGATGATTATCGGTCGGCGGAGCCTCGTAGGGGCGCGCCAAAGGCACGCCCGCATACCCTGTTTCGTCCGCGGGAAATCGGCGCATCTGTCGGGGTTTCAGGCGGTTATCCGGGCGTGCCGCCCGATACTACAAAAATTCCCCCTTATCCTTGTGCGTCAGCGATGGACGCCGGGATAAGGGGGACTGTGGTTCAAGCGGTCAGCGCAGGCCTCAGACGAGGTGGGCGATGAGCTCCTCGCGGTCGCCGTAGAGCATGTCGATGACGGGTATCTCAATCATCGTGTAGCAACCGGGCTGCTGCTTCATGGCGGCGCGGGCCATGCAGACGAGCACCTGACCGGTCAACGCGGGGTTGTTGATGCGCATGTTGAAGTCGAAGAGCTGGTTCTGCGTCTTGCCCGAGACGCCCTTGCGGGTGAGGTTGACGCCGTGACCCATGTCGAGCAGTTCGTCGACCGAGGGGACCTGGATGACGTGGGTCTCGTCGTTGACGAAGTACGGGTCGGCCTTGATGGCGGCGGCTACGTCCTCGAACTTATGGCCGGCCTCGACTTCGATGTAAACCATGCGGCGGTGGATGCCCTCGCCGGTGGGGATGGTCATAGAGAGGGCGGCCTTGACGCCCGGCACGGCCTTGACGGCCACGGTATGGCCCATGCTCATGCCGGGGCCGAAGTTGGTGTGCGTGATGCCTTTCGGAGCGATGGCCTGCAACAGGGCACGCACGACGGAGTCACTGCCCGGGTCCCATCCGGCCGAGATGACGGCCACGGTGCCGTGCTGGCGGGCCACCTCGCCGAGGGTACGGTGGAGGGCGGGTATCTGCGTGTGGATGTCGAAGCTGTCGACCGTGTGGATGCCGAGGGCCAGGATGTCCTTGGCGTACTCCTCGACCTTGCGCGTAGGCGTGGCGAGAATGGCCACGTCGACGCCCTCGAGCTGGCGGATGTCGCTCACAACGGGGTAGGCGGCCAATTCGGCGGGCTGCTCACCGCCGGCCTGACGGCGTACGATGCCGGCCACTTCGAAGTCGGGCGCGGCCTCCAGGGCTTCGAGTACATGCTTTCCGATATTGCCGTAACCCACGACGGCTGCTCTGATTTTTTTCATCGTTACTGGGATTTAATTATACACTTCGTTAGTTTTCGGCTGCAAAGTTAATGATTTAGGAAAGCAAAAGGGATGTTTTTGCGGATTTAATCTCGAAAAATCCTGAAACAGCAGTCGTTTTCACTTCCCGTAACACGCAAGCGTACGGACCGGCAGGTCAGGAACGCGACGGGGCAGCGGGAACAAAATTGCGGTTTCGGATGCGTCAAGAGTGCTCCGCCACAGCAAAATGCCTATCTTTGCGACACTTCTCATTCACTGAACGACAAACCATCTCTATCCGACTTCCCATGCTTACGCTACGTTCTACACATTTTCCTGCGACGAACCGGTTTCTTTACGCATATCTGGCTGGACTGCTCAGCTTGTGTACGCCTGCGCACGCCCACGCCCGGACGGCAATGGAGCCGGCTGTCACCGCGGTTGACAGTCTGGCGGAGCGCTTCGCCGCCGTAGGGACCTTCCTGCAAATGGCGGACTCCCTGCACGACAACGCCAACTACCAGTATGACGCCGTCGACCTGATACGGCAATGCCTGTCGGACCTGAGCCGCGACGCCTACGCCGACATACAGCAGGCGTGGGCCGGACGCGACCGCGCGGCTTTCGACCGCAGCTGAGACCGGTTCATGACACTCATGGCCGACCAAGACGGCCTGCTCAGCTCGCTCCCCATGTTCCGCTTTGACACTTGGCAACAGCAGGCCGGCACTGCCTGCGCCCGACCTCTTCGCCGTCACAAAAGCCTGGCGCTACGAACCCGAGCCCGCAGCGCCGACCGGGGACGCCGCGCATCCCGTCGATGCCGCCGTCCGCATGTACCGTAAGTATTTCGGAGAGTAACGCTCCTCCTAAGGAAGGCTATCCAGCCAGTTGTCCGCGACGGTGACGTCGCGGCAAGCCTCGGTGCGTACCAGCCGACCAAGGTCGAGGGTATCGGCTGCCTGAAAACAGTTGCCCCGGACGGTCAGTCCCGCGACGGACTTGGCACGGACGGCGCCGTCCGTGCCGCGCAGGCGGAAGCAGTTGTTCTTGATGCGTATGTTGCGGTGCACGCAGCCCCGGTCCACATCGTTCTCGGGCCAGATACAGATGACCGGCTCGGCGCACTCGATGAAGCGGTTGCCCCGTATGGTGACGTCGTGAACGGGGCCGGACTCGTACCAGCTGCGCGCATCGTCAGCAATCAGAAGGGCACTCATCTGCGTGCGGTGGAAGGTGTTGTCCTCAATGAGCACCTTTCGCCGCGTGGTGACGAGGATACCGCGTGTGGGTATGTGGGTGAAAAAGTTATGGCAGATGGTGACCTCGGGTGTACAGGTGACGTTTTCCGCCACCCAGCGGCCGGCCACACGCAGGCTGTCGGGCAGGGGACGGTCGGCGGTGAGGACGATTTCGCGCGGGCTGGCCATGCGGGCCTCCCTGACCTTGAACCTGACAGCCGGCAACAGCGAGTGAGGGTCCACCAGTTCCACCTCGTCGCCCGCACAGAAGGACTGGAAACCGTAGGTCTGCGGGTGCATGTAGCGCAGGGTGAGCTGTCGGGGAGAAGCGAAACCGGTTACGGCAAGGTGTGTGCCGTGAATGTTGATAGGGTCGTCCTGCGAGCCGGAGAAACGACAGTGATCGACGACGACACGCCCCTTGCAACCGGAAAACTGCATGAAGTCGGCAAAACCGGCACAGGTACGCCCACTGCCGGGCTCGGGCTCCATGGTAAGGTGGCGGAAAGTCAGGTTCTCGGACATCTGACTGACGATGCCGAAGTTGCCGAGGAAGGCCAAGTGGAGGTCCTCCAGCACAACGTCCCGGCTGTACTGGACCAGTCCGCACACTTCGTCACGTATGCCGTCGCGCATCTGGAACACCTGCCCCGGCTCGGCGTCAGGACGCTTACCGTAGTCGAGACGCACCGTGCGCGGCCCCGTCCCGGCGGCGCGATGAGCAGTGGCAAGGGGGCTCCATGAGCGCCAGGTGATGTCGCGGCCAGGGTCGTAGATTTGAGCAATGCCCGCCGCGAGCGTCCAGCTCTCACCCTCGAAACGTAGACGCCCCTCCTCCACCCGATAGTCCGACGAAGGATGGATACGTACGGTCATTCCGGTGCTGTCGGTGGCCATGACGGTCATTTCGGGCACCGTCGGGTCAGCCGCCGTCAGGGTGAAACGGCGCAGCGTGACGTCTTGACAGCTGTCCACGACAAAGGCCGTCATCTCGCCGTGCGTGACAAGGCGCGCACCCTGTCCGTCGAGGGTGACGTGGCGAAGTCCTTTCAGCCAAAGGGCGATGTGCTTCGTCGGGACGGGATTCTCAGCCTCGGACGTCGTGTTCGACGCGTAGTAGACGCGAGGGATGGCGCTGGCGCGGTGAAGATGGTAGTCGGCATTTTCCAAACGAATGACTACCGGTTTGCCGCCGTATTGGCGAGCTTGATCAATGGCCGACTGGATGGCAGTCGTCATGTCGCCCCGACCTGCGGGCACGGTAATCACTTTCTGGGCGTATATCCCCAGCGTAACGAGGCCACAGACTGCCACAAGGCAAAGCTGGCGGACCGGAACGGCGAACTTGATGCGGAAAGGACTTGGTTTCATGTTTCCTGGGTTAGGTTTATTAAGATAATTATCGCCTGCAAAGGTAATCAAAAGCGCGCTTTGACGTGCCTTGATTGACCCCGCGAATGTCAATAATCTATGGTCCATTGTCCTGCGACAGCCACTCCCGCCCCTATACGCGCATGAAATCGCTCATGACGTCGTCCGAGACGAAGAGGCCGCGGCGCGTCAGCCGCAGGCGGTCGTCAGCAAGACTAAGGCGTCCGCCCGCCACGTGGCGGCGGGCCGTACGCTCCACCTCAGCGCGGGCGCCAAGGCCGAAACGCACTCCGAGAGCGTCGAGGCTCAGGCCGTCGGCCGTACGCAGGGCGGTGAGGATGTAGTCGTTGAACTGTTCGTCGGGCGTCAGATGCTCCTCTTCCATCGGGACGCGGGGCGACAGGGCCGTGTAGGCCGCCAGGTCGGGCAGGTTGCGGCGGCGAGTGGACCGCCCGTCGAACGAGTGCGCACCGGGACCGCAGCCCACGTAGGGCGCACCCGTCCAGTACGAAGAGTTGTGGCGCGCCCGCCAACCGGGGCGAGCGAAGTTGGAGATTTCATAGTGGATGAAGCCGGCCGCAGTCGCGCGGTCCATGAGCCGCTCGAACATGGCCAGACTCAGCTCGTCGTCGGCCTCGCGGACCTCGCCCCGCTGGCGCATCTGCCACAGGGCGGTCCCCTCCTCGTAGATAAGAGCGTAGGCCGAGAGGTGACAGACGGGCAAAGCGAGGGCACGGACGAGGTCGTCGTCCCACTCATCGAGCGTCTGCCCCGGCAAGCCGTAAATGAGGTCGACACTGAGATTGTCGAAACCCGCCGCAGCGAGGCGTTCCACGGCTTCGACGGCCTCGCGCCCCGTATGGCGGCGGTGCAGCAGGCGCAACCGGGCGTCACAGAAGGTCTGCACGCCGAGGCTCACGCGGTTGACGGGCAACGCGCGCAGGGCCTCCACGTAAGCAGGCGTCAGGTCGTCGGGATTGGCCTCGAGCGTGACCTCGGCATCAGGCGCCAGGCGGAACAGGCGGCCGACCGCACTGAAAACGCGCTCCAGTTCGGCCGGCGACAGCTGCGAGGGCGTGCCGCCACCCAAATACACCGTTGCCAACCGGCGGCCGGGCACCTCGTCGGCGCGTGCCTCCAGCTCGCGACAGAGGGCTTCGACGTAGCGGCCGCGCTCGGCCGGGCCGCAGGTGGTCGAGTAGAAGTCGCAGTACACACAGCGGCTCTGACAGAAAGGGACATGGAGATAGAGTCCCGCCGCGGCGAAGGTCATGGCAGGAGGGTACAGTCGCGCCGCGGGCGCAGGGACAACCAGCTGACGGCAAGGGCCAACATGATGAGGGTGCACACCGAGCCTTCGATGCCGTAGCCTCCGCCCGATATCCAGCCGTGCTCCTCGGACGTCAGCACCAGAAAGCCGGGAATGTCGTTGCCGCTCAGGTTGAAGCCCATCACCGTCTGCACGGCGTTCCACACGAAATGGAAAGCCGTAGCCGCCCAGATATCGCACCGCAGGCGGATGAAGGCCAGCAGGATGCCGGCCAGATAGACGTTCAGGCAGCTGACCCATGTCAGGTCGGTACCTGGACCGTGGAGCAGGGCGAAGAACAAAGCCGTGACCGCCACGGCCCAATGGGTGCCCACGGCGCGCTGCCACACGGGCAGCAGGTAACCGCGAAAAGCCATTTCCTCAAAAAAGGCGGCCGGCGCCAGCGCCAGCAGGGCCAGGGCGGCCATCGCGGGACGGTCCGTCACACCCACAACACGGAAAGCGTCGAGCGCCAGCATCAGCAGGATACTGCACAGCGACAAGGCCAGCGCCAACAAGGCCGCCATGCCCGCACAACGGCCCGCCCGGCCGCAACGGGCAAACAGCTCGCGCACAGGGCGACGGTCGACGAACCGCCACATCAGCAGGGCCACCAGCAAGGCGCCCACCGAATCGAGAGACGAAAAACCAAGCTGCCACGTCGCCGGGAGCGACAGGTCGTAGTGCAACGACAGGGCCACCATCGTCGCCACCCACAACACGAAGAACAGGAACGACTTCCCCGTGGCGCCGGCGACGCTTTTCCACAGTCTATATCGGCTCATAAGAAAGCTCACTTTTGGAGTTCGACCCTGCAAAACTACAAAAAAACACGCCGTCCGCACATCGCCCGGGCCGAAAAGTGCGCGTAGCGCAATTCCGAGAGCAGCGAAAATCTGTTTTACAACATCTATAGAAAATTTGGTGCTTCGCCGCAAAATGACTACTTTGCGCCGGATTGCGAAACAACGCGTAACTAACAACAAAAACAGTAACACCATGAAAGTGTATAACTCTAACGAAATTAAGAACATTGCCCTGCTTGGCAATGACGGATCAGGTAAGACCACTCTCACTGAAGCGCTGCTCTTTGAGAGTGGTCTGATAAAACGTCGCGGCCGCATCACGGCCAAAAACACCGTGTCGGACTACTTCCCCGTCGAGCAGGACTACGGATACTCGGTATTCTCGACCGTATTCCACGTGGAGTGGAACGGGAAGAAGCTCAACATCATCGACTGCCCGGGCTCGGACGACTTTGTCGGCGCCGCCATCACGGCCCTCAACGTGACGGACACCGCCCTGCTGCTCATCAACGGCCAATACGGCCCCGAGGTGGGCACGCAGAACCACTTCCGCTACACGGAGAAACTGGGCAAACCGGTCATCTTCCTTGTCAACCAGCTCGACGACGAGAAGTGTGACTTCGACGCCATCCTGGCCGAGCTGCAAGGCATCTACGGTCCGAAGGTCGTGCCGGTGCAGTATCCCGTCAAGACAGGCCCCGACTTCAACAGCCTGATCGACGTCATCCTCATGAAGCAACTGACGTGGGGCCCCGACGGCGGCGAGCCCACACTGAGCGAAATTCCCGCCGAGGAGCACGACAAGGCCCTCGCCATGCACAAGGCCCTCGTCGAAGCTGCTGCCGAAAACGACGAAGGCCTCATGGAGAAATTCTTCGAGACCGAGGCGCTCACCGAGGACGAAATGCGCGAAGGCATCCGCAAGGGAATGGTGACGCGAAGCATCTTCCCTGTGTTCTGCGTCTGCGCCACGAAGAATATGGGCGTCGGCCGACTGATGGAGTTCCTCGGCAACGTCGTCCCCTTCGTCGACGAGATGCCCGCCGTGCACAACTCGCGCGGCGAAGTCGTCGTGCCCGACCCCACGGGACCGACGTCGCTCTACTTCTTCAAGACGGGCGTCGAGCCGCACATCGGCGAAGTGCAGTACTTCAAGGTAATGAGCGGCTGCGTGCATGAAGGCGACGACCTCACCAACGCCGACCGCGGCTCGAAGGAGCGCATGGCCCAACTCTTCGTCTGCGCCGGCGCCAACCGCGAGAAAGTCAGCGAGCTCTCGGCCGGCGACATCGGCTGCTCGGTCAAACTCAAGGACGTCCGCACGGGCAACACCCTCAACAGCAAGGACTGCGAAAACCGCTTTAACTTCATCAAATACCCCAACCCCAAGTGCACCCGCGCCATCCGCGCCGTCAACGAGGCCGAAACGGAGAAGATGATGGCCGCCCTCGTGCGTATGCACCAGGAAGACCCGACGTGGGAAATCGAACAAAGCAAGGAGCTGCGCCAGACGCTCGTACACGGACAGGGCGAATTCCACCTGCGCACGCTGAAGTGGCGTCTGGAAAACATCGACAAGATTGCCGTCGAGTTCAGCGAGCAGCGCATCCCTTACCGCGAGACCATCACAAAGGCCGCACGCGCCGACTACCGCCACAAGAAACAGAGCGGCGGCGCCGGCCAGTTCGGTGAAGTGCACCTCGTCGTCGAACCCTACAGCGAAGGTATGCCCGACCCGACGGTCTACCGTTTCGGCAATCAGGAAATCCGCGTCAACATCAAGGGCAAGGAGGAAGTAGCGCTCGAATGGGGCGGCAAGCTCGTATTCATCAACTCCGTCGTCGGCGGCGCCATAGACGCCCGCTTCATGCCCGCCATCCTCAAGGGCATCATGAGCCGCATGGAGCAAGGCCCCCTCACCGGGTCGTATGCCCGCGACGTGCGCGTCGTCGTCTACGACGGAAAGATGCACCCCGTGGACAGCAACGAACTCTCCTTCATGCTCGCCGGGCGCAACGCCTTCAGCCAGGCCTTCAAGGAGGCAGGTCCCAAAATCCTTGAACCGATATACGACGTCGAAGTATTCGTGCCGAGCGACAAGATGGGCGACGTCATGAGCGACCTGCAAGGCCGCCGCGGACTCATCGTCGGCATGAGCAGCGAGGCCGGCTACGAGAAACTGCAAGCCAAGGTGCCCCTCAAGGAAATGTCCAACTACTCCACCGCACTCAGCTCACTGACCGGCGGCCGCGCTTCATTCATCATGAAGTTCGCCAGCTACGAGCTCGTGCCGGGCGACCTGCAAAACAAACTCATCAAAGACTTCGAAGAAACCGAGAAGGAAGACTGACAAAGCGTCGCGGTGTCCGGAGGAACGCACCCCGGACACCGCGACTTTTTTTAATCACCCCAACGTTCGGTCCGTCCCCGTCCGAACCTCTATGAAAGCCATGAAAAGAAGATACGTGCTCACGGTCTGCACCCTCTGCGCCAGCCTGAATTTAACCGCCCAGACAGGGGGGGGGTAGATAGTATTTATGTCTACGGAAGAGTAGTAGACAGTTTTACGTACGAGCTGCTGAAAGGCGTGCGCGTAGAAGTCATGCACGCGGACAGCTCACCCATCACAGAACTGGTAACCGACGCCTGATTTCTTTTTGACGGCAACGAAGCCAACGTAGCCCGCGTGGGCGGACTGACGCTGCCGCGCGAAAGGGAATATATCTTTCGCTATACCAAACCAGGTTACCAGACGAAATCCATCACGTTCAACCTGAAACTGGGCCGCCGCGAATACCGCCGCCAGTTGCCCGACGTTCGACTAAAGAAGAATCCCGCAAAAAGCAGGACCCTCGGCGAAGCAACCGTCACGGCCTCGAAAATCCGCATGGTCGTGAAGGGCGATACCCTCGTCTACAATGCCGACGCCTTCCAGCTGTCACAGGGCTCCATGCTCGACGGCCTGATAAAGATGTTGCCGGGATTCGAAATCACGAACGGCCAAATCCGCGTCAACGGGGAGTTCGTCAGCAGCCTGCTCGTCAACGGCGAAAACTTCTTCGACGGCAATCCGCAGGTCGCGCTGGAAAACCTGCCGGGCTACATGGTCGACCAGATAAAGGTCTACCGCGAAGAACCCGAATACAACTATATCACGAAGGACGTCCGCCGGGACGAGTTTCCCCTGGTCGTCGACGTGAACCTGAAACGCCAATACGCCATCGGCTGGATAGCCAATGCGGAAGCCGGCTACGGACTGGACAACCACTACCTGGCGCGGCTGTTCGGACTGCGCTTCACGGACCACTCCCGCCTCTCCGTCTTCGCAAGCGCGGACAACGTCAACGACGCCAGCAAACCGGGCGCCTCCGCCGAAATGCAGGCAAAAAGCACGACATCGGGCCGCAGTGAGGCGCAAAAGGCAGGAATCGACGCACTGATCAAGGACAAGAAAGGCATCTGGAAGTACTCGGGCAACGCATTGTTTGCCCGCCGCGAAGCAGAGAACGAGCAAATGCAGTCGACCGAGGCGTTCCACCCGCAGACTGGCAGCACGTACTCGCGCACAAGAGCCCTGAGCTTGCCGCGCGAAGCAGAAGTCAGCACAACGCATAAGTTCGACTACCGGAAAAGGAACGGCTATCTCTCGCTGGCCGGAAGCGGAACGTACCGCCATCGGAACAGTCGCGCCGAGGTGCTCGGCGCAAGTTTCCGCAGTGACCCGCTCGACGCCTATCGCGGCGCTTCGCTGGACAGCATATTCTACGGGAGCAGCGACCGACTCACTGCTCTTCTCCTCAACCGATACAGCGACCGCAGGCAAAGCCGGGGCGACGACTGGCAGGGTGGCGTCAGTCTGACGTCGTACTTCACGATTCCGCATACGCCGGACTTCGTGAACCTGAACGCGAACCTGCAATTCTCGAACACAGAGGGCGCAGAACATTCTGACTATGCCCTGCGCTACGGCACGCCATCCGCCGCCACAAACCGCGACGACTGGCGCCGCCGGTACGCCGTGCCGTGCACCTGGTCCCTGAAGGCCGACGCGCGGGTGGCTTACACTTACCGCCCCGGTTGGGGGTCGGTCACGCCCTACTACCAGCTGAATGCCGCCCATAACGACGACGATTACATCCTCTACCGACTGGACGCATTGGGAAACGATGTGCCGGATTTCGGCCTGCTGTCCTCCACTACAGCGGCCCTGATGTACTGTCTCGACGCCCGGAACACGTATTTCGCCAAGCAGAGCAACCGAACAAACGCCATAGGAGTGAACATGTATATCTACCTGTTCGGCGGGCGCCAGAACATTCAGCTGAAGCCGGAATGGCGATGGAAAAAGGAATCGCTCGAATACGACCGCAGTGCGCTACACACGAGATCTAAGCGCACCCTGCAAGAATTTATCCCCGAAGTCTCCTATGGGTTCGACAACTTCCGCCTGACCTACAAACTGTATTTCACGGACCCCGAACTCCTCAGTATGCAGGACTATCTGGACGATAGCGATCCGCTCAACCTTTATCGCGGAAATCCCGACCTGAAAAGGAGCAGGACGCATCGCGTCGCCATCAGACGGTCTTATTACTTACCGCCTCACGACCTCAGTATGCAGTTCAACGGCTACTGGCAAATGACGCGCCACACCATTGCCAACGCGTCGGACTACGACACCTCAACCGGCGTGCGCACCTACCAACCGCGCAACGTCGACGGAAACTGGGCCATCGGCGAACAGGCGAGCATCAGCCGCGCCCTCGTCGAAAAGAAACAGCACCTGTTCAGCAACACCCTAAACCTTGACTACCAGAACAACGTGGACTACGTCACGGAGCGCAGTTCCGTACGCAACCTGACGCTCCAGGAAACGGCCAAGGTAAACATGCGCTTCAAAAACTTTCTGACGGAACTCAGTTTCGGAGCCAAATTCCTACATGCCCAAACCCCGCGGGAAAATTTCACCACCATCAACAGCTTCGACTTACGTTACGGGTTCTCTTTCCAGTTCTCCCTGCCCAAAGACTTCAGCTTCAACACAAACATGACCGTCCTCCACCGAACCGGATACAGCGACGCAAGCCTGAACGACTGCCAGTTCGTCGCGAATGCCCAACTGAGTAAAAACCTCGTCGGCGGGCGAGTCGGCCTCTCCTTGGACGCGTTCGACATTTTCCGCAGCCTGAGTAACGTACAAAAGGTCCTAAACGCCCAAGGCCTTACGGAAACGTGGCACAACTCCCTCCCCTCTTACGTCATGCTCCGCATCATCTACCGGTTCAGCAAACAACCCAAGAAATAAAATGCCAAGCGTAACCATCCGAAAGTCGCCGATTTTCGGATGGTTACAATGGTGTCCCATTGGCCCCATTAGTCCCATTGGGCACATTACTATTCCTCCTCCCTACCACCCTAACAACGAAACATCCCCG
>CALUOQ010000023.1 GCA_944322325.1 uncultured Alloprevotella sp.
ACCTGAGCGGACGCCAGCTCCAGAGCGAACCCCAGAAGGGCATCTTCATCAAGAACGGAAAGGCCGTACTGAAGTAAGCAAACCGTTTTCTCATAAAAACAAACCCGGGAGCCCCGTTGCCGCGATGGCAACGGGGCTCCGCCTTTTGGGGAGGACGAGGGGGACGGGGCTGATGAGGCCAATGGGAGCAATGAGGCCAATGGGGCTGATGAGTGGGCGCCCGCTACTCATCGGCCTCATTAGTTCTATTAGTCCCATTAGCCCCATTACCCTCATTCGCCCCATTCGTTAAAAAAAAGCAAACGAGAGGGGGTAAAACGGGGAAAAGTGATACAACTTGTAACAATTACCTCTATATTTGCAGCATTTCTTACTTTAAGTTTAACATCTCAAAAATTTTCCCGCTATGAGAAAAGCACTACTTACGATTGCGTTGCTCTTGGGTATAGCCGGCGCCATGCCGACTGATGCGCAGCGCGTCGTGCCGACGGCCGTTTCAGAAGGTACGGCGGCAGCTTCGCTCGAAGAACTGGCCACACTGGCCGAGGAGGGTAAACCCGTGATGCTGTGGAACAACGGTCGCGGCCGCTACGCCCAGAACACCCTCAACTCGAGCAACAACTACTTTATTGCGCTCTACGACCAGTTCGAGTCGGGGAGCGAAGTGACCACCTCCATGCTCTGGCAGCTGGAGAAAGCCGACGGCGAGAACAGCTACCGCATCCTCTCGCTGGCCGACGGCAAGTACCTGTACATGTCGAGCGACGGTGACTGCTCGACGGTAAGCCCCGACGAGGACACGCCCGAAGTCTTCTCCATCGAAGTCGGCGACGCCGAGGCCCAGACCTTCTACCTCACGGCCACCAATGCCACGGCCGCATCGGGCTCGCAGTACTACCTCAACGGTAACGGTACGGACTACGGCCGCGACGGCGCCACCGTCGTGGGCTGGGGCAGCGCCGGCGGCAACTCCGCCTACAAGATCATGGTGCCCGAGCTCGGCGAGAGCATCACGTACTACACCGTCACCTACACGTACAACTTCTACAACGGCAACAGCGACCAGACCCTGGCCGAGGCCGGACTGGAAGACCTGATGCCGAGCGGCGTGCCCGAGTCGGGCTCGCAGTCCATCCTGTGCGTAGCGGGCGACACGCTCAGCCTCCCGTCGTTCGACAACACGACGCTGCGCAGCGCCCTCAAGGCCGACGGCACGACGCTGACCGACTCGTCGACGTACCGGCTCGACGAATCGCTCATCACGGACGGCGTGCTCAACGTCACGGTGAACTACTCCGTCGATCCGCGCATCACGTTCATCTGCACGATGGACCTCAGCGAAATCGGCGGCGCCGAGGGTGAATACCTCTTCCCCGAGAGCGGCGACGTGACCCAGGTCAGCACGGCACGCTTCGCCGTGGGCGACACCATCACGCCTCCGGACATCGACAACTTCACGGCCCTGACCGACCTGAGCCAGCATGTAGCTTCTGTTTCTGAGGAAGTAGCTGTTGTTTACCGCCCGTGGCGCCTGATCACGGCCAACTGCGGCTTTATTCTCTCCGACGGTTCGACCCTCTCGAGCGTGCGCAACGTGGAAATCTACGTTGACCTCGACTCTACGTTGACCGCCCCCGACCTGGGCGAGCTCTATACCTTCGACGCCGAGGCCACCGCCGTGCGTTCGGGTGTGACGCTGCCCTTCGTTGTCGACGCCGGCAACATCTACAACGGCATGTCGCTTGAACTCGTGTACGACCGCGTCGTGCCCTTCAAGGTTTCCGAGCTCAACGACGACTTCACGCTGAACGAAGAGACGGCCACCTGGTACGTGCTCCGCATCCGCGGCAGCAAGATCATCTCCAGCCAGGTGGGTGACGACGGTATGCTCATCTGCAACGCCAACGTAACGGTGGACGACGGTGCCCTCTGGACCATCGCCGAGGCCCCCGACGGTTCGGGCGCATACCTGCTTTATAATAAAGCCAACCCCGGCAAGGTGCTCTGCGACGTCCAGGGCGGTCTGACCTACCCCGAGTTCGCTGACATCACGGGCGCCGAGATGGGCTTCGACCTCGTCAACATCACCAACGGCTACGGCCTGCGCCTCTCCTCGTACTACAACGGTCAGGAGAATGTCATGATCAACGACCTCAGCAATGCCGACCACATCGGCTACTGGGACAACGCCGCCGCTTGGAGCGACGCCGGTTCGACCATCACGTTCGAGGAGTACGATCCGGACAACTACACGTTCCTCAAGGGCCGCGCTTACCTGAACGCTCAGGACTGCATCGGCGGCTTCACGGCTGAGCAGCTTGCCGGCATCCGCGAGTACATCGAGTCTGGCGACGTCGAGATGGAGAGCGAGGTTACCTACATCTGCGAGAACGAACTCGACTACATCCCGGCCGAGGAGCGCGTACAGTTCAACCCCGACCACGTTTACGCCATCATCAGCGCTTCGCCTGAGTACATCCAGAAGAACAACGTGCAGTACGCCCTTTGCGCCAGCGAGGACAGCGTCCTCTCGTGGAAAGAGTTCACCGACGCAACGGACAAGAACTTCCAGTTCATCCTGAAGATGGAAAAACTCCAGGCAGCCGACGGTTCGGACAGCACGCTCTGCTCCTTCTTCCACGTGGGCTTGAATACGTACGTCAATGACAAGTATCACTTCGTGACCAGCCCGGGTCTGAGCGACGACGAGGCTTACTATCAGCTGAACCCCGTTACCTTGCAGACCAACAGCGACGGTGCGGTTACCTCGAGCCTCGACCCGGCCGCCTTCCACGTCCAGAAGGATGTGTACTACTACTGGGATCTGCCCGCTGACGACCCCGGTAACTACTCGGTATGGACGACGTGGAGCATGTTCGCCGGTGCAATGGACGTTACCGACACGGAAGGAACCATCGTATCGTACAACGCCACGACCAACGGTTATGCAACGCGCTTCCGCTTCAAGGATCTCGGCACGCCTGAGCAAGTCGGCATAGGCAGCGTGACGGGCGACGTCGAGACGAGCGGCGACGGCAAGCTCTACGACCTCAGCGGCCGTCAGTTGCAGGACGAACCCGTGAAGGGCGTCTACATCAAGAACGGCAAGAAAGTCGTGAAGTAATCCCTTACGTTTTTCTCATTGAAACGTTCCCCGGAGGGCCCGTTGTCGTAATGGCAACGGGCCCTCGCTTTTTCCGCCCCCGACAAGCCGCAACGGACACGCAGCCAGAACCGCCCGACAAGTGCTGCCCCGCGGGCGACGGGCGCAGCGACAGGAGCGACGGGCGCAGCACCCGGAGGACGCGGGATGCGGCGGAAGGCGGAACGACAGCGCCTCCACAGGCTTGAGGCCACATCCGTCGCCCGCCGCTCACGGCCAAACTTCCATTGTCCATCTTCAGGTTGTCCACGGGTACGTTTTCAGGGCCCGCACTTCCGCGTCCCCACTATGGGCGGAGCGGACGGACGCCCCGAAAGGCAGAGCGCCCGGCGGATAGGGCTAAGCCCCGCCCGCCGGACACCGAAACGAAAAATAATCCATCGTGAAAAGAATATCGTCTATTTCCCCACTGGGCGGGAAGTCGTTCCTTTGCAATGTGTTCAGGCACAAAGATGCCGACACAGGAAATGGTTGTTCTATGATAGACCTGACAACAACAAAACAGCGTCTCTACTTCTGTAATGAACCGAAACAACCGATTGAAAGATCGCACATCTCTATATATTCTATAGTAAGACCGACGACAACTGAAATGCAACCCGGGTTTTGAGGTACCCGTTTTGGGTTTGCGGTGTGCGGCGGAGTCGACCCCAGCGGGACGGCCCCGCCCTCACCATAAACCTTAAAACCGGACGCAAAAGTACGAAAAAAAATCGGAGTTCAAGGAGGACGATTATTTTTTTTTGTAATTTTGCACGTTGTTGTCTGCCGTCTCACACCGGCACCGCCCCGCGAGGGGGTACGCCCGGACGGCCCGGCACACTCCAACGAATCAAAATCAAACTAATAACAAAATAATCTACTTACTGATGAGCACAAAAAGCAATCTGCGTCGTTGGGCGCAAGGAGCGGCCCTCGTCCTGCTTGCAGGCATGGCCGCCGGCCTGAGCAGCTGCAAGGACGAAGTCGACGAGTCCAACCTCGTCACCAAGACCGAAGCCACCGTGTGGGACTACCTCGACTCCGTGGCCATCTACTCCGACTATGCCGCCCTGCTCGAGGAAGTGAATACCGGCGACGGCAAGGAGGCCAACTCCTCGTCGCTGGCCAGCTTTGTCTCGGGCTACGGCAACTTCACCGTGTTCCCCGCCACCAACGACGCCATGGCGGCCTACGCCCTGGAGCGCACCGGCGGCGCCTCGAGCGACTGGCACCAGCTCAGCCAGGAGGACAAGCTCTTCATCGCCTACAACAGCATCCTCGACCACGGCGACGACGAAGCCTACGCCTGGGCCGACTTCCCCACGACGGGCACCTTCGCCCTGGGCACGCTCGACAAGCGCCTGCTCACCGTCGAACTGACGGAGGACAACGAGTTCATCATCGAGGGCATGGCCCGCGTCGTCGACCCCGACATCAAGCTCAAGAACGGCTACATCCACGGCGTGGACCACGTCATCGCCCCCTCGCGCTCGACCGTGGCCGACCTCATCGGCGCCGCCGACAACCTGAAAATCTTCTCCCTCATCCTGGGCCGCACCGGCTGGACCGACTCGCTGAGCGTGCCCTACGAGGACCCCAACTTCTCGACCGACGGCTACCCCGAGAGCGCCGTCTACCAGTCGGGACAGGATGCCTCGGCCCTGGTCGAGGAGCGCTACAACGCCTTCACCGTGTTCGTCGAGCCCGACTCGCTGCTCACGCTGCCTGAGAGCGAGGGCGGATGGGACATCGACCTGCAGCTCGACGAGGCCGGCGACGTGGCCAACCCCGACGAAGTGCTCGCCCAGATGGAGCAGCGCGCCGCCCAGACCTACGGCTCCACGAACCTCGGCCAGTACACCGACCCGCAGAACCCCCTGAACCGCTTCGTGGCCTACCACCTGCTCGACGGCGCCATGGCCTACAACAAGCTCGTCATGCACATGAACGAGTTCGGATACGACCCCGGCACCAACTCCTTCGACCCGCAGCTCACGCGCCTCACGGTCGACGTGTGGGACTACTACACGACCATGGGCCAGACGCGCTGCCTGCTGAAGGTGACGCAGAACGGCGACCTCGAGGACGGCGTCTACCCCATCTACCTCAACACCGCCCGTGAGTACAACGACGGCCGCGACGGCGACTACAAGGTCGTCTCCATCACCCGCCGCGGACAGAAGATATCGCCCACCAACGGCACCCACGGCATCAACAGCGCCGTCAACGGATTCTACTACCCCATCGACGGCATCCTCCTCTACGACGACGAGGTGAAGAACACGGCCCTGCGCGGACGCCTGCGTTTTGACATCGCCACCTTGACGCCCGAGCTCTGGAGCACCAACCTGCGCGGACGCAGCCGCAGCTACTTCACCAACGAGTACTTCAAGAACATCATCAACGTGGCCGAGGACTCCAAGATCTTCTACCTGAAGAACCCCTGGACCACCTCCACTTGGTACGACTACCAAGGCGACGAGTGGATGCTGCAGGGCATCTTCGACGCCACCTTCCGCCTGCCGCCCGTCCCCGTAGCCGGCACCTACGAGCTGCGCATGGGCATCTCGACCAACGACCTGCGCGGCATGGCCCAAATCTACTTCGGCGAAAACCCCGACAACCTGCCCCCGACGGGCCTGCCCATCGACCTGCGCGTCAACCCCACCGGATTCGCCGGATTCACCAACTACAAGGAGACCCATCCCGAAATCTACGCCGTCATCCCCTGGGAGCTCGACACCGACGACGAAGACCAGAACCGCACCATCGAGAAGAACCTGCGCAACGCCGGCTACCTGAAAGGCCCCCAATACTACGACGGCTGCGGCACCAGCACCCCCGCACGCGGCAACTACGGCTGCCTGCGCCGCATCATCACCGCCCAGTACATGGAACCCGGAAAGACCTACTACGTCCGCTACAAAACGGCCCTCGAAGCCACCGACGGACAGTTCTTCATGGACTACTTCGAACTCTGTCCCTCGTACGTCTACAACGGCGTAGAGCCCGAGGATATCTGGTAGGCAGTTGACAATGGACAATGGACAATGGACAGTTGACAATTGACAGTTGATAATTAATAATTGATAATTGAGGGCGGCTGCGCGCCAGGCCCTCTTGACAACCCCGCGACGGGCGGCCGGCATTCTTCCGGCCGCCCGTCGCGCGTGTTTGGGCAGCAAGCGTTAATTGTCCGTCGCCAATTGCCCGCCGTCAATGTTTTTCCCTATTTTTGTGCGTAAGTTTCAAAACTTTTCACCTACGGACTATGACAGCCACTCAACTACTCCGCACCCTGCTGCTCACAGCAGCCCTGCTGACCGCTCACGGCAGTGCCGACGGACAACAGTCCCTCTACTACAAAATGCTCGACACCAACGACGGGGTGGCCCTCACGCGACCCACGGACGGCTCCTACTACTCGGGCGACATCGTCGTCCACAGTCTGGTGTACATGCCCGGCAAGGGCTACAAGCGCGTGAAAGCCATCGCCGCAAACGCCTTTGCCGGCTGCAACCGCCTGACCTCCGTCACCCTGCCCGACGGCCTCATCTCCATTGGGCGCGACGCCTTCAACGGCTGCGACAGCCTCACGTCCCTCTCCATCCCCGGCAGCGTGACCACCATCGAGCCGAACGCTTTCGCGAAGTCGGGCATCAAGTCCATGACCTTCGAGGACGGCGAGGAGTTCCTGATGAGTGCCATGCTGCCCACCTCCATCGAGAGGCTCCGCTTCGGGCGCAACGCGGACCGCCTCAGCACCGTCGACCTGACCAACCTGACGCACGTGACCCTCACCCCCGGCGTAAAACACCTGTACCCCAACGAGTTTGAGCAATGCACGGCTCTGACCGACCTCGTCATCGAGGACGCCGCCGACACCATTTCCTCCGGCATCGACTCGTACAACCACTGCGGCATCTTCGCCGCCTGTCCCATCGAGCGCGCCCACGTGGGGCGGCACATCCGCTCCGACAAGCTCCCCTTTGCCGGCTGCACGACGCTCGACAGCCTCTCGCTGGGCAGTGGCGTCAAGACGATACCCAACTCCGCATTCAAAGGCTGCACGGCCCTGCGCATCGTCAACTTTTCAGGCTCGTCGGTCGAGATGATCGACAACTTAGCCTTTCAAGGCTGCGACAGCTTGCAGGCCGTCCACATCAGCGACCTTGCGGCCTGGTGCCGCATCAACAGCTATGCATTCGATGACCCGCCCCTGCTGGCCCGCACCGGCCACCTGTATCTGAACGGCACGCTCGTCGAAGGCCACCTGACCATCCCCGACAGCGTGGAAAACATCGGAGACTACGCCTTCTACGGATACGACAAGATTACGTCGCTCACAATCCCCACCGGCGTACAGTACGTGTACGCCAACGCCTTTGCCGACTGCCCCAACCTCAGCCAGGTGTACATCGAGGACGACAGTTCGCCCCTCTACATGGATGAGTTCTTCACCGGCTCGCCCATCGACACGCTCTACCTGGGCCGCGGCCTGGGGCCCGACCTGAGCATCAGCAGCCCCACCCTCCGCGCCCTCACCGTGGGCGGCGAGGTGAGGGAGATGTGGCGTGCCAAATTCTACTCAATGCCGAAGCTCGCGGCGGTACACACCCCCGACCTGACGGCCTGGCTCCAGATAACCTTCACAGCCGAACGCAACAATCCCCTCAGCACCGACAGCCAGCCCATCCTTTACGTGCAGGGCAAACCCGTCGAGCGCCTCACCGTGCCCGGCAGCATCAGCAAAATCCCGGACTACGCTTTCGCCAGCTACGCGCATCTGCGCACGCTCACCCTGTCCGACGGCGTGGAGTACGTCGGCGATTATGCCTTCCGCAGCACGCCCCTCCTCGAAATCAACTTCCCCCATACGCTCAAGGGCATCGGCGAATACGCATTCTACAACACCTCGTCGCCCAAGATAACCTTCCCATCGTCGCTCTACTACATGTACGACACGTCCTTCCTATCGTGCATCAGCCTTAATGAGCTTTACTTCGAAAGCTCCCCCTATACACTCAGCGTCTACCACAGCTCCCTCTACCAGCGGTGGGGCGCGTTCAACAACTGCCACATCACGAAAATCTATCTGGGCCGCGACGTGAGATACACTGACGGCCGGACGACATTTCCGGAGTTGGACGAGCTCTATCAACTCACCATAGGCCCCGAAGCCACGAAGCCCATCGAAGAGGGCGACTTTGCCTCCTGCAATGACCTCACCCTCCTCACCATCGAGGACGGCGACAAGCCGCTGACCTATACCGGCGACCAAGGCTTCCTCAACGATGCAGACCGAAACTTCACCAACGTCTACATAGGGCGCAGCATCAAAGGCCCCCTCTTCCGCAGGACACCGGACATAGGCATCACCTTCGGCCCGCGCATAAAGGAACTCCAGAACTACGTGTTCGACGGCTGCACGAACTTCGGCCGTGAGCTGGAGCTGCCCGACAGCCTGACGACCCTCGGCGACGGCGTGTTCCGCGACTGCCCGATATCGGTCATCCACATCCCCCCGACCCTCAAGACCATCGGCCGAGAGGCTTTCTACCAGGATGCGGTATCCGAAGTCCACATCACCGACCTGGCCACCTGGTGCCAGATAGACTTTGCCGACGAGACGTCCAACCCCGTGTACGGACGCGCCCTCTACGTGAACGGCGAAAGGGTCCCGGACCTCGTCATCCCTGACGGCGTCACCAGCGTGAACGACTACGCCTTCTACAACCTCGGCACCTACCCCATTACGAGTGTCACCCTTCCGCCCAGCGTGATACGGGTCGGCGAGCACGCGCTCGAATGCTACACCTTCGAGTCCGTCCACGCCCTGTCCGCCACGCCGCCCGCAGCCAGCGCTACGAGCTTCTTCGACGAGACCTACCAAAACGCCACGCTCTACGTCCCCCAAGGCGCTGCCCCCGCCTACCGCGCAGCCGAGGGATGGCGCCTCTTCGCCAAAATCGAGGAAACGACAGCCACGGCCATCGACGGCGTCCCCACCACGGACGGTCGTATCACGGTCAAAGCCGACCGCGGTATCCTCCGTCTCAGCGCCGCAACGGACCACACGCCCGTCGTCGTCACCGACGCCGCGGGCCGCACCGTATATCGCGGCGTAGCCCCCGCCACCATCGACAGCCTTCCCCCCGGCATCTACATCGTCCACACGGCCGGTCAGACAGTCAAGGTGGTGATCAGGTAACACCCGGACGAATGATAATAACAACCACGGGGCGACACACAGCCGTAACCGGCTACACGTTGGCCTCGTGGTTTTCCTTGATTCCAAGAAACACTACAACATTTATAAATAAAGCACCTTTTGGATGTATTCTATCGTAACTCTCATATATTATTTGTACTTTTACATTAAAAAGAATGTCTTTTGTGGAAAAGAGATGCATTTCGCGAAGCCTCTTTAGATACTGTCTGCCTCGCTATCGCCAGTGGACACAATGGAGATTTACAGTAAATGCTTTGGTACATCGCTCACTTAATGTGAAAGCTCCTATACGCATCTTTATCTTTGACGACAGGGTTGAGATACACAGTCCTGGAACTCTCCCTAATGGACTTACCGTGGATGATATTGTTGCGGGAACTTCCATGCCACGCAATATGTTCCTTTTTACAAATGCCATTCATTTGCTACCCTACACAGGAGCAGGAAGTGGAATGCTTCGTGCATTGTCGGAGGACGTGAAAGTCTCGTTCACCAACAATGACAGGACCGCTGAGTTCGTAAGAAGTAAAAAATGAACTCACATATATTCACCAGCAAGAACGGCAACACACTGATGCGCAAATTCGAAAGAGTTCCTGATTTCATTACAAACAAAAACAAACCGTACAATAGTCTATAGAAACACAACAATATGGAATACGGAATAGTTTATCTTCTGACAAACCCTGTGATGCCAGGACTTGTAAAAATTGGCATGACCACACAAGAAGACATTGATAAACGGATGAAGGAACTATATACCACCGGAGTTCCCGTTCCGTTTGAGTGTAAATTTGCGTGCAAGGTCAAGAAAAGTGATTGTCTCAAAATTGAAAAAGCCCTTCATAAAGCCTTTGACCCTCAGCGCATCAATCAGAACCGTGAGTTCTTCCGGATCAACGTGGGTCAGGCACAAGCCATCCTCGAACTTTTCCATCATGAAAATGTGACGGAAGAAGTGACGGATGAGATACAGAACGACCTCACTGATGAAGACAAAGCTGCCAGCACAAAAGCACAGGCAAAACGTCCACCGCTCAATTTCTACGAGATGGGATTGCAGAAAGGCGATGTTCTCATCTGGAAAGATGATCCGTCAATTTCTGTCACCATTCTTTCAGAACGCAAAGTGTGTTATCAAGGAGAAGAAACATCTCTTAGTGCACTTTCTGCTAAGCTAAAAGGCTACAAGGTCAAGTATATACAGCCCACACCGCACTGGCTTTTCAACGACCGCCTCCTAAGTGAAGTCTATGACGAAACGTATCCATTTGAAGAGTGACGGCATACTATAGGCAGCTTCTAATTCTAAGCCTACCCTCAAATCGACTCACTGTTAAAATTAAAGCGCTCCGGGCGGCCGGTATTCTTCCAACCGCCCGGAGCGCTTATCATCGAGCGTCCGACAACGATGTCGGGCGGGAAGGGTTCGTCCGTCACTTGATTTTCAATCCCGGTATCAGCGGCTTCGCGTCCATCAGTTCCAGTTCTTTCACCATCGAGAGGGTGCCTTGCTTGTACTTCCGGAAGTGCGGCGTTTGCAGATGGCTTTCGTAGGCGGCACGGTCGGCATAGATTTCGAGGATGGTCACTTTGTGCGGCGCGTCCTTCTCGGCGGTGGCATAAAGCGTCAGTACGCCCGGCTCCAGTCGCATGGAGGCTTCGATTTCCTCTTTCAGGAAGGCATTGTAGGCATCCAACTGAGCCGGGTCGACGGTGATCTTCGACAAGCGCACCAAGTTGTTTTCGGCAGGGACGGGGCGGGCATATTCCTCCTTGATGATGCGCAGCGCCTTGATGGCGGCAGGAAAGCCGATGTAGGGCAGGCACTGGATGACGGCGGCGGTCAACGTTTCGGGCGAGTTGCCGACGTTGAGGTTGCCATGATAGTGCGAGTGAAGCTGGCTCTCGGCTTCCAACGTGGTCAGTACGCAGTAGCCCAACAACTCGCGCGTCGGCAGGTCGAGTGCGCCTCGGCTGTATATCTCGCCGAAGAAATAGTCCGTGAGAAACCGTTCCACGTCCTCTCCCATGTCGCCGGGCAATCCCTCCATCACCGAGGCGATACCGCCGGGATAGAGCTTATCCTGAATGGCCTTGCCCGTCTCGTGGCGCGTTTCTTCCGTCACCGTGCCTTGCTTTTCCATCGGCAGGCTGATGCCCCGCTCCTTGAACACCTCGTTCACCGTCGCCACGGCGTTCAGCATCTTGGGAAAGCCGATGAACGGTGCGGTGAGGTACATCACCTCGCGCAGTTCTTCAGAGGTGACGCCCACATTGAGCGCTGCCCCGGCGTGGGCTTTCAGTTGCGGGAGCGTCTGCATCGTGGCGAGGGTGATGCAGGTAATCATTTCGCGCTGTTTCAGCGTCAATTCACCCGTTTGGAATACTTCGCCGAAGATGAACTTCTGAAGGATATCCATCATTTCCGGGTCCGTGCCCTGCCCCGTAAGGGCTTCACCACCGAACAGGGTGTGATAGTTCTGCTTGCATACTTCGATTCTGTCCATAGTGTCTGTCGTTTGTGCCGTCGCGGACAGGCCTACTGTCAGTGCGAGGGCGATTATACCTATTACTTTTCTCATTTTGTTATCTTGTTTTTATGTCCTAATCGCGTCTTCCCGGACTGTGCTGGACGGCCCTTTCAGTATCTCAATCTCGTTGTTCTCCAAGGGGATGGAACTTTCTCCGTTAAGGAAATCGCGCAAGAGCTGTTGCGGCGTGACGTGGTGGCGGTATGCGATGAAGCACACCGCCTCGGCTTCGAATACCCCCAGCACTTCAGCCGGATGTTCAAGAAGCAAGAGGGCGTCACGCCGTCGGAGTACTGCCTGCGGTTGCGGAGCTAAGGATTAGACCGACTTGACCACCTTTGCCGGCACCCCGACCGCCACCGCACGGGCTGGTACGTCTTTGGTAACGACCGCCCCGGCGCCTATCACGGCGTTGTCGCCGATGGTCACGCCTTGCAGGATGGTGGCGTTGGAACCCACCCAGACATTCTTCCCCAGGACGATAGGTGCGGAACAGGTCATCTTGCGCCTCTCGGGCTCCAGAAAATGGTTGAGCGTGGCAAACACCACATTGTGCCCTATCTGGCAGCCGTCCCCGATGCGTACACCGCCATGGTCCTGGAAATGGCAACAGGCATTGATGAACACGTCTTCGCCCAGCTCGATGTTCTTCCCGAAATCGCTGTAAAACGGCGGGAACACGCGGAGCGTGGAGGGGACGGCTTTCCCGAAAAGCTCGGAAAGGATGTCCCTGATTTCTTCCGGAGTATGGTAGGCGGAATTCAGCCGGAAAGTAATCTTCCGCGCCTCTCCGCCCATCCTGTCCATGAACTGATGTATCTCTTCCGTGTCAAGCGGCATGCCCGTCTTCACGAAATCCTTGAACTCTTCGAGCGTCATGTTCATTTTCCCAAACGGTCATACTCCTCGTCGGTCACGGGTTCCAGCCATTCGTTGGACGTGTTTTCCCCGGGAACCTCAAAAGCGAGATGCGCGAACCAGCTGTCCGCCGCCGCTCCGTGCCAGTGCTTCACGTTGGCCGGGATGTGAATGACATCGCCCGGAAGCATCTGCACGGCAGGCTTGCCCTCCTCCTGATACCAGCCTTTGCCCGCCACGCAGACCAGCATCTGCCCGCCGCCCTTGGTGGCGTGGTGAATGTGCCAGTTGTTGCGGCAGCGTGGCTCGAAGGTGACGTTATTGAACGGTATCTGATCCTTGGATATCGGGGCCAGATAGCTGTTGCCGGTGAAATACTTGGCGTAAGCCGTGTTCGGTTCGCCGATGGGGAATATCATTTCCCGCTGGAAAGCGGCCTTTCCGGCTGCTTCTGTCGTTTGTGCAATTCTTTCCTGTGCCATAACACCTTGAATGTTAGTCATTGTTACTACTGACAATAAAAACAGAATCTTTTTCATGGGTCAAACGTTTTATCTCACACCTGAATCATCGGTATTTCCCAAGAACCGCGAATGCCATCCTCCCGCGACTTCCGCCGTAAGGAGAATACCCATTGCCCTCTGCGCCGGCGTGGCCATGCCGGATACTTGGCCGCCTCCGGCCATACCTTTGTTCCACGACCACTTGCCCGAGGCGATGGTCGGATAATTGCTCTCGTCCATAACCGTTCGTTTTCAGTGAACTTTCGTATGGCAAAGATACAGCGATACGAATCAAGGCCAGGTAAACATATTCTCTGTGTTTGTAACCATTTTACGGAAAATACTTGACGAATAACAGGAAAGAACTTTGTGGCAACGCTGAAACCAGGCCATGTTCCATTCCCGATTATTTCCGTATCTTTGCGGATACGGGCGGCGTTCGCCCGGTTAAACCATCCCGACTTATGCCGACACTTTCCTTCCTGAAGCGCGCCGTGGCCGCCGTGGCCGGCCTGCTGTTTCCCTCCGCCCTGCTCGTAGGGCAGACCCTCTACGTTTCGCCCTCGGGGCGCGACCGCTGGCCCGGCACGGAGCGCCGCCCCGTCGCCACGCTGGCCCGCGCGCAACAGCTGGCCCGCGCCTACCCGGCGGACCAGAGCGTCGACATCGTTCTCGAGGACGGCGTCTACTACCTGCCCGCCACCCTCGAGCTGACCGCGGCCGACAGCCGCACGTACCCCGCCAGGCTCACCTTTCGCGCCCGCCACGAGGGGCGGGCCGTCGTCAGCGGCGGGCAGCGGCTCGAGCTGGCCTGGCGCGAGGGGACGGACGGCATCTGGCGCGCCCCCGTACCCGAGGGCACCGTCGTCGACCAGCTCTACGTCGACGGCCGTCGCCAGCGCATGGCCCGCTTCCCCAACGCCGTGCCCGAGGGCGGCGCCCCCGTGTTCGACACCTGGCGCCTCGCCCCGCGGCCCGACTACGACCCCGCCCTCGACCCCCTCGCGCCCGAGCGCCGGCGCCGATGGAAGGACCCGCGCGGCGCCTACCTCCACGCCATGCACGCCTCGCTGTGGGGCGACATGCACTGGCGCGTCACGGGCACCGCCGACGGGGGCGACTCCCTGCTGCTCGAAGGCGGGTGGCAGAACAACCGCCCCGCCCCCATGCACCCCGTATTCCGCATGGTGGAGAACGTGGCCGAGGAGCTCGACGCCCCCGGCGAGTGGTACTGCGACGGCCGCGAGCTCGCCTTCATGCCCCCCGAGGGAGTCGACCTCGGGCGCGCCCGTATCGAGGTGGTGCGCCTGCGCGAGCTCGTCGTCTACAGCGGCAGCGCCGCAGCCCCCGTCGCGGGCATCGACTGGCAGGGCGTCGTATTCCGCCACGCCAGCCGCACCTTCATGGAGAACAAGGAACCCCTTCTGCGCTCCGACTGGACCATCAGCCGCACCGGCGCCGTGCGCTTCCACGGCGCCACGGACTGCGCCCTGCGCGACTGCGAGTTCGACCAGGTGGGCGGCAACGCCGTGT
Source organism: uncultured Alloprevotella sp. (assembly GCA_944322325.1). Classification (GTDB taxonomy): domain Bacteria; phylum Bacteroidota; class Bacteroidia; order Bacteroidales; family Bacteroidaceae; genus Alloprevotella. The sequence continues at coordinate 14,806 of CALUOQ010000023.1, forward strand.
TCGTCGACGGATTCAACCGCCGCCTGCGCGTCGAGCGCTGCTACATCCACCACGCCGGCGCCAACGGCGTGGCCTTCGTCGGCGACCCCGCCACCGTGCGCAGCCCCCTGTTCCGCTACGGCCCGCAGGACTACGCCCGCCTCGACACCCTCGCCGGGCCCGCCGGCCCCGACTACCCCATGGACTGCACCGTCGACGACTGCCTCATCACCCTCACCGGGCGCGACGAGAAGCAGACCGCCGGTGTACAGATATCCATGTCGCGCCGCATCACCGTCAGCCACTGCTCCATCTACGACGTGCCCCGCGCCGGCATCAACGTCAGCGAGGGCACCTTCGGCGGCCACCTCGTCGAGCACTGCGACGTCTTCAACACCGTCCTCGAAACGAGCGACCACGGCAGCTTCAACTCCTGGGGGCGCGACCGCTTCTGGACGCCCGACGTGGCCACCCTCTCGCGCCAGGTGCGCGCCCGGCCCGCCATGACGCGCTGGGACATGATTGAACCCAACGTGCTGCGCCACAACCGCTGGCGCTGCGACCACGGGTGGGACGTCGACCTCGACGACGGTTCGAGCCACTACCGCATCTACGACAACGTCCTGCTGGCCGGCGGACTCAAGATGCGTGAGGGCTACGACCGCATCGCCACCAACAACATCATCCTCCAAAGCAGCCTGCACCCCCACGTTTGGCCGCGCCAGAACGGCGACGTCTTCGCCCACAACATCGTTAGCGGCCCCTACCAGCCCGCCCTCATGCAGGCCGACATCGCCCCCGACGGCCATTGGGGCCGCCTGCTCGACTACAACCTCTTCTACGCTGACTCCGCCGCCATGACCCGCTACCGCGCCAACGGTGCCGATCTCCACTCGCGCACGGGCGCCCCCCTCTTCCTGGACCCCGCCCGCGGCGACTACCGCGTGGCCCCCGGCTCGCCCGCCCTCGCCGTGGGCTTCCGCAACTTCTGCACCGAGTCGTTCGGCGTGCGCTGCCCCCGCCTGCGCCGCCTGGCCAAGACGCCCCTTCTCCCCGCGCTCGGCCAACCGCACAACGCCTCCGTCGCCTCCCCGGCGCGCCGCACCGAGTGGCTCGGCGCCCGCCTCAAGGAGGTCCGCGGCAGCGAGCTCTCGGCCTTCGGCGCCGCCTTCGACCAAGCGGGCCTCGTTGTCGAAAGCGTCGCCCCCGGCACGCCCGCCCACCGCGCCGGACTGCGCACAGGCGACCTCATCCTACGCGTCGACGGCGTCCGCACCGACTGCGTCCGTGCCCTCACCGACCACCTCGCCGCCACCCGTGCCCGCACTCGCCGCGTCGACCTGCTGCGCAACCAGGAACCCCTGACCCTCGACATGAAGGAATAAGGGAGGGGCAAGCCGCAAGGCACGCCCCCATGAATACTGAGACACGGTCAACTACTCGCGCCCAACCGCCAACTGTCAATTGTCAACTGTCCGTCAATTCCTAACGCTGCGCCCGTCGCGCCTGTCGCTGCGCCCGTCGTCCGCGGGGCAGCACTCGTAAGGCCCCGCCGCACCGCCGCCAAACACGCATGTGGGCGTGCCTCCCCGGCACGCCCACATGTGTTTACTTTATCCAGAGCAGTCAATCGTCCACGCAAACGACCGCCAATTGTCGATTACATCACCACACGTCCTCGGGCTCGGGGCCGTTGTAGATGTACGACGGACAGAGCTCGAAGTAGTCGGTAAAGAACTGCGTGTCGGTGGCTTCGAGGGCCGTTTTATAGCGGATGTAATACACCTTGTCGGGCGTCATGTACTGCTGCGTGATGATGCGGCGCAGGCAGGCGTTGTTCTCGTGGGCCGGAATCGTCCAACCGTGGCCGTGGAAGTACTTCGGGCCCTTCATGTAGCTAGCGTTGCGGAGGTTCTTGTCGACGGCGCGGTTCTGCTCCTCGTCCTCGACGTCGCTCTCCCAGGGGATGACGGCAAAGATTTCCGGTTTCGTCTCCTTGTAGTCGTCGGTGCTACCTCCGCCAAAAGCACAGATACGCAGGTCGATGGGCAGGCCCGTCGGGGTCAGGTTGTTCGGGTTGTCGCCAAAATAGATTTGCGCCATGCCACGCAGCGTATTGCACGAGATGCCCATGCGCACTTCGTACGTGCCGGCCGTGGGGACGGGCGGCAGGCGGAAGGTGACGTCGAACACGCCGGTCACCTCGAACTCGTCGCCCTGATAGTCGTACCAGACGCTGCCGGGGTTGGACAGGTAGAAAAGCCTTGAATCCTCGGCCACGTTGATGATGTTTTCGAAGAAATCGTCGGTGAAAAAGCGGGTGGTACGCCCGCGCATGTTGGCCGTCCATATCTCGGGCAACATGGTGGCGATGTCAAAACGCAGGCGTCCGCGCAAGGCGGTGGTGCGCACCTCGTCGCTGTAAAGGTGGATGCCGTCGATGGGGTAATAGAATCCGTTGACGGCACTGTTGGCACCGTGGGTGCCGTTGGTGGCCGAAATGCGCTGGCCGCGGCGTGTGACGGCGGTGACTTTGTAGGTGCCGTCGCGGCTGTTGTCGTACTCGCGGGCGGTGTTGAGGTAGATGGGGTAATAGCCGTCCTCGAGGTCGCCGTTCTGAGTCACTTTCAGCAGACGGCGTGGCGTACCCATGGTGGTATAGTAGTCCCACACGTCGACGCTGAACTCCGTGAGTTGCGGGTCGAGGGCGTTCGGACCGGCGTTATAGCCGAACTCGTTCATGTGGTGCACCAGATTGTTGTAGGCCAGCGCGCCGTCGAGCAGGTGGTAGGCCACGAAACGGTTCAGGGGGTTCGCGGGGTCGGTGTACTGGCCCATGCTGGCGGAGCCATAGGTCTGGGCCGCGCGCTGCTCCACCTGGGCGAGCACCTCGTCGGGGTTGGCGACGACGCCGGCCTCGTCGAGCTGCAGGTCGATGGCCCATCCGCCCTCAGACTCGGGCAGCTGAAAGAGCGAGTCGGGCTCGGCAAAGACGGTGAAGCCGCGGTAGCGCTGCTCGACGATGTCAAAGTAGCCATCGCTCTCCATATACGTATCCTGGTCGGGATAACCGTCGGTGGTGAAGTCGGGGTCCTCGTAGGGGATGCGCAGGGAGTCGGCCCAGCCGGTGCGCTCCAGGAGGAGGGAGAAGATGCGCATGTTGTCGGCCGTGGCGATAAGGTCGGCCACGGTGGACTGCGAGGGGGCGATGACGTGGTCCACGCCGTGGATGTAGCCGTTCTTGAGCTTCACGTCGGACTGGACAAGGTGGGCCGAGCCCTCGATGACAAACTCGTTGTCCTCCGTCAGCTCCACGGTGAGCAGACGGTGGTCGAGCGTAGCCAGGCTGAAGGTTCCGGTGACGGGGAAGTCGGCCGTGGCGTAGGCCGGATCGTCGCCGTGGTCGATGATGCTGTTGTAGGCGATGAGTTTCTTGTCGTCCGCGCTGAGCTGGTGCCAGTCGCTCGTGGCGCCCTCGGTGCGCTCCAGGGTGAACTCGGCGATGGCCTCGTTGGTGGCGGGAAAGACGGTGAAGTTGCCGTAGCCCGAGACGAAGCTGGCCAGCGTGGAGGAGTTCTCGACCTTGCCGTCGCCCGTCTCGACCTCCGTGAGCAGGTCGGCGTAGTCGGCATAGACGGCTACGGAGTCGAGGTAGTCCCAGACGGTGGCCTCGGTCTTGGTCACGAGGTTCGAGGCGTCGACCTCGTCCTTGCAGCTTTGCAGGGGCCCCGCCGCACCGAGCAGCGCGAGGGTCATCACGGCGCCGGCATACGCCCGGCGCAGGGTTGTTTTCGCTTTCATGGTGTTGTTTGTTATTAGTTATTAAATGATTGCTCTTTTCTTGGTGTAGAAGATAATAGGGCCGATGAGGCAAATGGGACTAATGGGAACTATGAGCCACAGCTCGCAATCCCTTTGCCCCATTTGTCTCATTGACCCCATTCGCCTCCCAGCGGAAAGCGACGCGCCCACGGATACGGTCGCCGCGGCGCAAGGGGCGGTAGTCGAGAGCGGCATGGGGCTCGATGTACTGCCCCTTGCCGGCGTTGACATAGTCGGCCACGAGGAGGCGGAAACCGTCGCCCTCACGCCAGCAGCGCACGCTCTGCCGGCCGTCGGACTGTACGGTGAAGCCCCGGCCCGTTGCGGGCGACTCGAGACGCGCGCGGTAGACGTTGACCTTGGTCGAGCGGAAGGCGTTCGAGCCATACTCCGTCTGGTCCAGCTCCCAAGGCACGGTGGGCTCCTTGTCCGGTCCGGCCAGACCGCAGACGGGGATGTCCTCGCGCATGTAGTCGGCCGTGCCCGTGAGGGCGGCGATGTGGTCGGCGGGATAGTAGTTCCAATAGCCGCGGCGCTTCCACGTGAGGCGTGTATGGTCGGCGGGGAGGGCAAACGTCATGCCCACCTGGCGCGGCGACACGGCCTCCTTCATCGTGAAGTCGTAGTCCAATTCGGTTTCGCCCGTAGCCCGGAAGCGGTAGGTCAGTGTGCCCTGGGCCTCCTTGTATTCGCCGTCGACGCTGACCTCGATGCGGTCGGCATAGCGGCAGGTCCGCACAGCGGTGGCCACCCAGTCCGAGCAGGTGGGCGTATAGGGATCGAAATCCTGTCCGCCGCCGACCATCTGGATGCCGCGACCCTCGTTGTTCAGGGGCAAGACCATCAGGGCCGGCTCCAGCCCGTCGAGCAGGCCGTTGCGCTTGTCCACGACAAACTCGCCGCCCTTCGAGCGGACGCATATGGCCTCGTCGGTCTCGTCGAGCGTCAACTCACCCGCAGCGGGCTCCGTCTGGCTCGTGGCCTCGGGCCGCAGGCTGAAGCAGTAGGCGTCCACCAGGAAGCCCTGCGGACTGAACACGTCGAGGTGCAACGTGTCGGCACCCTCGCGCACCGACTCGGGCAGCGTCAGCGTCAGCACGCTGTCGCGGCGGGCTGCCAGACTCCAGCTGACCTCGCCCCGCCGGCCCTCCGTGCTCCACTCGAAGCGGCAGGCCGAAAAGTCTAGGAAGTCGTGGCGGTTTTCAGCCGCGAAGCTGAGCCGGCCCTCGGCGTTGAGGTTGCCCTTCAACTTGAGGCGCACGGGGCTGTACGCCTTCTTCATGCCCCAGAACTCGGGTTTCTTGCGGCGCCAGCCGTCGATGACACCCCACGTGCCATAGCCCACGGCGCGTCCGTCGGGCGGCAGGAAAAACGTATCGTCGATGCCCACCCAGATAGCGCCGCCCAGCACGCCCTGGCTGTGGTACATGCCGGTCCACATGCGGTCGAGCAGCTCGCCCCACTGGTCGCGTATGCCGGGGTCGGCCGATAGCTCCAGGCGGTTGTACGAGTTCAGGTGACAGAATTCGTCGAACACAATCGGGCGCTTGGCACCCCGGTACTGGTCCGGACCGCCGGGGCCGGGATAGTGGTGATTACCGATTTCCAGCTCGTTCCCGTCGGCATCAGGGCTCCACTGGCTGAAGTTGCGGGGCCGCGTGGGGTCGAGCTCCTTGACCACCTCGGCGGCGCGCGTGAAGCACTCCTTATATTTCAGCGACTCGTTGCCGAGCGACCAGATGAGCACACTGGGGTGCGAGCGGTTGAGGTTGACCATCTCGATATGCTGGTCAACGAGAATGGCCGAATCCGTCGGGGCGATGGTGGCCTGGTGCATCCAGCAGAAAGGCGCCTCGACCTCGACGTACATGCCCAGCTCGTCGCACGCCTCGAGCAGCGCCTCGTCAGGCGGATAGTGCGACGTGCGGATGTAGTTCACGTTGCCTTCGCGGAACAGCTCCACGTCGCGTCGCCACATGCCCTCCACAAGCGAGCGTCCCCGCAAGGGCATCACCTCGTGGCGGCACACGCCGCGCAGCTTGACGGGCCGGTTGTTGACGAACAACTGGTTGCCGCGCACCTCAATCTGGCGGAAGCCCACGCGCCGGCGCGTCGTGTAGAGCGCCCGGCCGCCCCGCTCAATCGTACACGCCAAGTCGTAGAGCGTCGGTGTCTCGGCCGTCCACTGCGCGGGACGCTCGACGTCAAAGTCAAACGACTGGCTGCCCACCCGTGCCGGTTTGCGCACGTCGAACACTTTGCGCCCCTCCGGGTCCTTGAGCACGAAGCGGAGCGCCAGGTCGCCGGCCGACGTTCCGGCCGACTCGTCGGCCACCTCGACCTCGGCGCGCAGCACGGCGTCGGTGTACTGGTCGTCAAACGTCGTTTGCACGTGAAACGAGGCCACGTTGACCTCCGGCAGGGCAAAGAGGTAGAGGTCGCGCGTGATGCCGCCCAGCGGGTGCGCGGCATAGTTCGTCGCGTTCGACGTGGCGTCGGCCACCGTCTCCGAGGTGACCCCGATGCGGATGCGGTTCTCGCCGCCCGGCCGCACGGCGTCCGTCACGTCGAGCTCGAAAGCCGTGAAACCGCCTAGGTGCGAGCCTACGGCCTTGCCGTTGACCTCGATGCGCGCCCGGCTATAGATGCCGTTGCAGCGCAGCTTCACGCGCTGACCGCGCCAGCTGCGGGGCACGCTGAACGTGCGTTCGTACATGGCCTCGCGTCCCTTCTCGACTTCGAAGCCCTGCATCACCCACTCGCCGGGCACCTCAATAGGGTCCTTCCCATTGAAGGTCCACGTCCCCGCCAGGGGGACACGTTCCGTCTCCACTTTCACCGGCAACGGCGAAAGCCGCGGCACCACGACTTCAGCCCTGACCTGCGCCAAGGCTCCCAGCGCGACCAGCGCGCACAACCATACGAATCTCATAGAAACCATGCAAAAACAGTTTCTGCAAAGTTACGCCTCATGCCCGCCACCCAAGCCCCCACTCTCACCCAAAGAATCACCCAAATAGGAACCATTCACGCACAATAATTACCCAATCGGCACTCGCCCCCGCATCCGCAGGGGCAACAGCCCCATCCTCCATCGTCATACGGCCAATGGTCAAATCCCATACTACAACCCTGAACAATCCTGCTAAATATCCCCAAACCGATTGCCAGTTTTACCAAATCACATTATTTTTTCCGTACCGGAACGCACGTTTCGGAAACGGTCATTTCGGTAAAACAAACAAAAGGTAAAGAGAACCGCTTTACAACCGGCAGTCACGATTTATGACCGTACGTCCGTTTACGCTTACTGTGCTGAAGGAGATTCTTGCGGAACACAATCCCGCTTACACAGCAGAAGACCTGCTGGCCTTGTACGCTTTCACGGGAGGCGTGGCAAAGTACGTACAATTGCTCGTAGACGCAGGAGCTACGACCAAGGCCTCCATGATAGACCATATCATAAAAGCCGACTCCATCTTCTTAGGAGAGGGCAAAGCGATTCTCATCGAAGAGTTCGGGAAGGACTACGGCATCTACTTCTCCATCCTGTCCGCCATCGCACGGGGAAAGGCCTCCCGCTCGGAAATCGAAAATGTAGTGGGCAAGGAAATCGGCGGATACCTTACCAAGCTGGAAAGAGAGTATGAAATCATCTCGAAAAGGCAACCGCTGTTCGAGAAAAGCTCCACAAAAAATGTACGCTACCTCATCGAGGACAGTTTCTTCACATTCTGGTTCCGCTTCATTTACAAGTACAGCTACATGCTGGAAATAGAAAACTACGAAAGCCTGAAAATGATTATAGCGCGGGACTACGAAACCTTCTGCGGGCTCATGCTTGAACGTTATTTCAAACGTGTACTGATAGAGCAGAAAACCTATACACGTATCGGAAGCTGGTGGGACCGCAAAGGGGAGAACGAAATCGATATCGTGGCTGAAAACGAATTGGACGATACGGTCACTTTTTTCGAAGTCAAACGAAAAGCTGAAAACATCGACATGGAGACCCTGAAAGCGAAAGCATCCGTGTTCCTGCGGGCAACCGGCCAGTTAAAGAACTATTCCATCTCATACAAAGGACTGTCCATGACAGATATGCAGAATTAGTCAGGACTTATTCTGCTGCTCACATTTTCAGAAGCCCAAAAGAGCGGGCAAAGGCCGGAGACCCTTTGCCCGCTCGGGGGAAGAAAGAGACAGGTCGGGACACAAGGCCCCGCCTGCTCTACCGTCGTGACTTTTTATCCGTTCGTCACGGTTACCGTAATCGCATCGCTGGTATTGTAGCCAGTGACAGGACCGAAGCTGGTGTCGACATTGACCTTCACCGTCACTACAACTTCCGTTCCCGGAACGATGCGCGACTGACCCGTAGGAGTCACTGTCAGCTTGCCAGTTGCAGCGTCTACAGCCACATAGTCGGCGTAGTTCGTCACGGCCTGGCCGTTGACCGTCATGCCACTGATGGTGAACGACGGTGCATTGATGCCCAACTGAGTGAAGGCATCGGAACCCCAAACGTTGGTCGTTGTTCCATTAGCAGTCTTCGCACCGTCCTTCCATACAACGGCGTTGGTACCGGCGATGGACAGGCTGTAACCCTTGGCCAAATCAAGCGAACCGAAGATGTCGTTGAGTGTGGTCTGAGGATTGGTCGGCTTGGTCCAAACAGCGCTGATGTTGTTAATTCTGAGTTGGTAAACCCGCTCCACAACATGAGAACCGAATGTCAAGGTAAGCTTGAAGCGCGGATTGCCCTTCGTGAGCTTGGTCACATCGTAGGCGTTCGAGATAGAGAGCAGCTGCGTACTCGGATCGAAGCTAAGCAGACCTGTTGTCTCGTAGTCCTCGTAAACTCCATTGACCATTTCACCCCAACTCCAGTCGATCGAACCGCCGGCTCCCTGTACCGTGGTGGAAATAGTATTGTATTCCTTAAAGAGGTTCTTAAGGTCTTGGTTGGTAAGGTTGGCCTGGTTCACGCCGTTCACATTTGTGATGATGTTGATACCAGCCACGCCATCATTACTCCAGAAGCCTTCGGTCGGCTTAAAGTCATCCAGCGTTGCTGGATACTGCGTCATAGCGGGCAAGGTCACCGTCAATTCGGCCTTCTGTGCATCGGTCGTAGTAATTTCCAGTTTCAGCTCCTTGCTCTGCTCAAGCGTAAAGTCAGCCGGGAGAATTACGTAAATACCGCTACTATTCATACTGATCGTAGCCTGGCGACCACCATTGTCCGTTACATAGCCCGGCACACTCGAACATGTGTAGAGTTCCGACAAGCTCATATTGCCCAAAGCATCAGCAAGCACACTGGCCTCAGTATCGCTCAATTTGAAAGTACGTCCAGCGTCGCTCCATACATTGGGTTTAGGTGTACCAGCTGCAGAAGTAAACTGATTGGTACCCAAGTCGTACGATTTCTTCACAACGATGTTGGTCAACGTTACCGTCTTAAAGACATTTACCGTTGGAGCGGTCCACGAATTGCCGTACGAAACGACAGCCTTTACCTGCGTTCTGGCACCTACGTCGCCAGACACCTTGTTCTTCGACTCGAGCACACCGTTCGAGAGCGAGAAGAGGGCATTGTCCGCATTGCTGGGGTCAGCAAAGGAGAAAGTAGGCGTAAATATATTACCGTATTCACTCTGAATGTCCGCGATAACCTCGTTGTTGTTGTAGTAGCCTTTGAGCACCAAGCCTTCCCAATAATTAACTTGATACTTGTCATCACCTATATTCTGTTCTTTATAGGTGATATCCGTGTTATTGGAAGGAGCCCCAGGCACATATAACTCACCCGAACTTAAACGCACATCGTTAATACGATCCGTTTGGTAGGTAACGGTGAAGTAATCAGAGGTAATATCTGTGAAGTTACCCGGCGTAGCTGCCATCTCGTCGCCACCCTCAGCGGACTGTCCGGGAGTTTTGGCTTTCAACGTAGCACAGAGAGCCCACATCTGATCGCTGGGCATTCCGGACGTTACTATGAACCTCACAATACCGGTCTTGGGGTCGGCATCGTCCACGCGGGCTTCGAAGCCTTGCGGCAGGCTACGTATTGGCAGTTTCTGACCGTCTAATTTCAAATCATAGTTGTTGTTAAGATTCTCCTTCGTGGCGGCAGCAGCCGGGGCAATGCGGAAATAGATATATTTGGCAGAGCGCTGAGCAACAGGCATATTGTTGTTTACGCCTTCAATCGTCAATGTCTTGAACAATAGACCGTTTTGGCCGAAACTTGTATTCCCGTCATAATTCGGAACATAAACCATGCTCTGGATTGCGCTTCCAAGGATAGACAGAATATCCGTGCTCAGCGCGTCGAACTTGGTGTCGATTTCCTCCTTGTCGTAGAAGTTGGCAGTCGGTTCTTCACCTTCTTCACCCTCTTCGGGATCTTTGGTGATAAGGCCGAGCTGTGTGCGGAGGTCTTCGATGTCTGCAAGGGCTTGGTCGAGTTTACCCGTAGCCTCGCTGTTCGTGATGCCGGACATGAACTGCTCTACGACATCCGTCTTCCATGTTTCGAGGGCAACGAGTTTGTCGTAGATATCCTTGGCCGTAGCGTCAGCCTTGTCAGCAAAGAAAGCTTCGAGCTTAAGGTTGATACTCTCGATGGCGCTGGTATTGTTTTCGATGCTGTCACGTACTTCCTGTCCCCACTTGGCCTCAAGCGTCTGTACACGGTTTGCCAATGCGGAGAACTCTGCGTACTCGCTCAGACTGAGGTTCTTGTCCTCAAGGGCTTCAATGCGGTCTCCCAAAGCAATGAGGTCCAACTTTGCCTGGTCCAGTTCAGCGACAGCATCACCCAGTTCTGTGCTCAGGCGGTCTACTTCCTGCAACTTGTTGTTGACCGTAACCAAATCATTCGTTACCGTCGTCAGGTCGGCGCGCAGCTGATCGGTGATAGCCGTAGTAGCATAGCCGGCCTTTACATTCTCGAGCTCGGCGTTGAGGTCACGAAGCTGCTGGTTGACGAAGGCGGTGTCGGCCTTGGCGCCGATGGCGGTCGTGAGCTGGTTCTTGAGCGAGTTAAAGGTGGAGATGTCCATCTTCTTGCCGATGGCCTCGGTCAGTTCGGCATCGAGTGCGTCGAGCTTCTCCTGCACGGCGGCATTGGTGGCCATGTCGTTGGTGGCGGCTGTGATGGCCTCGTTCAGGCTCGTGCGCAAGGCTTCGAGCTCGGCGGTGGTCACCTTGCCTTCCACGGCAGCCTCGATTTCGCCCATCACGGTGTTGATTTTCTCGTCGAGCTGGGCGGGCGTCACGGCGCCGCTGGCAATCTGCTTGGCGTCGTTGATGAGTTCCTCCAGGCGGGCAGCCTCGGTGTTAAGGACGTCCTGGCTAACCTTGCCGTCGAGGGCGGCATTGAGGGCTTGCTGGGCCTCGTCCTGCTTCTGCTCGAGGTCGCTGATCTGCTGCTCAAGTTCCTGACGGACTTGCTGGTTGGCATCTGCAGCAGCCTGGTTGGCAGCATCAATGAGTCCCTGGAGGCGGTCGGCCTCGGCCTGAATCTGGCTGGCGTCAGCCTTCTGGTCGATGAGCTGGTTGAGGTTGTTGACGGAAGCGGTGAGCTCGTCCACGTTGACCTTGCCGCCTACGATGCCGCCGAGGCTGTCGATTTTCGTTTGCAGCTGTTCTACGACTTCGTCGATGGCAGCGGCCATGTCGTCGCCCGTGATGCCTACGACGCCGTTGATCTTGTTGATCTGGTCCTGAAGACCTGCGATGTCGGCATCATAGTCGTCGGAGCAACCTACAAATACAGGAGCTGCCGTGGCAGTCAGTGCGCAAAACACTGCGACTCTAATGAATCTCTTGTTCATAATGAATGAAAGTTAAGTTAGGAATGTTGATGTCTTTTTCTCTGTTTGTCTCTATTTACCTTGTTGGTTTTCAACTCGTTTTAGCTCCCCACGCCCCCTCGGCCGATGTTTCCATCTCTTCCTTAGAGGTAGAAAGCCGAGCGGGCGAAAACTGCGGAACGAGGCACGAAAAAGACTGCGCAGCACCCGTACGGTGACTGCGCAGCCCCGAAAAACGACAAAACTTCATTCCTGACGACTACGGCGCGAGCTGAGCGCTTCGGAAAAAGCGTAAAAAATGTGCGAGATTATTGAAATTTTCCCGGAATTTATTTGGTCCGTTCTTTACTTCTCCCTACCTTTGCCCCAGCTTTCTACCTCTAAGGAAGAGATAGAAAGCTTTTTGTTTCCGGCACCCCTCCGCAATCTGATAAAACTAATTAGCCTCATATGCGACATTATATATACTGGAAGAGAACCTCAGAAGCTGCAAAGCTTGCGGGGAGGAAATCCGTGAACAAAGATGCTCCAGGGCGCTTCTGGTAATGGACGCGCCATGGAAGCGTGGATGGAAAGCGTGCAGCACCGGTGCACGCCCGACGACCCGCTGGGCAAGGCGCTGGAGTACGCCTACAAGTTGTGGCCGAGGATGAGGAGGTTACTCGGATGGTTACGATAGTTATGCCCCATCCTTCTCATCAGCCTCATTGGCCCCATTCGTCCCATTGGGCACATTACTATTCCTCCTCCCTACCATCCTAACAACGAAACATCCCCGCAGTGAGAACTTTCATCGCTCTCGCTGCGGGGACATCCCTTTGAATACGGGCAGCT
>CALUOQ010000024.1 GCA_944322325.1 uncultured Alloprevotella sp.
CAGACCGGCGTCGGCCAGGGTGACGTCGCTGTTACCGTCGTAGAAGGTCACGTTGTACGTGATGGGGATGAACTCGACGTCGGCGGGCACTTCGTAGATGTTCCAGTAGGACCAGGAGCCGAAGCCCGTGCCCCAGTGAACGACGGAGCCTTGGCTGTTACAGTTGAGGAAGGTCTGGGTCTCACCGACGTAGAACGTCACGCGGGTGGACATTTCCTCGTCGAACTCGCCCTGGAGCTTGGCGTTGTCGGCGTGTTCGTGCTCGAGGTAGGAGTTGAACGTCACCTTGGCGGCGGTCTCCTTCGGACCCATCGTCACGTCGTCGCCGCCGGTGGCCGGGGCTTGCAGGTAGGCCGAGGCTTCTTCGACGGCTTTCTGGCGCAGGGTGTAGAGGGGCTTGCCGTCAGCGGCGGTCTCGCCTGTCGACTCGACTACGAACACGGCAATCGAACCGAAGTCGGCCGCGGGCACGGCGCCCTGGAACCAGTTGAGGGGGTTAGTGGTGGACACGCTCTGGAAAGCGACGTTGGCCCCGTCGGTAATGGTCTCGTAGTTGAGCTGCTTGAGCCCCTTGTCCTTACCGGAGTCTTGTGCCCATCCTGTCACGGTGCCGAAGAGCACCAGCAAACTGAGTAAAAACGTTTTTCTCATGTGCATAACGTTTGGGTTAGTGAAACAATAAATGAGTAATGCGTCCTGCCGGCCTCGGCATGGGGACCGGTCAAGACGCCGTAAATATACGGCATTTTGCCGAGCTGGCAATTTACTTCCCCGGTTTTTGGAAAACTTTAACATAGTAGCGGGCGGAATGCCAACAGGGAGTGGCTTTATCGCGGTTTTGGACATCACGGTATTCATTTATTGTTCACGGCTCACCAGACGTCCTCGCCTTCGGGGCCGTTGTAGATGTACGAGGGACAGAGCTCGAAGTTGTCGAGGATGAACTGGCCGTCGGTGGCTTCGAGGGCGCTCTTGAATCGGACGTAGTACGTTTTTTCGGGTTCCATGTACTGCTGGGTGATGATGCGTCGCTGGCAGCAGTAGGTGTCGCGTGCTGGGGTGAGGCTGGCGCAGCCGTGGTAGTACTTGGCGCCCTTCATGTAGCCTGCGTTGCGCAGGTTCTTGTCGACGGCGCGGTTTTGCTCCTGGTCCTCGACGTCGGTTTCCCATGGGAAGGCGGCGAAGATTTCGGGGTGGGTTTCCTTGAAGTCGGTGTATCCGATGCCGCCTGAGGGGTTAAGGCGCATGTCGAGGGGCAGGCCTGTGGGGACGAGGTTTCTGGGGTTGTCGCCGAAGTAAATCTGCGCCATGCCGCGCTGGGGATTGGTGGTGTAGGCCATGCGCATCTCGTAGGTGCCGGCCACGGGGACGGGCGGCAAGCGGAAGGTGAGGTCGTAGATGCCGAGTGCCTGGAACTCGTCGCCTTGCAGGTCGTACCACACGGTGCCCGACGCGCCCCATCCCACCTTGAGGTAGAAGAAGTCGGTGTCGTCCGAGATGTCGACGATATTGTCGAAGTAGTCGTTCGTGAAGTAGGCGATGGAGCAGCCGCGCTTGTTGACGGTCCACATCTCAGGCAGCAGGTCGGCCACGTCGAAGCGGATGCGGCCGTAGAGGGCCTTGGTACGCGCGTCGTCGTCGTACTGGAGCAGGCCGTCTATGGGGTAGTAGAAACCGTTGACGGCGCTGTTGACGTGGGCGCCGTTGGTGGGCGAGAGTTTCTGTCCGCGGCTCGTGACGGCGGTGACTTCATAGTTGCCGTCGGGGCGGGTGTCGTAGGTGCGGGCGGTGTTGAGGTAGATGGGGTAGACGCCGTCCTCGAGGTTGCCGTTCTGCGTCACTTTCAGCAGGCAGCGCGTGCGGCCCTTGGTGGTGTAGTAGTGCGACACGTCGACGGTGAACGTGTTGAGCTGCGGGTCGGTCATGTCGGCGCCGTACTCGTAGCCGAACTCGTTCATGTGCATGACGAGCTTGTTCCAGGCCATGGCGCCGTCGAGCAGGTGGTAGGCCACGAAGCGGTTCAGGGGGTTGGCAGGGTCGGCATACTGGCCCATGCTGGCTGTGCCGTAGGTCTGTGCGGCGTGCTGCTCGACGGCGGCGAGGATGGCGTCGGCGTTGGCCACGTTGCCGGCTTCGTCGGTCTGCAGGTCGAGGTCCAGGGCGTGTTCATAGACGGAGTCGGGTTCGGCAAAGACGGTGAATCCGCGGTAGCGCTGCTCGACGAGGTCGGCGTAAAGCCCCGTCTGGAAGGTTTCCCGCTCGGGGTAGCCGTCGGTCGAGAAGTCGGGGTCCTCGTAGGGGATGCGCAGGGAGTCGGCCCAGCCGGTGCGCTCGAGCAGCAGGGAGAAAATCTTCATGTTGTCGGCCGTGGCGATGAGGTCGGCCACGGTGGACTGCGAGGGGGCGATGACCGCGTCCACGCCGTGGATGTAGCCGTTCTTGAGCTTGATGTCAGGGCGCACGATGCGGGCCGTGCCTTCGAGCAGGAACACGTTGTCGGCCGTCAGTTCGACGGCGAGCAGGCGGTTGTCGAGCGTGCCGAGCATGAGGGAGCCCGTCGTGGGCAGGTCGGCCGTGGCGTAGGCCGGGTCGTCGCCGTGGTCGATGATGCTGTTGTAGGCGATGACCTTCTTGTCCTCCTGGCTGAGCTGGCGCCAGTCGCTGGTCTGGCCGCCGGTGATGTCCAGGGTGTACTGGGCCAGGGCGTCGTTCGTGGGCGGGAACACGGTGAAGTTGCCGTAGCCCGAGACGAAGCTGGCCAGCGTCGAGGAGTTAGCGACCTTGCCGTCGCCCGTCTCCACCTCCGTCAGCAGGTCGGCATAATCGGAATAGACGGCTACGGAGTCGAGGTAGTCCCAGACGGTGGCCTCGGTCTTGGTCACGAGGTTCGAGGCGTCGACCTCGTCCTTGCAGCTTTGCAGGGAGCCCGTCGCGAAGAGTAAGGTTATGGCGAGGGCTGCTCCGGCTATCCGCCGGAGCGAGAAGGTAAAGGTTGTCATGGTGTGTTGTTGTTTTTAGGTTATGGGGCAGAGTTGAATGGGACTGATGAGGCTAATGGGGCCCTCTGAGTATTCGGCCGCTACTCATTGGGCTCATTAGCCTCATCTGTCTCATTGATTGAGCAGTTGCCGGATGGCGGCGTTGTCGGCGGAGCCGGCGGCGGGGGCGGGCGCGGGGCTGAAGAGTCGCTCTATCTCCCAGGGCCGGCAGGTGGCGGCGGGGCGGAAGGCGTCCGAGGCCACGTAGGCCTCCACCGAGCGGAGCAGCTGTCGCGTGGCAGGGCGGGCGTCGAGGTCCTTGCGGGTGTCGACGCAGAGCACGAAGAGGCGACCGCGGTCCACGTTGGCCTCGAAGGCGATGCCGAGCTTGCGGTTTTGCTCGTAGGTGTCGACGCTCTGGATGACGGGCGTCAGGCCGTCGATGTCCGTCAGGTCGAGGGCGTGGGCATGGTTCAGTACGTCCCACCACTGCCAGTCGGCGTAGTAGGCCGTGGGGAACTGGCTGAATGCCGGGTGGCCCTCCTCGATGCGCGTGCCGACAATCATGGGGTCCCAGTTGAACATGATGGGGTTCCAGAAGTGGCTGGCGAAGTGTGTCTTGCGGCCCGGGCAGTTGTCGGGCACGAGGAGCACGGCGGCGCCCTCCTGGAGCAGGCGGCGCGCCGTGGTCCAGTCGCGCGCCAGGACGTAGCCCGTGGTGGGGGCGGGTTCTGCCTCGGCGGGGTAGACCCAGATGTCCCACTCGTTGCCGACGCCGGTGCCGTCGAGGGTGGCGCGCAGGGTGTACTTGCCCGGCCGGGTGACGGCGCTGAGGTCCACGTCGACGAAGCCCAGGGAGTCCGTCACCGTGCTGCGCGGGATGGCGCCGTGCCTGAAGTGTCCCGAGGCGAGGGCCGTGCCGGCGCTGTCGACGAGCTGCCAGCCGATGCGTCCGCGTCCGAGGTCGTCGGGGCCGTAGTGGTAGAGGCCCATGCGGGCCGTGAAGTGCTCCGAGTTGAGATAGACGCGCTTGGGCAGGCGGGCCAGCAGCACCATCGGGCCGCACGACTCGCGGTACTTCTCGGGCGTGACGAGGCCCTTCGTCTCCCAGAAGGCGTCGAGAATGCCCACGTAGGCGCAGCCCTGCCCCGGGAAGTCGGTGAGGCCCAGCAGCTGGAAGCCACCCGACGTGGCCGAGCGCAGCAGCGACTCGTTGACCTCCTTGTACTGTAGCACGGTGTGGGCCCCGGTGGCGCGGAAGAAGTCGTCGGCCTGCCCGAGCATTCCGTTGCGCGCCAGGCGGTCGCGGAACACGGCGAAGTTCCTCGGCTCGAGCACGCCCGAGTACTTGGCCATCTCGCCGAAGTTGGGGTACATGCAGCGCTGCCCTGTCTCGTGGGCGATGACCGGCACGTCGACGGCCGATTCCTTCGAGCGGTCCCAGTCGGTCGAGGGTTGGCCCTCGTAGACGGTGATCCAGCCGTTGCCCGTGACGTGGGAGACGTAGAACTGGTCCGCCTTCACGTGGGTGCGCGCCGTCGAGGCGGAGTAGAGGCGGCGCGGGTCGTGGCGCTGGGCCTTCAGGACGAGGTCCTCGAGCACGGTGAAGTCGCCCTCGTTCTCATTGCCGCCGCACATGAGGACGAACGAGGGGTGGTTGCCGTACTCGTCGAGGATGGCGTACATCTCGCGTTCGAAGAAGTCGCGGCGGGCGGGATACTTGCCCACGTCCTTCACCCACATGGGCAGTTCGGCCTGCAGGTAGATGCCCACCTCGTCGGCGGCATCGAAGGCTGCCTCGGGCGGACACCACGAGTGGAAGCGGATGTGGTTGAGGCCGTATTCCTTGGCCGTGCGGAAGATGCGTTTCCAGCTGGCCGTGTCGGTGGCGGGATAGCCCGTCAGGGGGAACACGCAGCACTCCAGCGAGCCGCGCAGGTGGACGTTGCGCCCGTTGACGCGCACGTGGTGCCGGCCCTGCTCGACGCGGCGCATGCCGAACGTCTCGCGGCGCGTGTCGGTGCCCTGCTCGGTAGCGAGGCTGGCCTCGACCTCGTAGAGGGCGGGCGTGAACTCGTCCCACAGCCTGACGTCGCGGCCCAGGCTGACCAGCTCGTCCACCTGCGTGGCGGCCGAGTCGTCGAGCGCCACGTCGAGGGTGCGCTTGGCCACGGTCGGCCCGCCCTTTTCGCGCACGGTGAGCGTCAGGCGGCCCCTGAGGTCCTCGCCGGCGGGTGTCAGGCCGGCCTTGACGCGCACGGCGCCGGCCTCGACGTCGGGGTAGAGCTGCACGTCGGCGATGTGGCCGCGTGTGCGGGCCACGAGCTCCAGCCGGCCCACGACGCCGTTCCAGTTGGTCTGCGTGTACTCCGTCGTGCCGTGGTCCCACTGGTCCATGGGGTACTTCAGGCGGTTGTCCACGCAGAGCGTCAGGGTGTGCGTGCCGGGCGTCAGGTAAGGCGTCAGGTCGAAGCGGTTGGGCGTCGAGAGGCGTTCGTCCGTGCCCACGGGGCGGCCGTCGACGTAGACGGCCGTCTCCCAGTGGCACCGCTCTAGTTCCAGGCTGACCGAGCGCCCCGCCCAGTCGGCGGGCACCGTGACCTCGCGCTGGTACCAGGCCTGGCCGCAGTATTCGTACTTGCGGCTCAGGCGGTCCACGTGGCTGACGGTGTTTTTCACGCCCTTGGCGCCCTCGTCGGTCGAGCCGGGCAGGTGGATGGTCTCGGTGAGCCGGGCCAGGTAGAGCTCCGAGCCTGCCGTCTTGCCGAAGCCCATCGGGTCGAGCTGGAAGCGCCACAGGCCCGCCAAGTCCATGCGCTCCGGCCCGCCGGCACTGGCCAGCGCGGCGAAACAGAGGCAGGCCAGGGAGAGAGTGAATCGTTTCATGCGTTTTGTATGTTAAGGGTATCGATGAAGGGGATGCCTTTTTTTTCAGTTAACGTCATGGCGGCGGGTTTTATTGCCGTGTGCCGAGGGCGTCGTCGAGCTGCTGGAGCGTCAGGGTCTGCTTGGGCTGGAAGCGTTCGGAGGCCATGTATTCCAGCAGGCTCTGGCGCAGCTGCGCGGCGGCGGGCCGCTGGTCGAGGTCGGACGTCAGGTCGGAGCTGCAAACGAGCAGGCGCCCTTTGCCCACCTGAGCCTCGTAAACAAGGCCCAGCTTGCGGTTGGTGAACCAGTCGTCGATGAGGTAAACCACGGGGGTGAAGTCTTTGGGCATGCCGTCGAGCACCATGGCGTTGCAGCGGCTCACGACGTCCCACCACTGCCAGTCGCTGTAGCCCTCGTTGGGGAACTGGGCCAGGGCGGGGTGATTCGGGTCGCAGTAGATGCCGAGGGTGTGAGGCGGCTGCTTGCGCGACCACGCCGTGTTCCAGAATATGCTCGAGAAGCCCACGGGGATGTCGCCTCCGCGGTCGGCGGGCACCTTGCCGTAGGGCAGGAGCAGCACCTTGCCGCCCTTCTCGAGCTCGGCCTTGGCGCGGGCGTCGAGGGTGGTGGTGACGAGGGGCATGTCGGCCACGGGGGTCTTCTGCGCCGGATAGACGTAGACGTTCCAGCTGTTGTGGTAGTCCGTGCCGGTTACCTCGACGGTGGCGACCAGGCGCGTGGCCTGCGTCAGGGCGGCCAGGTCGCAGTCTATCGCTCCGGCAGCGATGCAGTTGGTCAGGGGCAGGTCGACGCGCTTCGCTCCCTCGCCGATGAGGGTGCCGCCGGCCGTCCTGACGGTCCACTTGACCTCAGCGTTCTTCATCGGCTCGGCGCCGAAGTGGGCCACCTCGATGGGGGCCGTGAGGCGCTCGTTGTTGAGCCAGTTCATCTTGGGAAAGCGCACCAGGGGTACCGTCGAGTTGCAGAACGTGCGGTACTCCTCGCCGTCGACGTAGCCCTTCGACTCCCAGAAGGGGTTGAGCACGCCCACCAGGGCCGTGCCCTGACCGGGGAAGTCGTGCAGGTCGAGCAGCTGGAAGCCGGCAAAGCCGGGCGTGCGCAGGGCGGCCTCGATGTCGGCCTTGTAGCAGAGGGTCTGCAGGCGGCCCGAGGCGTAGAGGAACTTGTCGGCCATCTGGGCCATGCCCTTTTCGGCCAGCGTTTCCTGGAAGATTTCGAAGTTCTTGGCTTTCAGCACGCCGGTGTACTTCTTGATCTCCTTGAAGTCGGGATAGACGCACCACTGTCCCACTTCGTGGCTGACGGTGGGGCGGTCCTTGCGGATGATGTGGGCGAAGTCGTAGTCCGTGCGGGGCGGCTGGGCGTTGATGACGCTCGAGAGGCCGGCGCCCCACACCTGGATGCGCGGGTCCATGGGGTTCCAGTAGTCGCTCGACTCGACGAAGGGCCAGCCCGGCGAGCTGGTATAGACGCGGCGGTCGTCCATGGACTTCCAGTGGGCCACGAGCTCGTCGAGATAGGCCACCTGGTTTGCGCCGCTGGGCTCGTTGCCGTGGGCCATGAGGCAGAAGGAGGGGTGGTTGCCGTACTCGCGCAGGATGCGCTCGCTCTCGCGGCGTATCCAGGCGTCCTGCGGCTGGCCGTCGCCCACCGTGGTCCATACGCCGCACTCCACGGCCAGGAACATGCCCAGGCTGTCGGCCACGTGGAAGGCCACCTCGGGCGGGCACCAGGAGTGGAAACGCACGTGGTTGAGACCGTACTCACGGCAGGTATTGTAGATTTTGGCCCAGTAGGCGGGGTCCATCGAGGGATAGCCCGTCTGGGGAAAGATACAGCACTCGAGCGTGCCGCGCAGGAATACGGGGCGGCCGTTTATCTCGAAGCGGGTATCCCGCGCCTTGAAGGTGCGCAGGCCGAAGTCGGTGGTGTACGTGTCGTGGTGGCCGTCGGCTTCGAGTTTGGCGTGCAGGGTGTAGGCATTGGGCGCGTATTCGGACCACAGTTGGGCCTCCTCGCCCAAGTCGAGCACCGTGTCGACGACGAGATCGCGGGCGCCGCTCCTCAAGTCGACCTGCAGGCTCTGCCCCACCTCCGTGCCGCCGAAGGTCGTGGCCTGTAGCTGAAGGTGGGCACCGCCTGCGGGGACGGTGCCCTTGAGGCTGACGCGCAGGCGTACGTCGCGGCCCTCCATGTCGGGGTCGGTGCGCACGTGGTCGACGTAGACGGCGGGCTTGGCCGTGAGCCGGAGTTCGCCGATGAGGCCGTTCCAGTTGCTCTGCGTGTGGTCGGAGACGCTGTGGGCGTTGATGCCCACGTCGACGTACAGACGGTTGTCCACGCGCAGCGTCAGCGTGTGGCTGCCCGGAGCGAGGCCGTCGGGCAGGACGTAGCGGTGGGGCGTCTGGAGACTCTCGCGCGAGTCCACCTTCTTGCCGTCGAGGTAGAGGTCCGTCGTCCAGTGGGTGCGTTCGAGCTCAAGCTCGACGGGGCGACCCTGCCAGTCCTCGGGGATGTCCACCGTGCGCTGGTACCAGGCGGCGCCGACATAGTGCTTGTCGGGGTTGAGCCAGAAGGGCACCTTGATGTTGCCCGGTTCGCGATACTTGGCGTACTCGGGCGCCGTGTACCAGGACTGGTCGACAATCTGGCCCGTCCAGGGTGTCTTGACGCTCACGTCGTCGCCGTAGCCCTGCTCCTGCAAGGAGCCCGGCAGGTGCAGGGTGCCCTCCAGCGGGCGGGCAGCCCAGCTTTCGGCCTGTCCGCGGTCGAGCGAGTCGATGGCAAAGCGCCATTCGCCCGCGAGCGAGAGGGTGTCAGTCTGCGACTGGCAGGCCGAGAGCGTCAGCAGGCCGGCGCAGAGGGCGAGGGAATGGATGGGTTTCATTGTTGTGTGGTTTTTAGGGTTATTGATTCAGTTGTTGTCCGACGAGGGCTAAGTGCACCTCGACGCCTTGGTGGTTGAGGTCGAGGCGGTGGGCCTCAAGGAGGTAGCCGCGGGCGCGCTCGAGGTTGCCGAGGCCCATGTGGCCCAGGCCCATCAGGTAGAGGCAGTGTATGCGGTTCTTCTTGTCCATGTCGTCCTCCCAGATCTGCAGGTCGGGCAGGGAGACGGCGAAGTAGTCCATGTGGAAGACGTCGTGGAGGTGCTGCTCGCCGAAGTCGACGAGGCGGTGGAAGCAGCCGCGCGCCTCGGCCTCGCGGCCCAGTTTGCGCAGCGAGAGGCCCTGGTAGAAGAGCTTGTGGGGCTTCTGGTCGTTGTAGTAGACGGCAGCTGCCGGCTGGCAGTCACCGGCGCTGCCCCGGGCGAAGCTGTCGGCGGCCTCGTCCGTACGGCCGCAGCGCTCGAGCAGCAGCCCGCGCATGTAGTGGAAGTCGTTCTCCTGCGCGGCGGGCAGCTTGCCCTCGCCCAGGTTGTGGGGGTAGACGAAGCACTCGTCTACCCAGCGCAAGCCCTCCTCGGGGCGACCCTCGGCGAGGGCCTGGCGGGCCAGCCCCATGCGGGCTTGCTGGTACTGCTCGGGCACCTTGCCCTCGCCGCCCTCCCAGGGGTGGAAGCGGCGGGCGTCGATCATCCGCAGGGCCTCGTCGTAGCGGCCCAGTTGGTTGAGCAGGGTGGCGTACTCGAGGTAGAGGTCGTCGCGTTCGAAAGCCGTGTCGCGGTGGGCGTCGAGCAGGGCCAGACGTTCGGCGTGGGCGACGTTGAGGCGCTTGTAGAGCTGGTCGAGCTCCATGAGCACGCGGGCGTCAGTGGGGTCGAGGGCGTAGGCGCGCTCGAGGGCCCGGCGGGCGTCGTCGGGGCGGTGGAGCTTGTTGAAGTAGGCCAGCGCCAGGTTGCGCCACGTGGTGGGGAAGGCCGCGTCGGCACGGGCGGCGCGCTCCCAGGCGTCGACGGCCTCGGCATACTGCCGCTTGTCGTACCACAGGTTGCCCAGCAGGTAGGGGGCGCGGGCGGCTGTGGGCACGAGGCGCTCGGCCTCCTGGAGGGCGGCGATGGCCTGGAGGGCGTTGGGGAAGTAAGTGTCGGGCTGTCGGGCCTCGGCTTGGCGGACGGTGTCGGCGGCCTCGGCCGTCAGGCCCATGCAGCTTTGTGCCCATGCCTTGTAGTAGAGGATCATGGTCCCGTCGGCCACGGGCAGCGAGAGGGCCCAGTCGGCCACGCGGACGGCCTCCGTCCAGCAGCCGGCGTCGGCGTAGTCGAGCAGGAGCTCGGCGTAGTTGTGGGCGTCGCGGCGCATGAGGCGGGCCAGGTCGTCGAGCCCTTCGCCGTCGAGGAGGCCCAGCTCGAAGCGGCAGCCGAAGTTGAAGGCGTCGAGGGCGACGGAATCGCGGGCCCAGGCGCGGGCCTCGTCGGCACGGCCCAGGTGGCGCAGGACGGTGGTCTTGAGGTGGCGGGCCGAGAGGTCGTGCCAGCCGCGCACGAGGCTCTTTTCGACCATGCGGAGTGCCTCGTCCCAGTCGCCGCGGGCGGCGGCCAGCTGGGCCAGGGCGTGGAAGCCGGGGGCCTGCCAGGCGGCGTTCCAGCAAGCCTTGTGGAAGGCGTCGGCGGCTTCGTCGGCGCGGCCCTGGAACTTCAGGGCGAGGCCCAGGTTGTAGTAGGGCTCGCCGTCGTAGGGGTTGGGGTTGCGCTGGGTGAGGGTGCGGATGGCGCGGCGCAGGTAGGGCTCGGCGGCGGCAAACTGGCCCTTGCGCACGAGCCACAGGCCCATGGCGTTGTTCGAGCGGGCGTCGCTGGGGTCGCGGCGCAGGGCCTCATGGTAGTAGTCGACGGGCGAGTAGGTGGCGTGGCGGTACTGTTCGAGGTGGAGCCCGGTGAGGTAGAGCTGTTCGGTCGTGGCCACGTCGGCCGGGTCGGGGGCGGGCTCGGCCGGGTCGGGGACGGTGTAGACTTCGTCGGGCTCGGGGGTCCAGCTGAGCAGGCAGCGGCCGTCGGGGCCGCTGAGCGTGACGCTGAGGCCGTCGGTCGTGGCGGCAGCGACGGGGAGCGCGAGCACGGTCTCGGGCGTGAGGTCGGCCGTGGTGTCGACGAGGCTGTGGCCGGCGGCGTCGGTGACGCTCAGGCGCACGCCCCGCTGGCGCGAGGTGGCCATCACCTTGAGCGTCGAGGCGCCGTGGCCGTCGGGCTCGATGTTCATCAGCAGGTCGGCCGAGGCGTTCTTGACCACGCCCAGCTCGCGGTAGGGCATGAAGTACTGCGTGAAGGTCTTCTCCTCGTAGGGCTGCAGCCAGGTGAAGTCGGGCTGGTTGTCGGTGAAGACGCCGGTCATGAGCTCGATGTAGGGCCCGTCGGCGTCGGTCAGGTTGCGGTCCCAGGCCTGGCCGAAGTCGCCGTGGCCCCAGGTCCACTGCTTCTTGCCGGGCGAGACGTGGTGGTCGGCCACGTGCAGGAGGCCGGCCTGCGTGTCGTGCTCGTAGCCGCCGACAAAGTCGTAGCGCGAGCTGACGGCCATGAACGAGGTGGGGACGGGGATGTTGCGGTAGCGCGAGATGTCGACGCCGGCCGAGTAGTCCGTCTTGTAGTACGTGCCCGTGGCGATGGGGTAGCGCGAGACGTCGCGCTTGCCGTGGTCGAAGACGGCGTGGACGTCGCCCGGGAAGACGGACTGGTAGTCCGGGCCCACGGCGACGGCGGGGTTGGCCCACCACAGGAAGGTCTGCGGCAGGGGCGTGGGGTTGTAGAGCACGCCCTGAATCTCGAGCACGGCGCGCCCGGGGCGCAGCGTGAAGCCGGCCATGCCCTTGAGGTGGAACATGCGCTCGCGCTCGCTCACCCAGACGACGGCGCTGCCGTCGGGCCGGCGCTCAATGGTGTAGTCCACGGGCAGGAACGTGCTGGGCCGGTGGTGCTGAGGCCAGTTGAACTCGATGCCGCCCGATATCCACGGGCCCGTCAGTCCGACGAGGGCGGGCTTGACGACGTGGTTGTAGTAGACGAAGTGGCGCTGCTTCAGCTTGTCGTAGGCCATCTGGACGCGCCCGCCCAGCTCGGGGAGTATCATGACCTTCAGGTATTCGTTCTCGAGGAACACGGCGCGGTACGTGCGCTCGTGGCACTCGTCCTCGACCTTCTCGACGACGGGGTAGGGGTAGACCACGCCGCTGCTGCCCTGGTAGACGCGCTTCTCGAAGAACATCGGGTTGCGGTCGGGACGGCCTGTGCCGTAGGTGGGGAGGACGACGTCCTCTTCCCATGCTTTTACTGTATTTGTCATACGTGGAAAGTGAAGTATATGATAGTGATTATAGAGATTGGTCCGGTCAGCGGCGCGTCAGCTCGTGCTCGAGCTCTTCGAGCGTCTTGCCTTTGGTCTCGGGCAGGCGGGCGCGGATGAACAGGAAGCCCGCCACGCAGATGGCCCCGTAGAGCCAGAAGGCCCCGGCGGCGCCGACGGCCTCGTTGAGCGAGGGGAAGGTGTACGTCAGCACGAAGCTGGCCGCCCAGAGGAAGAAGGTGGACACGGCCATGGCCGCACCGCGCACGCGGGCGGGGAATATCTCGGAGAGCACCACCCACGTCACCGGCGCCAGCGACATGGCGTAGCACGCGATGGCCAGCACGACGAGCGCCAGCATGAACACACCGCTCACGCCGGCCCAGTAGCAGGCGCCCAGCACGGCGTAGATGACGGCCAGCGAGGCCGAGCCGAAGAGCATCAGGGCGCGGCGCCCCCAGCGGTCGACGGTGCGGATGGCCACGAAGGTGAAGACAACGTTCGTCACGCCCGTCACGACGATGTTCATCAGGATGTCCGACACGGCGTAGCCCGCGGCCGAGAAGACCTCGTGGGCATAGTTGAACACCACGTTCAAGCCGCACCACTGCTGGAAGACGGCCAGCACGATGCCCACCAGGAGCACGCCGCCCAGGCCCGGCGCCTTCAGCGCGCGCCAGCCCGCGCCGCCCGCGCTCCCGGCGCCGGCCGAAAGCTGCGAAAGGCTGGCGAGGGTCTCCGTGGCGTAGCGCTCGCCGCCGATGCGCGTCAGCACGCGCCGCGCCGCCTCGGTGCGGCCGCGCAGGGCCGACCACCGCGGACTCTCGGGCACGAAAAGGGCCAGCACCAGGAACACGAGCGCCGGCACCGCGGCAGCCCACAGCATCCAGCGCCAGGCCCACTCGACGCTCTCCGGCGTCAGGGCACCGCCGGCGGCGCCCGTGAAGTGCTCGCCTATCCGCCAGTTGACCACCTGCGCCAGGAGGATGCCCAGCACGGTGGTCAGCTGGTTGATCGACACGAAGCGGCCGCGCAGCCGCGCGGGCGTCACTTCGGCGATGTACACGGGCGACACGTTCGAGGCGATGCCGATGCCCAGTCCGCCCACGATGCGCGCCACGACAAACCAGCCGAAGCGGTCCGCCACGCCCGTCCCGACGGCCGAGACGGTGAAGAGCAGCGCCGCCAGCAACAACATGCGCTTGCGCCCGTAGCGGTCGCTCCAGGCGCCCGAGAGCAGGGCGCCCGCCAGGCAGCCCACCAGCGCGCAGCTCATGGCCCAGCCGCGCAGCGAGGCCGCGCCCCCAAGGCCGAAGAAGGGTTCGTAGAATATCTTGGCTCCGCCGATGACGACCCAGTCGTAACCGAAGAGCAACCCGCCCATCGCCGAGACGAGGCACAGGGTCCAAAGGTATGCTTGCTGTTTCATGTGTAGGAGTATGTTGGGTTACGACTGCAAAGGAAGGCTTTCCCGCCCGGTGGCGGAATGGATAAAAAAACTATCGGAATAGACGAAATTACGATTTCCTTCGCTAACTTTGCGGCAGACAAACCTGTACGAAACCATGACAAGCACCATTCGAATGCGCGACGGATTCAGGGGTGAACGCGCCCTGACCGTCCCCGAGCCCATACTGCGAAACATGGAGAAAGACCCCATCGCGGCCCAGCTCCACGTGACCCACATCGGCTACTACCCCCAGGCCCGCTACCATTTCCGCCAGCGCCGCGAGCCCATTGACCAGTGCGTCTTCATCTACTGCATCGACGGGACCGGCTGGTTCCGCCTCGACGGCAGGCAGTACGCCGTCGGGGCCAACCAGTACTTCATCCTGCCCGCCGGCGTGCCCCACGCCTACGGTGCCGACGAGGACAACCCCTGGACCATCTACTGGGTGCACTTCCGCGGACGGCTGGCCCCGTGCTTCCTGCCCTCGCAGCCGGGCCCCGTCGACGTCGTGCCGCAGCTCCACTCACGCATACACCAGCGCATCGACCTGTTCGAGGAAATCCTCCACACGCTCGAGATGGGCTACGGCCGCGAAAACCTGCTCTACGCCTGCGCCGTGCTTCACTACTTCCTGGCCTCGCTGCGCTACCTGCAGCCCTACCGCAACGCGCCCCGCCGCGAGCCGGGCGCCAAGGGCGAGCCCGTCGACATAGTCACCGCAGCCATCCATTACATGAAGGAGAACATCGGCCGCCGCCTCACCCTCGAGGATATGGCCGCCCGGCTGGGCTACACGCCGACTTACTTCGCCTCCCTATTCAGCCAGCGCACGGGCTATGCCCCCATCGCCTACTTCAACCAGCTCAAGGTGCAGGAGGCCTGCGCCCTGCTCGACTTCACCGACATGCGCGTCAACCAGGTCTGCTACAAGATAGGCATCGCCGACCCCTACTACTTCTCGCGCCTCTTCACCAAAATCATGGGCATGTCGCCCCGCGCCTACAAGCAGCAGAAGAAGGGGTAAATGGGGGAATTGACAATGAGAATGGACAATTGACAATTAGCGATTGGGGAAGGGGCGTTCTCCGCGATTTCCCTTATCTTTGCGGCTGCGGGCCGCGCTTGCCCGCCCAGACGCGCCCGGGGCTCGACGCCCTGCACGACTGGCTGGCGACCAACGGCGAGGCGATTTACGCTACGCGCCCCTGGCGCACGTACGGCGAGAGCCTCGACACGGCCTGCCGCGAGCAGTCGGACAACGGAACGGCGTTTCACGACGCCGTGTACGACGGCACGCCGCGCGACGTCGTGCCCGACTTCCGCTACACGCGGCGTGCTGGTCCACCGTGCGGTCGCCCGCTCGAGGAACTGGTGGGCGAAGTAGTACGTCACGTCGTAGATATGCACTCAGCCTTGCGGTAGACGAGCAGGTCGCGGTAATTGCCCCGCTGCGGCAGGAAACCGGTGGTCATTTCTTTTCCTTCCTGAGCAGGGCGCGGACTTCGAGGAGGGCCTGGAGGTCGTCGAGGCGCAGGCGGGCGCCTTCGGCCGCGTTGCCGACGGTGAGGTCGACGCTGCCGGGGGCGTCGGGCGCGGGGCTGACGAGGCGCAGGCCGCGCAGCCCGAGGGCGGGCTTGGTCAGGACGAGGCAGGGCGTGGGGCCCGGGGGCAGGGGCCGGGCGAGGTCGAGGGGGCGGACGGCGATGAGGTCGCCCTTGGCGTAGCGCGGGGCCATGGCGTTGTCGCCGACGGGCAGCCAGGCGGCGCAGTCGTCGAGGCCGGGCACGCTGATGCACTCCGCCGCCTCACGGTCGCTGCGCCCGAGCAAACGGTCGCAGCCCTGGGCGAAACTGTCGTAGCGCGGGACGCCGGCGGGGACGGGCTGCACGGGTGTTACGGATTGCTCCTCTTCAGGGGCAGGGGCGGCCTCCTTGAGGTAGGGCTCGCTGTCGGCGTCCTTCACGGAGAGGCCCGCCCGCCCGCCGGGCAGGCACGAGGCGGCGCTGTAGCCGCCCGCAAGTCCCAGCCAGCTGCGGGGGGCGGCGGCCAGCGCGTCGGCCAGGACGGCACTCGCCACGCCGGCTGTGCCGCGGGCGGAGGCGATGGCTGCTTTGTGCTGATTTCCAGTATGTTCGGAAAACATGCGGCCTATGCCGAAGAGCAGGTAAAGGGGGGAGATGGTGGGCAGGGCGGCGAGCACTGCCTTGAAGGGCTCAATGCCGAAACTTTGTCCGGGCGAGGAGAGCTTGCGCACGTAGCCGTCGGTCATGCCGAGGGCCTCGGCGGCCTCGTGGGTGGTCATGCCGAGGGATTTGATGACCCGTGCGAATCGTTCGTTTATCGTCAGCATCACAATTATTTCTACCAATCAGTAAAATTTATCCCCAAAACATTTGGAAGATATACCGATTAGTGTTATCTTTGCATTGTAAATCGTTGTAGAGACC
This sequence comes from uncultured Alloprevotella sp., assembly GCA_944322325.1. Taxonomy (GTDB): domain Bacteria; phylum Bacteroidota; class Bacteroidia; order Bacteroidales; family Bacteroidaceae; genus Alloprevotella. The sequence continues at coordinate 15,977 of CALUOQ010000024.1, forward strand.
GACTCCCAAAAGGGAAGTATGCCGCAAATGTACGGATTTTCATTGGTATATCTTCCCGGGACGGTCGGAAAAATTCGTTAGGTAGCTACGCTTCGGTAGCCGTGTCGTAAAATCCAAAGGAGAGTCTATCACATTTTGCGTTATGTTTTCAGTTAGTGGTTTTATCAAGATTCCGCGTGCCTTTTTCGAAGGTACGCTTTGGTGCGAGGCGCGTGTGTTCAGCCGGGCGGAAGCCTTTCTTGACCTGGTCCGGCTGGTGCGTTACCGCATGGGCATCGTGCAGGACGGTCCGCGCGGGGAGAAGATTCCCGTGGGCCGCGGCGAGGTGCTCGTGTCGCTTCGTAGTTTAGGCGAGCGTTGGCAGTGGAGCGCCCATCGGGTCAAGTGCTTTGTCGACGATTTGGTGAAGGAGGGCATTTTGTGTTACGAGACGGTCGGAACCGGCCATAAGCTGACGATTCAGCAATATGACAGTCTTTATGGTCGAAAGATTCGCGAGGAACGTAAAATCCCGCGTTGCGGAACAGCTTCGGGAACACCTCCGGCGCCCGGCCACAAAGGGCTGAGCGCAGGTGGCGGGAACAGCTTAGGGAACACTTGCGGCGTTCAGGGAACAGTTGTGGAAAGAAAAGTAGCAAAAGAAAGAGAAGAAGAAAAAGAAACCTCCCTCGAGGGAGGAAAAGAAAAGCTGCTTTCTGGCGCTACGGTTCAGAGCGGAGCGGTAAGTCCGACGTCGGCGGGCCAAGGGCAGGCCTCCCCCGTAGCCCCCTCCGCCGCCACGGCGGCTCAGGACGTGCCGCAGGGCGCGGCCGGCTCCCGGCCGGCGGTTGTGCAGGCGGTGCGCCCCTCAGCGCTGTGTCTGGAGCCGCTGGTGACGGCGGGCTACGCCGAGCTGCCGCTGGCCGAGTGCCGCACGGCCCTCGTGGCGGAGCGGTCGTGGCTGGAGACGCTGACGATGAACTCCCGCCTGTCGGGCCACCGGGAGCTGACGCTCGACGGCGTCAGGCGGTGGCTCGACGACTTCTTCCGCAAGCTCGAGAACGAGGGGGTGGGGCGCAAGGCCGTCGGCGACGCCAAGTCGCACTTTGCACGCTGGCTCAACCGCAAGCTGACCGAGGGGCGGCAGCAGCGCGGGGCCGGCGCCTCGTCGGTGGGGTGCCGGCTGGAGGACAATTCGCCCGGGCGGTTCGAGGACGCCGAGGTATGGTGAGGTTTGACTTCAAGGCCGCCATCGGCAGCCTGCGCGACGTGGGGCTGACACCCGTGCCCGAGACGGTCCGGGTGGCCATCCCCGGCGCGCGCGACCTCATCGCCCAGGGGTTGCGCCACTTTGTGGGCCCGGCGGCGAAGTGGCTGCCCGAGTACGAGGCCGTGGCGGCCTGGCTCACGGAAAACCGGGGGCGCGGCCTGCTGGCCATGGGCAACTGCGGGCGGGGCAAGACGCTGGTGGTGGGGCGCATCGTCCCGCTGCTCATCCACCACTACGCCCGCCGCATCGTGGCCTGCTACGACGTCCAGGCGATGAACGCCGACCCCGACGGCGTCAGGCGCAAGCACCTGCTCTACCTGGACGACATCGGGACGGAGGACCTCTCCGTGCGCTACGGCGAGCGGCGCATGGTCTTCCCCGAAATCGTGGACGAGGCCGAGAAGCGGGGCAAGCTGCTGCTCGTCACGACGAACCTCAACCCCACCGAGCTGCGCGCCAAGTATGGCGAGCGCACCCTCGACCGCCTGCGCGCCATTACGACGGCCGTGGTGTTCAAGGGGGAAAGCCTTAGGGGAGTTGACAGTTGACAATTGACAATTGACAATTGACAATTGGGGGGCGAATGGGTTATCGCCCGCCACTCATTTGTCCCATCAGTCCCATTTGCTCCATCAAAATTTACGGCGCCGGGCCGATTCCCGGTAACTTCATAAACCTTATATCTTATGTTAACTTACAAAGTAGTTGAGCGCCAGAACGCGCTCACCAAGCAGTTGCAGTACTACGCACAGGTGTCGCCCGTCACTCCGGTGACGCTCGACCAGATTGTGGAACTCATCGAGAAGCGCTCGACGGTGACGTCGGCCGATGTCAAGGCGGTGCTCGACGCCCTCCAATTCGAGGTGCGCAACGCCCTGGTGGACGGCAAGAGCGTCCGTCTGGGCGACCTGGGCAGCTTCCGTCCGACGCTCTCCTCGCGCTCGGCGCTCTCGGCGGATGCCTTCCTGCCGGCCAACATCAAGGGCGTGCGCGTGCGCTACGTGCCCTCGGCCGCGCTGAAGAGCGACCTGAAGCTCGACCGCGTCAGCCTGCGCAACGTGACGCCGGCCGCCTCCGGCGACGACGACGAGGGCGGGCTCTAAGCCCGGCCGGACCTGACGGGCCCGCGGGGCCCGGGTAAGCCACGGGGCCAATGAACCGGCGGCGGTGCGCCGGCTCATTGGCCCCGTTTTTTGGGGATGGTTCGGCCTTGGTCAGGCCGGTTGGGTTTCGGGCCTGCCTGGGCCCGGCTGTGTGTTACTCGGCCGCGGTCTCGGAGGTTTCGGGAGCCTGGTCGATGAGGTCCATGAACTGGTCGAGCTTGGGCGTGATGATGATTTGGGTGCGGCGGTTACGCTGCTTGCCGATTTCGGTGTTGTTGTCGGCAATGGGGTTGTACTCGCCGCGTCCGGCTGCCGTCAGGCGCTTGGGGTCGACGCCGTACTCGTTCTGCAGGGCCTGTACGACGGAGGAGGCGCGCAGCGTCGAGAGGTCCCAGTTGTTGCGGATGTTCTTCTGCGAGATGGGCACGTTGTCGGTGTTGCCTTCGACCAGTACGTCGTAGTCCTTGTAGTCGGTGATGATTTTGGCAATCTTCGAGAGCGTCTCGCCGGCGCGCTCGCCGATTTCGTACGAGCCGGACTTGTAGAGCATGTTGTCGGCCAAGGAGATGTAGACGACGCCCTTGAGCACCTTGACGTCGACTTCCTCGCTCTCCTCGGGGGTGAGCGAGCGGGTCAGCTTGTTGGTGAGGGCCATGTTGAGCGAGTCGCTCTTGTCCTTGGCTTCGACGAGCTGCTTGATGAACTTGTTGGAGGCGTTGATTTCGTCGACGAGCTTCGAGATGTTCACGCCGCTCTGGGCGCCCGTGGCGAGGCTCTTGTCCAGCGAGCTTTGCAACTTGGCGTACTGGGCCTTGAGGTCGGCGTTGTTCTGCCGGGCCTCGGCCAGCCGGTCCTCGAGGCTCTTCTGCGTGGCGCGGCCGCTGGCCAGCTGCACCTGTGCTTTCTGGTACTTGCTGCTGAGGTCGGCGTTTTCGCTCTGGAGCTTGCTGTAGTCGGCCTGCAGCCCTTCGAACTGCTTCTTGCTCACACAGCCTGTCAGCAGGACTCCGCCTGCGAGCAGGGCAATGGGGAGATAAATGCGTTTCATTTCCTTGTTTTGACTGTTTCGCCCGCCGGGGCAGGCAATTCGGGGCGCAAGTTACGCATTTCTGCGCAATGTGGAAAACTTTTAAGGAGATTTAAGCCAGCCCCCTGCCGGCGCGCGCGCCTGTCGGGCGGGGGCATAAAAAAGGAGCGATTCTCACGAACAGCTCCTCGTTACATTAAAACTAAATTCATTGACCTTTCTCCCGCCGGCCTTGTCAGGCCGCGGAAGATGTGAAAACGTTTCAAAGATAGGCGTTTCCGGCGGAACGTGCAAGCGATTGGCCGGAAAAGTGAGTTTTTTAACGTTTAACCCTTTTACGACGATGAAAAGAGAGACTCGGACAGACTTTCAGGTAGGTTCGGCCGTGGGTATGCTAGCGGCCGGCGTGGCCCTCTCGGTGGCAGGCTTCTGTGTACCGCCGGTGGGCGAGATTTCGGACTCCGTCCTGTGGTTCTTCGCGCAGTGTCTGCTCTACGCCGGCTCTATCTTCGGCGTGACGGCCTACGTGCAGGACAAGGTGGACGAACTTCGTCGCGACGACAGGCCGCGGCCGTGAGCCCAGGTCTGCGTACACATTATATATTATAAATGTAAGAAACTGTTTTGAATTTATCGTGTGCTGATTTGGGATGAGTTTTTGAGGCATTTCCGTTTGTGTGATGAGGAAGATAGCGGGCTATCTGACGAAGAACAGAAGCGGAAAAGACCAAAAAATAGCCCAAAGCACACACGAAAACGAATACATCAAGCCAAGAAAAACTTTTTGGAGAAATTCAAAACAGTTTCTAAATGTCAAACCCAACCTAAACCTTTCTTACAGCTATGAAACACTTCACACTTGACGAACTGACGCGCTCGGACGCAGCCCGGGCGCACCACTTGGACAACACGCCGGGCGAGGCGGCACGCGTGGCGCTCGAACTGCTTGTGGCGCGCGTGCTCGACCCCCTGCGCGAGTGGTGGGAGGGGCCCGTGCGCGTCACGTCGGGCTACCGTTCGCCCGCGGTCAACCGGCTGGTGGGCGGCGTGGCCTCGAGCCAGCACTGCCTGGGCGAGGCGGCCGACCTCACCGTGGGCAGCCGCCGGCATAACCGCTTGGTGTTCGAGCACATACGCCTCTGCCTGCCCTTCGACCAGCTCATCGCCGAGCAGCCCGACGCCGAGGGCCCCGCCTGGGTGCACGTGAGCTACCGCGCCGGCCGCCTGCGCCGCCAGGTAGTCGGCGGACAGTGAGGGGGCGGGGACGGGCAGGTGAGGCCGATGAGTGCGGGTGATGACCCATTGGTCTCACCTGCCCCATCTGTCTCGTTGGTCCGCTCATGGTTTTGTCCCCCACTGTTATCCTTTTTGCGTTTTTTCGGAAGATAGCGCAGAATCGTTGGATTTATTTTGCAGATTCGCCAGTTGTGACTAAATTTGCCAGCGGTTAGCTTGCTTCGGCTCGCTGCCGTTTTTGTGGAAAGACGAATGGCTTCGTGTGGCGTTCCATGTAATGGGGGCGCATAGTTGCCATGAGTCGGAAAGGACGTTTCACAACGTCATCTTCTACTGTCAAACTTCGCAAACTTGACCATTCCAGAAGATGCGGCAATGGACGTCCACGTGAGGTGTATTATCACGCTTCTCCTGCTTTGCGGCGGGTGAATGCTGTAGTAATATATCATGGCGTGGGCTGGCTGCATTGCCTATCCTGGAATGGAGGCAATGCGAAGGCCTGACAGTAGGATAGGCAACGTGGACGCGCTCACGTCTTTTTCTTTTTCCTACAGATTCTTAGATTCGCCTCATTGGGCAGCGCGTGGGGCTTACATACATGGATTTCAGACAATGGTGAGGTTTAGATGGATGTGCTTTTTCGTCGTCGCCTTGGCGTATGCATCGGGTGTACGTGGGCAGGAGTTGCATGACGGCTTGGTGTATGGGCGCAAGTCAGACGGTGCACCGAGTGCCGCAAGCGACTACATAAAAATGTATCAGCGTTACTTGAGCGAAGCCCGCGGGAGCCGTTGCGCGATGTTCCCTTCTTGCTCCAATTATGGGCTGAGAGTGTTTTCAAAGAAACCTTTTGTAGTTGCAATGGCCATGACGGCTGACAGAATGATACGCTGCGGACACGATGGGGACTATTACCCCCTGACTTATGAGTATGGTTGTGCTTCGCTGGTGGACTTGCCGCCGTTTGACAGTCTGCCCCCGCATTTGGTCTACAGGCCGACCTCGTATGTGGTTTCGGGAGAGGATGTTTGCCGCAATGCCACGGACAGCATAGTGGGCTTTGTGCGCCACATGATAAATTCCCATCACTACCAGTCGGCCTTGTTGGAGATAGAGCGCATTGGCTATTTCCACCCAGAGTTGCGCTCACCCAGCCTGTATTTGCAGAAGATGTTCTGCTACGATGGCTTGGACAGGGAAGAGGAAGGACTGCTCGATTTTTATTACCAAGGGGAGCCTGCGTACAGAAAAGACAACCGGCTGTTGTTCCAGGCCGCAAAGATGTACGGAGAGTTGGGAAACCACAAGGAAGCGGCCAATATGCTGGCGGAGGTGTCTTCGTCGGGGCGTGACACGTTGTACCGCAAGTTCCTGTGCCTAGGCATTGTCTCGCTGCGCAACGGCGAGGAGGAAGAGGCCTTCGGCTACATAAAGCGGTCGGCAGCCTATGCACCCGACGTGGCGTCGGTAACATCTAACCTACGGCAGATGTTGGCCTTGGAGCGTAAAAAGAGAAAATCGCCGCTCGTGGCCGGCTTGTTGTCGGTAGTGCCAGGCTGTGGCTACGTGTATAATCGGCAGCCGGCAAGCGCCCTTACGGCATTGATCGTCAACGGCCTGCTGGCGTATGCTACTTATACGAGCGTGAAGCGTGAAAATTATGGTTTGGCCGGGGTAATGGGTGTGTTTGGCTTCACGTTCTATACAGGTAATATCTTGGGTTCTGTGAGCGGGGCCAAGCGATATAACGAACGAAGGTTGGAGGATTGCGCCTCTTCGATAGAAAAAGCAAACCACATCCATTGGTGATGTGCTCAAAATAATAATTGTCTAACTTACTTAAATCAAATCAAAATGCGAAAGTTTTTTGTTAGTGTCAGGACGGCCTTGGCCGTGCTTTTGTTTACAACGTTTGGGCTTTCGGCTTCGGCTGGCGACGTTGTCTTGAAGGCGGGAACACCCGTTCCGATGCAGCTTGTGAACACGATCGATGGAAAGCACTCCACCGTTGGCCAAGTGGTGGATTTCCGCGTGACGAGCGACATCAAGGCTGACGGCAAAACTGTCATCCCCATCGGCTCCATTGCCAAGGCGCAGGTGGTGCGTGCAAAGAAAAATGGCTTGCTCGGGCAGGCGGGCGAGATACAAGTGAACGTGACCAGCGTGACGGCTGTGGACGGCACGCAGGTTGTCTTGTCGGGCGGCACATTGGCAGACGAGGGCAAGAACAAACTGGTGCTTTCCTTGTTCCTGTGTCTTTTCCTCAAGGGCGGCAATGGCGAGCTGCCTGCCGGTATGGCTTGCAGCCCTATCGTTTCGGGCAACACTGTCATCACGGTCGATTAAGGCCTGCCTTAGTCGTGAAGTTGTGGAGGATGCGCCAGGCGCATCCTCTTTTTGTATGACTGGCATGTCATACATCTGTGGTGAAAGTCCACACGGGGCGTAGTTGCCGACGAACCCCAAAGCGACTTGCAAGTTTCGAGTGGCGACGCTCGGGAGAGAAGAAGCAATAGCGAACTCGTGGCCTGACGGACAGAAACCTAATACTAAGGCGTATCAAGCGGACAAACTGGCAAAAGGCAGCGAAGTTCCCAAAGGCAACCGTAACTTTGATGCGTAAATCAGGCAGGTAAACGATGAAAGATGTATGTCTTATCCCGTGAGGCCTCGGCAGTCCTGAGGGATAGTAACAACGAATGCCGAGGAGTCAGCAGAGGTCGAAGTAGCCGTCCTCGTGCAGGGCAAGGCGAAGGACCGAATAATTTGTAACGTTAATCAAGAATGTATGTCCCGATGTGAGTTACTGACGTGTGTCACTGTCAGAAACGTAAATGAAAGGCAACCACAAAGAGGTAAGTATAAATCCATCGGGAGCGGAAATTAAGAAAGACGGAAGATGAAACTAATCGAATACTATACGATTAGACATTCTTTGAAAACAAATTAAACCGCCGTATGCCGAACGGCACGTACGGTGGTGTGAGAGGGGAGGAAACGAAAGTAGGTCAGAAAGCTTTCGTTTCCCGACCTACTCGATTTCATCGTTGGCTCGCTATGCACCGCCAGGTGATTGGCGGACAGTGAGTGGGGCAGGTGGGTAGTGGACGATGCCCCAAGTCCCGTCAAAATCCGTATCTTTGCCTCAGGAAGTGAAAACAACTTTTTTCGTTATGATGAAGAACCGCACCCTGCGCCTCGGCGCGCTGCTCGTGGGGGCCGCCCTGACGGCAGCCCTGCCCGCCGCTGGGGCAAAATCGATTTACCACCGCGGGTGGATAGACCTGAACAAAAACGGCGTGAAGGACGTCTACGAGGACCCCGCGCGCCCCGTCGCGGAGCGCGTGGCCGACCTCGTGGCCCGCATGACCGTCGAGGAGAAGACCTGCCAGCTCGCCACGCTTTACGGCTACGGCCGCGTACTCCAGGACTCCCTGCCCGTCGAGGGCTGGAAGGATGAAGTCTGGCGCGACGGCATCGCCAACATCGACGAGATGCTCAACGGCGTGGGCGGCCGCTCGCGCCGCGTCGAGCAGATGCTCTACCCTTTCAGCCGCCACGCCGAGGCCATCAACCGCGTGCAGCGCTGGTTTGTCGAGCAGACGCGGCTGGGCATCCCCGTGGACTTCAGCAACGAGGGCATACACGGCCTCAACCACACCCGCGCCACGCCCCTGCCGGCTCCCATCGGCGTGGGCAGCACGTGGAACCGCGACCTCGTGCGCCAGGCCGGCACCATCGTCGGCCGCGAGGCCCGCGCCCTGGGCTACACCAACGTCTATGCCCCCATCCTCGACCTGGCGCGCGACCCGCGCTGGGGGCGCACCCTCGAGTGCTACGGCGAGGACCCTTACCTCGTGGCCGAATTGGGCACAGAGATGGCGCGCGGCATACAGTCGCAGGGCGTGGCCTCCACGCTGAAGCACTACGCCGTGTACAGCGTGCCCAAGGGCGGGCGCGACGGCGACTGCCGCACCGACCCCCACGTGGCCCCGCGCGAACTCCATCAGCTCTACCTCTACCCCTTCTGCCGAGTCGTCCGCGAGGCCCGTCCCATGGGCGTCATGAGCAGCTACAACGACTGGGACGGCGTGCCCGTCACGGCCAGTCACTATTTCCTGACCGAGCTGCTGCGCGGGGCGTACGGCTTCGAAGGCTACGTCGTCAGCGACAGTTACGCCGTGGAGTACGTGCAGCGCAAGCACCGCGTGGCCGAGACCTACGACGACGCCGTGCGCCAGGTGCTCGAGGCCGGGCTCAACGTGCGGACGGACTTCTCTTCGCCCGCCGAGTTCATTCTGGCCGCGCGCCGGCTGGTCAGCGAGGGCAAGCTCTCGATGCAGACGCTCGACCGCCGCGTGGCCGAGGTGCTGGCCGTGAAGTTCCGCCTGGGCCTGTTCGACCATCCCTACGTGGCCGACCCCGAGGCCTCCGACACCGTGGGCGGCGTGGAGCGCAACCTCGACTTCGTGCGCCGCGTGCAGGCCCAGTCGCTCGTGCTGCTCAAGAACGAGGGCGGCCTCCTGCCCCTCTGTCGCGACAGCGTGCGCCGCGTGCTCGTGGCCGGTCCCCTGGCCGACGAGGACAACTTCATGGAGAGCCGCTACGGGCCCAACCGCCTGGACCGCGTCACGGTGCTCCAGGGCCTGCGCGACTACCTCGCGGGCCGCGCCGAGGTGCGCTACGCCAAGGGCTGCGACGTGGTCAACGCGGGCTGGCCCGACTCGGAGCTGCTGCCCCCGGCCCTGACCGCAGGCGAGCGCCAGTCCATCGACGAGGCCGCCCGCATGGGCCGCGACTGCGACGTCATCATCGCCGTGCTGGGCGAGGACGACGAACGCACGGGCGAGAGCCGCTCGCGCACGTCGCTCGACCTGCCCGGCCGCCAGCAACAACTGCTCGAAGCCCTCGTCGCCACGGGGCGGCCCGTCGTGCTCGTGCTCATCAACGGCCAGCCCCTGACCGTCAACTGGGCCGACCGCCACGTGCCGGCCATCCTCGAGGCGTGGTTCCCCACCTGCCAGGGCGGGCCCGTCATCGCCGAGACCCTCTTCGGCGAGCACAACCCCGGCGGCAAGCTCCCCGTCACCTTCCCCAAGTCGGTGGGCCAGGTCGAATTCAACTTCCCCTACAAGCCCGGCGCCCACGGCGGACAGCCCCAGGCCGGACCCAACGGCTCGGGCTCGACGCGCGTCACGGGCGCCCTCTACCCCTTCGGCTACGGACTGAGCTACACCACCTTCCGCTACTCGAACCTCAGCGTCACGCCCCTCAGTCAGTCCACCCAGGGCGAATACACCGTCAGTCTCGACGTGACCAACACGGGACGGCGCGCCGGCGACGAGGTCGTGCAGCTCTACGTCACCGACCGCGTCAGCAGCGTCACGACCTACGAGTCGCAGCTGCGCGGATTCGAGCGCGTCAGCCTCGAGCCCGGACAGACGCGTCGCGTCACCTTCCGCCTGACGCCCGACGACCTGCAACTGCTCGACCGCCACATGCAGTGGACCGTCGAGCCCGGCAAGTTCGACATCAAGGTCGGCGCCTCGAGCCAGGACATCCGCCTCACCCAGACCATTGAGGCAGTGGACAATTGACAGTGGACAATTGACAGTGGACAATTGACAATTGACAATGTCTCCGAGGCGGGCCTCTTCGAACTAAGCCTCCGAAACGAGCGACGGACAACCGACACCTGCCGGTTGTCCGTCGCGCCTTAATCGCCCACTCTTAATTGTCAACGGTCCATTCTCAGAAACTGTTTTGAATTGATTCAAGAATAATGTTAAATGAATGTCCGCATGTTCCCAAATTAGCAAAGTTTAAACCGCCAAGATGTCCGATAGGCGTGTATTGAAACACTTTATGCTTGATGCGAGATGTATGGACAATAAAAACGTATATGATATGACCCTGCTTGATTTTTACCGTCA
>CALUOQ010000025.1 GCA_944322325.1 uncultured Alloprevotella sp.
ACGTGATAGACAACAAGGTTGAAAAGACTGCCGATTATAAAGAGAGGGTTGAACAAACATATTCACTTTCTCCACAGATTTGAATATACGTTGAAAATAAGCAACTTACATACGGTAGAACATTAAAGATATTCAGAAACAAGAAACAATCAGCAAATTTGAATGTTATGAAGCAAGCAATACACAAATATCAGACTTCGGACTATATGGAATGGGATGTAATGTTGTCCTTAATCAGAAAACTATATAGAGATGGCAACTACCGTATGTCGCTTCTTATCGGCTGCGGCTGTTTCTTCGGACTGCGCATTTCGGACATACTCACTTTAACATGGTCTATGCTATTAGATGATAACAAATTTACTCTCAATGAGAAAAAGACGAACAAGCGCAGAACGGTAAAGATAAATTTTGATTTTCAGCAGCATATCAAACAATGTCATGACGCTTTGCATATCACAAATGACGATGAAAAGTGCTTTTTATCTCAAAAGAAAGTAGTATATAGCACACAAAGAATCAACATATTATTTAAGGTAATCAAGAAAAAATATAATCTCAAAATTGAGCATTTTAGCACACATAGTATGCGCAAAACGTTTGGGCGAAAAGTCTATGAAAGCAGCGGAGAAAACGCAAACATGGCGTTGATAAAACTTTCAGAGTTGTTTAATCATTCCAATATAGCTGTCACAAAAATATATCTTGGATTACGAGAAAAAGAATTGTTAGAAACGTATGATTTGCTTGATTTTTAGCCATTAGGATAATTTATTTTAGGGAAAACGAGCGTTCTTCTCTTGAAAATCGCTATCTTTGTGACGTACTTAGCGCAAAGCGAGTACGGACATATTGAAAGAAAGCGCATTTTCGCTTATTCTGACCGTGTGAACTTCGACAACTCACCGTATGGTAATATCAGAATAAGATGAGAAGGACGCTCTCTTTGGTGTGCGTATATTGTCTAAACGATATACCCTCCAAAGTGGGGCTGTCTGTTCTCCTTATCTATATTACAAGGGAGTCGAAGCCCTACACGGTGGATGAGGTGGAATGGTGGCCTCACTTTTCTTCTTTATGTTCCCAACTTAATTATAACAAAGCATTGCAAGGCCTAAATGCACAACAAACATTAGACATGAAAAAAATTTTGATGGTTGCTATCCTTGCAATGGGTAGCGTGTGTGCATTTGCTCAAAAGGGCGAACAAAGAGTTGGGTTGAATCTCAACTATGGTACTGAAATCTCAAATGTAGGTTTTGGTGCAAAATACCAATATGGTATTACGGATGCCATTCGTCTTGAAGGTAGTTTTGATTACTTTTTCAAGAAGGATGGACTTGGAATGTGGGACATTAATGTCAATGCTCACTATCTGTTTCCTGTTGCAGAGAAATTTAAAGTCTATCCTTTGGTTGGCTTGACTTATAGCCATTGGAAGATGGATGGCATTGACTATGGTTCTGAGTTTGATGGTATGTCTCCTGAAGATAAAGAAGAATGGGGCATTACAGATTTGGAAGAATCTTCAAGTGCAAGCAAATTCGGTGTCAATCTTGGCGCAGGCGTTCAGTATGATGTAAACGAGACATGGGCCGTTAATTTTGAAGTGAAGTACCAACTGATTAGCGACTTCAATCAAGCTGTCTTTGGGCTTGGTGTCGCATATAAATTCTAATTGACATGAAACTATATCTGTATCGCTTTTTCGTGGCGTTATTCGCTATTTCGTCTTTTACGCTGATGTCATGCAGTGATGACGACGAGCCTAATAATGGTGGAGGCAATGAGAGCAATGACCAATATATCTTGTATGTAGATGATGAAGCAACCTACCCATCTATTATGGGAGCTTTCATTGATGAGGATTTTGTTGGCACAGCGCACACTTGGCCTGCTGTTGGCTCTATGGTAGAAACAACTATGGAAATAGCAGGAGAATGTTGTAGATTGTCTGATGACCCATTGGACTTTTCAGGTGAATATAATAATCTTGGTGACAAGATTATTGCAGACTTTACTATTTACATAGATAGATTTGACCCAACAACAGCTACACAAGGTCAAGTAATATCTTTACGTGAAAATTATGCGTATGGGTCTAATATATCTGTGAGAAAGTACGAAAAGACAACTAATCCCACTTATGTACCTCACACAATTTTCAGCGGTCTAAAAAGTGGAGAAATTACATTTGAATCGCTTACTACGGATTCTGATGGTACGCAAATAGTAACATATCGTTTCAATAATGTCATCGTGAATTATAACCGTGATGTAAATGGTGTGGCTAATCCCCAATCAGAAGTTAAACTTGATGGGATTGTCGTTACAGAATACGATACGCAAGGGTTTTATGACTGAAAATAGTTGGATATGAAAAGGATAAATTTGCTTTTTGTGGTACTCCTTGCTGTATGTGCGTTATCGTTCTATTCATGTAGCGATGATGAGGGTGAGATTTCTTCGTCCGATATAGTCGGAACTTGGAAGTGGGATTCTTTCAACACAGACGAGACGGAAGCCTTCTTTGGAGAGCAATATATTCAATTCGGTTCGGATGGGCAATATATTGAAGTTGGTATAGATGGATTTGGTTCTGAAGGTGAAATAGATATTATAAAGGGAAAATGGGCACAATCAGGGAACACAATAACTATAAGCGGAAATGGTGTGCCTACCACAACAATGGAAATTACAGAATTGACCGATACCGATTTGACTCTTGTCACATTGGGAATACCTATGTCGTACAAACGTGTCGCAGATTCTGAAATAGAAAAATACCTCAACTAACTGCCTTCTAAGAAACATTAAAGAATTTGGTTGGTCAGCAACGGCCAACCTTTTTCTTTTGTCATATTCCCAAAAGTGAACTATACTTCACTTCTTACTATATTCGTGCAGATATTCAAAAATACGCAGAAGTGAATATTTTACTTCTACATAAGGTATTGATATAATGATAGATAAGCCAATTATGGATATATTGAACGACAACAAACATTCACTTATAGGTGAATATCGCTATTTTTGAATATTTTGCAGGTGCGGAGTGCGAAGTGCGGAATCGAAATTCTCTAAATTGGAAAAGTGAGAAAAGTAACTCCGCACCTCCGCATTTCCGCAGTCATACCATACTTATTAGCTCTTGTATTTTTATATTAGGATATGCAGAACGGTTCAAGTCATTTAGAAGTTGTCTATATGGTTGCATAGCTCTGCTGATTGCTGTATTCTTCGATGACAAAGCTCTAATTTTTGCTTCAACGATTGCTAAATTGAAATCACAATCTTTCAAAAGCAAATATCGTAGATAATTCGACACATTCTTTGCGCAGGGTGTTGTTCCTGTTTCTTTCACAGCTTCATTAAATACCGTCTTTAATGGATTAGCTGTTGAGGTTAATACTTCATTTAACGTGTTGTTCGTGATTTCAAGCAAAGTTCGGATTTGAGCCTCCGCATTCACGTTCAATTCAAAACGGATTTTCCCTTTGAAGTAATCAAGTAATGCTTTTCTATCGGATAAAAGTCTAAGAAAGTCTTTGTTTCCACTAAGGTTAAGTTCATGTTCTTTGTTATATATGGTAAGACGTTTGCGGTATCGTGGGGTATCAGCAGCATTTTCTAACACTATTCCATTACGCTTTTCTTTGGGAATCCATTTTCTGTAATTACATAGGTTTTGTTTGATGTATGCAATAATGTTATTGAGGTCTCTACAACATACATCTTTGGTTATATCGCATTTACATACCTTCGAATTTTGTAGGATTTCGTCTATTGATAAAGTGCAGATGCCTAATCCGTTGATTTCCTCAAAACACTTCCTTATATTGGTTTTATTGATGAGGTGTATATATTCATCTTTTAGGATTTTTCCTGTAAACTCAATGAAAAGTTCAGAATGTTGATAATCAGCTATAATACACAGCGAATAAGGTTTCTTGATGTTATATTTATAATATAGAAGCTGCTCTCTCACACTTTGTACTGTAAATGCTTTATCATTTATGTTGGAAATATAGTTTATGTTGGTAATTATCTTGAGCTTATCAAAACGAATCATTTATATATTTATGATATGCCTTTATTTTTCTTGCTGATTGACAAGTTTTGTCACCTTGACAAGTAGTAATGAAAGGTAGGGAGGTATAACTCCCCACCTCATCATTTTCAGTCTGCTGTCGGCTTATGAGGGATATTCTTCCAATAGGATTTCAGGCCGTTTGAAATAGCCTCCTTATGTGTGAATGATTTGCTTTTTCCTTTCATTGCTTGACTAATCTTCTGTTTTGTTTCAGGGTCTAACTCCCTGTACTTTCTTTTGTTTGTATTCATTTCCTTTACTTTTAAGTTTTTATTTATATATAAATATGGGTAAGGATGGAAAGTTTTTCAAGAGTAGTAAGCTATTTCTCAAAATTTCTACAATTTTATAGCGACATACGGCATATCATTCACGCCCTACTGTACTTAGCACTAATAAGCATAATAAGAGCGAGGATACGGCAGTTAAGGCATATTCTATCAACATCATACGCCTCAACGAGTGTCCTCAAATAGCACTGAAAATGATAAGGTGTTTTTAAGGGTATATTTTTAGATTGACTCTATAAGTTTGACTATTCCTTCTACACTTTTCAGATATTCCACAATAAGGTGAAAATCGTTCCAAAGGTTCAATAATTCATTGTTTAAGGGTACGCAAAGGGACGAATCGTTAAAATTGCGGTTCGTCCCTCTTGTTTTGTGCTTCCTTTCTTTTTTCCGGAGTTGCCGGCTGCATGGGTGCGGGCTCGCGGGCGCTTATAGGGACTGAGGTGCGGTTTCCTGTCGAAGTTCGGGAAGGAACGAAGCGTTTTCGCGTGAAGCCTTTGTGGCGTGCGATGTTTTCCCCATGCCTGAAACCTCTTTCGTTCAGTGTGTTACGAATTTCAGAAACGACGAGTAGAGGCTTAAGATAGTTAAATAACAAAAAAATTAACGGGAGGGGTAAAATCATGTTTACGGGAAATGCGTATATTTGCCCCGTCAACAATTCGTGATAAGGTTTTACTCACCAAATTCGTTAAACTAAAAACTCTAATCGCAATGAAAAAAGCATTACAGATGATTGCGCTGTTGTTCGGTATGGCGTCGCTCGTGCCGGTCGAAGCGCAACGCGTAGCGCCGATAGCGACTTCGGAGGGTACGGCAGCCGCCACGCTCGAGGAGATAGCTACCCTGGCGGAAAACGGGACTCCCGTGATGTTGTGGAACAACGGTCGTAGCCGCTACATCGAGAACTCGGCCGACGCTGACGGCGAGCTGATGCTGGCGCTCTACACCCAGTTCGAGGCCGGTGCTGTCACGACCAACTCGCAGCTCTTCAAGTTCGAGAAGGCCGAAGGCGAGAACAGCTACCGCATTCTCTCGCTCGCCGACAACAAGTACATGTACATGTCGGGCGGCTCTCCCGCTTCGATGTGGACCGTTCCGGCCGAGGGCGAGGAAGCTCCTGAGATTTTTACCCTTGAGGTAAATAACGCAGACGACCAGACGTTCAGTTTTATCGCCAACAACGCTACGGCTGAGCGCGGCGCCACGCTTTACCTGAACGGCGACGGTTCCGGCAGCGGCCACGATGCAGCCACCGTCGTGGGTTGGACCAGCACCGGCGGTAACTCGGCTTACCGCGTCATGGTCCCGACGTTGGGCGAGGTCACGCTCTACACGGTTAACTACACCTATAATTTCTACGACGGCAACAGCAACAACCTGCTGGCCGACGTCAACTTGAGCGACCTGCTTCCCACGGAAGCTACGGGCAAGTCCGTCGAGGCTCAGCTGGGCGATACGGTTGCCCTCCCGTCGTTCGACAACACGACGCTGCGCAGCGCCCTCAAGGCCGACGGCACGACGCTGACCGACTCGTCGACGTACCGGCTCGACGAATCGCTCATCACGGACGGCGTGCTCAACGTCACGGTGAACTACTCCGTCGATCCGCGCATCACGTTCATCTGCACGATGGACCTCAGCGAAATCGGCGGCGCCGAGGGTGAATACCTCTTCCCCGAGAGCGGCGACGTGACCCAGGTCAGCACGGCACGCTTCGCCGTGGGCGACACCATCACGCCTCCGGACATCGACAACTTCACGGCCCTGACCGACCTGAGCCAGCATGTAGCTTCTGTTTCTGAGGAAGTAGCTGTTGTTTACCGCCCGTGGCGCCTGATCACGGCCAACTGCGGCTTTATTCTCTCCGACGGTTCGACCCTCTCGAGCGTGCGCAACGTGGAAATCTACGTTGACCTCGACTCTACGTTGACCGCCCCCGACCTGGGCGAGCTCTATACCTTCGACGCCGAGGCCACCGCCGTGCGTTCGGGTGTGACGCTGCCCTTCGTTGTCGACGCCGGCAACATCTACAACGGCATGTCGCTTGAACTCGTGTACGACCGCGTCGTGCCCTTCAAGGTTTCCGAGCTCAACGACGACTTCACGCTGAACGAAGAGACGGCCACCTGGTACGTGCTCCGCATCCGCGGCAGCAAGATCATCTCCAGCCAGGTGGGTGACGACGGTATGCTCATCTGCAACGCCAACGTAACGGTGGACGACGGTGCCCTCTGGACCATCGCCGAGGCCCCCGACGGTTCGGGCGCATACCTGCTTTATAATAAAGCCAACCCCGGCAAGGTGCTCTGCGACGTCCAGGGCGGTCTGACCTACCCCGAGTTCGCTGACATCACGGGCGCCGAGATGGGCTTCGACCTCGTCAACATCACCAACGGCTACGGCCTGCGCCTCTCCTCGTACTACAACGGTCAGGAGAATGTCATGATCAACGACCTCAGCAATGCCGACCACATCGGCTACTGGGACAACGCCGCCGCTTGGAGCGACGCCGGTTCGACCATCACGTTCGAGGAGTACGATCCGGACAACTACACGTTCCTCAAGGGCCGCGCTTACCTGAACGCTCAGGACTGCATCGGCGGCTTCACGGCTGAGCAGCTTGCCGGCATCCGCGAGTACATCGAGTCTGGCGACGTCGAGATGGAGAGCGAGGTTACCTACATCTGCGAGAACGAGCTCGACTACATCCCGGCCGAGGAGCGCGTACAGTTCAACCCCGACCACGTTTACGCCATCATCGCCGCCGCACCCGAGTTCATCCAGAAGAACAACGTGCAGTATGGTCTCTACGCCAGCGAGGACAGCGTCCTTTCGTGGAAAGAGTTCACCGACCCGACGGACAAGGCCTTCCAGTTCACGCTGAAGCAGCAGATTCTGCCCGCCTCTTCCGAAGAGGAGAACGACACGACGCTCTACTCCTTCTTCAACGTCGGCCTGAACACCTACGTCAACGACCACTTCCACTTCCTCAGCAGCCCGGGTCTGAGCGACGACGAGGCTTACTACACCGTTTCTCACACGTCTGAGTCGGTCAACGACGCCGGCACCGTGACGCAGACCTACATCCCCGGAGCCTACTACGTTCGCGCTGAAGTGCACGAGACTTGGGACGACCCGACGAGTGCCATCGTCACGGTAACGTGGAGCATGTTCGGCGGTACGATTGGCACAGCTACGGAAGGAACCATCGTTTCCTACAACGCTACGAGCAACGGCTACGCCTCGATGTTCCGCTTCAAGGACCTCGGCACGCCTGAGCAAGTCGGCATAGGCAGCGTGACGGGCGACGTCGAGACGAGCGGCGACGGCAAGCTCTACGACCTGAGCGGCCGTCAGCTTCAGAACGAGCCTGAGAAGGGCATCTTCATCAAGAATGGTAAGAAAGTAGTGAAGTAATCTTTTCTCATAAAACACTATGTGAAGGGCCCGTCGCCGTGATGGCAGCGGGCCCTTTTTGCGTATGTACGGGTACGCTTATGCGTTGTTCCAGAAGCGCGGTGTGAGGTCCTCCCGCCGTCCGTCGCCGTAGAGGCGGTAGAGGCGTTGGTTGGTGGTGGGCCGGTCGAGTGGTCCACGCGCTGCGACGTAGGGGCCCAGCTTCAGGTAGTCGAGCGACGAGAGGCCGAGCGACGGAGGCGTGACGCTCCGGCCTGAGTACCATCCCGTACGGAGCCAGGGCCAGCGCAGTTTGACGTAAGCGGCGAGGCGGATGACTTCCTCGGGGCGGGCATCGCCGCCCATGAATCCGACGCAAGTGATCAGGCGCTCGCGCCCTTCGACGAGGGCGGCCAGGCGTGTTTCGGTCAGTTCGTCGCCGGCGTCTTCCTGCAAGGCGGGACTGTGACACCCCGGGCAGCGGTTGGGACAGCCGGTCAGGTTGATGGCCAGCGTCACCTCGTCGGGGAACTCGCGAAACACGACGTCGTGGTTCAGGTACTTCATGGCGCGTCAGGCTGTCGGCAGCGGTTCTGTGGCCGTGTGGGCGTAGTGGCGGCGCGCAGCTTCGCGCTGGCGGTCGACGGAGAAGTTCGACACCCGTTTCAGGTAGCCGATGACGCGCGTCAGGTAATCCACGTCGCGGCTGTGGCAGTGCGGACATTCCTTCAGGTAGCGCTTGTCGATGTGGCCGCACTGGTTGCAGAGCGTGTTGGGGATGTTGAACGTGAAATAGTTGCACCCCTCGACAGCGGCGACGCGCAGGAGCTGCCGGTATTGCGGCTGGCTGAGGTGGGCGTCGAGGTTGCAGTGAAGGGCCGAGCCCCCGGTGAGGTGGGCGATGTAGCGGCGCCCGTGCAGGCGGAACTTGTCGAGCACGGAGGTGCCCTCGTCCTCCACGACGTAGAAGTAGCTGTTGTAGCAGTCGCGCGGCACGAAGTAACCGTCCTCGCGGTCCCACCGGGCGTGCTTCACGCCGACATTTTCGGCGGGTATCATCTCGCAGTTGAACATCAGGTCCTTCGTGCGGTACTGGTGGTTGTAGCGCTCGATGAGTCCCAGCACGTTTTGTACGAACTCCTCGTACTCGGCGTTGTCCGAGATGGTGAGGCCGAGGCTTTCGGCTGCTTCGACCAGCCCGTTCACGCCGACGGTCAGGTATTGTCGCGACAGGTTGATGTAGCCCGCGTCGAAGAGGGGCAGCATCCCTTTGGCCTGAAGGTCGCGCAGGTTGGCGTCGTAGGCCACCTGCACTTTGTGAACGAGGTCGACCACCTCCTCGAGGAAGTCCAGATAGGGCCGTCCCTCGCGCGAGGCCTGCTGCACGCAGCGGTTGAGGTTGACGGTCAGGACGCTCTTCGAACCCGTGGAGACCCCGCCTGCACCGAGGGTGTAGCTGAAGCCGTTGTCCTGGATTTCGTTGCGCAGGCGGCAGCACGAGGCCAGCGAGTCGGCGTTGTCGCTCATGTAGGTGAAGAAGGAGTGGCCGGCGGCGTACATTTCGGCCGTCAGGTCAGCGTAGTCGCGGTCGATGACGTCGCCGTCGCGCGTCAGCAAGGCCATCGTCTCGACCGGGAAGGTAAGTACGGCTTTCGTGCGCTCGGCGTTGAACCAGTGCATGAAGCGGCGTTGCAGCCAGTCGACGCCCTCCCAGTGGGGCCGTCGGCCGTCGGGGAAGATGAAGTCGCCGAAAAGGCTCTCGAAGTAGTGGCGGTCGTAGTAGGAGATGTTCCAGAACACGGCCTGATAGTTGCGGGCGCCCGTCGGCTGGTTGATGGAGTAGACAATTTGTTCGAAGCAGTCGGTCACGACCTTGTCGAGCGTGCGACGGCGTAAGGACAAGTCGACCACGGCGTCGGCCCGGCGATAGTAGTCGTCGCCATACTCGAGCTCAAGGAAGTAGTTCATGTAGAGCAGGAACTCCGGCGTGGCACAGGCGCCGCTCAGCATGGACGAGACCATGAACACCATGTTCACGAAGCCGCCGCAGAACGACTTCAGGTTGGTCGGTGCGGTGGAGTTGCCGCCGATGTCGCGTGTGCCGCTCAGCAGCCAGGGGTACATCGTAATCGACGCGCAGTAGTTGGCCAGGCTTGTTTCGTCGTTCTTGTAAATGTAGTGGTGTTCCAGGAGGTAGAGGTAGCGCTCGGCGGTGGCTTTGCCGTAGAGCTGGCGGATGCGGTCGCAGAGCAGGCGGCGGTTCAGGCGGATGAAGCCCTGTTTGGGCAGTTCGCCGATGAGCGTGGCGATGTTCTTGTTCTCGACGTTGGCGTTGGCGTCGTACTTCGAGCCCGTGGCCGGGTTGACGGAGTTGCAGTAGTCGAGCAGGAACTTCAGCTTGTCGCGCACCTCGCGGTCCTCGGTGTGGCGCTGACGATAGAGCATGAACGACTTGGCCACGTCGTAGTGACCCGTGGACATGAGGGCCACTTCGACTTGATTCTGGATGTCCTCGACACTCATTCCGTTGCAGAAGGTCAGCCGGCCGTAGACGGCGTCGAGTTCTCCGGCTTCGGGGACGCGGCCCACGGAGACGAAGGCCTTGAGGATGGCACGTTTGATTTTGTCGGCAGCAAAGGCGGCGCGGCTGCCGTCGCGCTTAGTGATGGTCAGGTGGTCGGTAAGCATGGCTGTGACGACGGTTGACGGATAGGGGATAAGACATGGGTCAACTGCGCGGTGCCCGGTCCGGCGGGATTTGGCGGGAGGGAGCGCCTGGCAGGCGGACTTAACTCCCGAAGTCGCCTGGGCAGTGACGGAACTCGGCGGCAGGTCTTCTGACTTATCCCCGCCCGAAACGCCTTCCCGCGCGACCCCGTGGCCGGGCAGTGGCTTTGCGTGTTTCGGGCGAAAACGGGATTCACAGCAGCGGGTACTGTCGCCGAATTTCACGGCGTTCCCTCTTGGCCGGCGGTGAAGCCGGAACCGCTTTCGGCGACAAAGGTACGAAGAAATCGGTTTCCGCCGAAATCCGTTGGCGGCTTTGTCTGCGGGGATGTGCGGAGGGTGGGAGTGTGGCAGCCATCGTTTTTCCTGTCGTAGTCCCAGAAATTTCTATCGTAGTCCCAGGAAAAACTGTCGTAGTACTTGTTTTTCCGGTCGCCGTTCCCGTTGAGGGCCGGGTGGGGATGGGGAAAAAACTGTCGCCGAAGCCATCCCGACGGGCAGGGTGGCTTCGGCGACAGGCTATGGCAGGCCGACGGGTGACTGCGGGTCACTTCCGACGCTCCTCGACGAGACAGTCGGCGGGCGCCTTGATGTTTTCGTCGAGCGTGACAGAGCCGATGCGGTCCGCCACGATGTGGCCCGACGTGGGGTTCTTGATGTTCGTTATCGCGCCGCGTATGTCGGCTCGCAGCGTGGAATACTCGAAAGCGCGGTCGCAGGCGGGGTCGAAGGTGCAGTTTTCGAGGACGAGGTCGGTGGCGTAACAGAGGGGCTGCTCGCCCGCGATGTGGCAGTTCACCAGTCGCAGGTTGCGCGAGTGCCATCCGAGGTACTCGCCGTCGAGCTCGGAGTCGTAGATGGTGACGTCCTCCACCTCCCAGAAGGCGTCCTTCGTCGTGATGCGGGCGTGGTGGATTTCGGCGTTCTTCACGTACTGGAATACGTACTTGCTGTCGCTTTCGAGGCCGTCCACGTAGATGTCGCGGCTGAACATGAAGGGGTAGGTGCCGCCATGGAGCTTCAGGTTGCGGACGCGGATGTCGCGGCAGCGCCAGAATACCTCGTCGGCGTCGTTCATCGTGACGTTCTCGAGGTCGAGGTCGCTCATCTCGCGGAACATCTTGGGCGCGTCGATGAGGGTGTCCTTCATCTTCAGGTGGTCGGAGTACCACAGGGCCGAGCGGCCGCCCACGTCGAAGTAGCAGTTTTCGATGGTGAAGCCGTGCACGTGCCAGAAGGGGTAGTTGCCCTCGAAGCGGCAGTCGGTGGCCACGATGTGGCTGCACTCCTTGATGGCCGACTCGCCGGCCAGGATGGTGACGTGGTCGAGGTGGACGTCGTGGGCGGCGAACAGCGGGCGCTCGCCGCCGAAAGTTTGGTCTTTAATCAGTTGCATGTAGATTTCTGTCTTTAAGCGTGGTGTCCGGCCTTACTGTCGGACGAAGGGTTTGAGTCCCTTTACGGCCTCGGCGGGCGTGATGCGTTTGCCACCGTTGTCGAGGTCGATGAGGACGTAGCGGTCGTTGCCCATGCCGAGCTCCTTCATGTACGAAAGCTGGCGCAGGCCGTGACGGCTCTCGATGCGCTCCACGAGGTCGTGGTGCTCGGCCTCGGTCATGGCGTAGACGAGGTCGACACAGGCCTGGTCGACGGCGAGGATGTCCGTGGACGAAAGGATGCCCACGTCGGGCGTCACGACGGGCTCGGCGGCCAGGCCTTCGCAGTCGCACGACACGGACATGTTGCGCATGACGTTGACGTACGTGATGTGCGGGCCGAAGAAGTCGACGACGGACTTGGCCGATTCTGTCATACGTTCCATGAATTCTTCCTTGGCGATGTCCCACTGGTCGTCCTGGTTCGGGGTGGTGTGAATCCAGGCTTTGCCGATGCGGCCGTCGGCACAGCCGATGCCGATGTTCTTGTTGCTGCCGCCGAAGCCGCCTTGCGTGTGGCCCTTGAAGTGGGTGAGCACGACGAGGGAGCGGTAGTCGGTCAGGTGGCTGCCCACGGCCATGCGGTCGAACCACTTGCCGCCACGTACGGGGAGGGTTGTGGTGTCCTCCTCGTCGAGGATGTCGACGGGGCAGAACGTCCAGCCGTTCACCTCCAGCGTACGGCGGTGTTGCTCGGTGGTGTAGCGGTCGCCCTCGTAGTACGTGTTGGTCTCGACGATGCGGGCGTCGGGCAGGTCTTTCTCAAAGAGGGCCTTGACCCAGTCGCGGGGAATGATGTTGGGGCCGTGCTGCTCGCCGGTGTGCAGCTTCACGCCGGTGCGTCCCCCGATGTGTCCGCTGACCTGCTCGTAGGCCGCGATGAGGCCCTCGGGCGAGAGCCGACGGGTGAAGTAGACTATGGACTCGTTGCCCGTGCGGGCATCGTAGGGGACGTAAAGGTTGCCGTCGGTGCCCGGGCGGACGGCGGTCGTGGGGTGGATTTCTTGTGCCATGGCGTTGGGAGTAATGAGAAGGCAGCCCGCGAGGACGGCCTTGATGGTGTGGATGAATATCGAAGTTTTCATGTCGTATGTGACTGAGTCCGAGTGGGGCGGGGTGGGCTTACTTGAGATACTGGCGGTAGAACTGTTCAATCCGGTCGAAGGGGATTTTCTCGAGGTTGTCGTAGAGGTCCGTATGCACGGCTCCGGGGACGATGAGCAACTCTTTGTTGTCGCCCTTGAGCTTCTCGAACAGGTCCTCGCTGAAGTAGCGCGAATGGGCTTTCTCGCCGTGAACGAGAAGGACGGCACTGCGGATTTCGTCGGCGTAGGCGAGGATGGGAAGGTTGACCAGAGAGAGGGCAGACGTCTTGTTCCAGCCGCTGTTGGAGTTGAGCGAACGCTTGTGGTAGCCGCGCGGCGTCTTGTAGTAGGCGTAGTAGTCCTTGACGAACTGGGGCGCATCGGCAGGCAGGGGGTCGACCACACCGCCGGCCAAGGCATAGGTGCCGTTGCGGTAGTCCTCGGTGCGCTGGGCGTTGAGCTGTTGTTTCATGGCGTAGCGGGCGTCGGCGTTATTGCCTTGGTCGAAATAGCCGTTGGCCGTGACGCGCGTCATGTCGTACATCGTAGCGGCGACAGTGGCCTTGATGCGCGTATCCATGGCGGCGGCGTTGACGGCGAAGCCTCCCCAGCCGCAGATGCCGAGTATGCCGATGCGTTCGGGGTCGACGTTGTCACGGGTGGCGAGGTAGTCCACAGCAGCGCTGAAATCCTCCGTGTTGATGTCGGGCGAGGCCACGTAGCGGGGCTGGCCGCCGCTCTCGCCGGTGAACGAGGGGTCGAAGGCGAGGGTCAGGAAACCACGTTCGGCCAGCGTTTGGGCGTAGAGGCCGGACGCCTGTTCCTTGACGGCGCCGAACGGGCCGCTTACGGCGATGGCCGGCAATTTGCCCGAGGCGTTCTTGGGCATGTAGAGGTCGGCGGCGAGCGTCACACCGTAGCGGTTGTGGAACGTCACCTTGCTGTGGCGCACTTTGTCGCTCAGGGGGAACACCTTGTCCCACTCCTGAGTCAGATTGAGTTTCTCTTCCATGAATTTATCGGTTTTTGCGTGAGGGTCTTGTGCGGCGAGGGGAGCTGCGGAGCAGAGCCCAAGGACGAGGGTCAGGCCTGCGATGAGGAGTGCGTTTGCTTTCATTGGTCTGCACATGGATGTTTACGAAGGCAAAGGTACTGCGATTGCCGCTTACGCCGGGTAGACGCGTTACGGATGTAATGACCCGGATTACGGATTTTATGCTGCTACCGTTATGTGTGGCTGTCGGTTTCTGCCGGCCGCCGTCTGTCGGGGTGCCGGGAGGAGGTACGCGCGTTTGGGGCGGTTTTCGTGGGACGCCGGTCTGTTTTCGCCTTTTTCCTGTATACTCGTACGATTTTTTCATGCCTGAGAAAGAATTTATCCAGAGTGGAAGTTTAGTTTCCGGCAGTGAAAAAAGAATCGGGTCGGCGGGAGAAGATGCGCCCTGGCTGCGATGCGGACAATAGGAAAGCCGCCACCGCATTTCCTTGGGTAGGGAAGTCACGGCTGGCGGCCTATGTCGGGGTCCGGCAGGCGCTGGCCCGGGGGTCAGTGGCGCTGTCGGCGCACGCTGTAGGTGGCTCCGCCGCTCGAGCGCGAGGAGCGCGTACGTTTCTGCTCGGCGACGGCGGCCTTGCGCTCGGTGCGGTTGTTGCCGCTGGTGGCTTCCGCGGCACCGCGTCGGCGCGGGGTGCGAGTGCGGCGCGCCTTGGGCTTCTCCTCGTCGGCAGCCAGCGAGTCCTCAGGTTGTGGGGGTATGGAGTCCTGCCCCCATACGTGTTTCTTGAAGTCAGTGATTTGCTTCTCGATGCGGGCCTGTTCCTTCACGAGGGCTGAGTCGGTGGTGCAGTAGTTGGCCAAGACTTTGTCCTGTAGGTTTGTGGTTTTGTAAATCTTGCCCTCGTAGCGGTTCATGGTGAAGTAGTCGTCGGCCGTAAGGGTGGCGGCGTTGTTCAGGCTGCTGCCCATGAGCGAGAGCTTGGCCAGGAAGGGCGCCACGTCGGCATAGCGCACCCAGAACATGGGGTACTGTGTCTCGCCGCCGAACTCGTCGGCACGACGCAGGACGGGGCAGAGGGCCGTGACCTGCGTGCGGAACGTGGCGGTGCGCTGGTCGTAGTAGGTACTTTCCTTGACGAAATAGGCGGTGACCTCGGCCGAGGGGAGGTCGGCGTCGTTCACGCGCATACGGCCGTCCTTCGACTCGTAGAAGATTTGGTAGCGGTCCATGAGCTCCTTGGCTTTGACGCGGTTGTCCTCAGAGAAGTCCTCGTTGCCGTCGAGTTTGTAGTCGTAGGCTTTGATTTGCCCGCGGAGCAGGAGCTTGAAGAGGTAGGTGAAGAGGTTTTCGCGCCCGGCGGTGGGCTGTGTGGGGTAGTAGAGGGCGGCGTTGGCGTCGACGGTCAGGTCGACGGTGCGGTAGACGTCGCGCCGCCAAGGGGCGTCGTCCGGCATGGGTTGCGCCGTGGGGAAATCACGGTACGCGCTGCCTTGGGGTACGGTCTCGGCGGTCTTGGTCTTGGCCTGCGCCTCGCGAAGGCGGGCGGGGGGCTGGGCCACGGCAGCGGTGGCGGTGAGACAGACCAGTGAGAGTATGAGGCGTTTCATGAAATAGGTAGTTTTGTGGGTTGTCAGTGTTTGCATACGGCGCGTCAGTTGATGATGACTTCGACGGGGTTGGGCAGGGTGCGTTCGATGCCGTCAGGGCCTACGGCGCGGATGCGCGAGATGTAGAAGCGCTGGCCGCGCCGCAGCGAGCGGATGAGGTTGCGCTGCGCCTCGGTGAAGCTGGCACCGGCGGAATTTTCGGGGCGCGCGTTGCCCATGGTGTCGAAGAACACGGCCTCAAAGCCCAGCACGCGGAAGGGGATGTCGAGCAGGCCGTCGTCGATGGCGGCACCGATGCCGGGCGCGCCGAGAATGGCGGCCTTGGCGATGCGTCCGCCGCGCGAGCGGTCGTTGCCGATGGTGATGTAGGCTGTCGGGTCGGGCAGTTTGCGCACCTTGAAAGTGAAGGAACCCATTTGCTGGGGCCGGCCGTTGACGGTACCCGTCACGGTGAAGGTGACGTCCTGCCCGACGGCGGCGGGTTTGGCTATGTACTTGCCCACGCCGGCCGGCGTCAGCGTGCCGCCCGTCATGGCGACCTGTATCTTGTTCGACGGTACGCCCGAGGCCGATACGCTCACTGGGTTGTCGAAGCCGGCGTAGAGCACGTTCATCAGGTCGGCGGCCACCGTGGCGCCGGTGGGCGGCGCGATGACGTTGTACTTTTGCGTGAAGGGGCGGCGGATGAGCTCGCCGGCGGCGTTGAGCGTCTGTATGTGGCCGGAGAAGGAGTATTCGCCGGGCTGGCCCACGGTGAAAGCATACTCTCCGTCGGCCGCAATGCGACGTCCGTTGACGTATATCTCGGGGCGCTGCG
Organism: uncultured Alloprevotella sp.; assembly: GCA_944322325.1. GTDB lineage: Bacteria > Bacteroidota > Bacteroidia > Bacteroidales > Bacteroidaceae > Alloprevotella. The sequence goes on from CALUOQ010000025.1 coordinate 16,453, forward strand.
TCGTGTCGACGGCGGCCATGATGATGTGCGAGCGGAACTGCTGGCCCGGGAATAGCGTCGTGGCCTCGGGGATGACGTAGGCGTTGAGCTGGTTGACGCGGATGTCCTTTACGTCGACGTTGGCCACAAGTGTGTGGAGCACCTCGCCCTCAGCGTAGCGCACGTCGCTCTGTAGCTTGGTGAGCAGGGTGATGGCGGCCGCGGCGGGCATGTTGTCGAACATGGCTTCCTGCCAGTTTTTGCCGATGAGCCGCTGGGCGCGAGGCACCTCCGTGCTCAGATTGGAGGCGATGAGGGCGCGTTGCTGTGGGTCGGAAATCATCTGCGTAATGCGGGTGCGGTAGCTGTTTATGGCCGCGTAAAGCTCGCCGCCCCGTCCCTGCAAGGGGCGCAGCATGACGATGTCGGCGGCCTCCACGTCGTCGCGGTGTTCGAGGTTCGTGGGGTCGGCGTCGTCGCCGTCGGCTTCGCGGGCAATGGCCAGCTTCAGTTCCTCGGCGAACCGATAGAGCGAGTCGGACATGTCCTTGACCTGCCGCGCCTTGTCGAACCAGGCTTTCACCTTGGCCGGATTGGCCCGCAGCTGCTCCTCGAAGTCGGTGAATACGCGCTGGTTTTCTTTCATGACGTTGCCGGTGGTGCGTCGCAGACTTTCTTCGACGAGGGCAAACCCGTTGAGCACGTCGCTCGACACGTTGAGCGCCAACATGGCGAGCAGAACGATGTACATCAGGTTGATCATCTTCTGCCGCGGCGATATCGGTCTTTTCTTAACTCCCATTGCTGACGGATTTCAGGGGTAGGTCATTCTGCCGAAGCGGCGGCCGAGGCGCTGTTCTTCATGTTTACGGTGAGGGCCTTGATCATGCGGCTGTAGACGCCGTTGAGCTCTTCGATTTGCTGGGCCAGCCGTCGTGTCTGTTCGTTGATTTGATCGATGGTGCCCACTTGGGCGCTGACCCCTTTAAGTTGGAGTTCGTAGATGCGGTTGATGCCGGTCAGTGTGCGGTTGAGGCCTTCCATCTCCTCGCTGTCGCGCGTCAGTCGGGTGCTCTGCTCGTCGACTTTGGCCAGCGTTTCGGTCAGGGCGTGCAGTTTGTCGATGTAGGTCTGCGTGGCTTCTTCCATCTCGGGCGAGAGGACAGCCTGGGCGCGGCGCAGCAGTTCGTCGTTGGCCAGCCGGATGATTTCGGCCAGTTTGGTGGCGTCCATGGTCGGGCTGATACTGAGGGCTTCGGACGCACCGCCCGGCGCGGACGCCGTGCCTGCGGCTCCGGTCGGGATGTCCGCTGATGCTGCGGGGGTTGAGGGCGAAGCGGCAGCACCCATTCCGCCGACGCCGGTTACGATGACGGTGCCGCCACCGCCGGCAGGGGCATTGCCCGTCGCAACAGTTGCCGGGCGGGCCGTACCGTCCGGCACGGCCGCAGCCTGGGGCGCGGTTTCTTCTCCCTCCTCCTGTTCGAGTTGACGGGCGATTTCCTCGTCCGTTTCGTACGTCAAGGGCAGCTCTTTTCCGTCTTCCGTCTTGTCAAAGGGACGGTCGAAGGCCGAGAGGAAAAAGACGACGACCTCCGTGCCCATACCGATGAACAGTAGGGTGTGACCGCCGGGTAGATAGGTCAACTTGAAAAGTGCACCAAGGATAACGATGGATGCTCCCCAGCTGTAGGCATAGTTAAGGAACGTTTGTCCGGGCACACTGTCCATCCAGTGTTGCAGGCGGACGACGAGGTTTATTTTAGCTGGCATAATTTTTCAGGTTAAAGTGGGGTGATTCGGTCATTTGTTTCGGCTGTTTCCAGTGGCCAGCGAGCGCACGCAGCGGAAGCCGATGAACGAGCGGGGCTGGTTCTGGTATTCCCAGGTGCGCCAGGCCGAGCGGATGTAAGAGATGGGGTCTTTCCAGGAGCCGCCGCGCACACTCTTACGCTTGAGGACGTAGGGGTCCTCGACGGCGGCGTTGTAGGTGAGCTCGGGGTTGACGTCGCTCATGGCGGACACGCCAGCTTCGGTGTAGACGGTGCTGGTCCATTCCGCTACGTTGCCGGCCATGTCGAACAGTCCGTTGGAATTGGCACCGTAGATGCCAACCTGCGAGGTGATGAGGTTGCCGTCCTGGGTGTAGTTGCCTTCGTCGGGTTTGAAGTTGGCGTAATAACAGCCTTTTTCGTTTTTCACCTCAAGGGAGTTGCCCCAAGGGAAAGGGAAACCCTCCTTGCCGCGGGCGGCGTATTCCCACTCGATTTCGGTGGGCAGGCGGTATCGCTGTACGTAGCGCGCGTCGCGGCCCAAGCCGCGGAGCAGGTATTCGGTACGCCAGGCACAGAAAGCGTTGGCCTGCTCCCACGTCACGCCGACCACGGGATAATCGTTATAGGTGGCGCTCGAAAAGTAGAGCTTCATGTAGACCTCGTTGTGGGCGTTGGGAAAGTCGTTCACCCAGCACGTGGTGTCGGGGTATACGTTGACGATGTACGTGTTCAGGAAGTCGTACACGCTGGACAGGGGGCGGGTGATGGTCTGGCGCACGATGTTCCCGCTCTCGTCGATGTAGGCAGTGTCCTTGGATATCATCACCTGCTCGTCGGGGTTGACGGGCGTGTCCGTGTTGAGGTTGCGTTCGGCGGGGTTGAGGCGGTACTTGCGCAGGGCGGCCTTTTCGTAGTCGAATACCTCATAGCGGTAATTGAGCTGGCGCGCGTCGAGCATTTTGGTGCCGTCGATGGGATGGGTGTAGTACACGCTGTTGATGGCGCGCTCCTCGTCCTCCGTGGGTTTGCGGGGAATGGGTTTCGACCAGTTCAGGTGGGGCGTGACGGGATTGCCGTAGCGGTCCTCGGTGATTTTATAGGTCTCGTCGCCGCCGTACGAGGGGTCGGCCAGGCGTTCGCGGATGATGGAGTCGCGGACCCACATGACGAACTGGCGGTACATGGAGTTGGTCACTTCGTTCTGGTCCATCCAGAAACCGTCCACCGAAATTTCCTTTGCCGGCATCACGGTCCCCCAAAGCGTGTCGGGGCTGTCCAAGCCCGTTTTAAGGAAGCCGCGCTTCACCTGAACCATGCCGTAAGGCGTCGGCTCGACGAATGAGCTTCCTCGTTGTCCGGTTACTTCCCCTCCGCCGCCGGTGGACAGACTGCGTCCGCCCAGGCAGGACGTCAGGAGCAGGCAGGCCAGCACGCTTCCGAACAGGGACTTATTGTATGTGTTCATATCGCAAGGTTATAAAAATCGTACGCTTTTATGTTTGTTCTTTCCTTTCTTTCCGAGATTCAGGTCCAAGCGGTAGGCCAGTGTGACCTCGTGGAAGCCGGCTTCGAGTCCCAGCCCCGAGGTGTTGGCCTCGTAGGAATAGCTCAGATCGACGCCATGAAACATTCCCCCGACGAAGAGCATCACGGAATGGGTAGGGCTGTAGCCGGCTCCGCCGTATATCTGCTTCTTGTCGTTGGAGTAGGCCAGCCGCGCAGTGAGGTCGGCCCGGAAATCGGTGCCGTCATAGCGCATCATGACCGACGGCGTCACTGTAAATAACGGATTTCTCATTTTTATATTGTATCCGGCGGTGAAATTATAGAGTTGTGGTATTTCCAGTTCGTTGACTTCGCCGAGATAAACGGTGGGCCCGGTCAGGTGGAGTACGGAGAACGCGGCATACCAAGGGCCATGGGTATAGTAGAGTCCGACGGAGGCGTCGAATTTCGACCCGGAGACCTGACTGGTCGGTATGGCAGGGTCGCCCGTCTCGCCGGGGTCGGCCTTCGAACCGTCGATCGATTCGCTCAACATGTCGGCTTCGGCGCCGATACTCAGCGTGCCGCCGAACAGACGCAGGTGGTAGGCGTATTGTACGGAGAAGCGCTTGTGCGAGAAGAAGCCGATTTCGTCGTTCTGGAAGACCGCGCCTACGCCGTGGCGCGTTTTGCCGATGGCAAAAGCCATGTCGGCGCCCGCATACATCGTCCCGCCGGCGTCCTCGAAGCCGCCAGCTCCCATGAGGTAGGCCGCGTTGATGGCAAGTTGGGGCGAACGGCCTACGGCAGCCGGGTTGAACTGAGTTTCGAGCTGCCAATAGTGGCTGAAGGCCGGGTCGTATTGTGCTTGTGCTTCCATGGCTCCGAGGAAGAGCGCGAAGCACAAAAGCCACCGCGTGACGACATGGTTCATGTCGGCGCGGAGCTGGGGAAAAGCAGACCTTACCATGCTTCGAGAACGGATAGAAACCTTATTTATTGTGTCAGGAGATGAAAATGGTGAAAGTGTAATGCGTCCGGCCTGGCGGATACGGATAGGGAGTGCGTTTCTCGTCATGGGGAAACGGTCCGAGTTTTCTGGTGAAGCGAGAAAGCCGTGCGTATCTTTTCTGCTGAGGCGATGTTCACTTAAAACTATCCGCCGCTCCGGTATACGGATGCGACGGATGGTTTTAAGTAGAGCTGTCGCTTTGTCAACTTTTGGCGAAAAGGCGTTTCAATTCTCCACCCCAGAGCACAAGGCTGGTCACGGCTATGATGACAAGCCAGTCGGCGGGTGGCAGGGGCGTAACGTTGAACATCTGTCCGCCGATGGTCACGATGATGATTTGTCCCACCAGAATCACGACGGCTATCAGGCCGAAACCGCGGCATTGACGCAGGTTGTGGAACGCCGAGTGGCCCGTGGCGAACGCGCGGGCGTTGAACATGTTCCAGAACTGAAGCAATACGAAGAGGGTAAAGAAGACGCTCTCTTCGTACGGAGTGAGTTCAACGCCGACTTGTCCGTAGGTCGAAATCCAGCTGTAGTCGGTGAGCGACGTCACGTCGGCCTGCTGGAATACGACGAGCAGGGCGATGAGCAGGGCGGTGAAGAGCGCTCCCATGCCCAGAATGCCCGCCCACATCGGCCGGCTGACGATAAAGTCCTCGCGGCGGCGCGGCTTGTCGCGCATGACCTCCATCGTGGGGGGCAGCGAGGCCAGCGCCATGGCGGCAAAGGTGTCCATGATGAGGTTTACCCACAACATCTGTGTCACCGTGAGCGGTGATTGTGTCCCCATGAAGGCGCCGATGAGCACAATGAGGCATGCGGCCACGTTAATCGTCATCTGGAAGAGGATAAAGCGGCGGATGTTCAGGTAAAGCGAACGCCCCCACATCACGGCGCGCGTAATACTGGAGAACGAATTGTCGATGATGGTGATATCGCTGGCTTCCTTGGCCACACTGGTACCGTCGCCCATCGAAAGGCCCACCTGTGCAGCCTTGAGGGCTGGTGCGTCGTTCGTACCGTCGCCCGTTACGGCCACGACCTGACCAAGTTCTTGCAGGGTCTCGACCAGCCGTTTCTTATCCATCGGCCGGGCGCGCGAAATGATTTTCAGGTCCATGACGCGGTCGCGCAGTTCGTCGTCGCTGAGGGCGGCAAATTCCGGCCCGGTGATTTGCTGGCGGTCGCCGTCAGTGGGTTGCCACAAGCCGATTTGGCGACCAATTTCGCGGGCGGTTCCGGGCGTGTCGCCTGTGACGATTTTGATGGCTATGCCGGCGTTGATACATTCCTGGACCGCTTCGGGAACTTCCTTGCGCACAGGGTCGGCAATAGCTACGATACCTTCGAACGTAAGGTTGTCGGCGACGACGCGCCCGTCGCGCAGGGCGACGTCACCTTCCTTCAGTTCCTGCCAAGCGAAACCGAGTGTGCGCATTGCCTGGTTCTGATAGGCCAGAAGGCGGGCATCTATGTCCTCCTTGTCAACACCGCCTTCCGTTGTCCGACTGAGGCCGAGCACTATTTCGGGTGCCCCTTTTACGTAGAGCATGCGGCGGCCCGGCAGGAGGGTGGATTCGACCACGGTGGCCATGTATTTCCGCTCGGTCGAGAAGGTCAGCTGTTCGACGATGCGGGCATTTTCACGGACGGTGCTGTAGTCGAAGCCGGCGTCGTGCAACCATAGCAGCAGGGCACCCTCGGTAGGGTTGCCCATCGCGCGGGGGTGGGCTGCGTCGGTCAGGTCGAGAAAAGCCGTGGAGTTGACGGCGATTCCCTCGCGAATGCGCCGGCTTTCGTCGTCGTCGCCTAACGTGCCGTCCGAGCGACCGAAGAAAGCGGCCTCGTGCACGCGCATTTGGTTTTGCGTGAGGGTACCGGTCTTGTCCGTGCAGATCACAGTCGTGGCACCCATCGTCTCGCAGGCGTGCATTTTGCGCACCAAGTTGTTCGTCTTTAGCATACGGCGCATACTCAGGGCCAGCGACAGCGTGACGCTCATCGGTAATCCTTCAGGTACGGCCACGACGATAAGCGTCACGGCTACCATCACCGTCTGTAGCAAGTATGCCGTGAAGTCGATCCAGTCGAAGCCGCCGTTCCAGCCGTGGAAGTACGTGAACATGCGTCCGACGAGGATGAGGGCCGCCAGTACGTAGCTGACGCGTGTGATGACTGTGCCCAGTCCGTCGAGTTGGTGGTTAAGGGGTGTTTTCACGCTGTTGTCGATTTGTGCCGCTTCGAAAACTTTTCCATTCTCGGTAGCATCGCCTACTTTCAGTATCCGGCAGATGCCGTGGCCGTCGACCAGCGTCGTGCCGCGCAGTACGTGGTTGGTGGGGTACGTCGCCTCTTTGTCAAAGTCCTCCGGGCGTACGGATTTCTTCACTACGGGTTCACCCGTCAGGGTCGACTCGTTGACCTGGAGCGACACGGCTTCGAGCAACTCGCCGTCGGCAGGTACCTCGTTGCCCGTGTTGAGCACCACGATGTCGCCCACGACGACGTCGCGGCGCGGAATCTCAACCGGCTGACCGTTTCGGATGACCTGTACGGGCTCATCGTCGTTTACTTGGTTGAGCACGTTGAACGCCTGGTTGGCTTTCACTTCAAACCAGAAGCCGATACATGTGGCCAACATAACGGCAACGAAAATTCCGGCTGGTTCGAAAAACACCGACGGGCCGTGGCCCTCGCCGAAGTATTCGAACGCGGCTATGCCGACCGAGGCCAGCAGGGCTACCAGCAAGATGCGGATGATGGGGTCTTCGAATTTTTCAAGAAATTGCCGCCACAGGGGTTCGCGGCGCGGTGGTGTGAGCACGTTGGCGCCATTGCGGGCACGGCTTTCGGTGACCTGTGCGTCGGTCAAACCGGTGTAGTGATGATGTTCGCTCATGAAATAGGTTTGCAGATAGAGTTTGTCAGGGACAGTCGGCGGAAAAATGCTCACACTGCCCGATTAAGCGGGCCAAAAATAGACATTTCGTCGGAGTTACGCAACGACAGCTCTGTTTTTTTCTGATGAATTTTTTCGTTTGCTTGCGACACGGTGTCTGTCCATGGTCTGCCATAAAAAAAGCCACCAGGAAAGCGTTCCGGTGGCATCAATTGGAGTGAAGTGATAAGTTGGAGTTAGTCCGTCGGGGAGAATTGGTCTTTTCCTACGCCGCATACGGGACAAACCCAGTCGTCCGGGAGGTCCTCAAAGGCGGTTCCAGGTTCGATTCCCCCCTCGGGGTCGCCTACGTCGGGGTCATAGACCCACTCGCAGACATCGCAGATGTACTTTTTCATACGCTTGTGATTTGATTGGTAAGTATAGATGAATTAGGGTGTCCCGACGGCCTTCCCCCGCCTGCTCCTGAAAGGAGTAGAGCAGCAACCAGAAACCGGCGCGACGGTTTTCGTTATGTCCATGTATGAGTCCCGAAAGTCGGGCAGCGCCGTACGGAAACGCTTCTGTACCTTAAAAATAGTAGCTCAGTCCGACGCGCAAACCTACCGTGCTGTTCCCGCTGAAGTCGTGTAGGCTCATTTTATAATAAACCGACGGTTCGACCGAGAGGTATTGGTTCAGGTAGTATGCATAGCCCACTTCGACGGGAATCATGACGTCGTTGTTGCTCTTGGTGAAGTGGTTGTACTCCGCACCGGCACCCATGAAAATGCCATTTTGGCTGAAATAATAACGGGCTGTGGCGCCGATGCGCACGTCGTCGGTGTAGCGTGTATGCTCGTAGCCGATATTTCCTTTGAGCAGGACGTAGTCTGCGATGAAGTAACCGGCCTCGGCATCAATGCCCATGCGAAAACGTTCGTTCGAGCTGTACGAAAGGCCAAGTCCTGAGAGCGAGGCGCCGATGTACTTGGTACGTTTTTCAAACTGTGCTTGTGCGCCCATTGCCACTATGCAAAAGAGCAGCAGGAGAGTCCATTTTTTCATTGGTATAGGGTGTTTACTGTTGTGAGTTATGGTCAGCGCGTTCGCGGCGACGGTTCAGCCACCATAGGGCAATGACCAGCAGGTAGCTGGCTCCGACGAGGGCTAAGGAACGTGCGTCCGGTGTCAGGGAGTCCTCAATGTACAGATAGATATAACTTCCTGTCAGATAGAGGGCTAAGATGGCGGGGAGCCAGACGCTCCGGCGAATACGCTTCATACTGCCAATTTTTTCGGACAAATATAGTGAAACTCGCCCGATTTCGGATGGATTTAGGAAGAATAATGTAAACTATTGGGCTTTCAGGGAGATAC
>CALUOQ010000026.1 GCA_944322325.1 uncultured Alloprevotella sp.
TCTCATCGGATTCTTTTAATATCGCTACTCTTTTATTATGTAGTGGTTGTATTATCTTAAATAAAACAAAAACACCGGACTTTACATTCTTGGGTGTAAAACTGGGTGTTTGTTTTGCAATCTGCTGATTTTCAGCGTTTGTTGCGGAGAGAGGGGGATTCGAACCCCCGAAACGCTTTGGGCGTTTACACGCTTTCCAGGCGTGCCTCTTCAACCACTCGAGCATCTCTCCTTGCGCTCCTTCGAGCAATTCGGGGGCAAAGGTATAACATTTTTTCCAATCCGCCAACTTCCCGGGGCATTAGTTGTACTTTTCCAAGTTGCGCACGCCCCGACGCGCCGGCTAAGGGAAGAAATTCGTACCTTTGCGGCGATTTTATCGTACAGGTATGGATAACGCAGAAAAATTTAACGATTTAGGACAAAAGCCTGTCGGGAAATTGCTCATGCAGTACGCGATTCCTGCCATCATCGCCATGGCAGCTTCTTCGCTTTACAACATCATCGACGGCATCTTCATCGGTCAGGGCGTCGGCCCGGAGGCCATCATGGGCCTGGCCCTGACACAACCCTTCATGTCGCTGACGGCAGCTTTCGGCGCCATGGTCGGCGTGGGCGCCTCGACGCTGATGTCCGTCCGGCTGGGACAAAAGGACTACGACACGGCGCAACACATTCTGGGCAACGTCATTGTCATGAACGTCGTCATGGGGCTGGGTCTTGGCCTCATCCTCCTGGTGCTGCTCGACCCGATTTTGCTGTTCTTCGGCGCCAGTCAGCAGACACTGCCCTATGCGCACGACTTCATGAGCATCATCCTCATCGGCAACGTCGTCACCCACCTTTACCTCGGTCTGAACGCCCTGCTCCGCTCCACCAGCCGCCCGAAGCAGGCCATGTATGCCACCATCGGCACCGTGCTCATCAACATCGTGCTGGCCCCGCTGTTCATCTACGCTTTTCGTTGGGGTATACGCGGTGCGGCGCTGGCCACCGTCACGGCCCAGCTGCTCGTGCTGCTGTGGCAGTTCCGGCTGTTCAGCCGCCCGGGCGAAATGATCCGCCTGCGCCACGGCATCTACCGCCTGCGGCGCAAAATCGTCACCGAGTCGCTGACCATCGGCCTGGCCCCCTTCCTCATCAACTTGTGCGCCTGCCTGGTCGTTGTCGTCATCAACCAAAACATGGTACGATATGGCGGCGACATCGCAGTGGGGGCCTACGGCATCGCGAACCGTCTGGTATTCCTTGTCGTAATGATAGTCATCGGCCTCAACCAAGGTATGCAGCCCATCGCGGGCTATAACTTCGGCGCCAAGCGCTACGACCGCCTGCTCGGCGTGTTGCGCTACGCGCTCATCTACGGCACGGTCATCACGACAACGGGCTTCCTTGTGGGCGTGTTCTTCGCCGAGCCATGCGCCCGCGCCTTTACCACCGACCCCGAACTCATCGAGCGGTCGGCTCACGGCCTGCGCATCATCACACTGGTGTTCCCCGTCGTGGGCATCCAAATCGTATCCACCAGCTTCTTCCAAAGCATCGGGTACGCCGGCAAGAGTATCTTCCTGTCGCTCACGCGCCAACTGCTCTTCCTGCTGCCATTGCTGTTCGTCATGCCCCACTTCTTCGCGAAGCCTATTCAGGGCGTGTGGTACGCCATCCCGACGGCCGACGCTATCTCGTGCGTCGTGGCCATCGTGATGCTGATCACTCAAGTGCGCAAATTCCGTAAACAACCTGCTTAAATCCTATACTATTATGGAGATAGAAAAATTCGTCATCAACGTAGGCCGACAGCTCGGCAGCGGCGGACGTGCCATCGGGCACCGGCTGGCCCACGACTTCGGCATGGCCTACTTCGACAAGGAGATTCTGAGTATGGCCGCCCAGGAAAGCGGTCTGTGCACCGAGATATTCGAAAAAAGCGACGAGCACAAAGGCTTCTTCCGCACGGTATTCAGCAGTCTGTTCCCCATCTTCACCGCCAGCGGCGACCTCTACGGCAACCAAATCAGCGATGAGTCACTTTTCCGCATCCAGAGCGAGGCCATCCGCAAGGCGGCCGAACGCGAATCGTGCGTGTTTATCGGACGCTGTGCAGACTACGTACTGCGCGACATGCCGCGCTGCGTCAACATCTTCATCTCGGCCGACACGCCCGACCGTGTGCGCCGCATCCGCGAACTGACAAAAGTGGACGAGCGCACCGCCCTGAAAATGATTGAAAACGGTGACGAGAAGCGCGCCAACTACTACAATTTCTACAGTTCGGGCACATGGGGCGCGGCCGACACTTATCACCTCTGCATCAACTCGAGCGTGCTCGGCGAGGAAGCCACGACCGAATTCATCAAGGAGTTCGTCCGCCAGAAACTAGGTCTGCCCCCCGAAGCAGGCCGCGTAACCCCATGACCCGCGTCGGGCTCCTCTCGGACACCCACGGCCATTGGGACCCGCGTTATGCCCAACACTTTGCCGAATGCGACGAGGTGTGGCATGCGGGCGACATCGGCACCACCGAACTGGCCGAGCACTTCATGGCGTTCCGCCCGTTCCGCGCTGTGTGCGGCAACTGCGACGGAGGCGACCTGCGCCGCATGTTCCCCGTACAGCTGCGCTGGCGTTGCGAGGAGGTCGACGTGCTTATGAAGCACATCGGAGGCTATCCCGGACATTACGACCGCAGCGTGGCGGGAACCCTCTACGTGCGGCCGCCGCGCCTCTTCATCTGCGGCCACTCGCACATCCTCAAGGTGCAGTACGACCGCACACTCGGCCTGCTCCACATCAACCCCGGCGCTGCCGGCTTGCAAGGCTGGCACGCCGTGCGCACCCTCGTCCGGTTCACCATCGACGGAGCTGACATCCGCGACCTCGAGGTTATCGAGCTCAGCGAATCCTCCGGCCAATAAGCCGTCGCCCCGCACCGTTCCGGTCACGCCTCACAGCCACTCGCGGCAACGGACACGGCGACACCTACGCCGCCACCGCCGCCTGTTGAGCCTTATGTGACTGTCACACTCACTTTCCTGGACAAAAATTTCGGCATTTCCCCCGAAAAGGCTACTTTTGTCCATGAATCATTCATGCAAGCCGGCACAAAAGCACCATACCGGAGAGCTGGCTGCAAACTCATGCCATGGAAATCATCCTCAACCCGAAGTATGAAAATCTGCGTCCGTTCCTGACGCACATTGACGAGCATTTCGCCACCGGCCGCGAAATACACCGTGGACGCAACGTGCTGCGCGTGGTCGACGGCCCCGATTTTCCGCTCAACGTCAAACGTTACCGCATCCCCACCCTGCCGGGACGCATCGTGCACACCTTCCTGCGCCCCACCAAAGGCCGCCGTGCCTACTACAACCCCCTGAAACTGCGCGAACGCGGCATCGAAAGCCCCGAACCCGTGGCCTACCTGGCCCACAAACGCTACGGCCTCATCAGCACCACTTACTTCGTCAGCCGCCAGTGCCCTTACCGCCGCACGTTCTACGAATTTGCCAACGCCGATGCCGACGCCAATGCCGACATCATCCGCGCCTTCGCCCGCTTCATGGCCCGCGCCCACATCGAGGGCATCCTTCACCGCGACCTCTCGCCCGGCAATATCCTTTTCGACCGCGTCGGCGACACATGGCACTTCTCGCTTGTCGACACCAACCGTATGCACTTCGGCCCGGTCGGCGTGCTGCAAGGCTGTGCCAACTTCGCACGCCTGTGGGGCCCGAAACGTTTCTTCGAAATCCTCGCTCAGGAATACGCTGCCGCCCGCAAGGCCGACCCCGTCCTCTGCCGCGCCGCCATCCTCACCGCCCGCGAACGCTACTGGCGCCGCTACATCCGCCACCATCACGTCGACTACGACTTGGAGTTCTGAGAGGGGACAAATATGGAGGAAGACAGCTCTCGCCCCCTACCTGAGCTTTACGCACGATAAACCCCGGTGGCATTTCTGCCGTTCTTTTTATAACCTTTACAAACACAACGTTTCTCTTTATTACGGCCGAGAAAGAGAGGGGATGACCTACTTTCGACGACCGCGCTTTCGCTTTTCGTTAAAAAAGTCGTACATTTGTGGCCAAGTGCCGCGGGGACTCGCGATGGCCTACCTCCCGAGTCCATACAGTCACGATAGTCCGTTTGCAACAGCCGTCTGCGAATGTGACCGCTTGGTGCTCAGGTATTGAACAACCGAGGCTCAAAACATGAAGTATTCTGTACACCGACCACACTCAGAAAACCTGTTTGGGGGAACATGTCAGGACTCCGTACGCACGGACATGAAGGAACAAGACAAGTCAAGGCAGCAGAATCAGGGACCGGATGCCAAAAGCATCCGGTGAATTATAGGACATACACATTGTTGAAGTTTCAAATCATAGCGAAATAATCCTATGTATCTACACAAAGAGTTAGAAACACTGACGCGATCGGAAATAGAATGCCTACAGTTGGAGCGTCTCAAGAAAACGATTGACCGATGTATGCAATCGCCCTTTTACCGGAAACGTTTTGCAGAACATCATATAAGGCCGGACGACATACGAACGCTGGACGACCTTTACAAACTACCCTTTACGACGAAGCAGGACTTACGCGATAATTATCCGTTCGGCTTGTCTACCGTCCCTCTCAGCGAAGTGGTCCGTCTGCACTCCTCCAGCGGAACGACGGGCACGCCTACCGTGATTCTGCATACTCAGCGTGACTTGGACGAATGGGCCAACGCCGTGGCACGCTGCCTCTACATGGTAGGACTGCGTCCGGGCGATATTTTCCAGAACTCCTCGGGCTACGGCATGTTTACCGGTGGGCTGGGATTCCAATACGGTGCGGAACGTCTGGGCATGCTTACCGTGCCGGCTGCAGCTGGAAACACGAAGCGACAGATAAAGTTTATCACCGACTTCGGGACCACGGCTTTACATGCCATCCCGAGTTACGCAGGACGCCTGTATGAGGTCATGACGGAAATGGGGATTGACCCTCGACGGGACACAAAGCTCCGGACACTGATTATCGGAGCAGAACCCCACTCCGAAGAACAGCGTAAACGCATTGAGAATATGCTGGGCGTCAAGGCGTACAATTCGTTCGGCATGTCGGAAATGTGCGGCCCGGGCGTGGCGTTCGAGTGTCCCGAGCAAAACGGCCTGCACATTTGGGAAGACTACTACATCGTCGAAATAGTCGACCCGCAGACACTGGAACCGGTACGCGAAGGGGAAGTCGGCGAATTGGTACTGACCACGATTAACCGCGAGGCCATGCCCTTGTTGCGCTACCGCACGCGCGACCTGACCCGGATTCTTCCCGGAGAGTGCCCATGCGGACGCCACCATAAACGCCTGGACCGCATGAAGGGACGCAGCGACGACATGATGATACTGAAAGGAGTGAACATCTTCCCGATTCAGATTGAAACCGTCCTGATGCAGTTCGAGGAGTTGGGCAACGACTACCTGATCACGCTGACCAACGAGGAAGCCAACGACCTGATGACCGTTGAGGTAGAGCTGAAAGCGTTCAGCGACGACTATCCCAAACTGCAAGCTTTGACCCGGGAGATCACGCGACAACTGAAAGATGAGATTTTGCTGACCCCGGTGGTGAAGCTCGTCCCGAAAGGCTCGTTGCCTAAATCTGAAGGTAAAGCCGTGCGTGTAAGAGACTTGCGTAAAACTTTAGTTTAATAAAAGAATTACAACCATGATTGTACACCAAATATCCATCTTCATTGAAAACAAATCAGGCACGCTCCTCCGGGTACTGGAACTCTTCAAGGAAAATCGCATCCAGCTCATTGCCTCCACCATATCCGACACCGTAGAATATGGTATATACCGTGTCATCTGTTCCGAACCGGTCAGGGCCTATGAAGTATTGAAAAAAGCCGGCATCTCGGCCAATCTCTCAGATGTTTTCGCCATCATGCTCGACAACCACCCGGGCCGCGCTGCCGACGCCGTACGCCACATCAGCGCCGAGGGCATCGCCTTTTCGTACCTGTACTCCTTTATGTTAGGAGGGAAAGGCATTCTGGTCTTTCGGACAGACGACACGGAACAGACCAAGAAAGTCATCTGCGAAAAGCAATTGGCCGCTCTCGACGACGAGGCGTTGCTATCGCTGGGGAACGCGGATGACACAGAAGGTAAGTAAGTTTCTCCAGTTAAAACAAGCAATTGACAAGAGGCATGAAAGTGATTGTTTTGCAGACGGACATTTGCTGGGCCAATCCCAAAACGAATATACAGCGACTCGAAGCGATGATTGACCGTCATGGCGATGCGGACCTCATCGTTTTGCCCGAAATGTTTTCTACCGGTTTCTGCACGCTCCCCGAGGGTGTGGCCGAACCGGCCGACAGCGAGACCTTGCATTGGATGAAGCGTAAAGCCGCAGAGCGCGACTGCGCGATTGCCGGAAGCCTGGCCATCGAGGAGAACAACCGCTATTATAACCGTTTCTACTTCGTGCAACCTGACGGAAAAGTACAGTGGTACGATAAAAAGCACCTGTTCACATACGGTGGTGAGCAGATGCATTATACACCGGGCACAGAGCGTGTAATCGTCAACTTCCGCGGGATGCGCTTCCTGCTGCAAGTTTGCTACGACCTGCGTTTCCCCGTATGGTCCCGGAACAGGAAAGACTATGATGCAGCCATATACGTGGCCAGCTGGCCTACGCCGCGCGTGGACGCCTGGAAAGCCTTGCTTCGTGCACGAGCCATTGAAAACCAGTGTTTCGTAATCGCCGCAAACCGTGTGGGTGAAGACCCGAACTGCCAATATAGTGGCGGAAGCGCCATCATCGACCCGTATGGCCGGACATTAGCCGCATGCGAAGACGGGCAAGTTTGCGCAGCTGAAGCGGTCATGGACATGGACGAACTTGTGGCTTTTCGTAAGAAATTTCCGGTGTTGGAAGACGCCGACCCCTATACATTGTAACTATGGAACAAAGAAATAAATTATTACTTTTAGGAGACCAGGCTATCGCCTTGGGAGCCATTCATGCGGGAATATCGGGCGTGTATGCGTATCCCGGCACGCCTTCTACCGACATTACAGAGTTTATTCAGGAATCACCGATTGCAAAGGCGCGTGGCCTGCACAGCAGCTGGTGCACCAACGAGAAAACGGCTATGGAGGCCGCATTGGGCGTTTCCTATGTCGGCAAACGGGCGCTGGTCTGCATGAAACACGTCGGAATGAACGTATGCGCAGACGCATTCGTCAATTCGGCCATAACGGGAGTAAACGGCGGCATCGTTGTCCTTGCGGCTGACGACCCTTCCATGCACTCTTCCCAAAACGAGCAGGATTCCCGCTTCTACGGAAAATTCGCATTGATTCCCACCCTGGAACCTTCCTCGCAGCAGGAAGCCTACGACATGATGGAAGAGGCATTCCGGCTTTCCGAGGAAATGAAACTTCCGGTCCTGATGCGCATTGTGACACGTCTGGCCCATTCGCGCGCAGCCGTTGCCGTAAAAGAAGAATTCTCGGAAGTAACCACCACCGGCCGGCCCTCCGCCGCGACGGACTGGGTGCTGCTTCCGGCCATTGCCCGCCGGCGCTATCTGGAAGTCATCGCCGAGCAACCGCAATTAGAGAAACTGGCGGAAACGTCTCCTTACAATCTGTTTTCGCCGGCGCGTGAGGCGGGCCGCGCAAAGAGAGGCATAATCGCCTGCGGCATCGGATACAACTACGTGATGGAGAACTATCCCGACGGCTGTCCCTTCCCCTTGTTGAAACTTTCACAATACCCGCTTCCCAAAGAGAAAATCGCCACGCTCGCCGAGCAATGCGACGAGATTCTCGTGGTGGAGGACGGGCAACCATTTGTCGAAGAACAACTCGTAGGAGTACTCCCGTCCCGCTTCGTAGTGAAAGGACGTTTGAGCGGCGACCTGCCCCGCACGGGTGAATTAGACCCGGATAACGTAAAACAAGCCTTGGGCCTCCCGAGCCATGAAGTCTATGCTCCTGCACAGAATATGGTTCCCCGCCCGCCGGCCCTGTGCAACGGATGTGGCCACCGCGACGTCTACGAAGCACTGAACAAAGTCGCGGCCGAATACCCTGACGCCAAGATTTTCGGAGACATAGGCTGCTACACGCTGGGTGCACTTCCTCCTTTCCGATCCTTAAGCAGCTGCGTAGACATGGGTGCCTCTATCACGATGGCCAAAGGAGCGGCCGATGCCGGACAGTTCCCAGCAATTGCCGTCATCGGGGACTCCACGTTCACCCATTCCGGCATGACCGGCCTCCTGGACGCCGTCAACGACAAGGCAAACATCACCGTGATTATCTCCGACAACCTGACGACGGCCATGACGGGCGGACAAGACTCTGCCGGAACCAATAAGTTCGAAGCCATCTGTCTGGGACTGGGCGTCGAGCCGGAGCACGTCCGCGTAGTGGTCCCCTTGCCGAAGAACATGGAGGAAATCACCCGCATACTTCGCGAGGAAATCAATTACAACGGTGTTTCCGTCATTATTCCGCGTCGCGAGTGCATCCAGACCTTGAACCGTAAGTTGAAACAAAAAAGAGCAAGCAAAAGTGAAAACTGACATTATACTTTCAGGCGTAGGCGGACAGGGGATTCTGTCCGTAGCCATGATTATCGGCGAAGCGGCCACACGTAAAGGACTGACACTGAAGCAGGCTGAAGTCCACGGCATGAGCCAGCGAGGAGGCGACGTACAGTCCAACTTGCGACTCTCCGAAGGGCCTATCGCATCCGACCTGATTCCCCTGGGGCAGGCCGACATGATTCTCTCGCTGGAACCCTTGGAGGCACTCCGTTACCTGCCCTATCTCGCGAAGGACGGATGGATTATCACCTCGTCCGCGCCGTTCAAGAACATCCCGAACTATCCCGACGAGGCCGACCTGTTCGCGGAACTGAACGCACAGCCCCACGTCGTGGCGCTCGACGTAGAGACGCTGGCCAAGGAGAACAACGTCGCGAAGTCCGCCAACGTGGTGCTGCTGGGTGCGGCCGCCGCGTTCCTGAAGATTCTGGACGTCGAAACACTGCGCAAGAGCGTGGGAGCCATTTTCGCGGCAAAGGGTGCCGCCGTGATCGAAGCGAACAACCGCGCGTTCGACATCGGGCTTGAGTATGTGAAACGCCTTAACCCCTCTGCGCTATGAGCCGCGTGTTTTCCGAAGAGCTGGTCAGTTCCGTCGCCAGGGAAATGAAGGTGGCCGACTTGCAGAATGCCACCATCGGCGACGTGCTGCTGGTCGCGTCCCGCCTTGAGGAACTGACGGGCATCCCTTTCATCCGCATGGACCAGGGCTCACCGGGCCTGCCGGCCAACCGCATAGGCATCGAGGCGGAGAAAGCGGCCCTCGACAAAGGACTGGGCGCACAGTATCCGGCGGCAGCCGGCGTCCCTGAGCTGAAAGAGGCGGCGTCACGTTTCGTGAAAGCCTTTATCGACATCGACATTTCGCCGCGTGCCTGTCTGCCCACGACGGGCTCCGTCGCGGCTTCTTTCGGTGCCTTCATCGCTTGTACGCAACGCATCCCCGGGAAGGACAAGGTGCTGTTCATCGACCCCGGCTTCCCCATTCAGAAATCGCAGTTGCGCATTCTCGGGATTCAATGGGAGTGGTTCGACATCCACGACTTCCGCGGAGCCGCCCTGCGCGACAAGCTGGAAAGCTTTCTGAGTCGAGGCGACATCGCGGCTATCGTCTATTCCAACCCCAACAACCCGGCGTGGATTTGCCTCGAGGAGGACGAGCTCCGCATCGTCGGAGAGCTGGCCACGAAGTACGACACCATCGTGCTCGAGGACTTGGCCTACTTCTGCATGGACTTCCGCCGGCCGCTGGGGCGCCCGTACCAAGCCCCCTTCGTCCCGACCGTAGCCCGCTACACAGACAACTACATCCTCATGCTCTCTGCCTCCAAGATTTTCAGTTACGCGGGGCAGCGCATCGCCTTGGCCTGCATTTCCGACAAACTCTTCGACAAGCAATATCCCGCCCTCGCAGCGCGGTATGAGGATTCGGGCGTCTTCGGCCCCACGTTCATCGCGTCGATTATGTACATGATTACGTCCGGCTGTACGGCCACCACGCAATACGGCATGGCCGAGATGCTGAACCGCTCCGTGACGGGAGAGATCAACTTCGTCGAAGACATGCGCGAGTACGAGCGCCGGGCCCAGCGGATGAAGCAGATTTTTACGGAAAACGGCTTCACGATTGTCTACGACCGCGACGTCATCCAGCCCGTGGGCGACGGATTCTTCTTCACGCTCGGCTATCCCGGCCTGACCGGCGGCGAGCTGCTGTCCGAGCTGATGTACTACGGCGTGAGCAGCATCTCCCTGTCCACCACCGGCAGCGACCAGCAAGGCGTCCGCGCCTGCACCAGCCGGATGCGCGAGGAACTCTACCCCGTCCTCGAAGAGCGTATGAAAGCCTTCCGCGAGGACCATCCCGTGGCATAAGTCCCCACGAATCACAGCTTTTCCTAAGCCCTACTTTTCAAGAGTTGCGCCCCAGCGTGGTTTTCACGCTGGGGCGCAACTCTTGAAAAGTAGAAAACAGAGCACTCACACCCGTCTGCATCTCTTATATCCCTATCAATTTCATTTATCCCACATGCCCCATTGGGCCCATAACTCCCCTCACCCCTCCCGTCGGAGCAAGTGGCGGTACACCCACGTGCGCAGGCCGTTGGGCATCAGGCGCACGGCGGTACGCACCGCCACGTTGCGCACCAGCTCCGGCAGCGTCAGGAAGCCCGCACGCCAAAAGCGCCACTGCGCACGCACGTCGTCCTTCGCATAGCGCCAGCCACCACGACGCTTCAACACATCGGGAGAAAAACGCACCCAAACCAAACTCTCCTGCACATTGTAGAACCGGCAGCCGTGCATCAGCATCCTCACCCACAGGTAGTAGTCCTCCGGAAACCCCTGGTAACCACCCAGCCCCAGCACTTTGCTCCGCCGGTACATTACAGCTACGTGGTTCACCGGGCAGCGCTTCTTGGCGTAACGCGCTATCTCCTCGTGCGTCTCCGGCAGCAGGCGGCGCGACGTCACGTGCTCCCTGTCCACCGTGAACTCATCAATCCACGCGCTACAGATGTCCACCTCCGGGTGCTGCCGGAACACCGCCAGCTGACGCTCGAAGCGCCACGGCTTGCACACGTCGTCCGTGTCCATGCGCGCCACCAGCTCGTAGCTACAGTGACGCAGCCCCTCGTTCAGCGCGCGGCCCAGCCCACCGTTCACCGGCAGGCGGACCACCCGCAGCGTCGCCTCGCGCCGCGTGAACTCGTCCACAACGGCGTCCAGCGCCGCCGTCAGCGGTCCGTCCGCCACGAGCACCACCTCCGCCGGCCGCACCGTCTGCCCGAACACGCTTTCCAAACTCTCCCTGAACCACTCCGGCCGCTCCTTACGGTACACCGAGAGCAAGACAGAAAACTTCTCCTCCATAACGATAAAAAGACAAAAAGGGCGTGCCCACCCCTCAACGAAGCAGGTATACCATAAGTGAATAATAGTTATATAGTTAAGTCTAAAGGGGGGGGGGCTTTATCTATCCGTTTGTTTTACCCTCCTCACAATTTCTGCTATGAAATTCTTATCCTCAGACGAAAACTTTCTCGCAAAAAAACAATCGTTTCCCGCATCAAACAATTCCTTGATGTCCGCCGCGGACCACGTATAAGGCACTCCACGCTGCCAATCTATCTTGCGACGACACGAACGATATTCATCAGAATAATCATATATGTCAGCTTTGAACGGAGAATTCCATAACATTGTTTGCAAAAAGATTTCGTCGGGACAAAATGTATGATTAAACATCCGCAACGCTTCAATTTTATGAGCTATTAGATACTTACAAAAATCATCTGTAATACTCACCCAATTACAGCCTTTCTTCAGTTCAACTCCGTACCTACGCCTCAGGCCTAAGGCTCTTTGCATCAAGATACACCCCTGCTGTATGGCATAAATCATCCATCTCATCATCTTATTCGAACTGCGAAAATGAGTCTGAAACACATAATAGTAGTCTGTTTTCCGCTTAATACCCTTTCGCACCTCAGCACTATCTGTCGCAAATCCGACGAACTCCCTTCCTTGCAACTTATCGCATTCAGCATGAATGTAATTTTGAGATTTTATGGGTAAGTCTATGCCCGAGAGCAAATGATAATAGGCGTACGGCCCGGCTTTGCTCGCCGTTTCAAATAGCTCATACTCCGTTACGATCTGCTTTACACTGCCCCATCGATTATTGCATTGCTTCGTAAATACCAAATTACTTTTTGCCGCCTTCACTTCTTTGAAAATGGAAATATCGGTTCTGCTGTCTATGGTGATGTAAATATCATTGCGCACATCGTCAAGCATTTCAACCAAAGTCTTCAGTAACCACGGCTCATTATGAGCAATAATCAAATAAGCGTGTTTCATAATGACAACTACACACTTTTTACATTATGATATATACTAATTAAAACAATAGGTGCGCCACTATGTACGTAGCTATGTTAATTCACACCCACGAAAGTTACCCCTGTCAATACTCCGGTTCCTCGCCCCGGTACACGCGCAGATAATTCTCCGCGAACCGTTCGGGCGAATAGTCGCGCACATAGCGCGCATAGGCCCGGGCAGACTTGTCGCACCCGAGCGCCGTCTTTATCGCGCGGACCAGGGACGGCACGTTCTCCAACTCGAAGAACGTGACTTCCTCGTCCGTGAATATCTCCTTCAGCACGGGGATGTCCGAGCATACCACGTTTCGCCGCATCGCCACCGCCTCGAGTAAAGCCAAGGGGAAACCCTCGCTGCGACTCGGCATCAGATACAGGTCATAATACGGCAGGTAGCGGTAAGCGCTCGGACGGCGGCCGGCAAACCGGACCCGGTCCGCCACGCCCAGCGACGACGCCAGAGCGCGCAGGTCGTCCAGCGACTTGCCGTCGCCCACCACCCACAGCCGCACGCCGTCAATAAAGGGCATCGAACGAAGAATGAGGTCGATGCCCTTTATTGGGGTCAACATGGCGTTGACCCCAATAAAGGCGGCTTCGCCGCGAAACGCCTCCAACTCCTCACGTTCTGCGGGCGTAAGGGTAGCCGATGCGTCTACCGACCGGCTGTTGTACACGTACGTCAACCTCCGCTGTCCAAACCACCGCCGGTAGTACGCTATCGCCGTACGGCTCAGCACCACCCGCATGTCGTGGCGCGAGAGCAGCACCATCCACAGATTGCCCACCGTCCAAGCCGTCAGGCGGTTATACTGCGCCGCAAAGTCCTTCAACACGAAGTTGTGTATCGTCGACACGAAGCGCGTACGCGTCCGGCGCCAAGGCTTATGTACAAACACATAAGCGTCAGGTCGCAACCCGTGCGAATGAACCACGTCGAACCGCTCGAACGCGATGCGCCGCCCGAACGAAATCCGTTCCGTCTCGCACGGAAACGAGAGCACCGGCCCCGCCGCCTCGTCGAAGTAGAACACCCGGCACTCCACACCCCGACGCACCAACTCCACAATCAAGTCGTGCGCCACAATCACAGGACCCTGCTGCGAAAGCGAGGGAAGAAGATAGGCTACGGTCATTACCAATTTACCCAATCATTTTGTGTTGTAAACAACCAAGTTTTATCGTACTCCTGCGCCAAAATCACTGGAACTGGAGCCGCGATGTAATACTCTTTACTCAGATTCAGAATTGTATGTCGCTCGTGAAAAGCCCGGATGCCAAAAGTAAGAAACACGAACAGGAATTCCAATCTGAAAAGTAAAGTCTTCGTACTCGTACAATTAGCAATAAACATCGGAATACTAATCGTCATGAAAATTAACACGTATCGTGTTGTCACTGTATAATATGGGAGCATAAGTCCACACAACACTAAGAGCCAATTGGCGAGATAATACATTTTTGATTCAGGTATCCGGCCTTTAAGAGTAAAGACAATCAACGGTATAGCCATACAATAATATATAGCGTGAGTAATATGACTCCTAATACTTCTGGAAGCCACATAATCACTTCCAACTCCTTGACTTCCTGTCGTATATGTAGATTGTTCCCCGACTGCCTCTACAGAATTATTCAAATAGCCAAAAAGTGCGAGACTAATCGCATAGGCTACAACCGCTAAAACTAATGCCCATTTTATGTTTATCTGAAAAGGTTTGAACTTCACAAGAAAAACAAGAGGGAGTACTGAAATCATAGAGAAATGAGTAAACACAGACAATAGCAGAAATACGCATCCCAAGCACGTCTTACCCTTCAAATAAAACAAATAGACACCATAAGTGTAAAGCGCCACAGCAAACCCTTGCCTTAAACCACAACAAATATCAAAGAAAGGAATAAAAAAGAACATCAGCCAAAAACAATTCACATAGTTAGTTGAACTTCCTCTAAGAATTGTATTTTGAGCAGCGACTTCCTTGAATACCTTGAAATATATCACATAGGAAAAGAATACTAACAGAAAGCGCACGTACTCAAAGGGGATATTACATTTAGCAAACAAAGCTGTAAGTGAGTATAGCACATAATCCAATCCATTCTGCGTAACAAACAAGCTATCCGCCGGATGCTGGACATACGAATAATACATCATGTTATGACGCCAAAGGTCATGGGTTGGCGGATATAGGAATGCGACTAATGCCAGAAACAAAGAAAACAGGACATAAGCATATGGTTGCCGGTGATGCACCTCATGGATAATAAAAGGAAGCGCCAATAAAGGAGACGCTATAAATGTCAAAATAATAGCAACTTTCTTCATTGCTCAAATCAATATCCTAACAAAACTCAACAAGCCATTGTCTGCTGCAATCTGCTCCTCCGCCGACGTCTATACATTGACTTTATCAAACTTCTAAACAAATTGGCTCCCCACAAACAACGCATGAATATCAATAATGCTTTACGAGATAAGCTATTCTTAGTCATAACAATTTCTCGAAAAGAAGGGTAACATGCGTAACGTTGCAAATAAAAATACTTACGTTCAAAATCTATTTCCTTCGAAACTGACACGGAAAGAGATATAAGTGCTTCAAAATAAATTTCAACATACCCTGTAGCTAATGAACGATCGCTTACTTTCATTCCATGCGAGTCCACAAAGCTTCTTATCGCATGAAAGGCATCAATACCCGATAAAGACTTCCGCAAGTTTGGGTTCGCCGTACACGAGTATTCCGAGTCCAAATTGTAGTAATACAATCCCTTATTTACCACCCGAAGTCTCTCGCAGCGACACACCGCCTGAAACTGAAACAGCCAATCTTCACCGTTGATGATATCCTCGCGAAAACGAAGTCCCGCTTCGCGTATCTTGTCAAGCCGATATAAGCCCCCCCACACACCCAAAATCGTGCGCCTTTCTACCAACAATTTAATATACTCCTCCCGCGTCACTCCCTCATTCAGCTCCTTTGTCTTACTGTAGGTCGGTAGCACCGAAACCATGGAAAACCGTATGACATCATAATCCTTAAAATACGAACTCAGGCATTCAAACGTTTCCAACGAAAGCCAGTCGTCAGCGTCCACGAACGTAACCCACTCGCCGCGTGCTTCGTCTATTCCTTTGTTCCGCGCCGAGCTCACCCCGCCATTCTCCTTGTGAAACACGCGGACTCGCGGGTCTTTCTTCGCGTATTCGTCGCATATCGCGCCGCTCCCGTCCGGACTCCCGTCGTCCACCAAGAGCACCTCAAAGTCCCGGAACGTCTGAGCCAGAATGCTGTCCACGCACTTCCGCAGGTACTTCTCCGCCTTGTACACCGGCACTATCACCGACACCTTCGGCGACTGGTTCTCTGTCTTTGCTTCCTCGCTCATTTCCTTACTCTCGCTAATATCATTTTCGCTTTGTTTCTCACCATTTCCCGCTCGTGCGCTCCCATGCCCAGCACGTACACGCACAGCGCCACCGACAGCAGGCAGACCGCCGTCATCCAGCACAAGCCCCAAAAGCCGCCCGGACTGACCT
Organism: uncultured Alloprevotella sp.; assembly: GCA_944322325.1. Classification (GTDB taxonomy): domain Bacteria; phylum Bacteroidota; class Bacteroidia; order Bacteroidales; family Bacteroidaceae; genus Alloprevotella. The sequence goes on from CALUOQ010000026.1 coordinate 16,052, forward strand.
GACCCGCCAGATAAGGCAGCACCCACGCCACCGCGCTGACCTTGCCTATCGGCCAAAGCACCTTCGACACGTATTTCCGCTTCACCAGCCCTATGCGCGGATACACTATCCATACGCGCGCCAGCTGCGTCACCACCTCAATGCAGAAATACGTAATGAACACCACCTCCGCCGATATGTGCGCGAACTTCAGCAGCACGTAGGCCACCGGAACCACCGTCAGCAGCATACTCCCCTCTATCAGCTGAAACCGCTTCAGGTCGCCCGTCGCGTGGATGGCGATTATCGTCGGGCCGCTCAGCGTGTAGTTCATCCCCACCAGTATCATAATACGCACGAAACTCACCGTATGTGCCGGTACCTGCCCCAGCCACAGGTGCAGGATATACTCTGTCTCGAAGAGTATCGGCAGCGAGACCAGCAGCATCAGGTAAAACGAATAACGCGAGCTCGACAGCACCAGACGGTGCATATACCCCAAGTCGCCCTGCGCCCACGACTTGGTGATTTGCGGGTTCACCGCCGTCTGGAAGTTCGTGAAAAACTGATTTACCGCCGCCTGCACCTGCACCGCGATGCCCCGCGCCGCGTTCACCGCCGGACCGAAAAACAGGTTCAGCAGCACGTTCAGACCCTGCGTATAGCCGATGACCGCCAGATTGCCGTTCAGCGTCCAGCCCGCATAGACGAATATCTCCCGCGAACGCTCCCTGTCCCACGACAGACGGTAACGGCTTTCCGCAAAGTGCCGACGGCAGTACACCGTGTAGGCCAGCCGCACCAGCAACTGCACCACTACGACAAGCAGGGCATACGCTATCAGCTTGTCGAAAGGCTGCACGAACAGCAGCAGGACGATGCCCAGTTTGGCTACGGCCTCAAAAATGGAGATGTAGGCGAACGCGCCCATCCGCTCATGGGCGATAATCAGCGCGTTGAACGGCGTCGAGGCCAGCATCACCGTCATCGACACCACCGCGCTCTGGTACACCCAGAAGGCCGCCGTCATGCGTTCGGGCGGAATGACCAGCTGTGTCAGCACGAACCAGAGTCCCACCGTCTCGGCCAGCACGAATATCACGGCGGCTATCAGGTAGTGTATCGTCACCACACAGTTGAATATCCGCCGGAGTTCCGTCTCATCCCCCTTACCCAAGGCAAACGTAATGAAGCGCGAAGAGGCCCCGCTGAGCGACCCGTTGATAAAACTGAACATCGTCACCACGCCGCCCACCACGTTATAGATGCCGAAGTCCGTCACCCCGAGAGCCTGTAGCACCACGCGCGACGTGTACAGCGTCACCGCCATGATGAAGAACATCCGTACGTAAAGCAGCGCCGTGTTCTTCGCTATCCGCTTGTTATTCTCTGCGTTCGACATGGTGGAGTTTTTGAGGGTCGGGGTGTTTGTGGATTATACCGCCACTTCCAGCGACGAGAGCAGGGCCCGGGCCTCACGCGTCAGGGCGTCCGTGGGGAGGTGGCGCAGGAGGCCGTCGGCCGCGCGGCGCCAGCGGTCGGCGTACGTCGCGGCGTGGAGGTACGCCAGGGCGAGGGCCTTGCGGCTGTCGGGCAGGCACGTCTGCACTTCCCGCGCCGCGGCTTCGGTGAGGGAGGCGATGAGCGACTCGTCCGGCGGGAAAGTGCTCCGCAGGGCCACCGACGCGCGGGCCAGCGCAAGGGCGCGGACGCTTGACGGCGAGGTCACATTTCCTCTCGCCGCGCCCGGTTTTCCTGTCGCAGCGATAGAAATTCCTGTCGCTGCGATAGGATTTTCTGTCGTAGCACTTGTTTTTCCTGTCACGGCACTTGTTTCGGCGGGCACTGCGGCAGGCGTTTGCAGCGCCTGTCTGGCCAGCTCTTCCAGCTCCGTGCGCAGCCCGCGAAGCTCACTGAGCGCCATGTCCTCCGACGCCCGGAGCAGCCGCTCCGACGCATCGTCCAGCGCGCGCCACAGGGCGCACCACTCCATTTCTTCCAGGGGATTCACTCCGGTCTCTCCGTTTTTATTTCGTCTTCGTTTAGTTTCTCTCTCATTCCGCCGCGCGGCAGTACCA
>CALUOQ010000027.1 GCA_944322325.1 uncultured Alloprevotella sp.
TTAATTTCTTAATGCAACGTTTCTAACCAGCAAACATATTATAGGTAAGAAAAATGACATAATCCTATTTATGTTTACTAACAAGGAAAACAAAAAGAAAAAGTTCATCTCCAACGAGGGGATAGTATTGAAGCCCGACTGGACCGAAACGCTGCTCAACATGAATCCCGGCGAGGAACGCATATTCGAGCGCCAGATCCTCACCACCACGCAGGCCCGCGTCCTCATATCGCGCATGAACAAGCAATATCCCGGACGACGCTTCACCTCCCGAACCATAGGGCGCGACGACGCCGTAGCCATCCACCGCGAGAACTGACGACAAGTTGAAGTCATGCGAGCCTACCTCGTTACACTGTCCGAAAGGCAGGAGAAAGAATGGATGAAGGCAGCCGGTGTTAAAACACGCAAGGACCTTGCCCACATACTTAAATCCACACGGCTAATACTCGCCGACTACAAATCGTGGACTATCGCCGTATGCGACAATGCCGACAGGCCTGACGATCGCGTAACATGGCAAGACACGGCACGTTATGTCAAGTTCTACCTGTCGTAAGAACCTGCTGTTTGTCAGCTTTGATATATGGAAAATATCAGTCCTGTCTCCAAAGACCGGCGAAGAATTAAAGCCCTGTTTCGGAGATTACGTAAGGTATGTATGGTGCTATCTGCTCTACGGAGGGGAAAACAGTCAAAACCCAAGCAACCGGCGTTTTATCTCAAGGTTGTACAACGTTCTGAAGCGTTTGTTCACGAGGTCGTTGAAGCCGTCGCAGTTTGGGACAGGATTATAAAACACAGTGTCATTCTTGAAAGTAAATTTCACCTCATGTGTTTTTCCGCAATCAGGGCACACGGTGGACGACAGCTCTTCAGCAAGTCTTAAAAAAGGCTCTTTGTTTTTAATAATCATAGCAGTAAAATTTTAATTGGCATTGCAAAAATAATAGAAACAAGCGGTTGCACCCGCAATAATGGTAAGATTTTAATTGGCAAGTTAATTCTCACTTGCGGGTGCGCCGCTTATAAAAATAAACGATTATGGACAAGGCATTTATCATCGCTCAGCTGATTTTGTGTGCAGTGATTTTCCTGTGCGTCGTGGCGGGAGTGGCCTGGCACGTTGTGTTGGGGCACATCACGTCGGCCTGGGGCGTCCTGGCGAGCCTGTTGTTTGTCTATCTGTCATGGGTGCTGCTGCGCCTTTCGTACAAGGAGCTGCGCCAAACCCGCTAACCCCGCTAACCTACATACCGCAATCATGATACACATACCCCGACACCTCATCGAAAGCGTAGAACACATGGAGGACATATACGCCGCCATCCGTAAGGCGCATATCACATTCTCCAAAAGTCAGGCTATGAAAATCGTCGGCGGCAGAACACGCCTCGAACGTCTCGCCTATTCAAAGAAAATACGCGTCACCATCCCCAGCGGGAATTACCGCAAGGGACAATGGGAGTGCAACGGAGAAGACGTGCTGCGCTACGCAATGGACAAATAAGAACAATCCCCATAAAACAAACCCCGCTATGAACAATCAAGAAACATTAAACCAAGCGCAAATCATCCAGTCGCTCAAAGCCTCTGACGTAATCCGCAACGACTACGTGCGCCAGCAGTTCATCAACGTGTACAACGCCATCTGGAAAGATGGCGGCGAGGGAGCCTACGAGCGCGAGGCCATGTACTTCAACAACCAACTGCGCGACAAGGAAAACCTGCGCAAATGCACTGGTATGTCCGTGTTCCTTGCCTTTATTGACCTTGCCGTTCGTGGCCTTTCGCTCGAACCGGGCGCACAGGCATTGTGCTATTTGCTTCCGCGCAACTACAAGATTTCCACACCACAGGGCGACCGCTGGGAAGCTCGTTGCAATCTCACCATTTCCGGCTACGGCGAATTGGTGCTGCGTGCCAAAGCCGGACAAATCCAGTATGCCGACAATCCTGTAATCGTGTACGAGGGCGACGACTTCTCCTTTGGAGAGAAAGACGGTCGTAAGTACGTCAACTACTGCTGCCGCATCCCGCGCACGTCCAACCGCATCATCGCCTGTTTCCTGAAGATTACCCGCTGCGACGGTACGATTGATTATTCCGTCATGACGGAAAGCGACTGGAAACGCCTCGAAGGATATTCGGCCAAGAACAACGCTTACTACGACGCCAACACACGCCAGCGCATCGAGCGTGCAAACGACCTCTACAACGTGGGAGGACAGATTGACCCCGGTTTCCTCGCCGCCAAGTGTATCAAGCACGCTTTCAAGACCTATCCTAAGATAGCCATAGGCAAGGGAACGCAGCTCGAAAGCGATGTTGTAGAGCAGCCGGAGCAGGACTTTGACCCCTACGGCGGCATGGCCGACGAACCACAAGGAGTTCCACAAACAAATGAACAGCAGACCTTTGCCCCTGCACAGGATATGTCCGCAGGTGTTACGGTTGACCCCTCGGCCGGCGGTAACAACGATGATGTGTTCTAACCAGTAATCATGCCACCCAAAAGATGTTTAGACTGCAAGGACAGCTTCAACGGCATAAATGGGCTGTTCTGCGAAAAACTACATAGATATATCCACCATGCGGACACAGTGCTATGTGAGCCGCAACAAAAGATAAACAATATGAACACCAAAGAATTATCCATCATCCGGCCTGAAAACATGAGAGAAATCGTGATGGCCGCTCCCGGTTCTTACGACATCAACCGAAAATCGCGCGACAACTGCGTCAGCTTCGGACAAAATATACTCACCGCCATTCAGCAACAAGGCATGAATGATGACCTCGACAAGCAAGCGGCGGTCTTCATCGAAAAGGCACGCCGCACGGTCAAGGTGATGAACGAGCGCCGCTCGCCTGTAACCAAGCTGTTCGATGAGGTGCGCAGCGCATTCACTACCATTGAGAACGAAATCGACCCCTCTAAGTCAGGAACAATAGGCTATCAGCTCCAACAGCTCCGCAACCAGTACGCAGCCAAGAAGCGTGCCGAAGAAGAGCAACGCCGGCGCGAAGCGTTGGCACGCCAACAGGCGGAAGAAGCGGCCCGTAAGTTCCGTATGGACGTGGAGGACGACTTTAAGCAACAATTTCAGCAGCTTGTGAACGCTAACCTAAACAAAATATCTGAAGTAGACAATAATCTGACGCTTGACAACTATGACGAAACGCTCGCCAAACTGAAAAGTACGAGGAAATACGTCGGCGAGGGCATTCCCTCTACATGGATGGAAAAGCTGCACACCACGCTGCGCATTCCACAGGGTATTAAGGCTGCCGAGGTTGAAAAGGAAATAAAGGAGAAGCTCGCAAAGCAGTTCAACGAGCAGTATATCGCCGAAGTGGGCGATATTCTCGACTACACAATCGACCGCCTCCCCTCCAAGAAGGCCAACCTCGAACGCATTGCACAAGCCAATGCCGAGGAAGCGGCCCGGATGAAAGCTGAAATGGAAGCCCGCCAACGTGCCGAAGCCGAACGCGCCGAGAAAGAACGTGCCGAACGCGAGGCAGAGGAAAAGCGCAAGGCCGAATTGGAACGCAAGACGGCTGAAATGACTTCTCTTTTCGACGGCCAAGCAGCCGCTTCCACCTACCAGCCCAAGACAAAGGTCACCAAGCGCATCAACCTCCTTAATCCCGAAGGAATCATGCCCGTTATCTCCCTGTGGTGGAGCAAGGAGGGCTGCACCCTTTCTGTTGACGAGTTGGCCAAGATGTTCAAGAAGCAAATCGCCTTCTGCGAGAAGCTGGCCAACAAGGACGAGATTTTCATTCAGAATGAAAGCGTGGAATACGTGGACGAAGTTAAAGCAAAGTAATCATGCCCAATCATAATCCCGATGAATACTACAACCGTACGGAGGTGTCGAACAGCGACCTCACAGCCCTGCGCGACATCATCCATCCGCGCCCGCAGTTTGGCGACCGCGAGGCGGCGTTCCGTTTCGGCACGCTGGTGGATGCAATCATCACCGAACCGGCACGGGTGGACTACTACCGCTACACCGTGGACGATGTGCAATACACCGATGACGAGTTCCGTCACGCCAAGGAAATGCAACGCTCTCTCCGCATGGAGGCGCGGCATGATCCGTTCTTGGCCAACGTGCTCGAACTGGCCGACACGCAACGCTTCATGGTGAACCACGGTCAGATGTTCACCTACTGCGACTGGCCTTTTTACCTCGACACCCGTTGCAAGTGGGACTGGTACCTGTCCGCTTTCGGATTCGGCGGCGACTTGAAAACCACCTTCGCCCGCTCTCAGGCGGAGTTCGACGAGGCGGTGGACTTCTTCGACTGGGATAGAAGCCGTGCGTGGTACATGGACATCGCAGGTAGCCAGCGTGATTTCATCTACGCCATCAGCAAGAAGAACTGCAAGGTGTTCAAGAAGTTCATCAACCGTGGCGATGAGATATACAACCGTGGACGGGAGAAGTATGAGGAGCTTGCCTTTCAATGGTGGCTGCTCACGGTGCAAAACAGTAATAACTAATAAATCAGATAAACAAATGGATGAAGAAAAGAAAATGCGTCTCGTGGTCGAGTTCGACCGTGACGAAGTGGCCGCAACAATGATGTTGTTCGGCGAGAAACTGACGGATGAACGCTGGCGGACGGTAACGGAAGCTCCAATCTCTATGGACTTTGAAAAGTTTGGCTCTGACGGTATGCAGCTTAAAATAGCTTTAGTAGCTATCGGATTGGGGCTATCCAACATAAAGTAGCCAGATATGGACATCTATTGCCGTGTAACCCCCTACGGTCTTGTGCCGCTCTACGACAGCGACCACGACTTGAAGCAGCGTCTGCGTGTCGGCTCAACAGTCCGTTGCCGCGTCAGCCTTCCGCGCAACTACCGCTTCCACAAGAAGTTCTTTGCACTCGTCCGGCTGACCTACGACAACCTGCCGCTTCCGCTTGTCGAGCGGTGGAACGTGCGGAGCGAGAACGACATGTTGCGCCGCTTCAAGCGTGACCTCGGTTATTATTCATCTACAGTCAACGACCGGGGCGAACGTGAGATAGAATACCGCAGCATATCGTTCGCGGCAATGGATGAACAGCAGTTCGAGCGCTTCTACGACGATTGTGTCAACCTCGTGCTCTACCATTATCTTCCCGGCCTCGACCGTCAGGACCTCATAGAAGCTGTCGAACAATTCCTCTAATCCCCCTCACACCATGCTAAAAAGTCAAACACCCACCTCCTCCACTCTCCCCGTTAGTCACACTGAGGGCAGCCACTACTTCTACGCTCCCCGCGGACGTGGATTCCGCATCTACCGCCGCGAATCCCAGTCGTCCGCCATACCCATGCCCGACGAGCCCGTCTACCTCAACCGCGAGCAGGCCCGGCGCCGTGTCTACCAGCTTAATGGATGGAACTTTGACAAGCGGAAAATGGAAAAATCCATAACCCACGACTCCCAGTCCTCCCATGAGGCTCATTAGTCCCATCAAAATGATGAATCATGAATAGTGAACTGAAACATCATCTGCGCGTTGAGCCGTACCCCTACCAGCGTGAGGGCATTATATACGGCCTGCAGCACCGGCGGCTCATCATCGGGGACGAACCGGGCCTTGGCAAGACCTTGCAGTCTATCGGCATTGTGGATACGGCCGGTGCCTATCCCTGTCTCGTCATCTGCCCCTCGTCGTTGAAGATAAACTGGCAGCGCGAGTTCGAGAAGTTCACCGACAAATCGGCACTTGTCCTTGACAACGCCGTGCGCACCACGTGGCCTTACCTGCTCTCAATGGGTATGCACCAAGTCGCCATTGTCAACTACGAGAGCCTCCGCAAGTATTTCGTGTGGGACATCAAAACTCGCGGCAAGTCTTTCCGCCTGAAGGATGTGGTGTTCTGCCCTCCCATAAAGATGTTCAAGTCTATCATCATTGACGAGAGCCACCGTGTAAAAGACCCCTCCGCTCAACAGACAATCTTCACAAAAGGCTTGTCCGTCGGCAAGGACTGGATTATCCTCTTGTCAGGTACGCCGGTAGTCAACCGTCCTGAAGATTTGGTATCGCAGCTCTCTATCATGGGGCGTTTGCAGGAGTTCGGAGGGGCTACCCAGTTCAAGGCGGACTACTGCACCGACCCGAAAGACAAGGACGCCGAACCTGCCGTTCCGCTCTCGGTGTTGAGCCGCAGACTATATGATACCTGCATGATACGACGCGAAAAGGCAAAGGTGCTGCCTCAACTGCCCGACAAGACGCGCGTTGACCTCTACGTTGACATCAGCAATACACCTGAATATGACCTCGCCGCTGCCGACCTCGCCGCCTATCTGCAACAGTACACCGAGTGTACCGACTACGAGATACGCCGCAAAATGCGCATGGAGGCTCTCGTCCGGTTCATGACGCTGCGCCAGCTCGCCACGCTCGGCAAGGTGGCACAGGCCATAGACTTTATACGCACTTTTCTCGACAGCGGTAAGAAGCTCATCGTCTTTTGCTCCCTGCATGAAGTGGTCGATGCGTTGGTAAAGGCTTTCCCCGGCGCCGTTACGGCTACAGGACGCGACAGCGCAGTCAGCAAACAGGCGGCTGTGGACAGCTTTCAGAACAATCCTGATACACGGCTCATCATCTGCTCTATCAAGGCGGCCGGTGTCGGTCTCACGCTCACAGCGTCGTCCAACGTGGCGTTCACGGAACTTCCGTGGACTTACGCAGACTCTTGCCAGTGTGAGGACCGTGCCCACCGCATCGGACAGAAAGACAACGTGACGTGCTACTACCTGCTTGGCCGTGGCACAATCGACCACACTATTTATTCGCTCATTCACCGGAAGAAGTCTATCGCCGCTGAAATCATGAATTCCGACGATGAAATACCTACCGACGAGATGTATTTCAACGAACTGGTGGCTTCATTCCTCAATCAAGCTGACAATGGAAATATGCAAGACGGATGTGAAAAAGATAGTGGCCTACCTTGACGACGCGGCCAAGCTATACGACACCTGCAAAGGCCTTCGCTACTCATGCCGGGCGCAGATGCTGAGAAGATTAAGTAAGAAACTGAATAACAAACTTTCAAAAAATGAACAAAATGACCAAACAGCAGCTCATTGAGCAAATCTCCGAACGGACCGGAATCCGCCGTTCCGAAGCAAAGAAAGCGGTTGAGGGCGCAATGCAAATCATTATGCAAACCCTCGTCGCAGGTGATAACGTTTACCTCCGTGGCTTCGGCACGTTTGCCGTCCGCAATGTCAAGGAGAAAAAGGCGCGTATCGTTGCCACGGGCGAAACGTGCATCGTTCCTGCTCACCGCGCAGTGAGTTTCAAACTGAGTAATGAACTTAAAAAACTACTGAAATGAAACTATTTGAATGTGGCATCCGCTACGAGAAGACACTTGAAAACGGGATGCAGAAGAAAGTGACGGAGCTGTATATCGTAGATGCGCTCTCGTTTACAGACGCCGAAAGACGTATCATAGAGGAAATGACGCCTTTCATCAGCGGCGGTTTCCTCGTCACCTCAATCAAACCGTCGAAAGTCGATGAGCTGGTTTTCGACCGTTTCGGATACAACACGAAGACCGACGCCGAGGCGCAAAAGATTTTGGGCGACAACCGCAACCCCAATGCCGAGGCGGACCGCTGGTATCAGGCGAAAATCAAGCTCATCACGCTTAATGAAAATACGGGAAAGGAAATACGTACAGCTCGCTACCTGTTAGTAAACGCTGGTACGCTCAACGCTGCGCATGACACGCTGGTCTCCCACATGCGGGGCACGGTGTCCGATTACGAGATAGAACGTATCGACGAGACCAAGATAATAGACGTGTTCCTCTATGAAGAAAAAACTGACGCTTGACGGAATGCTGGCCCGCACTGGCGCCTCCGCCCGGCGCAAATCCCCCCGCGACGAGGAACACCGCGTTCAGCAGGCCTGCGTCCGCTGGTTCAACCTCCGCTACCCCCGGCTGCGCGGCCGTCTCTTCGCCGTGCCCAACGGCGGGCGGCGCGACGCTGTGACCGGGGCCCGGCTCAAGGCAGAGGGCGTCACCCCCGGCGTGGCCGACCTCATCCTGCTACGGAGCAACCGTCGCTACGGCGCCCTGCTCGTCGAGATGAAGACGGCACGCGGCCGCCAAAGCCCCAGCCAGCGACGATGGCAGGAGCTCGTCAGCGAAAACGAGGAATACCGATACGTCGTCTGCCGCTCCGTGAACGACTTCCGCCGCGAGGTGGAGGCCTACCTCTCGGAGGAAGCGGCCGGCTGACGCATTCACACCCGTTCCCGGAACAAAAGGATTACAGGGCCTACAGTAAGCAAACAGAATGGAAAACGACAAAGGATTCATCAAACTAAGCCGCAGGTTCTTCTCGAATGCAATGTGGATAGAAGCCCGGACTTTTAGCGGTTGCGAAGCGTGGCTGGACCTGATACAGTCCGCACGATTTGATGCAACGCCCCGAAAGGTGAGTATCGGAGGTCGAGAAGTGGTCGTTTGTCGCGGGCAGTACGCCGCATCCATCCGTTACCTGTCCAAGCGCTGGCAGTGGAGCGAGAAGAAAGTGCGCTCCTTCCTCGGCCACCTCAAAAAGGAAGGGATGATAACCGCCGAATGCACCCAGGGCATCAACCTCATCACCCTCGTCAAGTATGACCAATACAACGACGCGGGCACAACCGGGGGCACAACCGGGGGCACAGATACAGCGATGATTATCAATCAATTAAAGGACGAATGGGCACAACTGAGGGCACAACTTGGGGCACACCCACATCCGATACCTGCCCAAACGCCCCCAAACCCGGAAAAACAGGGGCACACCGGGGGCACAAATACTAAGAAAGAAGAAGAACGTAGTATAACTACTACTACTGAACTTAATCCCAAGAAAGAAACTTCTCCTGACGGAGAAGCAAAGAAAGACGGGCTTTCTTTGAGAGAGACAGCCGGAAAGGACAAAATAGACTACGAAGCCCTGATGGATTATTACAACACCACCTTCCGCGGCAAGCTGCCAGGCATAAGAGCCATGACCGACACCCGCCGGAAGAACGTCCGCGCCCGCATCGCCCAGTACGGAAAAAACTCCGTCATGCAAGCCTTCCAGAGCGTGCTCGACTCTCCCTTCCTGCTCGGAGACAACGACCGTGGATGGACGGCCGACTTCGACTGGATATTCAAACCCGCCAACTTCACGAAAATTTTGGAACAACGATACAATGGCAAACGAACTGACACCATCCAATCAAGACGCGAGTCAAGAGGCCGCCTTGCGAGCCTTGCGGCAGAAATACTTGCCGCCGACGCCGCCAAGGACCGTCGATGACGTATTCCGCAGCGGGATGCCCGCGCTCTCCCGGCTCCGTCGCGAAAGGGGCGAGGCCACGGCCCGCGCCGTGCTCGTACTCATCCTGAACGACATGCTCGACTTCTTCAACGCCGCCGCCGACATGAACGACCGGCAAGTGGCCACGACCGTCGACCTCATTCTCGAAGAATACCCCTACATGCAGGCCGACGACATTACCCTCTGCCTGCGCCGCGCCATGAAAGGCAAGTACGGCAAGCTCTACAACCGCATCGACGGGCAAATCATCATGGGCTGGCTGCGCGAATACAACCGCGAACGCTGCACCGCCGCCGACTATCAGAGCTACAACCAGCACAGGGCCCGCCTCAGCGAGCAGGCCCGCCCCACCGAAGGCCTCTTCTACGCCGAATACCGCGCCTCCCTCCAGCGCCGCGCGGAGGCCGGCGACCCCGAGGCCCGGCAACTGCTCGACCTTTCCGACGCGCTGATGGCCGAACTGAATAAGCGCAAGCACGACAAGGAACGTGACAGCCTCGAGCGCTACCGCGAACTCCGCCGCCGCGCCCGGCAAGGCGACCAAGATGCAATACGGCTACTAAACCAGAAACCCGAATGAATACACCCGACATCCCCACCTCGGGCTGGAGCGAGGAGGCCTATATCCGCCGCCTCATGCAGATGGGAGGCCTGCGCCGCTTCCCACGCACCCTCCGCTACCACGCCCGGCAACTGGCCCAAAAGAACAACGGCGCCCCATGCTGCGCCACCTGCCGCCACTATGTGTGGAACATAGTCGAAGCCCCCGGAGCGTGCGACCGCTACGAAATCTCCACCTTCCCCGGCGAGCACTGCCCCGACGGCTGGCAGCCCCGGGACTCATAGCTCATCAGCCACATTTGTCCCATCAAAAAACCAAATACCACCATGCAAGCCAAGAAAGAATGCTGGGAGCGCGCCCGACGTGACGGCGCCGACCGGCGCGTGAACGAACTCCTCTCGGCCGCCTACCTGCTCGTCTCGGAGGCCTACGTACTCTACGGCGAGGCCGAGGGCGAGCTGAAAAAGTACGGCCTCCTGCTGGGCGAGACGAAGCACCTGCTCGCCGCCGTGGAGCGCACCATGAACCGCTACTTCGACCAGTTCAAGGGCGTCGTAGCCCCCGCGGAGCGCGGCCACTACTTCGAGGACCTCGACGCCTTCGACAAGGCGTTCCGACGCTGGGCGAAACTGGGTGAGCAATCGGCAATGGACAGTTGAGAATTGGCGGGCGCCACTCATCGGCCACATTCGCCCCATCAAAACCAAACAAACAATCAAACAACAACCCCTAACTAAAAAAACAAGTAACAATGGAAAGTAAATTTATCGGAAAGGAAGTAATCGTAAGATGTGAAGCAAGCGGCGTATTCTTCGGAGTTTTGGCCGCACGTGACGGACGCGAGGTAAGGCTGACGAATTGCCGCCGCCTGTGGTATTGGGACGGCGCGGCAAGTATCTCACAGCTGTCCAAGGACGGCACGAAAGCGCCTGATCAATGCAAGTTCACGGTAACGGTGGATGAAATCGAGATTCTCGACGCGATAGAGGTCATACCGTGTACTCCGGAATCGTCTGAAATCATCAAATCGGTAAAGGAATGGAAACGATAGAAGAGTTCGTACGGGTAGAGTCCGGTTCCGGTGACGGTTCCGGTTCCGGTGACGGTTCCGGTTCCGGTTACGGTTACGGTTACGGTGACGGTGACGGTTCCGGTGACGGTTCCGGTGAAGGTTCCGGTGACGGTTCCGGTGAAGGTTCCGGTTCCGGTTACGGTTACGGTGACGGTGGCGGTTCCGGTTACGGTTACGGTTCCGGTTACGGTTCCAGTGACGGTTCCGGTTACGGTTACGGTGAAGGTTACGGTATAAAATCAATATCCGGAAACAATGTTTACAAAATAGACGGTGTGGATACCGTAATATATTCCGTACACGGAAACATTGCCAGAGGAGCTATATTGCAGTTTGACCTTACGCTGACTCCGTGTTATATAGCAAAGGAAGGAAGAAATTTCGCGCACGGCGAAACGGCACGCGATGCATTTAACGCCCTACAGGAGAAGCTATACGACGACCGGACGGAATCGGAACGCATCGCCGCGTTCCGTGAGCACTTTCCCGACGCGGACAGCCGATACCCGGCATCCGAGCTGTTCATGTGGCACCACGTGCTGACCGGCTCATGCCGCGCCGGGCGTGAGGCGTTCTGCCGCGACCACGGGATAGACAAAAGCCGCGACGAGTTCACCATCCGGGAGTTTATAGACTTGACCGAAGAAAGCTACGGAGGCGACACGGTCAGGAAACTGACGAGAATGTACAAGAATAATAACTAAGGATTAGACGACACCATGAACAAGGAACAGATAGAACGCGCAGCATGTGATTATTCTGGGGAAGTGATGCCATGTGATATTGATGGATATTTTGAAATGTCTCAAATAGCAGATGCGTTTGAAGATGGAGCACGATGGAGAATCAAATCAGTATGGCAAAAGCCGTCAGCCTATGGTGAAGAACTGAGAAGAGATATTGAGGTTATAGCAAAAACCAAAAGAGGCTATCGGTTCGGAAAATTCGACGTAGTAGGCTGTTTCCACGAATATATGGCATTTGTAAGCACATCAAGTCTTGAATATGCGCTTTCCGATGTGTTGGAATACGCTTATTTGGAAGATTTAATTCCCGAAAGAAAGGAGGAAGAAGATGGAAGTCGTTAAGATTACAAAGAAAGTATATGAGTGTTTGAATGCCGTTGATAAGCCATTTACAAAATTTGGCAAATTCCGTGAAACAAGAGAGCGTTATGGCTTGAATGTTCAAAGACGTTGTTTTAGTTGTGGACATAGGTTTACGGAAGATGAGGACATCTATTTAGCTATGTTTAGAGGAACATTAAATCATTTTTTATGCAAGAATTGTAATGACAAGGCTTTGATTGATTTGAGAAAGGAGGAAACGAAATGAACAGAGAAATAAAATTCAGAGGTAAACGTCTTGCAAACGATGAGTGGCTCCACGGATGCTACATCATCAACCGCGGAGAGCACTTCATCGCCCCCGACGGCATTCAGCCGCCCGGCGC
>CALUOQ010000028.1 GCA_944322325.1 uncultured Alloprevotella sp.
CAGACCGGCGTCGGCCAGGGTGACGTCGCTGTTACCGTCGTAGAAGGTCACGTTGTACGTGATGGGGATGAACTCGATGTCGGCGGGCATTTCGTAGATGTTCCAGAAAGACCACGAGGCCAAACCTGTCGCCCATTTTGCGTTACCGATTACGCCGGTGTTTAGATTATGTGACTGACAGTTAAGACGCGTAACGGTGCCATCTGCAAAATTGTAAGTGACGCGGGTCGTGAGGTCGTCGTCCATTTCATCAGTGAAGCCATCCGCGTCAGTCGTGGGAGTTTCGGAATATGGGCGGAATTCCAATGCGGCAGCTGTTTCCGCCGGTCCCATGACGAGCGCGTCACCGCCACTCGTAGGAGCTTGCGGATAAGCGACAGACGGGTCTGCATTTTTTTGTCTCAGACGATAGAGAGGAGTTGTCCCGTCCGGTGCAAAAGTTCCAGTGGCCTCCACTACAAAGATACTCATGGAGTTCAGCTTGTCGGTAGGAGCTGCACCTTGGAACCAGAAGTGGGGGTTGGTTACAGAAATACTTTGGAGAGCGACGGTCATACCATCTTTGATGTCGGCAGCGCCTACACGCGTGTAACCTTTTTCAATTCCGGAGACTTGCGCCCACCCAGTCAAGGTGCAGAGAAGCACCATCAAACTAAGTAAAAACGTTTTTCTCATAAAAAACTGTTATTAGTGAAACAATAAGTGGTCTTCCACACATAGGAATTGCTGCAAATATAGACCTTTTTGGGGATACCGGGATTGCGAGGTTGGTTTTTAACATTTATAGGGCAGAGTTTTTCAGATTTTTCAGAGATGAAGAAGTTGTTTCATTTCTGTAAAAAGTGCGTTCAGGCCTCGTCGACCGTTCAAAAAGCGGCTGGCGACCGCGAAAGACTGTCGCCCGAATCAGGGACGGTGATTCAGTGTGCAGCCAAGTCGTCGAAGCAGGTCTGAAGAAAGGCTTTGCCGAAATTAATGCGCTGAGTGGAGGAGATGGGGTGCTCGGCCAAGGGACGACCGGAGTTGAGGTCGTAAGCCGAAAAGCCCGAGTTGTCGTAAAAAGCCAATCCGCTGGCCCACACGTTGATGGCGCAGGGATAGCGGTAGGTCTGGCTCATGACGTCGCGGCTGAAGCGGAATTGACCATGGGGCAGGCCCATTTGTCCGAGGAGGGTGGCGGCCAGGTCGGTCTGGTTGCAAATCTGCTTGACGCGTCGCGGCTGCCTGACGGCGCCGCCCAGCCAGAGCATGGGGATGTGATTGCGCAGGGGGTGGGATTCGTCGAGCGAGTCGGGGTACTGGATGCCATGGTCGGGCAGGCAGACGATGAGCAGGTCCTGCCACTGCGGCGTGCGGCGCAGGCGCTCGACGAAGCGACCGAGACAGTCGTCAAGATAGGCCATGGCGTTGGCCCGCTCGTCGGTGGGGATGCGATTGTAAGGTACTTTCCAAGGCTCGTGACTGGCCAGGGTGAGGAAGGCTGTGTGCCAGGGTCGGCCCTCGCTGCGGGCTGTAACCATGTCGTAGAGGCGGTCGAACGTGATGTGGTCCGTGACGCCCCAGTCGTGCGTCCGGCGGACATCGGCGGGGAAGTCGGTGTCGCCGTAGATGTGCTGGTAGCCCGTGGCGAGGAGGTAGCTGTTCATGTTGGTGAAGTTGACATCTCCGCCGTAGAGGAAGTCCGTACTGTAGCCAACCTTGGCCAGCGAGGAGGCAATGGCCGGGAGGGTGCGCGACTTGTCGGGCAGTTTCATGACGCTGGCCGTCGTCAGGGCGGGGTAGCCGCTCAGGACGGCGACAACGCCGCGGTCGGTGCGGAAGGAGTTGGCGTAGCAGTTCGTAAAGAACACGCCTTCGCGCGCAAGGCGTTCGAACTGCGGCGCAGTGCCCGGGCGGCCGCCGAGGCTTTCGACGAACATGCCCCCGAAACCTTCCATGATGATGACAAGGACGTTGGGGCGCGGGGTGCGGAGCAGCGTGTCGATGCCGACGCTCGTCGTGTCGTACTGTAGTGCGGCGAAGAGCCGGGCGCGCTCGGCTTCGGGGTAGAAGTTACACTGTGCAGCGAAGTCCTCCATTTTTCCGGCCGAGGCAAAGAGGCTGAACGCAGGGTTCACCGCCGCGTGGTTGAGGAACTGGTTGGCACTGTAGTAGACCTTGCCGACGTTGGCGGTGGACTTGCCCACGCCGCCGCGGATGGCCAGAAAGAGCAGGCCGCCGACCACAAGGAACACGAGGGTAGCGGCGAGGCGCTTGCGCAGCGTGGCGGCGGGAGTGCCTGCCGCCGACGGCGGATTTCCTGTCGCAGCGATAGGAATTTCTGTCGCAGCGATAGGATTTCCTGTCGTAGTACTCGTTTTTTCTGTCGTAGTACTTGTTGCGGACAGGGGGACGAGCGGGCTACGCCCGGCGGCACGGCGGAGCAACCAGAAGATGAGGGCGGCAAGCAGGGCTACGGCGGTCAGTCCGACGGTGAGGTAAGCCGTGCTGACGCTGGCGGCAATGTCGGCGGGCTGGTCGAGGTAGTTGAACACGGTGGCGTCGAGCTTGAAATGCCAGAACGAGTAGAGGCAGACGTCGCCGACGAGAATGAGCGCCAGCAGGATGGCGACGACGGCCGCATAGGCGGTGTACAGGCGGCGGGCCCAGGGAATGCGCCCCCACAGACTCAGGGTAAGCGCCAGCCAGGGCAGGGCCGTGAGGTAGCCCGCCGTGGTGAGGTCGAGCGTCAGGCCGTGGGCCGGGACGGCCAGCCAGTCGGTCCAGATTAGCCCGTGGCCTGCGCCGTTGTAGAGCATGAATACGGGTTTCATGACGACGAAAACGGCGACGAAAGCGATAAAGACACGGAGCAGAATCAGAAGGCGTTGACGCATGGCGGCTGGCGGAGTTAGAGTTGCTGCATGTCGTTGAGGCGGCGGTAGTAGCCACCGAGGGCAAGGAGTTCTTCGTGGGTGCCGCGCTCAACGATTTCGCCCTCGTGGAGCACGCAGATTTCGTCGGCGTTCTTGATGGTCGAGAGGCGGTGGGCAATGGCAATGGTGGTGCGCGTCTTCATCAGGCGTTCGAGGGCTTCCTGCACGAGGCGCTCGCTCTCGGTGTCGAGGGCCGAGGTGGCCTCGTCGAGAATGAGAATGGCAGGATTTTTCAGGATGGCGCGCGCAATGGAGATGCGCTGGCGCTGTCCACCCGAGAGGCGGCAGCCGCGGTCGCCTACGTTGGTCTGGTAGCCTTGCTCGGAGGCCATGATGAAGTCGTGGGCGTTGGCGATTTTGGCGGCTTCGACGACTTGTTCCATTGTGGCGTTTTCGACGCCGAAAGTGATGTTGTTATAAAAGGTGTCGTTGAAGAGGATGGCTTCCTGGTTTACATTGCCGATGAGCGAGCGGAGGTCGCGTATGGCGAGGTCCTTGACGTTGATGCCGTCGATGAGGATTTCGCCCTGGCTGATGTCGTGGTATCGCGGTATGAGGTCGACGAGGGTCGACTTGCCCGAACCGCTCTGACCTACCAGGGCGATGGTGCGGCCGCGCGGAACGGTGAGGCTGACGTGGCGCAGGACGTCATGTTGGTCGTTGTAGCCGAACGAGACGTCGCGGAACTCGATGCGGTCGGTGAGGGTGGAGATGTGTCGGGGGGCGGCCGGTTCGCGGATGGGGTTTTCGGCGTTCAGTATCTTGTTGATACGCTCCATCGAGGCCAAGCCTTTGGGCACGGAGTAGGCGGCTTTGGAGAAATCCTTGAGCGGCTGGATGATGCTGTAGAGGATGACCATGTAAAAAATGAAGGTCGGGGCGTCGATGCCCGAAGCGTGGTTGAAGATGAGCGTACCGCCGTACCACAGGACGAGCACGATGAGACACGTGCCGAGAAACTCGCTGACGGGATGGGCTGAGGCTTGGCGTACGGCCACCCGGCTGGAGGCTTGGCGGAAGTCGTTGGCGACGCGGTCGAAGCGGCGGTTCATTTTCCGCTCGGCGGTGAAGGCCTTGACGATGCGCATTCCGCCCAGCGTCTCTTCCAGTTGCGAGAGGGTTTCGCTCCACTTGTTTTGCGCGTCGAGCGACTGGCGTTTCAGCTTACGCCCGATTCGTCCCATGATCCAGCCCATGAGGGGAAGTACGACAATGGTGAACACCGTGAGTTGCCAGCTGGTGTAGAGCAGGACGCCGAAGTAGCAGACGAGCAGGATGGGATTCTTGATGATCATGTCGAGCGAGCCCATGATGGAGTTCTCGACTTCGTTGACGTCGCCGCTCATGCGGGCTATGATGTCGCCCTTGCGCTCGGCCGAGAAGAAAGAAAGCGGCAGCGAGGTTATTTTGTGGTAGACGGAAGTGCGGATGTCGCGCACGATGCCGGTGCGGATGGGGACCATGATGCCCACCGAGGCAAAGTAGCAGCTTGTCTTCAACAAGGTTGCCACGACGAGCGTCAGCCCGATGAGCAGTAGCGTGGTCGAAGCGCCGTAGACGGCAATGAGCTGCGTGGTGTAATAGTATAGGTTATTGACAATAATGTCTTTCAGCCCCGGCGACGCGGCGTCCCACGGGATAAACTCGTACTGCTTCGTGTCGATGCCGAAGAGTAGTTGCAGCATGGGGATGAGCGTCGCGAAGGAGAAAACATTGAGGATGGCGGAGAGCAGATTGAACGCCAACGAGCCGACAAGGTAGTGCCTGTAGGGTCGGACGTAGCGGAGCATGACGCGGAAAAAGTCTTTCATTGTCGGGTCTGGATTTGCGGATGACGGCGGGCGGTGGCGGTGAAACGTGGGACTGAGGCGTTATTTCCGGCCGAAGTCAGCGGGGATTTCGCCCCAGCGTTCGGTTTCCCATTTGACGAGAGGCGTATCGTAAGGATTGTCGTGCAACCACTGTTCGGCACGTCCGATGAGCTGATAGAGGGCTTCGGTACGCGAAGTGCGGGCCAGCTTGGTCTTGCATTTCTTGCTGCGTACCCACAGAAGGGCATTGTGGCTGTCGGAATATAACGTCACGTCCGTCAGGCCTTGCTGACGGATGAGGGCAAGGCCGTGCACGATGGCCAGAAACTCCCCGATGTTGTTCGTGCCGTAGACGGGGCCGTAGTGGAAAAGCTCCTGGCCCGTTGTGAGACAGACGCCGCGGTATTCCATAGGGCCCGGGTTGCCGCTACAGGCGGCGTCGACTGCTATGGCGCGGGCCTTGACTTCAGCGGGGAGGGGGAGAACGGTGTCGTGGCGGTTGGCGGGAGGGTTGGGAGGTAGCCCCGTAGCGCTTTTTGCCGAGGTACGTTTGGTCGTGGCTTTGCGGAGGACCGGCGGAGCGGCCGCATAGGCTGCGGCCGCTTCTTCGCGTGTGCGGAATGCCTTATATCGGGCTCCTGTCGCTCCGTGTACCTGTGCTTTGCAGGCCTCCCATGAGGTGTAGATTCCCGGCCGGCGGCCGTTCCATACAACGTAGTATTTCGATTTCTGCCCCACGGTTTACATGCGTTCCGGCATTTCGATGCCGAGCAGGCCCATGCCCAAGCGGACCACTTTGGCCACGTTGGCTGACAGTACGAGGCGGAATTGCTGCTTTTCCTTGTCCGCTTCGCGCAGGATGCTGAAGTCGTGGTAGAACTGGTTGTATTCCTTGACGAGGTCGTAGCAGTAATTGGCGATGGCGCTGGGCGAATAGTCTGTGCCGGCTTGGCGGACGACGGCAGGGAATTCGGCAATGTGCTGTACGATTTCTTCCTCTTTCGTGCTCAATGCGATGTGCGTGGGCAGCGCTTCCGGAAGTGGGATGTCGCTTTCCTGAGCCTTGCGCAGGACGGAGCGGATGCGGGCGTAGGTGTATTGGATGAAGGGGCCGGTGTTGCCGTTGAAGTCGATACTCTCGGCGGGATTGAAAAGCATGTTCTTGCGGGCATCGACTTTGAGAAGGAAGTATTTGAGGGCTCCCATGCCGACGATGCGGGCGACTTCGTTTTTTTCGGCTTCATCCATGTCTTCGAATTTGCCGAGCTCGTCAATGGTCTGGCGGGCCTGGCGTACCATCTCGGCAATGAGATCGTCGGCGTCGACCACGGTGCCTTCGCGGCTTTTCATTTTTCCGTTGGGCAGTTCGACCATGCCGTACGAGAAGTGGACAAGGCTTTTCCCCCACTCAAATCCAAGTTCATCGAGTAGGATGGAGAGGACCTGGAAGTGGTAGTTCTGTTCGTTGCCTACGACGTAAATCATCTTGTCGATGGGGTAGTCCTGAAAGCGGAGTTTGGCCGTACCGATGTCCTGCGTCATGTAAACGCTGGTGCCGTCGGCGCGCAACAGGAGTTTTTCGTCAAGGCCTTTGTCGGTCAGGTTTGCCCAGACGGAGCCGTCGTCCCGACGGTAGAAGATGCCTTTCTCCAATCCCTCGAGTACTTTTTCCTTGCCTTCGAGGTAGGTGTCGCTTTCGTAATATATCTTGTCGAAGTTGACGCCGAGCGCCTTGTAAGTCTCGTCGAAGCCGGCGTAAACCCAGCTGTTCATCTTCTTCCACAGCGCACGGACTTCAGGATCGTTCTGTTCCCATTTGACGAGCATGGCGTGGGCCTCCTTCATCAGGGGAGCTTCTTTCTCGGCCTTGGCTTTGGCTTCGTCGGGTGTCAGGCCTTCACTTTCATATTGTTGGCTGAGTTCGGCAACCTGTTCGCGGTAGTGTTTGTCGAAAGCTACGTAGTAATCGCCGATAAGGTGGTCGCCCTTCTTTCCGGAAGATTCAGGGGTTTCACCGTTGCCGTATTTCAGCCAAGCCAGCATGGACTTGCAGATATGAATGCCGCGGTCGTTGACGATATTGGTCTTTACGACGCGGTTGCCGTTGGCTTCGACGATGTTGGCAAGGGCAAAGCCAAGCAGATTGTTGCGCACGTGACCGAGGTGAAGGGGTTTGTTTGTATTGGGAGAGGAGTACTCGATCATGACAAGCGGCGACTGGGCGTTCGGAGTAGTGAGTCCATAACGATTGTCGGCATGAATGTCGTTCAGCAGGCCAACCCAACAGTCCGGGGAGATGATGAGATTCAAAAATCCTTTGACGACGTTGAAGCGTTCGACGGCCGGACAGTTGGCTACCAGCCAGTCTCCGATTTCCTGTGCCGTGACTTCGGGCTTCTTGCGTGAGATGCGCAACAGAGGGAAGATGACGAGGGTAAGATGGCCTTCAAATTCTTTTTTTGTTTTCTGAATTTGCAGCTGTCCCTGCGGGATGTCCTGCTGGTAGAGGGATTTGATAGCCTGTGCGGCAGCCGTGGAAAGGATTTCTTCTATCTTCATGTCAAACTAAGATTCTTTTGGTAAAAGCAATGACTAACGAGGGGCAAAGGTACATAATTCCGCAAACTTCGGTCGGGATTGCATGGAACTATTTGTAAGTCTATGGATTTACGCGTCCGTCGTTAGTGCGTTTTACGTCTGAAATGGGATGTCGTTGGTTTTTCGTGAGTAGAGCGAGGGGTGCTTCTGTAGCAGAAAAGTCCGTTTTGTCAATACACATTAATAATATAGTGCGCAGAAAAATAGTAATTATAGGTCTGTCCGTAAGGGTGAAGTGATTTTTCTCTTTCCGAAAAAATCATGTGTTTGAATTTTGTGCCAGTCAGCGTGTTAGGTGGAGTTTTTGGAGCGTCTGTGTTGTTTGTGTCTGAAAAAAGTTGTTTTGTGATTTGGTCA
>CALUOQ010000029.1 GCA_944322325.1 uncultured Alloprevotella sp.
TGATTGCCGAACAATGTGGCTTGGACTGCCATCTTACCTACTATCAAAGCCGTCACTCCTTCGCAACCCTGATTTGCTTGAACAACGGCGTGCCGATAGAGAGCATCAGCAAGATGATGGGACATTCCTCCATCCGCACCACACAAATCTATGCGGAAATTACCAATCAAAAGGTAAGTCAAGACTTGGCCATATTATCCGAGACCACAAAAGGCAAGTTCTCCCTGCCTGACGATGGGATGCCCTCACGTGTGTTCAAGTGCGGCAATTACAGCGGTTGGAAAAAGGAATGTAAACGTAATTCAGACAATGAAAAATGATGCAAACATGGAAAGAGGAATAATCACAATCACTGAAAACGGGGCGGTCACGATGCCGACCGCTCCCGTTTGGATGACACAACAGGAAATGTGCGATGCGTTCAATATGTTCGGTTATGACATTCGCAAAATTATTGCTGCCATATACAAGAACAATGAATTGTCGAAAGAGGAAACGGTGCGGCACGTCAGGCAGGACGGCAGGATTTGTTATGACGTGTACAGCCTTGAAATGGTGATTGCCGTGGCTTTCAAATTACGAAGCTGTGAAGCTATGGCTTTCCGAAAGTTCATCATGGAAAGGCTATATGCGCCCAATAGGGAGAAACCCGTTCATTTGCTCTTTTCGCTGTCCGTAGCCAATTCACGGTGTACGTGTTAGCTGTAAGGATATAATATTACACAAAGAAAGCCGATGGTCAGACAATTCACTTGTCGCCATCGGCTTTCATTTGTTTTTGTACGTTCAGATTTACGTTTCCAGACGATAGGCGTTCCGATAACCGCTCATCACCATCTGTTCGATGTCCGATTCCTTATACAGGATTTTTCCGCCCAACTGGTAATAGGACACCATCCCGTTATTGCGGTAGTCCTGCAAGGTACGTCGGCTCACCTTTAGCCATGCCGAGACTTCCTTGTCCGTCAGGAACTGTTCGTTACTTGGCGAAGCCTTATGGCTTGCGTCCATTCTTTCGATGCCTTCGAGCAGGGCATCCAGTTGTCCGATGAAGCCGACCTCCAGTTCACGGTCGGCAAGAATCAAGTCGTTCATAATTTACAGTGGATTTAGTGGTTATACATTGTGTTGTCTGATTAGATGCTACAGCCACGATAGGCTGCATCCTTACGCCTGTCCTCCACGAGCCGGACGATGCGCTGCACATCCTCCGGCTTGTAGAAAATCTTATGTCCGATTTGCGAGTAAGCCAGTGTTCCGTTATCGCGGAGCGTCTGCAAGGTACGCGGACTGATGCGCAACTGTTGGCAGACTTCTTGGTTGTCCATCCAGCGGCTGAGCCGTTTCCCCTCCCTCTTGCAAAGGATTTCATTCACCTGGTCGGACAGGCGGTTGAGCTTGCCGACCATTTCTTCATACTTGCTTTTTGAAATGATTACTACTTCCATACTCATTATATTTACTAATTGTTCTTCTTTTTGCCTGCAAAGTAAAGCCGTTGTCCGCTTGAAACAATGGATTTGCAATGAGGTGGCAGCTTGTGGCAGCAAGTGGTCGGGAGTGGCGTTATCCACCGAACACGTAACGGCTGTTTCAAGCGTCCGTGGTGCAAAGAAAAGCGAAGTCCGGCATAATCCAACCGCTTTGCACCTGCGTGGCAGCATTTGGCGTCGGTGTGGTAGCCTGTGGCGTTCTTCGGATTCCTATACTTCTTGAAAGGAGCTTCATCTGTTTCACGCCAAGCCATGTCCTTAAATCTGTTCCAACCATTCCAATTAAGCCCTTAAAAATCCTAATGCCATTTCTCGCACAATGGCAAAACGATGCAGCACGCACCGTTCCGACAATGCGTAAAGTGCAAAACCAAACATTGTTGCCACAGTCCGCCCATTCGTTTGACAGCCTGCAATACAGCCATTTCCTTTGCAACTGATAATCGGTCAAATGTGCGCACAACGACCAACATTGTTAAACACTAAATTCAAACAAGTATGAAGAAGAACGTAAGCAGCCAGAGTATGGATGCAACATTGCAGGATTTTTTAGGCAACAAGCCGAGTATGGAAACACGAAGCCCGAGCCCCAGCCTGCCGACACAAAGGAACAGCCGGAAAAGGCAAGCGAGGTTGTACAGGAAAAGTTAAGTGAAGCCGTACCGGAACAGACGGATGAAACTCCGCAGGTGGTACGCCGCATCAGCGGCAAGCAACGCCGGGCATCGTTGGAGGAATACAAGGAAGCCTTTCTCACCGTTCCGACCATCGAAGACCGCAAGCCCGTGTTCCTCAGCCGCAGCACGCGCGATGCCCTTGACCGTATCGTCCGCATGTTCGGCGAGCGCAGGATGAGCGTGTCGGGACTGGTGGAGAACATCGCCCGGCAGCACCTTGCCACCTACGGGGAGGACATTGAGGCATGGCGTAAACTCTGAAAATTAAGAGGTGGATTGACGGGGCGCAATTCAGAGTTACCCTGAACCAGTCCAACGGAGTTTTGAGGGGAGCAAGTTTGTGTTTCGGACATACCGAAACCGCCTGCTCCCACTCCGAAACTCCGTGGAGAGCCACATCCCGTTGGTCTATTATGTATGTACACTTTAATCATTAGAAATCAATGGAACAGAAACGGAGAACTGGCAACAGTAACAAGGGAGGCCGCCCCAAGAAGGGAGCGGCAGACAAGCTGAAATACCGCCTCACGGTGAAGATGGCGACATCGGACTACTACACGCTGAAAGGCAAGGCACGGAGTGCGGGCATAACCGCAGGGGAATTCATGCGCCGTTGCATGAGGGACGGGCAGGTGAAGGAGCGGATCACGCCGGAACATACTGGTTACGTCCGCCAACTCTGCGGCATGGCGAACAACCTGAACCAGCTTGCGCACAAGGCGAACGCAGCGGGTTCCGTCACGGTGAGGATGGAGTGCCGCATACTCGTGGCACGTATCGAAGAACTGCTGAATTTAATCCTTCTATGACAGTCGGATATGATAGCTAAAATCGTAAAAGGAAGCAGTTTCAAGGGTGTGGTAAGCTACATTCTTGACAAGGAAAAGGACGCTAAAATCCTTGTCTGTGACGGTTTGTTTGCCGAGGACAAGAATACGATAGCCATGAGCTTCGATGCACAATCAAGGATGAATCCAAAGGTTACGAAGCCTGTCGGACACATCTCGTTGGCTTTTCATAAGGAAGATGAACACCGCCTGACAGACCACACAATGGCCGGAATAGCGTTGGAATACCTGAAGGAAATGGGGATAACCGACATGCAGGTTCTCATCGTGCGCCACTTCGACAAGGAGCATCCGCACGTGCATATAGCGTTCAACCGTATTGCCAACGGCGGCAGTACAATCAGCGACCGCAACGAGCGGATACGCAGCGCACGCATCTGCAAGGAATTGACGAAGAAATATAACCTGTACTTCGCCAGCGGCAAGGAGCGGGTGAAGCAACACCGCCTGAAAGAGCCGGACAAGACTAAATACGGACTTTATTCCATCCTTAAATCGGAGGTTTCAAGGTGTAGAAACTGGCGGCAGTTAGCCGCTAATTTGGAGAAACATGGCGTAGATATGCGGTTCAAGTACAAGGGAAAGTCGGACGAGGTACAGGGTGTAATTTTCACCATGAACGGCTATTCGTTCAGCGGTTCCAAGATTGACAGGCGGTTCAGCTATGCCAAGATAGATGCTGCATTGGAACGTAACAGACATACCGAGCGAATGGAAATGCAACCGCCCTCGTGTCGTGAAGAACAGTCCACGTTCCCAACCGAACCAAGGGGCAACGATGATTTGTACAACAGTTCGATTGGTCTTTTCATGCCGGACAATGCGAACGCTCAGGCGGATGAAAACTATTTTGAGGAAGAATTAAAACGCAGGAACAAGAAAAAGAAACAACGTAAAATAAGATTCTAAAAATGGATAATAACGAAGTATATACACTCTTCGAGGACATCAAGAATGACCTCAAGGGTATCAACGGGAAGTTGGAAAACACTCCAAAGGAAACAAACAACCAAATAGAAAGATACTCTCCAACGGTGAACTTGACACCCATAAAGGAGTTGTTTGACAGTTCCGCAAAGGAGCATCAGGCACAGACCAAAGCCATGCTGACCAAGTTCGCGGAAGCGGAGGTTTACGCATCAAACAGGATTCTGCACCTGTTGCGGAATTTGAAAGAGATGTTTGCCCGAAGCCCGGAAGAACAGAAAAACGAGCCGCAGGAACATATCCACCGCCATAGTTTTGACATCAAATCGAGCAAGGTGTTTTCTCTTTTGGTCGGCATGGGTATCGCTTGCACTCTCTCCATCTGGGGTAACATAGAGCTATGGAAATCCAAACGGCAATATACAGACGATGCGTTGAAGTTCCGCGTCATCCGCTCGTGGGGAGGATGCAACGCGAAGCATATCCTTTGGCTGAATGACGTGTTCGACATTCACCGCAACGAGGAAACCATTGAATGGCTTCGCCAGGAAGCTGATGGCTACGACAAAGGGTTAAAGACCTTGTCGGACAGTCTGATGCAGGAGAAGTTGAAAAATGTGCATTAAATGATTTTTTAACCAAGTCGAAACGATGCGTATTGTTATGGTGCATATTTCGACTTGGCTTTTCATGTATGGAGCTTTTGTTTATCTATCGGCAAATAAAACAAGCTGTTTTTGGAAGCCCATTACAACTTTAAAACAACGCTCCATAGTCTTGATACCAATACCAGGATATGATATAAGGGAGATCATTGACTTAAGATTATCACAACGAAGCGCGTTATCGATAATGTCTATCTGTTTTTTCTGTCGAATTTGAGTCACTTTCTTTAATTCATTAGATGGAATGGAAAACCATTTTTCTTTAAATGTCTCAAATAAATCATCAGAAGCCATTGGATCGTAGTCGTAAATCTCAATAGGAATATTGCATTGTGACAAATAATTAATCATAAGTGCTCGAACTGCATCTTTATCGAGCCCACCATTGTGTGTTCCCAGCATTGGGAATGCAACGGATGTAATACCACATTTATCGTATGTGTCAACAAATTTTTTCAGTCCTTGTTCTATATACTCTATTTTGCTTGGATATTTCCAATGAAATTTTGTCGGGAAGTTCAACACCCATGGGTCGGTTCCATCACCTTTATAAAGCCACAGTTTACCAATACTGATAAGATGCCGCTTGCAATAATCTTGGTAAATGTCAAACATCTGCGGATAACGCAGTTTGTAAACCAGCGCAATGCCTTTTCCCATCACGCCCACGCAATTGACCGTGTTGACAACGGTCTGTGCTTTCGTATTGAAGATGTTTCCTCTTACTATCGTTATGTTGTTCATGTCGCTTATGTTAAATGTTTTGATATACGAGCCATTCTTTTGTTCTTGCTTTCGGGTCAACGAAAAAGATATTGAACGGAATGTCTGTCTTCTTCCATGCTATAGTTCCCTTTAAGCGTAGTTCGTTTGTTGTGTCATAGATAACTTCGCAAGCAGACAAGTCGAACTCCACTTCAGACATTTTCTCGCTTGTGATGTTGAAATAGTATTCATCCTCGAAGTCAGTTGACAGACGAACGTTGTCTTCTGATGACGAAAGATTAAGTCTGCGGTTTTCTCTCTCAAAAAGCCTCTCATCACCGTATGCCACAATCTTCTCAGAGATTGGATCATCTGCAAAGATTTTTTTCAAAAGCTCCGCATAAGAATTGTCGTAGCAGATAATTTGGAGAGACTTGATTTCGCTAAAGTCAAATTCCGACATAACAAGGAATTCTTGTTGAGAGTATCTCCTCACTTTACTCATCTCGTCCAAATGAACCCCACGATTATATTTGCCAGAACTTTTTGCTGTTATATATGCGTCTTGCATTGTGCTATACAGATATTCAAGCCCCAATGATTCTGGTTTAACAATGATTTGATACACATTCGGGGTGTCCGACTGCATATTTCTGTCGCTGTAATAACATTTCTCTGGAATCTTCGCCAAGACTTCATCTATGTCGAACTTGAAGAACACAGGTACAGGACATTTCGGTAGACCCTGTTCAACAGCTTTTGGATATTTGCTTTTCCATTCGCGTGTAAATTCCCATTCACCATACCAATTTTTATACCACTTTGTTCTCCACTCACCTAATTTTGAATCAGCACCCAAGGCCTCGTTATAATATTGAGTAGGAGTGCAAGGACGGAAATAGAAACGAGCAAATTTGTGTGCCTTACTACTGCGGAATATGACCGAACCAGCAGAATCATATTTCAACAATCCCAATTCTTCGGCACGATCTCGACTGAGAATCTTTCGGCTGCGGATAACATCTATTGCATTGTAAAAATGCGTAAAGTGGTAGATGCACGGATTACTACGATAATTCTTAATTCTGTCGGTAAATGTAACAATACTGCGATGGTTGGCAAAAATGTTTTCAAAATCAGGAATATCTTCTTGAAATTTTATATTCCGCATCAATTCTGACCAGAACCATTTGTCCTCGTACTTGCGAACCAGTTCCTCTGTAAACTTTATTTTCTGTGACTGAGAAACAAATCTCCAATTGAGCCGATTGGCAAACTCCTGCAACATTTCAGTCTCAACATCCACACCAAGACGTTCATTGAAGTCTTCCCAGGAAATAGCATCCTTGTATTTCTTCAAGAAATCAACTGTTGCGATAGAACGGAGCGCGGAACAACAATTGACAAACACATTCCAGTTAATTTTATCCTTGAATGTATCAATGACATCGCTTGTAAGTTCCTTGTTTTCAGAAACTGAATTCCAGTCTATTTCATAATCATGCTCGGCAAGATAAGTCAGCAAATCAACAGACGGCACAAAGATGTCGAGAGTTGACAGGTAATGCCAATCCCAATCTTTTTCCTTGTGGCTGAGAACTACATCAAACGGTAAACCTTCGCGATGTGCAAGGGTATGCCAATTCCAAGGTTTGTCTTCATGCTTGTCGATATATTCAAACGAAAAGTTTATGCTTTCATTCTGCACCAAAGCATTCCAATCCCATTGCTTTTTCTTGTCGTATTGCTCAATAACTTTCTCTGTCAGTTCAATGTCTGTGCGATGCGATAACTTACCGAAATCCAACAAGTCAACAAACAACTTGAAATAATAATCTTTGCCTTCCTGAGCTGATATCCATATTGCGTGTTCAGATATGTATTCCCAATCCCATTCTTTTTTCAGTAAGAACAGTTTTGGTAGTTTCAAGATGTTTGGCTGTTTTGTCAGTTTGTTGAAATCCCACTGATAACCGTCATTGTTCAGCATGTCTTCGTATATGCGCAGCCACAAACTTTGTGTTTTGTTTGCACCAGTCTTTGAGAACAGCCTGTTTGCCGCGGCAGATGCCGAGAACTCAGCCCACCGCACATTCTCCGTATGTTGCTCAATATATTCTTTTGCAGGAAAATCAGCCAGCTCATACATGTGAGCATAATCCCAGCGATATTGTTCATCGCTGTATTCCTCGACGAGCGAAATGAGTTCGTTTGCAGGGAATTTGCAGGTTATTACTGGCCAGATTTCTTTCGTCAAGTTCTGTTCAGAAATTACCTCGGCATAAGTTTCCAGAAACTTGTCAGCTAACAATTCTTTGCCAGTAACACGATTGGCAAAAACAATATGATTCCACTTGTCAGCATACTTGTTTATATTCGATTTAATGTCTGCAACAGGCAGATTTGCTGTCAGATATTCCCAATCCAACATTTCATGCCATACGACTTCATCTAATGTTGCCAAGTCAACAGATTGACAAATACTTTCTGTAAATAGAGTTTTGTTCCATCCTTCTGAGTAACTGTTAAGAATGGTTTCTGTAGAAAGATTTGCAATCAGTCGTTTCTGAATATCCAACGACGTAGCCAGCAATTGACCGACCATTGTTTTTGCTGACAACGAAAGAAACAATTCTTCCAACATTGCAGTATCGCAACACATGATAATTGTCGCGGCATCCACTACATTCCAATGCGAGGTGATGAAAGCGAGGTTGTGGCAAATTGCTGGATTCTGTGACAACGCAATTTTATTCCATTGGAAATTCGGGTTGTTGTCAACAATTGCTGAATCTGTTACACGGCGAGAAACCCAACTGTAACCTTGCGGAGTTGTTACTTTGTCGCTGTATTTCTGGAAGAAGTTCGCATCCCAAACCAAGTTCGGGTTGCACTCAAAACCTGATTGATATGTAGTTGATGGCCAAGAAATCAACCTACACGATTCAAAGAAATCAATAATTTCGTCAGTCCAAACAAAACCAAGACTGTTGGCATTGAATCGCAGAGGAAGTTCTGAGGCCAGGATACTGTCTTTCAGCGGTTGCGATGTTGCATAAAGGCTGGCGAGTTCATTGTCTGCAAAAATGCGCCGCACAAGTATCTGCATATTGATATGCGGATACAAGACAGCGATATTAGAGATAATAAAGTCAATAGGATATTCAGTCACTACAAATTGCCAATCCCAACGGGCATCGGGATTTATTACTATGTATTGACGTTGCGTGTCATCCAGTTCTTTTGTGATATCGGTAAGGTCGAACGGAATGTCGCCAAGATGTTGCGTGATGAAGTCCATACCAACAATAGGTAGAACGTCATCCCAATCCCATTGGTCATCGTCTTTCCCCTCTGGGAATGAATATTCGACGAGGAATTTCTGTATCAACTCCTTCTCTACGGGAGTGCGAGCAAACAGCGTGTATTTATCCCACGGATAATCCGTTGAATGGGTGAAAATATATTGGCTGTCAAGCCTGAGTGTCAATGCTCCCCAGTCCAAGTCTTGAATGTGGTCAGGGATTATATTCTTCAAGACTTCCACATCGCAATACTTTGACAAAGAATGCCAACGATCAGCATCACATTGTGAAATTATAAGCTGAAGTAATTGTGAGTCAGTCCAAACTAATCTGGAATCTTCTATCAGTCGGTCAACCTCGATAATATCTTCAAATGGCTGCAAAACTTTGTAGTCCAGAATAACATCTGGATTGTTGACAAGGCGATAGTACAGGCATTGTTCCACTTTACGTTCTTTTGCATCAGCATTAACACCAAGTTCAAATAGAGCATTCAACACCGGACAGCTATTGCCAGCCGAAATGAAATTCAGTGAATATTTGCCTTCTGTCTCGTAAAGTTCAATATCCAGTTTGATTGGCTTTACACCCAAATAATTGGTGGGCTCGGCTTTGTAAACACAGATTCCTTCTGGAACTTGCAACTTCAAGTTATTTATCAGTACATCGTCAGTCTCACAGTTGATTACTTCACACAAACAATCTTCGTAATTGAGTGTTTTGGCATAATCAAGCGAAAGAGACAAACCTAATTCTGAATGGAACGGATAAAGCGATACGATACCGCCGTTAGCTGCTTTCAAACGGTCAAATTCCAATGCGTTTGTTTGTGCGGTAAAGAATTTGTATTTCTTTTTGTTCTGCAAACAAACCTTGCCTAAAGCCGTCAGGGTTACGAGACCATTTTCTTTGTCAACGTCTATTATTCCCCAATCTTGTACCGAATTCAGGAACTTATGGAACAAATTGTTTTCTGCTTCGTCATAATACATATCATTTTCTGGTCGAGCTTCTACATCAAAACCAAGAATCTGCCCTAAAACAACATATTCAAGTCTTGTATTCTCGCTTTCTAGAAGCAGTTCGCCAATAAGTATGTCTAATGGCTCAAGTTTGTGGACAGTATAATATTCAACAATACATGAGCGTGTTTTCAAAACAAGCGAACGAGATTGTCTGTCTTTCTCAACAGAACGATATATCAAATTATTATATGTCTTAGTATTCATAATCAGTCGGCTACATTAAAAAGATGCTGTAAATATATACCATACCACAAACCTGTTCCGCAAACATGAATTTGCTTGATATTGAATTTTTCCATAAGAAGTAGATACATTGGCAGTCCCATACGCAAAGTAAGCATATCATCTATAGTATCACCTGTCATTTGTTGTTCCCAACGCACTAAATCGCCTACAGTGTTGAATTTCTCTTGTAATTTCACTGTGATATTTTCTATCTTTTCTGCAATCTGTTCGTAATTGAGAATACTATCGTGTTGCGAAGCATTGTTCTTTTTCCCTGTTGCATGAGTAATAGCGGAACCCACGCTGACACAGAATGTATCTTCGTTGGTTTGCATAGTTGTATTCATATTCTTGGTAAATGCCACCATTCTTTCTCTCAGCATCTGGTCGCTCTTCTTAAAAGCATCGATCAAAAGCGTAGTTGGTGAAACGTCTTTTGTTAGGATATTACGCAAGGCCGTTGTACCGAGGTTAATACTGTATGAACCTTCCAATTCGCCTTGATTGAATACACTGACTTCGGTAGAACCACCACCTTGGTCAACCATCACTGAATGTCTTGACTTTTGGATCTCTAACTTGTAACGTGATGATATGCCGTAGGCAAACATTGTTGCCACAGATTCCTCTTTCTTCGACAATATGCGTACATTTATTCCTGCTTCACGACGAATGCATTCTATCACCTCATCGCGATTCTTTGCAGTACGATAGGCAGCCGTGGCAACAGTGTAAACCACATCTACACCTTCTGAACGCATTTTCTGTTTCATTCTCTTGATTACAGGAAGAACCCTTCCTCTAAAGTATTCCATATTCATTATGTTTTGGCTGTCCAATCCCTTTCCTGTTTCAGGTTTGGCAGCATCACGAATGAAATTGTTGAAATCGAATCGTGTTGCAGTCCTGATTGTTTCCTCGTCTCTACCGATAAGCAGTTTCACCGCTTTTGTTGACAACTCAAGGACTGCGAAATGCGGATTCTCAACGGGTTGCCCGTCTGGTGTAAGCCATGTTTCTTTTATACGCAGATTCTTTTCTGTTTCTGTGTTGATGTCACGAGTGTTCAGGTTTACAGAACGTTGTATAGGCATTGGTACTCTGACAATCTTCGCCACACGCTCTTGTTTCGGTTTGCTAACATTCCATTCTATAATCCTGC
>CALUOQ010000030.1 GCA_944322325.1 uncultured Alloprevotella sp.
TATAGGCATTGGTACTCTGACAATCTTCGCCACACGCTCTTGTTTCGGTTTGCTAACATTCCATTCTATAATCCTGCCATTAGGATTGTTTTTTACCTCATCGAATACATTCTTGTAAATGGCTTGCCCTTGTGAATTGATGTAGTTGCTGAAATGTTCACCGTTGCCAACGATGATAAGCAGTCTCTTTGCTCGTGACAAAGCCACGTTAAGACGATTGGGTGATTTGGCAAAACCGTATTCTTTTTGTGCCGGAAAACCAACATTGGGGAATTTGTTATAGTCTGGTTTTTGTCCCCATTTCTGCGCAATGGAGTTGCTTCTTACCATCGAAACGATGATGATGTTGCGCTCCATTCCCTGGAATCGGTCAACAGAACTCATCTTTATACTGAGTCCTTTCTTTATTTCTTTATCCACGATTCCTTTCAATCGTTTCAACTGACTGCCATAGAATGTAATCAGTCCGATTTCTCGGTCTTCATTGGTAGGCAGAGATTCCTGATAATTGCGGAAACTCTCTGACTTTGAAAGCTGCGACAACACCCACTCTATGGCTTCCACCTCGCCTCTGTTTGCTCGTGATGTTCCGTCTCGAACTTCCGGAGAAGATGTGTTTATCCAAATAACGTGATTGTCTGGCGAAATGAGATTAGGAATATCAATACCGTGTTCCCGGCTTTCGTTGGCTACGCCACATTTTAGTCCACCGTCATCAACATAGA
The DNA here is from genome assembly GCA_944322325.1 of uncultured Alloprevotella sp. Taxonomy (GTDB): domain Bacteria; phylum Bacteroidota; class Bacteroidia; order Bacteroidales; family Bacteroidaceae; genus Alloprevotella. The sequence continues at coordinate 726 of CALUOQ010000030.1, forward strand.
ATTGCTCAATGACACGATTAATGTCATTGTGCATACGATACTGTGTGTCGAAAGTACCACGTAGAGATGGGTCAATTTGTCGGAAGAGTCTCTCAAAATGCGACTTCTCCAGGATGTCGAAATTCTTTCTTACATACGACTCTAATTGTTCTATTTGGTCATGTTCTTCCCTACTGTCGGCTTTCAACCTTTGCATGTGCAGTTTGAACAAGATATCTTCCCTGTCAAGATTAGGAGGCAACTGACGATGGTCACCAATGACCACGGCCTTCTCGCCATATACAAGAGGGAGAGACAATTCGGCTGGAGTCGCTTTGCTGGCTTCGTCTTGAATAACCGTGTTGAAACGCAAGAATACAGGATAACCGTTTTTCTCTATCTCGCCAAAGATTGCACGAAAGCGTTTGATAAAACGTGAATCTCTGTGTTTTCCCTTTGCTTCTGTGGCAGAGTAGTTGGTATCGGAAATAGAACTACAAGTAGCTCCTATGACATTACAATGGCTGACGTATTCCAAATATACTTCCTTTCGCCATTCGGACGGTAAATCCGTGAGAAAATCAAACCACAAGTGCTTCAAGTCTTCTCGTTGCAAGTGAAGTTGTGAACGCTTGTAGATGTTCTTCATCCATCTGTTCAATACAAGTTCCTGTGGATTAAACGACTTATATTCGTCTGTATCTATGGCAACAGCATTGTCTTCTGTATCAATATCTGACATTTCGATTCCTGCCCACTTCTTCATTTCCACTTGTGAATACGCAAAACCTTCGGCTGAAAATTTGTCACCAGCAGCTACACGAATTGGTTTAACTATGTTGTGGAGGGAGAATTTCAATCGGTCTAAAGCATTGTCAACTGCAAGGTTGGCTTCCGATGTAAGTAACATTCTACTGTCTGGCTTTTGCTGTGCCAGTTGCCAAATCAGTTCGGCTATAGCTGTTGATTTGCCTGTTCCAGGAGGACCTTGTATGATGGCAAGGTCTTTGGCTTCAACTGCTTTTGCTATTGCCTGAATTTGTGATTCATTGAGAGATTCGTTAAGTTGACATTTCTTTATTTGTTCGACTCGTTGTTCTATAACTTTATCTTCCAACTTGGTTGCTTTTGAAGCATCAAACAAATAGGAAGCCAGTTGAGGGTTGACCAAATCTTCTGGATGCTCAGTGATTCTGTCGAACGAATCTCTTAGACGATTGACCTTTTCTATTTCACCAGTCATATCGTCCATATCGGGAATAACAGCAATGATGCAATTATTCTCAGCCATTTCCTTTATCTTACCGCAATCTTCCGGCAAAAGATTGAACGTAACATTTGGATATTCAATCTTGCTGAGCTTGCCAAGCTTGTATTCATTCTCTCCGTCTTTGATGATAAAACTTTGTCCATAAAGTCCACCAAAGCGAAGTCCTTCTTTGTCTAACAATGCTTCATTGTCGAGAGTTAACAGGAAACGGTCAGCTCCATTTTGTGGATAATTGATTTCGTAAACAAATCTTGCCGGGTCGAAGGTGGTTTGTTCGCCTTCTTCTGCTAAGTCTGGCACACCATTCCGAATGCCGTTGAGAGCATAGCCAAGTTCTTCCTTCAAATCTTCCAATGCAGTACGATTTTCATATGGAACAGTAACAATCATCAAATTGTTTCTGAGTTCAAAGAAATCCAATTGCGAATAGTAATTTTGAAGTCGTGTTTTAATAATTTCTCTTGAAGTGTCGTCTGCATCCTTAATCTGTATTTCAACAGTAGGATTAGGATGGACAGAAATATACATATTACTACAAGAATCAACAAAGTCTTGCATATTTGAACATAAATCAACGTCAGTTTCAAAATAATAGAAACCAGATAACTGATTATGTCGAATGACTTCTGTGCTAAAAAGCCTTCTTACCTCACTTTTGAAATTGTCAAAGTGGATTTGTGAATCTATTTGAGCAATCAATTTGTTGCCTTTAGGATTCAAACAGGCAGAGCCTTTCTTAAGCGGAATTGCCAACTGCATATATTTCAGCATATAGTGCTGAATATTTGTCAGTACCATCCATATAGAACGCAAACTCGTATTTTCGTCCGACAGATTGGCTATATCTTTCTTAACTTGCTCAATTTGATACTTGCGCTCGATACGCTTCCTTATTTTCATTGTCAAGCTAATCTTTCCGTCAGGTTTAATTTCAGATACAGCGCATCTTACGTTAGTTCCAACAGATAAGACATCTCCAACTTTACCATATCCAACTCGTGGAATAATCTGAGAGAAATGAATCAGACCATTTTGGAATGGAGCGATTTCAACAAACGCTCCAAAATCTGTTATATTTGTGACTTTTGCTTTTTCAATTATATCACCTACTGCGTATTCCATCATTTATTTTGCATTATATGGTTCAAGTAAATCATCTAATTTTACATTCAACAACTTCGCAATTTCTATAAGTTGGTCAAGCGAAGGTTGAGCTTTATTAGTAGACCAACGAGATATGGTCATTTCGGACTTACCTAGTTGTTCAGCAAGCCAGCGATTTTTAATTTGTCTTTCCGCCAATATGACTCTTAACCGATTTGGATGAGATATTTTTGTCATATGAGTAAATATTAAACTTTAGTGTGCAAAAATACTCATTTTACATCAATTCATTAAATTCCCAGTCTATTTTTTGTACATACAAATTATTTTCAAGCAAAGGGATGATGATTCAAAGATAAATTTGTATCTTTGCAATTAGTTGATTGACTTATTGGAAATGAGCAGAATGGTGAACTTCAAAGGTTTCTAAACCATTACCTATTTCTTTTTGGCTGACAATAACTTTCTGATTCACAGTCACATTTTGTTTAATGCAACATTTGT
>CALUOQ010000031.1 GCA_944322325.1 uncultured Alloprevotella sp.
AGAAACCGTGTATCAATGTTTCACGAACGATTGACACACAGCTTGCATTGTTCTGAATTCATCGAACTCACGTTATTTACGGAAACCTACACTTTTCCTACTTTCTTTTCACAGAAAGCCATTAAATTTGCAGTACTATAATTTACTTGTATTCAAGTCATCATGAACATCAAACAAACCCTCATGGGGCTGGTGCTTGCGGTCACAGCGACCATCAGCACAGAAGCCCAACAAGTATCCCTAATCCCTCTGCCGGCAGAAATGACCATTGGCAGCGGCAGTTTCGTATGGAAAGACGGACAAAAGCTCGTATATCCAGCCTATGCCGGCGACAGTGTACTGGCCGTGTGCCAACGTTTCTCCACCGATTTTGAGAAAGCCACCGGGGTAGAACTCAAACTGAAAAAGCGTGGACAAGGTGCCGTAGTGCTTAAAATCGACGAACAATTGGGGCCGGAAGCCTACCGCCTGACGACCGGACCGGACGGAATTCGCATCGAAGCCGCACGCCCTGCCGGATTTTTTTACGCCTTCCAGACGCTGAAGCAGCTCATGCCCCGCAACGTCATGGCTGGAGTGCCCGACGCCTCGGTGAAGACATGGAGCATGCCGGCTGTGACCATCACCGACCAGCCCCGATATGGTTGGCGGGGATTCATGCTCGACGAGGGACGCCACTTCTTCGGTAAGGAGGAGGTGAAGCGCGTACTTGACGTCATGTGCGCCTACAAGCTGAACCGCTTCCACTGGCACCTGACGGAAGACCAGGGCTGGCGCATCGAAATAAAGAAGTACCCGCGACTCACGGAGGTAGGAGCCTGGCGCAACAGCCGCCTGTTGGCCTGGGGCGACGTTAAACCCGACGGACAGCGCTACGGCGGATTCTACACACAGGACGACATTCGCGAGATTGTGGACTACGCCCGCGAACGCTTCATCGAGATTGTGCCCGAAATCGACATGCCCGGGCACTTCCAGGCCGCCTTGGCCGCATATCCAGAACTGAGCTGCACCCCTGACCAAAAGCACGAAGTGTGGCTGCGGCAGGGTGTGTCGGGCGACGTGATGAATGTAGCCTCGCCCAAGGCCGTGCAGTTTGCCAAAGACGTTATCGACGAACTCACCGAGCTTTTCCCCTTCAACTACATCCACATCGGCGGAGATGAGTGCCCCACCCGCGCTTGGGAGAACAACGCCGAATGTCAGGCGCTGTTCAAGGAAATCGGCGCCGAGAAGTACCGCGACCTTCAGGGCCACTTCTACCGCCAGCTGCAAGCACACATCAAGGCAAAACCGGCCGCACAACAGCGCCACCTTATCGCCTGGAACGAAATTCTGGGCAGCAATACGGACGGTCTCGACTTGACGGTCATGGCTTGGGTCGGTGCCGACGCGGCGGCCAAAGCCGCCGCACAACGCGGCATGAACACCATTTTGTCACCTCAAATCCCCTATTATATCAACCGGCGACAGAGCAAGGACCCCTCGGAACCGCGTTCGCAGGGTTACGGCACCGAAACCGTCGAAGCGGTCTATAATTACCAGCCGGCCAAAGGCGTCGACGCTTCGCTCCTGCCCTACTACAAAGGTGTTCAGGCTAACTTCTGGACTGAATATGTCATTGAACCCGACACACTGGAGTACCTCATGCTGCCACGCCTGGCAGCTGTGGCCGAGGCGGGTTGGACACCGCAGGCCCTGCGCCGGTACGATGACTTCGTACAGCGCCTCCAAGCCGAAGCTGACTACTACAAATGGGCCGACTACGAATACGGTAAACACGTATTCAAATAAACGGCTGCGCCTCGCGGCGCAGCCCATCTTTCAAAGCAGGGCGGGGAACGGCAAACAGCGCGTTCCCCGCCCTGCAACTTTAGCTTATTTAACCTCCATTTACACTCAGACAGCCCTTTTGCTGGCTCGCGCAATGCCCATGCAGGCAACCGCACACACAAAAGCAGGGACAAGAAAAACGAACGCAGCGACAGAAATTCCGCAGACTGCTTTGGTTTTTCCCGACGCAGCGCCTGATTTTCGCCGGTTTATACGAAAAAAGCAGGCCTCAACGACCTGCTTCTCTTTTCCATACCCAAAGATAAGACTTTTCCAGTTATCCAGCAAATGCGACCGGCCAAGTGTTAAAATCGAAAAGTGCTGCACGCGCCTTCGGTTCCGACCCTGATTTGCCCCTCGCCCGTCAGCAATTCGAAGGCATCAGACCATCGGCAGAGAGTTGCCGTTGATTTTCCGATAAAGGTCGAGGGCATACACGTCGGTCATGCCTGAAAGATAATCGAGCACCGCCATCACACGGTCATAGAGTCGTGGCGCCTGGAGTTGATACTGGCTCGAAACACGACTGATGAGCAGTTTACTGTATGCCTTTTCGGGCGAAAGCATCGCTTCCATCATCAGTTCGAGCAAGGTGTAAATAATGCGGTAACCGGCGAGATCGATGTCCACCACGTCGCGGCATTGATAAATGTGCTTCCGCGCCACTTGCTCGCACGCCCGATAAGCACTGAGCAGGTGCGGCGGCAAATGGTCTATCAACGACCCTACGAACGTGCCGTCGAGGATGAGACGCTCGTTGGTGACAAAAATCTGCGTACAAGCCTGTTCGAGCGCGTTAATCACGCACGAGCGTAAATAGACGATGCGTTCGTTGATATCGGTTACCTCATCGAAACTTCGCTCGATATGCCGACATTGTACCTTATTAAAGAAAGCAAAAAGCAAAGACATTGTTTGTTCGTCCGAAAGCAGGCGCAGTTTGTGTGCGTCCTCGATGTCCATGATTTCGTAGCAGATGTCGTCAGCAGCCTCAACGAGATAGACCAGCGGATGGCGGGCGTAACAGAGGCTTTCAGGAGCCGGATTCTTACAGGAAAGGCCCAATTCATCGGCAATCCTCAGGTAGGATTCACGCTCGCTCTCGAAGAAGCCGAATTTTGCTTTGCTGCCCGCTACCGACGACGTATAGGGGTACTTGACGATAGCGGCCAGCGTGGAATAGGTCATGACGAAACCGCCCCGACGGCGCCCTTGAAACTGGTGAGTCAACAAGCGGAAAGTGTTGGCATTGCCGTCGAAATGCGTAAGGTCGTTCCACTGTCCCGGAGTGAGGCGGTCACCGTCAGGCGCCGTATACGTCTGAAGCCGGGCGCCGTTCCCTTCCTTAAAATAGCTGATGATAGCCCGTTCACCGGAATGCCCGAAAGGCGGATTGCCCAAGTCGTGAGCCAGACAGGCCGCAGAGACAATACTGCCGAAAGGCTCGAACACCCCTTCGGGCACCTCGGGATGAAGTTTGCGAAGCTGACGCGCCGTATCATTGCCCAGCGAGCGCCCCACGCTGGAAACCTCCAGACTGTGCGTCAACCGGTTGTGCACGAAAATACTTCCGGGCAGCGGGAATACCTGCGTCTTGTTCTGAAGGCGACGAAAAGGGGCCGAGAAGATAAGCCGATCGTAATCGCGCTGGAACTCCGTGCGCAGTTCGGCGTGAGTCTTGTGGCTGTCCTCCTTACCCAAACGCTTGTGGGAGATAAGCTGTTTCCAATCCATATCGAAGTACAAAGGAAGTCAAAAAAACGGGCGTGACCTGCTTTTTCCATAAAAAGTAACCGCATCTGCGTGAAATTCCGTACTTTTGTTGAACTTTACGCAAGAAAGCCGCGAATGGAAATCGAAATCATCAACCACTCACGCCACGCCCTGCCGGCCTACGCCACTGCCCTAAGTGCGGGCATGGACCTGCGGGCCTCGCTCGACAGCCCCATCGAACTGCCGCCTTTAGGGCGGTGTCTGGTACCGACCGGCCTGCACATCGCGCTGCCTGCCGGCTACGAGGCTCAGGTAAGACCGCGCTCAGGGCTCGCCCTGAAAAAAGGCATCGGACTGCTGAACGCCCCCGGTACAATAGACGCCGACTACCGGGGGGAAATCGGCGTCATTCTGGTCAACCTGTCGGACGAAACGTTCGTCATCAACGATGGTGACCGCATCGCCCAGCTCGTCGTGGCCCGCCACGAAACAGTAACTTGGAGACCGGTGGAAGTCCTCGCTGACACGGAGCGGGGAAGCGGCGGCTTCGGCCATACCGGACAACAATAGTCATGAAACCGAATCCCACTGACGCATGAGCTACCGACTCCGACTCTGGACATACGGCACGGCACTGATCCTGATACTGACGGCCTTCACCGGCTGCTCAGGCAGCCGACAGAGCACACAGCCCCCGGCAACAGCGTTCCCCTTTCGGATGAAGCACATCACGCCCAAGCCTTTGTCCGCTCAGGAACAGCTGAAATTCAACACACTGTACCTCGAAGCGATTCGTCAAGGCCTAAAAGGTAACGACGCGTCGTGTTTTGAATTGCTGAACCGTGCCTTGGAGCTGAATCCCGACGCGGCAGAATGCCTCAGCCGCAAGGCTCAATTTGTCACGGACACGGCGGAAACAGTCAGCCTGCTGTGGCACGCCATTGCCGTTGCTCCCGAAAACGCTTACTACCGCAAACAGTTGGCCTACACCTACCTGCGCCAGGAGAAATACGACAGTGCGACCGCCGTACTCAGCACGGTCATAGATTTGGAGGAATACCCGATTGACGACCTTTGGCTGCTATTTCGCCTGCAAACTCAACAGACCGACTACGACGGTGCCCTGAAAACGCTTGACCGACTGGAACGGCTCGAGGGCGACAACGAACAGTTCGCCTACGAACGTATCAAACTGTACCTCACCGCAAAACGTACGGACGACGCCTACGCCGAAGCCGAACGCCTGTGTCAGGAAAACCCGAACGAACCACGCCACCAGTTGTTGCTGGCCAGTCTTTACCTCGACAACGGACGCGCAGCGGAAGGCTACGCCCTCTGTCGCAAGGTCCAAGCGCAAGACCCCGACAACGAACTGGCGCAAACCTGGCTACTGGGTTACTACCAGAACCAAGGTGACACGACGGCCTTCAACGCCTTGCTGGACTCGGTGGCCGGCAATCCCAAAGTGTCAAACCCCATTCGTTTCCAACTGCTGGGCAGTTACGTGGCCGAAGTGCGCAACGACACGACCCCGGCCACCGTTCGGCGTGTCATGGGACTGTTCAGCAAAGCACTGCGGCTGCCCCAGGACGACAGCTCGCTGGCTGAACTCTGCGAGCAGTACATGACCCTCCGACAACTGCCGACCGATTCTATCATTGCCGTACAATACCGGAACCTGGAAATTACACCGGACAACAGCGCGGCCCGCACGCGCCTACTGCTCCGCCTTATCCGCAAGGAAGAAAAGGACGCGATTATCCGCTTGTGCCGGGAAGGCGAACTGTACAACCCCACCCACCTGCACTACTACCTCTACGAAGGCAGCGCGCTGGCTCAGGACGGACTCAACAAGGAGGCCATTGACGTACTGCGTAAAGGAACGGAACAGTACGACGGCGAGAGTCAACAGGAACTGGCTTCCGACCTCTACGCGCTGCTCGGAGACCTGCTCCACACGACAGGGAAAAAGGCTGAAGCTTATGCAGCTTATGACTCCAGCCTCGTCATCAATCCCGAGAATATGGGTTCGCTCAACAATTACGCCTACTTTCTCTCATTGGACAAAGAACAACTCGACAAAGCCGAGGCCATGTCATACAAAACCGTACAGGCTGATGAAATCAACCCTACCTATCTTGACACCTATGCTTGGATACTCTATGTCAAAGGGCGCTATGAACAAGCCCGCCTCTACATTGACGAGACTTTGAAATACATCGATGATACCGAAGACAACGCTGGAATCATCGACCACGCCGGCGACATTTACTGGCAGTGCGGAGAACGGGAAAAAGCCGTCGACTTCTGGAAACGCGCGCTCAAGCTGACCACGGATGTCACAGAGCAAAAGGAAATCGAAGCCAAACTTAAGAAACATACCACCGAATGAAGTGCTTTTCTCTACTGGCAGGTGCCTTACTGAGCTTGTCCCTCCTTGTCGTAGGATGCAAGTCGTCCTCGTCCGTACAACGTACAGACATACCCCGACCGGCTCCGGGTTTTGACCTGGAGGCATACAAAGACCGCGTCGTAGCGCACACGACACAAATGCAAACCCTGACGGCCAAAGCCTCCGTCGCCATCCAAACGGGCGGAAAGTCCATCTCGGCTAACGGCACGCTGCGCATGAAGCGCAACGACGTCATACAACTATCCATTACTTTCCTCGGCATGGAGGTGGGCCGCATGGAATTTTCCCCCCAGGAAGTGCTGCTCATTGACCGGTTTAATAAGCAATACGTGCGTGCGCCGTATGCCGAGGTCAACTTTCTGCAAAAAGCGGACTTGGATTTCAACGCCTTGCAAGCCCTCTTTTGGAATGAGGTTTTCGTCCCGGGAACTCCGAATCTGACCACGGAAGCCATGCAACGCTTTGAAGCCAAAGAAAACGGGGACTACGTCCTACTCGACCTGACCGACGCACCGGAACTGCTCTACCAGTTCCGCACAGTCAAAGGGAACGGGCTCTTGGACAATACCTTGATTCGCAGCAAAAAAAACGATGACTCCACAGAGTTTACCTGCCGTTACGGCAGCTTTACCGAAGTAGAAGGAAAAACATTTCCCACCCGTATCCACATGGCGGTAAGCGGACTGAAAAAAGGAGCCTACTCTCTTGACCTTACTTTGAGTAAACTCAACAGTTCGGCCGACTGGGAGACACATACGGACGTATCCACAAAATATAAGGAACGCTCGGTCAACGACATACTCAAGCAGCTGATGAACCTTTAGAATAAATGAAAATCGGTAGACTTGTCCTTATACTACTTGCCTGTCTCACGACGGTCGTAACCCAAGCACAAACGACCCGACAGATTCGCAATCTCCAGTCGCAGAGCAAATCGCTGAAGCAACAAATCAGTGAATCGGAAACGTTGCTACGCAGCACAAAGAAAGACGTACGCTCACAACTGAATAACCTGGCACTGCTCAACGGGCAAATCGACAATCAGCGCAAATACGTAGCTAGCATCGAAAACGACGTAAAAGCGCTGGACAGCAGCATCGTCAGTCTGTCAGGCGAGCTCAAAAAACTTCAGGCCGAACTGGACGAATGTAAACGCAAATATGCACGCTCGGTCATGTATATGTACAGGAACCGTACGACGCAAAACAAGCTCATGTTCCTGTTCTCGGCAAAGAATTTCAGCCAAATGTTCCGCCGCATGCGCTACATGGCAGAATATGCCAAGTATCAACGCATACAGGGAGAAGTCATCCGACAAAAGGAAGCTACTGTACGCAGCAAACAGAACGAACTGCTCGAAGCCAAATCGCAGAAAGGACGGCTGCTGGCTGCTGGCCGCGAGGAACAGGTAAAACTGGAAGGGCAACAAAAAGAGCGACAAGGCATCGTAGCAGAACTACAAAAGAAACAATCCAAGCTACAGGCGACCATCGCGCAGACCCGAAAACGATACAACTCGCTGAACGCAAAGATTGACCGACTGATTCAGCAAGAAATAGAGGCTGCCGAACGCCGACGCAAGGAAGAGGAAGCCCGCCGACGCCGTGAAGCAGAACGCAAAGCAAAGGCGGAAGCTGCGGCACGCGCCAAGAAAGGAAAGTCGAGCAAAAAATCATCATCGGCCTCATCGACGAAAAAAGGCACATCAGGCCCGGCATTCCGCGAACAGAGTTCGACGGAACGCAAACTAAGCCGTAATTTTGAGGCCAACAAGGGACGCCTGCCCATTCCTATCACTGGACCGTACGTTTACTCCAGTCATTACGGGCAATATAACGTGCCGGGGCTGAAAGGTGTCCGATTGGACAACAAGGGCGTCAACATCACCGGAAAAGCCGGCGCACAGGCTCGCTGCATCTTCGACGGCGAAGTGACCGCCGTATTCTCATTCGGCGGTTACGTCAACGTATTGGTACGCCACGGCAGTTACATCTCGGTTTACTGCAACCTGTCGTCAGCTTCCGTACGGAAGGGGCAAAAGGTAAGTACGCGCCAAATTCTCGGGAAAGTGGCTAACGACGGTACGGGCAACTGCATGCTCCATTTCCAATTGCGGAAAGAAACCACCAAACTGAATCCTGAAGTCTGGCTGGGACGATAACAGCCAATGCATAAGCAGACCAATAACCGATGCGGGCGTCATGTCAGATATTCAGACATGACGCCCGCATCATAAAAGTATTACCAATAGTTTCAGTCCAGCCGCAATCCGTCGAGTAACCGCAAATACAACGCTATTGACTCACGGACCTCGTCAACGCGGATGTATTCGTCAGGCGTATGGGAACGCGCCGAATCGCCGGGTCCCATTTTCAACGAGGGAAAAGCCATCAACGCCTGATCGCTCAGTGTGGGCGAACCATACGGAGTCTTACCCAAAGCCACAGCACGGCGCACCAACGGATGAGCCGGATCTATCCGCGAGGAGTTGAGCCGGAACGAACGGGCTTTCACCTCGCCTTTCACGTGATGACAGATTTCATCGTACAACTCTTGGTTACTGTAGCACTCATTACTACGTACGTCAACCGTAAAACGACACTCGGCCGGCACCACATTATGCTGGGTACCGGCATTGATAATCGTTACCGTCATTTTCACTGGACCCAACCAATCAGAACCCCGTTCAAACCGATGCGTCCGAAACCAGACAATATCGTCCATTGCCTCGTATATGGCATTAATGCCTTCATTACGGGCAGCGTGGCCGGCACGTCCGTGCGCCGTTACGTCGAGGACCATCAACCCCTTTTCGGCAATCGCCGGCTGCATCCCCGTGGGTTCCCCCACTATGGCCACACTGACTGGAGGAAGCAAAGGCAAGACGGACTCAATCCCGCCCTTCCCGGATACTTCCTCTTCGCACGAAGCCAAATACACCAAATTATAGGATTGCTCACTACGCGTCAATATCCTAAAGACTTGTAGCAACGTCACAAGCCCTCCTCCGCAATCATTGCTACCCAATCCGTATAACCGACCGTCCTCATACACCGGTTGGAAAGGAGGATGTGCCCAGTCAGCAGAAGGGCGCACCGTATCGATGTGCGCATTCAACAATATCGTCGGCCGGTCGGCACGATAACCTTCCGAAACAACCCACAGGTTATTTCCGCTCCTATGGCTGTCCATTCCATGAGAACGCATGAAGCGCTCCAATTCATCGGCAGCTTCGGTTTCCTCACGACTCACTGACGGTATGGCGATAAGACGTTCCAACAACTGTAGAGCTTCCTTCGTAAAATCGTCGAGCTCCTGCGACGAACAAAGAGGTGTATTACTCATGTCTAATCTTTACCTGAATTTTATCACTTTCGGCGCTATAGAGAAGTACACAAAATACAACCGGAACGCCGACGGCTATACTCCCGTTTCATTCATCCATGACTCCACCTGAATATCGGTCTTTTCCGAAGGCCCAACCCAAAAAGTGCGCGCCCAACTCGCGGTTCCGGCCAAGGAAAGAAACCTTATGCGCTTTTCGCAAATTACAATGCAGATTCGTAATCTGCTTCTCATCGGCATCCACGTACAACGTACCGCCACGAGACGTTACCTTACAATTGTACCCCACGACAGTTCCGTCCGCACGCTCGACGACAAACGCGTTCGCCAACATCGCCTCGCCCAAGAACTTAAAGACCTCGTGCACATCGTTATCCTGCGTATTCACCGTCTGCCAGTCGCTAATCATATCCACATACTGTTCGCCTATTACGAAAGTACGCGTATCGTATAAATCGGGATGCGGATTTCCGAAACTCAAGGAATCCTCCGTCACATGGGTATCCGCACTGCACGTCTGGCGTACCTGCAGATAAGGGTCTACCACAAAAGCCCAACGTAAGTCTCCGGTACGATAGTCAATCAAATGCGAAAAAGCACCCATCGCATTATACGTCTGCAACAGCCACTGCTCGTCGCCTGTCAAAAGATACGCGTAATAGGTGGCATACGCACGCCAACCGCTCCACCCGTGAGGGGAGTTGAACATATTGGGCAACATCTGCACATCATATTGCGCTTCCCAATAACGCATCGTCCCCCCACGCCGACGGGCATCGGGCACACGTAATTGAGTCAGACAATCATGACTCTTCAGGATTTTGAGCATGGCGTCTGCATAGTGCTTACGGGTCGCGGCATTCGACTGCATCAAACCCATCAGGCCGATTTGCAAGGCCGAACACGAGATCATGCCGTCCTCAAAGGTCAGCTCACCCTCTGTCTCGAAATCACCTTGTGCCTTCACCAGCTGGTCTATCGCCCGTTTAGCCGAGGCATAATGTCGCTCTGCAGCTTCACTCCAAGAAGCGTCCGTTTTCCCTAATTCTCGCTCGACCAAAGCCAAATCCAAGATATTCTTTGCGACATAAATCACGCTGGTATAAACGGTATTGTGATTGACATAGGCTCCATCCTCGCGCTGCCACGTTCTAATCAACCAGTCCGCCAAGCGTGCGGCTTTGTGCAAATCGTCCGTATCTTTATAGGCTCTGTATTTCTCGACCAATAGATTAATCGTCCCCGAAGTGTTCTGAATACGCGACACATGATACTTGGGCTCCATCTTCACCGTATCGTGCAACAGGGAAAACAGATAGTCAAATCGTTGGCGTAACTTCGTATCCAAAGATCTTTCCGGGAAATACTGCGCGGCCAAAAACGCCGAATAAAAGCCATACCAACTCTCAATATGAGAAGTCGCCTTCTGATGATACCTCCATGCACCCTGTCGCGCCTGCTCCAACGTCCACCGCCATGAGGCATGGGCGGAAAGAATACCTTCAGTCTCTTTCCCGCCAGATACGGCGCGAACTGTGTAGAGGCCGACTTTCGGAAGTGTATATGTCAGACTTTGGACGTCGCCCGACAGTGTCTTTTTCGTCAACGGTATCTCCTCACCTTGGTCACTATATACAGAGACGATTGCCTCTTTTGACAATACGTCAAACGTAAGCGATTCGCCTGCCGCACAAGTCGTTTGGGGGATACGGAGCACCGGAACCTGTAATAAGCGGGACACTATGTTCTCGAACTCATCCGGTTGCTTAATGTCTACCCAAGCGATTGTCCACGTTTTGGTTTCGCCTTGCTCCAACATCCATAGATTCTGCGGGTGACGCCCGGGCAACGGCAACGCATTCAACAAATCCAAGTTCAAGGATTCGATGCGATGCCCCATAAACCAATGAGGCGCCGGATCTTGGTATCCCAAATTGTAATCCACACTCCACGACGCGATGGGTTGCGGAGAGACGATACCCAACACATGGCCGGCGGGCGTCTGCATATACCCATAAAAATGAGTCCTTTCATTGCGCATCAGGGTGGGAAAGTACTTACCAAACCAATCCGGATATTTATCCATATACGTATCGATGCCCATACGCAAGCCTGCTTTCTCAGGTTGGAACGGGACATGGCCGTTATTTATCAACTTCACCTCGATTGCCGGCTGCCCTTTCCAGCTTTTGTAGGTCAACCGACACTCCACCTCATCAATAATAGCACGGTAGGAACGACGACCGTCCGGAATCCAAGGAACAGTAACTTCTTTGCCATCCAAGACCGCGTAAAAAGATGGGCCGACACGCTGACCGTCATTTCGGAAAAAAGGAACGGTATCATTCTGGTGCTTATCCTTAAATACGACTTCTTCCAAGAATCCTTTATCAGAAATGCGACATTCCCAGTCGCCTGATTTCCAATAAGTCTGTGCCTTTATCGACAATCCAAAAAACGCGACACAAATACCTAAAATCAAACTGCGTACGCTCATTACTATTCCTTGCACACTGCTTACATGATAATTGTTGTTCTTCCCCGAAACAGCTTCAGAATAGGACTATTCTTCTTCGCGCCATGGATAACGCGGACCTGAACGGGCATTCTCATCAACATCTACATAATACCCTTGTTCCTCCTCACTACCGTCAACAAGTTCCTTGGTCAGACGCTTACGTTCAAGATCATGATACCACATCTCCTCATAATCAGGAATAAAGTCTGAAGAAGGAACTACGTTGGTATCAAAAATCAACTCGAGCACACCATGCGGCTTGATATTCCCATACAGACGTATCGAATGACGCACGTAGCCAATGTTCTTGGCACTTTCATACTTGAAGTTAAAAAGTAATTCCTTATCCGGTGGAATCAGGCGTTTCGAATCATCCAACACGATACAACCACAGTCCGGCTGAATTTCGCTAATAACGAGAGGCTCGTCTCCTACGTTCTTAATCCGATAATTCAACTTTAACTCCTGGCCGGCAAGAACCGGAAAGTAGTGCCGGATTCTGTCTTCCACAATTACTTCTGTGGGTTCCACTTTTTTCCGACAGGAAACCATCGTTCCCACTAAAAACAAAATAATCAGATATTGCCATTTCATAAGTCGTTCATTGGCTATAAAGTTCTACTTCATCGCAAGCCATCGTGGCCTTGCCTTTTTTTGTACGCTTCACACGCAAGTCCACCGGAGCTCCTGGATTGGTCGTCCGAAAATCGCAAACATACGTATGCCGCATAAACGGAGTCTCGTTTCCGGCCAACTCATCAGATGCACGTCCCACGCAACGCCCGCCCTGCCACAACTCTACGGATGTCGGCAAAACCATCCGCCAACGTGGAGCATACAGAAACGAAACGGAAATACGACCAGAGTTACTAACAGATCGTGCGGGTAAACGTAAGACTAATGTATCAGCAGAAACAATAAGCCACCCGGTATGATAGTCTGTGCTAAAACCTTGTTTGCCATCGGTGAGCAACTTCGTATCGGGATAACCGGTATCAAGTTGGGACAACGCTTTGAGTAGAAGTCCATATAATTGGTTACCCGGTTTCTGTCCCCAAGGTTTCATGGTTTCCCACGCTTTAATATAATCACTCAATTCGCCGTTGGCTTCACGATAATGAGACATATTCTTAAAGGCAGTGTAGCCCCGCAAACTTTCTAGGGATTCATTGATTCGCTCTGTGTGATACACCGAATCATTGAAGCGCATGAGTTCCAATCGCGTAAAACTCAATGCGGTCAACAGCTGATTCAGTTTACTTCGCTCTTCTGTTTTTGCCTCTTTGGACAGAGAATCAAGTTTGCAATAGAAAACCTCGAACTCATCGGGATTAAGCCATACAGAAACAGCCTGACCGATACCTCCATATAAAGGAAGAGCTCGTTTATGTTTTCTCACCGTATCTTCAGCTTTTTCGTAGAAATCATGTAAAACAGCCCCGGTCACCGGATAATAGCGTCTCCAACATTTTTCAACAAAAGCATCGACATCTATGTCTGGACAAACCAAGAGAGCGGCAATCACACTGGTTTGCACGTCATCGAATGTGGCGTAATCTGCGCCGCTCCCATTAAAAAACACACCTCGCACTCCTAAATCCCGATAAAACCGCAGACGCTGTTGAACCACACTTAAACAAGGATAAGGCGTAAAGTAATCATCGAAATTGCGGATATAATCCCATACATACACTCTGTCCGTCAATTTACGCCAATCCTCTATCAACTTACTGAACCGCTTTGTTTTCTTCGCACGCCCATCCGCAAACATAGGTAAAGACATTGCGCTCACAATAACACCAGCATTCTGAGGCAAACGGTTTCGTGGCAATCGCTGCGTTGTTTCGTATGATGACGTAAAAAACAAATGATGAGGAAAACGGCTCGCAATTCGCCTTACAAACATAGTCACTGCGGGCGTTGCGTCCGACTTTGAATTTCCTACACGCACGCACTGTGAGCAAGTACAAACCAAATCATTATCGTTGGGCATAAGTGCGAAACGAACGGGTTCATCGGGATTTCCTTCTCCATAGTTATCTAACACAAAACGCTCAACGGTCTCATAGAGTTTATCTGAACTGAAACAGAATTGGTCAGCATTCGGCTTCCCCTTGACCTCAGCCCAGACTTCACGAGGCACTCCGGCTGGAAACAATTTATACAAATTATGCCCCCACAATCCCCAATCATAATCGACGTTATGGGAAGCTGTGATGGGCATAAACTCCGAATCCATATTTGATGGCGTATATAGGCCTCGATATTCGAAAGCAAAGGTGCCATCGCTATAATCGCTCGAAATGATGGCAGGAGGTAAATCCGGCGCTTGGATACGTACGTCGGACTCCGCCAACCATGAGATAAATTGATAAAGCAGCCACAGCATCTTTTCCGGTGTTCTCGCGAACAATTCGCATCGATCAGCAGAACGTTTCCAGACATAATCTTTCTCCAACTGATTATCTACCCCGACCGTCACAGTCAAAGAAGCATGCTCCTTCGAAAACTCATTCACCACAAGACCACTATGGCCCGAACGATTCTCCAAATGATGCGCCAAATATGCAGCCCACTTGACATCTGACTCGGACTCAGAATCGTAAGGTTGCACGCAATAAGTTTCATACGAAGATACCGAACTTTTTTGAGCTTTTCCGCATCCGGCAAAAAGAATGAGAAGCCCAAACAACGTAGGTAGCCACGCCCATAAAGGATTAGAAACTAATGACCAGTTGCGCATGTACATTGAACAGATTCCGATAAGTGGTTTCCAATTTATCCTCGTAAGAATTAAACGTCCCTTCGCGAGAATCCATCTGACTATAGAATGTGTACCAAGTCCCCATTAATCCCACTGCTACATGGGGTGTGAACTGATAAGAACCACCCAGCCCAACCATTGTATTAAGCCTGTCGAATGAACCCGGGAACGCATTATCTATCAGATTTGCCTCTGGCGAAGTTCCTGCTCCCGCCATTGCTGTGATAGAAGTCCGTCTATCTGCCAATGGGAAATACTTGGCTTGGGCAGAAGCATTGAAATAAAGTTTATTTGAGAATATGAAGGCATCTACTTTCCCGCTCAATCGGAAATTATCCCAATTCTTCGCAGTTCCCGCACCCACATTGAAAAGATTATGACGCTGGCAATCCCAACCATCGAAAACCCAATAGCCCTCACCTTCGCCACCTTCTACAGCTTCCCACGCAAAACGTTTGCTATATGTATTGATACGACGATAGCCCAAATGTACTTCACCTTCCCAATCATTCTCAAAATAATGAGTGAGTCCGACATTTGCCGTAACCTTCGGGAAATAGCGATTAGCCCAAGCTAAATTGGCCATACCCGTCCATTTATCCGAAAATTTATGTTCCCACTCAGCTTGTAACTGGATGCCGGTACCACCTGGAACTTGGCTTTCGGCCAAATCGCCCTCTGTAGCCCCATCTCGTCCCGAATAATTGATACGACCAGTTACCACATCGTTTTCCATTTTGCGGGAATAAGATAGTGTGGCCACGGAAGTAATGACATCCGCTTCACCATAACGCCCTTGCAAGTATTCAGCGGTAATCTCGTTGCGGTGCATACGGCTCAAAAGATCGTTCAAATGGCGCTCATGACTACGAACCTCTCCAATACCAGGTTTATAGTTCTTCTGGTAGACATAAGCAGAATCGTAAAGCCGCATACGTTCATAGACAAGTCCTTTCGTGTACAATAGTTCTTCATTGTCCGCATCAAAAACCAAAGCGGTGTCCAAAACAGAAATCGCTGCATTCGTACTATCTTCCCTTAGATATTTCTCGGCAAGTTCACGGCTATTCTCAGCAAAAGCACCAACCAAGATCTCATTATCGGGTAGCGAATCAAGCGAAGGACGCAATAAATCAAGTGCTCGCCGATACTCACCCTCACGCTGCCACATGGCGGACTGTTTTACCAAAAAGAACGTTTCCTCTGGGTAAATATAGCGCGCCGAAGTTACCAGTCGATCGTAATCTTCATAACGGTTCAACAACGCCGCTGAATTTATCGCATAATGTAAACCCAATTGTGAGGAGGGATTGATTTCGAGCAAACGAGAACTTTCGTCAAAAGCCTTACGCGTCGCTCCGTTTTCAACAAGTTTCTTGATGAAAGGAACAGCAATCTCCTCATAAGCGGCGGTATACTGTAGTTTATGATCATCCAAATTCGTCGAATCCAACGCCTCATCCAACATATCCAAAGCGCGCAGAGTTCGGCCTTGCTTATCATATGTCGTAGCTTTACGCACTACAAATGAAGCTTCTGTCGGTAAATACATTTGAGCCGAATCCAACGCGGATAAAGCCATATCGTATTGACGCCTCTCATAATAACAAGTATATATTTTATTCCACGCGGAAGATGCGGTTTCTGCGTCTTCCGCGTTTTCAGCGACAAAATACAGATGAGGAATAGCTTCACTATACAAGCCATCGGACATCAGCTCGTTGGCTTGCTCCATTCTTACGCGCGCCAACTCCATGCGTACATCGTAATTTGTAGAATCGGCGGCGTACATTTTATAAAGGAGCGAATTGGCCACATTTCGTTCCCCCATGCGTCGATAAACCGTATATTCCTTATAAAGCAAATTGGGAGAATCGCCGTAACGTTTACGTGCCTCACTTAAATAATAGAGGGCATCATCAAAATATCCTCGCGTGATAGAGGTATTCAACATATAAGTAAGTGCCTCCTCGCTCTTACCGCGTTCATATACCTTACCATATAGAACATAAGGGTCATTCTGACTGGCGGCACGTGCGGCTTCCAACTGCAACTCGTTATAGAAACGAGTCAATGCCCCATCCCGACTATAGCGCAAACGTTCCTGGACAAGCGCCAGAGCTTCCGCGTAACGATACTGCCCTGCAAGTATTCCTGCCTTCTTACGAACTAATTCCGTATTCCAAGGAAGGACATTTATACCTTTTCCTGCGATTTCAAGGGCCTTTTCTATCTCACCTTGCTGTAAGTACAAATTACATAAATCGAAATAATAGACTTCTTTATCCGAGCGGAGCTTGATTAATTCCTCGATATTACGGATGGCTTCATCGCGACGGCGCTGCTTCCGCATGGTCTGATAGTTTTCTTCTAGCCGGTTCGCATAATCCTCGCGAAGTGCCGTATCATTCGGATAAATTTGGTACAGACGTCTTAGAAGACGGTCGGCTTCAACGTTGTTTTCTTGCTTTCGATACAGCGCGATTTTGCGTTTCCACAAACCTTTCCAATAAGGAGTAATCTCCAACAATTCGTTCACATAACAGATTGCATTCGAATAATGCTTAGTCTCCTCCGCCACATCTACGAGTAGATGCTTCGCACGAACATTGCCATCATCTTCTCTCACTGAACGAATAAGGAAATATCGCGCATTGTCATACTCCTTAAAATTATAATAGTATTGACCAGCTAACTCATTCAGTCCCGAGGCATCAGAGTAACGTTCTAGACCTTCCTCCAAAATCTTCTTACCTTCGCCCCATTGTCCTTTCTTAAACAAGGCACGAACAGTCGTCTCGTAATAATCAGGAGTACGCAAATCGTCGCGCACAGCCGTAGCGCTGCCTACAAATAATAGGCATAACCCGATTAATACGAGAAGAAATAACTGTCGTCTTGTCTTCATATATGTTCTACTAAGCAGTTGCTACTTTTTCTTCACCTTTCACTTTATTATCAGAACCCTTTCGGGTCATTACACCCCATACGGCCTTCGTTTGAACGATATAATCGCAATATCCCTTCAAAGAGAAAAACACGATAAGCGGGTGATACAGGAATGGTTCCAGCAACGAGGCTCCCACTAACCATAAATAAGAAGAGAATTTCCGGTAAGACCCTCCCAACGTGTAATCATAAAAGATAACGACCAAAGACAAGGCAAAACAGAACGTATAAATGGCCAAGAACATGACAAGCGCAGAATGCCAATTCACGCCTCCAGTAAAGGCCAGATATACGAACGTAATGAAACCTAATCCTTCAATAAACGGGGCTAGAAATTCGAACACGCCCACCCACGGAAGGGTAATCAGTCCCATTCGCTTGTACTTCCGATTAAAAATAGCCCGCCGATGACGGGAAAACGTTTGAATCAAACCTCGTCCCCAGCGTACACGTTGCCGATACAGCACCCGCAATGTAGACGGTCCTTCCGTCCAACAACAAGTAACCGGAATCTGAACCACACGATACGGGCGTTTGAATTCACAGCAATATCCGATCATACGAATAAGCATATCCATATCCTCTGCAAAAGAGTCCGGACTATACCCACCGGCTGCGATACACACATCACGATTGAACAAGCCATATCCACCCGAGACGTTAGGCATAGCATTAATGGTCGACCAACCTAACTTACCCACCAAGAAAGAGCGCATATACTCCAATGTCTGGAACAACGGTGCAGGTGTATGGGGAGGGCGATGTTCAAGAATCTCGCCTCGTTTAACCTTACAACCATTAGAGATGGCCATCGCGCCACTCACGGCAATCACATCATCTTGATATAGGACCGGTAACACACATTGATATACCGCATCACGAGCCAAAATACAATCGGCATCCATATTGATGAACCACGGATAAGACGAAGCGTTCACCCCCGCATTGACGGGGTCTGCTTTCGTTCCTCCATTCTCTTTATCCACCACTATCAGACGATAGTGCGCTGGATTCGTAGATTTCAGCAACCGCCGGAAAGGCTTGGTATGAATTCGCTCTACGTATGCGTACGGAACTTCCACCAATTGGAACTCTTCAATTAATTTCTCCAAAGTTTGGTCCGTACTACCATCATTCACGATAATGACCTCAAACATCGGATAATCTTGAGCCAAGAGCGAATATACATTATCAATAATCGTCTTTTCCTCATTAAATGCAGGCGCAATGATGGAAACGCCCGGTGTATACGGACTCTTTTCCATGATTCGCTTGGTGTACGTGGCATTAAAGTTGCGCTTACTCCGAAGAATGGAGATTTCAGCCAACCACGCTAACGCGACGTAGGATAATATCAGCGCCAACGAATAAAAGAATACCGTATATCCGTAAAACTCAAATAGGAACTCTTTCATACGTCATCATGATTAATAATAGGGTTCTCCACATGTTCAAACAGAATGAGCATATCCGGCGAGGCCTCATTCTTCAACTGAGAGAAGCGCATCTGCGCTTCGGGGCCATACAACCAAAGACAGCGCAACGCCGTACGTTTCGTATAGTAGGATGTAGAAAAATAATAGGCATTCACAAAGAAATTAATCGCCATTCCCGTACGAATTTCAAGCAACGCATTCAAAATCACACGCCGTAGATACTCCGTCTGATTAAAGAATTCGTGTTGCATTGCTCTCTCGGCTTCCGAAAAACGACGAAGGCCCAATCCCACAAACGACGCTTCGCGATACGCCATCTCTTTGGAAGTAAAATACTGCATAAGATTCCGAACGTCCGCCTCATTCCCCCAATAGGCAGTTTCCCTGATAAGGAAACTACCTATCTCCGGATTCGTCGCACGCTCTATCATCGGCACCAAAGCAGGAAGAGCCCTGTCTGCCGCACGCAGATTCGAAAACAGCTGGTGCAGTTCGACTTTGTCCCAAGCCGTAAACTCCGTCTCTAACGTATCGTTTTCAAAGAAAGCATAGGGGTCATCCTTATTGGTCAACATATAATAAAGACGAGCAGCCTTGCGGAGACTCATATCGCGGTCATTGACCAAACGCGCCATGATACTGTCCGGCAGATTGATACGAAGCAGACGTGCCGCCTGTATGAACCGCACCTTGTTTTTGCGCTTACCCGACATCAACCCATCCTCAATAAAAGATTGCAAACCTATCAACTGAACGGTTCGGCGCAAATTTACAAGTCCCGCCTCCGTGACGCCATTTTCTGATCGGATATCGATCAACATATAAGCCCACAACCGATATTCCTCGAAAGACCAATCCCGTTTTTTATATTCAATGGCAGACTTGATTTCGGGTATGGACAAAGAATGGTCCATACGCGCGAGCTCCATTATTTTGTCATAATAACGCTTGCGTAACCTCTCATTCTTTCGGTCCAGTTTACGACGACGATAAACGTCCCATGCCATTGCGATAAACAGCAGGAATGTGGCCACGCAACAAAAGAAAACAATCGTATAGGCCATCCGCACAACCCACGGATAACCCAACATGATGTTACGATATAAATAATAATTATATCTCACATAGTCCCACCCCACGAATTTGACCTCTTTGGCCCATGGCTCGCTCGACAAGTATGCAGTCTCAGCAGGCGGACTGTATACTATCGGAAAGAATAGTAGCAACATGGCGCAGCACAAAGCCGCCACTACTATAATTCTTCTTTTTTTGTTCTTGGCCATTCTCAAGGACAGTTTCTCTTCCTTCTTCGTAGGAACGATTGTAAATCTCGCCTTTTTATCGTATATTTTAGGCGAGCTGTTCGATTTTCTCTCTCATTAGTTTTACAAATATAGTTTACTATTGAGCTACAGATTTCGCTATATATATAAACAAAGTTAAAACAACGCTAAGCTTTTTCTTTCTACCGATAAATCCTACTATTTCTGATTTCGTTGATACTGACGTTGTCTTTGTGAAATTCGCCTACTTCCTTCCCCGTTTCCCATGCCTTAAAAGATAAATTTCTAATAAAATTGTTCCCTAACGACAAGTTCTCCGAGACAGAAACAAGCCTCCTACTATCACAACCACTTACGAAATCCTCACAAACAGTCCGTATTTTAATAAAAGACATAAAATCCGAACGGACTTCAATATAAAAGGGAATTGTAAAGCCACCCAAAAAGAGAGGCTAACATGTCGATAATTTTATTTATCTTTGCCGACGCATCGGTTCGTACCGGATTTATTCGGCGCGACTAAGAGGGAATCGGGTGCAAATCCCGGACAGTCCCGCTGCTGTGAACTCCTTTATATACCGGCACCAAGAGAAGAGCCACTGGTTGACACCTGACGTACAACCGGGAAGGCGTGCCGGAGGAGTAAGTCAGAAGACCTACCGTTGCTAGTTTACACTAAATTCGCTTCCTTCGAGGAAAAGGAGCGAAGTACATGAGCACTTTTATCTGTCAATGACTTTGAAAGTCGTCTGTCGCTGCTTTGCAGCCGTCGCATGCTGGCATGTATTCGCGTCCGCCGCGGCCCATGCCCAGATTCCGCCCATCGACACACTTCGACTGGGTGAAGCTGCCGTATCCGGAAGCAGAGATTCCCGCTGGGAAGGAGAGGCACCACAAATCGACACGCTCGATTTCCGTAGACAGGGGCTCGTTTCCCTGTCTGACGCGTTGTCACGATTTGCCGGCACCGTCGTACGCGACTATGGTGGAGCCGGGGGTATCAAAAGCGTATCGGTGCGTGGTTTCAGTGCTCAGCACACCGCAGTAAGCTACGACGGAATTACACTCTCAGATAGCCGTGCCGGCCAAATCGACCTCAGCCGCTTCTCGCTCGAAGGTTTACAGTCAATCCGTTTAGCCACGGCATCATCTTCAACATTTCCACTCTCTGCGCGTAGTGCGGCCGCTTCTGCTTTAGTCGATCTACAAACTCGCGCCACCCTTCCGCCGAAAGGACACCCGTCGCTGACAGCCACCCTCTCAGGCGGTTCGTTCGGTCGGATTAACCCCTCCGTCAGCTACGCCAACCGGTTGACCCCGAATGTAGCCCTGACGGTCAGCGGAAGCTATTTTCACGCCGAAAACGACTACCCATACACCGTTAAAAATGGCTCCGAAACCCAGCGACTTTATCGAAAAAACAGTCGGCTAAACAGATGGAATGGCGAAAGTACTCTCACTTGGACAATCCACAACGGTCACCAACTTGATGCAAAACTATATTATTACGACAGCCGCCAGCAGCTCCCCGGCCCCCGTATCCTTTATAAGGAGGATAACCACGAGCGGCTGGCCGAGCGCGAAGCCTTTGCGCAAACCACCTACCGTTGGCGTCCTTCGCCACGTCTCAACGTGGTATGGCGCGGAAAGTTCGACTATCGTTCGTCGCATTATATCGATGAACGCGATGTTTATCCTGAAGGCAGATTGGAGCAAACTTACCGCGAACGCGAGGCCTACACCTCTGCTTCAGCGGCATGGTACCCTTTGCGCCAACTGTCATTCTCATTGTCAATGGACTACGCATGGTCCGCATTAGGAAGCAACCAGCCCTCGGACGACGGCGCCGCGCGCCATTCGCTGTGGCAAAATCTGATGGTACGGTGGAAATCCGGGCGTTTTTCGTTGACAGCCTCAATAGTTGGCCAACAGTTCCTCAATCACGCACCCTCCGAAACGGCCGCGCAAAACTTCAGCCGCTTCACACCGGCCGTTTTGGCCGACTGGCAACCTTTTAGCCGTTCCTTCCTCTCCTTCCGGGCTTTTTATAAGGAGATGTACCGTCCGCCTACGTTCACCGAAAATTACTATTACCACTACGGCAGCACCCGTCTGCGCCCTGAACGTACCCGCCAGATGGGAGTGGGAACCACACTCCGGTCGCAAAAAGGCGATGCGGAACTGACGGTCGACGCCTACCATAACACCGTGCACGACAAAATCACCGCCGTCCCCGTCAATCTATACCTTTGGCGAATGACGAACACCGGTCTTGCCGACATTTGGGGGACCGACGTCGCCCTCCACGTACGCCGCAACTTTTCGGGAAACTGGCTGCTGACCTTGGCTGGACGCTATACCTTTCAGCAGGTAGAAAACCGCACGACGCGCGGTTCGTCGACCTATGGCCGCCAACTGGCCTACACGCCCCGTCACTCAGGCGGAGCCTCCCTGGCTTGCGAGACGCCTTGGCTGGGTGGCACGGTCTACGTCAATGCAGCCGGCGAGCGGTTCTCCTTACCGTCACACGCCGAAGGCACCCGCCTGAAGCCTTACGCCGAACTGGGCGCGGCACTCTACCACACCTTCGCGCTGAGAGGCTTCCGCCTGGATGCCCGTCTGGACGCCACGAACCTGACAGCGACCGACTACGAAGTAATCGCGCGCTACCCCATGCCCGGACGGGCATTTTCACTCACATTGAAATTTATCTGGTAAAAACAACTTGTCAAACTTTAATCACTCAAAGAAATGATGAAAACAACTTGGAGAACTTGGTTTCTGGCCCTCGGTGCAGCACTCAGCCTCACCGCCTGTAGCGACGACGACAACTACGTACAACCCATTCCGCCCCAGCCCACCGAAGCCGGTGCCTACGTGCTGAATCAAGGTTCGTTCAATCTGGTCGACGGTACACTCGGCTACCTGAACCTGACCGCTGGCACGATGTCGACCGACGACCTCTTCGCCGCAGCCAACGAGGGACGCAGCATGGGCGACACGCCGCAGGATCTCGTCGTCTACGGTTCGCACATCTATCTGGCCGTCTATGGGTCCAACGTCGTATGGGTGCTCGACCGCACTACGCGCGCCATCGAACAAATGATCACGACCGAACAGCCGCGCGACCTCATTGCTGCCGACGGCAATGTCTACGTCAGCAACTACAACGGCTACGTCTCGCGCATCGACACTGCCCAACTCGCCGTCGACGCCCGCTGCCCGGTCGGTGTCTATCCCGAACAGATGGCCGTGCGCGACGGCTATCTCTACGTCGTCAACTCTTTCGGTCTGACGAGCGACCCACAAGGCAGTAAAGTGTCCAAAATCAGTCTTGCGAATTTCGAGATGGAAGAACAGATAGAAGTTGGGCTTAATCCGACCAAAATCATAGCCGACAGCCGCGGCAACCTGTTTGTCATTCAGCCGGGCGACTATACGGGCGCCACGCTCATCAAAAAAATCGACAGCACCGACCAGGTGACGACCTTCGCCGAGGGCAACCTCATCGCGACTTACGGCGATGCCCTCTACGTCGCCACGACAACTTACAATCCGGACTACACCATCGCGAGCAACAACGTGACCAGCTACGACGTTCTCACCGGCGACACCCTCGCCACACACGTTCTCGATATCCCGACGGCCTGCAACCCACAGTGTTTCACCGTCAACCCGTCCGACGGCTCGTTCTTCGTCGCCGGTTATCCGGCTTCAGACTTCACCGGCAACGGTATGGTCTACCACTTTGCCAGCGACGGCCAGCTAAAGGCCACCTACACGACTGGGCTCAACCCCATAACCGTAGTCTTCGACCGCGATTAATCATTCCGCAGGATAAGCGACACAATGCGAGGGTGCATCCCGTCAATGGGGATGCACCCTCGCGTCGTCTTTTCCTCTGTTCATGACCTACGGAGATGCGAAACAAAAAAGCGAGGCGACAGGGACACCCGTGCCCTCGCCGCCTCGCATTGGGAGAAAAAAAGAATAACCGGGCGTTTATTCGTCGCCGCCCATCCAGTTCTCGCTCGACCAGACGCCGCGCTTGCTGAACTGCGTCATGCCGCCCACTTCGTCGTTGACTTGGAAGTCACTGCTGGCCAGCGGACCTTCGGTCTCCATCAGGTAGACCTCGCACTGAGGTTTCGTGTACTGCTTCATAATTCTTGTTTTTAAGTAAAGTGAATAATTCGTTTGTTGTCCCGTACGGGAGCGTCTTTTGCCCAAGTGTTCACACACAAGCGGAAAGGCGTAAGGGCGCGCCGTCAGGCACGCCCGCGGACCCAGATTCGTCCGCATGAACCCCAAACTTGTGGTGCATGGTGTGCGCCGGGCGAGCCTCGCGGCGTGCCCCTACGTGCATTGCTTCCATGTAACACCCTGTTACATTGCGAGTTATCAATTAGCGAAGCCACGTAGGGGCGCGCCAAAGGCACGCCCGCGGACCCTGTTTCGTCCGCA
>CALUOQ010000032.1 GCA_944322325.1 uncultured Alloprevotella sp.
CCGCCTTGCGGCCCGAAAGCGAGTGCAAAAGTACGAACTTCATACGTAATGACCAAATCACAAAACAACTTTTTTCATAAAAAATTAGCAGCCGGCAGATACAGGACAATGTCACCACCACACAAATCACTTAAGAACAGGGGGTTCCTAAGGACATTACTCAATCACACTTTTCGGACTAAATACGTCGCGCAACAGATTCAGTGACTCTGGATTCTCCTCCACGAACGTATCTATATGACGCATTCGCTTTTCTTCCAGTATTTCATCGACCGCAATGAGGATACCCGTTTCTTCCACATTTCCGAACTCTTCATTAATGGCTGTCCCAAACATTCTCATCGTTGGGCTCAATCCCATATAGGCGTTCACTAACGGAGGAATGTTGAATCCCAAACGCCGGACTTCCGTGTTCAGTATTTTATAATCCGCCTTAAACGAATCCTCGCAGAACAAAGACGACAGTCTTTCAATCGGAGTTTCATAAGAAATGGGGTGAATCGGAACGACCAAAGCGTCCTTATCGCCAAAATGCTTATTCAAGAAAAACAATATCATATCCCGAGCGATGCGATTAAAAGAAGGATACATTGTCATTTTCCCGAAGAAGTATTTCAATCCGGGTACGACCACAGTCAGCGCTCCCAAGCCGTCCCACAAATTATCCAATGCGAATAACCCCTTACTGTGCTGACGTGTATTTTGGTATTCCAACGTTACGAAAGAGCGTCCCAACTCAACCGTATTGCGCATATAATCATTGACGAATTCATCAGAGAAGTGAAACATGTGACTCGTGGCTAATATAGGCTGCCCTGACATATCCAAACGTATCTCACGTCCTGGCAAGAAACGATATCCGCCCAAAATTTCCTCATTCTCCGGATTCCATACAATCAGTTGATAGTACGCATCCTCGCCCGTATCAAACTCGTCCAAGTCCAAGCTTTTCCCCGTGCCGCCTCCCGCTGCCCGAAAAGCAATTTCACGTAGACGGCCAATCTCCTTCACTACATTGGGAGCCTGTTTGTAGGTGACGATATATATTTCGTTGTTGCTCTTATTCGTCGAGCGAAGCCTACGGGCTGGCGTCAGCTCTGCTTTTAATTCTTCGCGACTTATCGGAGATATGATTTCTTCCATATTAATAATAGGTGTAGTTTACTGCAACTATTACGGGACGAGTTTTTCGTTCTCTTACGACACACACAAGTCATACACGCTCTTCTTCACCCAGCCAGCCCATTCGCTCGGAGTGCGCGAACTGTCAAATGTTTGCCACGGAATGGGTTTGCCGATGCTTACGGTGAAAGTCTTGTGGCGGTTCTTATACATTTCATCTACCAGGAACAACATGGCCACATTAAACTTGATGCCCAAGCGTTTGCTAACGTTGGCCAAGTTATAGAAAAAACGGGAATTATGACCGCCAAAGTGAATGGGAACCACATCGCGATGAGTTTCTACGCTTTTGGTAATAAACGTTTTCCGCCACGGCAAGTCACACACAATACCATTTATTTTCCGCGAACAGATGCCGGCCGGAAACATAATGACCTGATTGGGACTATGGAAACACGCTTCCACCATAGCCGGAAAGTCGCGCCCTTGCGAACCGGTCTTATTGATTGGCACACACAAAGGTGCCAACCCCCGAAGGTTCATCAGCAAGTCATTCACCAAATACTTGATTCTACCGTCATAATGCCGTCCTAATATAGCACCAAGGGCCACGCCGTCGATCCCGCCCAGCGGATGATTGCTCACGAACGTGTACAATTTCCCATCGTCGCTCGAAGGGAGATTCTCTGTTCCTTCAATCACTAAACGCATGTCCAGATAGTCCACACAAGCCTCTAGCCATTCGACTCCCGACAAATGGGCAGAACTTTCAAGAAAGCCATTCACTTCTTTCTCATGGACAATCCGTTTCAGCCATGACACCACAAAGCGAGGAATATGGCGCGCTTTCTCGCCGGCCTTGTCCCGCAGCACCTTTTCTATATCAATCGTGAAAATAGTGTCTCCCGTCATGACGACTTCCATTGTAATGGACCGTGCAAAATTACGCAAATTTGGAAGAACCACGTCATAAATTCCGCAGATTCGTAACCTTTTCACAACAAACATCGACAGAAACAGAATTAGACTGGGAATAACTTCCCGTTCTTTGACACACCGACTTTGCGAGATTATTCCTACATTTGCTACCGTCATGCATACACTGACCCTCATTACCATCGAGTTTGCCGCCGCGGCCCATCTGATGATGAGCCTGGTCCTCTTTTTCTTTGCCCGCCGCAGGGTGAGTTTCCTGTCTCAGGCTTGGATCATGTTACTCATTTGCCTGATGTACTGCGCGGCCCTCTTCTACGTCTACACGCAAGAGATTCCCGCATTGGGTATTCTCCATCCCGTTCTGCTCATCTACTTGCTGGCCTGCTCGTTCCTGCAAAGTATTTATCCGTTGGGGCTTTGTATGCCGGGCTACCTGCAATGGGGCCGCATGTGGACATACGCCTCACCCGCCTTAATCCTTATTTCTCTCTACGCCGGCGGCGCTTTGGCTGGAAGCGACATGATCAAGGTGTACGATGCCTCGGACTTTCGCGAATACCTGCTCAGCGGCGACGTCATCCTGCGCATCGCCGCCTTAGGACTGTCCATATATTACATCGTCAACATCTTCCGCCTGCCCCACCGGCTGACGCGTCAGGTCGAACTGCCCCGCTGGATGATTACGTACGGCGTAGCGTTGGGCGCCGTCTCGCTGTTTTTCGTTATCATCACACTGTCATTCAATCGTCTGGGCGTCATTATTTACATCTTGCTTTTCACGCTGGTCAACATGTTCCTCTTTTTCCGCATTCTCGAGCCCGTGTTCAACGCCCTGCCTCACCCGCCTTTGCGCCGGGTTGCCGAACGCCCCACAGAGGAAGAAATCTCTCATTCCGAACAAAATGACTTCAACGAAGCCAACGTACGCCGTTTTGAGGTACTCGAATTTCTCATGCAGCACGACCGGCCTTGGCTCGACAGCCAATTCACGCGCGACAAGCTCTGCCGCCATACGGGACTCAACCGTCACCTCGTGCTTCAAGCCCTCCGCAGCCAAGGGTATAACGACACGCACGAATACATCTATCGTTACCGCGTTGAGGAACTGAAACGGCTCATTCTGAGCGGCGAGATGCAGTCGCTTCAGGAATGCGAACGGGCCGGTTTCCGCTCCGTCAAGATGGCATACTCCAACTTTGAACGCATGGAAAACGTTCCGCTCGACATATGGTTCGACGAACACAAACGCCCCGTCCCCGACACCATGGAAGAGCAGGCAGATACCACCCCGCAACACCCCATAAACAAATAAGGGAATCCGCCTTTCACCCTTATACCGGGCGCGAAAAAGGCGAACCGCCCCCGTTCTCACTTTTTCGGCTATTAATAGTAGGATTTTCTGGTATTAATACCCGTTCAGTCTACTATTAATACCCGTCGCCGCAAGTGTTAACACCCCGTCCGCTTCGCATCTTGACAAGATTTCTACAACCGACAAGATAGGGTGCACCACGAATCATGACACCTCCCCAAACGAGCGGCCCGAAACTACTAACGATAGTTTCGGGCCGCTTCAATAAAATTCAGGGTCAATAAGACGAACGGCTTACAACTGGTAGCAGGTGACGCGCTTGCCGTCCCAGCTGACCGCCTTAATCTCGGTCGAACCAGCGGGAAAGAGCACATCCGTGCCATTAACGTTATTGCTGTCACTTGTACCGTACTGCGTATGACCCAGACCATACATCGTGATGGCTATCATCTTGCCACTGGCGTCATACGTCTCAAAAGCAACTGTATTCTGCCAAATGTCGTTATCCACCGTCACATAGGTACCATGGCGCGTACAACCTTGGTTGACGTCGCCTGTCACCATCTCGGCACGATCCTTATACATCTGCCAATTCAGGCCGCTAATATAGTTCACCTCGCCTTCGGGTAGGGGGTAACCAGCCTCCTCAACATGCTGACGCACCTCATTGAGCATTTTTTCGCTCACACAGAGCAGGCCCGGCGAGTAGTCCTCAATGATGCGCTTCACTTTCATGAACATGCCGGCCTTCTCAAAGAAGGGGATAAAATTGAGCCGAGTGGAATCGCACACCGTGCGAACAAAGCGCATCAACTGCTGACCATTGGTCATCTGCTGCCCCTTGCTGTTCAAGTCGCTGGCCCCACGCAATCCTTTGATCACTTTGGCGTAGATATCGGGCGCAAAACCGGCTTGCGTCCCATAAAGCTGCAACTGCCACAACGGCGGCAACTTGACAAAGTGGTCGTAATTGCGACGCGGGCCTGTAAAGTTCTTACCTTCTATTACATTTCCGTCCTCATCTTGGTCGGGTAATGTATAATTCGTTGTCTCTGCGCCATAATAATCCGGTCCGTTGGCAAACTGCCAAGTCGCGCCTTCACAGACATTCTGCTGGAGATAGCAGTTGAAACGTGCCCCCGATCCGGAATACATTTGCTGGTTCGCACTATTAAACACCGTCGTCACCTCACACTCAAGTCGGAAACTACTGGGCTCACTCTCACAGAATTCCACCCATGCCGCATAGATGTTATTGGTTGTCTCGCCAAGTCCTGTCCAATTGAAGCTGGGTCGAACTTGGTTAGTGTGTCCCAACTCGTGAGCCAAGCCCCACCAGCCAAACTGGGCACGCGAAGGCAACATCCAGCTCGAAGGGTCGGCCGCGCCTGCTCCCGTACCGTCGGCAAACATGCCACTTCCTGCAATGCGGGCAAACTGGCGGTTCTTTGGCTCCTCATTATAACGAATCAGGCCGAGCACCTCGCGTTCACGTCGAACTACATCATCATAGATCTGCGCCAGCTCGACGGCATTCTCCGGACAGTACTGGCGGAACATATCCGTGGGGAAGGCCACTTGGAGGCGCGGCGTACGAAGGTCCACGATATTCGAACAAGCATTGTCAAGAAGGTATTTCCAATCCTCGTTCGTATCGCCTCGCGACATGTCAAAATAGCCATTGACGTCGGCCAAGGCGAAGTGAATGCGCACGTCGGGCGCCGAAGCAAAGACATCAGGTGCGGCATAGTACTTGATATAGCCATTGCCCGTTGTGGTCGGCGTAATGACGTTAATACCATTCTTCAGAGGATAAGACGAATCGTTTCCACCCGAAAAATTGCCAAAGTCGTGGACATTAAGCGCCACGGAAGTCTGGCCTATGCCCTCCACGAAAAGCACGACAGACTGCCCCTTACGGAAGAAGATGCCAGTAGGATTCTCATATGAGTTGTACGTACTGGTCTTTAGTCGCGAAGCCAATGTGTTCACCGTCTCGTAACATTCGAACGTACCTATACGGAACTTGCGCTGCCAGTCGGTATATCCACCGTTCAGCAAGGTAAGGCCAAGCTGGCGGAAATAGCTGTTGCCGCAATTGTTGATATCGTCGGCTGTAATGCCAGACTGCAAGGTCGTACAGAGATTGTCCGAAAAGAGTTTGTCTATGATAGCTTCATACTCTGTATTGGCTTCGTAAAACTCCATTTCGGAACAGGTCGCAAAACCGTTTCCACCAGAATGCACTGTGAATCGCACCCTACGCACATCGTCAACCCCAGCCTCGCCAAAGGATACTCGCTGTGTCGAACTGCTCTCGCCAAAGTCAGCCTCGGTGAGAAGTTTCCACTCCGAAGGGGCGTCAGCCGTTGTATATTCGATGGTCACCTCGCCGAAGTTACCGTTTATGTTGCCATCCGTGCGTGGATGATATACCAAATAGTCCACATGACTACCCGTTCGGAGATTATAGGTCAGTATCACCGGAAAACGCGTTCCGTTGCCCCAAGGAGAACTGTACATTGTGCCAAAATCGCCATCTAGGCTGGCACTTACTTCCTCACCTCCTTGATGCTGGTTATCTGTGGCGGAAGTCACCGTCAACTTGGTATCGCCCCGAAGAGTGGATGCGGCGCTATTGCTGACCTGCACGACGGGCACGTCACGCGTCACACCGTCGTCCGATGTCAGCCGAAGAATACCCGAACGTGGCTTACTACTATAGCTGTAATCTTGGGCGAGAACTACGCGGTCAGCCCCGGTTGAACGCACCCGGAACCAATCTGCCGCCAAGCCGTCCGCGTCGATCGCGACAGCCGACAACGTCTTATTGGACATCACCGTAACCGGTGTAATCCCTGAATCGTAACTCAGGCGAACTGTATCAACCGATACGCCGATCGCGGTTGCCTTTAAGCTATCGTCATTAAACTTCAATACGTTTTGTGCCAGCACTGACGACGCGCAGGTCAACGTCGTTCCCAAACCGGCCAGAAGCAATTTACTCAGTCGCATAGATTTCATTATATATTAATATGGAGAGTTGAACAACATTAGGGAACGAGCACTTTTGCTCCGTTTACCAAATAAACGCCACCGTCGAGATTCCAGCTATATGCTCCAGTCGGCAGCTCCTTGTCGAGCCACACAGCACCACTGGGCGACACGATACGCACACGCGCGGCGGAAGCCAGTTTCAGCGAAAGCATTCCATCACTAACCGTCAGGCTGCCAGCCAACGTTGGTGCATCTATCCCTACAGATGGAGTACCAACCGGCATTTTGGCCGTACGGATAGTCAAGTCGGGGTAACGCCGCGTCGTCACTTCGGCATAGACTCCATCGGGAAATGCCTTCAGAAACGTGTAAGTTCCCTTCAGACGACTGCTGAAATCGGTATCTTCCAACGGTTCTCCGGTCGAGGCATCGAACCAGTTCAGCGTAAAAATCGTAGCGTCTCCCTGTGCATTCTGCACAAACGGCGTAGTAATCTTGAACTCCTCGCCGACAGCCGGCGCAATCCCCAAATCGTAAGGCGACTGCGGCAATAGCGCATAGTACGTCAGGTGGTCCACCGTTGGGAACGAGTTGTAACTCAGTTCGTTCTCATGAGCATAGAAACGAGAAAATGCCGTCTCGTCACTCGCTGCCATTGTGATAAGCGAGAGTTGGTTGTGATCGACATCCACTTCCTCCAACCGGGTGGTCTGGCTAAGGTCGAGATTCGTCAGTCCATTGTGGTCTACCCTCAGACTCGTAAGCGCTGGCGCCACCAAGGTAAGGGAGCTCAACGCGTTATTGAACGCATAAAGAGTATGGAAGTTTTCATGACGCGGCAGAATGAGCGAAGTCAACTCGTTATCTTGACACCATACGGTTCGCAAGGCAGGATAATTGCCCACCGAGAGAGTCTTCAAGCGATTGCCCGCGCAAATCAATGTAGTAAGACTCGGTTTAGCTCCAAGTCGCATCATGGTCAATTCGTTATAGGCACAATTCAACGTCTCGAGCGCATTGGCTTTACCCGTCAGGTTCAAATCCTTCAACCCGTTGTCCTGTACGTCAAGGTCCGTAAGCGCCGGCACTCCGGCTAAGTCAAGCTTGACAAGTTGGTTGTGGGGACAATGAAGCACTTCCAGGCCGGGAGCATCACTCAAGTCTATGTCTGTCACCGCCGCATGTGGGACATAAAGAGCCCTGAGGCTACCTTCACATTCGATGGAAAACGAGGCACTTTTTATCGTCACCTCCTCCGGTTGCCCCGCTGCGGAAACGACAATCTCACTTCCATCCGCCCAGACCAACTTGGGTTGCGAACTTGCGCCAACGGTAATTTCCACGCTCTCTCCGACAGGCGTGGCTGTCGTCAACCTAACCGTGTCGCCCATTGTCGGCATCGCCAACACGCCGGATGCCAACAAAAGCAA
The DNA here is from genome assembly GCA_944322325.1 of uncultured Alloprevotella sp. Taxonomy (GTDB): domain Bacteria; phylum Bacteroidota; class Bacteroidia; order Bacteroidales; family Bacteroidaceae; genus Alloprevotella. Next base: position 7,798 of record CALUOQ010000032.1, read on the forward strand.
GAGTTGTTTCTGTTTCATATAAAGAAGTTCTAGATTCTATAAGCGTCGCAAATGTAGCTATTTTCATCCTCTTTCCAAACTTTATCCCCTATTATTTAACGTGAGTTCGACGAATTGTAAGTACTTGAAAATTTGGTGATTAGCGAAAATTGTCGTATCTTTATAGTGCTG
>CALUOQ010000033.1 GCA_944322325.1 uncultured Alloprevotella sp.
AGAAGGGTCAATCATATTGTAGCCAAAGGGGACAATCCTGCTTGGCCAAAAGGGTCAAAGTCGCGTGGCTTTTCCAGTGGTGGACTTAAGGGTATATTTTGCCATCATGGAGTCAAAAAACTTGCAGAAATCATCTGCCATACAAAATAATTCAATAACTTTGCTCTCGGTGATCATAGCGATTATTGCTCGTAATTCTTTGTAATTCAGCACTATAAAGATACGACAATTTTCGCTAATCACCAAATTTTCAAGTACTTACAATTCGTCGAACTCACGTTATTTACTGAAGAAGCCATGAAAGCAAGACTTATCTATGCCTTTCTGGGACTGTCACTGGTCACTCTGCCGGCAACATCCCAGTCCACCCGGCGCTGGTCGCCACAGGAAGACGGCAGTATCATCTGGAACATCCAGAACGACCTTCCCCACTCCGACCACATTGAAATGAGCGGTAAATCCGTCTCTGTCGTATTGCGCTACGGTGTAGACCGCGAAGGCAACTTTACCCTGAACAAAGGAATGGTCTGGCCGCTGCTGCGCACCGTGCCGAACAATACCCATGCCAGCCTGATGCGCCGTTCTGCCTGGAATCCGCTGGATGCAGTCCTCGTGAACAGCCGTTCGCTTACGGAAGAAAAAGTGGAAAGCATCAGCCTCAACGGCATACTGACCGTGGAAAGCCGGTTCGACAAAGGCTACTACGGACAATGGAAACTGATCCGCGAATATTTCCCGTCTACCGACCAGCCCGCTCTCATTGAACAATATAGCCTGATCAATACCGGTAAAAACTCCCTGCAGGTGGAAATTCCCGAAGAACAGACACGCTCGAAAACCAATCCGGAAAACGGAGTTACCGGAGCCTATATCATGGAAGGAACAGTCTACGGAAGCGGCCCGCACACAGTCCTGCCGGGCGATACGCTTTACTTTGCAGCTTCCCTGTCCGCCCATCGTGAAGGAGAACCCTCCATCCGGCTGCAACCGGAAACAGAAAAGGCCAAACGGATGGATTTCCTGAAGCAACTGGCAGACAATCTGATTCTGGAGACTCCCGATCCTGTCATCAACCGCATGTTTGCCTTCTCCAAGATCCGGGCCTGCGAAAGCATCTACGAAACCAAGGGCGGACCGATGCACGGACCTGGAGGCGAATCATACTATGCCGCCATCTGGGCCAATGACCAGGCAGAATACATCAACCCCTATTTCCCCTTCACAGGCTATGCTTACGGCAATGCCTCCGCTCTTAATTCTTTCAGACATTTTGCCCGCTTTATGAACGATGAGTGGAAGCCCATACCCAGTTCCATCATTGCTGAAGGGCTGGACATCTGGAACGGCGCAGGCGACCGCGGAGATGCAGCCATGATTGCCTACGGAGCCTCCCGATTTGCACTGGCCGGAGGAGACCGGCAGCAGGCAGAAACCCTCTGGCCGCTCATCCAGTGGTGTCTGGAATACTGTCACCGCAAGCTGACGCCGGAAGGTGTCGTAGCCTCTGACGCAGACGAACTGGAAGGACGTTTCCCGGCCGGAAAAGCCAACCTCTGTACCTCTTCACTCTACTATGATGCCCTAATTTCCGCTGCCTTTCTGGCAAAGGATCTGGGAAAAGACAAAAAGACAGCAGCCACCTACCGGCAACAGGCTGCCGACTTGCGCAAATCCATTGAAAAATATTTCGGAGGAACCGTGGAAGGCTATGACACTTACCACTATTACAAAGGCAACGATGTCCTGCGCTCCTGGATCTGCATTCCGCTGACCGTGGGTATCAGCGAACGGAAAGAAGGAACCATCCAGGCTCTGTTCTCTCCGCGCCTCTGGACTGAAAACGGTCTGCTTACCCAGGCCGGTGACAGCACTTTCTGGGACCGTTCCACCCTGTATGCCCTGCGCGGTGTTTATGCCGTAGGCGAAACAGAAAAAGCAACCGAATACCTGAAGCATTACTCATCCGTCCGTCTGCTGGGTGAACATGTGCCCTATGCCATCGAAGCATGGCCCGAAGGAGGTCAGCGCCATCTTTCCGCCGAAAGTGCTCTCTACGGCCGCATCATTACGGAAGGTCTCTTCGGCATCCGCCCCACCGGACTGAAAAGCTGTGACGTGACTCCCCGTCTTCCCAAAGAGTGGAATCAGGCTGCCCTCCGCCGCATACGGGCTTTCGGCAGCACGTTCGACATTACGGTTGAACGCATCCGGAACGGCAAACTGCGCGTAAACATTGACGGAAAGTCTTATACCATCCGGGAAGGGGAAACCATTCATGCCCGGCTGCAATAAAACCAAACATCATCCTTCATTCAAAACATCATCTGATTATGTGGAAACAAATATCTCTTGCAGTACTTCTGGCAGCAGGTCTCCTCGCCTGCCAGACAAAAGAACGCTACCAGTCCTTCACACCCGGACAGGTCTGGCTGGACAATAACAACGTACATATCAACGCCCACGGAGGAGGCATCCTTTACGACAACGGACGCTACTACTGGTTTGGCGAGCACAAGACCGAAGGAGAAGGAGGCAACGTGGCCAATGTCGGAGTGCATTGCTACTCCTCAACTGATCTCTACAACTGGAAAGACGAAGGTATCGCTCTGGCCGTAGCACCGGAAGGCAGCGGAAGTCCGATCGAAAAAGGATGTATCCTGGAACGCCCCAAGGTGATTCATAATGCCCGGACCGGCAAGTACGTCATGTGGTTTCACCTCGAGCCCAAAGGAGCCGGTTACACCGGAGCCCAGAGCGGAGTGGCCGTCAGTGACAAGGTTACCGGACCTTACCGTTTCCTGCATGCCGGACGCATCAATGCCGGTAAATGGCCCCAGGGTACACCGGAAAGTCTGAAGACAGCCCCCGTCCAGGCAGAAGCCCACTATTCCGGAGGAGACCTGCCAGCTCACCCGGATTCTCTGAACCTGATCAAACGAGATCTGGAAGAAGGACAGATGGCTCGCGACATGAACCTGTTTGTGGACGATGACGGCACGGCATATCACATCTATGCATCAGAGGAAAACAGTACCCTGCAGATTGCCCGGCTGAACAGCGACTATACGGATCACGACGGTACCTACATCCGCTGCTTCAAGGGACGGTTCATGGAAGCTCCGGCCATGTTCAAACACGAAGGACGCTACTACCTGATGATGTCGGGATGTACAGGATGGTCGCCCAATGCAGCCCGCTCTGCCGTAGCAGATTCCATTCTGGGTGAATGGACCGAATTGGGAAATCCCTGTGTGGATGCCGATTCAGCCCTCACCTATCATTCCCAGAGCACTTACATCCTGCCCGTAGCCGGAAAAGAAGGACAATTTATCTATCTGGGTGACCGCTGGACTCCGGAAAATGCCATCGACGGACGCTACATCTGGCTGCCGCTGGAATTTGAAGACGGACGTTTCATTATCCGGTGGAAAGACGAGTGGAAACTGGAAGACTAATCAAAAAGAATTTCAACTATGAAAATTTGCAACATACATTATTCTGTCATTCTGGGAATAGCAGCTCTTTTTTCTCTCCCGGGATGTCTCAGTCAGGGAAACAATCCCGACGATCTGTTTTTTCAGAGCAAAAAAAAGATGCTGACAGCCCGGTGGAACAGTCCGTTCAGTCAGGCAGAAACAGCAAGCAAGCATGCACCCAAAGGCCCCTACCTGGGAAACGGAGATGTGGGACTGGTCAGTTATACTTCAGAAAACGGACAGACCCTGCAACTGTCAAAAGTAGACTTCATCACCGACAACTGGTCGGACTGGGCAGGAACGGGTCCCGCTGCCCTGCCGGTGGGAGGAGTCAGCATTTCAGTACAGTCAGAACCCGCCGAGGGCTTCTGTTATGAGATGAGACAGCTTGATGCCGAGCTCTATATGCATACCGGAACCGCAGAACCGGTAGAAATGACAACGTGGATGACAATGGACGACAACTACGTGGTAACTGAACTGACTACGGCTTCGGAACATCCCATAGATGTCACAGTCATGACCTATGCCAACGGTGAAAACAAACTCTATGAAACCACTTCCGGAATCCGTGAGAAAGTGGGACAGGTATCCCGCCGGAGCCGGACGGAAGGAGATGTACGCTGGATAGCCCGTGCAGGCATCTCAACCCGCATCACAGGAACTGAGGCTTCCTGGGAAAAAACATCCTCCTCGCAAGTCACCGCCTCTTTTCAGATAAAGGCAGGACAGCCGGTTTGCATTGTAACTTATGTATCCGGCAGTCTGGAAGATGATGCCCGTCTGCCGGAAGCATACGACAAGCTTTCTTCAGTGAACGGCCCCCAACTCGCCCTTCTGAAAATTGAGAAAAAACAATGGTGGAAAGATATGTGGACACGTTCGTATGTAGAAACAAACGATTCCCTGCTGAACCGCCAGTACCTGTCATCCATCTACCTGATGGCTTCGGCCTGTAACCTGCACAGTCCGGTCTGTGGAGGCATGTACGGCGTCTGGAACATGAACGACTCCATGAACTATCATGGAGACATCCATCTTAACTACAACAGCCAGGCCGGCTTCTACAGCGTATTCTCGGCCAACCGCCCCGAATTGGCAATGCCGTATTACGACTTTCTGGAGAAACTGATCCCCGAAGGAAAGAGACGGGCACGCGAGGAAATGGGACTCGTCCATCCGTCTCTGAAAGATAAGTCCTGCCGTGGGCTGCTGTTCTCCGTCAGTGCTTTGGGCAACGGCTATCTCTATGGAGAATACTGGCAGCAGACCATGGATGCTCCGTTCAATGTTCCCCTGTTCAGCTGGTATTACGAATATACGGGCGACCGGGAATTCCTGCGCAAGCGGGCTTATCCGTTTATCCGGGAGTGTGGTGATTTCTACGAAGACTATCTGGAAAAGGAAACTCTGGACAGCACCTACCGCTATAACATCCTCACCGGCGGACACGAAGGCTCGTGGGATCTGAATCCTCCCTCCGATCTGGCCTTTGTAGAACAGACCTTCAGGCTGTTGCTCCGCTACAGTGAAATACTGGGAGTAGATGAAAACCGTCGGGCTTTGTGGAAGGATATCGTCACTCACCTGCCTTCGTACAAGGTCATCATGCCTACGAAGACTCCCAACCAGGGTTTGCCCGTCTATGCCAAAAATGAGGCAGGCTGGGACTTGCCGGCTCATGTCATCCAGCTCCATCCGGTTTACCCATGCGAACTGCTGAATCTTCATTCAGACAGTACCGCCCTTCAACTGGCCCGCAATACTTTGTATTATTACGCAGTCGACCAGCAAGGATTTACCGAGACGATGAATGAACTGGGACTGAGTGCCTTTGTGATGGGTACCCGCATCGGCTTTGATCCTGATATTCTGATAGACAAGATGAAGACACTGATTCACCGTGCCGGAACCAACTTCCTGATTCTGGACGGACATCATTGTCTGGAAAAAACGACCATTGTGGAGACGATCAACTCGATGATGCTGCAATCGGTGGACGGTGTCCTGCACCTGTTCCCTTGCTGGCCGGACAAACCCGCCTCCTTTACCCGTCTGAGAGCCAAAGGAGCATTTGTCGTTTCTGCCCAATATGACGGGAAACAGGTAACATCCCTCAAACTGACCAGTGAACGAGGAGAAACCTGCCGGATTGCTCTCCCGCAAAAGGATGCAGCAACAGCAGAAGTCAGACAGAATGGAGAAACTATAAAAACAATTCAAAAGGACGGTATTCTGTCGTTCACGACGGAAGCAGGAAAAGAATATGACATTCAATTCCTTCCAGACCATGAATAAAAGCAAGAACCCGAAATGAGATGAACATAGCATTTGAACTGAAACAACAATGAAAAAGAATTTGATATCATTAGCAGCTGCAACTTTATTATTGTCAGCTTGCGGAACGGAAAATCTCCGTTCTTTTCAGACCGATTATTTTCAGATAGACATAAACCCGAAGGGATATATTGTAGGCATGTGGGACCGGACAAAAGAAAATCCCAACTTCAGTCCGACAGACCAGCCATCGCCGTTACTGGCTCTGTATGACGAAGAGGTACGCCGCTATTATTATCCGCAAAAGGCTTCATACAGCAACGGAAAGTACCGGCTGACCTATGAGAACGGTTCGGTGGCTACCATCAGCCTGGAAGCAAAAAACAAATACATCAAACTGAAACTGGAAAGCCTGGAACCGCGCAACGGCATTGACGATGTGCAGTGGGGAAACTATTATACCAGCATCACCAATATCCTGGGAGAAATCATTGGAGCCGCCCGTGACACTTCGGCTACGGTGAACTACGCTATCGGTGTTCTGGCACTGGATGACAACACCATCGGCGGAGAATCGCGCTATACGTCGGAGACCGGTCCTTCGGGCTACATAGCCCATTCGCCCGACCCCGTCAGCCATCCGCTGCCGATTACTCTTCAGGAAGGCCAGCAGTTTACAATGGGCGGCGACGGAATTAACGACGTAGCCTTTTACAACCGCAAGGAAAGCTACTTCCGCATCCTGTACGGCACTTCCGCCTTTGTCGATGCAAGCGGACGGATCCACATCCATTACCATTCCCGCGACCGCCGGAAAGGCAAGATGATCTATTCGCCAGAGGGGAATCCCATCTTTCAGAACAACGAACCTAACCACATGATGCGGCAGGATGTTCCCGGTGTGGACTTTATCGGTTCTTCGATCGCCTTGTGGGGAAGTCCGGACAGCATCGCACTGATGGATGTCATCCAGACCATCGTCAGGGAAGAAGGACTGCCCTACCCGACATTCAACGGCAAATGGGTGAAAGACCCGACAACTTTCATGCCCGACCTCTTCATTACCGGAAGCCCTTACGACAGCATCGCATCATATGCCAGACAAATGGGGGTACGGGTGATTCACTCCTATAACCAGCCTTTCCTGCAACCTGACCGGAGCAACGGCGGATTCATCGACGGACGGAACGAAGAACGGAAACCTTTCCATTTCACGTCAGGCGACCTGTCCCACCGCGAATATGCCGAACTGCTGAAAAAAGACGGACTAATACTCGGACGCACCTGTATCTCCAACTCGATGGCTCCGGGCACAAAGGACTGCAGCCCGGTTCCTTCGGACAGCATCTGCATCCTGCACCGCCGCTTCCTGACACAAGACCTGAGCGAAACCGATACCCTGATCTACATCGACAACCCAGCCCATCTGGAAGAAGTAGCCTGCTGGGAAGGACACTCGCCGGAACTGAACATGGTGAAGATCGGCAAGGAACTGATTCACTATATGGGTGTCTCCAGGGAAGATCCTTATCGCCTGCTGAAAGTAACCCGCGGCTATTGGGGCACAACGGCGACAGCTCATGCCAAAGGTGAAGCTGTAGACAAACTGCAACCAGCCGTAGGAGGTGCATATACCGGTCTGATTCCGAATCTGGAACTGCAGGATGAAATTGCCAGATATTATGCGGATGTTTGCAAGAACAGCGGCCTGGGCTACTACGACTTCGACGGTCAGGAATTCTTATTCCACACCGGTTTCGGAGCATATTCGGTAAAGCGTTTCTTCCGCAACATGTATGAACATGCAAAAGAACTGGACATCCCCGACATCCGCTTCACGGGAGCTACACTCTCCGAAGGATCCTGGCATTACCAGAGTATCTGGAATGTGGGTGGCGGACTGAATATCTACGATCCGGTGAAACGGGTCTGGGGAAGTACGACCAGCCAGGGAAAAGACCTGCGCGACGTGACATTCGCCAATTACTTCCCTACCTCGTTCGGCCACAACTTCTCCATCTCGCCCAGTACCACTCTGGAGCAGTTTGAGCATATCGAAGCGACCGCCATCGGCTACAACACCACCTATTCGTTGAATCTGAAACCGCAAGAAGTGGAAATGTGTCCGGATAAATATGCCATCTTCAACGCCATCCATACATGGGAAGAAGCACGCCGGGTCGATGCCTTCCCCACACACATCAAGAAACTGTTGCAGAATCCGGAGTTGAGCTGGCGACTGGAGAAAAATAAGGACGGATCCGGCTGGACGCTCTATCAGATGGAGAACGGACAGAAGGGAAGGTCTTATCTGCTGACTTCAAAAAAATAAACTGATGACTTGCAGGCTGACGGTTCCAGAATAAGAATCGGGAATGCCAATTTTATCGGCTGAACAACCAATCTAAAATAACGGAATAAAATGAAAATAAGATATGTATTAATAGGCTTGACATGCTTGACGGCAAATGTGTTGTCTGCTGAAAACTGGTTGCCGAAGACTTCGCAGGAGACACGTTACCGTCTCCTGGAATGTGTCTATCAGGATGCTGAACTAAAAACATGCAGCGAAATCAATCCGGAGGCAAACTGGAAGGTCATTCGTTCAGAAAGTGGTTCCGATGGACGTAAAGTCTATTCGTTTACTTTCACCGCCCGGTGTGACATACAGCAGGCAGGCGTAGCAGTGGCCTTCGACGAACGTGCCTGGAGCAGTGACAACTATGTCATGATTCCTTCGTCGGTGTACAACGGGAACCGTCAGCGCATCGTCAACCGTGAATATGCCACCGGTCTGGATAAGACGGACTATTTCCGTCGTGACCTGGCCTTGACTTCCAACCCGATCCCTCAGCTGTCGCCTGAGTTTGGAGCAGAATCCCGTCTGGAAGTTCTGACAAACAATGCTGCTACACCAGCCATCGCCTATCTGGAACGCAGCCAGAAACGGGGTACGATTCTCTTGACCGACCAGGGTATTGAATGGAACGGCCAGATTCTGGATAATGCTCTCATTGTGGAAGAAAGCAAAGACCGGTCAACAGCATCTTTCGTGATCAGTGCTCCGGGAGTGCGTGAAAAGAAGCCCGAATTTATCGGTTTCAGCCAAAGTCCGGACCGTGGTATCAATGTCCGCAAAGGTGATCAGATTACTTTACGGATTACGAAACTGACCTTCTATTGCGAAAGTGTGCCAGAATTGCTGGATCAGTTCATGCAGCAGCGCAAGTCGCATACCGGCGGACCTGCTCCCCGCAATCTGATGCCCATGAGCGAAGTGCTTGACCGGATGGTCAAGAATATCGATGAACGATATTATCAGGGAGAAAAATGGGAATATTATTGTCCGGAAAATGCCGACTGGATGTCGTATGGCTGGATTGGCGGACTAATGAATACCTATCCGGTACTTGCATTGGGGGATGCGGAACACGAACGCCGCGTACGGAATACCTTCAACTTTGCTTTGCCACGGGCCAAAGGAAAGAGTGGCTATTATTATGACGTGTTGGGCGCAGACGGAGAAGTGCTTTACCGCGATGCCGCTGTTCAGATGAAAGGAATCGGTCTGATCCGTAAGAATGCGGATATTCTCTATTGGATGGTGAAACAGTTTAACCTGCTGAAGTTGCAGGGAAAGGCAAATGTCATCAGCCCGGAATGGGAAAAAGAGGTGAAAGCCCTGGCAGATGCCTTTATCTCGACTTGGAAGAAAGAAGGTACATGGGGAAATTATGTACAGGTAGAAACAGGTAACGTGGCCGTCTTCAATACAACCGGTGGAGCGATGGCAGTAGCCGGTCTGGCACTGGCTGCGAGATACTATAACGAGCCCGTTTATTTAGAGGTGGCCAGAGCCGCTGCAAAAGCTTATTACAATGATTTTGCCCTGGTCGGTTTTACTTCAGGAGGCTGTGGAGATATTCTTCAAAATGCAGATTCGGAAACAGCTATAGCCCTGACGACTTCACTGATCACGCTATATGAAGTAACCGGAGAAGCTGCCTATCTGAAACAGGCCAAGGATTTGGCTAACCTCTGTGCAACGTGGACTGTTTCCTATTGCTATCAATTGCCCAAAGAAACACCGCTGGCCAAACTTGGTGCAAACTTGACGGGAGCCGTTTGGGCCAGTACACAAAACAAGCATGGAGCACCTGGTTTTTGTACCCAGTCGGGTGATGCCCTGTTTAAGATTTATCGGGCAACCGGTGATACACTATATGCCGGTTTGCTGCGGGATGTCATTCATGCCCATGCAGAAGGAATCCAGCCGAATGGAAAGATCACCGAACGATTGACTTACTGTGATGCAGACAGTCGTGGAGGTCGTGGCGATGGCGGCAAGACCGGTTGGAATGAAACCAACGGCGCAATGATGGCTCTCGAAATCCCGGGTATTTACGTCCGGACTGATCTGCCTGAAGTGTATGTATTCGATCATGTTACGGCGGAAATAGTCAGACAGGACGAATCACAGATCCGTCTGAAAATTTCAAATCCGACGAAGTTTGATGCAACGGTTACCATACTGGCTGAGAATCAGAGACAGGCCCAAAAGCCATTGGGCGATAATGCTTTCCTGAACTGGACAGAAAAAGTGAAAGTAAAGGCAGGAAAAAGCCTGCTATATACCATTCGGAAATAAAATAATGAAAGGAGATAAGCGTATGTATAAAATAGGAATGACAGGTGTCTTATTGATCGCGTTGGGAGCATGTAATATGGAACGTCCCATCGAAACAAGAATCAAGGAAAATCCTTCCACCTTCTGTAATCCGCTGAATCTGGATTACCGCTTTATGAAGATTGATGGAGGAAACGGTATCCGGGAAGCTGCGGATCCGGTCGTGACCCATTTTAAGGGACAGTATTTTTTATTTGCATCCAAATCATCCGGTTACTGGTATTCTTCGGATTTCAGTTCCTGGACGCATGTCGTCGTGCCTGATTCAGTGCTTCCGGTAGAAGATTACGCACCGGCAGTATTTGAATACGAAGGTCATCTGTATTATACGGCTTCTTCTGGCGGAAATGCCATGCTTTACCGTTCCGATAACCCGCAGGCTGGATTCTGGGAGAAGGTCAAAGAAATCCCTTCGTATTGGGATCCGGCATTTTATGTGGAAAATGACAAGCTGTATCTTTACTATGGCTCTTCTCCCGTAAACCCTATTTATGGCACAGTGCTCGATCTGAAAACTCTGGAGATAATCAAAGAGCCGTTTCCGTGCCTGAACAGCGACAAGGAGCATCATGGCTGGGAACGTTCGGGTGCATATCACGAAGAGCCGCAACGTCCCTATATCGAAGGTGCCTGGATGACTGAACACAACGGAAAATACTACCTGCAATATGCCACTCCGGGTACGCAATGGAAAACATATGCCGATGGAACGTATGTGGCAGACTCTCCTGTTGGTCCGTTTGTTTATGCTCCCAATAATCCGGTGTCTTACAAGCCAGGTGGTTTCATAGGCGGTGCCGGTCATGGATGCCTTTTCCAGGTCGGTCCCAACTATTGGAAAGCAGCTACCAATTCCATCTCCATCCGCCACTGGTTTGAACGACGTTTGTCTTTCTATCCTGCTTATTTTGATGCAGACGGTTATCTGTATTCAGAAACCGCTTTTGGAGATTATCCGATGTTCCTGCCTACGGAAGAAACCGGAAAAAATATTCGTCCGGAATGGATGTTATTATCGTTCCACAAACCGGTTACGGCTTCTTCGGTGAAAGATGATTTCAGTGTGGAAAAACTGGTGGATGAAGATGTCCGAACTGCCTGGGTGGCCAACTCCAATCAGGAAGAATGGGTGCAAATTGACCTGCTGAACCCATGTAAAGTTTATGCCATTCAGGTGAATTATGATGAATATGGCGCCAATCAGAAAGGAATCGTACCCGACGTTTATCAGAGTTATGTACTCAGCGCTTCCAAAAACGGAAAAGATTGGTATGTAATCGCCGATAAAAGCCGGAAAAAAACAGATACCCCTCATGACTACATCGAATTTGAAGTTCCGTTTGACACCCGTTATATCAAGTGGGAAAACAAGGCCTATACAGTCTCATCCAATGTTTCGTTACGCGAGATACGTGTCTTTGGAAAAGGTTATGGGAAAAAGCCGGAAAAAGTGCAGGCTCTGCATGTAGAAAGGGATTCCGTGGACGCTTGTAAATGTCGTCTGATATGGGATCCGGTCAGCAATGCAGACGGTTATGTCATCCGTTACGGTATATCTCCAGACAAGTTGTATAATAGCATTCAAGTGTCGAACGATTCCGCCCGACTGGATTTCCGTGGCCTGAATGCAGACCAGAACTATTACTTCTCGATAGCCGCATACAATGAAAATGGAATAAGCCAATATCTGGAAAATTTAAACAAGCATTAAATACACTGAACATAGAATATCTGATTATAAAAACTTTATACCCATGAAACTGAAATCACTGGTTTTATTATCTGCTTTATGCGGGAGCATGGCTATATCTCATATTTTCGCACAAACCTCCACAGTCTGGAATCCGGACAACGGTAACGGAACCTTTACCAATCCGATTATGTGGGGAGACTGGCCGGATCCGGATCTGATCCGGGTAGACGACAAGTTTTACTTCGTTTCAACCAGCATGCACTATGTTCCGGGCTGCCCGATTGCTGTTTCCGAAGACCTGGTCAACTGGGAAATGGCAGGCTATGCCGTAGAACGCTACGATGAAGATCCCCGTTACGACATGCAGGGAGGCAACCTGTATCTGAACGGCTCGTGGGCAACAACCATCCGTCACCGGGATGGCAAGTTCTATGTAGGCTTCTGTACCCCTTATGGCTGGGGACGGGAGAAAGGTAATTTCTCCATCTGTATCGCCGACAAAGTGGAAGGTCCTTGGGAACGGGTTATCTTTCCGGAATACATGTACGATCCGGGCCTGTTCTTCGATGACAACGGCAAAGTTTACGTCGTACACGGGCAAGGTACGCTCTATCTGACCGAACTCAATGAAGACGTGCGTTCCGTAAAAGGAAAACCGGTAAAAATCTGGGACCAGCGGTTCAAGAACGCTCATGAACTGGGCGGAGGATACGGCATGGAAGGTGCCCACATGTATAAAATCAATGGCAAATATTACATCACCTGTCCGGCCGGAGGAACCGAAGGCTGGCAGATATGCCTGCGCTCGGAAAACATCTATGGCCCTTATGAACATAAACTGATCATGTATGACGACTCTTCCTATCCCAAAAACGGACTTCATCAGGGAGGTATGGTACAATTGAAAAACGGCGACTGGTGGTTCATGATCATGCAGGACCGCGATGCAATCGGCCGTGTTCCCTGTCTGGTTCCCGTAAAATGGATAGATGGATGGCCCATGCTGGGTGATGAAGGCAAAGACCTGATCACCTATCCCAAACCGGCTACCGGCAAGAAATCTCTCCCCAAAAGCCCGGCAACCACAGATGAGTTCAATACTGCCAAGCTGGGCCTGCAATGGCAGTGGAACCACAACCCGGACAATGAGAAATGGTCGCTGACCGAACGCAAGGGATATATGCGTCTGAAAGCTTCACAGGCTGAAAACCTGAAAGAAGCCCGTAACACACTGACACAGCGCGTTCAAGGTCCCAGCTCGGAGGGTACAGTCGAAATGGAACTGACCGGACTCAAGGACGGCAATGTGGCTGGATTCGGCATATTTGAATTTCCTTATGCCTATGTAGCTATAGAACAGGAAAACGGAAAGCGCAGACTGGTGATGTGCAATGACGGAGAAAACATAGAAACCATTCCTGATTTCCAGGGAGAAAAGCTATGGATCCGTGCCCGGGTGATGGATCGGGACTTCCGTGCTTTGTTCTATTACAGCACTGATGGCATAAACTACAAACGCATCGGTAACACACTGAAAATGGGTCTCGGCCTTCCCTGGACAGCCAACCGATACGCCCTGTTCAACTTCAGCCGCACCCCGGAAGGTATCGGCGGCTATGCTGATTTCAACTGGTTCCGGTTCACCGGCAAATAAAAGAAATCACAATATTCCATAAAAACAGATATAAAATAACTATCAAAGATGAATAATTTACAGCTAAAATTAATCATAACACTTTGCCTTACCCTTCTGTTTAACTTTGCACATGCCAAAGGAGAGGACAAATCATTGACCCTTCACTCCCCTTCCAAAGAAGTGCGTATAGATATTTCATGGAAAAATCAAGAGCTGACTTACGAAATATATTTCGGAGAGACATTGATTCTGCAACCATCAAAAATGAAATGGAAGATCGGAGAAACAGAACTAGGCAAATCCATTCAACAAGTACAATTAAAAAAGGCAACAAGATCATCCAGACTTCCTATCCCCTTTTGGGAAATCATGCTACAGCTCACAACCGGTATCAGACAGCAGAAATGACCATCAGCGAAATCCATGGACAGGAATGGAAAATAGAGCTTCGAGCTTATGACACAGGCATTGCCTTTCGATATCTGACAGAATCCGGAAAATCCTCAGTAAGCGATCTGACCACATTTTGTCTGCCCGCAGGAAAAACCTGCTGGTTACAGTCCAATGCTAAATATTACGAAGCACCCCACAAAGCTTTCCCGACAAACAACCTGCCAGAAAAGGTATTGGCAGGCCCCCCTGTAACCATCCGTTATGGAAACAAAATCTATGCTGCCATTAGCGAGGGCGGACTAAAGAACTTCGGAGGTATGGGGCTGGAAGTCATCTCACCCAATTGCTTCCGCAGTCATCTTGAAGGTCAAACAATACTCGAAGGTCATATTGCCACTCCCTGGCGTATCTTGATGATAGGAAATTTAAATAGTTTAGTCAACAATGATATTATAACTGATGTCTCTGATCCTCTTTCTCCTATATTCAAAAACGATATCTCCTGGATCGAACCCGGGAACTGTGTCTGGAGTTGGCTGGCCGGATATAGTGTTAGCCTTGAAAATATGAAACGCTTCACTGACTGGGGCGCCGAGTTGGGTATAAAATACAATCTGGTCGATGAAGGTTGGAGCCACTGGGAAGACAAAGAACATGGCAAGGACTGTTGGGACATGGTGGCAGAACTAGTAAACTATTCCAAATCCAAAGGGGTGAAAATCCTGTTATGGAAAGCCTATCCCGACCGAAAAGGAATAGAAGGAATCCAGACTTCTGAGCGCCGTCGCCGTTTTTTCCAGAAATGCAAAGACCTGGGAGTAACCGGACTAAAGATTGATTTCTTCGACTGTGAAAGCCAGACTGTAACCCGTTATTATGAAGAAACTCTGAAAGAAGCTGCGGAATTTGGCCTGGTCATCAATTTTCATGGATCTAACAAACCCACAGGGCTAAATCGCACTTACCCCAACGAATTAAACCGTGAAGGTATTCTCGGACTGGAATATGGCGAATCATCAGCCCAACAGAATGTCTTACTGCCCTTCACACGCTACTTAGCCGGTCATGGTGACTATACCCCTCTGCCCTTACAGCGAGAATGGATGGGAGGTACAAGCGAAGCACATCAAATCGCAACTACAGCATTATTCACTTCACCGCTCCGCTGTTACGGAGGACGTCCGGAGGATTACCTTAAACATCCGGCCAAGAATCTGTTTCTCAATATACCAACCACCTGGGACGAAACCCGTGTTTTATCAGGTAGTGAAATAGGAGAATGTGTTATCACAGCCCACCGTAAAGGCAACGTATGGTATGTAGCTGCTTTGACAAACAAAGCTTGCAAACATAAAATTGATTTGTCTTTCCTAAGTAAAGGAAAATGGCAGGCTGAAATCGTATCCGATGCAGGCAATCAGGAATGCCGCTTGTCGAAGATGTCTTTTACAAGAACAGACGTACTTCCCATCTCGATGGTAGAAAAAGGCGGATTCTTAGCCCGTTTCAGTCAACAGGGCGATAACAATCTGGTACAAAGTTGTAAATAAAATTACAAGCATTCAGACTAAATTCAACTCAAATAACCTATGAACCTGAAGAAGACATTCATCACACTCTGTCTGATGAGCATCATCGGGCATCTTTTTGCACAAGAACGTATTCAGATCAAATATGGTCCTTACCTGCAAAACATGAAAGAAACAGAAGTTACCATCGTATGGGTAGCCAACAGAACTTCTATTGGATGGGTGGAACTGGCTCCTGACGACGGTAGTCATTTCTATCAGGAAGAACGGGAAAAATTCTTCGATACCCGTAACGGAGTCAAAAGCGAAAGTCCGGTGCACAGTGTCCGGCTGACAGGACTGAAGCCCGGTACCTCCTACCGCTATCGGATCTGTGTGCAGGAAATATTGGAACATAAAGGAACAGAAGTAACCTACGGCAAAATAGACGGAACCGATATCTGGTCACAAGATCCTTACCGGTTTACCACCAACAATCACGGGAAACAACAAACCTCATTCGTGATGCTGAACGATATCCACGGACGCACCGATGACATTCCCAATCTGCTGGATGTGGCAAAATATAAGGAAACAGACTTTGTAATTTTCAACGGAGACATGGTTTCTCACTCCAGTACGGAAGAACAACTGTTCAACAGTTTCATGAACAAGGCAATTGAACTGTTTGCCTCAGAAAAGCCTATGTACTATGCACGCGGGAACCATGAAACAAGAGGAACATTCGCCTCTTTCTTCCAACAGTATTTTTCCGTTAAGGAACCTCATCTGTATTTTACCATGAGACAGGGACCTGTATTTTTTATCTTCCTGGATACAGGAGAAGATAAACCAGACTCAGACATTGCTTATTGCGGCATTACCGACTACGACCGCTATCGTTCCGAACAGGCCATCTGGTTGGAAAAAGTTGTCAATTCCGACGAATTCAAACAGGCCCCCTACAAAGTGGTTGTAGGACACATGCCTCCAGAACCTTGGAAAGGTGTCATCTGGCATGGTCCACAGGAAGTTCTGCAAAAATTTGTCCCCATTTTGAACAAAGCTGGTATTGACCTGATGCTCTGCGGACATTACCATGACAATCTACCGAAATATTACTATTATGAATCTTCAGATCAAGTAAAATTTCCGGTACTGGTCAACGAGAGTATCACCGTATTAAGAGGAAATGCCGATTCGGAAAAATTGTCTGTTGAAATAAAGGATTCCAAAGGGAAAAGCCTGTTTAGTAAAGTTATCCCCAGTAAGAAACAATAATAATATATTTAACGTGAGTTCGATGAATTCAGAACAATGCAAGCTGTGTGTCAATCGTTCGTGAAACATTGATACACGGTTTC